>NZ_JACHFW010000001.1 GCF_014202115.1 Catenibacillus scindens
AACATGTCAAAATTACAACAAATAGTTACATGTTCAGATCTTTTTAAGCCTCGCGAACCCGGCTTTCATCTTCTTGACGCCGGCCTTATCAAAGCTTACTGTAATCACGTAATCCGCCGCTTCCCGGACAATGGAAACTACTGTTCCTTCGCCAAATTTCACGTGTTTTACCCGGTCTCCTTCTCCGTAATTCAGTCCGGACGCCAGGTTTTGAGCCGTTTCAATCTTTTGACGAGCGGAAACATTCATTTTTCCCCCATAGATGTCTGAGGAGGGGTTTGAACTTTTCTTACTAAAAATATCGCTGCCCTTAAAAATTTTCTGGCTTTTAAGAAGCTCGTCCAGCTTAGAACGTCCCTGGGATATAGAGTTGCTTCCATCACTCTTTGGTCCCCCACTGAAACTGTCTGCGCCCTTAACACTGGCCCTGCCGTATTCCGCGCTCTGAAAGCCTTTAAGCCCGCTGCTGTTATTCTGAATGCCTGCTCCAAATCTGCCGAAACTTTGAGATGGTTCCGTTTGAGAAAATTCGCCGTAACGGCTCCATGTTCGGTCAGAATCCCCTTCCAAAGGCCGGTTGGAATGGAGGAGTTTTGCCGGAATTTCACGGACAAATCTTGAGATCTTGTTATATTGAGTATTACCGTGGACCATACGGGATTTTGCGCAGGTCAGAGTCAGATGCTTCATGGCACGGGTGATTCCCACATAACAGAGACGCCGCTCCTCTTCGATCTCCATGGAATCGTCACTGACAATAGACATATAGCTTGGGAATAGGCCGTCCTCCATGCCGGTCATAAAGACATAAGGAAATTCCAGTCCTTTAGCGCTGTGGAGAGTCATAAGGACAACTTTGTCATTGGTCTCGTCAAGGCTGTCTATATCCGCCACCAGCGAAACTTCTTCGAGAAATTCACTGAGATCCGGATGCTCATGTTCTTCCTCGTAAGCCACAATTTTATTCCGCAATTCCTCAATATTTTCGATACGGCCCATGGCTTCCTCTGTCTTTTCATCTTCAAGCTCTTTGACATAGCCTGTTTCATCAAGAATATCATCAAAAAGCTGGCTCAGGGAAATATATTCAGACTGGGCCCGAAACACCTGAATCATATTGACAAAGGCGCTGATCTTTGAGCCAGCCTTTCCAAGCCCCGGTATTTCTTTTGCGTCTTCAAGAGCCTCAAAAAAGCTAACGCCATGGTTAAGAGCATAATCATCCACCCGGCTTAATGAAGTGGCTCCGATCCCCCGTTTGGGAACATTAATGATGCGCCGTACAGCCAGATCATCCTGTCCGTTATCAATGGTCTTCAGATAACAAAGAAGATCTTTAATCTCTTTGCGGGCGTAAAAATTTTGCCCGCCGATCATGCGGTAGGGTATTCCCCGCAGCACAAACTTTTCTTCCAGGACACGGGACTGGGAGTTGGTGCGGTACAAGACAGCGCAATCCTTATAGCTAACCTGATGATCTTTGGCCAGCATATAAATATCATCTACAACCCCCGCTGCTTCCTCGTACTCTGTGTTATACTGGCAGAAATCTACCAGATCTCCCCGTTCATTGGAGGTCCACAGCGCCTTGTCCTTTCTTCCGGCATTGTTGCTGATCACCCCGTTGGCCGCCGCGAGGATATTTTTTGTAGACCGGTAGTTCTGCTCCAGCTTTATAACTTTGGCCTGAGGATACTGCTTTTCAAAGTTTAAAATATTATAAATATTTGCCCCTCGAAATTTGTAAATGGACTGATCATCATCGCCCACCACACAGAGATTTTGATATTTATCCGCAAGGATACTGACAAATTTAAACTGAGCCGTGTTAGTATCCTGATATTCGTCCACCATAATATAGCGGAAACGCTGCTGATAGTAGTCAAGCACATCCGGCTGGGTTTTTAAAAGCTCCACCGTTTTCATAATCAGATCGTCAAAATCAAGGGCGTTATTGCTTTTTAATTTTTTCTGGTAGGCCTCATAGACATTGGCAACCCTGGTCCGGGCAAGATCACCGTGAGCCTGCCCCAGCAGTTCTTTAGGCGTAACCAGCTCATCCTTCGCTGATGAGATGGCAGATAAAAGCGTCCGCTCTTTATATATTTTTGTATCAATATTTAATTGTTTGCACACTTCTTTAATAACCGACTTCTGATCGTCTGTATCATAAATGGTAAAATTCCGCTCATAGCCTATCTTATCAATATACCGGCGCAAAATTCTCACACATGTGGAATGGAAAGTGCTGACCCAGATATTTTCCGAACCGTAACCGACAATCTGATCCACGCGCTCCCGCATCTCTCCCGCCGCTTTATTGGTAAAGGTGATGGCCAGTATATTCCATGGATTTACATTTTTCTCATCAATTAAATAGGCGATACGGTGGGTCAGAACACGGGTCTTTCCAGACCCTGCTCCGGCCAGGATCAGCAAAGGCCCTTCCGTGTGATACACAGCTTCCTGCTGAACAGGATTTAATGTTTCATAAATGCTCATATTTTCTCCCCTTAATGTTATTTACAAAATGACAGGCACTTCGCCGGCAACTTCCATGGAATCCTCCGTGACATGGCACCATAGGGCATGGATCTTTACGCCATTCCCCTTAGCGTCTTTCAGTGCCTGGCCAAATTCCGGCTGCATACGGATATTGGGCGTAAAATAGCGCACATTTTCCATCTGAATGATAAACCAGATTTCAGCCTCATAGCCCTGGCAAGCCGCGTTCTCCAACTCCTTGATATGCTTTAATCCCCTCAGCGTAGGGGCATCGGGAAACAGAACGACACCGTCTTCCTCCAAAGTCACGCCTTTCACTTCAATAAAGCCTTTTTTCCCCGCCTGTTCATAGTACAGATCAAAGCGGGAATCTTTGTAGGTCTTCTCCCGCTGGACAAGATCTGGCTTTATCCATGACATTCCCGATAAAAGATACTCCCATGCCGCCGCATTTGGAGCCTGGGAATCCATATTGATCAGGCGATCCCCCTTTTGGACAGCAATAAGAGAATAGGCAGTCTTTCTTGCCGGATTACGGCTTTTCTCAAGAAAAACGCAGACACCGGGAATTAACAATTCCCGGCATCTGCCTGTATTTTTCACATGAACTTTTTCCTCCCGGCCCAAAATATCTACAACAGCAATAAATCGGTTAGGCCGTGACAAAAAAGTCCCCTGGATCACAGAATCATAACGCATATGCTTTCCTCCAGATCACCCTGCTGAACCAACCACAATGGTATCCCAAATATCTGTGGTTTGGATGTCGGCGTCCTCAAGCCATTGGGTGTACAGCGCATTGTAAGCGTCGTCCAATGCTGAAGAAAAATCTTCTTCCGAGAGTCCGCTGTAGTTCTCATCGGACTCCATCTGGGCACTCAGCTCATCTCTAACAGCGGTAGTTACAGCATTGGCCAGTTCCTGATCCTGGTACACCTTTGCGATAGCGGATGTATTCAGACCAAACTGCTGGCAGATTTCTGACCCTAACCCATCCACATATTCCTGAGCGGAATCCGCAAGCTGAGCATTCATCTCATCCGCCAGAGAAATGCCATAATCCTGAGCATGTCCGATCAGAACCTGGGTGCGGACAATGTCATTGTAGAGCTGTTCCTTGGCATACTCGCCCACCGTCCGCCCGTCATCCATGACTATACTCCACGGCTCTTCTCCATACTCTCTCACAAAATAATCTCTCTGCTGATACAGATAATAGTTAATCTCTTCCATTGAGACCGAGCGTCCGTTAATGGTCAGCACCGTCACTTCTCCACCACTCTCGCCGGATTGGGGCACTGTCTCATTGTTTTGTCCCGTCTGCTCTTCCACAGAAGTTCCGGTATCCGTCTGGGATTCTCCGACATTGAGATCCGTAGTTTCCAAAAAAGTTTCTGATTCCTGATTCTGGGAGGATGATCCCATTGTCCTTCCAATAAGAATACCGATCAAAATTCCCACGATCATGGCAACAATCACTAAAACAGCGCACAGCGCGCCGGTATTTGCTTTATTTTTACTCATAGCTTCATCTCCTTTTTCGTTCGTTTCATCAGTATACCATAATTGTGGACTTTTGTTAACCCTTACTCTCTATCAGATCGGAAGTAAATTAACAGTTCAGCTTAACAGATCTCTGCAGATTTTTTTGAAAATGATTTCCGCCAGTTCTTTGGCGTTGCTGCACAGACGTCCGGTATAAATCGTCTCAAATTCTGCCGACGCTCCGGTAAAATTCTCAACTTTATCCATGGTACATAGACTTTGAGCCCGTTCTTCTCTCAGGCGGATAACCATACAGTTTTTAAAAGTTTCAATAAACAGAGGATTATCAAAAATCATTCGCTCATGATCCCACTGATATGGACAAATCAATATGCATATTCGTTTTACCCAGCCTGACTCTGACGGCTGTCCTACTGTAATAACACAGTTCTGAGGAAGATTCACATCCTTTTCCAGCTTCTGAAAAGAATCATCGTTAATAATTCTGTAGCCATCACATTCTACAGAATGTTCTTCCAAAATAGTCTTCAGATATTTTTTCAAATAAGACAAGAACAGATTGAGCAGATCGACCGTTGAACCGATATCCTGAAGTTTCAACTCAAAAAACAGGTAGGATACAAGATCTTTATACTCTTTTGCAGCCATCTTCCGGTATAAAAGACTTGTCGCCGGGATTTTAAAGCGATCACAAATGTATTTCACCAGAGACGGACCGTAGGACGCCCATTTGGCATCACTGAAATATTTATAGATTTTTGCCGCGTAATGTTCGCTGATTGGCCGTTTTCCTGTCAGCAATTTACTGAACACACTAAACTCGATACCCATATCAATGGCCATAACTTTATGCATAACGCCGCCCTCCTCCTTGGCAATCTTGCACATACCCGCAAAAGCCTCATACATCACTGGGTTAGACACTGTTTTTTTCATAAGTATAGTACCTCCTAAAAAATCTTTATATTAACAAACGGAAGTACATAAAAAAACGTGACATATTTTTTTTGATTTTTTTAATTTTTTTATCAGAAAGGGCATACTAATTTTTTATCATGCCCTCTCCCGCGCCGATTTTTGCTGTGCAAAACGCAGATCTTTTCTTGCAAAAATCATGTGCATCCCCCGGAAGTTTTATAGAAAACGGCATATACATTTGTCGTTTTCTATAATCATTCGGCATGAAATGGCGCGATCAAGCAGCATTAGCTGCGGCAATTTCTTTTCTGATGCATATGTTAGTTATATATGGAAAAAAAGGAGGATTATTGATGAAAAAAATACTGGAGATCCGCTCCCTTGATTTTTCCTATCATACCTTGACCGGCGAAACAAAAGCTGTAGAAAATATCTCCTTCGACGTTTATGAAAATGAATTTCTTGGGATCATCGGCCCGTCAGGCAGCGGAAAATCCACGATCCTGTCCCTGATTTTCGGACTTCTGACGCCCACATCCGGTGAGATTATCATGGCTGATCTGACGGATGCCTCAGATAAAACTCCCATTGGATATATGCTTCAAAAAGATCATCTTTTTGAATGGCGTTCTATTTATAAAAATATTACCCTTGGATTAGAGATCCATCATCAACTTACCGACGAGAAAAAAAAGTTAATTGATCAGATGCTTCGTGAATACGACCTGGAAAACTTTAAAAATGCCCGCCCCTCTCAGCTTTCGGGAGGTATGCGCCAGCGGGCCGCTCTGATACGCACCCTGGCCCTGCAGCCTGAAATGCTTTTGCTGGATGAGCCTTTCTCCGCCCTGGACTCCCAAACCCGTTTAAGTGTCTCCGAGGACATTTACCAGATTCTTCGCAAAGAACACAAAAGTGCCATTCTTGTTACCCACGATATTTCAGAGGCTATCAGTTTTTGCGACCGGGTTCTTGTCCTGACCAAACGTCCGGGTACGGTAAAAAAAATTGTGCCCATCCGCCTCTCCGTGGCGGAGAAAACGCCTCTCAAAGCGAGAAGCGCCCCGGAATTTCGGGAATATTTTAATATGCTCTGGGAGGAACTTCACGATGAAAACTAAATCTTCCCTGCCTATGACCCAGACTGAATTTATCCGGCGCTATAAACAGGACAAAAAACTGGTCATTTTTTTGCGCGTATTCATTTTGGTTTTATTTTTTCTTCTCTGGGAAGGGGCTGCCCGCCTTTTTCTCATTGATCCTTTTATTTTCAGCAGTCCGGTGCGCCTCATTCAGGCATTTATTGACCTTCTTCCGGGAGGGGAAATCTTTTTCCACATGGGAATTACCCTACTTGAAACATTCATCAGCTTTTTCCTGGTTCTCGCCCTCGGACTTGTAACTTCTGTCATCCTCTGGTGGAAACGAAGTATTTCCCAGGTCATTGAGCCCTACCTGATCGCCCTGAACAGTCTCCCCAAGTCTGCCCTGGCTCCGATTCTTATCGTATGGCTGGGCAATAATATGAAAACGATTATTGTCTGCGCCATTATGCTTGCTGTTTTTGGCACCATCATTAATCTTTACACAGATTTTGTCAACACAGATCCAGACAAAATACTACTGGTAAAAACCCTCGGCGGCAATAAAAAGGATATCCTTTTTAAAGTGGTCATTCCCCAAAATCTCCCGGCGCTGATCAGCAGCATGAAGGTTAACATCGGTCTGTGCCTTGTGGGCGTCATCATTGGAGAATTTCTCGCCGCCAACGCAGGGCTGGGATATCTGATCATTTATGGGAGCCAGGTATTTAAACTGGACTGGGTCATGATGAGTATTGTCATCCTCTGTATTATGGCCACCATGCTCTACGGGATCGTCCGATTTTTTGAAAAGAAATACGGTGAAAAATGATTTTTATGTGCCGCGCCCGCCGCGGCACAATCTATGTATGGATTCCACTCTGGAAGGATAAACCACCGCGCCATCCTTGATGGCTGAAAGCAATGAAGCAACAGTTCAGCCCGCCCCATCCCTGATGGCTGAACTGTTGTCCAAAATTTGGTGCTGAACTGTTGTCCAAAATTTGGTGCTTGACAAAATCCGCTTATCAAATTATACTCACAATATAAACACCCCACCCAGGGTGTAGGGATTAATTGAGAGGCAGGTGTTTTTTTGTGAAACAGACATTTAATGTAACCGGCATGAGCTGTTCTGCATGCTCGTCCCATGTGGAAAAAAGCGTGGCCAAACTGGAAGGTGTCCGGGAAGTATCTGTTAATCTTCTGGCAGCTTCCATGAAAGTTGATTACGATGAATCTATGCTCACTGCCGATGATATATGCCGTGCCGTGGAACATGCCGGGTACGGCGCTTCCCCGAAGGACATCCCTGTGTCCGCCCAGGGAAGGGGAAGCTCATGCGGTGTCGGCTGCGGCATTTCTTCAGCTCCAGGGGCAAAGACTTATGTCAATCCTATGGCCGGGGAAATAAAAAATATGAAGTTCCGGTTGATCGTGTCCTTTATTTTCATGATTCCGCTGATGTATATTGCCATGGGACATATGATGGGACTTCCCGTTCCTGCTATTTTTGTCGGAGCGGAAAATGCGGTGATTTTCGCCTTTACTCAGCTTCTGCTGACACTTCCAGTAGTTTACGTCAATCGAAAATACTATATTAACGGATACCGGATGCTTTTTAAAGGCGCTCCCAATATGGACACCCTCATTGCTGTCGGTTCCAGCGCAGCCCTGGTTTACGGCATATTTGTTATTTATCAGATGGCTTACGGCCAGGGACATGGCCGTATAGACCTGGTGGAACACTATATGCACGACCTTTATTTTGAATCCGCAGCAATGATCCTCACACTGATTACCCTTGGCAAGTTTCTTGAAACACGCTCAAAAGGCAAAACTTCCGAGGCTATTGAAAAACTGGTCAATCTGGCTCCAAAAACAGCGGTGCGCATCCGCGAGGACGGCTCCGAGGAGGAAATTCCCGCTCAGAATGTACTGCCCGGAGATCTTCTTCTCATACGTCCCGGCGCCTCAGTTCCTGTGGACGGACAGGTGGAGGAAGGTCATTCCTCTGTCGATGAATCCGCCCTTACCGGCGAAAGCATCCCTGTGGAAAAAAGCAAGGGTTCCACAGTTTTGTCCGCCTCCATTAACGGCAACGGCGCCTTAAAGATCCGGGCCGTCAAAGTCGGGGAGGACAGCACATTGTCCCAGATCATACGCCTTGTCCAGGAAGCCAGCGCCAGCAAAGCGCCTATCGCGAAGCTGGCAGATAAGATCAGCGGTATTTTTGTTCCAACAGTAATGACCATTGCTCTGGCGGCATTTCTCATATGGTTTTTCATTATCGGTGAAAGTTTTTCATTCGCCCTGTCCATTGGCATTGCCGTCCTTGTCATCTCCTGCCCCTGCGCTCTTGGTCTTGCCACGCCGGTAGCCATTATGGTCGGTACCGGGAAAGGCGCCCAGTACGGCGTCCTTATAAAATCCGGTGATGCTCTGGAAACCGCCCATAAAGTCGACACTGTTGTACTTGACAAGACCGGCACAATCACCATGGGGAAACCACGGGTGACTGATATCCTGCCGTCGGGCAATTTTGATCCGGATACATTTATCCAGATCTGCGCCTCCCTGGAACAGCTTTCAGAACATCCCCTGGCCGGAGCAGTCCTGTCATACGCCAAAGAAAAAAAGCTTTCCCTTCTGCCGGTAGACCATTTTCAGGCAGTACCTGGGCGGGGCATCCGGGGAGATATTAACGGACATCATTATATTGCCGGCAATTTAAAGTTTCTTGAAGAAGAACACATCCAGGGGATTAGCCAAAACGATGATAACAGCCCGTGGCTTGAGGCCGGAAACCGGCTTTCCGGCGAAGGCAAGACGCCTTTGTACTTTGCCTGCGACAATGCTATGGCCGGTATTATCGCCGCCGCAGATGTTGTCAAACCTACAAGCGCCGCAGCCATCAAGGCACTGAAACATATGGGCATTAAAGTTGTTATGCTTACAGGGGACAATCAGCGCACTGCCAGGGCGGTGGGAAAAATTGTCGGCGCGGATACTGTAATTTCCGATGTCCTGCCCCAGGATAAAGAGAAAGAAGTTCGCCAGCTTCAGGAAAAAGGCCAGTGTGTGGCTATGGTGGGCGACGGCATAAACGACGCCCCGGCGCTGACCAGAGCGGACGTAGGTATTGCTATCGGCGCGGGAATGGATGTGGCCATTGAATCTGCCGATATCGTATTGATGAAAAGCGATCTTTTAGACGCAGTCACAGCCATTCAGCTTTCAAAAGCTGTAATCCGCAACATCAAAGAAAATCTGTTTTGGGCGTTTTTTTATAACTCTCTGGGGATTCCTCTGGCCGCCGGCCTTCTCTATCCCCTGCTCGGCTTAAAACTTAACCCGATGATCGGCGCCGCGGCTATGAGCTTCAGCTCTGTGTGCGTAGTAACCAATGCTCTCCGCCTTAAATTTTTTAAGCCCAAAGGCATTGATTCCACGGAGGATTGCGCGCCTTCCGGCCAGACAGCCGAAGCGAAAGTTACCACGATTTTTCAGGATAAAGCCCCGTTGGGCGGTTCCACGCAAAACTTGGCCCCGGGAAATTTTTCCGATGAAAATATTATTGAAAAAAATGAAAGTGAGGAATCTGTAATGGAAAAAACAATGATGATCGAAGGAATGATGTGTAACCACTGTGTCGCCCATGTGACAAAAGCGTTAAACGGTATTGACGGAGTATCGGCGGTTGTCAGCCTGGAAGACAAAAACGCGAAGCTTACTCTCACCAAAGATGTTCCCGACGACGTTCTCATCAAAGCCGTCACCGACGCTGGCTACGAAGTCACCGCAGTTCGGTAATATTCAAGGGGAGATCCAATGAAAGCAGATAAGAAAAATATTACCCGGCTTTTAAAAACCGCCCGGGGCCAGTTGGACGGAATTTTAAATATGGTGGAGGAGGACCGGTACTGTATTGATATTTCCAATCAACTTCTGGCCACCCAGGCGATCCTTAACAAAATCAATAAAGAAATCCTTCACGCTCATATGGAACATTGTGTCAAAGAATCCATGAGTTCTGAGGAATCCGGGCAAAAAATCGACGAGATCATGACTCTCATTGATAAAATGATGAAATGATCTCTTGATCACAAACAAGCAGATATCCCGCTGCAAGCGTGTCCGCCTGGCTCACTGCTGCGGGAATAAAAGCACTTCCTGATACATATAATATGTGTGTCTCACGATCACATTTATACAAGTGTACTCCCAAGGGAGTCCTAAAATCAGGAGGTGCTTTTTTATTGCATTCCAACGGTATATTAAAAAAAATTTCATTGAAAGCCCTTATTATTTCTCTGGCTGTCCCACTGGCCGCGGGCGGGCTCTCAGGCTTTCTCATTAAAGATCATATGTCTGCCTATATGGCTGCCAAACATCCGCCCCTGTCGCCCCCGTCTATTGTCTTTCCCATTGCCTGGACAGCCCTGTACGTCCTTATGGGCATCTCTGCCTATAAGGTTGCCGTGTCTGCCTCCCCGGCAAAACAGAAAGCACTGGCGCTTCATTATACCCAGCTTGCCGTAAATTTTGTCTGGCCGCTGATCTTTTTTAATCTTGAATACTACCTCACAGCTTTTTTCTGGCTCCTTCTTCTTCTGATCCTTGTCATTATGATGGTCCTGCGATACAGCCAGATTTCCAAAATCAGTGCAAAACTTCAAATCCCCTATATTCTCTGGCTTGTGTTCGCCGCCTATCTTAATCTTGGCGTTGCCGTCTTAAACTGAGAATATCCCAGCCTTTATCACCGCCTTGACTTCCCCCGTAAGATTCGTTATGATGTCATATATGCTCTGGACACAGGAATCTGTGTCCGGCAACGACCGATAAAGAGGAGTGTAGGAAAATGTCACAAAATTTATCTGTAAAACATCTATTTTCTTTTCTTGAAGCCGGCGTATCCCCCTTTCATACAGTGATCCACGCCCGCAAGCAGCTTGAAGATGCCGGATTCGTGGCCCTTGATATGAAAACCCCATGGGATCTGACTCCCGGAGGAGCCTATTATTGCCAAACCTTTTCCGGCGAACTTTTCGCTTTCCGCCTGGGAAAAGATCTGGATCTGTCCAACGGTATCCGCATCGCTGCCGGCCATGTGGACTGGCCGTGCCTGAAGATCAAACCGGCGCCAACATTTACAAAAAAGGGGTATATTCAGGCTAATGTGGAAGTTTACGGCGGCCCTATCCTGAATACCTTTTTTGACCGTCCCTTGTCCCTGGCCGGAAAAATAGCTGTCAAGAGCGGGGATATCCTCCATCCCCAGATCCGATATGTTGACCTGAAGGAACCGGTATGCATTATTCCCAACCTGGCAATACATATGAACCATCAAGTTAACGAGGGCGTAGCCATTGACAAACAGACCCATCTCATGCCAGTGCTGGGTATGGTTGAAGATACTCTCAATAAAAATGATCTGCTCCTGGAATACATTGCCCGCCATGAAAATATTGCCCTGGATGATCTTTTGGACTATGAACTTTACCTTTACAATATGGACGCCCCTGCCCATGTGGGCCTCCACGGCGAATTTATCAGTTCCCCGCGCCTGGACGATACGACGGCAGTCTCCGCCATCATCCACGGCCTCATTGCCGGATGCCCCAAAAACACCGTCAGTCTGGCGGCTCTCTTTGACAACGAGGAAGTGGGCAGTCAGACTAAACAGGGAGCGGACGCTTCCACTTTAAATTTTGTCCTTGAAAAAATCTGGGCTTCTTTTGGAAAATCCAGCGTGGAATGCTACAGCGATATCAGTGACAGCATGATCCTGTCCATTGACGTGGGCCATGGGTACCATCCCAACTACCCTGCCACCTTTGACATCACTTCATTCCCTGTTCTTGGCAAAGGTTTTGTCATTAAGACCGACAGCAACCAAAGATATGCCTGGGACTGCGAGGCCACCGGGGCTATGATCCAGCTCTGCCGCCATTTTAACATTCCATTTCAGCGGTTCGCGAAGCGTTCCAATATGGCCGGAGGCGGCACCATTGCTTCCCTGATCTCCTCCCATATCCCGCTGAAAACCGTGGACATCGGCGTACCTCTACTGGCCATGCATTCTTCACGAGAACTCATGGGCGCCGCTGATCAGGAGGCCCTGGAGCAGGCAGTTGCGGCTTTTATGCGTCTTTAAGGTAATTTGTTTTTTCTGAAAAGTTCAAATTTCTAAAACTGCAAGCACAAAAAATTGCAGAAAAAAGCTCCGGAAAAAAAACATCACTGTGATTTTTTTCCGGAGTCTTCTTATCTTTTTTAGTTTTATTTCGCGAGCAATTTCATAATCTTATTGCTGCGCTCAACAAATTTTGTCAGCGCGTCTGCTGGCAGCGGCTTGTGTGCCAGCAGAGCCAGGTCATAGAGCTGCTGGCAAATCAGATCTGTATGTTCCCCGTCCGGATTTGCCAAAATGTACTGAACAAGATCATTATTGGCATTGAGGACAAGTGTCTCACCCTCCCCGCCGAACATAGATGTATCTCCCATACCGTACATCTTCATCATATCCTGCATTCTCCGGCTGTCCTCGGACAATGTGATCATAGAAGAAACGTCAGGATTTTTAAGCTTCTCAACCTTAACGGTCAGCGTCTCACGGCTGAGGGCTTTTTTGAAAATATCTGTCAGCTTATTTCCGTCTTCCTCAAGAGCCTTTGTCTCCTCCTCCGACGGAGCTTCCTTAAATACATCTGCCAAATCCGTATCAATACGTCTAAACTTCACGCCTTCCTTAGCCTGCTCCAGGGATGAAATGAAAGGCTGGTCAATATTGTGTTTTAAGATCAGAGCATCAAGGCCCTCTTTCTTAAACATATTGATATACTGAGACTGCTGCTCTTCATCAGTCACATAGAAAACCTGATTTTCATGTTTTTCCTTGGCTGCCTCAAGATATTCATCCAGAGTAATATACTTGCCTTCAAGATTTTTGTAGATGATATAATCTTTCATCTTTTCGTTAAACTTCTGATCTTTAATGCATCCAAATTTAATGAATGGATTAATATCATCCCAATATTTCTCGTAATTTTCCCGGTCCGTCTTAAACATACCAGACAGGCGATCAGCCACTTTCTTGGTAATATAATCCGAAATTTTGCGGACAAAACCATCGTTCTGGAGAGCAGAACGGGATACGTTCAGCGGAAGATCCGGGCAGTCAATTACGCCTTTTAACAGCATAAGGAACTCCGGAATCACTTCTTTAATATTGTCGGCGATAAAGACCTGGTTATTGTACAGTTTGATCTTGCCTTCAATAGACTCATATTCATAGTTGATCTTAGGGAAGTACAAAATACCTTTCAGATTAAATGGATAATCCATGTTCAGATGAATCCAGAACAAAGGCTCCTTGTAATCCATAAACACTTTGCGATAAAATTCTTTGTACTCTTCCTCGGTGCAGTCGTTGGGGTGTTTTGTCCACAGCGGATGGATATCATTCATAAGCTGAGGACGCTGCAGGATTTTAGCCCGTTTGCGCTCCGGAGTTACCTCCACAGTCTCCTTGGTGCCGTCTTCTTTCTCCCGCTCCTCGGTCTTGGCCGGCTCCACAATATGCTCGACTACCGTATCTTCCGGTTTAACTTCATCCTCGTCGATAGTTTCATACTCCGGCTCATTGCCCTCTTTGGAGAGATAAATCTCTACCGGCATAAAGGAACAGTATTTCTCAATAACTTCTCTGGCCTTGTACTCATTGGCAAATTCCAAACTTTCCTCATTGAGATACAGGGTGATCTCTGTTCCCCGCTCTGTCCGTGTGCCTTCGCTGATCGAGTACTCACTGTCCCCGTCGCACTCCCAGTGAACCGGCTTGGCATCCTTCTGCCAGGATAATGTATCAATAGTCACTTTATCAGCCACCATAAAGGCCGAATAAAAGCCAAGACCAAAATGTCCGATAATCTGATCCTCATTGGTTTTATCTTTATATTTTTCAAGGAAATCAGTGGCTCCGGAGAAGGCGATCTGAGTAATATACTCCTCCACTTCCTCATCAGTCATACCGATACCGTTATCAATGAATTTCAGAGTCTTCTCATCGGGATTGACAACCACCTGGATTTTAAACTTTTCGTTATCTTCAAGCTGATATTCTCCCATGATCTCCAGCTTTTTCAGCTTTGTCACAGCATCGCAGCCGTTGGAGATCAGCTCTCGGTAAAAAATATCATGGTCTGAATACAGCCATTTTTTAATAATGGGAAACAGATTCTCACTGTTAATGGATAAATTACCCTGTTTATTCATATGAATCACTCCTCTATATGATAAAAGTGACTGGCCGCAGTCTCCGCCGCCCAGTCAGCGCAGTCCGTCCTCCGGACACATCATTCATTTTTTGTCTGTTTCTGAAACTTATTTTAATCCTTATCAGAGTAAATGTCAAGAAAAAATTAGCACTCATTTTTAGTGAGTGCTAATAAAATTATGTTAATTTAACAAATCCAGTAAAATCTCATGTACACGCTGTATGGCGCAGGACATATGAGGAAAATTTGGGTAACAATTCAGCTTTAAACTTTTTTGTGACCAATTTCCGATTTCCCGTATGCCGGTAGCTGGACACTGGACATCTCGCAGAGCGGAGATATCTTTTTAATCCCGGTCTTTCCATTTAGACTATAAACATGGTAAAATATTTATTATAGAAAACCACTCAGGGGGTGTGGAAATGGAAAAGTTACCAGAACTTATCGCTGGGCTTTGGGAGATTCTTGACATTAGGGTTCTTTGCGGCCTCGCCGTCGCAATCCTCTTTTTCGTCTTGGAAATCAAGATCTTTAGAAGCTATAAGAGAAAGAACAGGCGTAGGGAACGCGCAGCTTCCCTCGGACACGTAGTCCAAGCAATGCGCGTCAAAACATGGGATGATGACACGACGGGTTACAGCGTTGACTCTTGGTTCCACGCGAGATACGTTTATGAGGTGGACGGCAGGAAGTATACCTGCCGCTACATGCGTAAAGTAACGCCACCTGTCATGCTGACTCTGTACTATCTCAATAACCCCAAAAAGGCGTTCACAGGTGAAGAGAAGGAGTCAAGATTCCTTCCCGTCGTGTGCCTTGTTCTCCCTATCCTGCTAGGCGCACTCGTACTCCAGTTGCTCGGAGTGGTATGACGACCGCACAGCGTCCATCCGGGCGCACTCATACAAAAGGCGGGTAGCTTCACTGTTTGATGAAGCTACCCGCTTTTTTCTATAGGAAACGTCATAATAATTTTTATTATGACGTTTCCCGCGCCGATTTTTGCTGCGCAAAGCGCAGATCTTTCCCTGCAAAAATCGTGCGCATCCTCCCGGAGGGTTTATAGTAAACGACAAATATATTTGTCGTTTACTATAAACTAACACACCTCCACCCCGATCTGATTCTGCTTCATAAATTTCAGAGCAGTATCATCCCAGAGGTGTTCCAGAGATTTATCCATGATAAAAGTCTTAAAAGAAGTTCCCGTGACACAGGTGACTTTTTTATTTTCATACCGCACATTTAGAAACAGGCCGCTGACGTTGGACGGGTCAATACCTGTGTGATTGTGTTCCAGCAGCCATGTCAGATTTTCGTGAGAGAGGGCAAAGACAAACTTAAAAGACAGGGGAAGTTTCTTTCCCCGGATCAGCTCATAGGCAAAAGGCTTCATTTCCTGCCACAGCGTCAGCGTCCGGTCACCTAGTGCCTCCTGCTCCGAAGCTGAATAATAGCTTTTATGCAGGGGTCCTCCAAACTGGAAGGATGTAAACGTTTCCACCGAGGCTTCGCAGAGATAAAACTTATCGAAAGTGTTATGCACCAGCATTTTAGACATAAAATCCCGTACATCCACAATATTCAGCGCGATCATGGCGATCCCCCATTAATTTTTAAATCAGGACCGGCTCCCCATTTTATCAGAGAGCCCGTCCTGTCACATTGATCTATCGGATAACATTCATCCGTTTACACATTGATCTCGGCTTTCATGCCAAGGACGTCTTTGTTGGCGTCAAGGATGGGCTGCACCACCTGGTCAAGAAATTCCTCAACCTGCCATGGTGCCCGTCCCACAAAGTTTTCCGGCTTCATAATGGCCTGGAGCTGCTCCATAGTCATGCCAAAGGCAGGGTCTGCGGCAATGCGCTCTAAAAGATCGTTTGGCTTGCCTTCCTCTTTTACTACCCTTCCGGCAGCCATAGAATGTTCCCGGATCAGTTCGTGGAGTTCCTGGCGATCCCCGCCGGCTTTTACCGCATCCATCATAATATTTTCTGTGGCCATGAAAGGCAGCTCATTCATAAGGTGCTGACGGATCACTTTGGGATATACAACAAGGCCGTCAACTACGTTCATATACAAATCCAAAATACCGTCCACCGCTAAAAATGCCTCTGGAATACTCATGCGCTTGTTTGCTGAATCATCCAGTGTACGCTCAAACCACTGGGTTGCCGCCGTAATGGCCGGATTTAACATATCTGCCAGCACATATCTGGACAGAGCGGCAATACGCTCGCTGCGCATTGGGTTTCTCTTGTAAGCCATAGCGGAAGAACCGATCTGATTCTTTTCAAAAGGCTCCTCGATCTCCTTTAAATGCTGGAGAAGACGAATATCATTGGAAAACTTGTGGGCGCTCTCGGCAATACCTGCCAGCACATTGATCACTCTGGAATCCACTTTCCTGGAGTATGTCTGGCCTGATACAGCATAACAGGAATCAAAGCCCATCTTCTTGGCAATACGCCGGTCAGCTTCGCGGCATTTCTCCTGATCCCCGTCAAAAAGTTCCAGGAAACTGGCCTGTGTTCCCGTAGTCCCCTTGGACCCCAGAAGTTTTAAGCTGCCGATCACATACTCTACATCTTCCAGATCCATAACAAGCTCGTTAAGCCAGAGAGTTGCCCTTTTTCCCACAGTTGTCGGCTGGGCCGGCTGGAAATGGGTAAATGCCAGAGTTGGCAGATCTTTATATGTGCGGGCAAACTTTGCCAGCTCATCAATAACATTGACCAATTTGCGGTGAACAAGGCGAAGGGCTTCCTTCATAAGAATAATATCTGTATTGTCTCCCACATAACAGCTTGTGGCTCCCAGATGAATGATCCCTTTAGCCTTAGGGCACTGCTGGCCGTAAGCGTAAACATGTGACATAACATCATGGCGTACCAGAGCTTCTCTCGCCTTTGCCACGTCATAGTTAATATCGTCTTTGGCGGCTTTCAGTTCCTCGATCTGCTCATCGGTAATGTCCAGTCCAAGCTCTTTTTCTGTCTCTGCCAATGCGATCCACAGGCGTCTCCATGTTCTGAACTTTTTATCCGGTGAAAAAATATACTGCATTTCTTTGCTGGCATAGCGCTCTGCCAAAGGGGTCTGATATCTGTCGTTCATTTCAATTCCTCCATCTTCACTTGATCCGCGCTTTTACCGCGGTCGCTCTTTTCTTATTTTACATGATTCACACATAAAAGGCAATCGGCAATACGCCAAATTGGCCTCGGTGTTTTTCGTGCTACAAAGTCATAAAATTTCATACAAGCTTGAAATTGATGACCTTTTGTCGATTGTCTCATCAAATTATAAAACTTTCATAAACCATTGCCATTTGAAATTGCAAGTTTCATACAAATATGATAAAATTTGTAACAGTTCAGCCATCAAAAATAGGCGGGATGAACTGTTACTAAAATTTCTATATTCGAGATAAAGAAAGGTTGAGAAGA
Organism: Catenibacillus scindens; assembly: GCF_014202115.1. Lineage (GTDB taxonomy): Bacteria > Bacillota > Clostridia > Lachnospirales > Lachnospiraceae > Catenibacillus > Catenibacillus scindens. Next base: position 17,749 of record NZ_JACHFW010000001.1, read on the forward strand.
ATGTCAAACGCATTTAAAGAAGAGCGTGAAAAACTGTCGAAAATGAATTTTCGCCAGAAAGTTGATTATATTTGGACCTACTACAAATTCTGGATGTTGATCTTTGCGGTCTGTATTTTAGTTGTGGCCGCCTTTGTCCAGGCTCAGCTTGCCTATAATCCTGACGCCATGACCATGCTCATGTGCGACACTTACTGTGAAGATACCCACACAGCTTACCAATCTATTAATGACGATTTTCGTGAGTATATAGCCCTCTATGAGGAGGAGAAAGATCCTATCAGTTTTGACGACACAATCTCATTCTCCGCCAGAAACAGCGACGCTTCCTACGCTGCCATGCTCCAGAAACTTATGGCTCTCGTTTTAAGCGGCGGAGCGGATCTAATGGTGGGGCCGGCCTCTGCCATTGAATATTACGGAGCGCAAAATATGTTCTCAGACCTTGAAGAAGTTCTTCCTCAGGATCTTTTTGAACAGCTCAAGGAGGAAGGCGTTCTCTTTGAAACCACCTATACTCCTACCGAGGAGGAGATGGCCGACGGCGCCGTGGAGCGAACCTTTTACTGCGGCATACGCCTAGACAACGTAAGCTATTTCCAGGAAAAAGGAATTATGCTGGAAGATATGGCCATCGGCGTTATCATTTCCGGTAATCATCAGGATCTGGCCCTGGATTTTATCAATATGCTCTTTGGCCGGGATTCTGTCATGGCCATTGAAAATATGGAGGGATAAACACTCTCCTATCCGATGACCGCAATCCCATACTCATCCCGAAAAAAAAGGAACGCTTCACAAAAGACATTGAAACTGTCTTTTGTGAAGCGTTCCTTTTTTTATTTTCCGATTTTTATCCAAGAGCCACGTCGAGAGCCATCATAATCACAAAGCCTACGGCAAATCCAATAGTGCCGATATTGCTGTGTTCCCCCTCGCTGGCCTCCGGGATCAATTCTTCCACCACCACATAAAGCATGGCCCCGGCGGCAAAAGACAGCAAATAAGGGAGTACCGGCTCGATCCAGCCAGCCAGGGCAATAGTAATTACCGCAGCCACAGGTTCTACAACACCGGAAACAAATCCATTGGAAAATGCCCTTCTCCGGCTCATGCCCTCATTGCGCAGAGGAAGAGAGATGATTGCTCCTTCCGGAAAATTCTGGATGGCTATGCCGATAGATAAGGCCATAGCGCCCATAAGCGTGATCTGAGTGCTGCTGGCCAGCATTCCTGCAAACACCACACCCACCGCCATTCCCTCAGGAATATTGTGAAGTGTCACCGCAAGGACAAGCATAGTTGTTTTTTTTAAGGAAGTTTTCGGCCCCTCAGATTTATCAGCACCCATATGGAGATGAGGCACCGCCCGGTCCATGGCCAGCAGAAAGGCTATGCCCAGAAGCAGCCCCACAGCCGCAGGGACAAAGGCAAACTTCCCCATATGCTCAGACATATCCATGCATGGGATCAAAAGAGACCACACAGAGGCGGCCACCATCACCCCGGAAGCAAACCCAAGAAGAGCTTTCTGCACCAGAGAAGAAAGTTCCTTTCTCAGAAAAAACACACATGCCGCGCCTAAAGTTGTTCCCAATAACGGTATCATTACCCCGATTAACGTATTCATACACTCCTCCTTTATGCCGCTTATAATCAGTATATACCTATCTTCTCAAAAAGATATCTCTGTCAAAAAATTATGTTTTCACCCTCGACAGCTTTTTCATTTATTGCGTCCCGGAAAATGCTATTCTCATAGATAACTGATAGGATAATGTTGAGGGAGGAAATTTAAAGATGCCGGATATTCATTCCATCTCTTACCGGGAGATTACATATAGAGACAGCCGTGATCTGACAGACTTTATAGACCGTCTGCAAAATCCCAAAAACGCCCCTCTGTATCCACAAAAGCGGCTTTTGCACCACCTGTATCTTATGGACAGCTTCTGCGGGTGCAGCTATGCCAAAGGCGCCTATGTAGGTCAAAAACTCATTGGACTGATCCTGGGCCGCTGCCAGGGACAGCGGACTGTCCATTTACATGCAGCGGCACAAAAAAAGCTGCTTGTCCTGCGTCTTCTTGCCAGCCGCCTGGGCCGGAGCTATTACAATGCCTACCGTCTTTTTAACAGAGCTGACCGCTGGCTTTTGCAGACCTGCCCTGAATCCTTCCAGGGCGAACTGATCTTTATAGCCGTAGATCCCCGGTTCCGTCACCAGGGCGTGGCTCTGTCCCTCCTTGGCAGCTTCCACGCCTATATGCTGTCCATGGGTGTCGGACAGATCTGCCTCTTTACAGACAGCGCCTGCGCGGTCTCCTTTTATGACCGGCAGCGCTTTGAAAGGCTCTCAACCCTTTACTGGCCGGAGAAATCCCGCCCTCAGGCGTTTGCCTTCTATCTGTATAAATTCTCCTATTTCTGATAAAAATCGCACATCATCCCGGAGGATTATAAAAATGCCTTAATCTTCTCGTAAATACTTTTTCCATCCAGACCATACCTTGAGATCAGCTCCACAGCCGGTCCAGATTCGCCAAAGCAATCGTTAATGCCGATCTTTTTTACCTTTACAGGGGCATTCTCGCAAAGGACATCGCATACGGCGCTTCCAAGGCCGCCGATGACAGAATGTTCCTCCACTGTCACGACCTTTCCGGTTTTTTGGGCTGCGGAAATGACAAGCTCCGTATCTAAAGGTTTAATAGTATGAATGTTGATCACCATCGGATGAATACCGTCCTTTTCCAGCATTGCCGCCGCGTCCAGTGCTTCGCTGACACACAATCCCGTGGCAATGACCGCCACATCGCTGCCCTCTTTTAACACAACGCCCTTGCCCAGCTCAAATTTATAGTCCGGACGATCGTTGATCACAGGGACAGCCAGACGTCCAAAACGCATATATACCGGCCCCTGATGTTCATAGGCCGCCCGGACAGCGGCTTTCGCCTCCACATCGTCGGAAGGGTTGATCACAACCATTCCTGGGATCGTCCGCATCAGTGCGATATCCTCGTTACACTGATGAGTGGCCCCATCCTCGCCGACAGAAATGCCGGCATGGGTGGCGCCGATCTTAACGTTCAGATGGGGATATCCAATGGAATTGCGCACCTGCTCAAAAGCTCTTCCTGCGGCAAACATGGCAAAAGAGCTGGCAAAAGGAACTTTCCCGGTAGCTGCAAGCCCCGCGGCAATGCCCATCATGTTGCATTCCGCAATACCGCAGTCAATATGCCGCTGGGGAAAAGCCTTTTTAAAAATCCCCGTCTTTGTTGCCGCCGCCAGATCCGCGTCAAGGACAACAACGTCCTCATGTTCTTTTCCAAGCTCCACCAGGGCATTTCCATAACTTTCCCGTGTGGCGATCTTCTTTACTTCTAACATAACAGGGCACCTAACCTTTCTAATTCTTCCATGGCTGTTTTAAACTGCTCGTCATCGGGTGCCGTACCATGCCACCCGGCCTGGTTTTCCATAAAGGAAACACCCTTGCCCTTAACACTTTTAGCGATAATGGCACATGGGCAGCCTTTTGTCTGCCTGGCTTCTTTAAACGCTGCGTCCAGAGCAGTAAAATCATGGGCATCCACATTATCAATAACATGGAAATTGAAGGCTTCAAACTTTTTGCCGATAGGGTAAGGGGAACACACGTCGGCAATATTTCCGTCAATCTGAAGACCGTTGTTGTCCACGATCACAACCAGATTATCCAGCCCTCTGGCGCCTGCAAACATGGCAGCCTCCCACACCTGGCCTTCCTGCAGTTCCCCATCGCCCAAAAGGGTATACACTCTGTAATCTTCCTGGCTTAACTTGGCCGACAGAGCCATACCTACAGCGGCGGAAATGCCCTGTCCCAAAGAACCGCTGGACATATCCACGCCCGGAATATGTTTCATATCCGGATGTCCCTGGAGATAGGAACCTACATGACGCAGCGTCGTAAGATCCTCCCTGGGGAAATATCCCCGCTGGGCCAAAGTGGCGTAAAGCCCCGGCGCCACATGGCCTTTGGATAAAACAAACCGGTCTCTGTCCGGTTTATCAGGATTTTGGGGATCAATATTTAATTCCACAAAGTACAGATAGGTAAAAATATCCGCCGATGACAAAGACCCGCCGGGATGGCCGGACTTCGCGCTGTGTACGGCAGTCAGGATTCCTTTTCGGATTTCGTTGGCCGTCATTTTAAGTTCTGACTGATTCATTTCACAACCACCTTTATTTTTTCATATTCAATACGGAACAATCTCCGCAGCATCACAGGTTCAAAATACCTTTTGACGCTTTCACCATAGTATCAATTTTTTTAGAAAAAGTCAAAGGACATTAACGCTCAAAATACATAGCTTCCATAAAATATTCGTTAAAGTCTCCATCATTTCCCAGGCTGATCTCCTGAGTATCTCTCGCCATTTTCCAGGCTCTCCCTATAAGGTTTTCGTCTAAAAGGCACATGAGGGCACCTTTCAGGGAAGCATTGCCTACCACGGTTATTTTTCCGGAAAAACTTTCCGGAAGAAGGCCGATGGCCACAGCTTTGTCTATATTCAGCCGGAATCCGAACCCCCCGGCCAGATACACCTTGGCCAGATCAGCCCCATTGGTGCCGTATCTTTTCAGAAGCACATTGATCCCTGCCCGGACCGCCGCCTTGGCAAGCTGGATCTCCCGGATGTCCTTCTGGGTAAAAGTAATGGGCTCTTCTCCAGGTCCATCAGCAATCTTAACCCCTATGTCAAAATAATCCTCATCCAGCAGTCCGGTTTCATCCACCAGGCCATGACCTACCAGCTCTGCCGCAATATCCAGCACGCCGGTGCCGCAAATCCCCACAGGAGGCTTATTACCGATGGTTTCATAGGCCATCTCTCCGTCTTTATAGGACACGGCGCAGATAGCACCACCGACACTTCCTGTCCCCCAGGAAATATTTCCCCCTTCAAAGGCCGGACCAGCGGCTGTGGAAGTAGCCACTCTCATTGTCCTGCCGCCGATAACCATCTCCCCGTTCGTACCAAGGTCAATGAGCATGGCCGGCGCCTTGATCTGATCAAAGCCACACACAAGCATTCCTGCCACAATATCCGCCCCAACGTAGGTGGAAATTCCCGGCAGGATGATCAATTCCATCTTCCCGTATTTAAGGATTTCTTCCCGGCTCAGAACATCCCCGGCAGCCTCTTTGATCCGGGAATGAATAGGATCAGTGGTCACCGGGGTAAATGGCGCTACCCCCAAAGTTTCGCAGCTATACCCCATAAGGAGATGGATCATGGTCGTATTGGCCGCCACTGTCATTTTTTCAATATGGCCGGACAAAATACCGGCCTTTTCTTCAAGGGCAGCCACTCCTTCTATAAGATCGGTCCACACCGACTTTTTAAGGGCGGATCCCAGTCCGGCCACCGATGCCTGTATGCGGGAAATAACATCGGCACCGTAAGCCCTCTGATGGTTAATACTGCTCTCCCAGGCCAGAACCTGCCCATCTTTTAAGTCCACAAGTTCCATAGCAATGGTCGTTGTCCCAACATCTACAGCCACCCCAAATGCCCTTGCTTCACTATTGTCCAGATCCGCTTTTTCCAAATGGCCGTCACTTTTTTTGGTCCGGTGAACTTCCGGCGCCCCCTCCATTTGAACTTTATCCCGACCGCCAAGAACTTCAAAGTCCTCTTCTTTCTGTGTTTCAAGGACGATAACACAGTCTTTCTCAGGGAAAGCCCGGCAGGACAGACGCCATCCCTCCTCCAGTTGGCGAAGCGTAAATGCAGCGGCGTCCTCATCAGTCACTGGAAGTTCACCTTCAATGAGACGCACCCGGCATTTTTTACAGGTACCTCTCCCATCACAGTAGGCAGGCACATAGACATTGTTTTTTCTCAGTGTCACTAAAATACTGTCGCCTTCCACGCACCCAAAAACTTTCTCTGTCTTTCCATCCGCGATTGTAATCTTTACCATCTTGTCCCTTTCTTACATCTCAGCCTTTTTGCTGCATTAATCTCACCGGACAGTTTTTCAGCGGACACCGGCTGCAATCGTGTCTCGCCTCAAACGCAGTTTTGTCCGCCGTCAGTTCCAGGACATTGCAGCTTGTTTTTACCGGCGTAAACATAAATCCGCTGCTCAGCTTAAAAATCCCATCAAGATCCTTCAGACAGCGGTCGTATATATACTGGTGAAAATCCAGGGGAAGATCTGTGGGCGCTTCCTTCCGGCAGGCGATTCCAAAACCTTCCTCCCGGCAGATTTCTTTCAACATGGGAAACAAAAACTGATCCATGGAAAACAGATACACATCCGCCATGGCGTCCAGAAGCATTCCCGCCAGATAGTCGCCCTCTGCAAACCTGCGCCGGCTTTCCTCCTCCGGCCCAAGCCCTGCGGTTTGGATCATATACATCAGTCCTGTTTTGTTGTCAAGCTCCGGGGGGATATCCTCCAAAGACTGACATGGACTCTCCCATGCCACAACAGCCATGGGGCGCACATGATTCATAAACCAGGGCAGAAGCTGATTATACGTCTCAATCACCTCGTCATAAACCGGGCTGTCCTCTGAGCAGTTAATTTTAAATAAAACATTTTCCCTGTCCATGGAAACATTAAAAATATCTGTAAAAATCTTTCTTTTCATCTTACATACCTTTTCCATATAAAAATGTACCTCTTTGATCTAGTCATCCCTGACGGCTGGCCATTTTAAAAATGCCTCCGTTCTCCCCGGAACAGAGGCATTCACCCCCAGCCGGCGGTCAAAAAATACCGTCGTCTGTAAGATCATATTCTATGTTCTTTTGACATTTGCCATAAAGCCTGCACGATCACAGGCGGTCCAGGCTCTGCTTCAGATCTTCTATAATATCTTCCACATTTTCTAGACCCACAGATACCCTCACCATTCCCGGAGTAACCCCGGCGGCTACAAGCTGTTCATCGGTAAGCTGGCGGTGAGTGGCGCTGGCCGGATGAAGGACGCATGTGCGGATATCCGCTACATGGACTTCGTTTGAAGCCATTTTAAGACCGTCCATAAATTCAACGGCCTTATCCCTTCCGCCTTTGATCACAATAGAGATCACCCCGGAGCAGCCTTTAGGCAGATATTTTTTCGCCCGTTCATGATCCGGATCGCTCTCCAGACCGGGATACTTGACCGACTCAATCTTATCGCTGCCCTCAAGGAAACGGGCTACTTTAAGAGCGTTGCTGCAATAACGCTCCATGCGCACCGGAAGTGTCTCCAGTCCAAGATTTAACAGGAAGGATGAGTGGGCGGCTGGATAAGCGCCAAAATCTCTCATTAACTGCATGCGGGCCTTAATAATATAGGCTGCTCTGCCAAAGTCTTTGGTATAGATCACTCCGTGATAAGTTTCATCCGGCTCTGTAAACTCAGGAAATTTCCCGCAAGTCCAGTCAAAGTTTCCGCTGTCCACAATTACACCGCCAACCTGAAGGGCATGTCCGTCCATATATTTTGTTGTGGAGTGGGTGACAATATCTGCGCCAAACTCAATAGGTTTGCACAGCATCGGTGTGGCAAAGGTATTGTCAACAATGAGAGGAACATTATTTTTATGGGCGATGGCCGCCCATCTTTCAATATCAAAGACAACCAGAGCGGGATTAGCCAGTGTCTCGCCGAAAACCGCTTTTGTATTTGGTTTAAAGGCTTTCTGGATCGTCTCCTCATCGGCGTCGCTATCCACAAAAATACACTCAATGCCCAGACGCTTTAATGTCGCTGAAAAAAGATTCACTGTGCCGCCATAAATATCAGGCACACTGATAATACTGTCCCCTGCCTTGCACAGATTTAAAACCGCGAAAAGGTTGGCTGCCTGTCCTGAAGAAGTACACATAGCGCCCACGCCGCCTTCCAGATCAGCAATCTTTTTCTCTACCACTTCTGTTGTAGGATTAGAAAAACGGGAATACATATGCTCAGTAGGTAAGTTAAATAAATCGCCGATATGCTCGGTAGAATCAAAGACATAAGTCGTACTCTGCACAATAGGCATAACGCCCGGGGCACCGTTAGCCGGCGTATATCCAGAGCGGAGGCATTTTGTTTCATCTCTCATGTAATCAATCTCCTATCTGTTAAATTATAACAATCCAGCCCCATCCCTGATAGCTGAACTGTTACTTTAGATTCTATTTCTGTTTAATCATAACATATTTAAGGCAAATAGCCAATGACTTTTCATAAATCCTTGTCCTTTTGCTCCGCCCCATTCGCAAATCCCTGTATCTATGGTATAATAGCCGCAAAGCGCTATTATACCGCGGCGTTCGCCAAATGGACGCGTAAGCGCGTCCGCTTGGCTCACTGCCGCAGGAATAAACGAAAAAAGGAAGGAGAAATTTATGAAAGAAACCATTTACACCATACCTGTTATGGACGCCTTTAACGCGGACGATGAGTGTCCCTTTTGCTATATTGAGCGGAAACTTGAGCAGGAGGCGGTGGAATTTATTATGGGTCCCGCCTACATGGAAGACGATATCCGTGAGGAGACAGACAAGCTTGGTTTTTGCCGCCATCACCATAAAATGCTCTACGATTACGGCAACAAACTGGGTACCGCCCTCATGCTCCACACCTATTACCAGAAACTAAATAAAGATATGCATGAACAGATCGCCGCTTTCACACCACAAAAAAACGGACCGCTGGCCCGTTTTAAAAAATCATCCTCTTCTTCAGGGGAACCGCAGACAAGTCTTGGACAGTGGGTGCGCCAAAGAGACGAATCCTGCTACGTCTGCCGACATTTTAAAGAAAAATATCCACGGTATATTGATACCTTTTTGCAACTGGTAACCGGGAACGCCGAATTTTTCCAGAATTTCTCCAAAGGCAAAGGCTTCTGTCTTCACCACTTCGGCGACATTATTGAGGCCGCCGAAAAAACGCTGTCCAACAAAGAAAAAGAGAAGTTCTATCCGGTTCTCTTTGAGCGGATGGAGACAAATATGAAGCGCCTTGAGGAGGACGTCTCCTGGTTTGTGGACAAATACGACTACCGCAACCGGGAAGCAGACTGGAAAAATTCAAAAGACGCCATCCAGCGGGGCATCCAAAAGCTCACCGGCGGCTACCCCGACGATCCTGTATTTACAAAGCGCTAAGACCCCTTTCTTTCCTGGCCGCACTTACTATTCACAGTAACCCTGGCCGATAAAATCATGAAACTTCCGGTCTTTTAACATGGAGATTTCATATTTGTAGGGCGGCCAGGACTTTTTAGCATTTTCAGGGTCAGGCACATAAGGCGTCTCAAGGATTTTAGGAACTTCCTCGAAATCTTTATGATGGACAATATAGGACAGTGCGTCAAAACCGATGGTGCCGTAGCCGATATTGCTGTGCCGGTCCTTGGCCGCGCCCATAGGATTTTTGCTGTCGTTAATGTGGAAAACACAAATCTGGTCTTTCCCGATCAACTGATCGAATTTTTGGATCACACCGTCAAAATCATTGACAATATCATAGCCGGCGTCATTGGTGTGGCATGTGTCAAAACACACCCTCAGCCACTGATTTTCCCTCACACCGTCGTAGATGGCTGCCAGCTCCTCAAAAGAACATCCCAGCTCACTGCCCTTCCCAGCCATTGTTTCCAGGGCAATGTACACCCCCAGGTCTTTCGTCATCACATGATTTAAACCTTCTATAACTTTGGCCATGCCGGCTTCCACCCCCGCTCCCACATGGGAGCCTGGGTGAAGGACCAAAACTTTGCTTCCCATGGCTTTCGTACGCTCAATCTCTTTCTCCAGAAATTCCACTGCCAGGTTGTATGTTTCCTGCTTTACTGAGTTGCCCAGATTTATAATATAAGGAGCATGGATAATTACATCCAAGATCCCCTGTTCTTTCATATAGGCCCAGCCGGCTTCAATATTTAACTCCTCCACCGGTTTTCTCCGGGTATTCTGGGGTGCGCCGGTATAAACCATAAACACATTTTCCCCCATAGATGCCGCCTCTTTGGCTGATCCTAAAAACATTTCCTTCCCGCTCATTCCCACATGGGAACCAATCTTTAACATATCTTCCTCCTTGATCATTTTTTCCCTGAAGTCTCAGGGAGATGCCTTTTTGTACACCTTCCCCGGCTCCAGTGAAATTCCCTTGTTTTCAAACATTTCATCAACTGTGACAAAAGTATATCCATTTTCCATCATTGTGTCAATGGCCATTAAGGCTCCGGCCACACTGTTTTCAAAAATATCATGGAGCAGTATAATGTCACCCTCCCCGGCGGTTTTCACAATATAATCGGCAATATCCTCTGCCCCCATTCCCGTCCAGTCTCTTGTATCCACAGACCACAGAATAACCGGGCTATCCACATTTTCCCTCACACTGGCGCCAATCTCCCCAAAAGGAGGCCGTATAGCAAAATACGCCTCACCCTCACTGCCTTCACCGGCTCCTACAGCGGAGAAAATTTCCTCATAACACAATGTTAATTCTTCACAGGCCCCGGCATCAGACATCTGGGCCAGGTTTACATGATTAAATGTGTGGTTGCCAATCTGATGGCCCTCTGCGGCCATGCGGACCACAATGTCCCGGTTTTCATCAATCTGTTTGCCAATGAGAAAAAAAGTAGCACGAACGCCCCTCTCTTTAAGTCCGTCCAGCAGCACATCCGTAGTCCCCGCTTTTGGCCCGTCATCGAAGGTAATAGCCACATATTTTCCTGAGCTTTCGGAAGTGAAATTTCCCACAAACACACTGGAATCTCCCTGCAAAAAGCTGTAGGTGAGACTGAGAATAACCCCGGCAAAAATAAACCTGAGCATCCGCTTTTTAATATTTATTTCCATAAAACCATCCGGTTTTGATCAGCTTAAAATAATGTATGTATCCTCCATAAAATCTATACGCCCCATTTCTATCGTTTTTTATCCATCTTATCTTATCTATCTTTCTATGGTATAATACTATTATACCCCTCAATGATTCAAAAAGGAGGCTCCTATGGTTACCATTTATCTGAACACCTACGATCCATGTCCCCCCGGTGAAAAATATAATACTGAACACAATCTGGGCCGCTCTCTCCTGGTCAAGGGCCTTTATGAACTTTACCATATATCCACAGATACAGACGCCATCGACACCAGGCTTGAAAAGACCCGGCGGGGAAAACCTTTTCTTAAAGACTATCCCCACATCCATTTTAACATCAGCCATTGCTCCGGTATGGTGGCCTGCGGTTTTTCTTCCGGTCCTCTTGGCCTTGATCTTGAAAAAGTCAAAGATTTTAAACCTGCCATTTTGCGGAAGGCTCTAACCCGGAAGGAGGCCCAGGATCTGAATCAATTCAAATCTGACCCATGGCAGTATAATGAATATTTTTTCCGCCTGTGGACACTGAAAGAAAGCCTGATCAAACAATCCGGCGCAGGACTGTCCATGCCTCTGACCGACGTCGGCTTTAAACTGGATTTGAGCCAGGAGCCTGTAAAAATCCACTGTTCCCGGCCGGGACTTTACTTTTACCAGCAGCTTATCTTAAAGGATTATATCCTCTCCCTATGCCTGGAGCATCATGAGGATAGGCCGCCGGTTTTTGTTGTTGACCATTAAAAAGAATCCTGCTTCACAGGATTCTCCACCTGAGGCGGGTCGCGCCGGCAACATTTTCTTCTCCGACCCAGTGCGATTCTGCGCGGAGCGTTTTTTATGTCATAGGAAACACAGTTTCCTATGACATAAAAAAGGCAAAGCCGATTATGACTTTGCCTTTTTAGAATCGTTACTATTTATTATTTTTTTGATCCTGCGGCACGGACTGCGGAAATCACCACGTTACCTTTGATCTCGGAAACTGGCGCTCCTCTGGAGCAGTCGCAGACAATCTTATTGAAGCCCTGGAGCATTGGTCCGTAAGCGTTGGCATGGCCAAACTGCTGGATCAGCTTAACAGCAACATTGCCTACGTTAAGATCCGGCCAGATAACAACGTTTGCCTTGCCGGCAACTTTACTCTCTCTCTTCACTTTCTTAGCCGCAACTTCGGGAACGATGGCGGCATCTAACTGGAATTCACCGTCGATGTTAAGATCCGGACGCTGCTCGTTGGCAATCTTTAATGCCTCTGTCACTTTGTCAATCAGCTCGCCCTGGCCGCTTCCCAGTGTGGAATAGCAAACCATAGCGCATCTCGGCTCCCAATCCAGCAATGTGGAAACAGTGTCACAGGCAGAGATGGCGATGCTGGCCAGTTCCTCAGCAGAAGGATTGGTGCATACGGCGCTGTCACCTACGGCGAGAAGGGAACCTTCGCTGCCTTCGTATCCCGGAATATCGCAAAGACCGATACTGGAAATGGTCTTGATGCCCGGTTTCATGCCGATGATCATCTGTCCGGCTAAAAGCACGTCACCCGTTGTATTGTCGATTCCGGCAAAAGTAACGTCCGCCTCATCTACAGCCTGCATAACCATAGCGTAGTAAAGCGGGTTAGCCATACGGCGGTTCAATGCCTTTTCTTTCAGAAGACTTGTAGGAAGAGCTACATACTTTTCAATCAGCTCTGCCTTGTAACCCTCCTCGTTAATATCAACGATCTTAAATACGTTCTCGTCATAGCCTCTCTCAGCCACCAGCTTTTTGATCTCATCAGCGTCGCCGACAAGGATCGGAACGATGTAGCCGTCTTTTCCGGTTTCGTAAGCGGCCTGCATCATCTTTTCATTGGTGGCTTCAGGAAATGCTACTCTCTGAGGATTCTGTTTTGCTTTTTCATAAAGCTTATCCAAAATGCTCATTGTCTGACCTCCAATTGTAAATTTTGGGTAACGATTCAGCCATGGGGCTGATTTAATCAAAATGCGGCGCAAGTTTACTTGCAGAGGATTTTTATTAAACCAGACAAATGCGCCAAGCCGATGATTCATCCGCGCTAACGGCGCTAAAGCAGCTTTAACTGCGGGAATACAAGATACATGGCTGAACAGTTACGATATTAGCAGTCTTTAAATACATTCCCCCCATGGGTCAGTAATTACATCTGCTCTTCTACTTTATCACAAAGTTCGCCGATTGTCTTGCAGGCTGCTGCAACTGGCAGGGGAACTAATACGTCAAGCTCGTTCTCAATCTCAGAAACAAGGCCAACCATGATAACGGACGCACCGCCAAGTTCTTCCTTCATATTTGTATCTACGGATAACTCGCTGGCATCCTTATTGTAAGACATTGCAACTAATTCAATAACTTTTGCTTCTAATTCTTTTCTGTCCATAATTCCATTAACTCCTTTTTATTTCTGTATCCGTCCGGCAAATCCCAAAGGATATGCCGGACGTAAATATGTAAATTTTCAGATGCCGCTCTTTATTCTTCGTCCAAAGCGAACACTATCGTCTTATAGCCGTCTCTCTGGAATGTCTCAGCGTGTACAGGCACCGGAAGTTTGTTGTTTTCCATGATCTCTCTTCTCTTCTTTTTGGTGATGCCTTTAACAACAGCGTTAAAGCAAGCGCCCTCTTCAAGCTCAACCTCACCGTAGGCAAAAGCTCCCATCTGAGCGTATTCCGGTTTTGTGGAGAGAGCAGCCGGCATAACAATGGATTTCATCTTGCCTTTGCCGCTGAGTTCCACCCACTCTGTCTCCAGGTTTCCGCATGTATTGCAGGCGTATACCGGAGGAAACTCTACGGCGCCGCACACCGGGCATTTACGGCCAAGGAACTTGCCTTCTTCAAGGCCCTGGTAAAATTTCTCTACGACTTTTTCCAATTTAATAGCCATTATCCTTACCTCCTGTTAATCCATAGTTCTGAGAAGTACAGCAGCTACGTTCTGAGCGCCGCCGTATCCGCGAAGCATTGTTGTCTTAGGCAGTTTCTTTACCTGACGCTCGCCGCACTCGCCGCGCATCTGCATACACGCTTCATAAATATCTGCCAGACCTGAAGCCGCATGGGCATGTCCGAAGGATGTTCTTCCGCCGTTAGTGTTGATCGGCTTGTCGCCGTCATAAGCCGTACGGCCTTCACAGATATATTTCCAACCTTCGCCGTAAGGCAGATATCCCGCGATCTCAGCGGATACCAGGTGAGAAGTAATGATAAAGTCATTGGCAAAAAACAGATCCAATTCTTCTGGTTTAACGCCGGTCAGTTCATAAACCTGGCGGACAGCTTCCTCTGTGGCGCGGATCTCAAAATGAGGGTTGGTGGCCTCCAGAGCGGAGCATCCGATACCGAGAACTTCGATCGGTTTATGTTTAAGATTTTTCGCAATCTGTGGGATCATCTCTGTAGCGCACACAATGGCAGCGGCAGCGCCGTCGCACTTACGCTCAACACCTTCCATACGGAGGAAATCGCCCATCTTTGGATTATATGGGGAGCGCATATAAGCCATAACATCGTCAAAGCCTTTTTCCTTGGCGATCTCGGCAAACTCTTTGCGTTCAAGAGCCAGAGGATTCTTAGCGGCATTGCGGCGGTTGTTGATAGCCATCCAGTTTAATGTGTCGTCCATCTCCTGGGCGCTGATACCGCGGGTGCGGACATAATCCTCGGCAGCATCGTCATAGATCAGCTCCATAGGTGCCATAAAGCTTCTCGCGTAGTTGCGGTCATAGAGCCATGCTGTTGTTTTAAGGAACTTCTCCATGGTCATCTTGTCACGCTTATACGGATGTTTCGGTGACTCCACGTTATCGGCCGGTGACGGAGTGCTGTCGCCGAACTCGACACAGCCAGTGAGTACACAGTTATATTTGCCGGAAGCAACAGCGTTGGCAGCCTCCTCGATGGCAAGATATCCTGTACAGCATGCCTCTGAATGGTGAATATTCGCTTTGCCCTTCATACCAAACCAGTTTGCGATCTGAACACCAGGTGTCAGATAGTTTGAGCCGTTTAACGGGCTGGCCTCACCATGAAAATAAAAATCCACGTCCTTGGCAGTGATCCCCGCATCCTCCATAGCTTTCAGCGCCGCATAACCAAACATCTCCCCTTCAGTCAGGCCGTTGGTCTCCGGATTATCCACGGTATACATGAATGGTGTACAACCAACACCAATGATTGATACACTTCTTGCATACTTGTTTAACTTTGTGTGATTCATTAGAAAATCCCTTCCTTTCTCCCTTTTTATATTCATAATTTGCCCGACAAACGGGCATGAGACACAGATTGTTCAGCACTTCGTGCTTCCACAATCCTAAAAACACCTCAAATTCTCTCATTTTCCATAGGAAAAGGGGTCATTTTCGGGTTTTTTCGCTCCCCTTTGGTCGGTACTAAACGTGTGTCACTGGTACACAGCCTCCTCGCGGCGTCCGCCAAATGGATAGACAAGCACATCCGCTTGGCTCACTGCCCGCGGGAATTAAAGTTTGACCCTTAGCACCGACATTGAATATATTTTATTATAGTATCCGCCTAAATTCATCGTTCAAACGTACAAATATTTTACTTTTTTATTGAGGAAAATTGTATCCAAATGACAACAGTGTTGCAAAAAAGCCACAAATAAAATTTGCGGCTTTTTTCTGATTCAAATATTTACTTAATTTATCTGGAAAAACCCGGAAAAATCCCCGGTTTTTTCTCCAAATTTTCCAACAACGGCACCGCTGCCGCCGGCTTTGGCCAGGAAGGCGGGCGTTTCAAAAAGAATGAACCACAGGATAAAAACCTTGTACGCTCACACAAAATCCATCAGTCCCAGATATCTTTTTTCATCTTCTTCAGGAAAGTGAGGAATCCCTCATATGTACTGTAAATATCCACTTTACTGGTCACCTCAAAAGGCGCATGCATAGACAATACAGGCACACCGCAGTCGATGACATTCATACCCTTATTGGCCATGTCTGCGGCAATGGTTCCGCCGCCGCCAAGATCCACCCGTCCAAGCTCGCCAGTCTGCCATGGGATGTCATTTTTAGCGAAAATATCGGCTACGGCGCCAAAGAACTCGCTGTGGGCATCGTTAGAGCCGGCTTTGCCCCGGGAACCTGTGTATTTTAACAGGCACACGCCTTTTCCCGCAAAGGCAGTGTTGCTCTTGTCATAGGCACTGGCGTAAGTTGGATCGAAAGCTGCTGTCACATCGGACGAAAGCATATGGGAGTGATCCAGGCATTGACGGAACTCCCAGAGACCACAAGGGCTGCCGGATTTAACGATCATTTCCATGAGCGCGTTCTCATAGAGAGCAGACTGAGCGCCGGAATTCCCCATACTGCCAACTTCCTCTTTATCAGAGAACAGACACACACAGGTGCGCTCCGGATTTTTCACTTTCATCAGAGCGGCAAGTGCTGTGTACGCGCATACCCGATCATCCTGACCGTAGGCGCCCACATAAGAGCGGTCAAAGCCTACGTCTTTGGCCCGGCTTGCCGGAACAAGCATCAGCTCAGCGGTCATAAAATCTTTCTCGGTAATTCCGTACTTGTCATTGAGCAGCTTTAACACCGCCAGCTTGATCCCTTCTTTTGCTTCCTTTTCCTGGACAGGAATACCGCCAGCCAGTACGTTCAGCTCCTCACCTTTAACTGCCTCGGAAGCTTTTCTGGCAAGCTGCTCCTGGCTTAAATGGACAAGCAGCTCGTTAATGGTAAATACCGGGTCTTCCTCATCCTCGCCTATGCAGATGTTCACCTTCCTGCCCTCACTGTTGTACATAACGCCGTGAAGGGCCAGGGGGATGGTGGACCACTGATATTTTTTAATGCCGCCGTAATAATGGGTCTTCATTAAGGCCATGCCGGAATCCTCATACAGAGGTAAGGGTTTCAGGTCAATATGAGGAGAGTCAATGTGGGCGCCTAAAATATTCATGCCCTCCAGTATAGGTTCTGTACCGATCACACCAGCCACAAGGCCCTTGCCCCGGATGGTGCGGTATACCCGGTCTCCCGGCAGAAGGGTATCTTTCTGGGCGATATCACAAAAGCCGTTTTTCTCAAGGAGGTCAACTGCGGCCAGAACACACTCCCGCTCTGTCTTACCCTGATCCAAGAAGTTTTTATATTTCTGGGCAAAGGCAAAAATCTTCTCCTGCTGCTTCTCACTGTACTCACGCCACGCGCTTTCGCTCTGGCATGTCAGTTTCTTTTCCATTTCCTGTAATTCTTTGTTCTTCATTGTGTTTATCCTCTCATTCTCTGTCTGTATTTTCGTCATCATGTTCCGGGGTCTGCGTCTTTTCTTCCGCCTCTCCATTCCCCGGTACATCCTCCTGGGAAGTTTTCTCATCTGAAGCCTCCTTGGCAAGCTTAGCCCCGCATTTCGGGCAATAATCAAAATCAGCAGATACGCTTTCCCGGCATCCCGGACAGATGATCATCCCTTTTCGCTGGCGCAATTCATCTTCGATAGAAGCAATAGCGCTTCGGGTTTCATTAAGCCGCTTCAAAAGACGGCCTTCCTCAGACCCCTCATCAAAGCCGGATCCTAACTGCCGGACATAGAGATGGCCCAAAACAACATAAATATCTCTCAGATCACTCTCCAGTGAAGATTTTTTCATTTTGAGTTTCTGGGTCTCAATGACCTGAGTAGATTTTTGAGCCACATTTTCAGTAAAATCAGTGACACTTTTCTTGAGATCATCCAATAATGACATTTTTATTTCCTCCTCTCCATCAATAGCTCGCCCAAAGGCGATCCTTATGTTTTGTATTTATTGTATAAAAATTTCAAAAGCGCGATAAACATCCAGAGTACCATATCCCCAAACTGTACTTGGATAAGTGGTATTGTCCTGTCTCCTGGCTCCCCGAATGAGATACTGGCGTACCTGGAGGGTAGACATAGTATACTCCCCCCGCCCGTAGATCCCCCACTGAAGGAGCAAAGCAGCAGCGCCGCACACATGGGCCGCGGCAACACTAGTACCGCTTTTGGCCGTATAACGGCCGTTTCTCCCAGCTCCAAAGACATTGACGCCCGGCGCGCAAAAATCTGGAACTACCATACCGGATGGCGTAAATCCCCGGCTAGTATATAAATAAACGCTGTTGTTGTAATGGTCATAGGCGCCCACCGCCAAACTTCCCCAGCTATCGGCAGGCGCTGTCACCGTATTGTCCGGCCAGGGCGTCAAAAACATCGTCTCTTCCCTGATGAAATCGTGGATAGGAAGCCACATGTGGAACCGCTTATATAAAAGATTACTCCCGTAAACACGTATACGCCAGATTCCCGGAACCGGCTTTTCAAAACGGATGAAGATCACCTGACTCCCGGAAGCGGCCTCGGATATCCTTGAATTGATATAAATAGCGGTGGGCTCCAGGAGAAGCTGTATCCTTCGGCTCTCCCCAAGGCCCAGATCCAGGCGCTCAACCACCTCGCCGCCTGGGGAGACAAAGCCCACGGAATAAATATCGGGTGCCTGAGCCCATAGCTCTGTGACAAAACCTCTCTCATCAGAACCAACTCTAAGCTCCACCTCTGTGTAAGGGGCGTTCTCCTCCACAATTCCCAGAAAATGCCCGGCCCGGCTGCCTTCATTGCCGGCAGCACAGGTCACACATGTTCCTGCCAGGCTTCCCGCCATGTTAAGATATCTGCTCAGATAAGATCCCCCGCTGTGATCCCCTGAGTTAGTCCCCAGACCGATACAGATGGATATAGGCTTTTTTTCTGTCTGAGACAGACGGATCAAATAAGCCACTCCGGCCATAATATCATTTTCCTGGTAGGCCGGAACCCCTTCCCGGATCTGGTAAAAGTCTCTCAAATATCTTTTAGCCGGCTTTAACTTTACCACCGCGATCTGAGATCTCGGCGCAGCGCCGGTAAAATCGCCTGCCTCATCCTCGCTCCCCGCGGCAATTCCGGCAATAAAAGTCCCGTGGCCGTCCACATCATTCAATGGAACGATCTGTCCCGGATCTGGAGATTCCAGAGCCCGGTCAATGTCAGCGCCTGTGTAGGCCGCTCCGTAATCCACCGCCGGAACAGAGGGTTCCCCATCGGTCTGAGAAAGACCGCTCTGATCCCACAAACGCAAGATCCTAGTCCCGCCGTCGCTCCGTCTGAAAGCCGGATGGGTATAGTCGATACCTGTATCTATAATGCCGATAATAATATCCTGGCCTTTCAGATCCAAATATGTCTGCTGCTGAAGCCGGGTGATCCCTGAGCTGTCCATAGATGAGGTATCCATTAGGCCAAAAAGCTTTGGTATGGCACTGTAGGCCAGAAGATTTACAGCCACATCCATGGACGCCACTGGCAGATGGAAGGCGGCGTAGCGCTCATTAAAAATCTGCACGCAGTCTGTCTGGTAAAGACTGTAAATATTCTCCCCGATCCCGCCATACTCCACAATATAATCGGCAAAATCCTGGGACACAATGGCACTGCTGCAAGAAGCCATTTCTCAATGCCTCCGAAAAAAACTCTTCCACCTACTTTATGCCCCGGACCGCCAGACCATTCAAAAAATTTAAACCTGATGCTTCTCCTCAAGGGCAGGTGTGCCCCGCATCTCAATCACCGGACCGCCGGTATGTTCAATATAATCTTTGGTAATGGTCACCCGGCCAATGTTGTCATCTTTGGGAATCTCATACATAATATCCAGCATAAAATCCTCAATAATGGACCTCAGGGCTCTCGCCCCTGTCTTTTTGGCGATGGCTTTCTCGGCGATAGCTTCAATAGCACCGTCGTCAAACTCAAGATCAACTTCGTCTAAGGCCAAAAGTTTCTGATACTGCTTTAAAATAGCGTTCTTAGGCTCTTTTAAGATCTTGACAAGCATATCCTTTGTCAATCCCTGAAGGGTAAAGATAATGGGCAGACGGCCGATAAATTCCGGAATCATACCAAACTCCCGCAGATCTTCAATGGTCACCTGATCCATAATATTGGGGACATTGTCATATTTGTCATTGAGGTCCGCTCCAAAGCCCATGGAGCTTTTTTTGTTGAGTCTCTCCCGGATAATATTTTCAAGATCCGGAAAAGCGCCGCCGCAGATAAATAAAATATTCCTTGTGTTCACTGTCACCAAAGGCACCATAGCGTTTTTGCTGCTGGCCCCCACAGGCACTTCCACATCGCTGCCCTCCAGCAGTTTCAAAAGTCCCTGCTGTACAGATTCTCCGCTGACATCCCTGCTTGTCGTATTCTTCTTCTTGGCGATCTTGTCAATCTCGTCAATAAAGATAATACCCTGCGAAGCCTTCTCCACATCATTGTCCGCCGCGGCAAGAAGTTTGGATACAACGCTCTCAATATCATCGCCGATATATCCCGCCTCTGTCAGAGATGTAGCGTCGGTGATAGCCAGAGGAACATTAAGCAGCCGGGCCAGAGTGCGCACCAGGTAAGTTTTTCCGCTTCCTGTAGGCCCGATCATCAGCATATTGGATTTCTCGATCTCAATATCATCCTGAGTGTTTGTCGCCACACGTTTATAATGGTTGTAGACGGCCACGCTCATAACCTTTTTTGCATATTCCTGGCCGATGACATAATCATCCAACTGGGCTTTAATCTTATGGGGCGCAGGAATATTTTTCAGATCAATAAGAGGTTTCTGTTCCTCTTTCGGCTTTTTCTTCTTGATCTTCTGAGATTTTGGCACCGGGTCCCCGGTAAAATTATTCATCATCGGCGGCATGGCAAACAGATCCTGCATATTGATCTGGTTCATCATGTCCGAATAGTTAAAATTGCTGTTGTTCATAGCGTCCAGACTCTTCTGCATACAGTCGGAGCAGATGCAGATATTGCTGTTCATTGGGAGATGAATCATCTTCCCGGCTTTGCTTTCCGGACGCCGGCATATATAACATATATCTTCAAACTCTTTCTTATCATCGCTGTCGGAAACAGTTTCTAAGACTTCGTCTTTATTTTTATCATCGCTCATCTTCTCTTCCTCCTGCGTCAAAATAGTAACAGTTCATCACCTGTCTCTGCCAGGCTGAACTGTTACACTTAAATTTTATTATAATCTATTGTTTATTGACAATCAACTGAAATAAAAATAAAAAAATTATGAACTATAACGTTACTATTCACAGTAACACTATAACAGTTCAGCCATCAGGAATGGACAGGCCAAACTGTTATAAAACCATATGCAAAGCAGCGCAGGAAACCTTATTTCAGGCTTCCTGCGCTGCTTTACCCTTTATAATTTTGTAAACTGGTTCCCGCTTCGGGTCAAACCGCAAATTACAAGCTGAACCATGGACGGCACCGCTTCTTTACTCCTGGATATAATTGTTGGCTGCTGTCTCAGCCGCAGAGCCAAGAAGTGTTGTCAGCGTCATCTCCTGAGTGTACTGACCTGAGTCATCTGGCACCATCACAGTAATCGTAGCCTCATCCCCAGGACTGCAGGATTCCAGCAATCCCTGGAGCTGCTCCATAGTAGTGATCGTCTCACCGTTAAATCCGGTAATAATATATCCGGACTGGATACCGGCCCTCTGAGCTGCGGAGTTTTCAACAACAGCGCTGACATAAACCCCTGCCGGCCATCCGTATGTCTGTGTATAGGCTTCACTGATCGTTCCGCCCAGGATTCCCAGACTTGCTGTGTTTTCATCCGTCTTAACGTTGCCGCTCATAATATTGTTGACAGTCTCAATGGCACTGTTAATGGGAATAGCATATCCCATACCTTCAATCGTCTCTCCGTACAGCTTTGCGCTGTTAATGCCGATGACTTCGCCATTTGTATTTAAAAGAGCGCCGCCGCTGTTGCCTTCGTTGATGGCCGCGTCTGTCTGGATCATCGTCTGCGTTCCGTCAGTCATCTGAACCTGACGGTTCACAGCGCTGATCGTTCCTGTTGTCACAGACTGTCCATAGCCAAGGGCATTTCCGATGGCGATGGCGCCGTCCCCTTCTTTGATAGTATCAGAATCACCCATAACGGCGATCTTCACGGTATTCTTTGTATCATCGCTTAACTGGCTCATATCCACAGACAGCACAGCGATATCCGCGTCCTGGTCGTAGCCCCGGACAACAGCAGACGCTGTAGTGTCATCGGAGAAAGTTACATTAACCTCTGTGGAATCTTCAATAACATGGTAGTTTGTAATAATATACATGGTGTTGTCTTCTTCACTGAAGATAATACCTGAACCTGCTCCCGCGCCTTCCTGAGAATAGGTTCTTCCGAAAATATCCTGGGTCGTTGTCTGAACAACCGTTGTCACGGCCACGATGGATGGTTTTGCTTCCTCCACAATATCGGAAACATTGGTACCCTCAATAGTTTCTACCTCTGTTGAGGACGTGCGGACAACATCCAGAGTAAAGCCGTCCGATGACGTCTGAGTCTGAGAACTGCCGCTTCCGGTGGCCGCGTTTCCAAGAGTGTTCACACCCCACATAGTTCCCCCTGCCACAAGACCAAAGGCAAGGCCGCAGCAGACAACTTTTGCCATCTGCCGTCCAAATCCGCCTTTCTTTTTAGGCCGGCGCCCGGACTTTGGAGAGGATGTATTCTGATAGTAATTATTATAGCCATTAGCATTTTGATAATAGCTGCCCTGACTGTTATAATTGGAACCATAACTATAACCTGTGCTATTCTGATAATTACTGCCGCCGCTCTGGTAATTATTATTATAATTGCCTGTTCCGGCGCCTGTCTGGTTTTCTCCGGCGCTGCTGTGATCAAATTTCATACGATAAATTCCGCTTTGATCTGCCTGACCGCCAGTCTGAGAAGGCTGGACAAAGTTCTCACCGGTGTTTTCCTGGTTTTGTGTATTTCCTGATGCGTTATAAGTCTGATCATTGGCTGTCTGGTTTGTGCCCTCATGATCCGAAGTCTTTCTTTCATCATCAAATTCATTATACATACAAATCACCTTTCTTTATATTAAAGACGTTTTTTAATCTTTTGTCTTACTGTTTTTCTTTCTACAGCTATAATATTAGCAGTGAAATGTGTCTTTGTTGTGAATACAATGTTAAAAAAATTTGAATCACAGATCATATTTTATCTAACCGTTCAGCCATGCCTTTCCTGGCGTCATATGGCTCTGGAGTCATGGATTTTCCTCAGAAGAATCCGCCCTCTGTGAATCCGCTGCCTCACCAGAGCCGCGTCTATCTCTAGGAGCTGGCATATTTCATCTACAGTATTTTCGTGGACAAACCGCATCATCATAACTTCCGAGTAGGTTGGCGGGAGCATTGCAATTTCCGTCACCAGCTCGTCCTTTGTCACAGACTCGTAAATATAGCTGTCATCCCCGGTGCCAAAATAATTCTCCTCATCATCCCATTCATCCGCCAGCCGGTACTTTTTATTATCCCGCTCTAAATTGTAGACTGTGCGTCTCACCGCTGTACATAAATATCCCAACACCGCCTTACCTTCCATATTTGCCAATTTATTCCGATTGCGGAAGGCCGACGTAAATACGATCTGTACCGCATCCTCAGCCCGGTGAAAATCATGAAGCATACTGTGGGCCATCCGTACCAATTTAGGGCCATAGGTTAAATATAATTCGGATACATACTCCTCACTTGTTTCTTTTGGCGAAATTCTGCCTTCCCCGTCCATACTCTACCTCCACTGTGAAATCTTTTTAGCGTTCACGTATAAAGCACGATAAAACGACAAAATGTGACAGTTTTCGACAAAATAATTCACAAATGTAGAGTAAGGCATGGTGTATTTGGAGTATTACTGCCAATCCTATCATACTAATGGAAATGCTGTAACGAACAAAAAAGCCGCATCACGTAATGGATGCGGCTTTTTCGCCTTAAGATTCTATGATATTACCACATGCGGTAATAATATGAAGATGTGCCTGCAATAATGGCGCTTAAAATAATCACAAAGATAAAGATTAAAATAACTGCAACAATAACTGTGACAATCTTTAATATGGCCTGAGCTGCCAGATATGGCCAGAACATACGTTTTTCTCCTCCACACAGACGGTCAACGGCACAGTAAAGAAGAATTACTGTGGCAATGGAGGCGATAGATGACACAAACAGCGCCAGCACAGCAGTCGGGAATGTAAAAGAGCATATAAAACTTAAAGCGGATGCCAGGATCACCGGAATATAAGCGACCATGGAAACATTGCACGCGCTCCAGAATGAGATCTTCTTTCCTGCAATCAACAGAAGAACCCAAACTGTCAGGGAAATCAAAAAGGTCATGGCCACATAGAAAATAAACCCGCCAAAAAATGTGACTAACGCAGCCACAAAAGATGCGTGGTCAAACAACTCTTCAATAATATCCAGAGAACCAATATCTCCGATAACATCAATCAGGCCGCCTACAGAGCAGGCCAGTGTCAGTGCGCCAAAAAAGGCGTATACCAGCATATAGATCACCCATACCGGTGATTTTGAACTGCCAGCTTTGTCAAAAACCTCCACAGGATTTTTTGTAAAAATACCAAGGAACCATTTTGCCAGATTGGAGCCAAATTCGCTGGGCTGACGGTTTACATAGGGCTGGCCTCCATAATAAGGCTGGCCGTTTGGTCCTCCGTAACCCTGTGGGCCATAGCCTGGCTGGCCGTTTGGTCCTCCGTAGCCCTGTGGGCCATAGCCTGGCTGGCCGTTTGGCCCTCCATAGCCCTGTGGACCGCCCTGACCGCCGTAGTTGTAGCCATTTGGCATCCCATAACCGGGCTGACCGTTTGGAGCAGGACTGCTCTGGCCGGCATACATGCCACTGCCCGGAGCCGCTCCCATATTTTCCGGTGAATTTTCTCCTGAATTTCCCAGTACAACCGTCTCGTCTGCCGCTTTATTTTCCGGCTGCGCAGGAGGGTCATTCTTTGGCAGAACATAACCGCAGTTTGGACACTGACCGGCGTCATTTAACGGTGTTCCGCATTTTGCACAAAATGCCATTTTTCATACTTCCTTTCCTATGAAATTCGCTGCACATCTTCAGGATTTAACTCACCTGAATATGCATAGGATGTACAAATCCCCTATAAGTTCCATTGTAAAACGCTGATGCGTCGATGTCAAGAAGTTTACCGTTTTCTGAAAATGATCAGTTTACTAAACACATAATTAAAGATCATTACAAAAATATTTGAGAGTATTTTTGCCACAATACCGGGCAGCATAGCCACAGATACGCATAAAAACATAATAATCATATCCCCTGCCATAGACATGAGACGTCCACTGACAAAAAGAGTAAATTCTCTGAAAATCGCCGAAGCTCCCCGCTTTTTGCTTTTAAATACCAGTGTCCGGTTAGAGACATAGGCAAACAGCACCGACAGTACCCAGGCAATAAAATTTGACACAAGATAGTGAATACCTAAAATGTCCGCGCAGACGCCATAGGACACAATATTGACCAGAGTAGTCATGCCGCCGCAGATTACATACCACACAAGTTCCCTGTATTTTTTATAAAGTTCAACTATTGTTTTCATTTTGGTCAACCTTCTTATCTGCGCCTTTTAACCGGGCGTTTGTATCCGCCACAAGAAAATGAGGCCGGCGTTTTACCTCGTAATAGATCCGTCCAATATACTCTCCGAGAACTCCCACGGAGATAAGCTGGACACCGCCGATGATCAATATGGCGCAGATCGTTGTAAAATATCCGGGGACAACAATTCCGTGGAGAATGATCTGTATCAGGGTGATGAGAATGTAGATCACACTGATGACTACCAGCAGGCCGCCCATAATAAAACAGGCCCGCAGCGGCTTGTTGTTAAAAGAAATCAGACCGTCAATACCGTAAGATAAAAGTTTCTTAAAAGACCACTTTGTCTCCCCGGCAGCCCTCTGCATATTTTCATACTCAATGATTTTCTCTTTAAAGCCGATCCATGAAAAAAGACCTTTGGAAAAACGATTATACTCCTGCATGGCCAGCAGGCCGTCCACAGCTTTGCGGCTTAAAAGACGAAAGTCTCCCACGCCGTCCACCATTTTTACATCCACAATGTGATTGACAATACGGTAATATAAATGGGCCATCAGCGTTGCCCGACGGTTATCACCTTTGCGGTTGCGCTTGGCGATCACTTGATCGTAGCCCTGCCTGTACCACTGGATCATCTCTGGAATCAGTTCCGGCGGATGCTGGAGATCCGCATCCATGATCACCACACAGTCCCCGCCGGCGTAAGTAAGTCCGGCAAGCATGGCCGCCTCCTTTCCAAAATTACGGCTGAAAGAGATATATCGGACGTGAGTATCTTTGGATGCAGCAGACTTTAACTTTTCAAGGGTATCGTCCCGGCTTCCGTCATCTACAAAGATCAGCTCATATTCATATCCGTTCCTGTCCCCATTTTCCCGCAAAACCTGGCTCAGCCTTGTCCATGTGGCGTCAATGACAGCGGTCTCATTATAGCAGGGAACAATTACTGATAAAAGCATATTTTCCTCCTTAACCCAGTCCAGGTCTTATCCTGCCGGGACATTTCAGATCCGGTCCGCTCCAAGCAGCTTCTCTACCAGGCCAAACGCGGATTCAATAACTTTATCCATATCATAGTATTTATATTCTGCCAGCCGACCGCCAAATGAAACATTTTTCTCGGTCTTTGCCAAAGCCTCATATCTGGCGAAAATCTCCTGATTCTTTTCATCATTCACCGGATAATAAGGTTCCATCCCCGGCTGCCATGTCACCGGATATTCTTTGGTGATCACCGTTGAAGGCGATGTTCCGAACTCAAAATGCTTATGCTCAATGATTCTAGTGTAAGGCGTCTCGGCGTCTGTATAGTTGACCACAGCCACCCCCTGATAATTGTCTGTGTCCAGCAGAACGGACTCAAATTTTAAGCTGCGGTATTCCAGGTTCCCGTAACAGTAGTCAAAATAGGAGTCCACGGTTCCCGTATAGATCATATAATCACCCATGGATTTATATTTTTCCCGGTCCTCATTAAAATCTGTATTCAAAAGAACATCGCAGCCCTCAAAAAGCCGGTCAATGATCACATTATAGCCGCCCATGGGAATGCCCTGGTAACGGTCATTAAAATAGTTGTTATCATAAGTATAGCGCACCGGGAGACGTTTGATAATAAAGGCGGGAAGTTCTTTACAGCTTCTGCCCCACTGTTTCTGGGTATAGCCCCGAATCAGTTTCTCATAAATATCCTTTCCCACAAGGCTGATGGCCTGCTCTTCAAGATTCCGGGGCTCATGGGTAATGGTTCCCCTCTGCTCCTCAATGATAGCTTTGGCTTCAGCCGGCGTTGATATACCCCACATCTTGCTGAAAGTATTCATATTAAAAGGCATATTATAGATTTCACCGTGGTAGTTGGCTATAGGAGAATTGGTATACCGGTTAAACTCCGCCAGAGAATTTACAAAATCCCACACTTTCCTGTTGCTGGTATGAAAAATATGAGCTCCGTATTTATGGACATGAATCTTCTCCACATCCTCACAGTAAATATTTCCGCCCATATGCTCACGCTTTTCAATGACAAGGCAGCTCTTTCCCGCTTTCACAGCATGCCAGGCAAATGTCCCGGCAAAGAGTCCGCTTCCTACAAGAACATAATCATAATGTTTCATCATAACCTCCAAAAAAAGGGCCGCACCCTGAGGATGCGGCCCAGAATATCTGCATAAATGTCTAAAAGCTTACGAAATATCCAGCCTGTACAGGCACATTCCGGCATCTTCATCCAAATACTGTGTGTCCAGATGCATACCCAGCTTCCGGGCCAGACCTCTGGATCCTTTATGATCTTTTGGAATCCGCGCGGCAGCTTTCTCAAAGTCTGTCTCACTGCGGATATAATCCACAACTGCGGACATAGCCTCGTAGCCGTAGCCCTTCCGGGAATAATCTTTGCGGATCACATATCCAAGTTCCAGCAGCCAGTCCTCGCCAATCTGGGAAGGCCACGGTCCTCCAAAACCGATCATCCTGCCGTCAGCAGCCAGACATATGGCCCACAGGCCCATACCATAAAAGCCGTACATGAAATGGATATAACTCTCCAGTTTTTCCCGTTCTTCATCCCTGTCATCGCTTAACGGCAAAAGACCGGGCACCTCTCCCCAGGAATCACAGACAGAGTAAATCTCATCCAGATCATCTGCCTTAAACTCCCGCAGAATCAGCCGGCGGGTTTTTGCGATAACGCAATGCTCCGAACCCTCAGAATCTTCCCGTGAAGGCTGATTGTTCCCATGAGACACTCCTATATCCAAGCGTTCACTGTCCATAGTAGAGACGATTCAGGGCGCTGAAAATAGCCCGAACAGAAGACCGGGTAATATTGGAGCTAATACCCACGCCGAAGGCGGATTTTCCGGTTTTTGCGTCCACAAGCTGAATATAGCTGGCTGCCTGTGAATCTGAGCCTTTGGTCAGTGCGTGTTCGCTGTACATGGTCAGGCGGGTATTATAGCCGGCCTGCTGACAGAGACCATGCTTCACCGCATCAATTGGACCGTTGCCAAAGCCTTCGATCACCTTTGTCTCGCCATGATCCGTATATGTAAGGACCACTTTAGTATCAAATGTATCGTGCTGGTCGCTGATATCTTCCACACGGATCTTACGGAAATGGAGAGGTTCCTTGGCCTCGACATACATTTTCCGAAATACAGACATAATCTGTTCCGGAGCCACCTCGCCCTGTTTTTCGGAAATCTTCTGAACCTCATCAGCCAGCTCTTTATGCATCTCCTTAGGCAGTTTAAATCCATAATACTGATCCATGATAAATGCCACGCCGCCCTTGCCGGACTGGCTGTTAATGCGGACAATAGGCTCGTAATTACGGCCAACATCGGAAGGATCAATAGGCAGATAAGGCACCTGCCATGTATCCGGATGGCGCTCGTTCATAGCCTTGATGCCTTTATTGATGGCATCCTGGTGAGAGCCAGAGAATGCGGTAAATACAAGCTTGCCCGCATATGGATGACGCTCAGGCACCTGCATCTTGCAGCATCTCTCATAGACGTCAATGATCTCGTTGACATTTTCCAGGTTAAGCTCCGGATTAATGCCCTGGGAAAACATATTATAAGCGATGGTCAGAATATCCACATTGCCGGTACGCTCACCATTGCCGAACAATGTTCCCTCAATACGGTCAGCTCCGGCCAGAAGAGACAGTTCCGCCGCCGCCACAGCACATCCCCGGTCATTGTGGGGGTGAACGCTTAAAATAATGCTCTCTCTGTTTTTAAAATGGGTATCCATCCATTCGATCTGATCCGCGTAAACATTGGGCGTTGTCATCTCCACTGTGGACGGAAGATTAATGATAATCGGCCGTTCTTTCGTGGGCTTCCACTCGTCCATGACAGCCTCGCACACTTCCAGAGCATAGTCCAGCTCTGTCCCCGTAAAGCTCTCCGGAGAATACTCCAACCACAGATTACCTTTGAAATCAGCGGCGTGGCTTTTTACCATCCGTGTGCCATCAATGGCGATCTGCTTGATCTCTTCCCTGTTCATATTAAAGACCACATCTCTTTGAAGCGTGGATGTGGAGTTGTAAATATGGACAATCACATTTTTAATGCCCTCAATGGCCTCAAAAGTCTTGTCAATGAGATGGGCCCGGCACTGAGTAAGTACCTGCACCCGCACGTCATCGGGGATCATATTTTTCTCAACAAGAGTTCTCAAAAAATCATATTCAATCTGGGAGGCTGACGGGAAACCGATTTCAATCTCCTTAAAACCAAGCTTGACCAAAAGATTAAAAAACTCAATCTTCTCTTCAACAACCATAGGATCAACAAGGGCCTGATTTCCATCTCTTAAATCTACACTGCACCAAACAGGCGCTTTCTGGATCTGGCGGTCGGGCCACTTGCGGTCGGGCAGATCAACAACCGGTACTCTTTTATATTTTTTATAATTTAACATTTCTTATTCCTCCTGATAAAAATTCATTTCAAGTCAAAACCAAACCGATTCTCTCTTTCTGGAATCTTCTGACCTATAGCCAAAAGCCCTGTAATTTTTATGCCTTCCCCTTTTTGGGGAGTCGGAGGACCACACTGTACTTATCCAGTATAAATAATGTCGGCCGGCGGACTATACTAGCCCCATCCTTCATCATCCCTTTTATTTTAAAATTTCGATTTACAGTAGTTACTTTATCAAATAAAAGTCTCCATGTCAAGAACCTGGCACCCCCCATTTCTGACATAAAGGATGTCCAAAAGAAACAGCCCCGCTGTCATCAGCGGGGCCGCCTGTCATATCCGTAAATACACCACTGCTGGAAGCAGGGAATGTATTCAAGCCTCAAGGCCATGGTCAATAAGGGCCGATAGCTTTTCCATGGCTATTTTCTCGTCTGGTCCGTCGCATATAAGCAGGATCTCATCGCCGCACTTTACACAGGCGCCAAGAACACTGAGGACGCTTTTTGCGTTGGCTGTGCTGTCGCCTTTCTGAAAGGAAATCCTGGACTTAAACTTAATAGCCTCCTTGCAAAGTATCCCGGCAGGTCTTAGATGCAGGCCGGCGGGATTATGCACCTTAACAGTTTCTTTCAGCATACTATCCCTCCCAATATCTCTCAAATCATTACTGACCGCTTTCCTCAGACTGAGACCCGGTCTGGGTCTGGGGCTGCGCCTCCTCCACAATTATGGCCACTTCCTGTCCCGGTGCCAGAGATATATTCTCAGGCAGACTGGCTGAAATTGTAGCCGAATACTCTCCAGGTTCATCACAGTTAGTGACATCCAGATAAAACTGACTTTTCTGCGAAGTATCGCTTCGGGCACTATCCAGATTCTCCTCTGTTCCTGTCACGGTAATAGACACTGTATCGTCACCGGAGGCAAGGCGGTATGTGAAATTTGAATTTTCCCCAATCAACTGTATATTTTCAAAAGATACCGGCCATGACGCCGAGACTTCTTCCTCCACTGTAATCTGGTAGGTGATCCCATTTTCCCGAAGATCCGAATCTACCAGCCGCAGATTATCCCCCAGATAGTCCGCAATAGGAAATACTCCTTCCGTGGTCTCCGTGAGATTCTCCTCTCCCGGAATGGAATAAGTGACAGAACCTCTGGAAATAATATCGCTCTTTTCCATATCTTCATCGGAAGCTGTGACAACGATCTGCTGGGGACTATAAGCCGTTCCAGTGATAGCATAACCATCCGCCGCAGTCACTCCGCTGAAATCCAGGATCACATCCAAAGTCTGTGTCCTCCATATCTCAACATTAACCCGAACAGGATTTTCAAGCTCAATATCCACAGTCTCCGCTGTGATCATATCGCCGTTTTTATCATATAAAACCGGCTGGACATCCTCTGAGAAGTCTGAACTGCGGCCCTCCACATTGACGGATACCACAAGCCTGTCCGCGTTCTCAAGGATTTTCTTTGGACCGCTGATAGTCACCAGGCTCGGCTCACAGGAAGTGCTTCCCACCGCGTAGCCGTCGGCAGGTGTCCCCGATGTGGTCACGGTCACATCCCTCTGTATTGTTGTCAATTCGTCAAGTTCAATTTGTAATGTATTGCTCTGGGGCAGAATCTCCACATTGCTGTCTACGTATGCCTTAGGCGTGATCTCCACAGGCACGGCATCCACAATAGACAGCTTAGACATATCTGCATAAACATTGAAATCAGAAGCACTGAGACGGTTGATCACGGAAGATCTGCCGCTGATGGTAAATCTGGCGGTCTCGCCGCTGACAATAGAATATGTATAGTTTTCATCCTGCTGTGAAAGTACTTCCTCATTGCGGACCTCAACGGTCTGTGTCAGGGTCTTTGTTGTCAATGGATCGGCTACGCTCTGGATCAGCAGCCAGATCACAACAGCCAGAACAAGAGAACCCAGTTTCAACCCCAGATTATTGGTCAGCTTTTTTTTCATTTTTCAAAATACCTTTCAACTTTCTGAATTTACCACCGGACTGAGGCGTATTCTTCTCTTCCTGAAGTTCCCGTCTCAGCTCATTGACACTTAAATGACTGTGCAGTACGCCGTCTCTGGCAACAGATACAAAACCTGTCTCTTCAGAGACAATAATGGTAATACAGTCGGAAATTTCGCTGATCCCCACCCCCGCGCGGTGACGGGTACCTAAAGCCTTGCTCAGTTTCGCGTTTTCCGACAGTGGCAGATAGCAGGTGGCCGCCACGATCCGATTATTTCTTATAAACACAGCGCCGTCATGAAGAGGCGTATTATGTTCAAAAATATTGATCAAAAGCTGGCTGGACACCTGGGCATCAAGAGTAATGCCAGTACGCTCATATTCATTTAATAGCACCTGCCGTTCAAGAACGATCAGGGCGCCGGTCTTTACCTTTGCCATATCAAAAACAGCTTTTATGATCTCCTCATGGCACTTTTCAGTCTCCTTGGACATCCGGTCCGATGAAGCAGACGGGTTAAAAATGGAAGACATGATCCGTTTTCGTCCAAGCTGCTCCAGCGCGCTGCGAAGTTCTGGCTGAAACAAAACAAATATGGCAATAACAATCACATTAAAGGTATTTGTAAAGATCCACAAGATCGTGGTCAGATCCAGCACATAGGCAATCACCGCAAAGGCAATGACTACAATGATACCTTTAAAGAGCGTCCATGCCCTCGTATTTTTTATCCACTTAAAGAGCTGGTAAAGGACAAAAGCAATAATAAAAATTTCGATAAAATTGCTTATCCTGAGATTGTCCAGCGATGGCACGGCCAGCCAGGAAAATATATGGCGAAAAAAATCGGAAATCGCATCCATACCCGTATCACCTGCCTAATCATAATATACTACAAACCAGCAAAGGTTTTCCCCTATAAAAGAAAGGCCCTCTGCGTTTACATGCAACAATTAAAAATCCGAATCGTCGGAACTGTAATCTTCCACAGAATCGTCATAGCCATCATCGAAGTCAAAGTCAAAACTTTTCTTTTCAGTTTTCGGCTGAGCCGGCGAAACCGATTTTGAAACCTCCGGCTTTGAGGAACCATTTTTTAGCACAGCACTTTTGGGAACCACAGTTCTTTGAGGGACTTTGATCTGAGGGATGATGATTTCGCTTTCTTTGGAGCTGTCTCCAAAGGAATCTCCCTCCTCCTCTTTTGGAACTGTCACATCGGGAATATCGTCACTCCGCGAGAAATCCTCCTCAAATACATCATCATCATCCATATGCCTGGAAAAAATACCTTTCAGGCTGTCTTTAAAATCTTTTTCGCCTTTTCCACGCACACGCTTTTCAGAGCGGGATGCTGCGGGCTGTTGCGGAGCCGCTTTTTTCTCGCTATGGTGGAGGGACACTCCCATTTTAGGAATTGCCCGCACATAATAGTAATAGTCATCGTCCTCAAACTGGACAAATTCTTTGCGGTTGTAATCCACAGAGCAGCGTAAAAACTGAACCACCGCCACAAAAAGGCCGGAAATAACACATCCAAGGAAGGTTCCCCCCACAGAAATCTGGACATCCACAATTCCGGCGCCTACAATCATACCGATAATCCCCACAAGGGTTCCGGCACCGATGGCAATGTACCAGGAATAATCAAAAGGCAGACGGCTGATCACATATGTGACAACGATCATCACCGCAAAAACACCGGCATACAAAAGCATGGTGTGATTTTCAAGAACATGGTCAATAACATACTGGTAAGCCGCCACAATGGCTTCCAGATCGGTTCCCACATCTTCCACCATAGGCGCAGCCTCCACAATATAACGGACAAAACTGGCTACAATAAAGCTGCAGGCCACAGGCACAATAGTAAAGGGAGTAAAAAACAGGCCGGCGATGAGCGGTACGACAAAATGAAGGTTTAACGGCATTAAAACAACAATCACCATCATCAGCACACCATGGGTGGGTGCAAATTTCAGATAGAGAAAATAAAATACCACAAACACAACAAAAGCCAACAGCATCATCACAAGAGACAGCCGGTATAAATGGATCAATGACACTATCGCCGCCAGAAGGACGAACACCGACGATGGGATGATAGCGCTGATCAGTGACAAAAGCACCTGAATCCCCAGATTGTTCAGTACGGCATAATACCCCAGATTGTCGTTGATATAACCAAAGACAAAAAACGCTACCAGGAATTTGAAAAGGATCTGGAAATAAGTTTCATAGCTTTTATACACCTGGATAATCTTTTCTTTATATTCAATTGCTTTCGTCATGATCTTCGCTACCTCCTGGCCATTCTTTATCGGACTCTTCCATGTCATCATACTCCTCGATCATGGTCAGATTTTTATTATACTGTTTCAGGCGCCGTTTCGCCCGGCTGTACTTATAGGGATAATACAGCAGACAGATGATCACATACACTACAAGGGCGAGAAAATAAGCCGTAAGCAAAAGCCTTGCCAGTGCCTCGATATCAATTTTAAAGATCAGTTGAAAAATATCTTCGGAAATGCACATCAAATAAATACAACTGCATAAAAAAACGCTAATGGTTACGCCAATTAACGTTTTAAGCATATTAAAACGCACATAGTCACTGCTGCAATACTGATTCATCTTTAAATCGTCCTTGCCTTCACGCTTTTCGTAAATGGCAGTACGGGTCATCAGACGGATCTTTTCCTTATTTAGCATAGATCTACCTCTCATACATTGTAACAATACAGATCTGCCATCTCTCATGGCTAACTGTCACCATTCATTTCTTCACTAAAGTCTGCTCTGTGGACATTATAGCACACTATATATCTAATTTCAAAATTTTTTACAAAATTTGTAGCAACCGTTTGGCCATCAGGAACGGCGCGAGATGGTTTATGCCTGCATAAGGACCAGACCGCGCCATTCCTGATGTGCAAAGCGCCAGTTCATGAGCAAAGAAGCGGCGCGGAATGGTCTTTCTCATAACAGATCTTTCCGCCCATAATCGTCAACTCCACAGAAATATCTGCAATTTCTTCAGGGTCAGTCTTAAAAATATCCTTGGATAAAACAGCCATATCTGCCAGATATCCGGCGGCAATTTGTCCTTTTTCTTTTTCATCAAAAGACATGTAGGCGCCGCCCCTGGTATACAAAGAAACCGCCTCGTAAACACTCAATCTCTCTGTGGGATGCCAGCCTCCTTCCGGCTTATGCTCCCCGTCCTTGCGAGTGACAGCGCAATAGATCCCCCACAGCGGGTTTAATGTCTCCACCGGGGAATCGGAGCCTCCCCCGATAGTCATACCTACATCAAGCATGGTCTTCCACATATAAGATTCCTGTTCCCGCTCTTTTCCAAGGCGGCTTCCTACAAGTGGCGCATCAGAGGCTGTGAATGCCGGCTGGATATCTGCGCCTATCCCCGCAGCGGCAAGCCGCTCTAAAAGATCCCGTCCGGCAATCTGACAGTGGACAATGCGGTGACGTAGCTTTTTTTGGAGCCAGGCATTCTGAGCCTTCTCCACAGCCCGTACACACTGTTCCACAGCCCCGTCGCCGATGGCATGAAACGCCATCTGCATACCGGATCTGTGCCCCAGTTCCACCACCTCATCGAGGGCTTCCTGAGTATAGACCGCAACTCCTCTGTTTCCCGGATCATCGGCATAGTCCTGGCGCATGTAGGCCGTTCTGGCCCCCAGGGAACCATCTGTTAATATTTTAATATTTCCAATACGGAAATATTCATCGCCCCACCCGGTAGTCATATTCCGCTGAAGGAAATTTTTAAGCTGGGGAACTCTCGGCTGCTGTACTTCTTCCCAGACTCTCACCGTCATTTCCCCTCTGGACTTTAAAAGGTCATAGGCCGCCATCACAGAATCGAAATCAGCGCTCTCCAAATCATCCGTGTGCATGGAAGTAATCCCGAAGCTGTTGGCAATATCCATAGTTTTTTTTGCGCTTCTTGCTAGCATATTCACATCCGGAACCGGGACCAGCCGCCGTATATAATCCAAAGCCGCTTCCCTCAAAATTCCGTTAAGGTGCCCGTTTTCGTCTTTATCCAGGACACCGCCGGTGACCACCGTGTCGTCATCATAGCCGGCAATTTCTAAAACTTTTCGGTTGACTGTCCCTACATGGCCGCAGATCCGGTCTAAAAACACCGGGTATTGTGTGGAAATACTTTCCGCCACATGAATGTCCGGCAAAATGGGATCATCAAAAATATTGTGGTCAAAGCCGTAGCCGATAACCCACTCTCCAGGCGCCGGAGGGTGTTCCTCTATAAAGGCTCTTCCCCGGACAATAATCTCATCCCAGGATCTCACCCCCCTTAAATCCAGGCGGATCAGATCAAGCCCTGTAGCCATAAGATGACAGTGGCTGTCTGTAAATCCAGGGACAACACATCTTCCTTTAAGATCACACAAATATGTATGTTTTTCCGCCATGGCAAGGATCTCCTCATCTGTGCCGGCCGCCTCGATCCGTCCGCCAGACACAGCCACCGCCGACACAGACGCCCCCTCCCGGATCATTGTATAAATCGTTCCGTTATAATAAATTGCTTCTATCATCAATATTTCCTTTCTCCCGGACATTCTCTCCGGGTGTACGCTCGCTGATAATGTATCTTGGTCTTCCTTTTGTCTCCAGATATGTTTTTCCCACATATTCCCCGATAATCCCCAGACACAAAAGCTGTATGCCACCCAGGAAAGCAACAATACACACAAGGCTGGCCCAACCGTCCACAGTGTTGCCGCTCACCCGCATGATAATAGCCCACAAAATGGCGATCAATCCCAGAACAGAGATCAGGGCGCCCACACCGGTGATCATGCGTATGGGGCGGATAGAAAGGCTGGTAATCCCGTCAAATGCCAGGGCAATCATCTTTTTTAGAGGGTAATGACTCTCCCCGGCCAGGCGCTCATGGCGCTCATAGTACACCGAGGTACTGTTAAAGCCAATAAGGGGAACCATGCCCCTGAGAAAAATATTCACCTCTTTAAATTGCGCCAGAGCGTCCAAAACTCTGGAAGAGAGGAGACGGTAATCCGCGTGGTTAAACACGACCTCTGCCCCCATCCAGTTCATAAGGCGGTAAAAACTTTCCGCAGTAAAACGTTTAAAAAATGTGTCTGTTGTCCGCTTGCTGCGAACCCCGTAAACCACATCCGCCCCGCCATGATAGGCGTCTACCATAGCTTCCATGGCGTGGATATCATCCTGACCGTCACAGTCAATAGAAATCGTAATGTCCGCTCTTTTCCGGGCGTCCATAAGACCTGCCAGCACCGCGTTCTGATGGCCCCGGTTGCGGCTCTGGGAAATTCCTCTGAAATGGGGATTTTCCAGGGAGAGATTTTTTATAATGTCCCAGGTGGCGTCTTTACTGCCGTCATTGACAAAAAGGATATAGCTGTCCTTGCTGATCTTTCCCCGGCCGGCCAGATGTTCCAGCTCTCCCAGAAATTCCGGCGCTGTCACTGGCAGGACTTTTTCTTCGTTATAGCAGGGAATGACAATGGATAATACTGGAAGTTCTCTCATTTTGCTCCTCCTGTTTTTCTTCTTAATCTCTCCAAACGTTCTTTAAATAATACAAGTCCAAAGGAAGCGCCGGGAATGAGCATCATCACAAAGGGAAAGACATACTGGCTTTTTGTCTCCCAGACAAGATGGAACAAAAAACCGCCCACCAAAAACAAAAAAGGAAACATGACTTTTAGATCCAGGCCGCATTTCATTCCGCCCGGCCTCAAAAAGATTCCAAGGACGGCGCCCCCGTAAATAATAAAAAGAATAGCTGCGCATAGGACCATAAGAATCTCATAACCTTCCTGGCCCGTATAAATATTTTTAAGTATCCCCTTATGGGTATATTGTCCCATATCTTCCAGAGGCCCAGACCATATGGACTGAAAGAGAGGGTCCGTCCATGTAGATATCGCCTTTGTTCCGAAAAAAACGGCAGCCTTTGCCGGATCACCAAGCAGCTCTGACACCCGGTCGTTAAGATCTTCCTTTGCCTGCTCCCCGGAAGTCTCCGAGTCCATATCCTTGTCCATATACACATTATAGTTATAGCCGTTAAACCACCCGCCCACAAAAGACGAGTCCTCATTATCCTGAAGTCCCATAGTCACCCACATGATTTTAGGAATTCCCCGGCTCAGATCAGCGCCTGCGGCCGCCTCATATCCCCAAGTCAGCAGTTTTCCCGGAATGAGAGCCGCCGCCACAATAGCCAGTGCCAAAATCAGACTCTTCCACCGGACTTCTTTCAGAAAATCCATAAACAGAATAATAAAGACGGCGATGGCTCCTATAAGATAATTATTTCGGATCAAACAGGCCATACCTACCCCGAAAACGGCTGCCGCCGGTGCAAATTTTCCCCTGCCGTAAAGCCATGATATTAGGCCGTAAACACCAATATAGAGAAAAAGGAGGCCGGGGATCAGTCCATAGACAAACAAAATGGAAAACAGGCCGGGGAGAAACAGAAAGGACAGCAGGATGGTATATCTGCGTGCCAGCCCGTTGTCAAAAAGCATCTGACAGCATTTCCACTGGATAAAATTAATGGCGATCATCATCACAAGATTTGCCAAAAAGAAAAAGGTAATATCGGCACTAAAGGCCATTAAGATCCGCTCAAAAGTGGCAAGACCCAACTGGTGGGGATAAATATAAAGATAGCCTCCCGGTTCAAGAGAGGAAAACCGTCCCTCATTCATAGACAGGGCGCTCTCAAAGACACCGTAGGCGTCGGACCGTACAGAAGGGTCCGTATTAAAGATCAGAAAACATCCTGCCACAGCATACAGGCACCCCAGGCAGAGAAAAAGTGTATGTTCAGGAATCCTGCCAATCTGCGGAGCCAAAACAATCAGCAGCCCAATCACGGCAAGAATAGCCAACCACACAAAAGGGTTCTGAAACTGAACATATACTTCTTCATTTTTATTCATGGGAATCCATGTCCGAAATATAAGCGCAAAGACACTAAGCAGCACAAGGGCCAGTGTCCCGGCCACCGTCACCGCTCCTGAGCAGAAACGGTACATAAAATTTAAAGGTGTCTTATTCATAACTCACTCTCCTGACTCAGTTCACATTTTCATGCAAGCATAAATATGTGTCTATTTGACCCTGGTCTCACCATATGAGTTGCCCGACAAATGGGCATGAGACACGGATTGCTCCGCACTTCGTACTCCTGCAATCCTAAAAACACCTCAAATCCGCTCATTTTTATGAGAAAAATGGCTGCTTTTCGGTGTTTTGCGCGCCACAAAGCCATGCTTACCTGCGCAAGCGCAGCCCGCATGACCTTTTGTCGCTTGTCTCACCATATTATATCTGGACTGGGAGAATAAGTCAACAACCGGACTTATCGCATAAAGCCAATTTCCCCACAGCAAGGTGATGGGGCATAAAATAGTGAATGCGCCCCCTTGGCTCACTGCCCGCAGGAACAACCGGGCTCGCACCACGAAAAAAAAGTGGGATTTCACCGGGCGAAGGATGAAATCCCACTTTTTTAAAGAGTTAAGGGTTACTGGGCCTGACGGAAATTTTTAAACTGCAGGTTCCACAGCCAGGAAGCATTAAGGGTAAAGCCTTCATAGCCTTTCTGCATGGTCACCTGGCGGTTTGGATACTCAAGGAAAATGTAAGGAACATCTTCAACAATAATATCCATGGCCTCAAGAAGGTAGCTGGTGCGCTCATCCGGGTCTGTACTCTGCGCCTGAAGGGTCAGAAGTTCGTCCACCTGGTCATTGGTGTAAACGGCTGTGTTCGATCCGCCCTCGCCGGTGTTTGCGCCGGAGTAGAGCGGCTCAATATTTCCCGCAATATCCGGATAATCTGATTCCCATCCGGCGATGATCATATCGTAATCTCTGTCGCCGTTTGCGTCCAGCATATTTCCAAACTGGTAAGCGGTATGCTCATCAGCGGAAACACGGACAATCTCCACGTTAATATTCAAGGCTTTCAGGTCTTCCTGAATCGCCAGTGCCATGGAGTAGCGGATGGATGCCTCTGTTGTCAGGAGCGTACAGTCAAACCCATCCGGATAAGCGGATGCCGCCAGATATTCTTTGGCCTGATCCAGATCATAGGTATAAGCCGGATGAGCAGCGGCATAATCATTCCAGGTTTCTGTGCTGCTTGTAAAAAGAGAAGAGTTGCTGGGCAGCATGGTTGCTGTCTCACCGGTATCTTTGACAATGTTTTCTTTAATATCCGCCACATCAATGGCTGAATAAATGGCTTTGCGAACATTCACGTCATCAAAAGGCGCTCTCTGGGTATTAAAGGCCAGGAAAGTCACGCCCATAGTAGGAATGCTCTGTACCTCAAGGCTATCGTCGCTCTCAAGTGTTTCCAGCATATCCGGCGGCGTGGACGCTGTAAAAGTCACCTGGCCGCTCTGTAAAGCTGTGACGCGGGTGGTGTCCTCAGGGATCACATTAAATACAAGGCGCTCAATCTGAGTATCGGCTGTATCATCCCAGTAATTTTCATTTTTCGTCAGAACAATACTCTGTCCGCTGGACCAGCTCTCAAATTTGTAGGGGCCGGTGCCAAGAATGCCGCCCTCGGCGGTGCCGAAATTATCGGCGTGTTCTTCATAATAAGTCTTGCTGATCACATGTCCGGCAGTGGTACCAAAAACATACTGCCATGTGGCCGACGGCTGAGACAGCTTAACAGTCAGTTCCCAGTCTCCGGTCTGCTCAATGCTTTCCACAGGTGCGAACATCCATTCCAGGTAGGAACCGGTATCTGGGTTCATCGTACGCTCAATAGAGAAAATTACGTCATCCATAGTCATGGGTGTGCCGTCGGAGAAGCAGACATCATCCCGGATCGTGTACACATAAGTTGTGTCATCGGTCTGACTCCATGAAGAAGCAAGCCATGGCACAAGCTCATTATTTTCATCAAATGTGAGCAGTCCTTCTGTGATCTGGTTGATCACAGGGTTTGTTGTAAAATCGTAAGCAAACGCCGGGTCAAGAGCAACAATATCACTGTCCAGGGCTACAGTAAATGTAGAGCCTCCGGCCTCCCTCCCTGAGCATCCGGATAGCAGGGACAATGCCATTGCGCCTGCCAGCGCCAAACTGATCCATCTTTTCATAGTGAACCTCCTTAATAAAAGAATATAACGCGTAACAGTTGTGTCATCCGGGATGGGACAGCAAAACTGCTACAATAGCGAGGGTCAGGATTTCCCGCCCTCTTTATATCTATGACAGGCCACAAAATGGCCGTC
This sequence comes from Catenibacillus scindens, assembly GCF_014202115.1. Classification (GTDB taxonomy): domain Bacteria; phylum Bacillota; class Clostridia; order Lachnospirales; family Lachnospiraceae; genus Catenibacillus; species Catenibacillus scindens. The sequence goes on from NZ_JACHFW010000001.1 coordinate 58,930, forward strand.
GCCGACATCGGTAAGCTGGGGGCTAACCTTTTTACACTCCTCCGTACAAAAACGGCAGCGTGAAGCGAAACGGCAGCCCAGAGGCAGATCAATGGCGTTGGGGATATCCCCCTCCAGCATAATCCGCTGTGTATTAGCCTCCGGATCCGCCTTTGGGATGGCGGACATAAGAGCCTGTGTGTAGGGGTGGAGCAAATTTTTAAACAGTACCTTTGTGGGGGCCACCTCCATGACCTTTCCAAGATACATCACTGCCACCTGGTCACATATATGTTCAACCACGGTCATCTCATGGGAAATAAAAAGCATAGTCATCCCCATCTTTTTCCTCAGATCCGTAATGAGATTTAAAATCTGAGCCTGTACAGACACATCCAGGGCGGACACCGGCTCGTCGGCCACAATAAAACTTGGGTCTAAAATCAGCGCCCTGGCAATGGCCAGACGCTGGAGCTGGCCGCCGGAAAGTTCTCCTGGGCTGCGGACAAGCATATCCTCCGGCAGATGAATATAATCCAGAAGTTCTCTGATCTTCTCCCCGGTCTTTTCCTGGCTCATGCCATAGACCTGCCCCACTTCCCGAAGTGACGTACCGATCTTTAACTTAGGGTTAAATGAAGAGTAGGGGTTCTGGAAGATCATCTGCATATCTCTCCGGTAATTTTTCATCTGTCTTCTGGAAAAATGGGTAATATCCTGGCCTTGAAAGATCACCTGGCCGTCGGTAATGTCAAAGAGACGCAGCATGGCCCGCCCCAGAGTGGACTTACCGCAGCCGCTCTCGCCAACGATACCGAAAATCTCCCCTTTTTTTATTTTTAATGAAACACCGTCCAGAGCTTTCAGCGTCTTTTTTTTACCTTTTGAAAAGCTCCCTCTGGCCACGGGATAATACTTTTTAATATCCCTGACATCCATTATGATTTCCTGATCACTTTCTGTGATCATTGGTTCATTCTCACGCATTTTTTGTCACCTCCGGGCCTTCCTGGGATATTAAATGACAGGCGGCAGTATGCCCCGGCACGTCCTGGCACCAGACCGTCCCAGGCGTCCGGTCGCAGGCGGCAAAGCGCTTAGGGCACCTGTCGCGGAAAGGACAGCCCTCATTTCTGGCAAAAAGCTGAGGCGGGCTTCCCGGAATAGTTGGAAGATACTCCTCCTCGCTCCCGGCCCTGGGTATACTGTCAATCAGGGCCTGGCTGTAGGGATGAGCAGCATTTTTAAAAATAGTCCGGGTGTCTGCCGTCTCAACAACCCTTCCGGCATACATAACCGACACGCGGTCGCAGACCTCCGCCACAATGCCAAAGTTATGGGTGATCAGCAAAATCGCCATATTCATATCCCGGCTGAGATTTTTAAGAAGTTCCAGTATTTGGGCCTGGATAGTCACATCCAGGGCCGTTGTAGGCTCGTCGGCAATGAGAAGTTTGGGACGGCATGCAATAGCCATGGCGATCATGACTCTCTGCTGAAGGCCGCCGGAAAGTTCGTGGGGATACTGGTCGATCCGCTTCTTAGGCGGCTCGATCCCCGCCTTTGCCAAAATTTCCAATGTCTGCTCCCTGGCCTTTGCCTTGGAACATTTCTCATGGGTGAGAAAACACTCCTCAATCTGCCGTCCAACGGTCATCAGGGGATTTAAGGAAGTCATCGGATCCTGAAAGATCATGGAAATTTCCCTTCCCCGGATCTTATTCATTTCTTTTTTTGATAATTTTAAGAGATCTTTTCCCTCAAAGATAATTTCCCCCCGCATACGACTGCGGGCAGGATTTTGAAGGCCCATAATGGATTTTGACGTCATACTTTTTCCGCAGCCACTCTCCCCCACAAGGCCGTGGATCTCGCCAGGAGCAATATCCAGACACACCCCGTCCAGGGCGTAGACAATGCCACGGGTAGACATCAGATCCAGAGACAGATCTTTTATTTCAAGTAATTTATCTGTCATTTATGCCGCACCTGCCTTCCTGCGCTGTTTTTTCTCATATTTCGCGAAGCTAGGCAGCTTTCTCTGAACAGGTTCAAAGTACTGATGCAGGCCGTCGCTGAAAATATTTAAGGCCACCACCGTCACAATAATGGCAATGCCTGGAGCTAAGGCAAGGAGCGGATTCTGCAAAAGGAAATTCCGTCCCTCGTCCAGCATCGCTCCCCAATCCGCCGTAGGCGGCTGAACACCAAGGCCGAGAAAGCTTAAAGATGCCAGGTCCAGTATAGCGTATGCCAGGTCCAGAGTCACCTGGACAGTCACTGTGGAAATACAGTTTGGAAGAATATGGACAAACATGATCCGAAGATCTGAATATCCGATGGACATAGCCGCTTCCACGTAGGTTTTGTTTTTTTCCACAAGTGTCAGAGACCGGACAAGACGGACAAGCATAGGCACATAGACAATACCCAGTGCGATAATGGAATTGCTCACCCCTCTGCCAAAACCGGCAACAAATACAAAAGCCAGAAGGAGAGACGGGAAAGACAGAACCACGTCACATATACGGCCGATGACCGTATCTATCCATCCGCCGTAATACCCGGAAAACAGTCCCAGAGGTATCCCTATGACCATAGACAATACAACAACCCCCAAAGCGCACAGAAGTGTTGTACGGCCGCCGTAAAACAGGCGGGTCAAAAGATCCCGTCCCACATTATCCGTTCCCAGAAGATGATTGGCCCCCGGCTGGGCCAGGGCCTTGGACAGATCCTGCTCCGTGGGAGAATAGGGCGAGATCACAGGGGCAAAAATACAGCATAATATAATAAGAATAAGCACAGCCAGGGCGATGGCCATAGGCACTGTAAAAAAGGAACCTTCCTTGCGCCTTTGGGTCCGGATCAACGGCCTGTGCCAAAATAATCCACTAAATTTCATTATGTACGCTCCTTCGTCATGATGGTCTTATGCTTTCCCCAGACGGATACGGGGATCAATAAACGCATAAACAATATCTACGATCAAATTAATCACCAGAAACAGCGTTACCAGCATCAGGGTGATTCCCTGGACCACAGGGTAATCCGACGCTTTGACGCCGGAAATCAGCACATCCCCAAGACCTCCAAGGGCAAATACGTTTTCCACAAGCACAGCCCCCACCACCATGGTACCGATCTGGATACTGGCCACAGTGATCACCGGGATCAGGGCATTTTTAAAGCAGTGGCCCATAACTACCTTCCGGTATGGAATGCCTTTAGCGATGGCTGTAGTGGCATAGTTGGAATTGAGCTGCTCGATCATATTGCTTCGGGTGATCCTGGCAATCAGGGCTACCATATTCAGACTCAGAGCCAACGCCGGCAAAAACAGGTAATACAAATTGGACACAAAATCATAGCCCGTCCCAAAAGTTGGGAACAAATTCAAATTCAGGGCAAAAACGATCATCAGCACGATACCTGTCAAAAACACCGGCGACGCCACAAAGATCAGCGTCAATATAGAAAGCGTCCGATCCAGGGCCGTGTTCATTTTCACCGCGCTGAAAACTCCGACAGGTACAGCGATAATAATGGACAAAATGGCGCTCATAATGACAAGCTGCAATGTTGTTGGAAGCCGGTCCGCGATCAGTGACGTTACCGACTGACGGTACTGGAAACTGTCGCCCAGATCCCCCTGAAGGGCGTGGGTGATCCATATAAAATACTGTTCCGGATAGGAACGATCCAGATAATATTGTTTTTCCAGAGCTTCCCGGGTTTCCTCACTGATACGCCGCCCTTCGGTCATGGACGCGATGGGGTCCGATGGCGCCAGCCGCACTAGAAAAAAGATCAGAACAGAGGCCGCAAATAAAATAGGAATAAGCTGCATCAGCCTTTTTATAATATACCGGATCAATGATAATCCTCCTCTCTTGTATAGAAGCCGCCGGTATTTCCCTATCGGGACTCATCGGCGCTTTAGCATAACGCAGTACGCTTCATTAAAATATATACTGATTTTTCGGGAGTGTCAAGTGCTTTTGCGTTCAAAAAAAGAGATCCCGACATAGGGATCTCCTTTGATCGCTTTCATTGTAAATGAAGGAACTCCGTGATTCATCCGTTTTCCATAAATATCTTCCGGCATTAATACCAGCGCACCATAGGCAGATCGTTGTTGATCCCCTTGGTCATTAAGATCTGATGCAGGTCGATGATGCCGTTGTGGAAGGTGGCGGCGCAGGCGGATAAATACAGATCCCACATGCGCAGGAACTTCTCATCGAACATCTTCCTTGCCTCTTCAATATGTTCTTTATAATTTTTCTCCCAGCAAAGGAGGGTACGGTTGTAGTGAAGTCTTAAATTTTCTACATCCAGAGTGTGGAAATTGTCTTCCGCAGCGCAGTAGATCATCTCCCGCAGACTCGGTACAACACCGCCGGGGAAAATATACTTTTTGATCCAGGCGTCACCGGGATGTTCCTTCAGGGCGCTGATAAAATGAAGCAAAAATACACCGCCGTCTTTAAGCACTTTGCTGACGCTGTCCATAAAAAGCTGATAGTTTTCCCGGCCAACATGCTCCACCATGCCTACGCTGACCACCCGGTCAAAGGTCTTGCCTGATGACGGCAGATCCCGGTAGTCCCTCAGCTCCACAGTCAGGTAATCTTCCAGCCCTTGGGCGCTGATCCGGCGTTTAAACTCATCATACTGCTCATGGCTTAAAGTAATGCCCGTACCTTTGATCTTATACTTTTTGGCAGCTTCAATGAGAAGAAATCCCCATCCGCAGCCAATATCCAGAAGGCTCATGCCTTCTTTAAGGCAAAGCTTGTGCAGGATGTAATCCACTTTATTCACCTGGGCCTGATACAGTGTATCATCTTCATTTTTAAAGTAGGCGCATGAATAACTCATCGTCTCATCCAGCCACAGCTTGTAAAAATCATTGCCAATATCGTAGTGGCTGGTCACTTCCTTTGCCTGATTCTTTTTAGACGTGGATGTGTGGATCAGTTTCTTCAAAGCCACGGAATCGGTGGAAAACTTACCCATCTGTCCGAGAAAATGATCCAGGGCATTGTAAAGATTTCCCTCGATCTCAATATCTCCGTTCATATAAGCCTCACCCAGGGCGATCGACGTACTGGTCAGCAAATCGCTCACCGGGATGGCCTTTTTAAAATCTACAGTAAAAGTAGGCTCACCTTCACCAACAAGGTACTCTTTGCCTTCAAAGCGGATACGAAAAGGATAATCGTCAAACTTGCTTAAAAACTTGACCATGCCCTTTTCTTCAAGTGCTTTTAACATAGGTTCTACCTCCGGTCTTTCATCATTTCCGGTTTGCCAAAGCTACCCGGAACTTATTTTATTATTACCCCATTTTTCCGGATTGTCAAGAGCGTTAAACACACGCCGTCTGCCTTTTATAGTAAACGACAAATATATTTGTCGTTTACTATAAACCCTCCGGGGGATGCGCACGATTTTTGCAAGGAAAGATCTGCGCTTTGCGCAGCAAAAATCGGCGCAGGAAATGTCATAATAAATATTATTATGACGTTTCCTATATGTTCTTCTGTTTTTATCTCCCGGCCTGTGAAAGGGTGCCCTCCAACTGCTCCCTGGCGGCGCGGATCTGGTCAAGCTGCCCTTCATCCACCTTTTCCAGACGGCACTTGACCACAAGGCGGCGAAGGGCGGCCGTATCATTTTTCAACTGCTTTCTCAGTCCTTTATCCATCTGCTTTTTCCCAGCCTGTATGGCCTGGTCTGCCTGACTTAAAAGTTTCTGGGCTTCCCCCAGAAGATCTACTGCCTTCACCCGCACTTCATCCTGGCCGGCATAGTTTTGGGCGTCCGCAATGGCCTGCTCAATCTCTGCCTCAGACATACGATCATCGGCGGTAATAGTGATGGACTGCTGCTTTCCCGTATCCAGATCCTTGGCGGAGACTTTCAAAATGCCGTTGGCGTCAATATCAAAAGTCACCTCGATCTGAGGAACCCCCGCCGGTGCCGGCTTGATCCCTTTAAGCTTAAACTTGCCGATGGTCTTATTATCCCTGGCCATAGGCCGTTCGCCCTGAAGGACATGGATATCTACCGCTGTCTGATAGGGAGCCGCAGTGGAAAAGATCTTAGAGTAACGCACTGGAAGCGTGGAGTTGCGCTCAATAAGCCGGGTAGCCACGCCGCCCACCGTCTCGATAGACAGGCTTAAAGGCGTCACATCCAAAAGGAGAAGATTTTTTCCAGTTCCTGCCGACACAAGGCCGGTTCCTGCCAGCGTACTGCCAAGGATAGCTGCGCCCTTGGCTACACACTCATCCGGGTTGATATTTTGTGACGGCTCCTTTCCTGTAAGAAAACGAACCTTCTGCTGTACAGCCGGAATGCGGGTAGATCCGCCAACTAAAAGCACCCGGCCAAGCTGGGCCGGGGATATCCCCGCGTCGGAGAGAGCGGACCGCACCGGACCTTCTGTCCGGTCAATGAGATCGGATACAAGCCGTTCAAACTGGGCTCTCGTCAGCGTCAGGTCCATATGCACCGGTTCCCCCTTGACCTGGGCCAAATATGGGAGCATGATCTGTGTCTGATCCGTGGCAGACAATTCCTTCTTGGCCTGCTCCGCCGCATCTTTGATCCGCTGCATAGCGGCGAAATCTTTGGATAAATCTACTCTATGTTCTTTTTTAAATTCTGATACGATCCAGGAGACAATCCGCTCGTCAAAGTCATCTCCGCCAAGATGGTTATCGCCGGAAGTGGACAACACCTCAATAACCCCGTCACCAATCTCAATGATGGATACATCAAACGTTCCGCCGCCAAGATCATAGACCATAACTTTCTGATCCTCACCGTGGTTCAACCCGTAAGAGAGGGCCGCGCTGGTAGGCTCGTTAACGATACGCTTCACATTCAGTCCTGCGATACGCCCCGCGTCTTTGGTGGCCTGGCGCTGGACGTCATTAAAATAGGCGGGCACGGTGATCACTGCCTCTGTGACCGGCTCGCCAAGAAAATCTTCCGCGTCCTTTTTTAGCTGCATTAAAATCATGGCGCTGATGGTCTGAGGTTTATAATCGGTTCCGTCAATGCGCATATGCCAGTTTGTACCCATATGACGCTTTACAGAGGCGATTGTCCGGTCCGGATTGGTCACCGCCTGTCTGCGGGCGCTCTCCCCCACAAGCCGCTCCCCTTTTTTCGTAAAAGCCACTACGCTTGGCGTGGTCATGGCCCCGGATGTACTTGGAATAATCACCGGGGCATTATTTTCCACAACAGCGACACAGCTGTTGGTCGTCCCCAAATCTATGCCGATTACTTTTCCCATTAATAAAATCTCCTTTAATCCATAAAATAGATAAGAAAATCCTAGCACACCCGCTGGCAAAATCAACCTTTTTTATATTTTTTTAATGTTTTTCATAAAAAATTCGTAACTTCCCAAAGAGGCCTCCGGCGCTGCCGGAGGCCTCTTTGAAAGACTTGCCCTTTATTTTTTAGCTCCAAGGCTGTCAATGATCGTGATGACAAGACCCCGGATACTGTTTTCCGTCGTCCGGTAGGGGGCAATCCTCAGGGTATAGCACCGCCCGTTCATAGATGTTACTTCCCGGTCAATGGGCACAAGATTTTTAAGAACCTGCTGCGCGTCACTGACAATATCCTCGCTGGGAAAGCTGTGGGCAAAAATCTGTACAGAACGCCCCACATCGTGATCCATCAGCTGAAACTCCCGCCCCACATATTCCGTAAATTTCCGGATGTTGAGATTGCTGTCCACAAACAAAATGCCGATCATGGTCGATGAGAGAAAATTAGACAGGTCATTGGTCAGCATCGTCAGTTCATCCAGCTTTTGCTGGTATTCCGTATTTACGGTATATAATTCCTCATTGACTGACTGAAGCTCCTCATTGGAACTTTGCAGCTCCTCGTTGGCAGTCAGCAGCTCCTCATTGGCCGCCTGGAGTTCCTCATTGACGGTCTCAAGCTCGCCGATCGTTGCCTTTAAATCATTCTGGGATTCATGAAGTTCCTGCTCCAGATCCGCAATACGCCGCGCTGCCGTAATATCCACATCATACTTTTCCGTGATCCCCTCCTCAGAGTCTCCTTCATGATGTTCAAAAAACAGTATGGCGGTAAGCCCGCTCTCCTCCTTGCCCCGCCCGGGTACAGGCGCCACCGTCAGATCCACTATCCTGCGCCCGTCTTTTAAATCCACGGCAATCCCGGTGTAGGTCACCGCTTCATGCTCAGACCGGCACCGGTTAAGGGCCGTAGAAGCCACAAGGCTTAAATCCTGATGGATCATGGCAAAAAAGTTAAACGTCGCCTTTCCCGGGGCAATGTTCATATAATCCTGATAATTTCCAAAAAAATGGACCACATTGTTAGCTTCATTTAAAATAACAGAGGCAGGGAGAAATTTTTCTAAAAACTGCACATATGTACTCTCTATGGTGTAATCCCCGCTATCCCGCTCACCGATGCCCGTTGCCCTGTGCGTCACCGTATGGATGTTTGGAATATTAAAGGCCGGCGGCGTAAACTCATCCACACGCCCTTCCCCTTTGTGGATATAAATTTTTTCCGCGCCGCAGACCGGCAAAAAGACATTGCTGTACTCTCCCGCAGTCTCGCTTTTTCCAAGAAACAGATAGCCCTCCTTTTTAAGGGCAGAGTGAAAAATTGCAAAAAGCGTCCGCTGGAGAACCGGCTGAAAATAGATCATCACATTTCTGCAGCAAATTAAATCCAACTTTCCAAAAGGGGGATCCGAGAGCATATTGTGAGGCGCGAAAATAATCATCCGGCGAATGTCCTTGGAAATCATATACTGCTCATTTTTCTTTGTAAAATACCTGGCCAGCCGCTCCGCGGATACATCGTCCACAATACTTTCTGTAAATATACCTTTGCCCGCCTGCTCGATCGCCCTGGTGTCCACATCCGTGGCAAAAATTTTCACATCCCTGTGAGTATTCATCTCATTCATCACTTCACTGAACAAAATAGCGATGGAGTAAGCCTCCTCCCCGGTGGAACACCCGGCGCTCCACACCCGGATAGAGCCGTTGGGGGCAGTGCGCCGGACAATCGTATAAATAATTTCATTCTTCAGCTTCTCAAAATAATCCGCGTCCCTGAAAAAACTGGTCACACCTATGAGAATCTCTTTGGAGAGGGTGTTGCTCTCCTCCTTATCATTCATTAAAAGATTCACATACTCGTTCAGGCTGGCACTGTGAGTGACCACCATCCGCCGCTCAATCCGGCGAAGGACCGTCGTGCGCTTATAATTTGTAAAATCAATGCCGCTGGCTTTTTTCAGCAGGCTGTAAATATGGGAAAATGTCTCCTCGTCGGAAAACAGCACTTCTTTTTCATGTAACTTTATAATAGAAGGATTGTTGGAAAAATTTAAAATCTCCTCCACAATCTCCTCCGGCGAAAGTACGAAATCCGCCAGCCCTGTGTTCATGGCGCTTCTGGGCATCCCGTCAAATTTAGCAGTCTCCGGATCCTGAACAATCACAAGTCCGCCGTTTTCCTTGATCGCCTTAATTCCGCTGGTGCCGTCGGAACCAGTGCCGGACATAACCACGGCAATGGCCTTTTCCCGCCCCTCCCTGGCCAGGGAATTAAAAAATACGTCAATGGGATGATTAAGGCGGCCCGGAATCTGTTCTTCCAGGATGAGGTGACTGCCTTTTAACAGAAGATTATGCTTGGGAGGGATCAGATACACTGTATCCGGAAAAATTTCCATGCCATCTTCCGCCTGGAGTACAGTCATCTCCGTATGTTTTCCCAGAATATCTGCCATCAGGCTTTTATAATCCGGGGATAAATGCTGAATCACAACAAAACACAGGCCGCTGTTGCCCGGCATATGATGAAAAAACTGCTGAAGGGCCTCTAAACCCCCGGCAGAAGCCCCGATGCCGATTACCAAAAGTTTATCCTTTTTATCCGGGTGATTTTCCACATTCTGATGATTTTCTTTTAATATCTCTCCACTCATCATCGGTACAACCTCCTCAAACTTTCTCAGTCGTCTGCCCGCTTAAATAAAGCTCCTCAAACTTCCATGCCGGCACCGGCTTTGAATAATAATATCCCTGGGCGTAAAGGCATCCCGCTTCAACAAGCGTGCGGATCTGCTGGCGGTTTTCCACCCCTTCAGCCACACAGTTCATTTCAAAATTCCGGCATATATCCGCAATATTTTTCACAAGCATTGTACTGATCTCGTTCCCCACAATATCTTTGACAAGACTTCGGTCCAGCTTGATCGTATTAAACCGGATATGGCTTAAAATAGACATATTGGCATAACTGGAACCAAAATCGTCCAATTCAAATTCTATATTAAACTCCCTGAAGCGTTCCACCACCGCCGAGAGCGTTGGCGTCTCAACCGTCCCCGCGGTCTCAGTAATCTCAAGATCCACCTGCCCCTGGGGAATATCGGGGTAGCGGCTCTGAATTGCCAGCACAGAGGCCAGTGTGTTAGGGTGAAACAATGTGCGCCGGGATATGTTTACAGAAATTTTCGGCAGAGCAAGGCCTTTTTTTCGCCACTGATCCAGCTGGCAAAATACACTTTCTAACATAAAGAAATCCAGTTCTCTGATGCCTCCGTCTCTCTCCAGAGATTCGACAAATTCGCCGGGCATAATGATCCGGCCGTTTTCCCCAAGTCCCCGGACGACAGCTTCCGCACCCACCAGATGACCGTCTCTCATATCCACTTTCGGCTGATAATAAGGAATATACTGCTTTACAGCCACGGGGAAAGTCTTCTCGGACCACAGGCTGACAGAGGAAGCAGACATTCCCGGCGACAGGGCCACGTCACATTTCATAAGGTTTTTCGCTTCCCTCACCAGGGCTCTGGCATTAAAGATCCCGTCAGACCATGTGCTGCCCATTTTTATAATTCCCGGATAACGGCGGGCAATCCGCGTCCTTAACCGCAGGCAGCGCGCGTTAAACACATCCTGCGTGGTGTCTGGCAGCAGAGCGGCAAACTCCGCATCCCAAATCCGGAACACATATTTATGTTCAAAAACCGTTTCCAATTCTTCCAGCATACAGTTCAGGACATCACAGCCATAGGAAAACCCCCGGGTGGCGTTGAGCGATGAAAAATCGCTGACACACAAAACGACAGCCCCCATGGTACTGTAATGGTCCGAATTAAACGCATAGGCGATATTCTCATAATCCCGCAGATTTGGCAGGTTATTTAAAGGGTCCTGTATTGCAGATCCCCCGGCCTTTTCCGTCTTCCAAAAATGCCTTGCGATTTCCAAAAAGGGTACACTGACCTGCTGAACAAAATGCAGCGATTGGGCGTGAACTTTTGCATTTTCCACGCACACAAAGCCGAGCGTCTTCCTGCCGCTTAACAGGGGACAAATCATAAAACAGCTGTACTGACAGGTATGATCCGCAGATCCCCACGGCCGGCTGACCGTGGCCGGCTCAGAAGTCTCCACGCACTGAAGAAGCGTGGGAAATTTGTCAATGCTGATGCCGGCCCCGCTTTGTCGGATACTGTGCTTTCCATGGCTATCCCACTCATAGCGGAGAGAAACTTCCCTCTGGTCTTTGGACAATGTCAGCATAAAGGCTCTGTCCGCCTGATAATAATCGCCGATTCCCTCTAAGAGACGTCTAGCGCAGTCACTCAGAGATTTTGAAGTAATCATGGCCGTCACACAGTCAAAGGCTGCCTTTGCCTCGTCTTCCTCCCGAAAATCACCGTCCTTAGCAGCGCGGGGCTCTTTTTGTGTACGGCCAGATGCGTCCGCGCAGGGCTCTCCCGGTACACCGGTGTCGCATTTTAAAACCTTGTCCGTCCCGGACAGAGCGCGGCTTTCTCCCTGGATCTGCAGGTCATCCTCCCGGGCAAAAACTACGGAATCCATAGCGGCATTAGCCCACATATGGCACAGAAAATCCGCCTGTTCCAAAAGATGATCCCATTGGATTTCCAGGACTTTCCTGATGACAACACCTGCGACAAACCGCATCTGTTCAACCGGCCTCACATCGCCTAAGACGTTGCGCACATAGGCAAAGCCATCCTCTACGTGCTGGCGGATTTTGTATTTGGAATCCTCCTCCACGAAAAAGAGAAATTTTCCCACATCGTATCGGACAAAAATTCCGTCATTGCCAAGGGCCAGGGACAATGCCACACCTATCCAGTCATAAATCCGCTGATCCCCGCTCTTTCTATCCTCCCCGGCTTCTCCCCCTATGAGAGTGACAGCGATAAGCGCGCAGGTTTTGTCCGGATCTAAGGTGGCAAGCCATGCTTTAATCATACCGACACCTGTGAAATACTGATACATCCCACCATTGGGATCATATTCAATATTTTCCGTCAGAAGATTTTCTTTCTCATGTATGGGCTGAGCATCGGTAAAACAGGCAAAAACATAGACCTGTCCCGTGGATTTATCCTCTTTAAGGTTAACAGTCCCACGCATCCAGCGGATATTACCGCCGCTGTCCACACGGCGGTAATCTTTTGAAAACCACCGCTGTCCGGATTTGTATCGTAAAATCAGCGCCTCCCTCTGAAAATCCTCCTCAAAAGCTTTCGTCTCTCCCCGGGCAAAAAGATGTTTTTCTCTGTGATTGATCATATCGCTATAAGAAAGTCCGCGGGCCCATGGGGAGCAGTTAGCGCCTTCCAGCCACAGGTTTTCAATCACATCTTCCGTCAGACTGGCGCTGATCCGCAGAAGAAGACGGTGGCGCACCAGTTCCGGCAGAGGCCGCCTTGGAAACGCTGAAAAAATTGTCCCGGACACACTTGGAAGATTCTCCCGTATCCCCACAGCTTTCGCCGGCATCCCCCCGCTGTCCAGAATCATCCGGTAGGTCAGAGAAACCCACTGGTAACATCCGTCCTCCTGTTCCTTCATGATAAAATTGGCCGATCCTCCGCTGCTGCCGCTTAAAAGATCTGCCCCGAATTTTAAAAAGGCTTCCTCAGAATCTGGATGAACCAGTCCCCTATCTATAAATCCTTTCGGAAAATTCTTAATTTCTGTTGTTTCGTCACAGGCCCACTTTTCTATGTCATATACGCTGTAAATTCTGCTGTTTATATCTACTTCCCACAAAATATGGGGCGCTTTTCCCATAGCGAGAGCGAGCATCTCATGTTCCTCTCTGAATGCCTGATTTACTGCCGCAGCTGCATGATCCATAAACACCCCTCTTTTCCTTTTCAGATCTAATATCTTATATTGCCGCCATCTGATCTTATCCCAGTTAATTTTTCCACCGCAGACATCAGGGCATCAAGCCGGACTCAGAGCGGGGTCGCTGACTCTCAAAGCGTTGGACAAATAGAGATTTGAGAACGTCCGTCTAGCTTACTGCCCCGAAAATAATACAAATCTTTCACTATTTTGTGTCCCTTCGTTGGCCAGGCGCACTGCGTCCTTCCCGGTCATCGGATCCACAATCCCAAGGCTGACTGTCATGCCGCTGTCCAGAGATTTCAGCACATGAGTTTCAAGTTTTACAGACAAATTTATCTTTTCTCCCGGTAGAAGCTGTGAAAGTCGAAAATCCAGTTTCTTTTTCTCAACAATCTGTCCCCGGCCGTCCTGAATGTAAACACATACCGGCCAATCTTTATAAAAAGGAGCCACGCCGTCATTTTCCAGTGTAAAGGACAAACGGCTGCCTCCAAATCTCGGTTTTAACGAGGCTGACGAAATCCACAGCCGGTATCCCATATTTTCAAGGAGAGTCTCATAGCCCGGCACATTTTCCCTGTCTGGAATCTTCGGACCTAGAAATGTAGTGTGGGAAGCTCTTGTCAAAGCCACCGTCTGATCCAGCGCCTCTCCCATAAGCGTCTCCATGGGTACGGAACTTGTCAGCTCCCCTCCGCTTGGCGCTGTCATCCAAAAATCCTCCATAGCCGCCAGGGCGTCTTCCTCCCCGGTCTGGGTATAGACGCCTCCGCTGTCAATCCACGACAGCCATGTCCGGGTGCTGTCCGCCTCCCCGGCCATGTCATTGTAAAGGCCAAACCCGTACTCCGCGGCCTCCTTGAACGGCCGGCGCATAAGGATCATGGCGTTTGGAAAGGCCTCCCTCCAGGGAAGAATGTATTCCAGGCGCACATCGCTGTCAGGTATGGATGGGAGCCCGACAGATGTATTTACATGCCACTCTCCCCAGTGGCCCAGACTTCCAAGTTCAATAAAACTGACGAGGCCGTCGCCGCCCCATCGCTGCCCCATGGCCTCCACCGCCCGACGATGCCCCTCGATAAAAATTTCATTGTTATAATCGGGACAGTAGCCAAGGCCATATTCCATGTCATACCACTGTCCATCCTTCCCTGTCTCCTCATAGAGCCAATCAGGAATATCCATATGAGGTTCATCTCCTGGGATATCGCAGACAAATCGAAGGACAATATGCCGGCCTTCCTCACGCCACCGTAAAAACTGATTTTCTTCCTCAATACTCTCCCAGTCATAGCCTCCTTTTTCAGGCTCCAGCTCCCGCCAGGTCACATCCACATAAAGGAGCTGGATATCCTGGGAAAGTTCCTCATGCCAAGCGCTGGGAGCATAGCCCATAAGAGGGTTTCCAAACACTTCCCCCGACTGGGTAAACACCTTTTTTTCACTATAAAAAAACATGTTCCAAAAATATACTCCTATCACTGCAGCCGCAGCCAAAATGCCTGCCGCCACCCATTTTTTAGCCATACTATTCTCCATTATATTTTTCAGCCATGATATTCTCCATTATACTGGATCAGCGTGACATCGTCCACGCCTTCCATAGACCGGATCTTTTCCATAAAACTGATATTTTCCCGCTTACAGAAAACTTCCACGGCCATTTCTACCTGCTGGCCCCGCATAGTCTTGGATTTGACAAAATATTTCATTTTTCCAAAATTCTGGATAATCTTATCGCCGATATCATCCCCGGTATAATGGATGATGGTTATGTATATTTTACCCTTTTCCTGGCGGTAATAAAAGATCAGGATCATGATCACCACAAAAACTGCGGCGGTCAGGGCCAGAAGATACATCCCCGCCCCCATAGTAATACCGGTGGTAATAGCCCAGAACAGATACAGAAGATCCATAGGGTCCTTCACTGCGGTGCGGTAGCGGACGATGGACAGGGCGCCCACCATACCGAGGGAAATCACGATGTTGGTGCTGATAGCCAGCGTTACCATACAGGTCAGCACAGTCATCCCCACCAGGGTGACAGCAAAACTTCTTGAAAACACAACGCCAGTATAAAACTTCCGGTAAATAAAATAAATAAAACAGCCTAAGAGCAATGATAAAAACAACGCTATGATCACCCTTGGCGCGTCATAGGTGGTAAAAACTCCGGATTCCAGGATGGAATTTTTGATCATATCCCGAATACTCATTTTTTTCTCCCTTTCTTCTAAACGTTCTCTTATTCATGCCAGTATTCAAAACTGTGGAGATACTGGGTTTTCTCACAGCACAGCACATATTTGGACACCGCTGTAAATTCCGAGGCTTTCGGCGGAAGGATATTTCTGAGAAACTGTGGAAGCATCTGGGTATATTTCACTTCCATAACCATCTTTCCCGGCTCAAGCACAGGAATACAGGGGAGCTTGGGGTCAAAAATGTCATAGTTTCCCACCGCCGCCCTCACATCGGAATCCATGGTAACGCGCACGGTTCCCTCATCTAAAATCCAGGGCTCCCGCTCGTAATCCACGATCACACGAGGACGCATCACATGGCACATGCATTCCACATAAAACTCCCGGCACAGAGGGTATGGACTGTGGAGCAGAAAATCATAGTCCCCCCGAATCAGCTTCATCGTCTCCTCCCGGGTGAGCGGGGCGTCCTCCTTGTATATATAGCTGCCGAATTTCCTTTTCCGCTCCAGCTTTATACTTTTGTCGCTGCAATTGTAGATCCGTATCCTGTATTTTTTCCGCATGAGGATACCGCCGGACTTCTCCTCAAGAGCGCTGTTCCAGTAATCATCAAAATAAAGGCTTCGGATCATATATCCGCCGCCGGCGGCGTGAGGGTCCAGGGTAAGAAAATGTTTCAGCCGCAGCCGAATCAGTTCCTTTTCAGCAGTATTAATAAGATATTTCCATTCATGGCGAAACTGCTCTTTCTTCCCGCTGTCCGTCCCCCCGCTATCCAACCAGGCAGTTTTTTCGCTATTCTTCATAGGTATCCTCCCCGATAGTGCCGTCAGGGTTGACATAAAAGGACAGCATACCGTAATGTTTTCCCGCGTCAGTGACATAGTAGTCAAAGGCGTCCTGAGTATATCCCGATTCATTGGTCGCCCGGATGCGTACAAAATATTGACCGGTCTCCGGGATGTCCACACTCACCTGAGGCAGAACAACATTTTCCTCACTGTAGATCACATCGTTAAACATATAATCGGAGGACAGCTCCACAGTGTAGACAATGTCTTCCGCGTCCAGATCATAGGCCGGGTCCCATGTAAAAACCAATTTATCCCCTTCAATGGCCGGAACGCCAATATAGAAAGGCATAGGTTTTTCCAGGCTTTCCAGATAGCGCTGGTAGCACTCCTCCACCTCATAGGGGATGGCCGCCACATTCTCGTCGTACTCCTCCTCAGTAAATTCCATATACATCACATCCGGCATAGAATAGGCGTAGGGTTTGACGACAGCGGCATAGCGTTGGGTCAGCTCGGTCAGCCGCTCCACAGAAAGATACTCTCTAAGCTCCTGGATCACATCATCCAGGTAAGCCCGGAAAGTTTCCGACTTTAAGCACCGCTGGAACAATATATTGCCCCAGTAGTTGCTGATCCCCGCCTCCCAGCTTCCGCTTTCAATAAACTCTTCCATTTCGTACTCTGTAATGGAAAAAGCCTTGTCATTATCCCATGGGATAATATACCATGTGTTGGAATTTTGAGGGCTGTAAATATACATATTCCGGCTCTGAGTATCTGTATTCCCGATCAAGATCTGAAAAGCCATCCAGTAGGCAATATTTTCCACATCAAAATATTCCTCCAGCACATCCTCTATAGGAATGGTGTAGTTATTTAACGCGTCCAGCATGGCGATAAGCTTTGTGTGGTCGCTGTCCCCCTTCACCTCCAGAAGCTCTTCAAAGGCAGTAAGGTCATAGTCCGGGTCAGTCTCCAGCATGATCACATCCTCATAGCGGTAAAACTCGAAAAAGTTGATCTTATAAAGATGGCCGTTTTTGTCAAGACCGTGGGCCTCCAGCCCCCGTTTATTGAGCTGCTCCACCTGAGTATAAAGGCCGTAATCCTCAAACTGGCCTTCCGTCCCCTGGGTGTTATCTTTCACATAGAGGTGGACAAACTGAGTCCTCATGCTCATGATCTGGGGAATGCCCTGGAGCAGCTCATAGACAAGCTTATTGCGGAAACGGGTGCCATCCCCCTGATGCTTGTTCAGATTAATGGTGCGCTGGCCGTTCCATGTCCCTTTATTGTCTTTGAGTTCAATCTTATAGTTTTTCTGAGTGTTGCGGCTGGAAGTCTGCCCCCGGATCTGGACGGTAGCGTTGGGGGCTTTTTCCCCGTAACCCACTTCCCCGGCCACAGGGCCGTTCTCATCCCCAACCTGCAAGAGAGCGGCCACCTGGTAACGTTCCACCCCCATTTCCTCATAGTCATAAACAGAGTAGGTATTGATCTCCTCCCATGTGTGATCGGTATTTTCCGCCGAGTTTCCCCGGCTTACTGTCAGGTACATAGTCACCACACTTGTATCATCCTCGTTGGCGTAGAGAAGATCTTTGTCCCTCAAATGGATGCTGTTAATATCCTGGGCCGGCGCCTTATCCACGGAAAAACTTTCTTCATCCCCGGACACATTATAGACATCCATAGTTTCCCTGGTCTTGGAATCTATCGGGATACCTGAATCCGCGGAACATGCCGCCAACACCCCGCAAAGGGCCATAATGGCGCTGCATTTAAAAAGCTCGTTCAATTTCAATGATCTGTTCCTCCTTCCAGTTTTTTTTCAAGAAAATACTCTAAACGGGTAAAAAGTCCGTATTTATCAATTTCAACTACAGGCTGGGTACTTAATATGTAGTAGGGCAGTTTTTTTGTAAACATATCCAGCCTTATAAGGGCGGCCACCAAAAAGACGCTGCTCCCAATCATAAAGGCAAAACCGTAATAGGTCTGAGGGAAAAACAGGGAGATCACCGTGCCTGTGCCGGCCACCGCCGCAAAGAGAACAGAGGCGAAGAGAGCCCCTTTATAATCGGTAAAATAGAGAAGAATCAAAACAATCGTCTCCCCAACAGCGTAAACTCCGTATCCTGCGCAGAGAATCCGAAAATATCCCTGCATCAGATCATTAAATCCAAGAGGGAGGAGATTCAGCACGATCTCCCCGATGGAGATGGCCAGAGCCGTTGTAAACAACTGCTTAATGGCCGTATATTTTAATTCATGGTTAAGGACTTCCAGCATCTCGTTTTCCGCCTGGATAATATCCCCGATGGATCCCTGATCGTTAAAGAGACTGTAGTAGGCCCGGTATTTAGGATAAAAATTCACTTCCACCGACACTACAAAATTGACGGTAGTCACAAGGATCGTTATAAAAGCCAGCAGCGCCGGAACGTCGTGCCATGGCGCGCCGTAAAACAGCCCCTGAACCTGAATGCCGATAGGGCCGGCCCACATAATGACCAGGTGGGCAAACAGGCCCAGATTAATACACAGGCCGGTAAATGCCAGGGGAAGGAACTGATCGATCCATCGAAGAAATAAAAAGGCGCTGACGCTGCTCTGTGGAAAATAGCTGTAGAGGAGAATCATATCCCACACGAGCATAACCCCGTACCCGGTAAATACTGCCAGCATCATGCCGATCTCGTAGGACATCCCCAGTTTTAAAAAGATGTACCCGGTGACAAAAGTGACCAGCACTGCCGCCAGAAAAGACAGCATAATCCCCTTGTAATCTTTAATGGCTGTGAGATAGCTCATAGCGTTCCACACAATAATCAGCTCGCAAAACAGCCCCAGATTGATCCCTATAAGAATCAGGTTGATCCCTGAAAATATGAGAAAGATCCCGTAAAGGACACCCCCTGCCACAAGCATGATCCCTGATGACCCCCAAAAGGATGGCAGGATCGTCTCCTCCTGACGGGCATAGATCATATCCGCGATAAAACGGGTGACGACCATGGAGAAGAAGCTGGTCACAGTCAGGGAGGCCAGAAGGGTGTAGGTGATCATACATACGATCAGCTCCCGGCTGTGGAGAGACGCTCCCATGCGGTCACACAAAAACATGACGCCAAGTAAAAGCAGCACTCCCAGGAGCATGGGGCCGGCACAGATGACGCCGGCATAGCCGTAAGCCCTGAAAATAGCAAAGATACCTTTTCTACGGAACAGTTTTTTTAATTCAAATCCGATTCCCGCCATAGACTTCCTCAACCTCTCTGTATAATCTTCTGTATTCCCGGATCATCCGCTCGTGACGGTATCCGGCGGCCACCCTCTGCTTTCCGGCCTCCCCCATTCTCAGGCGTCTGGGCCTGGAAACGCACATCTTCTCCATGGCGTCCGCCAATCCCTCCCGGTACATGGGCGGCACACAATATCCCGCCGGTCCCAGCGCATCCCCTGCCTTACCTTCTAAAAGTTCACGGCAGCAGCCCACATCGGTGGTGACACAGGGACGGCCCGCGGCCATAGATTCCAGGACAGACAAAGGCTGTCCCTCGGAAATACTTGTGAGCAGGGTAAAATCCAGCTTTTCCATATATTTAACCACATCCACCCGGCCGGTAAAGATAATCTGCTTCAGATCCATCTGCTCCACAAGGGCGTAGCACTCCTGGGCGTACTCCTCGTCATCCACCCCGCCCATAATGTGGAGCCGCACGTTCTCAACACGGGAACACAGCTCATAGAAGGCGTAAATCATGGTTTTAATATCTTTAATCGGCGCCATGCGCACCACCGCGCCGATATCCACCCAGCCGTCCTCCGCCTTCACAGGTATACCGGCAAACCGGTCATAATCCACACCGTTCTCAATGACACGGCACTTCTTCGGGTCACAGCCCATATCCATCTGTATATGCATGGCGTTGGTAAACAGGCTTGTGATCCGGAAAGCCCGGCTGTAAATAATATCAGAAAGCATATAGAAAAAACGTATCCACTGCTTTTTAAATGCCGGGACAACCCACTTTGCCCGAATGATCTCCTCCTCCCGCTCCCGTGTGTAGATTCCATGCTCCGTCAGCAGCAGGGGGCGCTGATAGCGCCAGCTCCCAAGGCTTGCCAGAAGGCCGCCGTACCCGGTACAGATGGAATGGTACACATCCGCCTGGGGCACCTCCGTTCCCAGGAGATAAAGAACCGGCAGCAGCATGGACCGCATAGTGTGGAAAGCGTCGGCAAAGGCAATATATGGATATTTTTCCAGGCAGATTTTTGTCAGCGTCTCCAAAAAGACGGAGCTTTTTAAAAATGTCATGGGGTTAAGCCTGCGGTTCTGGAACAGGTCAAACAAAACCTCCCACTTCGGGGATTGACAGTCCATGAGCTGTTCAAAGGCTTCCTCCTCCTCGTCGGTAAATGTGATCCGCCGGTCCTTTTTCTCTTTTAATGTGAGGGCCGTGTCCAGAAAAACTTCATGGATCTCTGTCACATTGTCGGGAAGCTCATAGACAAATTTTCCCCGGTCTTTTTCACAGGCGCCGATGACCCACAAAATGAATTCATGTTCCTTCATTATATTAATATACTGGTGCATCCATGTGGACACGCCGCCGTGAACATAGGGATAGCAGCCTTCCAGTATCAGACAAATCTTCATTATTCTCACCCGTCTCCATTATCTGCTCATTTCCACCGTCACTTTTGCCTCATCCGCCCGGAGAAGATAAAGATTTCCCGTAAGGCGGGCCAGCTCGCCCCCGGACACGCTCCCCGGCGTCCCCTCATTAAAGCGGACAAAAAACCATGCGCTGTCATAGAGATGATCCACATTGAAAATGATCTCATCTTCCGTCACCGTCTTGTCCACCGTCACCGCGGCAAAGCGCTGGATGGCTCCGGAAAGCTGAGAGCCTGTCAGATTCCTCAGGGACGGCGCCGATGTATAGAGCCAATCCATGTAATCTGCCAGATTCCCCTTTAACGTCTCCCATCCAAGAGCGGCGCCCCGGTCCTCGTCCAACAGGTCGTCCGGGTGCATAAAGTGATTATTGACAAAATGCATATTCAGCTCTGAGACCGCGGACAGTTTCATAAAATCATCAATGAGACAACCGGAAATGATCCTTGGCTGCTCCACAATACCGTCCTCGGCCACTTCAAATTCCTGCTGGTAGACAAAATCATCAGAGAAATAATTGCTGGCAATAGTTCGAATCTGAGGAAACGCCTCGGCCAGCATCTGGCGCCCCTCCGCCGTCAGCACATTGGAGGGCGGCACATACACCGTCTTTTCCGTACCCGGGAAAACCGCCTCCCCAAATTCAATCAGTTCCTCCACGGAATTTTCCATGGCCTGCCAGCTCTCCCATGTGTTGTAGGGAAGAATATCCCCGTAGTCAATGTTATCCAAAGCCAACGGCTGGTGGTTATATCCGTGATAGCCAATCTCCCCCTGCTGGTGAAGGAGCATATTTCCAAAATACTGGAACCGGGATATATCCTGAGTTCTGGACACCTGGCCGCTTGTGTCATCCTCGTAAGTCTCGATGATCACACCGGTAAAGCGGACGCCATACCGGTCCGCCAAATTTAAAATATCCGGCCACCACACATTGGAATAAAAATCGGCGATGCTCATGCCGTAGTCCCGGGTCACATAGGCGCCGTTCCCGCCGGGAACCGGCGATGGAAAATCATCCAGGTAAAAGGCTGAGCCGTTGATCACCGGGTAGATGACACAGTCTGTGAGAAGGCTGTAGGAAGCCGCGTAAAAGCCCCGGACAGCCCGCTCATAAAGCCCAAAATTGTCGACCACAAACTTTCCGTCGCCGTATTTAGTCTCCCATATCAGGGGGACCCGGCCGTCGCCGTTTGTGGCGTGGACCACCGCGCGATCCCCAAGCTCCACAGCCCATGCGGAATCAAAGGGATCGGTGATGGTGTAGCTGACGCCCCCTCCGATCATAAAATCTTCTGACGGGCAAATACTGTCCACCAAAACATTGTCATAGCCAGATGAAATAATTCCAAGCTTCTGCTCAATGAGCATCTCATAGGGTTCTTTCTGGAGGGTCAGGGCAAAGAGGGCGCTGCCCCCGTCCTCCACCCAGTCGGCCATGGCAAGGACTTCCTCCCCCAGAAGACTTAAATCGGACATAAGAACCACCAGAGTCTCATAGTCATCGTAATCCCATGACTGGCCGCTTTGCACGTCCACCATCTCATAGCCCACCTTCATATCCAGAAGGATCCGCTGAAACTGCTCTACCGCCAGCATACTGGAAGCATTTTCACTGTCCATAAGCACCAGGCAGTCTTTATCTACAGTTTCATAGACTTCCCTGGCAGCGAGGGACTCGTCCACGGGTATGTAGGCGCTGGATATCTGAGCCGAGGAATAGCGGATGCCGCTGCGCTCAGCGAAAAGTATGACGCCGATCCCGGCAAACACACAGAAAATGCCAACAAGTCCTTTGTAATGAAAAGCTTTCCAACGCTGAAGTTTTTTATCTTTTTTCTTCATTGCTTCTGCCTCCAGAAGTTTATACGTTCCCGCTGAGCGCGGGATAAATAAATGTGCCGCTTATCAATTTCCCGGATCTGATTTTCCAGATCCACGCCCCTCCCCATAAGGGCGTAATACTCAAGTCTGAGCATATGATAGTCTGAATGATCCTCCCACTTTTTCTCCATCTGATCTAAAAGCGCCCCGGCCCTGTCACACCGTTTCAGCGAGAACTCATTTTCCACAAGCCGGACATAATTTTCCAGCACAGGTTCCCTGGCCAGCTTTTTTTCCAGCAGTTGGGAGTATCGCTCCCGCTGCATCCGTTCCAACTGACCCTGAGCCAGTCCCTGAGACAGGTATTCTTTCAAAAGATCACAATACTCCTCTAAAACGCTGTAATTTTCCGGATCTCTCCGGTACGTCCGCTCCATCTGCCGCAGACGGGTGTCATAACTTTTCGACAGTTCCGTCATGGCTGTCGCCGCATAGTGAACAACTTCCACATCCTCATTCATCCGTGCCTGAAGAAGGGCTTCCATGTAATCCTGGGGATGATCGTTTAAAATATCCATCATCAGATCCCTTCGTGTCTTTGAGTCGTTCATAATCAAAGCTTCCTCCAGAGGGACAATATCCTTCTGATCCTGAAAATTGTCCGGAAGAATGCTGCGGTATACCTGGTCTTCCACCTGAAGCTTCTCCACACCTTTTTTCTTTTCTCCGTTGGCCTTAATAAAGATCTGAAAGTGGAGGATCAGACAGCACACAAGACCCCAGAATGGTATGAAAATGACCATGGGCATCATATGTTTTTTCACTTTTAAAATATGACATCGGATTCCCACATACACAAGGCAGCAGATAATCACATGGAGAATCAGCAATATTATTCCAATAACTGTCACATACATCCGGAATCCATCTCCTTTACAACATCCCTTCCTCCGAGCCGGAAACAATGGTACATTTCAGCCCGGAAGCCTCCAGACGGGTACATACATGTCTGGCCCCATCCGCTGTGGTCTGGTGAAGGATCAGGTAGATCTGCTGATCTTTGGACAGGCCCGCAGTATCTGTCTCACGGATCTTAACAGAGAGGATATCCTCGGCTTCTTCCAGAGACATATTTCCCCGATCCACACGCAGCAGCGTATAATCTGCCATCTTTTCCTCCCTCATGGAGTGATACAGTGAAAGCTGCGCAAGAAAATATTCTTCTTTCATAAATATGGTGTTACCCACATGCTGCTGCTCATAAAGGCTCCTCTGATAATCCAGCGCTCTCAAAAGGGCCGTCTCCACCAGCCCGCACAAAATCTTAATCATGTTCTGATAGGCCAGGGTCATCTGAGTATATTGAGCCCTTTGGATGGCAATCATCAGCATAAGCCGCTGTTCCCGGTGAAGGCCCACAACATACATGGGAAGCTCCTGATCCAGACGGGTATTTACCCACATATTGCCAGGATCAATCTGGGAGAGGATCATCGAATAATTTTTCATATCCAGGGAGCGGGGAATCCCGTCCAAAATCTCCCTTGAAGCTGCCCCCAGCCGGGCAAAATTAGGATTTTTCCCAATGGTATAAATCATAATAGAATGATTTTCCAAAACATCTTCCAGAATATGTATCGTCTGCATAAATATTTCCTGAGGACGGACAAGATCCAGCTTCCGGGTGATATCATAAATCTTTCCAAAGCTGTCTCTGCTTCCGAGAATCTGGCGTTTTAAGTCGTGATTTTCTCTATATGTATCCTGATATAACGTCTGCATGAAATAGAATTTATCGTGTAAAAGCTGATTTTCTTTTTTAACAAAGCCAACATCATTGCGGTTTTTCATCTGGATATAGCCGCAGATGGCCCCCACCGTAAAATAGAGAATAAAGGGGAGCCAGTTGGATGGCTCGTAAAACAGGGTCAGCCAGTTGGTTCCCTGGCCGATGTAGGCAAAGATGAGGGAGACGGACGCCAGAGCCGCGGCCAGTATGCCCATGTTCATCCCGTGGATCGTCCCGATAATGACCACATAGAGCAGGCGCACATCAATAAAACGGAACTGCACCTGATTATTTAACAGCACATTTAAGATCAGCATCAGTATAAAAGCGCCCACGGTCTCCAGAACTTTCCACACTTTGGCGGCTCTTTTCATGCATTTTTTCAGTTTATCCCAAAAACGCTCCGGCTTTTCCATAGTGCGGCAATATTCTTCCCAGAGCTGGGAAAGTTCCGTCAGCAGCGATATTTTGGGGAACCATCCATAGCGGTAACGGAGTATTTTATCATCCGGCGCCGAAGGCTGCAGACCGTTTTCCTCCCTGCCGTCCCAAGTCTCCCCGTAATCTACCTCCAGTCCGGGAATCCGTTCTTTAAGGCTTTGTCCCACCTGCCCCAGGGTTATAGAAAACACATCCGGCACATTTAAAATCTCATTTTCATGATACTCGTCCCAACTGTCCAAAATCCTGTAGAGCAGTTCACAGAGATCATCCATAGATAAAAAACAGGCCGGCCCATCAGCAGCCTCCTCCATATGTACTTTCTGTTCCTTCCTGGCACTTTCGAAAATATGAAATAAATAATCCTCCGGACAGATCGCCGAATAAAGATAAGGTATGCGCACAATCTTCATATGGAAGGCGCCAAGATCAGCGTAATACCGGCATAAGGACTCCCCGGCAGACGCCATGATCGTCTTGCCCGTAGTCGAGGGAACCCCCCCTTCCGGTCCGGTAAGGTATATAAAGGAACATCTCCGCTTTTGACAATATAAAAGAATCTGGCGCAGCTGCTCCAGCTCACCGGTCTGGCGCCCGTGAAAAGTGAGAAACTGGGAAAAATAAATCACATAATCCACATCACAGATTTCCAGCAGTTCCCCTTTTTCCATATCCTTTGTTCCTTTTAAACAAGATATATGTTTGCTCTCTTTTACGCCGCATTCCCCGTCAATAAAAACATGGCAGTCAGGAAAGGTGTTTAAAATAAAACGTTCGGTCAGATAGCCGATATTACCTGTCAGCAAAATCTCCATTTATTTTCGTCTCTCCTATATTCTGTGTTCCTACAGCACTGTGCATTTTAATTGTCGCAGGCGTTATTGTTAGATGGAATAAATTATTTAGTCACATACTTTTTATATATAATCACAATTCATTTTTTATGATATCACATTTTAATTCATATTTACAGTCTTTTTTATATATTCTAAAGCCAGTTTTTTCCATTTCTTTCTGCCTTGACAAATCCGCTCCGAAGCCGGATAATATACATATACCCCCAAAGGTATAGGAGGTGGAAACAATGCGTCAATGTATGGATGCTGATAATCTTCATCGCAGATTAAAAAAGATCATCGGCCAGGTACAGGCTATTGACCGGATGATCGATGAGGACATCCCATGTGAAGATATCCTCTCCCAGCTCAACGCGGCTAAGTCTGCTCTCCACAAATGCGGACAGGTTGTTTTGGAAGGTCACATCCGCCACTGCGTCCGGGATGGAATTGAACATGGCGACGCCGACAAGACCATTGAAAGCTTTACAAAAGCTGTGGAACGTTTTTCAAATATGGGCTAATTCAAATATGGAATCAAGGCAACGATCCGACAGTATGAATCTTTGCCAAAAAAGCGGGACTGCCCCACGGACTCATCTGTGGAGCAGTCCCGCTGTCATTTTCGCAGATTTTACTTTACTGTTTTCACGGATTTTTGCGCCTTGACATACCTATACCCCCTATAGTATTATATGGGTATACCCCTATAGGTATAGTAAAAAGGTAATGATAGAGTCAGAAAACTTTTGACTTCAACATTCTGAATTCAGAGGAGGCGTTTCCATTATGAAGAAATTAATGGCCAAACTAGAATATGTTCTTGAACTGGGCGGTGTCAAAAAAGACATCGCGCTGCTGGTTATTTCAGGCGTCGCGTTGCTTCTAAGCATATTCCATCCCTTTTCCCTGCCCTTTGATCCGGCATGGACGGCCATCCTGCTGTGCGGTATCCCCATCATCCTTGAGGCCGTCATCGGACTCGTCACCGCTTTTGATATTAAAGCGGACGTCCTTGTCTCCCTTGCCCTTATTGCTTCTGTGTGCATCGGCGAAGACTTTGCCGCCGGAGAAGTTGCCTTTATCATGCAGCTCGGCGGACTTTTAGAAGATCTCACTGTCGCCAGGGCCCGGGCAGGCATTGAAAAGCTTGTCCACCTATCCCCTCAGACTGCCCGGATACTCGAAAATGCCAGTGAACGGATCATTCCCGCCGAACAGGTGAAAGTGGGGGACCGACTGAGAGTTCTTCCCGGCGAGAGTATCCCAGTGGACGGGGTCATTGTCTCAGGGCAGACGTCCATTAACCAGGCTATCATGACCGGTGAATCCCTCCCTGTGGATAAAACAGCGGGTGACCCTGTATCCAGCGGAACGGTCAATCTGTTCGGCGCTTTTGAGATGATGGCAGAGAAGATTGGCGAGGACAGTTCCATCCAGCGGATGATCCAGCTTGTACAGTCCGCAGACGCTGACAAGGCAAAAATTGTAGGTATCGCCGACCGGTGGGCCACATGGATCGTTGTCATCGCTCTGACCGCGGCAGCCCTGACCTGGGCCATTTCCGGACAGATCATTCGCGCAGTTACTATACTTGTTGTCTTTTGCCCCTGCGCCCTTGTCCTTGCCACCCCCACGGCAATCATGGCCGCCATCGGCAATGTGGCCAAACACGGCTTTCTTGTCCGTGAAGGCGACGCCCTGGAACGGCTGGCCACCGTCAAAAAAATCGCCTTTGACAAAACGGGAACTCTGACCTACGGCGTCCCCAAAGTCATCAGCGTCAAATCTCTGTCTCCGGCATACAGTGAATCACAGATTTACGCCTTTGCTGCCGGCGCTGAACAGATGTCCGAACATCCCCTGGGCAAAGCTGTTGTCCAGTGCTATAAAGATCAGATCAAAAAAAGCGTTCCCACGGTTTCTGACTTTAAAATGATCCCCGGACGAGGGGTATCGGCCACTGTAGATTCACTGACAGGCCAGACCGACAGTCCGGAGGCAGCGACAATTCTGGCAGGAAATCAGCAGATGCTTACAGAACATGGCATCGATTTTACGCCGCCAAAAGATGCCCGACAGTGTTTAGATCAGGGCTGCACCGTCATTTATATAGCTATCGGCCAGATCCCTGCCGGCTACATTGCCCTCTCAGATACTCTCCGGGCGGAAAGTAAGAACATGATTCGCCGTCTCCGCAAATTTGGCGTGGAGCCGGTCCTTCTCACCGGCGACCATGAGAACGCGGCAAACACTATGGCCCGGCAGCTTAATATCAGCGAAGTCCACGCCAACTGCCTCCCGGAAGATAAATTAACATACATTAATGACTGCCAGAAAAACAATAGACCCATCTGCATGATCGGCGACGGCATCAATGACGCTCCCGCACTGAAAGCGGCCACCGCAGGGATTGCCATGGGGAAGATCGGCAGCGATATTGCCGTCGACGCCGCCGACATCGCCCTCATTGACGATGAGGTCCGGGAGCTTCCCCATCTGCTGGCTCTGTCAAAAAAAATGATGACGACCATAAAGATCAATCTCTCTTTTTCCATGGGACTGAACTTTATTGCCATCATCCTTGCCATTACTGGTATTTTAAACCCAGTGGTGGGCGCCCTCGTCCACAATGCCGGCTCTGTTCTTGTGATTATCAACTCTGCCCTGCTTCTACGGTGGAAGATACGGGAATAATACTCCTGCTGTACAGGCTTCTCCGCCTGCGGCGGGGATCTTCCACGACACCTTCCCCACCGCCGCGGGTCTCATATGGCCCGCAGCGTATGGCGGCTTCTGAATCCGTGCCTTTCAAATTTTCTTACAAAAGTCAGGCTGCCTCATTACCTTTCCAAAGTTTGCCGCTGTTATAGATTTTCCTTTGAGGTAAATTCATTTTCCTGCTCCCAGATTCATGATTTTCATAATGATATCCTCCATGCGGAGGATATTTTTTTGTGGCAGAACCCGGCATATCACTGATAATGGTATCCTTCTGCAATTCAGTCGGCTGTCCAGCATCAGTCTTTACTCAAAACCAATAAATCTGCCCTGATAGCAGCAGATCACATCCGGTATTCCTGCGGTATTGTACATACCTCCATGTTCTTTCCACGAAAAGCATCCCGGAAGGGATTTTAGATACTTTAGGATTGCTCTCACAATGTCTGCTTCCTTCATGTGTCAAATAACAGCATGATAAAGCAGACAATCTTAAACACGAACCAGAAAAATTTTATAAAGCATTTCCCGAAAAACAGAGAATATGTGCATATAGTGCAATCCCGCAATATATCAAGGAAAATGAGTATATAAAATCCCCCTCGCCCGACACGTCGCCGGAAAAGGGGGATAAACTTTTTCTCAAATGTGTTAAAGCTGTGTTATAAAGATAGAACGCTGCCTTTATAAAAGGCAATTTAACTCAATATAGCCAAAACGATTAATACAGCTTCGCTCCTGCCGGAATATGGTCATCCACCATCAGGAGATGAAGTCTTTCCTCTCCTTCCTCCTCATGGACTGCTGAGATCAGCATACCTTCGGAGTCAATGCCCATCATCTTTCTGGGCGGCAGATTTACGATTGCAATGCAGGTCTTTCCAACCAGTTCTTCCGGCTCATAATACTCGTGAATACCGCTTAAAATCGTGCGTTTCCGGTCTGTTCCATCATTCAGAGTGAACTTTAAAAGTTTCTTAGACTTCGGAACTGCCTCACACGCCTCAACCTTTACGGCACGGAAATCTGACTTGCTGAAAGTGTCGAAATCAACCATTTCCTCAAAGAGCGGCTCAATCTTCACATTGGAAAAATCAATTTTTTCAGCCGGTTTTTCCTCTGCTGCAACAGATTTTTCCGCCTTAACCTCACCCTTTTTCGGATCAAGTGACTTCATTGTCGGGAACAAAAGTACATCACGAATGGCCGGTGAATCGGTAAGAAGCATGACCAGACGGTCGATACCGTAGCCAATGCCGCCTGTGGGAGGCATACCGATCTCCAGAGCGTTTAAGAAATCCTCGTCCGTGTGGTTGGCTTCCTCGTCACCGGCGGCAAAAGCCTCCTCCTGGGCCGCAAAACGCTCCCTCTGATCAATAGGATCGTTTAACTCAGAGTAGGCGTTGCACATCTCACGGCCATAGATAAACAGCTCAAACCGCTCTACCAGTTCCGGATTTGACGGTTTCTTCTTTGTCAGCGGAGAAACATCCAGCGGATGATCCATGACAAATGTAGGCTGGATCATCTTATCCTCGCAGTATTCCTCAAAAAACAGATTAATAATATCGCCCTTTTTATGACGCTCTTCATATTCAACATGGTGTTCTTTAGCCAGGGCTCTCGCCTCTTCTAAAGTTCCTACCTGGTTAAAATCAACGCCGGCATACTTTTTAATAGCGTCGATCATAGTGATACGCTCAAATGGCTTTGACATATCAATCTCAGTGCCGTTGTAAGTGATCACCGCCGTGCCGCAGACTTTCTCGGCAACATAGCGGAACATGCTCTCTGTCAGTTCCATCATACCTTCATAGTCTGTGTATGCCTGATACAGCTCCATAAGAGTAAATTCCGGATTATGGCGGGTGTCTACCCCTTCATTTCTGAACACGCGGCCGATCTCATAAACTCTTTCAAGGCCCCCGACAATGAGACGCTTTAAGTAAAGCTCAAGGGAAATACGCAGCTTTACATCCTCATCCAGGGCGTTATAGTGAGTCTCAAAAGGACGGGCCGCAGCGCCTCCGGCGTTAGCGACAAGCATAGGCGTTTCCACTTCCATAAAGCCCCTGCCATCAAGGAAATTGCGGATCTCCTTAATGATCTGGGAACGTTTGATAAAAGTTTCCTTTACTTCCGGGTTCATAATCAGATCCACGTATCTCTGGCGGTAACGCAGATCTGTATTGGTCAGGCCGTGATATTTCTCCGGAAGGATCTGCAGGCTCTTGGTAAGAAGAGTCATCTCTTTGGCATGGATAGACTTCTCCCCGGTCTTTGTTGTAAACACAAAACCTTTAACACCTACAATATCTCCGATATCGTACTTCTTAAAGTCCTTATAGGCATCCTCTCCCAGATCGTCTCTGGCCACATAACACTGGACCATGCCCTTCAGATCCTGAATATGGCAGAATGAAGCCTTGCCCATAACACGTTTGGACATGAGACGTCCGGCAACGGAAACTTCCTTTCCTTCCAGTGTTTCATACTGCTCTACAATATCTGTTGTATGATGGGTCACATCATATTTTGTGATCTCAAAAGGATTCTTTCCCTCTTCCACCAGTTGCGCCAATTTTTCCCGGCGAATCTTTAACAACTGGTTTAAATCCTGCTGGCCGTTCTTCTTTTCTTCAGCCACTTTTATCGCTCCTTCACTCTTTAGTTTGCTTTCTGAATCTCCAGGATCTTGTACATAGCGACTCCTGCCTGAGTTTCCACTTCAATAGTCTCTCCGATCTTGCGTCCGAGAAGTGCCGCGCCTACAGGGGATTCATTGGAAATCTTTCCGTTTAAGCTGTCTGCTTCTGTGGAACCTACGATGGAGTACTCAACTTCCTCATCAAACTCCGCGTCATAGAGACGAACCTTACAGCCTACGCTGATCTTATCCAGCTCAACTTCATCCTCATCCACAACTTCTACGTTTTTGAGAAGCTTTTCCAGTTCTTCGATACGTGCTTCAATATCTCTCTGCTCGTCTTTGGCAGCATCATATTCGGCGTTCTCGGACAAGTCACCCTGCTCTCTGGCTTCTTTGATTTTCTGGGCCACTTCCTGACGGCGGTTCACCTTTAAGTCAAATAATTCGTCTTCCAGTGCCTTTAAACCGGCAAAAGTCATTATATTCTTTTTTGTCTCAACCATGATACTATAAATCCTTCCTTGTTATATTTAAAATTAAATATGTGACTTTTATGGACGTCCCGTCTTTTTTCGCCGTCCTCAAAAGTTACATTTAAGTTCTATTTAGAAACGCCGACAACCCGAAAATATAGACCCGCCGTAATGGCTGGCCCTTATTTTCAGGTGTATATAAAAAGAATCCTGTCCTGCGGGATTCTCCGCCTGCGTTTAAAACTGCTGGTACATTTTAAGTATTATAACGTATGGGATTTTCTCTGTCAACAATATATTCATCCAGAAGTCGCTTTAATTCATCCAGTGTTTCCACCTGATTAGCCTGCCGGCGAAGCCGGGCTGAATCCGGATATCCGGCAGTATACCATCCGATATGCTTGCGCATCTCCCTGATGCCGTGAAACTCCCCTTTAAATTGAATTTCCATCCGGGAATGTTTCAGAATCATAGCCGCCACCTCTTCCACTGATGGTTTTGGCAAAATCTCCCCGGTGTTGAAATAATGGCGGATGCCAGAAAAAATCCAGGGATTGCCCTGGGCTCCCCGGCCGATCATAATACCGTCACAACCAGTCTGCTCGACCATAGCTTGGGCATCTTTTGGTGAGACAATATCCCCATTGCCAAAAACAGGAATAGACACCGCTTGTTTGACTTGACGGATAATATCCCAGTCTGCCTTTCCGCTATAGTACTGGGAACGAGTGCGTCCATGAACCGCCACCGCAGAAGCGCCGCTCTCCTGAGCCACATGAGCCATCTCCACAGCATTGACGTTGGACATATCAAACCCCTTTCTAAACTTCACCGTCACCGGCTTTTTAATGGAACGGACAATGGATTCAATGATCCTTCCCGCCAGTAGCGGATCTTTCATCAGGGCGCTGCCCTCGCCGTTGTTAACCACTTTGGGTACCGGGCAGCCCATATTAATGTCCAGTATATCAAAAGGAAGCGCCTCGATCTTCGCAGCCATCTCCCCCATCAGCTCAGGCTCACTGCCAAAAATCTGGAGAGCAATGGGATGCTCATCCGACTCAATAGCCATTAAAGGGAAAGTATTCTTATTATTATAGTAAAGAGCCTTGGCACTGACCATTTCTGTACAGAGCAGGCCGCAGCCCTGGGCCTTGCATATGCGTCGGAAAGGCTGATCCGACACACCGGCCATAGGCGCCAGAGTCACAGGAAAATCCACCGTCACGCCGCCCACAGATACCGGCTTCAATAACACTTTGTCCATACTACAGCCCCCGGCACCGCTTCCGGATCAGCCTCAGCCCCTGAAGGGTCAGCATATTGTCATAAACCTGAATCTTTGTTGTCTCATTGGCAATAATCCGGCCAAGACCGCCGGTGGCGATCACCTTCACATCTTTTAATCCCGACTCTTCGATCATTTTGTCAACAATATATTCCACCTGTCCAATGGTTCCGTAAAATAATCCGGCCTGGAGACATACGGTTGTCTCCTTACCTAAAATCGTTTTGGGCTTTCGGATCTCAATATTGGGAATTTTAGCGGTTCCGTTAAATAGCGCCTGGGCGCTGATGCGGATTCCCGGACAGATGACTACAGAATCCAGGGTTCCGTCGGACAAAACAAGCTCATACGTGGTGGCCGTACCAAAATCAATAACAATTGCCGGCCCGCCGTAAAGCTCTTTGACAGCCACGGCATCCACAATCAGATCCGCGCCCACCTCCTTAGGATTTTCCGCGCCGATCTTTATGCCTGTCTTAATACCTGGGCCCACAACGATGGGCGTCACGTGAAAATATTTCTTTATGGCGTGATTGAGGGAGTACATAATGCTGGGAACAACAGAGGCGATCACCACATCTTCCACGTCCTCCGCCTTAAAACCGGCGTCCCCTAGAAAATCCCGGAGAAGTACGCCATACTCATCCGACGTGCGGGCCATCTGTGTGGTCATCCGGTAATGGCCCACAATTTTTTCCTGACAGAACATACCTACAGTAATATTGGTATTTCCCACATCCACAACAATAATCATATGTCACTCTCCATCTTCGTCTTTATCGTCAGTGTCATAGTCTTCCCCAAGAAAAAATACTTTA
Organism: Catenibacillus scindens; assembly: GCF_014202115.1. GTDB lineage: Bacteria > Bacillota > Clostridia > Lachnospirales > Lachnospiraceae > Catenibacillus > Catenibacillus scindens. The sequence goes on from NZ_JACHFW010000001.1 coordinate 92,663, forward strand.
TAGTACATTTCCAGGGCTTCAAATAATTCCCTTTTATCATTTTGGAGCTGTTTTATCTTTAAGGCGCTGCCAATCTCATCAAAGAGCAGGTCACTGTCATCCACAGAAACTTTCAGATCCAAAGTTCCCTCATCATCAAATTCCAGAGTAAGCACGCCGCCCACATCCTCAGTAAACAGCACGCACATGATCTGAAGCTCATCGCGGATGTTCTGGGGCAGAGAGGAAAAGTCTTCATTAAAATAAAACTTCTTTTCATAGGCGCTGGCACCGCACAGCACCACATTGTCCTGATACATGGTCATGCTCCTTTTTTACTAACTATTCAGCCATGCTGCTGGTTTCATAAAAACACGGCTTAAACGGTCTTATCCGCTGGCCGCTGATTAATTATAACCACTTTATCCACGGATTTCAAGCACAAGAATGGAAAAACCGGAGCATCCCAAGATTTGGAATCCTCCGGCAGGCATTTTCATCTTACTCCTTCTCTGGATCAACTATTCTCCCAGTGTAGCCACCATAACTGCCTTAATGGTATGCATACGGTTTTCCGCTTCGTCAAAGACAATGCTGTAGTCCGCCTCAAATACATCTTCTGTCACTTCGTTGCCTTTGACCGCCGGAAGGCAATGCATAAATACACTGCTGTCCTTTCCCGTAGTCTCCATCACCTGAGCATTTACCTGGTAAGGCCGAAGCAGAGAAACTCTCTCGGCGGCTTTCTCTTCCTCTCCCATGGAACACCACACGTCGGTATATACACAGTCGGCTCCTTTTACAGCGGATATATCATCAGTAATGGTGATCACGCTTCCTGCGGCCGCGGAATACTCCCGGCTCTGTCCGACGATCTCTTCATTGGGCCACAGTTCCTTCGGCGCAATAATGGTGCAGTTCACGCCCATCTTTCCGCAACCGATCATCAGACTGTTTGCCATATTGTTGCGTCCATCTCCCATATATACAAAATTCAACCCTTTCAGATATCCGAAATGTTCCTGAAGAGTAAGGAAATCTGCCAGAATCTGTGTGGGATGGTACTCATCAGTAAGCCCGTTCCACACGGGAACGCCGGAGTACTGGGCCAGCATCTCCACATGTTTGTGGGAAAATCCCCGAAACTCGATAGCATCAAACATCCGTCCCAGAACCCTGGCCGTATCTTTCACACTTTCTTTGCTCCCAAGCTGTATCTCACTGCGTCCCAGATATTCATGGAAACCGCCTTCATCATTGCAGGCAACAGAGAAAGCGCACCGGGTACGGGTAGAAGGCTTTTCAAAAATAAGGGCAATATTTTTCCCCTTTAAACTCTGACCTGTAATGCCTTTCTTTTTTTTGGCTTTCAGATCAGCAGCCAGATCTATCAAATATTGAATCTCCTCCGGAGTAAAATCCTTCAGTGTGAGAAAACTTCTTCCTTTCAGGTTCATTTTAGTCATCCTCTCTATATTCGTCTCAAAACCAGGTCCCTCTCCTGGAAATTTGTGAATAAATATACGTTATCACATGATTATGCAACAGTCAATAGATTTTTTTCATTTTTATTCACTTTGTATGTATATTTATACATATCACAATCCTGTTTTATAAAACCGGACGCTACTGCCCACGTCATCTGCTTCGCCGCAGCGAAAGTGCAAGGAAAGCACTTTTTATATTGCAGGAAACATTTCCTGCAATATAAAAATCACAGGCGCCGCGAAATGGCGGCGCCTGTGGCATTCAAATTTCCCGCTGCTCTCAACAGGGTATTTTATTCTGAAGGTTCATCCTTAATGATCTCAGAAGCTGACTTTACAAGGCCGGCCAGACTTTGAATCTCTGAAGGGATAATAATCTTTGTGGCCTTGCCGTCCGCTGCCTTCTCAAATGCTTCAAGGCTCTTAATATGAAGCACTGACGCATCGGCCCCCGCCTCCTTAATGGAACGGATACCATCGGCTGTAGCCTGCTGAACTTTGCGGATAGCTTCCGCCTCACCTTCAGCCTCACGGATCTTTGCCTCCTTCACAGCCTCGGCCCGCAGGATCGCTGCCTGCTTATCAGCTTCTGCTTGAAGGATCAGTGACTCTTTGTGGCCCTCGGCCTTTAGGATGGCGGACCTTTTCTCGCCTTCCGCGATGAGAATGGACTCGCGGCGCTCACGCTCGGCCTTCATCTGCTTCTCCATAGCGTCCTGGATTGCTGCCGGCGGGATAATGTTTTTAAGTTCCACACGGTTGACCTTAATCCCCCACGGGTCTGTGGCCTCATCCAGAGTGGCCCGCATCTTGGCATTGATCAGTTCCCTGGATGTGAGCGTACCGTCCAGTTCCAGCTCGCCGATAATATTTCTCAGCGTAGTCGCTGTCAGGTTCTCAATGGCCATAATGGGATTCTGCACACCGTAACAGTAAAGCTTAGGGTCTGTGATCTGATAGAAAATAACTGTATCAATACGCATAGTTACATTATCTTTTGTGATCACCGGCTGGGGCGGGAAATCCACCACCTGCTCTTTTAAAATCACTTTTTTGGCCACTTTATCAATAAATGGCACCTTCATATGGAACCCCACAGACCATGTGGCCTTGTAAGCGCCCAGACGCTCAATAACATAGGCGTTGGCCTGAGGAACAATCTTAAAACAGGACATAACGATGATCAATACGATCAGTACAACAACGACGATCCCTATAACCATCAAAACAGTGGATCCGAAATCCATCACAGCGTTTCCATTCATAACATTACCCCTCCTTCATCTTACTGACAATAAGTTTTACGCCACTAATCTTATTAATGATCACCACGGCGCCTTCGGCAATCTTCACCTCATCCTCAAGAGAACGGGCCGTCCACTCCATACCGTTGATGACCACCTGGCCTTCCCCGGCAATATTATCAATGGTCTTTGTGACCCTTGCCTTTTTTCCCACCAGACTATCCGCGTTGGTCCGGCTGGTCCGGGAATTAAGATACTTCAGCGCCCACGGCCGGGTAAAGATAAGCAGAACAAGAGAAACCACGATAAAAATGGCGGTCTGGACTCCAATATGAAGATTCAGCACTGCCGCGATAAAGGCCGCCAGCGCACCGATGGCAAACCAGAGCGTGGTCAGCCCCAGCGTGGCAATCTCTATAACCAACAGCACAGCCATGGCGATAAGCCATCCAAAAACAATCATACACACCCCTCCATTAAATGATGAGTTGCCCGACAAATAGGCATGAGACACGGATTGCTCCGCTACAGTCGGCGCTGGACAGGCGCCACTGGCGCGTTTGTAAACATTATATCATAAGCTGCCTCTTTTTACAAAACAATCTTTTTGGCGGCCGCTTCTTTTTGCCGGCGCATATCGTACATCAATATGCCCGCTGCCATAGCCGCGTTAAGAGACTCTACCTGACCGGACATGGGAATTTTAATGTAAGTGTCCGCCATAGAGGCCGTCTCCCATGTGAGGCCATTGGCTTCGTTGCCTATAAGGAAAGCGCATTTTCCCGAAAGGTCCGCCTCGTAATAGTATTTCTCCCCTTTAAGGTGTGCTGCAAAGAGAGTGATCTTATTCTTTTTCATCTCTTCTAAAAGACCGTGAAGATCGTCCACATACACAAAAGGCACCCGGTACAGTGATCCCATCGTTGAGCGAACCACCTTTGGATTATAAATATCTACGCAGGTTTTGCTCATAAAAATAGCGTCCACCCCGGCGCCCTCGGCAGTGCGCACCATGGTTCCAAGATTTCCTGGGTCCTGGATGGATTCAAGGATGAGAAAAGCACTTTTTTTGAGCAGACTCTTTACGTCCCGCCGTGGCATACGCACCAGCGCCAGAATTCCCTGGGGCGTCTGGGTCATAGAAAGCCCCCGGAAGACTTTTTCAGACACGGTCTCCGTCTTTTTTCCCTCAAGCCAGGATGTAAGCCGTCTGTCCGGCACAAAGGTCTCACTGATATAGATCCGTTCCAAAAGTTCTTCCGGCGTCTCACTTACCATTTTTATCCCTTCGGCCACAAACTGGCCCTGCTCCTCCCGGTAACGGTGCTTATTCTGAAGTGCCGCCACATGTTTGATCTGTGAATTTGTTAAACTTGTAATCATAGAATTCCTCCGTCAGCAAAGGGCAGAAACGCCCTCACAGCGCTCCTGCCCCTGATCATTTGTGGTATTGTGCCGCCTGTCTGCGGCAGCCTGCACCATCCCTGATGTCACAGCTATTGCTAACAGTTCAGCCCCGTCCCTGATGGCTGAACTGTTATTTTAAATTGAAAGGATTTTGGCGACGCTGTACTGGAAGGGATCAATATCCTTCTGCATAGCCAGAGCCTCGTCAATGTCATAATCTACATATTCACCATGTTTGTAGGCAACTACCCGGTTGGACTTTCCGGCCATAAGGGCATCCACGGCATAGGCTCCCATAATAGACGCATAGACTCTGTCTTTGGCAGTAGGACTTCCGCCTCTCTGGAGATGACCGAGAATGGTGGCGCGGGTCTCAATGCCTGTAGCCGCCTCAATGCGTTTGGCCATACTGGTGGAGTGACCTACACCCTCGGCGTTAATAATAATATGGTGCTTTTTCCCCCGCTTGCGGTTCTTTATAATATTGTCAATAATGGCCGCCTCATCAAAGTTGTAAAGTTCCGGAAGGAGGATATCCTCAGCGCCGTTGGCGATACCGCACCACAGGGCAATATATCCGGCGTTTCTTCCCATAACCTCGATAATACTACAGCGCTCATGGGATGTGGATGTATCCCGGACTTTATCAATAGCTTCCATAGCCGTATTTACCGCTGTGTCAAAGCCGATAGTATACTCGGTACAGGCAATATCCAGGTCGATGGTTCCGGGGATGCCAATGGTGTTGATTCCAAGGGCAGCCAGCTTCTGGGCTCCCTGAAAAGATCCGTCGCCGCCGATAACAACAACACTGTCAATGCCGTGCTTGCGGCAGATCTCAGCACCTTTCTTCTGCCCTTCCAGAGTCTTAAATTCAGGACACCGGGCCGTGTAGAGAAATGTGCCGCCCCGGCTTAATATATCTGCAACGCTTCCGGCGTTTAAGTCAATAATTTCATCATCGAGGAGTCCGGAAAAGCCTTTCTGTATACCTTTCACCGAACAGCCATAGGCAATAGCTGTACGGACAACAGCGCGGACAGCCGCGTTCATACCCGGTGCATCGCCGCCGCTGGTCAGAACACCAATGGTCTTAATCTTCTTCTCGCTCATGACATTACCTCCAATTTCTGTCATCTTTTATCTGATCAATGAGCTGTTGCAATTCAATGAAACCACTTACAACAGTTCATCCCGCCCATCCCTGATGGCTGAACTATTATAAGCACTTAAATTTTAATATAAAATTAAGACATTTTCAAGGCATTTTGTACGATTTTGATGTTTTCGCTGCCAAACTCTTCACCGAGATGATATAAGAGCCCTTCGTCCCCAGACACATTATAAATAGCCGGCAGACGTTTAATGGCTTTCTGGGCCTGGCAGTAGATCACCACCCGGTCCTGACCGTCACTGTTTTCAATGGCCTGATACACCCGGTTTTCGTTTTTCATGAACGTTTCCTTGTCGTCAAAACGTATCCACACTTCCTTAGGAATTTGTGAAAAGGCCACCACTTTCTCACAGATCAGCTTGCCTTTGGCATCTTCACTTAAAGATACCCGGCCCCGGACATAGATCTTTTCGTCCTCATTGAGATACTCCCTGTATTTTTCATAATCTCTTGGAAATACGATCACTTCCACCGTACCCAAAAGATCTTCCAGGGTGATAAAGGCCATGAGCTGGTCATGTTTTGTCGTCTTTACAGTCTTTCCCGTAATCATGCCGCCAACGATAACGGTCTGGCCGTCATAAATGTGGGCGTCAGTTATGTTATCCTCATCGGTCTCAAAATCTGTGGTCACGGCGGTAATATTTCTCCGCCACGCCTTCTCATAGGCTTCCAGGGGATGGCCGCTGATATACACACCAAGAACTTCTTTCTCATAGGCCAGAAGAGCCTCCCGGTCGTACTCTCCCACATCGGGATAACGGATTTCGAAAGCTTTTTTCTCCTCCTCCCCCACAAAATCAAAAAGGGACATCTGCCCGGTCATAGACTTCTTTTTATCAGCCACCGCCTGGTCAAGGATGCGCACGTAGACCATCATCTGCTGGCGGCGGGTGTACCCGAAACTGTCAAAAGCGCCGGCTTTAATAAAGTTCTCGATGGTCCGCTTGTTGACTTCCCTGCCGGCCATCCGCTCACAGAAATCTGTCATGCTCTTAAATGGGCCGCCAAGATGGCGCTCCGACACAATGGCCTCAATGACCGGCTTTCCGATACTTTTTATAGCGGAAAGTCCATAACGTATCTTTCCGTCTGTCACGGAAAAGGCGCTCTCCCCCTCGTTAATATCCGGCGGCAGGAGATCAATGCCCATCTGGCGGCAGGTCATAATATATTCCGCCACTTTGGAAGAATTTTCAATGACTGACGTCATGAGGGCCGCCATAAACTCCACCGGATAATAACATTTTAAGAAGGCGGTCTGATAGGATACGATGGTGTAGGCCGCCGCGTGGGATTTATTAAAGGCGTATTTGGCAAAATCCACCATCTCGTCGAAAATCTTGTTGGCGGTGGCCTCGTCAATGCCGTTTTTAATACAACCGGGGACATTCAGCTCCTCATTGCCGTAGACAAAATATTCCCGCTCCTTTGCCATGACGTCCGCTTTCTTTTTGGACATGGCGCGGCGGACAAGGTCGCTTCGGCCCAGATCATATCCGGCCAGCTTCATAACGATCTGCATAACCTGCTCCTGGTACACAATACATCCGTAAGTTGGGGCCAGAATCTCCTCCAGTTCCGGACAGTCGTAGTGGATGGAGGCGGGATCGTTTTTGCCTTTAATATATTTGGGGATGAAATCCATAGGACCTGGACGGTACAGAGAAATCCCGGCGATAATATCTTCCAGACTGGCAGGCTTTAACTCTTTCATAAAGTTTTTCATACCCGCGCTTTCCAACTGGAAAATACCATCGGTTTTTCCTGAACTGATCAGTTCAAAAACCTTTGGATCATTGTAATTGATCTGGTCAATATCCAGGTGGACGCCAGGGCGGCGGTTGACAAGCTTTTCCGCGTTCTGAATCACTGTCAATGTACGCAGCCCCAGAAAGTCCATTTTTAACAGTCCAAGCTCCTCCAGTGTTGTCATAGTAAACTGGGTGGTAATGGCATCGTCGGCGCCTCTGGACAAGGGGACATATTCATCCACCGCTTTTGGACTTATGACAACGCCGGCGGCGTGCATGGACGTATGTCTTGGCAATCCTTCAAGTCTTTTAGACATGTCGATTAGATAATGAACCTGCTCGTCCTTTTCATAGAGGGAGCGCAGCTCCGGGTTCATTTTAAGCGCCTTATCAATGGTGATCCCAAGCTCTGTGGGGATCATTTTTGCCACCATGTCCACCTGGGCGTAAGGCAGATCCAGGGCTCTTCCCACATCACGGATAGCATTTCTCGCCGCCATCGTACCAAAGGTGACGATCTGTACCACCCGGTCTTTGCCGTATTTCTCCACCACATAGTCGATCACTTCCTGGCGCCGCTCAAAACAAAAATCCACGTCAATATCCGGCATGGTCACACGATTAGGATTTAAAAAGCGCTCAAAAAGGAGACTGTATTTAATGGGATCAAGCTTTGTGATCTCCAGACAGTAAGACACAATACTCCCCGCAGCGCTGCCCCGGCCAGGTCCGACGATGATCCCGTGGTCTCTGGCATATTTTATAAAATCCCAGACGATCAGAAAATAATCCACAAACCCCATGGAGTGAATCACATCAAGCTCGTAGGTGAGCCGGTCTTTAAGTTCCTGGCCGGGATTTTCATAGCGGCGGGCAAAGCCGTCCCAGGCAAGTTTCTGAAGATAAGTCCATGCGTCATAGCCCTCAGGCACAGGATACTGGGGCAGCTTGTATTCCCCAAATACGATCTCCACCTGGCAGCGCATGGCGATCCGGTGGGTATTTTCCAGGGCTTCCAGGGCATAGGGAAAGAGTTCTTTCATCTCCTCTTCCGACTTTACATAATACTGCCCGCCTTCATAGCGCATACGGTTTTCATCGCTGACCTTTTTGTTTGTCTGTATACACAAAAGAATATCGTGGGCCTGGGCGTCCTCGGCATAAGTGTAATGGATATCATTGGTCGCCACAAGGCCGATGCCGGTCTCCTGGCTCATACGCAAAAGGGCCTGGTTGACCATACGCTGTGCGGGAATGCCGTGATCTTGCAGCTCCAGGAAAAAATTACCCTTTCCGAAAATCTCCTCCAGAGACAGGGCCGCTTTCACAGCCTCGTCATAGAGCCCCTTGGTAATATAACTTGGCACTTCTCCGGCAAGGCATGCGCTTAAAGCGATGATTCCTTCGCTGTACTGACGCAGAAGCTCTTTATCCACCCTGGGCTTATAGTAAAACCCCTCGGTAAAGCCTCTGGAGACGATTTTGATCAGATTGTGGTACCCAACATCATTTTCCGCCAGCAGCACAAGGTGATAATACCGGCTGTCATCCCGTCCTTCCTTTTCAAAACGGGACCCCGGCGCCACATAAACCTCGCATCCGATAATGGGCCGTATGCCGTTTTTTTTCGCTTCCCGGTAAAAGTCGATAACACCATACATAACGCCATGGTCGGTAATGGCCACGCTGTCCATGCCAAGCTCTTTCACCCGGCCGATCAGTTCTTTAATTTTATTGGAACCGTCCAGCAGACTGTACTCTGTGTGGACGTGCAAATGTGTAAAGCTCATAAAAGCCTCCCAACTTTTCCAGCCTTTCTCTAAATTTTCCGGCTGTATTGTTACCATTCATGGCAACAATATATGGATCAGTTACTTGCTGTTTAACACGTAAAAAGTCACAGATGCCCGGGCGATCAGTACATTCCGTTCGTCAGTGACGCGCACGTCGAATACCGCGATATGGTTTCCGATCCGCACCGGCTCTGCCCTGGCAGTCAGCACTTTAGACTTAATAGCTGCGTTAAGGAAATCAATATTGGAGGAAAGTGTCGTACAGGACTTCCCTGTGGACACGAAGGCAGTGCCAGCGATGGTGTCAACCAGGGTGAAAATACATCCGCCATGGATGGAACCGATAGGGTTGCCGTGGATCGGCGCAAGCACAATGCGCCCTGCGGCGTGTCCCTGATCCGCTTCAAGGATCTCAATACCAATATGTTTCGCGAACCCGTTGGATTCTACCCGCGCTTTGATTTCTTCCTTTGTCATCTTTAAAACCTCCTGTCAAATCTTACAGACTCCATACCGGTAGCCTGTCTCATTTTATAACAATTCAGCCCGCTTATTTACAAAAACGCGCCATCCCTGATGGCAAAGCTGTTACCATATTAGAAAAAAATGCTGCCGGAAATGCTCTCCGGCAGCTACAATATGGGATTCATCGCGTTCTTTCTTATTCCAGAAAATAAAAATGTAATTACTTGCTGACTTCCTGACCAATCAGATATTTTTCGATGTTTTCTACAGCCTTGTTTTCATCAGCGCCATTTGCGATAATTGTAACGTTTTCCCCTTCACTGATGGCAAGGCTCATCATCCCCATAATACTTTTCGCATTTACTTTTTTGTCTCCGTTCTCCAGGTAGATGCTGCTGTCATACTGACTGGCTACCTGAACCAGCAACGCTACCGGCCTAGCCTCTAATCCGGTTGGAATTTTAACTGTAACTTCCTTTGCAACCATATTTTGTACCTCGCCTTCCTTACTTACGTTTCAATGCCCGTGACATCGAAGCTCGTCTGCTATCATGCCTAACTTTCTCAGACGGTGATTAACTCCGGATTTTCCCACCGGTTCGCTGAGCATCTTTCCCAACTCCACCAGGGTTGCCTCAGGATATTCCAAACGCAGATAAGCAATCTCCTTCAAGCCGTCAGAAAGCTGGCTAAAGCCTATGGAATCTCTGATAAGTGTAATATCTTCCACCTGTTTTACAGCGGCGGACACAGTTTTATTAATGTTGGCAGTCTCGCAATTTACCCGACGGTTGACGCTATTGCGCATCTCCTTGAGAATACGAATATTTTCCATCTCCATAAGGGAATTGTGGGCGCCCATAACATTAAGCATATCAACAATCTGCGCACCTTCTTTGATATAAACAATGTAGTGCTTTTTCCTGACAATAATCTTGCCTTCGATATTAAACTGAGCCATAAGCTGTAATAACTGAAGTGCCTTTTCATTACTGGAACAAGAAATTTCAAAATGATATGTTTTCTGTGGATCGCTTACAGATCCTCCGGCCAAAAATGAGCCCCGCAGAAAGGCCCGCATACAGCACGGATTTTGAACAAGAATGTGATCGGATACGGAAAAATCTTCCCGTATCTGGCCTTCGGGCGTCATCAGCCGTGTCGCATACAGAATCCTGCGCGCCATAGCGTCCTGAGATACTGTAACAATGTAGGTTCGTCTTTTCTTTAAGTAGTAATTACACCGAACAGAAACATCGCTATTAATATTAAATGATTTTTTCAATAATGTAAAGTACTTTCTTGCTACAGAAATAACTTCTGTATGAATTTTTATAGAAATTTTATCATTTTCATCAATCAATACCCGGCCGCACATGGACAGGATCGCGGCCATCTCCGCGATCTGGCAATGTCTGGCCGATGGACATTGCCTGGATAATTCTTCTTTAACCACTGAGGAAAACGACATCTTCTTGCTGCTCCTTTTCTGCGCGGGATCAGTGCTGGATATAACGGCGGTCTCTGTCAATATCCCGGTGTTCCACCTTAATACCGTAAGCATGGCCAGACAGCCGCTGATAAAAGGCATTGGCTAAAGTTACGGAGCGGTGTTTGCCCCCGGTACAGCCGATGGCAATGACAAGCTGATTTTTTCCCTCATTCATATATTTGGGAATAAGGAACTCGATCATATCCACCAGCTTCTCAAGAAAGATGCCCGCTTCTTCAAATTTTAATACATAATCGGAAACTTCTTTGTCATTTCCTGTTTTTGCCTTTAATTCGTCAATATAATAAGGGTTGGGCAAAAAGCGCACGTCAAATACCAGATCCGCGTCGGCAGGTATACCATATTTAAAGCCGAAGGATAAAACGGTGACAAAAAAGCTCTGATAATTTTCATTTTTCACAAATATCTTATCAATTTCAGATTTTAATTCTCTCGTAAGAAGTTGGGACGTATCTATAATATAAGTTGCCTTTTCTTTTAAAAATGTCAGTTGCCGGCGCTCGCTGGCCAGCCCCTCTTCGATCCGTCCCTCTTTCATCAGGGGATGGCTGCGGCGTGTTTCCTTAAAACGCTTAACAAGGACAGAATCCTGACAATCCAGAAACAATATTTCATAATGGATACCGCTCAGGGAAAGCTGATTCAGCATGGGGAGAAGCTGAGGAAGATCCTCTCCGCTGCGAATATCAATCCCCAGCGCTACTTTATTCATCATCTCCGGCTCCTGAAGGCCGATTTCCGCAAACTTGGCAATCAGAGGAATCGGCAAGTTATCTACGCAAAAATAGCCAGCGTCCTCAAGCATTTTTAAGGCTGACGACTTTCCGGCGCCGCTCATTCCAGTTACAATTACAAAACGCATCCCTCTCACCTCTTTCCGCCTGATGGCACAGGCTTTATCCGGCACATATGTGTACAATGTCTAAAATTCTCCTACGATCCGCACTTCCGGTTCCAGGCAAACATTAAACTTCTCCTGGACAACAGTCTGAATATAGCGAATCAGCTCAAGAACATCTTTGGCTGTAGCGCTTCCCGTGTTGATGACAAAGCCGCTGTGTTTTTCTGACACCTGAGCCCCTCCTACGCGGCAGCCTTTCAGGCCGGCGTCCTGGATCAGCTTTCCGGCAAAATAGCCTTCCGGCCGTTTAAAGGTGCTTCCGGCACTGGGATATTCCAGTGGCTGCTTTTCCCGGCGGCGGAGTGAAAAATCCTCAATTCTGGCCTTTATATCCCCAGGTTCTCCATAACAGAGCAGCATGGAAGCCTCAAGTACGATCATCTGCTCCCGTTGGATAATACTTGTCCGGTAACCCATAGCCAGATCCTCTTTTTTAAGAAAGAGGAGTTCTCCCCGGACGGTCAATACTTTGACAAAATCCATGAGAGGCCCCATCTCGCCCCCGTAGGCGCCGGCATTCATAGTCACTGCCCCGCCAAAGGTTCCCGGAATACCGCTGGCAAACTCAAAGCCTTCCAGCCCCTCCCCGGCGATCAGACGGGACAGGCGGGACAGTAAGATCCCAGCCCCTGCTTGAACACGGACCTGACAGCCATCCAGCCTTTCAAAAGACACCTGATCCATGGTCTGAAAAATCTGAAAAACAACGCCCCGGATACCTTTGTCGCCAACTAAAAGATTACTGCCGTTTCCAATGATCATCCAGGGAATCTCCCACTGCTTACAGCACTCCACAGCCTTCACCAGAGACTGTTCATCTGGCGGTATGACAAAAAGATCAGCCGGTCCGCCGATACGAAAGGTGGTATGCAGGCTCATCGGCTCGTCAAAACGGACGGCGCCTTTTCCAACGATTTCTGTCAATGCATTTATAAATTCTGTTGTCATGGCTGCTCTCCAATCCATCATTTAATAGTATTTATATTACATGATTTACCCTGGATATTCAAGCCTTTTTCTATCGGCGGCTGTCCGCATAGTAACTATTGCCATGCATCTCGGATTCTCCCAGCTAACGCTGTTTTGCCGCCGCTTGCGCGGCTGAATAGTTACTCCGCATATACACGGTCTTATCTTAACACAGCTTGCTGCCGTTGGCTACCAATTTAAAACGGCAGCCCAGAACCTGGGCGGCTCTCCGGCACATGATCATACGCTGGAGAAAAATTTCAAAATAGTCCATCACTGTACACATAGAATCGTCCAGGTACATATCCATCTGGATCACCTTTTTTTCCGGATGTACCGTCAGGGTGGCAGACAGTACGGCGTAGTTGACCCGGTCATGGGCATCAAAACTGGAGATCACCGTATTGCGTACACGGTTTCTGCGCACATCGGTCTTATCTGCCAGGATCAGGGCGGCAGACACCATATCTACCGCCGTACCTGTGGACTCGTCGTGATTACCTATGGCACAGGCCACACATATGGCATCACTTAAAGGCATTTTACGGGCCTTTAATATATCGTAAGCCAAAATAGCCCCGCTGTGGGCATGATCATTGCGGTTAATACTGTTGCCGATATCATGCATGTACCCGGCAATCTTTGCCAGCTCCACCGTCTTTTTCCCGCAGCCAAGCGCTTTTAAAATCTGCCCGGCAGTCTGAGCCACCTTCGCGGCGTGTTTGCGTGAATGCTCGGTGTATCCCAAAACACCCAACACATCGTTGCCCTTCTCAATTAAAAGATTGACTTCTTCATCATCCCGTATCTGTTTATAGGTCACTTTTATATCTTCCATAATAATCCTTCGATACAGCGACAGCGGCGAAAAAAATTTCCGCCGCTGCGCCTCTTTTTCCCTTTTCTTATTTATGATATTGAGGTCACATTATGTTACTATTCACAGCCTTTGTATGGCGTCCATGGCCAATCCGGAGCGCTCACACTCTTCCGCCGTCAGAGTGATCTGCCAGCACAGAGGGCTCCCTTTCATATGTTCAGAGGCGTAGCTTAATCCATTGGTCCGCTCGTCCAGAAACGGGCGGTCGATCTGGTTTGGGTCTCCCAGCAGAATGATCTTTGTGTCTTTGCCGGCTCTTGTAATGATCCCCTTGACCTGGGCCGGCGTCATATTCTGGGCCTCGTCAATGATCAGATAGGTTTTGATAATGGACCTTCCCCGGATAAAGTTCAGGGCCTCCGCCTGAATGATCCCCCTCTCAAAGATTTCTTCCACTTTTCCCTGAAGTTCCCTCTCGTTTTCAAAGCGCAGCTCTTCATTGGAATCCACAAGCTGCTCCAGATTATCCATAATGGGACGCATAAGGGGAGAGATCTTTTCCTGCTCATCTCCAGGAAGGAAACCGATGTCTGAATCAAACTGGGCGTTTGGTCGGCAGATGAGGATTCTCCGGTATTCCCCTGTAGGGTTGTTGATCATTTTCTCCAACCCCACCGCCAGAGAATAAAATGTCTTGCTCGTCCCCGCCATACCTTTGACGATCACCAGCGGAGCTTTTTTCGCCGGCTGCATAAGGGCCTCCTGGAGAAAATACTGGCCGCAGTTTCTCGGCGATACCCCGTAGGGCTTTGCCTTTTTATATTCCAGCTTATGTATGATCCCGTTTTCCACCCGTCCAAGCTGAGTCTTTTTTGTGGACTGATCCGCGCTGATAATGACAAACTCATTTTCCCAAAGCTGGGGAGTTATCCGATTGCCTTCGCTGTCGCAGGTATAGACCATAGAGACGGGAATGCCCTTTTTCTTAAAATCCTTAAAGATTTCCTCCGGGGCATAGACGCTGATCCGACCTTCATACTGGCCGTCATGGGTGCCTACCTGTTCTGTTGTAAAGTCCTCGGCTTTAATACCTACGATCTGGGCCTTCACTCTCAAAAGCATATCTTTTGTGACAAGAACTACCGGATCAGACTGAGACCGGGCTAATCCAAGGCAAACTTTCAGGATACGGTTATCCATACGGTCCTCCGGCATATCCTGAGGAAGTTCTACGCTGATAAAATTCTTCTCCACCCGAAGTAATCCGCCGGACTTTAATTCCACGCCGGCCAGCAGGTCGCCTTTAAGGCGCAGCTCCTCAAGAAAACGTATGGCAGTTCGGGCATTGTACCCTTTTTCACCCTCGCCATTTTTAAGTTTATCCAGTTCCTCTAAAACAACCACAGGCACGATTACCTGATTATCTTCAAAACATTCAAAGGCGTAAGGTGCCTGAATGAGAACGTTGGTATCCAGCACATAGGTCTTTAACATGTATAATCTCCTTTATTCCCGCGAGCAGTGAGTCAAGCGGACGCGCCTGCGGGTCCATTTGGCAAACGCCGCGAGGGTCAATGCCCCGCAGCTTACACTGCGTTAACTATTTTCATGCCCGGTCAGCTTGCTGCGGAGCAATTGACTACTGGGCCGCTCTGGCATAGGCATGAGCGTAAAATTCCTCCTGGGCGTTTAATGGTGACTCTCCTTCATCGGAGATCGTATAATTGCCGTTGGAATCCTCCCGGCGGGCTTTCTGGTTGTCGCTCAGCAGCATGATAAACATTTCGCTCAACTCCATCTGCAGGTCACGGTCAAAAACGGGAGCTGCCACTTCCACACGGCGCACCGTATTTCGGGTCATAAAGTCCGCAGAAGAAATATAATATTTTTCCCGGCCATCGCAGCCGAAAATATAAATTCTGGAATGTTCCAGAAAACGTCCCACAATGCTCAGGACGCGGATATTGGCTGTGGCCCCTTCCACGCCGGGGATCAGGCAGCAAATGCCTCGAATCACCATGTCGATCTTGACTCCGGCACAGGACGCCTCAATAAGCTTATCAATAATCTTTTTATCAGTGAGAGAATTTAATTTCAGGCCGATATAGGCAGGCTCCCCGGCCTTGGCGTGGCCGATCTCCTCATCAATCAAATCCAGCACACGGTTTTGCAGGCATTTTGGAGCGACTAAAAGATTTTTTGTTTGCTCCACAAATTCGCCTTTGGCAAGGCACTGGAAAATATTAGCGGCCTCAAGACCGATATCCACGTTAGCGGTCATAAGAGAAAGATCGGTGTAGAGACGGGCTGTGGCCTCGTTATAATTTCCTGTACCAATCTGTGTAATATACTCGATCTGCCCCTCGTTTTTCCGGGTGATCAGACATAGCTTGGAGTGGACTTTATAGCCTTCCAATCCGTAAATAACCTGGCATCCGGCGTTCTCTAACCGTCTGGACCACTCAATATTATTTTCCTCATCAAATCTTGCCCTCAGCTCCACAAGGACAACAACTTCTTTGCCGTTTTCGGCGGCTTCGATAAGGGCTTCGATCACTTTGCTGTGGCGGGCCAGACGGTACAGTGTCATTTTAATGGAAACAACACTTTTATCGTGGGCCGCCTCATTGAGAAGGTTTAAAAATGGGCGAATAGATTCATAGGGGTAGGACAGCATTTTATCCTTTTCTTTGATCTGCTCAATAATAGAGCGTCCCTCCTCGAACTGAGGGGATTTTTGAGGCACCCGTTTTTCAAAAAACAGTTCCGGATTTTTTCTCAGTTTATCCCGGACCGAAGATAAAAAAGACATATCCAGAGGCGCGTCCCCGCGAAACACGTGGCTGCGTTCCACTTCCAGATAACGGCAAAGCACGTCTACCACATCCCCGTCCATCTCTCTGGAAAGTTCCAGGCGCACCGGGGATAGTTTCTTACGGCTTTTGATCAGATCCGCCATAAATTCCCGGTAATCCAGATCCTCATCATAGAGGGCATCGGTGTCAATGTCCGCGTTTCGGGTAATACGGATCAGAGATTTTGCTTTTACAGAATAGCCTTTAAAAACTTTGGCGATAAAATGAAGGATAACTTCTTCGGATAATACGAAATAGCCGCTTTTTCCGGGAATCTCAATCAGACGGCCAAAGATATTGCTTGTACACGGGATTATGCCCATGCGCTCTTTTTTATTTTTTGTCTCAAGAATGACAATGGCGTAAATTTCTTTGTTTCTCAAAAACGGAAAGGGCTGACGCTTTCCCACTATGGTTGGGGAGATCAGGGGGGCAATCTCTCCGTCAAAGTAGGCTTCCATAACAGACTCATCTTCTTTTTCCATCTTTCTGAAGGTTGTCAAATGAAAACCGTAGTCCTCCACCTTTTCCATAATCTCCGCGTACACGCTGTCACGGCGGCGGTTCAGCTTCTGGACTTTCTTTAAAATAGCATCAATCTGCTCCTGGGACGTCATATTTGTTTTGTTGTCCCGGATCTCTTTGTTTAAAAGTTTCTGATCCATTAAAGAGCCGACCCGGACCATAAAAAATTCATCAAGATTGCTCTGATAGATGGAAGCGAAGGACATGCGCTCGCACAGGGGAACATTTTCATTTTCAGCTTCCTCCAGAACCCTCTCATTAAATTTAAGCCAGGACAGCTCTCTGTTCATATAAATATCTTTCATTGAATTTTAACACCTCAAGTTATAGTATTTGCGTATACTATGTTATCAGACTTTTGTAAAATCCTCCCCTGTGAAATGTTAAGATTGTGTAAAGGAACTTACATTTCCCAGCCATTCAGACAGATCTGAGAAAAAAACGCCAGATATAAAGAGAAACCCCCTTCCCGCAAAGATTGCCCTGTATTTTGTAACAATCCGGCCCATAGCCGGTTCATTACTACAGCCTGTCTTTGGGAAAGAGGGTTTTAATCCTCACATATAATCGTCTAAAGCACCGGTTCAGACATATTTTCCAGATCCACTGTCTGCGCTCGTAACCCCTTACTGCAGTACCAGTCTCGCGGCACCCACCATGCCGGCGTCATTGCCAAGGGTAGCCAGAGCGAACTGGGTGTCTCTCAGCGCGTGGAAAGCATTGGGTGTGAAAGCTGCCTGAATCTTGTCAATGAGATACTGTCCGGCTTTGGATACGCCGCCGCCGATAACAATGATCTCCGGATTGACAACAGCACAGATGGCAGCCAGAGCGTCGCCAAGATATCCTGCCATCTTATCAACAACGCTTTCGGCGCCTGCGTCCCCGGCTTTCGCCGCGTCAAGAACATCTTTCGCGGTAATCTGAGGCAGATCTCTCAGGGATGTAGGTGTGTCTGTCTCTTCCACGAGACGTTTTGCCAGCTTAACAATACCTGTAGCGGAAGCCACCTGCTCAAGGCATCCATGATTGCCGCATCCACATGTGCCGATGGTATCTTCCGGCGCTACAATGTGAATATGTCCGATCTCACCGGCCGCGCCGTTGACACCTGCAACGATCTCGCCGCCTAAAATAATTCCGCCGCCGACACCAGTTCCCAGAGTCACCATAACAAGGTCGTCATGGCCCTTGCCGCCGCCCTGCCACTGCTCGCCGAGAGCGGCGACATTGGCGTCGTTTCCTGCCTTTACAGGAACCCCCAGAAGGTCGCTCAGTTCTTTGGCACAGTTAAATACGCCCCAGCCAAGGTTGGCACACTTTAATACTGTGCCGTCATCTTTAATGGGGCCGGGAACGCCCATGCCGGCGCCCACAACATCCGCCATATCAATGCCTTTGTCAGCCACATATTTTTTCAGAGAATCCGCAATATCTCCAAGAATATATTTGCCGTTTTCCTCTGTACGGGTAGTGATCTCCCACTTGTCCAGGAACTTGCCCTCCATGGACAAAACGCCGATCTTGACAGTGGTTCCCCCAATATCAATACCAAAACAAATCTTAGCCATTTTAAGTATCCTCCTTAATGTGTAAAAAGTTTATCTCAACTGCCTGGACATTATACTCATCCGGCAGTGATGGCCCCCTGATATTCCGCAGGCCGCCCTGTGCCTGCCGCTAAGCTAAGCCTGTGACTACTGCTGAGCATCGCTGTTCTCGCTCTCAGCACGCTTCTTCTGAAGATTTCCCGTGACCCTCCGGTACAGCTCATGGGCTGCATTATAGCCCATCTGCTTCTGACGGTAATTGACAGCCGCAGATTCTACGATAATGGCCAGATTACGTCCCGGACGAATGGGGATGGAGTGGCATACCACTTTGTGGCCGAGAAACTCCGTGTACTGTTCTTCCATGCCCAGCCGGTCGTACTCCCGGTCACGGTCCCATTCTTCCAGCTTAATAACCAGATTAATATTCTGCGTCTCCTTAACGCTCTCAACACCGAACAATGTCTTTACATCAATAATGCCGATCCCTCTAAGTTCAATAAAATAGCGGGTAATGTCCGGCGCTGTGCCCACAAGGACATCCTCGCCAATCTTTTTAATCTCCACCACATCGTCGGATACAAGGCGGTGTCCCCGCTTGATCAGCTCAAGGGCCGCCTCGCTTTTTCCGATGCCGCTCTCGCCGATAATCAGCACACCCTCGCCGTAAACATCTACAAGAACACCGTGGATGGATATTCTCGGCGCCAGTTCCTCGTTAAGAACATGCATCACTTTTGCCAGGAAATAGGAAGTCCCCATGTCTGTGAGGAGTACCGGTATCCCGTACTTGTTCCCCAGCGCGATAATGGCATCGCAGGGACGATTATTGCGGCAGAAAATCAGACACGGTATTCCAAACTGGAACATGCGCTCAATACTGGCCGCGCCTTTATCGTCATACACCTGGTTAATATATGAATATTCCACATTTCCAATAATCTGGATACGGTTATTGTCAAAAAAATCATAATACCCCGCCAACTGGAGGGCCGGACGGTTAATATCCGGCTGCTTAATAAGAATCTTGCTTGTGTTAATCTCCGGATTCAGATTAATAAGTCCCAGCTTATCAATAACTTTGCTGAGCTTTACACTGTAATTGCCTTTGCCATCTTCAAACATAGGCCGCCTCCTTTACACTGTTTCACAGGCCAAGCCCCCGTTGTATGGGCGCTGATTTCCGGCCCGAAATACAGTATTATTTTACCATATCTGACAATGTACATCAATGGAAAAAATCGTAAACCTTCCGGGCTGCCGCCATGTTCATAGAGTCAATAGCCGCCAGTTCATCCACCGTGGCGTTTTGTATAGCCTGAATTTCTTTAAAGTGTCGAAGCAAGGCTTTGCGCCGCGCCGGGCCTATGCCCTCAATATCATCCAGAACTGAGTGAACCTGACCTTTCTGTCTTAGGCTGCGGTGATATTCAATGGCGAACCGGTGAGCCTCATCCTGTATTCTTGTGATCAATTTAAACATTTCCGACGTCCTACTGATAGGAATCTCCAGATTGTTATAATACAACCCACGGGTATTGTGGTGGTCATCTTTAACCATACCGCATACGGGAATATTGAGATGAAGGCTGCCGAGAACTTTCAGGGCCACATTCACCTGGCCTTTGCCGCCGTCCATCATGATCAGGTCCGGGAAAACCGAAAAGCTTCCCATGGAATCCGGCATTTTCTTTTCCCTCAGCTCTTTTTGCTCTTCCAGGCCGTGGATAAACCGGCGGGTAAGAACTTCTTCCATAGACTGGTAATCATCCTGCCCTTTAAACCATTTGATCTTAAATTTCCTGTAGGCGTTTTTCTTTGGCTTGCCATCTTCATAAACGATCATGGACCCCACATTTTCGTAACCGCTGATGTTGGAAATGTCAAATGCCTCAATACGCATAATCGACGGAATATCCAAAGCCCTGCCAATCTCCCGGACAGCACCGGTAGTTCGTGCTTCCTCCCGCCGGATTTTCTCACTGTCTTTTTGAAGAACCATGCTGGCATTATTGGCCGCAAGCTCCACAAGGCGCTCTTTTTCCCCTTTTTTTGGCACAGTGATAGTCACTTTCTGCCCCCGGCGCTCCGAAAGCCACTGAGTGATCACATCCCTCTCGTCAATATCCTCCTGTATGAGAAGATTTCCCGGAACAAAAGGGGTACTGGCGTAAAATTGCTTGACAAAGGCGGTGAGGAGTTCCCTGTGGCTGTCATTTTCTACTCCTGTCAGGTAAAAATGATCCCGGCCGATAAGCTTTCCGCTCCGGATAAAAAACACTTGGACAACCGCCTCGTCCCCGGCTCTGGCAAAGGCGATCACATCCCTGTCATCCATATGGCTTGTGCTGGTAATCTTCTGCTTCTGGGAGATCTGATTAACACTGTTTAAAAGATCCCGATATTCAATGGCCTTTTCAAATTCCATGGCATCGGAAGCTTCCTGCATTTTATTTTGAAGCGTCTGAGCCACTTCTTTATAGTTTCCTCCAAGGAAACTTAAAGCTCCGGACACATTTTTCCGATACTCCTCCTGAGAAATATAGTCCTGGCATGGTCCAAAACACTGACCCATATGGTAGTAAAGGCATGGCCGCTCTTTTCCCCTGTCATTTGGCAGAGTCCGATTACAGCTTCGTATTTTATAAATCTTTCTCAGCAGCTCAATGGTATCTTTCACCGCCAGTCCGCTGGTAAAGGGACCAAAATACTTGGCGCCGTCCTTTTTGACCCGGCGGGTCATCATGATCCGGGGATAAGGCTCATTGACTGTCACCCGGATGTAAGGATAGGTTTTATCGTCCTTGAGCATTGTATTATATTTAGGCCGGTGTTCTTTGATCAGATTACATTCAAGGACAAGAGCCTCCAGCTCGGAATCCGTCACAATATACTCAAAACGTGCCACCTTCTGGACCATACTGGCAATTTTAGGTGAAAGATTCCGGCTGTTCTGAAAATACTGGCGGACACGGTTTTTCAGGCGGATGGCTTTGCCGACATAGATAATATCATCGTGGCTGTCATGCATAATGTAAACACCCGGACTTGCCGGCAGCTTTTTAAGTTCTTCTTCAATATCAAACATAACAAATATATCCTTTCTCCATACCCATGGACAGTTTTTTCCTGTAAGACGCGCTGTCCCGGAGCATAAAAGAAACCTGAAGGGCGCTCTATGTCCCCCCAGGTCTCCCTGCAGTCTGATAATTCGCAATTAATTATTCTTTAATGGAGCCCGGTGATACAAAAGGACTTCCCTGGCTGCCGCGATTTTCAGGATGATCCTGATTTCCCGTAGGATTTTCCGGGCTTTCCTCCTCAGAAGGATTATGTTTCACCGGCGGCCACACACTATCCTCGCTTAACGGCGGCGTCTGGCGGCCCTGGGATGAGCCCCCGCCATTTTGTTCCGGAGGCATAGACACTTTAAACAAAGGGTTCCCTCCAGAAGGTGTGTTTTTCCGGGACGGATCCGCGTCCGGATTTCTTTCAGGCATTTCAGGTCTGGGCGGTTCTTTTGGTCCTTTCTTTTCCAGAACATCTTCATCATCGGGAATCCCGCGTACCTGATTAAAGATATGCATAAATTCCTTGCCGGTGATGGTTTCATTTTCAATAAGGTAGGCGCTGATCTTATCAAGAGCCTCCAGATTATCTTTTAAAAGGGCTACAGCCTTCTCATAGGCCCCTTTCAGGATTTTCATGACTTCCTGGTCAATCTCCCCGGCTGTGGCATCGCCGCAATTTAACACAGCTCTGCCGTCCAGATACCGGTTTTCAATAGACTCCAGTCCCATTAGCCCAAAGCGCTCCGACATACCATACTGGGTCACCATAGCCCTTGCCAGAGCTGTGGCCCGCTCAATATCGTTGGAGGCCCCGGTGGTAACAGAGTCAAAGCGGACATACTCCGCAGCCCGGCCTCCGTAAAGGACAACCAGTTCTTCCTCAATCTCCTTCTGGGACATGAGATACTTTTCTTCCTCAGGCACCTGCATAGTATAGCCAAGAGCCCCCATAGTCCTTGGCACAATAGTGATCTTCTGCACCGGTTCCGTATTTTTCTGGAGAGCTGCGCAGAGGGCATGGCCCACCTCGTGATAAGATACAATCTTGCGCTCTTTTTCGCTGAGAACCCGGTCTTTCTTTTCTTTACCGGCGATAACAACTTCCACCGATTCAAAAAGATCCTGCTGGGACACCGCCTGACGGTGATGTTTTACCGCGTTTAAGGCGGCTTCATTAATGATATTGGCCAGATCAGAACCCACAGCGCCGCTGGTCGCCAGGGCGATCTCATGAAAATCTACAGTCTCATCCATGCGCACGTTGCGGGCATGGACTTTCAGCGTATCAATACGGCCTTTCAGGTCAGGCTTCTCTACAACGATCCGCCGGTCAAAACGTCCCGGCCGCAGCAGAGCCTTGTCAAGAATTTCCGGCCGGTTGGTGGCCGCAAGGATAATAATACCTTTGGAGGCGTCAAAACCGTCCATCTCTGAGAGGAGCTGGTTCAACGTCTGCTCCCGCTCGTCATTGCCGCCATAGCGGGAATCTCTGCTCTTTCCAATAGCGTCCAGCTCGTCAATGAAAATGATACACGGAGCGGACTGCTGGGCCTGCTTAAACAGATCGCGGACACGGGAAGCTCCCACGCCCACAAACATTTCCACAAAATCCGAACCGGACAGGGAGTAAAAGGGCACGTTGGCCTCTCCGGCCACAGCCCGGGCAAGGAGAGTTTTACCTGTTCCAGGAGGGCCTACAAGAAGGGCGCCCTTGGGAAGTTTCGCTCCGATCTGAGTGTACTTTTCCGGATTGTGAAGGAAATCTACGATCTCACGGAGAGATTCCTTGGCCTCCTCCTGACCTGCCACATCTTTAAACGTAACGCCGGTCTGCTTCTGTACATAGACCTTAGCGGTACTCTTTCCCACCCCCATGACGCCGCCGCCTTTGGACATGGCCCGGAATACAAAGACCATAACCACGTAAATGACTACCAGAGGCAGTACATAATACAGCAGTATCGTCATCAGGGTGCTGCTGGACTGCTGAATCTCACGGCGGAAATCTATCCCCGCGTTGTCCAGACGTTCAGTAAGCTGCGGATCGTTCATTTGCCCGGTATAATACACCATGCCAAGGAACGGATCCTCATCACTACGTGTCAGTTCAATGGTTCCATCATTTTTTACAAGGACTTCCCGGACTTCATCATTATTAATCCATTCCAGAAATTCATTATATGTGATCTCCTGACGCCGGCTGTCCCGGATCTGGGCAGATAAATAATTGAAAAATATCATTATGATTACCGCGATCACGCCAATGATGACCCAGTTGAGATCATATCCATCAGTTCCATATTTTCTTCTTCGACGGCAATATCGCAATCCTCACAGAGCTTATCCAAAGCCGTCAGTATCCATGGATTTCTCGCCCTGATCATATCCGGACGTCCATACTCTAAAACATAGTTGACAAAAAATCCAAGGACGATCTCCTCCTCTTTATCCTTTGGACTTAACATATTCATGGACAAAATCATTTCCTGATCTTCATCTGCCACAATAAACAGGAGCGGATTTACAGGCCTATCCTCATGATCGTCTTTCACTGCACCATTAAGATAGGCAAATTCCATAATCAGGCAGACGTCGATCATTGGTTTTAATTGCAGCCGCTTTTTAAGCACCTCATCGGCCAGATCCAGCATAGGATAGGTTTTTTGACGATAGGGAAGAGGCGCTATTTCACTGCGCCATTGTCCGGTTACCGGATCGGCGATCCGCCACAAAGCATCCCCGGCGTCAAAATTGGCTTTCAACTGTCCCCGGTTCATTTCCTCCACCAAGGCTATGGCCTGACCAATGGCCCGGATCATCACATCCACCTCACGGGCATCCGGGGTAAACGGGGCGTAACGTCGCTTATAAGACTGAAAGTAAGGCCACTGTCCCCGCCCCCGGTATTTGCGCCCTAGAGCAGTAATATTTTTCTTCTGAGGTGGCGGCACTTCCTCCCGATCCCCCCAGTAACAGCACAGAGAACTCTGCTCATACATCAGATAGTCCATAGGAAGCCCGCTGTGGTCCGCCGTGGCAATCATATCAAAATCGGCCAGACCTTCCATACCCTCATAGACGGTATAGCCAAAACATTGTCCGGCCCGCCCCATAATGCTGACAAACACAATATTTTCCGCTTCTTCCGACTGTATACATAAAAGATCCGTGTCAAAGAACAGATTCCAGGGCTCCATCTGTTTTAAATGATCTGTAATATCGTACAGCGCTCTCCACTGATCCATAGATGCTTCTTTACGCATAGACAACCCCCTTCGTTATTTTTATCTTCATCGTGTTCTCTACTCTTCCGTTAGATTCAACCCATTGCGCACATGGACAATGAAATCCTGAACATTGGTCACAAAAGTTTTCACAGAAAGGCTTCCCCGATCCCTCAGCTTATTCACCGCGAACTCCGAAATATCTACGGAGAAAAAATACAGCGGACGGATTTTTCCATCGGACTCCCTGAAAGAGGGGGTCATATTCCCAGTGGCAATGGTGTGGAGGGCTGACGCCATACAGATGACAGTGGTAGCCTTGCGCACAAGATCTCTCATGGCGTTCTGGCCTTCATAGACATTGCCGAAAACTTCCGGCAGAGGGCCGTCATCACGGATGGAGCCGACAAGGACGTAAGGTACATGATTTTTCACACACTCATACATGATCCCGTCGCCGGCATAGCCCTCGCCGACAAAATTTTCGATACTTCCACAGCCCCGGACCTTGTTAAGGGTGTCAATGTGGTTATAATGTCCGCCCGGCATACTCTCCTGGGTATAGACATCCTGCCCCAGGGCCGTTCGAAGATAAGCTGCCTCCAGGTCGTGGGTTGCCAGGGCATTTCCCGCCATTAATCCCTGGACATAGCCAGCCCGGATCAGGGCAGCAAAGGCGTTTCTTGAGTCCGCGTCAAAGGCGCAGGCCGGCCCCATGACCCATAAAATATTTCCGCCGCCCTCCTTTTCATATTTTAAAAGCTCATAAAGCTCATCGTAATCTTTAGAGTAGGCGGTCTCCCTGGAGCGCAAAGCCCTGAAGGCAAAAGTGTCTTCATTTTCCCGAATTTTCCCCTGGTTAAAACCGTGGGGCCAGACATAGATGCCTTCGCTGCCATCCTCAGTGCGCCCCACAAAAACAAGGTCTCCCTTTTTCAGGTTCCGAAACTCTACTACACGGATCTGGCCATGATCGTAAACCGCCACACAGTCCATACGGCTTTCCTTTGCCAGTATCCACTGGCCATTAACCTTAAAATACTCTGGAAAAATTGTTGTCGCGTGGTAATTATCCGGCGCCACAAAATCTTTCTCCACGGCCGCCATCACAGCGTCCGGCGCTTTTTGTAAAAATTCCTGGTTAAAATCCGGTTCTATGTACTCCGGCATTGTAAAACCCATAGTCAACACCCCTTTTATATGTTTCTGATCAGACTGCGCATCATTGCCGGCAAAAGTTCCTCAATATCCGGCTTATATACCCGCTCCTTCCACTGATGCATGGCCTTAGATCGGGGCCCCATCCAAAAGGAGGGCATGCTCAATTCCTGGATGTCCTCAAAAGGAATATCATAAATACTTTCCGGCAGCGTCAGATTGCTCATAAGGCGGCGCTGGGCCTGGGCATCGGCGCACATCATATAGCTGATATCCCCCATACCGGCAAAATAAGGTTCAACACTTCCCGTATATCCATTTTCACCAGCGGCTTTCTCGTAAAGCTGCTCCAGCTTTCCAATGCCGCCCTTTAAGCGAAAGCTTGTCACCGCCGGATAATATGGCGGCGCGATGCCGATGACCACTACCGGATCTTTGATTCCTGACCGCTCTGTGAGATCCTGCATGTAAGATACGCTGGCCTGGATCAGAGTCATCTCATTGCCCCGGATTTTTTTGGACAGACTGTCGTTAAACGCCTGCTGGCGCTTTTCAAAATCCGGCTCCCGCTCTTTTACAATAGCCAACACTTCTTCCAGGCGCATCACTTTCGGCCTGAAATCTTTAAAAACTTCTGTCCTGACGGCTCCAAGTTCCCTGGCTTTCTCAAAAGATTTCCGGTATTTTTTCGCCGCCTTCTTCATGGCTTTTTTACAGGAAGCCTCCACCCGCTCCATAAGTGCGTCAGGAGAAACGCTTTCCAGGAACAGTATACTGATGGCCGCAGCAGCATACTCCACTAAAGACACATCGTAAGCCGGTTTTAAATCCCTCTGCCACAAAACTGTGGGAGGCTGGACACTGATACCATAATCGGTGGAAATATAATCTGCGTTCATCTCGATCTCCCGGACAACTTCCGAGATCATGTAGGCAGCATTCAGCCCTTCCAATGCCTGGGCACTGTGAGACAGATATCCTCTGGCCAGGATCAGGGGCAGCACCTTTCCCGCACCGCCGCCGTACATGTTCACATGGTTTGACGCTTCCGGGTCATTGTCTTGGGGTTCCCCGATGAGGCACAGGCGAAAATCCAGATCATACTCATCCCGCAGCCTGCGGATGAGAGGCATGGCACAGCGCATTCCCGCAGAAAGGTTCTCCTCATCATAGACGGCCACAAATAAAATAGTATTTTCAAAACATTCCTCACCAAGAACAATTTCAAGAGCCGCTGAAAGCCCTCCTTTCATGTCGGCGCATCCCCGGCCGAAAATCCAGTTGTCGTCATAAAGATCCTTAAAAAAACTCTCATCTTTTACCCCGTCATTTTCCAGATGAGCCTGCTGCATCCGCTCTTTGAGAAGATCCGGCTGAGTGGCCACATCCTTAAAAGGCCCGTAGCTATCAATCTCCACCGCATCATAGTGTCCGGATAACAACACTGTTTTCTTACTTTTTCCGGGACGAAGAGCCCACACTACCGGGCGGTCCATGAAATCCCCAAAGGTTTCCATGCCGCACAGGGCAGGATTCGCCTTAAAATAAGAGTTTTCACTGATCATGTCATATATTTTTTCCCCAAGAGCTTTTTCGTATGCGCTCCCGGTATCGCTGCGCACACCTGCAAGTTCATATAATATGTCCAACGCTTTCACTTTGTTCACCTCAAAATCAACATTATAACTATTCAGCCGCGTTAGCTGCGGAAATCCGAGAGGCATGGCTGAATTAATAATTAATTGCCAACTTTTAAAATGGTCCGTAGCCGATGGCATTGGCAATGATGACAAGGACAAAAGCCGCCACCATCATAGATACATAGATTTTCCAGCAAAACCGTATCCACTCTCCATAGCCGAGATTGCACATGGATAACCCGACCATAGCGCTGCCCGGCCAGAAACTATTGGTAATGCCGTCGCCATACTGATAGGCCAAAACAAGGACCTGCTGATTAATATGTAAAATATTTCCCAGAGGCTGAAGTATGGGCATAACAATAACCGCTTTGCCGCTGCCGGATACAACGAAAAAGTTAAACAACGTGACGAATACATAAATAATGAGCAGCGTCACAATTGCGCTCTTTCCGTTGAGGAAACCGGACATGTGGTAAACCAGCGTATCCAGAATCTGGGCCTGGTTCATCAGCGCAACGACAGCGTTAGCCAGGCCGATGGCAAAGGCCGCAGAAAACACCCTAGTAGCTCCCTGGGTAAATATAGTACATACCCGGCTTGGGCCAATGCGGAAAATGACAGCCAACACAAATCCGAAAATAACATACAGGGCGGCAATCTGCGGGAAAGACCATCCGAATCCCACAGCGCCTATGCCCTGGATAATAATAACTACAAGGAAAGCGATCAGGCCCAAAACCCTGGGCAGCGTCATTTTCTGG
Organism: Catenibacillus scindens; assembly: GCF_014202115.1. Classification (GTDB taxonomy): domain Bacteria; phylum Bacillota; class Clostridia; order Lachnospirales; family Lachnospiraceae; genus Catenibacillus; species Catenibacillus scindens. Next base: position 120,956 of record NZ_JACHFW010000001.1, read on the forward strand.
TCATTTTCCTGAAAATCCTCTGCTTTCTGAGTTAAATACTCGTCTCGGACAATACTCTTTTCCGGGGTCTTTTTAATCTTTTTGCAGTAAAAAAACAGCCCAAAAAATCCGATAATATAAAAGACAACAAGTCCTACAGCCCGCATTCCCATACCGGAAAACATAGGCAGCCCCACAAGCTGCTGGGCCACGCCTGTGGTAAACATGTTAAGCATTCCGCAGGTAAAACCTACAGTACTTCCCACAATGGCAAGGCCCGCGCCCACCACCCGGTCATAGCCCAGGGCAAGGCCGATAGTCACCGCCAGAGGGTAAAAGGGATAGGCCGCCTCACCGTATCCAAGTACGCCAAAAACAACAAAAATAGTATAGAAGATCACAACAACGGAAAATTCTTTCCCTTTTGTGTGTTTGAGGATCTTCTGTATCCCGGCGCCGAAAGCACCGCTGACTTCCAGTATGTAAATAATACCGGAACTTATAAACAGAGTACCCATAATGCTGGCACCGCTTACAAAACCATTATAAATGGCCTCAAAGAAATTCATAAATGTAATAGGATTACTTTGCTCCACATAGGAAAAGTTATCCGGATTAATGATCTCCCGCCCGGTATCGGAGTCTAAAACCCTCTCGTAAGCGCCGCTTGGAATAATCCAGGACAAAATAACCACGAGAAGCATCATAAACATTAATATAATATAGACATGAGGCAGCTTAAATCCTCTTTTCATTTTCTCTTGACGCATTGCAATCTCCTCCTTACCGGGCCGCTTTTTCTCTAAGCCATTCAAAGGCACAGTTAGCGTAAAGCGCCGCCCCGGTGGTAAATGCCTCCTCCCGAAGCATCATCCTGGGATTATGCATAGGCGCTGCCCCTTCCTCGCCATCACCTAGACTTAAATACATTCCCGGCACTTTCTCTGTAATATATCCAAAATCTTCCGTAGCTTTCATGGGCGGCGTTACAGACACATTTCCATCTCCCGCCACTTCCTCAATATAGGGAAGGAGGGCATCGCAAAATTCCGGATCTGTGCAAGTGCTTGGCGTTTTAAAGCAGGTCATCTCAAAACTGCCACGCCACGCCCGGACATAGCCGTCCACAAGCTCAGGAATCCGTTTGGCCAGATGGTTCCTGGCCGCCACATTTAGTGTGCGCACACCAATGTGAACCTGGGCGGTGTCTGGGATAATATTAACCGCTGTCCCTCCTTTGGCAACGCCACAGGTCAGAGCCACCATGGCCTCCGGGTCCACCTCCCTTGTCACAAGGAGATTCACCGCCTGATAGACCTGGTTCATGATCATTAACGGGTCCACGCACTCATGGGGTGCGGAACTGTGGCCTCCTTTGCCTTTGATTTTCACAATATAAGTGTCCAGAGAAGCGGAGTTGACGCCCTTACAGTAAGTCACCTGGCCTTCTTTTTTATTGGCATGGATATGGATTCCAAGAGCCCCGTCTACATGAGGATTTTCCAGAACACCGCCTTCCACCATAAGCCTTGCGCCGGCGCCAGTCTCCTCACCAGGTTGAAACAGCAGCTTAACTGTGCCGCAAAGCCGGGATTCCATAGATTTCAAGATGGCCGCAGCTCCTAAAAGCATGGCCACATGACTGTCATGGCCGCACATATGACCATATCCGCCTTTAGCTGCAAAGGGCAGGTCATTTTCCTCTTTTATGGGGAGGGCGTCCATATCCGCCCGAAGGAGTATACACGGGCTTCCGCTGCCAATCAGGGCTGTGACACCTGTGGCCCGCTCCATCTTGGGAAAACCTGCCTCCAAAAAATCCCGGATCAGCTTTTCCGGCATCGGCACTATATGTTCCTTAAAAGGAATGCCCATCTTTGTCAGCCTTTTCTTAATGTAGGCGCATGTTGCCGGTAGATCCATGCCAATCTCCGGATGCTCATGGATATACCGCCGGTCGGCAACGATCTGGTCTTTCAGACTTTGGGCCATCTCCAATATTTCTTTCATCTGATCACTCCTGTCTTTAATGAGCGCTACAAACCGATAGTCCTGCTGCCGGCTCTCCCTCCGGATTCCCTGCTCTTTATCACTTTATCACGTCTCATCATGATTTATAAAAAGTAACAGTTCAGCCCGCGCCATCCCCGGCGGTTGAACTGTTATAAAAAAGATGTTGAGGTCAAATTAAAATTTGACCTCATTATAGCACAGTTGCCAAAAAAACAGTAGTTCTTTTTTATAAAAGCTTTACAAAAGCCCTGAAGTCCACAGCGTGAGAGACTTTTGTCCTCAGCCATAAACTTCAGGGCTTTTAATGCATTTTGTAACTATTCAGCTATCAGTCTTCGTCGTCAAACATCTCGTCAAATTCTTCGCTGTCAAGAAGTTCATCGAAAGCGTCCGCAACGATCTCATACTCTTCGTCATCAATAATGTTGTCAAGCTGAATCTCACCGTTGTCAAATTCCTGGAAACGGTAGAGATAAACATCGCCGTCCTCGCTGTCCTCCTGATCTAATGGGATCAGAGCGATATACTGATTTTCCCCCGCAGGGAAAATAGATAAAACAGCGCACTCAAGTTCAGAGCCATCGTCAAGTGTCAATGTAACAGTTGCCTCGTCATCATTGTCCTGGCATCCACAATCACAGTTCTTGCCATGTGTATCTTCACTCATAAGCAATACCTCTCATTCCTTAGAATAGGAACGCAGCCGTCTGACCGCTGGTTCCCGTCATTATACTGACACCTATGACTTTATCAGATTCCCATGTAAAATGCAAGCAAAATGTGAAAGTCAACAGTTCAGTCATCAGGAAGAGGCGGGATAGTTTATGCTTGCATAAGGACGAGCCCGCCTCCTTCCTGATGAGGGGAGCGCCAGATCATGAGCAAAGGAGCGGCGTCAGCCGCGGGTCAGCGCGCAAGCGCGGCTTTGCGAATGGCGCGGACTGAACTGTTGCTGAAAGCCAGTCTCAAAACAAGCCATTCGTGGCTTTCATCCATAGCACAAAGACCGCAACAGTTCAGTCATCAGGAAGAGGACGGTTTTCATTCATTATGCAAAAGCCTTAGCAGTCCGTTAGAAATACAAAAAGAAATATTTAATGTTTTTATTTCTTTGGACTCTGTAAATAAAATGGTCACCGCCGTCTGGGTCACTTTTGTAATAGTACCTTCCCCATAGATCCGGTGACGCACCCGTGCCCCAGTCCTAAAGAGGGAACGGTCCACAAGCAGTTCGCCTACAAACCTGGACATATCCGCCGGCTTATGATACCGCTCTTTAGCAAAATAAATGTGGAGTTTGTTCCTCGCCCTGGTCATGGCCACATAAAACATGCGGCGTTCCTCTTCCACATCTGCCTCCATCACCGCCTTTTTGTGAGGCATGACCCCCTCGTTGGCGTCAATAATAAAAACCGTTGAGTATTCCAGCCCCTTGGCGCTGTGCATAGTGGACAGGACAAGGCCGTCGGCAGTTTCTTCCCTTCGCCGGCTTTTTTCTTTCAGTTTTAGCCCATAATCTTCCATATAAGCAAACCAGTCCTGGAAACTTTCGTAGTTTTTGGCACTGTCCTGAAGTTCAGTGACAATATCCAAAAGATCTTCCTCTTTCACCCGGTGATCCCTGGCATACTCTATGAGAAAATTGTCGTAGCCCACCCCGTAGCGGATATAGTTCACCGCCCCGTAGGGATTCATTTTCCCCAGGCTTTCCAGATCATAGGCCAGACGGTCCAACCGCTCCAGGGCCCAGTCTTTCCCGGCATAGCTTGCCTTTAATGTTTCCAGAAAATGACCGGTTCCGGTAAGCATCTGCCGGGAGATATACCGCTTTGGCCGATTGATGATTCTAAGATAATCGCTCCGCGAAGCCTGCCCCAAAGCTGCCTTAATGTAGGCAAAAATGTCCTTGGCGATCCAGTGGTCAAATAAATTGGGCACACTGTCTTTCATCCGGAAAGGAATGTTGTACTCCATCAGCTTTGCCACCAAAAGTCTGGCCCCGGTATTGGTCCGGTACAGCACCGCCATATCTTTAAGGGGCATTTTATCCTCTTTATGGCTCTGGTACACTTCCCGGATAAGGGTTTCATATTCTTCCGCCATAGTATTAAACATTTTCACCTCTATAGGTTCGCCGCCGCTGTGAAATGCCTTTAATTGTTTTTCATACCGCTCCCGGTTATTTTTAATGACCTGCAAAGCTCCCTCCACAATCTGTTGGGTACAGCGGTAGTTAATATCCAGAAGAATCGTTTTGGATTTGGGGTAATCCTTTGTAAATCCAAGCATGATCTCCGGACGGGCGCCTCTGAAACGGTAAATAGACTGGTCATCATCCCCAACAATAAACAGATTGTTTTCCGGCGCCGCCATCATGCGGATAATCTCATACTGAACCTGGTTAATATCCTGAAACTCGTCAATAAGAATATACTGAAACTTTTTCTGCCACGCCCCAAGAATATCCGGACGTGCCTTAAACAGCTCCCAGGTATACAAAAGCATATCGTCAAAATCAATGAGACGGTTTTCTTTCAGTTTTCTGCCGTAGGCTTTATAGATCGCCTTAAACACATCATCGGCGCAGTTGACCGAATAATAGTGATCCAGGGACATATTTTCCCCTTTCACAAGACTGACTTCCCCGGAGACGTTGACGATAAAATCCGCCATATCGTCAATTTCCAGATCCATTTCCTCAACGATCTGCCTGAAAAGCTCCATTCTCCGGCTGTCCGTAATAATGTCCCCCGCCGTATAGTTGTAAGCTGCTTTTAAGACAGCGAAAAAAATACTGTGGAAGGTTCCAAAACTGACTGGCATGGGCTGCCCTTTGCAGAGGGCAAAAAAGCGCTCTTTCATTTCCCTGGCCGCGGCCTTTGTAAAGGTAACAACAAGAATGGAGGCCGGATGTACTCCGGCCTCCTCAATAAGATAGCGCACCCGCTGTGTAATGACAGTAGTCTTTCCCGATCCCGGACCGGCCAGGATCATTGCCGGGCCGGCGACGTGGCTGATGGCCTCCTGTTGGGCGGGATTAAAACTCATACTCCGCCCACCGCGCTCTCTAAAAGCTCAATGCCCTTGCGAATGCGGGCCAGAGATTCCTCTTTGCCTAATACTTCCATAAGCTCTGTGGCGCCTCCCGGCGTCATTTGCTTTCCGGAAACGGCCGTGCGCACCGGCCACATAACGGTAGCATTTTTATAGCCATGTTCCTGGGCGAAAGCCACAAGGATTTCATAGAGAGCGTCATTGGTGAAATTTTCCTGACCTTCCAGTACCGGCACAAGCCCTTTAAGGATGTCCAAAGCCGTCTCCATGGTGGATTTGCTCTTTTTGTGAACATACATAGATGGATCGTACTCCGGAATTTTTTCAAAAAAGTCCACATGATCGTAAATATCCGGAAATACTTCAATTCTTGTCTTAACCATAGCCGCGATCTTCTTTAAATCCAGATCTTTCGTAATGGATTTTTTAAGGTAAGGCTCTGCCATTTCATAAAATTTATCAAAATCCATGGCCTTCATATACTCGCCGTTCATCCATTTCAGCTTGGTCATATCAAACACCGACGGTGTCTTGCTCATATGATGGTAATCAAAGACTTCCACAAGTTCATTCAGTGAAAAGATCTCCCTGTTATCCTGCGGACACCAGCCAAGGAGGGCCACATAATTGACAATGGCTTCGGAAATAAATCCCTGATCCAGCAGATCCTCGTAGGAGGAATGACCGCTGCGCTTGCTCAGCTTTTTGTGTTCCTCGTTAGTAATCAGCGGACAGTGAACATATACCGGAACGTCCCAGCCAAAGGCTTCATAGAGGCGGTTATATTTCGGTGATGAGGACAAATACTCGTTGCCCCGGACTACGTGGGTGATCCCCATGAGATGGTCATCCACAACGTTGGCAAAATTATAGGTGGGGTAGCCGTCAGACTTTATAAGGATCATATCATCCAGCTCTGAATTGTCCACCGTGATATCCCCGTAAATCTCATCGTGGAATGTGGTTGTCCCGGTGGTTGGGTTGTTCTGACGGATCACATAAGGCACTCCCGCGTCCAGTTTTGCCTGGACTTCCTCTTTGGAAAGATGGAGACAGTGCTTGTCATAGACAACGATCTCCTTGCCGGCGATCTCCTGTTTTAAAGAATCCAGCCGCTCTTTATCGCAAAAGCAGTAGTATGCCTCCCCTTTATCCACAAGCATTTGGGCGTATTTCAGATAAATACCCTGAGCCTGACGCTCACTCTGGACATAGGGTCCGCAGCCGCCGTCTTTATCCGGCCCCTCGTCATGGATCAATCCGGTCTTTTCCAAAGTCCGGTAAATAATATCCACCGCGCCTTCCATATAGCGCTCCTGGTCTGTATCTTCAATGCGAAGTATAAAATCGCCGCCCTCATGCTTGGCGATCAGATAAGCGTACAGCGCGGTGCGCAGATTTCCCACATGCATCCGCCCTGTCGGACTTGGCGCGAAACGTGTTCTGACTTTACTCATGTCTGTATATTTCCTCCTTAATCATCGGCTTAATTCCATCACAATCACCGGGCTAAACACAGAAGGTTTCCCTCTGCCTGAACCGGACATCACAAAATTTATGATACAAACGTCAAAAGGCCATGGGGACTGCGCCTGCGCAGGCAAGCATGACCTTTTGACACCTTCAACATTATATACCAACATTTAAAATGCCGCAAGAGCTATTCTGTTTCCTCGTTTGCTTCCCTAAGCGCCGCGGATCCGGCTGAACTTTCCTGATTCGCGGCCCTTGCGGTTCGGCTGATCTCGCTGATATCAATAAACTCATCTTCCGACGGCACATACCCCACCGAAACCTGATCTCCCGGCCTAAGAACCGCCAGGATCTCATTGGACTGAATGGAAGCCACAAAGACTTTATCCAGATCCTCCAGCTCAATATAATAGTAGGTATTGCCATCCCGCACCGCCGAAGAGATGTAGGAAATCACACCTTCAGTGGTAGTCAGCGCCGAGGAATCTACCTGGGTGTTCTGAGCCAGAAGCTTTAAGTATTCCGAGTATGCTTCATTCAGCGTATCCCCGATAGCCACTAACTGGTAGCGCTCCACATTGACAAAGGCAAACATTTTCACAAGCCCGGCATTATCTTTCAGAGATACAAAATAGGTAGGCTGATTGCCAATGTTTAACAGGATAGGGAAGGTTGATACATAGGATAGATGCTGCACCTGTCCTTCCGCCGAGGACATGGCCGAATACTCTGTGGCCCCGGACACTGTATAGTACCTGGCTTCCTTCGTCCGCATATTGACAAGAACAAAGCCGATATTGGAAGCGTCATTTCCGGCAGACGTCAGTCCGGTGTACAGCCACACATCGTCTTCCAGAGCCAGGTAATTGTAGCCGCCGGAAGTCACAACAACGTCTTTCTGTCCGAAAATCGTATTAAAGAAACCGTTGCGGTATTTGCCCCAATAATCAATCTGTTGGACAACAATATCCGATGAATACGCCTGGTCAATCCATGTAGGCGCATCCTCAATGTCCATATACTCTGTAGCGCCGCTGCACGCGTCCACTAAAACAACGCCGCGGATATCTTTTCCGCCAAAGAGCCCGATGGTATAGTCCACAACAGGACAGATCCAGTAAGGCTTGCCCTCATCGTCTACCTCAAAACGGTAATCGTCAAAAATCAGGGTCGGGTAGCTTAACCGCAGATGTCGGTCAAGATTTCTGAAAAAATACTCTCCCGGCGAATATTTTATCCCCTGATCCAACTGGACTAAGGACACTTCCTGTGTCGTCATATTTACAGAAATATACCCAGGAAGTCCGTCGGACTGGTTATTAAACCATTTAATAATGTCGCCGTAGCGCAGAGGCGCCACCCGGGTAGGCACATCGTTATAATTGATCTGGGTATAAGAGTAGGAGCTTTCATCCACCTCGAACTGGGATACAAGATCCACCAGCTCGCCAAGCTTCCGGTCGCCAAGGCGCACAGCGCTGTCCCTGTCAACTACCGGCACGTCCCTTAATGAAATCTGGCTGATATCTGTGGCAAATTCCCGCTCCTCCACCGGCATGAGCTGCTGGTAGCTCTTCGCGTGAAAAAATTCGCTGGAAATCAGACTTCCCCCCAGGAGGACAACTGCGGCAATGACAATGATCCCCCCAAGGATTTTGGTACTCACTTTCATACCGCGAAAATTTACGCCGGAGAAGGAATTACTTTTCCCGCTCCAGTCAAACCGGGAAGCACCTTTCATTCCCGCCAGGAAAGACACAATGAGATACACAACAATCACTGAAATCACGTACATATAAAATTCTTTGGATTTCAGGTTAATAGCCGGCAAAGCAAAGTAAAATGCCAGCAGCGCGTAGACCAGAGTAATGATCACGCTTGTAATGACCTTTTTCATACATTAACTCTCCTCTCAAAAAAGGTATATTCTTTAAACCTGCCGGCCCGGCAAAACAGTGACGGCCGACCCGGTACTTAACGCTATCATAGCATTTGCCAGGCTGCAAGTAAAGAGGGGAAATCATCTTGCGATAGTCAAAAACAGGCATTTGTGCTATACTTACTTTTAAAGTGAATACAGGGGATATGAGGATGTAATGAAATAATGGAAGAAAAAGGCAGAGAAAGCAGGAAAGATAATGATCTTTTTTTACTTGCAGCCTGATTGATTATATTGCCCGGAAAACAAAGAATAAAAGAGCAGATGTAGTCAATGCTCTCGGAAAAAATAATCTTGAAAAAATTTATGATTATAACAGCAGCGTATATTATGAAAATCCTTCTTATATTTATGAAGGTTTTATAGAAAACAAAATGCTTTAAAAAAGTGCCGGCAGCAAAAACCAGCAGTCTTTGTGTCCGGCGCTTTCTCTATACGCTGTTTCCTTTGTAAAATCCCCGACAGATATATAGAAAGATTTTACTGAGTTTGTTGTGCTGAATCTGTCCATGTCTCCAACTGTATTCTTTCTTCCTCCAGAGCATCCCTGTAATCTTCCAGATCAGAGGCATTTGGGGCCACAATAAAGCCAAAGGCTTCATCGCTGGTCATATCATCCCGAAAGCGAACCGTTCCTGCGGCTGAACCTTCAGCCTCATCGGACATAATAATATTTCCCAGACATTCCTTGCCCTCACTGTTGGAAAATGTACAAGTGTATATCGTCTCCCCGGAAATTTGTGAAGCATTTTCCGGAGAAAAATCCATGGAATAGGTTACTCCCCCATAGTCAAAACTGAGGGAAACATCGCCCTCCGTATCCACAAAAACAACATTTTCCAGATCTTCTTCAATCACTGCGGTCTTTCCATCATAGGCAAATCCACAGCTTCCTCCATTGTTCAGGGAAGCGCAGCCGCCCGTCACAACCCCGGCCAATATGGCCGTCGACAGTAGTGTAAAGATTTTTCCCTTCATTTCCCCCACCTGCTTTCTTTTAAAAGCTAAATCACGTTTTTATGTTAATACAATTTTATCAGACTCTTTCCCCTAAGTCAATTGATATGTATTACGAAAATGTGGTCATGTTATCTGAACAAAAGTATACCTTGACACCCTCTTTTAATATTGCTATGGTTAGATCAGATCATTACATTTTTCACAATATATGGGGGAACATTACATGGGGAAAAATAAAGAACACACAGATTCAGTGTATAAAAAACGAAACCTTCTTCCGCTGTTTTACTTTCCGCTTTTGCTGCTCTATGAGGAGAGCATTTTCCGCGCTTTCGTTATCGGGACTTTTCCCGGACGGACATTTGTCATCACTCTGCTTTTATGTGTCAGTCTTGGCAGCGCCATGACTTTGCTGTGCAGTTTCTGGAAGCCTAAAGTCAACAAAACACTCTCCCTCCTTCTGACTATTGTGGCCATCGCACCTTTTGTGGTCCAGACCGTATATATGGGAATTTTCCGCACGCCTATGGTTCTTTCCTCCATGGGAAATGCCGGCCAGGCAGCACAGTTTATGGATATTATTATCCACACTATTATTGAAAATGTGCCCCCACTGACCCTTATGGTTGCCGTTCCGGTCATCGCCCGCGTTCTTTTGACCCGCTTCCATGTGGTGTACCGGCAATACCGCCTCCCCTTTCTTGGATTGTTTATACTCCCGGTGATTGCCGGTTTCGGGATTATTTTCCTTATGCTCCGCTCCGGCGGTCAGGCGGCGGGAAGCGCCTACGCCATTTATTACCATGAGCAGCCGGGCACGCTTGTTTTGAACCGTTTTGGACTTTTATGCTGCGTAAAAAATGATCTGAAAGCCCTGATCTTTCCCGATGAGCTTAAAGGGGATCTCCTTCTGACCCAAAGTTCAGGCCAGGATGCGCTTTCAAAAGAGCCTGCTGCCGAACCAGACGCCCCGGATTTTTGGAAAAACGAACCAGACAGCACTTCATTTTCCGAAACAGGGGAATCCACAGACAGCATCGGGGAAAAGGCAAGCGAGACCATAGAAACTGAGACGGAAACTGAGGCGCCGAAGATCCCGGTTCCCAATGTGATGGATATAGATTTTAAAGCTCTGGCAGCCAACGAGACGGATGAGGTGTACAAAGCTATGGACGAATACTTTGCCCAGGTGGAACCTACATACACCAATGAATATACGGGTATGTTTAAAGACTTTAACCTGATCTTTCTCACCGCTGAAGCATTTTCTCCCTATGCCATAAGCGAAGATCTGACCCCCACATTGTATAAACTGGCCAACGAAGGTTTTGTTTTCCAGAATTTTTACAATCCTGTGTGGGGCGTCAGCACTTCCGACGGGGAGTATGTCAATTGTCTCGGCCTGATCCCCAAAAGCGGCGTATGGAGCATGTCCCACTCCAGCGACAACTGGCTTCCCTTCACTATGGGCAACCAGTTTCTGGCCCAGGGCTATACCACTCTGGCCTACCACAATCATACTTATGATTATTATGACCGTGACCTGTCCCATCCAAATCTGGGCTACACCTACAAAGGTTACGGAAATGGCCTGGATGTGACCTATGTCTGGCCGGAATCTGATCTGGAAATGATGGAGCTGACCATCCCGGAATACATTAATGACGATCATTTCAGCATTTACTATATGACTGTCAGCGGCCATTTGCCCTATAGTTGGGGCGGCAACGCCATGGCCTCCAAGCATCGGGACGCCGTGGAATCCCTCCCCTACTCGGAAAATGTCAAAGGGTATATTGCTGCCAACATGGAACTGGATCGGGCCCTTGAGTATCTCATAGAGCAGCTTGACGCCGCAGGAAAACTGGAAAATACCGTTATTGTTATGGCCGCAGACCATTATCCCTACGGTCTTGAGGAGAGCGAATTGAGTGAACTTGCCGGACATAGTGTGGAGTCCAATTTTGAACTTTACGAAAGCTCGCTGATCCTGTGGAGCGGCAGCATGGAAGGCGATGCTCCGGTCATTGTTGACAAATACTGTTCCAATCTGGATATTATTCCGACCCTGTCCAACCTTTTCGGTCTGGAATATGACTCACGGCTGCTCATGGGAAGGGATATTTTGTCCAATTCCCCGCCCCTTGTGATCTTTTCCAACAAAAGCTGGATCACCGACAAGGCCATGTACAACTCTCAAAATGGTCAGGTCACTTCCCTGAGCCCGAAAGAAACCGTCTCTGACGAATATGTTCAGTCCATCCACAATGAAGTTGCCGCAAAATTTACTTTTTCTACCTATATACTGGATACGGATTATTACCGATATTTATTTTCCCATGCCTCAAGCGCTGAGGATGAATAAACACCTAAAAATAACAACAGGCTCCTGTCGCTGAAAATTTCAGAGGCAGGAGCCCTTCTTAATTTTTTAATAAAACCAGGCGCTGCCCTCATCCACTTCGTCCTCATCGGAAGGGAACATGGACGGATCAAACACAAACGGCGGCGTCACTTTCTCCATATAAGGGATCAGATCTTTTTCATGATCTACCCGCACTTCGCATGTCTTGTCAAAGATCATACAATTGGTATGTTCTGCTGTGCATGGATCCCACCAGGGAAGACCGGCAGCGTTTGGATTGCCGCTGCGGGCAAAGTTAACCAAGGCGGAGGACATAACATTCTCCAACTTCTCGGTAATACCATCAAGCTGACACACCGGAATAATAGATGTGTTATGGAACCAGAAAGGAATATCTGAGCAATGCCACGCCAGCTTATCTTCATCAATCTCAAATGTGGGTGTAAACATGTAGGCATAAACCGGAGCAGTTCCTTCCTTTGCCTTGCGCTCAATATATTTCAGCGTTCCCGGACGGAACATAAGATCCAGGTTGCGCACATAAACTTCATTTTTATCCGGGTAAGCTGCTTTAAAACGGCGGATCACCTCGTCAGCGTTTTCCTCGCCATATTTCTGGGCCACGATATCCCGGCGCTCTTTGGCGCTTAACTGATCTTTATGAGGGATAGGCGGCTCCATACTAAATTCACCTAAAACTGTCCCGATCATTGTGGGGATGGTCTTAAAGTGGTCTGCAAATCCAACCTCCACGGGATTTCCCACGTACCAGTCATTGGGTGTCGGCCCCCATTCAATATACTTGCCCTCTGCCGCCAGCTTCTTTTCAGCGGCGTTCACTGCCTCAATGAGACGCTGGGTAGTGATAATAGTGGCCAGATCATCTACATCCTTTTCTTCCAGATCTAACTGTTCCAAAATAGCAAGGACCAGATCTCTTCCTTTCACCTGCTCTCCCTGGGACATACTGGAATAAACGCCGCTCATAACAACCGTTTTATGGAAAAGGCCGTCTGCCGCTGGAATTTGTCCCAGAGTCGTCACTTTGCTTCCGCCGCCGGACTGGCCGAAAATCGTCACATTGTCCGGATTGCCGCCAAATGCGGAAATATTATCTCTCACCCACATAAGGGCAGCTACTAGATCTGCCATACCGGCGTTGCCGGAATTTTTATATTTTTCGCCGAAGGAAGACATATCCAGATAGCCAAAAACGTTAAGACGGTGATTTACAGAAACCACAACCACATCTCCAAACTCCGCCAGATTGGCGCCATCATAGCACACCTGCTCAATGGATGAGCCGGAGAAAAAGCCGCCGCCGTGAAGCCATACAAGCACCGGCTTCTTTGCCGAACTGTCCAGGCTTGGCGTCCATATATTTAAGTACTGGCAATTTTCATTTTCCGGCCAGAAACGGTGAGGCGTCGCCACCTCCCCTGTGGGCTTAGGATTATTTAAGATCGGGCATATATAACCATAGCTTAACGCGTCTTTCACACCCTCCCACGGTTTGATCGGCGCCGGCATCTGAAACCGTTTTGCCTTTGCATAGCGGATGCCGTGAAATGTGTAAATTCCATCATAGTAAAAGCCTTTCAGCTTTCCCCCCTTGGTCTGGGCGATAGTTTCTTCGTTACACTTAAATCGAGTTCCCATACAACAATATCCTCCTGTAAATTTTGTAAATCCTGACCATGGTTTCCATCCATGGTTTTGCCGCCCATACTGCGGCATTCAGTTTTATCAGATGTAGAAAGACTCCCGCCTCTATAGGCGGCGAGTATAACAAATTTGTATCAGTGGCGGGAGTCAATCCCCCATCTGATAAACGCTCCGCTTAAGATACACCGGGATTCGGTAAGGAAGATGTCAGCTAAAGCTGACCCGAATCCCGCGCCAAGACCCGCAAGCGGGTCTTGAATATGAAATTTCCTAGTCTGTACAGAACCATTATGTAAATTTTAACATTTCACAGAGCTGATGTAAACAAAAAATCTTCCGCAAATCTGTGACACAGCAATTCGCGTTACTATTCATTTGCAAGCCAGCGAACAGCAACTTTCGTGGGCTTAAACCATTCCCGCAGCGAATGTTGTGCCGGACTTTTATGAGCATTGGATTTATAACATCCGACGATAACGCTTTTCATCCCCAGTTCCCGGCAGATTTCAACGCCTTTGCCAAGTATTAATGAAGCGAAACCTTTTCGTCTCCGGACCGGGCGGACACCATATCCGATATCCCTATATTTTTTCCAGCCATTTCTCAAAAGGCATATTCTCAATACCGGCGCCGCCGTTAATTGAAGTTTCGCCCTGATCTTTATGCTCCTGAATATAATCTTTCAGAAGTGTCATTTCTACAATCGCGTTGTTTTTATCTTTACAAAGAACAATACTAATTGTCGGATTTTCATCTGGGAGTTTGACCTTGCGGTCACAGTAATGCACGTACATTTTGCTGTATTGCCGTTTCAGTTCACCCAGGCTCCAGTCATTCTTGACCGCCTCAATCTCATAAAAATGTCACTCATCTATATTGGTAATATGCATGAGTTTCAAGTTCTCTGCAGAATAGCCCTTACCAAACTGCTCTGTAAGATATACTGAAAGTTCTTTTAAAAGCGGTGTTCCATACGCAGCGCGGTTCGCGCCGTGCTGTTCTTCTTCCACAATCATCCGGCCAATTTCAAAGTAAGCGTAGACCATGGTTTCCATCGCATTCAAATTATGATTTACATGATATTCATCAAAAGCATTGTAATAAGCAACCCGATCTGTAAATTTAATATCAATCGGAGGATATCCTGCTTTCATCAGTTCCAGATTAACAAGCAACCGCCCCGTACGTCCGTTGCCATCTATAAACAGATGAATACCTTCAAATTCAATATGGAACCGGGCGAGTCTGGGAATGATATGCTCAGTGCTTTTTCTATAAGCTTCCAGCAACTGCTCCATTTTAGGTTGAATAAGATAATGAATCTGTTTTATCACGCTCTCTGATAATGGTATCTGCCAATCTCTGCCGCTTGTTTCACTGACATATACATAAGTATTTCACCTCGCTTAGATAATAATATACCCTCTTATCGGAATAATAGCAACGCTATCGGAATAATATTTAGCGTTTATCGGAATAATGTGAAAAGACATGAAGAACAAAGCCATATTATCCATAGAAATAATTTTGCCTCGAATCTTGCCGCAAAAAAACAAAAAGACCCGCACCCAGCGAGCCTAAAGCAGTGCAGTTGACGGGACTTGAACCCGTACGGTCGCAATGACCACTAGATCCTTAGTCTAGCGCGTATACCAATTCCGCCACAACTGCATCCTTATTCTGTTCCCAGAAGAACTCTCTGTCCTCCTGACAAATGATATATTACCATTAACCTATCAAAAAGTCAATACCTAATTTCAAAATTTTTCATTTAATTTATTCAATTCCAACTATTCGCTATAAAACCTCCATTTTCACGGCTTTCCAACAGGGTTCCTCAACCGCCGTAGGCAAAAGACAAACGCCTGATAGCCAAAAAATCTTTTTTAAATAAACCACGTATTTTCATTGGTGGAGGATATGGCCATAGCGCCGGCGTCCAGCATAGTCAGCACATCCTCCTTATCTCCGATCAGTCCTCCGGCGATCACAGGCACATGGCAGATCTTCACCAGTTTCCGGATCACTTTTGGCATCAGGCCCGGAAGGACTTCGATCACATCCGGATGGCTGGAAAAAAGCTGGCGCCCGATACTTTCAAAAGCCAGGGAATCCAGGACAAAAAAACGCTGCACAGTGTACAGACCCAGTTCTTTTGCCCGGCGGATCATGGACGACCGTGTGGTGATGATACCATCGGCGTGGGTATATTTTTTAATAAAGTCCACAACAATCTCTTTATTTCCAAGACCGGCAATAAGATCCAGATGCACCATAGCCAGCCGTCCTCTGTCTTTCACTTTATCCACAATCTCCCCGATATTGCAGATATCGCCGAAAAGTATAAAAATCACACCAATATCTGAAGTCAGGCATTTTTCCAGCCCTTCCATCGTCTTTACCGCACCGATCACCGGGGAATCTTCAATAGCACGGATAAAATCACGGTTCATAAACGCCAGTCCCTTTCTTTTTCTCTGCGGCCCTGGGGCAGAAAGCCTATAAGATCACACAAAACACAGACATCCGCCCCCTGTGTCTGCCGCCGCTTTTATTTCCACGGGCAACGAGCCATTCAGATATGCCTGCATATCCCTTTGGCGGCCGCCGCGAGAATCAAATATCGGCGCAGGAAACGTCATAATAAAAATTATTATGACGTTTCCTATAATTTAAGTCAACATACCACAGGAAATGACGGATGTCAAGTGTATCTATTCAGCCATGCGGCTCTTATAACACGGTTTTTGTGGCAATAATGTCTACCCCGGTGCCGGCTGCATTTTCCAAAATCACATCGCCCATATGAACAGGCGCTTTGACGCTGACGCCTCTGAGGGCCCGGACGCAGTCAAATATTTTATCCTTGGGAATATCTTCCTTTGTCTTTACAGAAACTACCGGCGCGCTGCCTCCCTCCACCGTAACCGTGCTTGTCACAATGCGGGTAGGATGTGTCACTTCCTTGCGGGCATAATCGTCGCCCCGCTTACATGTATTTCCTGTAACGCTTTTAATTTCCCCATTTTCCAGGACAACGGTCACAGCACAGCCCAGAGGGCATCCGATACAGGTCAATTCTCTCTTTTCCATTCCTTATGTCCCTCCTGTCATTCCTGCTCAATACGGATCGTAATGGTCTCCAGATCCGGATATTTTTCTATTTCTGCTTTCTTTAAAACGATATTCTCCATCTCACCGGGGGCCAGAACCCTCTTTTTGCGCCGGGAAATGCAGGTGTCTCCAAAATATGTACATACACTGGCATTTTTATATACATTGCCTACGCGGAAGCGGACGGTCAGGGTATCTTCCATATGTTCCGGACGGACAAAGACCGGCACAGTATAGCGCACGCCGTTCTCACCCTTGAGGGAAACCGCGCGCCCGCCCTGAAATTCCTCTGTATTTCCCAATTTTTGAGCCTGGACATAAGCCGCCGCACATTTCCCGGCCATGTGAGCCTCCTCGGACACGTAATCTACCAGATCATGGACGTGGAGAACATTTCCGCAGGCAAAAACGCCGTCAATACTTGTTTCCAGACTTTCGTTGACTACAGGGCCGTTAGTCACCGGGCTGATCTGCACACCAATTCCGCGGGAAAGCTCATTTTCCGGGATCAGACCCACTGACAGCAGCAGCGTGTCACAGGAAATATATTCTTCCGTCCCCGCCACCGGCTTTCCGTCGCTGCCAACCTGGGCGATGGTCACGCCTTTGACCCGGTCTTTCCCGTCAATATCAATCACTGTATGACTTAACTTTAACGGAATGCCAAAGTCGTCAAGACACTGTACAATATTGCGCTTCAATCCTCCGGAGTAAGGCATCAGCTCAGCTACAACCTTAACTTTTGCCCCTTCCAGGGTCATACGGCGGGCCATGATCAGACCGATGTCACCGGAACCTAAGATCACAACCTCCCGGCCCGGCATGTAGCCTTCCATATTCACAAGGCGCTGAGCCGTTCCCGCAGAGAAAATCCCCGCCGGGCGGTATCCCGGAATATTCAGGGCGCCTCTCGGACGCTCCCGGCATCCCATGGCAAGGACAATAGCTCCGGCTTTGATCCGGGTCAGGCCCTCTTCCCGGCTGATAGCTGTGATCACCCGGTCTTTTGAAATATCCGCCACCATTGTATTTAATTTATATTCAATTTCCATATCCAGTACTTTCTGGATAAAACGTCCCGCATATTCCGGTCCGGTCAGTTCTTCTTTAAATGTGTGCAGTCCAAAACCGTTGTGAATGCACTGATTTAAAATTCCGCCAAGCTCTTTATCTCTCTCAAGGATCAGCACGCTTTCAATCCCGCTTTCTCTGGCGGAAATTGCCGCCGCAAGCCCCGCCGGGCCGCCGCCTACGATCACAATATCATATGCTTTCATCTTACATTCCCTCCATCTCTTTACTGCGTCCCACAACGATCTCCGAGCCCGGACCGCTCTTTGTCAGCTCCAGCATGGAAAGGGGAACTTCTCTATGTAAAATCTCCATGGTTCTTGGAGAGCAAAAGCCGGCCTGGCACCGTCCCATGCCGGCACGGACACGGCGCTTTACGCCGTCCAGAGAACGGGCTCCCAGAGGTCTGTGAATCGCGTCCATGATCTCCCCTTCAGAAACCATTTCACACCGGCAGATAATATTGCCGTAGGCAGGATTTTGTCGGATCAACGCGGCGCGCTCCTCCTGTTTCATAGCGTCCAGATGGGGAATGCCTCTCCGTGTTCCCACAAAGTTGGGATTGGCCTCCAGTCCCAGTTTTTGGGCGATCATCCCGGCAACCATAACGCCGATGGCCGGGGCGCTGGTCAGTCCCGGAGATTCAATGCCTGCGGCGTCAAAAAATCCGGGAGCTTCCTCCACCTCTTTAATAATAAATTCATCCCCGTCCTCATGGGCTCTCAGCCCGGCAAAAGAGGTGATCACCTGGCGGATTGGAAGATCTTTGACACTCTCCTTAGCCTTTTCAATAAGAAAATCCAGCCCTTCCCGCGTGGTGTTGGTAGCTTCCTTGTCCTCAATATCAGCAGCAGTTGGGCCTACCAGAAGATTTCCGTGAACGGTAGGCGTCACAAGGACGCCTTTACCCATGGCGCTTGGAAGCTGGAAAATCGTGTGGGATACATAATTGCCTACATTTTTATCCAGAAGGCAGTACTCCCCTTTTCTCGCCGTAATATGGATTTTATCTTTGCTGACCATGTTGTGAAACTTATCCGCATAAACTCCCGCAGCATTGACAACAGTTTTAGCATAGATCGTTCCCTGATCCGTAGTCACTGTATAGCCGCTGTCTGTACGCCCGATAGATTCCACCTCTGTCCCAAATTTAAACTCCACGCCGTTGACCGCCGCGTTTTCCGCCAGGGCAATGGTCAGGTTAAAGGGACATACGATCCCGCCTGTGGGGGCATATAAAGCCCCAATAACAGCGTCCGACAAATTCGGTTCCAGGGCCATAAGCTGTTCCCGGTTTAAAATTTCCAATCCCGGAACGCCATTTTTTTCGCCCCGCGCCTTTAAAGTCTCAAGCACCGAAAATCCCGCCTCATCTGTGCAGATCACCATAGATCCGTTGCGCTTAAAAGAAAAATCCAGATCTTTTGAGAGCTGCTCCATCATGGCGTTTCCTTCCACATTGAGTTTTGCCTTTAATGTGCCGCTCTCCGCGTCAAACCCGGCATGGACAATAGCGCTGTTTGCTTTAGATGTGCCGCAGCACACATCCTCCTCCTTCTCCACAACACAGGCATTAAGCCTGTATTTTGACAATTCTCTGGCGATAGCGCTTCCAACCACACCCGCGCCGATAATTACTGCATCATACATTTGATCATCTCCCTGTCTTATCTAGAAAACAACAAAATTTTTGCCGTTTGCCATAAAAAATCAGGCAAAACAGGCATACAACCTAATGTACACCTGATCCTGCCTGACTCTAAACTCCTGGCATCTTTATAATCCGTCGTCTAAAAATCTCTCAAACAGGCGACGGATGCTTTTATTCATTAGAAACTTTATGGTCTGCAACTATGTTACCACAGCCGTCGCCTTTTTTCAATCCTCTCAGGCAGAAAATAAACCAAAGAACTAGGACAATTCCTTTTAAGAAACTTGAAATACTTATGCTCCACCAGATTCCGTTAAGCCCCAGAGCCGTTGCCGACAACACAAGCGCCATTGGGATGCGGGCGGCGGTCAGGATAATACTCTCCACAGCGGGAGGCATAGTCCGTCCCAGCCCGGAAAAAGCGCCTGTTGTCATGATTTCCATACATAAAAAGATTTCCGACACTCCAAGGATCTGCAGGTAGTCCACCCCCATGGGCCAAAGATCGGCTTGTGGAATAAAAATCCGAAAAATATATCCGGGAAGGAAAAGAAGAATAACTGTACACAAAATCCCCCAACATACGGTAAGGACCGTGGCCGTCCGATAGCCTTTGCGAACGCGCTCCATATTCCCGGCTCCGTAATTTTGTCCGATAAAAGCGTTGACCGCCACAGAAAATCCATCAGCAGCCATCCATGAAATGGATTCAATCTGATTTCCCACTTTCTGAACCGCCACAGCGGAGTCTCCCCATCCTGCAATAATTCTGGCAATAACCATAGAGATAAACGTAAAAATCATACTCTGTACAGCTATAGGCAAACTGATACAAACAATGGTTTTTAAACGCGAAAGATCCGGACGGCTCAAAAGATGGAGCTTCGAAAAAATTAACGCATCATTGCGCACTGAAAGGACAAGAACCAAAGTCACTATAGCCTGGGCAAGCACTGTAGCCAGCGCAGCTCCAGCCACCCCCAGCTTCGGAAAAGGGCCAATGCCAAAAATCAGCACCGGATCCATAATAAAATTAAATCCAAGCCCCACACAGGTTGCCAAAAAAGGAGTCTGACTGTTGCCCATGGCGTTAATAATCCCGCCCATGATCACATTAACAAAGTTGAACGTAATCAGCCCGCAGGTAATCATCATATAAATTTGGGCGTCTGCCACAACCAACGGGCTGTTAAGGGCAAAGAAACCAATAAGCGGTCCGTTAAAAATCAGTGCGAGAAGACCATAAAGGATACCAGAAATAATGCCCATCTGAAGGGCACTTCTGGCATAACATACGGCCTCATCACTATCTTTGGCGCCAAGAGCATGGGCTACTTTAATCTGTCCCCCGACCCGTGACAAGGATGTAATTCCGTTCGCCAGCCACATATACATACCGGCCGCCCCCACGGCGGCAACCGCGTCACTCCCCACTCTGCCAATCCAGATCATATCCACCATATTATAGGCCATCTGCACAAGCGATGTCCCGACTACCGGCAGTGCCAGCCGTGTTAAGGATGGGTAAATAGGCCCTTCCAGCAAATTAATTGATCGTTTCATTTAGTCCTCCCGGCTCCAGACAAGAGCGCATCGGACAGCCCTCTCCCAGCCTTTCAGTTTTTTCTCTGCTTTATCCCGGTCCATAGACGGTTCAAAACTTCTCGCTAACTTCCAGTTAGCTTTAATCTCTTCTTTATCTGTCCAATACCCTACGGCCAGTCCGGCCAGATAGGCTGCCCCAAGAGCCGTCGTCTCTAAGCATGCCGGTTTTTGTACGTGGACATTTAAAATATCCGCCTGAAACTGCATCAGCAGACTGTTGGCGGCGGCGCCGCCGTCCACCTTTAAAGATTTAAGACAGCTTCCTGTATCTTTTTCCATAGCTTTAAGGACATCGTAAGTCTGATAGGCAATGGATTCCAGAGCCGCCCGGACAAAATGCCCGCGTCCGGTGCCCCGTGTCATACCCACAGCCATTCCCCTGGCATGGGAATCCCAGTAGGGCGCTCCCAGCCCGGTAAAGGCGGGAACAATATAAACCCCGCCGGTATCCTCTACCTCCCTGGCCACAGCCTCTGAGATTGCCGAACTTTCAATCATCATCAACTCATCTCTGAGCCACTGGATGCAGGCTCCGGCTACAAACACACTGCCTTCAAGGGCATACTCTACCGAATCGCTGCAGCTTGCCCCAATGGTCGTCACCAGGCCATGATGGCTCTTCACTGGCGTCTTCCCTGTATTCATCAGAAGAAAACATCCCGTTCCGTAAGTATTTTTCACGCTGCCCGGCTCAAAGCAGCACTGTCCAAATAATGCAGCCTGCTGATCTCCCGCAGCTCCGGCGATCTTAATTGGCGCGCCAAAATACTCTGCCAGTGTTTCACCGTACACACAGCTTGAAGGCTTCACCTGGGCAAGCATAGAAGCTGGTATGTCGAAATAATCCAAAATTTTTTCATCCCAGCAAAGTTTATGGATATCAAAAAGCATCGTTCGGGAGGCATTGGTATAATCCGTCACAAAGACTTTGCCACCAGTCAGCTTCCAAATCAGCCATGTGTCCACAGTGCCAAATAAGAGCTTCCCTTCCAATGCCCGCGCTCGCGCCCCTTCCACGTGATTAAGAATCCACTGGATCTTTGTGGCGCTGAAATAAGGGTCTGGCACCAGCCCTGTAGTATCTTTAATATACTGGCAAAATTCCGGATCAAGTCCATCAATCACAGGCGCCGTCCTGCGGCACTGCCAGACAATAGCGTGATACACCGGCTCCCCTGTCTCCTTGTCCCACACAATGGACGTTTCTCTCTGGTTTGTAATACCGATGGCCTCGATCTGCCAAGGCCCCACTCCGGCCGCAGCTATGGCTTTTTCCGCCACAGAGCGCTGAGAATACCAAATCTCCTGGGCATCATGTTCAACCCATCCCGGCTTGGGATAATACTGAGGAA
The DNA here is from genome assembly GCF_014202115.1 of Catenibacillus scindens. Taxonomy (GTDB): domain Bacteria; phylum Bacillota; class Clostridia; order Lachnospirales; family Lachnospiraceae; genus Catenibacillus; species Catenibacillus scindens. The sequence goes on from NZ_JACHFW010000001.1 coordinate 143,197, forward strand.
ACTCTTCCTGGGCAATCGCCGCGATATTTCCCCGTTTGTCAAATAAAATCGCTCTGGAACTGGTAGTTCCCTGATCCAGAGACATAATATATTTCTCCACTGATAAAACCTCCCCACAGCCTGCGCCGCCTCAGGCACGCTTACATCTGGTGCCGCACGATCTTATACTCATCCCCATACTGAAAATATGGACAAGCATCAAAAGTTCCGGTGATAAACCGGGCCATCTCATCTTCATCCAGGCTTACATCACAGGTATAATATCCATATTCTTCATCGTAATAATAGTTCATGCAGGACTCACAGTTTGTCCGGCTCTTACCGTCTTTCATACATTTTCTCCTTTGATATGGTAAGCAAACTTTTTCCCCTCCATCATTTTTTCAAAGTCTTCCTCCTCAGAAATAGAGATCAGCATATCATCTATAGCCATATCCCCATCACCGTCAATATCATTGTAGACAAGATCCATGTCGTATAGTGTCCTGGAAATCTCGTCCATCACCTCATCATATTCCGGTGTATCCACTTCTCCCAGGATAAACTCTTTCGTTTCCTTATTTTTATTCTTTTTTTCAATAGCTGTAAAGTGTACTTTATACATACTGATCCCTCCTGTGGCTTTGTCTAAAATTTTACCATCTTCCCCCTTCTTTGTAAAGCGAACTGCGATTTATCTTGACTTACTTCAAATACCATTTATAATTTACAATGAAAGCCTGGTATTAGGCTTTCTTTATAACGCTGGTCTCAAAAACAGACTGGCGGGCTATCCTAAATTTTACGAGAAAGGACTGATCTATATCATGTCAACCTCAGAAAAATCCAAAGTCTATTTTTCTGATCTTCGGGCCCTTCCCGGCACCAATCTGATCAAAAAGCTGAAAAAACTTATGCTTGCCGCAGGTATCAAGGATATTGATTTTGAAAAAAAGATGGTAGCCATTAAGATCCATTTTGGCGAACCCGGCAATCTCTCTTACCTTCGCCCCAATTATGCCAAGGCCGTCGCAGACCTGATCAAAGAGCTTGGCGGCCGTCCATTTCTCACCGACTGCAACACGCTGTATGTTGGACGCCGCAAAGACGCCCTGGAACACATGGATGCAGCCTACGAAAATGGCTTTTCACCCTTTTCCACCGGATGTCATATTATTATCGCCGACGGATTAAAAGGAACAGACGATATGGAAGTTCCTGTCCGTGGCGGGGAACTTGTGAAAAGCGCAAAGATCGGCCACGCCATTATGGACGCGGATATTTTTATCAGTTTAAACCATTTTAAAGGTCACGAAGCCGCAGGTTTTGGCGGCGCCATTAAAAACATCGGCATGGGCTGCGGAAGCCGGGCCGGGAAAATGGAAATGCATTGCTCCGGCAAACCGGAAGTCAACCAGAAAAAGTGTGTCGGATGCCGCACATGCGCCAAAAACTGCGCTCAGAGCGCCATTACATTCACCGACAACAAAGCGTATATCGACCACGAAAAATGCGTGGGCTGCGGCCGCTGTCTCGGCGCGTGCAACTTTAACGCCATTTATAACGCCAATAGTTCCGCTGTCAAAGAATTAAATATGAAAATGGCTGAGTACGCCAAAGCAGTTGTGGATGGACGCCCCAACTTCCATATTAACCTTGTCATGGACATTTCCCCATTCTGCGACTGCCACGGTGAAAACGACCTTCCCATCCTCCCGGACATCGGTATGTTTGCCAGCTTTGACCCGGTAGCTTTGGATCAGGCATGTGCGGACGCCTGCAACGCCCAGCAGCCTATCCCTGGAAGTCTGCTGGATGAGCATATTCATGAGGAGGGATTCTGCGACCTCCATGATCATTTCCGCAACACCACACCGGAAAGCGAATGGGAAGACTGTCTGGCTCACGGAGAAAAGATCGGCCTGGGCCATCGCAGCTATGAGCTGATCCAGGTATAAATCACGAAAAAGCCAGGACTCTTGCTCACAGTCATCCGGTCATTAAAGACGGGAAAACGGATTAAGGGGCTCCAAGTCGTGAAATGACCTGGAGTCCCCCTAATCCTGGATTTTGTCATCTAATTTTTTCACACAGCTTTACTTTCTTTTCTCCAGCCCCAGATAAACATCGGAATCTGAAAAGCCAGCATGGCAATCCATCCCCAGAAATTGGCCCAGGCCAGACGGTCAAATCCGCCGTGCAGCACATGGATCATCAGCCATGCGGAAAAAAAACGGGCAGACATATTCAAAATGGTACTGATCAAAGTCACCTTCAAATCCCCGATTCCTCTGAAAAACCCCTGAATCGTGTTGGTCGCCGCTGGCATGATATACATAATAGCGATCAGATGAAGATAGGAAACACCCAGGCCGGTAACTTCCTCTGATCCATCACTGACAAACAGGCCCATGATCGGCCCTGCAGCGGCAAATACAAGGACAGAAACCGCCGCCGTATAAATAATCTGCAGCACAATAGAGGATAAAAATCCCCGCTTCATCCGTTCTACATTGCCGCCGCCCTTGTTTTGTGCCATGAAAGTCGTCGCCGCATGGGAGATATTCTGCTGCGGCGTCAAGGCAAAATCATCCACCCGGTTAATGGCAGTAAAGGCGGCGATAAAAGCAACGCCCTGGACATTTACAATGGTCTGAACGCAGATTTTTCCCAACTGAATGCACATCTGCTGAAGGGCGCTTGTAATGCCGTAGGTAAACGTCCGCCACAACACTGACGGATCAAACACCAGCCATCTTTTTCCGAGACAAAGGATGGGAATCTTCTTTTTAATATAGATCACGCAGCACAGGCAGCACAGCGCCTCACTTAAAACAGTGGCCACCGCGCTCCCCAAAACACCCTGATCTAATCCAACTACAAAAACCAGATCCAGAACAATATTTAAAACAGCGCTGATAATAAGGAAATACAGGGGGACTTTGCTGTCTCCCAGGGCTCTGAGGGTATTGGAAAAAAAGTTATATATAAATGTAAAAATCAGGCCGCCAAAAACAACCCGAAGATAAACTTCCGCCCATGGAAGAATGGCCTTTGGCACCTGCAAAAGTTCCAGGATCGGATCGGCAAAAATCTGCAGCAGCACAGCCACAGCTATTGAGAATGCCAGCCCGCCAAGCAGCGTTGTGCTGATCTGACGTTCCAGCCGTTCATAATTTTTCGCCCCGTAAAGGGTACTCATAAGTATGCCCGCACCCATACACATCCCGCTGATGAACAGGATGACCATGTTCATAATAGGGCCGGCGCTTCCCACCGCCGCCAGGGCGTCATCGCCGACAAACTTTCCCACGATCACCGAATCCGCCGCGTTATAGGTCAATTGGAACAGATTTCCAAGGACAAGAGGAATGGTAAACTTTGTCAACTGGGGAATGATCTTCCCCTCAGTCATATCTGTCATTGAATGTCATCTCTTTTCGTCATTGCCAATTTTTCCAGCCACCCTATCGCCATATGGCACAGCATTTCCATTTTTTGCGCCGTGTCTTTACATCCATAAGGTATTCTCTCTGTAATCTTCTGGACGTATTGCTCATCTAAAATAATTTTCGCCGTTTCCGGAAAGTTAATGTCAAAAAAATAGGCGATATAGGAAACCCAGTAGTCCATTTTTGTCCTTCTCTTTTCAGAGTGGATAGATTTTCTGTCCAGACACTCCTGCCAGATTTCAGGAGAAATTGCCTGGCTTCCAGCAACTTCCGGCGAACAGCCAAGAAGCACTTCGATCTTATCTTCCAGCTTAACCCGGCAGTTATCCAGCTTATCCGCGTCCCGTATCATACGTGCATGGAACAGCGCTCTGGGACTTAACCCATCCCCAATATCATAGCTGCTGTGTCTGGCGATGGCCTCACAGATAATATGATCCCATGTATCTTCTTTTATAAAATCCCGGATCATTTTCCGCTCTCCAAACAGCAGCTCAACGCCGTAAGCAGCGTGATCCATCACCGAAGGTTCGAAGCTGTCAAATCGTTTGAGCTGCTCAAACCGGCCAATATCGTGAAGAAGGGCGATCAGCCCGGCCAGCTCCCGCTCTCCGGCGCCAAGGCCCATCCGCGCACTGATCTCCCCGGCGCACCGGATCACGCCCTGGGTATGTACAATCTTTAGTTTTATTTTTTCATCCTCCCGGCAGAATTGATCAAGATATTGGTCAAAAATGCGTTGGGCGTACAGTAAATCAATCATATGTATGCCTCGTATGTTAAGAGATGTATCTATTATATCAAACATTACAGATAAAAACATAAAAATTCTATTTTACCTTAACACCAAAATATTTTTACCATAAGATAAAATTTCATATATCAACCCTTAATTAAATAGCTTTTTCTCCCGGTTATAATCACATTCTTCAATTCACGTCCTACTTACGTAGGACGACAAACACTCTTGAATCATTCGAGTATTAAGAGCAATATTTCAATTCACGTCCTACTTACGTAGGACGACATATTATTCCGAGCCATTCAAAATTTGCTGTGACAATTTCAATTCACGTCCTACTTACGTAGGACGACGCTACTCCCTCGGGTGTTGCGTAACAAAACTGTACTATTTCAATTCACGTCCTACTTACGTAGGACGACATAATCTTGTAAGTAGGGACAGGTCACGGCGATACATTTCAATTCACGTCCTACTTACGTAGGACGACTTCAGTTCTAACGATATTTTCCCAGTATTTATTACATTTCAATTCACGTCCTACTTACGTAGGACGACATTGAATTGGCAGAAAGCTATTCCGGGAGTTGTAATTTCAATTCACGTCCTACTTACGTAGGACGACTTAGATGTTGGTCTGGATATCTTAGGCATGAATATTTCAATTCACGTCCTACTTACGTAGGACGACCTGATTGGTTTCGTGTCCGGTGATATTTGTATGGAATTTCAATTCACGTCCTACTTACGTAGGACGACTGCCAGAGTTTTATTGCAGTTTGTCACCGACTGTTTATTTCAATTCACGTCCTACTTACGTAGGACGACCGGATCTAATTTTTCTTTCAAGGCTTCGTACATGCATTTCAATTCACGTCCTACTTACGTAGGACGACGCGCTGTAACCAATTCCGGGCATGGGCAGTTACCCATTTCAATTCACGTCCTACTTACGTAGGACGACCAAAACCGCCAAGATAGAACTGCCAATGATACATATTTCAATTCACGTCCTACTTACGTAGGACGACCGAGTCGTTTGTATTGAGCGCTATTCAGAAAATCAATTTCAATTCACGTCCTACTTACGTAGGACGACGTGCAATGTATACGCTCATATGCTCTACATCATACATTTCAATTCACGTCCTACTTACGTAGGACGACGGGACGATGTAGAATTGTCCCCCTTTGCCAAAATATTTCAATTCACGTCCTACTTACGTAGGACGACTGATAAGCTAATTACTTTTATACCCATTGCGCTTATTTCAATTCACGTCCTACTTACGTAGGACGACTATTTTGCACCATGATTCCGTCTGGTTCTTCAAATTTCAATTCACGTCCTACTTACGTAGGACGACTATATCGAGGGAGAGATACAAGCAGCCAGTGGAAATTTCAATTCACGTCCTACTTACGTAGGACGACGCCAGCGATTTTCGATGGAGAAGTTTTACTCGAATTTCAATTCACGTCCTACTTACGTAGGACGACCTCGAATCGGTCTTGTAGGGAGAATCCAGCAGGATATTTCAATTCACGTCCTACTTACGTAGGACGACCCGCCGGGGCCACAAGGGCCTGCCGGCGCTGACGGATTTCAATTCACGTCCTACTTACGTAGGACGACCAGATCCTGGAGATTGTCGGATTAAAATTAAGCATTTCAATTCACGTCCTACTTACGTAGGACGACAGTACATCTAATGCGTAGTGCTGATTTATTGTATATTTCAATTCACGTCCTACTTACGTAGGACGACTTGGCCTCTGACTGTGGAAGTTTGCATATTCAAAATTTCAATTCACGTCCTACTTACGTAGGACGACAAATACATATATTGGCGGAGCGGCAATTATCTTACATTTCAATTCACGTCCTACTTACGTAGGACGACCTGGCGAACAGGGACCACAGGGCATCCAGGGTGTCATTTCAATTCACGTCCTACTTACGTAGGACGACCACTTTATATGTATCAAATTCCTTCCACCAATATATTTCAATTCACGTCCTACTTACGTAGGACGACCCTATTGATCACTTTGACACAGAAATAAGTATTGGTGATTTCAATTCACGTCCTACTTACGTAGGACGACCAAACTGCACATTATCCTGGATAATTTCATCCACATTTCAATTCACGTCCTACTTACGTAGGACGACAATATGTCCCGGCCTTATAGGCTGTCAGGACAGCATTTCAATTCACGTCCTACTTACGTAGGACGACAGCAATCACGCACAAAAAACATGACATATTCCTTTGTAATCAAAGCATTTTCACCAATATTTATCTTCTTTTCTCCTAAGTTTTCATTTTTATTACGCTTTCAACGTAATTTTTATATAATTTTTCTGGTGCGAATCTCCCGCGATATACCGGATACATAGGACTCGCACCGAAAAACACTGAATAATCATAACACATTTTACAGATATATCGTCCATTCCTACTCTTGCAAAAGAAGGATTTTGGTGAGTCAATCAAAAAAAATAAGCGGTTCTGTTACATCAAACCCAGGTTTTGCTCCAATATGCTCCACTTTGCTTTTATACTTATCCCCAAGATTATAAAATCTTAGGCTATCTGTATCTTTATCAATGAGATTCTCCAATTTTTCACGAACCTCTCGATACTTTACAGAATCCAACTGACATTCAAAAACAGAGTTTTGCACCCTTTGGCCATAGTTGACACACTGTTTGGCAACTTTTTGCAGGCGCTTCCGGCCGGAAGCTGTCTGCGTATTCACATCATAGGTAATCAAAATCAACATTTGTTCTCCTCCTGAAATTTTATCAGAAGCCATTTCAAAACAGAGACATTAATGTCTTTGTTTGCACCATCAACATACTGCCTTTACTTCCACATAAACGGCGGATATTCATCCAGATCGCCCCGTAAATACCGGGCTAAAAGCATTGCCTGAACATATGGCGCCATACCCCACTCGATTTTTTCATCAAGAAACGGATGTTTTATGATCTCCTGCTTTTTTTCCTGCCATGCTTTAAGAAATGTTTTTCTTCCGCTATCCTCAAGGATCACTGCACCATTTTCTTTCCGAATAAAATCCTTATCCTTAATGACTCGCTTATTAATAAGTGTAAGTACAAACCGATCTGCCATAACACCGCGAAATTCTTCCATAAGATCCAGAGCCAAAGACATTCTTCCCGGACGATCTGTATGGAAGAAACCTACATAAGGATCCAGGCCAACAGCCTCAAGAGCCGCACCGCACATGCCGGCCAACAGGCTATAGGCAAAAGATAACAATGCATTCACATTATCCAAAGGCGGGCGCTTATTGCGGCCTTTAAAGAAAAACGTATCTTTCTGCTGCAAAATAAGCTGATCAAATACGGAAAAATAAACGGATGCAGCTTCTCCTTCATAGCCTAAAAGAGCTTCAGAAGATGAACACCGGCGAATATCATCCAGCCGCTGATAAAGGAAATCCGACTTTCCTTTTATTGTTTCCACATCCAGCCGCAGCGGATAATCCCGGCATGCCCGTTCTAAAATCCAACGGGAATTGTAAACCTTACCCAAGATAAAATTCCTTGCTATGGCAAGGCTTGCCTTCGGGTCATCGCTGACACGATATTGCTGCTTTCTCAGCGTCACATTGCCTTTTACCTCACCAGTCACTCTGGCAAGAAATCTTCCATGGGCAGACATAAAGGTTAAATCAATATTCCGCTGGGCACATGCACCCATAAGCGCAGGACTTGCCCCCATATAGCCAAAGGTCACGATTGCTTCCAGATTATGAAGGGGAATACGTCCGATCTCCTCTTGTTTTTCAGAGATTACAACATTTTCACCGTCCAGGGAAAGATACCTGTTATTCCCTGTAACATACAGCGTATTTAACAAATGCTTCATCCGTCTTCCTCCTTAAGCTTTCGTGAAATGTATTGTGCTGCAGAAATATTTTTATTCAGCTCTGGTACACAAACATTTTTCAAAGAGCAGGCATTACAGCTTTTACTGATCTTAACCTTAGGTGTATAGCGCTGAGAAAAATATTTATGCATTTCTTTAAACATCTGACGTACTTTTTCACGGCCCTCTGTATCAAATACAATCTTTGTCCTGTGGCGTGTTTCGCCGTAGTAAATAAATCCACAGGCGATATCACAGCAAAGCATTTCCTCTAAGCACATGGCCTGCGCTGTTAATTGAAGAATATCCACATCATTTTTTTTGGTTTTCCCCGCTTATACTCAACAGGGATAACCTTATATTTTCCTTCATGCCCTGCCAATTCAATACCATCAGGACTTTTATGAAATTCTACAACATCACATTCTCCGCTGATACCAAGGGTTCTGGAATGAACGGGCATGGCACGGACAATTAAAGTATCTCCCCGTTTTTCGTCAAAGGCCGGATCATGGGCATTTTCATGAAGGAAACGCCCTTCCAGAGTGCGTACATTTTCCTGCCACTGTAACTCAATATATGCCAGAGCCCATTGTCTGCGGCAAAATGCTGGATTCCCGATAATTGCAGATAATCATCTTCGCTGTACAAGATTAAATAACCTCCGGTTCTACGCAGTTATCCAGATGCCACTGAATATCATAATCCTCAAAGCATTTGGGCCGCTCTGTTTTACAGTTGATCTGAAAGCTTCTCTGGATCTTTCCGCTGGAAGCAGAAGGCATTTTTTCATTATGCTGCCACCAGTACATGCGGCTTACTTCCATACTTCCCTCAGGTCTGGCCGATGAAGCATCATTTTCAAACAATGTTTTTAAAGCCTCTTTAAGCATCTGAGCATCTTCCTGGGAAAATCCGGTTTTTTCTGCCAACTGTACATTAACGCTTCCCATAACCTTATACACAGCAAACCCAATGCGGTGCTTTAATCCCATAGTGTCTGATGCTTTGCTTTCTTTTCCGGATTCGCTGTTAACACTTTTAGTGATCTGCATACTAATAACATCCACGGGAGACAGACTAACCGCCTGGTGGATAGACACCGGCCCGCGAACGCCAAAGGAAATATCTTCTCCCTTAAAAGCAAAAACCTGTCCAAAGGCCCGAACATCCAGCCATTCCCGGCAGGCAATGGCTGCACACAGATCACGGTTTCTTTCTTCTTTCTTCTTTTTATTCATTTCCGCCTTCAAAGCCTCACATCCGTCGGCACGGTCTTTCAGGCTTTTAAATCCGTCATCAGCGCGGTCATCGGACTGGACGAAAATCCTGGCTCCAAGATCCTGAAAGCGATTTCTGATCTTCCGCTTAATACATACATCGGAAATTTCTCCGTAGCCGTCAAGGTTTGTCCTTGGACGATTGCCATTTAACGGATCCCCGTTTGGATTGGCATTATAGGCGCTGATAAATAATGTAAAATCAATCTTTCCTTTTAATTCACTCATTTCTTCTCTCCTCCCTCGTTTTCGGCAAATTTAGGCTGCTTCATGGCATAAGACTGACTGTGGAACCCTAAAAGATACAGCCCATCCAGCCGGGTATTATCCTGATAACCCTCTATATCAAATAAACTGTAAATTTCATCAAGGGTACGCTCATAATATTTACGCTCGTTTATTTTCAGCTTATTGAGATAAGGCTGCACATTTTCCTCAATAATCTTCCATGTGTCAAACGGCCGCTGGGAAAACGTATTCATATAACGCTTTGCGTTAGTCACCCGCCCCGAATCCTGATCCTGATCATAGGTCCGGTACTCAATCCGGTCTGCTACAGCAAGCAGACGGCCGTAAAGATAGCTGCGATTTTTTTCTTCAAGATTTAATGCCACATTCCATTCCTCCTTATTATATTGATCATATCGATATTTTTTTACAAATGAACACGCTAAAGAAAGTACACGTTCCCATAGATGACGGTCTTTATAGGATAAAGGTGAAGATGCCTTAACTACAGCCAGATTGACCAGGTCAAAAGGGAGACGGCTTCCGTCCCATATACAGGGCAGAAGCTTTTGACTGACAGCAGCATACATTTTTTTACTATTCTTATCCACGATCGTCAAAATACCGTTGCTCTCAATACCATAAAGTATATCTGCAATATCCCGCACCCCGGTCATCCCATAATAGGTCTGCCTTTTTCCATTTTTGTACTTCCAGTGGATCCATCCGCACTGACTGTGCCACTTTTCAATATTTGTCAAATAACGGGCATCATCCAGCTTTTTATACTCTGCCAGACACAGCCGGCCGGTAGTAGCTGCATCAAAAGCCATAAGTATCATATGGCCTGTATGCTCCACACGGCGTTTATAGCCATTTAATGCGCTGTAAAATGCTTTTGCAGTCAGCAGGTTGCTGTCATAGCTGCCTTTGCCCTGAGAATTGCTATTTTCCTGAGAATTGGTATTTCCCGGAAGATTGCTATTCTCCTGATGAGTAAAATCTGAAGCTTCCTGCCCTGGTCCGTAAAAATTGTCCGGTTCCGGATCTTCCATAATGACATCATCAAAATTAATGGTCAGATCCAATTCCGAGACGCTGCCATCCGCCGTGCTGCCATCTGAGCCGCTGCCAGCCGGAGCATTGGCTCCGATCTGCTCAGTATCCGCGGTCCAGTCCGGCATTTCTTTCAGATAAGACTCCCAGGTTACCATCATCAATGAATCAAAACTTTCCCCCTGACGCCGTATGATCCACTTAAGGGCATTGTGCATTTTATGGGAAGTTTCTCCGCCAATAGCAAATGCCTGTTCTTTGGTATGGAAACGTCCGCGAAAAGTATATGTGCTTTCATCATTGGATGATATTAATTTGGCGCCGTCCCCCTCATTTCTTATTTTCTTAGAATGAAGGTAGGAAGGCGCTTCCATATGTCCGGTGAGATAGTCCAGGGACTTTTCTCCTTCCTGCTCACGATAATATTGATTAAAGCAATCCCACAAAGAAGGGTCTCTCCAACATTCCTGGGGTGTCTCATCCATAGAAGCATCCAAGCTTAAAGGGCTTCGTATCGTAAACCGGACAAAGGCGGTTAATTGAGAAACGTTCTGAATTTTTATCTTATCCGATAGTAATCCATTTTCATCGTATTTTAGAACCTTTTTCCCGATCAGATCCTTCATCAGCGTCCCCTTTTTCAAATATTTATACACAGCATCGACTTTTGGATGGGTGTAAGGCGAGGAATGCCATTTTTCCAGAGCTTCAATATACAATGTATAAAATTCTTTTAAGGCGCCTTTTTTATCCGGTACATATTGGTCATAATCCCCTGCCAGGTATTTCAGATTATCGCACAGGGGATGGGGTTCTTTGCCGGCAGTTCTGCTGCCTGATTTTTCTGTAACCGGAATAATCGTCATTTTATCTTCTTCAGCCACAGCAGAAGCGTCTAAAAAATCCCCTGCCTCATCAAGGATTACATTGATCTGAGCCGTCACTGTGGTGTGGAAAGGCGGAATAAGGACATAGGGCACCTGGGTTTTCCCGTAGGCTCTGTACATAACCTCCCCCACACGATCCGCATTTTTATCATACAGCTCTACTAAATCTTCTTCCCAGCTCAATCTGCCACCTCCGCCTCTGTAAATTCTTCCAGGCCTGAAAAGTTATCTTTTTCTTTTCCAAAGACCCGAACCGTCATATCTCTAATATAGCGCTTATATTGACACTGTTCCGGACGGATAAACTTTATGATCCCGCCTGGCTCCATCTTAGGTTTCCAGAAATTAACTGTCATTTTATTCTTTTCTTCCGGTAAAATAGCTTCATCAGCATAAGTAATGCCATGATACATAAATCCGTAGTCAATTTCGCCTGGGATTTGATCATAAAAACTTTTGTCCTCGCCAAATACACACGGCTCTACAAAAGCCTGGCACTCTCTGGTACCCAAAAACACATCCCGTCTGCCGCCCCGCTGGACCATCCGCCTGGCAATATTGTGATGCTTGTGCTCATTTCTGTCGCCTTCCAGTTCCGGATGATTCAGGTTAAACTCGAAATGAGCCTGTACCTGATAACGCACATTTTTCAGATAGGTATAATAAGCCAGATCATTTCCGCCATTATATCCCAGGGGACGGATTCCCTTAGTTTCCGTCTGAATAGGATTCATGACACGGACAGCATCCACGATCCAAAAAATCGTAGGCTTCCAATAAACGCTCTCTACCATTCCTTTAACTGCTTCATATGTAGGAATATGGTAGGTTGACTTTTCTCCGCCCACCCGGGTGACCGGATCTGAAAACAATGCATGGTCTCCATAAACTTCAAACTCTATAGTATTTCTGTACTTTTCCATGAACATTCTCCCCTCCTTAAACCATAAAATCCATAAATTTTAATGTCTATTTTCAGTAATACCGATTTTTTCGTCATAATAGGCCATATTTAAAACCTTTATCCCCTCCGTCCCATGCTCGCGGATCCCATCATCCCCCAGCTTTGCGGCCAAAGCCGGAGATACACCCACACAGTAAAGCTGTAGACGGCGCAAAGCCTTTTTCCGTTCTGACAAAGACGTATAGGGGTTATCCAAAATATCAAGCGCCTGGCAGGCGATTTCATCATAAGGAACAACGACAGAGATCTTTTGATCTTCTTCAATGACCTGAAAAGCATCTCCTGCGGTTTTAAATGCCTGATTTAAACAGCTCTGAACCATTTTCCCGGAATGTTCCCTTCGATACATATTTACACCTACCGGGTTGTCCCCTAAAAGCTCTACCAGATTTGTCTGCCAGTCAAGATAAGGATAGCGTGTATAATGCTGGTCCCTAAGACGGAGCTTTTGATAATACTGCTCATAATATACATGCACAGCCGCTTCAGAATCCAATGTCTGGCCATACTTTTCCGGGGCTTTGCGGTAATCACAAAGCAACGCTTCAAGAGCCTCCTTTGCCAGACAGATTTCTGTCATGGGATCTGTATTTTCTGCTTCTTTGGAAAGCTTGACAATATAAACCTTTCCCAAATATGGAAGACTTTTATGCCGATTGCAGCGGCCTGCTGCCTGGATCACATTATCCAAACCTGCCATGGAACGGATTACGCAATTAAAAGAAAAATCCACCCCTGCCTCCACTAACTGGGTACTGACGCAAATCACCCTCTTTTTGTCAAAAGGACCCTCTTTTTCCTTTTTATCTGAGAGAGCCTTTTTTATTTCCTCCAGAACTTTCTTTCGGTGCGTTGGACACATGTTGGTACTCAAATGAAACAACAGGCAGTCCTCAGGCACTGCTTTCTGTAAATATTCAAAAGTATCTTTGGCGCACTTTTTTGTATTCACAATAACCAATACTGAATCATATGCTTCAAAGGCTCTTAATGTAAATTCCGACAGTTCTTCAACGGACATGCCGCCAGGTATGTCTTCGGTTCTATCTTCAATAACAACTCTTTTAAAGCCTTCCTCATACAATGGTGAAGCCTCAACCATTTCCCGGCAGTTAAACACATTGTTTTCTTTTAAACGGACCACTGAAGGCTGGGTAGCTGAGCAAAGCACTACGGATGTATTGCAAAAAACACTGAGAAAGTTTACCGCCAGATTAAAAAGTTCCGTGCATTTGGCAGGAAAGGCCTGTACCTCATCAAAAATGATCACACTGTCACATAAGCTGTACATTCTTCGGATACTGCTCTTTTCAGAAGAAAATAACGTATTCAGCATTTGTACCGCCGTTGTAACAATAATCGGCGATGACCAGTTTTCCGTCAGTTTTCTGTAGGCTTCCTCATCCTTTTCATCTTCATAAAATACATTGCAGTGATGCTCTAAAACCCACTGGCTGTTCCCTACCGCTTTTCTTATGGCCTCAGCATTTTGCTCAAGTATTGAGTTGTAAGGCGCCACATAAAATATGTGTTTTTTATGATGACGTTTCGCGCAGTACAGTCCATACCGGAGACTGCTCAAAGTCTTTCCCCCGCCTGTAGGAACATTCAGCCGAAATACGGCCGCCGACAGCTCTGACATTTTCTGGCACTGTAGGGAAATTTCACTGCGATAAACATCCAGAATACTGCTTTCCTTGTTCTGTTTCAAAGTATTCATATAATTCTCAAAATTCATCATTGCCTTTTCCCAAATGTCATCCCTCTCCTGGAGATGAGATTGGGAAGAAGCCAGGGGATCCATCCATGTTCCGGAATCCGTCCAGTCACTGTCCATCAGCAGCGACAGCAGCAATCGCTCAAACATTCCTCTGTAAAAAGAGCCGCTGCCGAACACATGCCCCTGGCCGCCTTTACCGTCAGCAAAGGCGTAAATCTGCCGATCCAACTTTTCACCATCTTTATATGCCTCGATCACGTACTGTTTAAACTGATTCAGATCACAGATCTGAAAAAAACGCTGGATCACTGTGTCATATTGTATTTCCTTTTTCCACCTTTTTTCAGATAAAGACTCTCCTGTGTCTGCATCAATACAATCCTGCAGACCATGGTGGGAATAAATTGCTGCAGCGATCAAATAGGCTGCCAGCTTTTTCCCACCCATAACTTCAATAATCCGGCCGCCAGCAGAGGAATGATCCACATGCTGTTTTGAAGCTGCGTCTCCCTTCTCCCAGACCGATTTCATATAATTATAAAAATCATCGCTAAGTTTACCTGCATCATGCAAAAGAGAGGCCACCCGATATATATTTTTAAGAACAGGAATCGGGCATCGCTCCAGGCCAATACGCTCCACACCGGATAAATGTTGTGCCACACTTTGTTTACGCTTTTCTCCCGGAGATTTTTCAGGCCAGTATACATGGGCTATATAAGCGTCGTCCTTTATAAAGACAGAATCCGGATTTTGTTTATTTTCTTTGATTCCAACCGCCTCATTTCCAGCAAAATCACCTTTATTATTTGCATCGCATTTTATTTTTTGTTCATTTTATACAATCATAGCACTTTAGCAAAGGTATGACAACAGTGAATCAATACATTTTCTTTTGTGATGGTTACTAATGTAATTTTTTGCCAGACTCTATTTTTTCAGCAAGTCCTGTGGCGGGATCGCAAAGCTTTCTCCCACCACAGGGCCGCTGGATGTTCAAATGCGGATCAAAGTATCCCTTATTGATCTTACTCTCTTGGCAGCTTTAACAGATTATCATTTTCTGTATCATTAGACTGGAACCGTACATATTTTCCCCTGATATTGCTGTTTACCGGCTGGAGAAAAGGATAGGGATATAAATTAACCTGAATGGAATACGGGTTTTTTAACCAGATAATCATAAACTTCTTCTTTTTTCTTATATGAATAAAAACCATCGATATAAATAGAATCGATTTCCCATGTACATTTTGAATCCTTGCAACCGGGTTTCACTTTTATTTTTATCGCTTTCATAAGAGCATGTCTCCTTAAATTTTCATGACACCCTCTCACAGGATGTCCACAGTATAAAGTGATACTAATACCACTTCTTGTTACAGATATGTATTATATCAGCACTTTGAAAAAGCTGAACAACAAATTATGCAAACAAATACATCATATTTTTCTCACATATCTATCTCTATTCTTAACCCAAAACTCAAAATATCCTGGCAGACAGACATTTTCCATCTTCCGCCAGGATATTTTCACCAGTTTATTTTACTTCCCTATTCCATTACTCCATACTCGCCAGATATTCATCCAACTGACTCTGGATTTCCGCAATATACTTTTCAGAACCGCATGCCTTTAATTTTTCCAAGAATGCCTGAAGCTGTGTGTCTGTATCGCCCATACCGCATTCGAGTGAGGGGCGGTATTCGCTGACAGCATTGGTCAGCGCGGTAATTTCATTTTCCAGCATCGATGTATCCATGGAAAATCCTACGATCGGTGACATTTTATGAGTTTCCATTTCTTTCAGGGATTTTTCTCTTAAATCCGGGTCATTGCCTTCCCAGACTTTCGCCAGGAAACAGTTTCCAAAAACGAAATCAAGGCCGCCAAGATAATATCCGCTGGTCTCACTTGTCAATCCTTCCGGGAGTCCGATCGTTCCATCTTCATTCTCAACATAATGGGTACCTTCAATGCCCCATGTCAGCAGGTTTACAAGATCCGCGTCTGTATACATAAGATCAAGGAATTTCATAGCTGCTTCCGGTTCTCTTGCCACAGTTGGAATCCCCCATACAAATTTCTTCATAGAATTTGAATCAATAATTCCATCAATAACCTTAACGCAAGTCATATCATAACCCGTAGCAAGTTCCTGTGACGTCTCAACACCCAACTGGGAATCTGTAAATGAGCAGGCTGTCACATTAGTTTTGATCAAATCCGGCGCAGACTCATTAAAGGTAGCGGCATCTTTATAAATATAACCTTTATCATACCAATCTTTAAGAACCTCAAGTGCTTTCTTATATTCCTCAGTTTCGTAAAGATTAACCACTTTTGTTGTGTCGTTATCAATTTCCACACCAGCTACCCGAAGTGCTGCCGCTCCCAGTGTATCGTAATAAAACGCGTCGGCCTTTGTATCATATAAAATTCCATAGGTTCCCGTAAATATCTGCTGTTTTCCGCCAATGGGGGCGACAATACCGTCATCTGTACTTAAAACTTCCAGGATCTCTGTAATATCTTCAATGGAGTTTATATTGGCTACTTTTTCCTCCAACCCATATTTTTCAACCAAATCGGTACGAACACAGAAATAAGTATCCTGAGCCTTATTACTGTATGAAGAAATACCATATATATTTCCATCAGTTGTTGTGCTGGTAAACCAGTCTTCGCCGACCACATCGACAATCCCCTGGCCATATTCATCAATCAGATCATTTAGCGGCTGGAACTGGCGCTGAGAACTCATTACCGAAAACTGGGCAGATCCTACCGGCGTAGTACACATCAGGTCAATCTGCTCTCCGCTTGTAAGGGCAAGATTGATCTGCTGGGAAAAATCACCAATAGTATAACACTGAAGATCAATGACCACATTAATCTTATCTCGGATCAGTTCATTAACTGCGTCCTCCACCATCTGCACATCGTTAGGGATTGTCCCTGTTCCGGCAAAAGCGACAACAATCTCGGCAATATCCTCTGTATCCCCGGCAGCGTCTCCCGCTATCGCCGGGCTGTTTTCTTCCTGCAGCGCTTCTGTTTCCCCGGAAGCTTCTGCATTTTCACTGATACTTTCACCCCCGCTGGCGGCGGCTGTTTCTTTGCTGGAACTTCCACATCCTACAGAACCGGCCATCATACATCCCGCAAGTATCAAACCCATCATTTTTTCCCATTTTTTCATGTGTAAACCTCCCTTTTATTCATTTCTGCGGCAGCAGGCCAGTCTAGCCGGTGCCGCAAGGTAAATCCCCCTGAAACATTTACAAACTTGTATTTTCCGTACGTCTCATAATTTCCCCCTGGAGACGTTTTGTCAGTTGTACAAAATAAGCGCTGTAACCGGCCACACGGACCATAAGATCTTCATGTTTTTCCGGATGTTCCTGAGCGTCCTGCAGGGTTTTTAAATCACACACATTAAACTGTACATGTTTACCTCCCTGCGCAAAGTAAGTTTCAAGCATCATGGCAACCTTTTCCACATCTTTATCATCCTTAAATGCCGATGGATGAAACTTCATATTCAAAAGAACTGCCTGGAAATCGTCCATAGGAATTTTTAAACTGCTCTTGAGTGCCGCCAAAGGGCCATGGGTATCCTGACCGCCTACGGGAGAAGCACCGCCATCTGCCAGCGTTTCTCCGGCAACTCTGCCGTCCGGAGTTGCCCCCGTCAGCATACCTCCCGGCGCGTGGGCGAAAATCGATACAGCGGATGTGCGGTAATAGGTTCCCGTAATACATGGGCATTCACTGGCACATTGTTCAAAGTACAAATACATGTCTCCTACAATCTCATCCACTTCCGGAACGTCATTGCCATATTTATCAACGTTCAGGCACATACGCTGCAACATCTCATAGCCTTCCCAGTTTGCATCCAGAGCTTTCTTCATTTCAGATAATGAAACAACTTTCTGTTCATAAACCAGTTTCTTAATAGCCATCAGCGAGTTTCCAAGATTGACCATCCCCACCGGGCTGAAAACTCCGGCGTTTTCAAAAGGCATCTGTTTTTCCTGGAAATCCACACCATCTTCAATCCCTCTGTACATAAAAGCGGTTTTTGCCGGATCTGGAAAGTATTTCTGAATCGCCGAAAGCATAAGATTGCACCGCTGGGCAAAAAGTTCAATAAAATACTTAAATTCATATTTAAACGCCTCAAGAAATTCTTCATAAGTTTTCCATTGATCCAAATCTCCCACGGCATGGCCAAGCTGAAGTTTTGTATTACGGTCGATGCCCTGATTTAAAAAGACGTCCAGACACATCGGCACAATAAACATACTGCAGTTTAATGATCTTGATTTCCCTGGAAGATTAGCGTCAAGGCATCCGGTCAACACATAATCTCTGGCCCATTCCACAGGCACATTGTTTAGCTCAAAATACTTCAAATAGGATTTATCACCTACAAAAGCCGGCATACTCAAACCTGCTTTAACACATTCAAGTCCCTTGATAATCAGATCTCTCGGCGTGGAATCCGCCACGCGGATTGTCACTGTGTGATGGAGCGTTGGACAATCCATAATTGCGTCCAAAATTAAATAACTCAGACGGTTTGTGGCGTCAGTTCCATCCGTTTTGACCCCGCCGATAACCACATTGTGCCAGCGGGCTTCCCCATCAGAAACATCCCGGTGGTCCTTGCTTGTCACAGAACCCAGCTCCATATCCTTGATCCGCAAAATATCCAGATATTCCAGCACTTCCTCATCAGTAATCCTCCCCTCGGCAATATCCTTTTCGTAGTAGGGATATAACAACTGATCAAGCCGTCCCATGCCAAGAACCGCATTAGGGCAGGCCACCGCAGAAAAAATAAACCAATACATCTGCAAAGCCTCTCTGAAATTTCTTGCAGGATAAGCCGGAACCTGCTCACAAGTCTGAGCCATCGTCAAAAGTTCCTCCCGGCGTTTTATGTCTTTCTCCTTTTCCGCCATCTCCTGGGCCAGTTTGGCATAACGTTTTCCATACTCTAAAAGTCCGCTGAGGGCGATTTTAATCGATCTAATATAGACGCTATGTTCATAATCTTCTATAGAATTAAAGCGGATTTTACTTAACTGACGGTCACATTCGTCCACCATTTCTTTAACCCCGGTCTTTAGCGCAGTCTTATAATCCAGGCAGACAAGGGCGTGTGCCGGAGACAGACTTAATCCCCCCTGAGCATTACAGGACATATTCTGGCGGCCTCTCTTTCGGCTTGTCCACCGGGATAATCCCATGCCGGAATACAAAAAAGGCATCAGGTAGCTGTTATCATCCAGAGCCGCTCCCATACCGTCATTCAGTCCGTAGGGAGGCACGGTGCGATTAAGCTCATAGAGAACCGGCTCATCTCTTTCATCAAAAGTATATCCGTCTTCCCGAAGCATTTTTATCTCGTACTCATCCCAGATCCCGTTGGCAATATCAATCTCCAGGCCGCCCGGCGTTCCGGCGCCATTGCCTGCCAGCAAATCCCCTTCCTGAATAAAAATAGGAATCTGAGTTAAAATATTATACATTGCCTGCGCCCGGCAAAGCTCTGCAGGCTCCCCCTGCATGGCCGCGTAAGTTTCCTGTGTAATTTTAAAAATGTTGATACAGATCTGAGGTTTGCGTTTAAGTGCAGCCCTCATTTTTTTTACACGTTCGGTCATATAATCAATAATCCTCCTTTACATCGCTCCGCCAATCTGAACGTTAACGCCTAAACTTTCCATAAAAATTTTTATTTTTTCCATGGCAGCATCTGATGGCGGCTGTATATCCAACCGTTTTTTTGAACTTTCCAGACTGTCCAGTTTAGAATCCCCCAAAAGATGAAATGGAAGTAAATGGATGGGTATATCTGAACCAAGATTGTTCTTCACAAACTTTGCTGTTGCTTCAAGATTTTCTCTCGTGTCATTACATTCCGGAATAACCGGTATGCGGATCACCATATTTTTTTTCATTTCATGAAGAATCATTTTACAATTATCCAAAATAATGGAATTATCACGTCCGGTCAGTTTTTCGTGCAGTCCGGGGTCCATGGCTTTCAGGTCATAAAGAACAAGGTCTGCATATTTCAACGCCTTTTTGATCCCCTCTTTTGCGGCATAACCACAGGTCTCTATAGCGGTGTGGATACCGTTTCTATGACATTTTTCAAGCAATTCCCCGACAAATTCACTGTGAACCAGTGGTTCCCCGCCGCTGACAGTGATTCCTCCTCCCGAATGGTCAAAAAACATTTTGTCAGAAAGCACTTTTTCGTAGACTTCTTCCACCGACATGTCTTTTCCGGTAATCTCTCTTGCTTTATACAGACAGCTCTGTACACACACTCCACAGTTTTTACACAGCTTTCTGTCTGTTTTTACTTTTCCATCCACATAGGTGATCGCCTGAGATGGACAAGAAGAAACACAGGCCCCACAGCCAACACATTTTACCCCATAATACATAAGCTGTGGATAGTATTCGTTAGATTCAGGATTATGGCACCAAAGACATCTTAACGGACATCCTTTTAGAAACACCGTTGTTCGTATTCCCGGCCCATCGTGAATAGAATAGGGCTGAATATCAAAAACACATGCACGCGACACTTAGCAGATCCCCCTCTCTCCTTTACTTTCAACACTCTTTCCACACTTATTGTAACATATCCCCTTTATTCTGCGATGGTCTCCATGAGAATGTTTGCTTCCCAATGAGAAGCAAAAATCCTGTACCAGTATTAAACATACCAGCACAGGATTATTCTCAACAACTTATTTTATTTAAGCGTTCTTTCATGGGTATAAGCGACCGAGATCGCGGCCAATATAGCCTCTATCCCAAGTCCGTCTCTGCGGAAAGCCGATCCATGAAAGCCAATATATAAATCCATATTGTCCGGACATTGTTCCAGAAAATGGTTAGAAATATACACGACAAAGCCTCCCTTGGATCTAAGTTTTTCAAGCAGTATGTCAAATTTGTGGGAATACATCATTTCCACTACACAAACCAGAGTTCCCGGCTTTACATGAACAGTATAGTCTTCCTGAGTTTTTTCACTTTTTAATACGCATACATCTTTTCCAGATAAAATCAGCCGCATCTGAAAGTTTCTGAGGAATGACGATCCCACCGCTGTGATAAAACAGATCTGGTCAGCTTTTAGAAAGGCTTTTGCCGCGGCCAGAACGACATCATCGGAGACATCCTCCCGTATTCTTTTAAATGTATCCTCAATATAGTCCAGGCCCCGGCTCATATATTGATG
Source organism: Catenibacillus scindens (assembly GCF_014202115.1). Lineage (GTDB taxonomy): Bacteria > Bacillota > Clostridia > Lachnospirales > Lachnospiraceae > Catenibacillus > Catenibacillus scindens. The sequence continues at coordinate 164,689 of NZ_JACHFW010000001.1, forward strand.
ATCCCACTCAAGTTCTCCGTAAGAAAACAATATATTGTCCTGGACTTCTTTTAGATCCATCCCTACAGACAGTTTGAAATCCCCATAAGAATCATATCCAAGTTTCCGGCTCAGGCGCAAAATCGTGGCCGGCGATACATAACACAGATCTGCCAGCTCATAAGTGCTTAAAAACGGCACCTGCTCCAAATTTTTAAGTACCTGCGCGGCAGCGTTTTTGTAAAAATCATCATCTTCCAATTCGTTATATAATAATATCAGCTCGTTAATAGCGTGCATTCTCCAATCCCCCTCCCCCTACACAAACACCAGCGCTCCACCCTCCAAATCCTCCCCATACATATCCACCTGGCGAACACAGCTATCATCATAAGTCTTATAATAGTACATTCCTGTCCGGGTGTTCATACAACAGGAATATGTGGTGATATCATACTTACCTTCCTCTGTAATCACTGAGCCCCGGATCATGGCAACGCCGTCAAGGATATGAAAAAACTGGGACACATTGGACGCCTCATCCTTTTTAGAAACCGAGTTCCACTTAAAGAACGCGGCCCGGACAAAGCGGGACGCCGAGGAGGCATCCCCCGGCAGTCCCAGGGCTCCCATACCCTGGGCGTAGGAATTTAAATTCAATTTTGACGAAAAACGGTTGTCCGGGCATTGGGGCGTCAGGTTCAGATAATTATTCATATTCATCAGATGATAATCAAAGGGCGGATTGTTCGTCAAAACGCCATAGGGATTGTCATAAATTTTAAGTCCATGGCGGACAGCCTCGATGACCAGGCAGTTCTCCCGATCCGCCACCATCCAGTGAAGAGGCGCCGGAGGCATCTGCGGGGAGAAAGACGTGTTTATAACACGCATTTGTGATAGATAGTCCCTGGCCTGGGCCACTGTGGCACACCTTGCCAGAATCCAGGGGATGATCTCGAAAGAAGCCACTTCGATTCCCTCGCCGCAGGCTTCCTGGTAAAGGGCATTGCCTGGAAAGTTCAGTCCAGCCATACACAGCCCCTTTTCATTCATGGCCTCCGCATAGAGAGGGAAACTGTCAGCGGCCGAGGCCATCCCTACCATGGCATAATGATGCTCAAGCCGCGGAGATTTGCAAAAATTCAACGAAAAATTTCTCGGAGTCACTGTCACCTTCTCTCCAAAAGAGCAGTCCAGATCCAGATTCCGTCCAAAATAAAAATCGCCGTTTTCATAAGTGATACATGTACACATAACTGTCCCTCCTCTATACACTATAACCTCTTTTTCCCATTATGGCAGTTCTAAAGCCGTCCTATTCTCTATTTTTTCGTTAAAGACCGTTTCTATACACGTCATTGATCACAGACTGGGCCTGCTCCATTTCCTTTTTCTTCATAATCGCGTCCCTGTCACTTAAAATCGCCAGCATTTCATCTACCAGATCCTCTATTCTCGGATTGGTGATCCTGTAGAGATAGCCGATCATCCGGATCGCAGTATAATCTGTATTCATATATTTATAAGCGACCTCCCGGCAAAATTCTGTGGGATAGCCTTTTTCCAAAAGCAGCCGGTAAAGCTCCTGAGTTTTATCCGAAGCCATAACTTTTGCACCTCCCCATCTTCCTGTACTTTTATGCTGGATCCCTCGTCCCTCTTTGAGTTTTTTGAGCCGGACCGCTCATCACCCTTTGTTTTTTTGATCTGAATTGCTCATCACTCTTTGACAAGAGCGGGGTGAAAGTTCAGATAGTCTCCTGACACAAGTATATAGTGAACCCCCTGGAAATCCCCGCGGATACTGTCCCCAAAGCGGCTCTCCCCGTGGCAGTGGGAATAAACTACCGTCTCAACGCCATACTCTCTGGCGATTTCTGTAAAGGGCGATGTCTTTTCCAGAACGCTGGTGGGCGGATAATGGAGAAACATGATGAACTTCCGGTAGCCGGCGCCGTATGCCAGGCGGAAAGATTCCCTGAGACGGGTCATTTCCCGATCTACCAGCTTTTTCGCCTGGATTTGCCGTTCCTCATCCCAGCCGATAATCTGCCCTCTATAGTTTACATAAAACGGCCCCTCAAAAGCAAATCCTTTAGTGCCTACTAAAGCATAATCTTTGTATACCGCAAAGTTATTCTGAAGAAAAAACAGCCTGGGAGAAAATTCCCGGTTCAGCCGCTCTGTCTTTTTCGCATCCCAGAACATGTCATGGTTGCCCCTAAGAAGGATCTTGCGTCCCGGAAGATTTTCAATAAAGGCCAGATCCTCCCGGCATTCCTCCAGTTTTCTCCCCCAGGAGTGGTCGCCGGTGAGAACAAGAGTATCCTCTGGCTTTACAATCTGATTCACATATTTTTCAATTTTTCGCTCATGATGTTTCCATACCCGTCCAAAGCTGTCCATAGGCTTGTCAGCCTGAAAGCTGAGATGGAGATCCCCCAGGGCGTAAAGTGCCATGAAAATATTACCTCCTGTATTCAGATTCAGCCTTCAAAAAGAGCTTTCGCCTTTTCCATCCGCTCTGCCACAGGCACTTTAAAAGGGCAGCGGGTTTCACAGCCATGACAGGCTATACAGTCGCCGGCATTAGCCCCAAGGCCTTCATAGTGGGCCCGGACCGCAGGCGGAACTTCCGTCTGCATAACGGCCAGGTCATATAATTTGTTCACCATGGCAATATCAATACCGGACGGACATGGAGCGCAGTGGCCGCAGTAGGTACACTGGCCGCTGTAAGCGTGGCAGGGCGCTCCGGCCAAAACGGTGGCATAATCTTTCATCTCCTCAGTGGCCGTCTCATAAGCCGCCGCAGCTTTTACATGATCGGGAGTATCGCAGCCGGTGAGAATGCTGGCTACCCCCGGCCGGGTCAGCGCGTAATGAATACACTGGACCGGCGTCAGCGCCACCCCAAAGGGAGATGTTTTTTCAGAAAACAGCCGGCCGCCGCCATAACCCTTCATCACTGTAATCCCCACGCCTCTCTGCTCACAGATTTTGTAAAGTTCCGCCCTTTCCGGGTCAATGCCCCGCAGGCCTTCCTCGTAACTTTCCGCGAAATAATCGTTCAGATCCTCACTTGCAGGAAGAAGATCAAAGGCCGGGTTAATACTGAACAAAATCATTTCCACCACACCGCTTAACGCCGCCAGCTTGGCAACTCTGGGATTATGGGTACTCATGCCAATGTGGCGGATGACACCTTTTTCTTTTTGCTCCCGGACGTATTCTACAAACTCGCCCGCCATCACCTGATGAAACTCAACTTCTTCATCGACAAAATGGATCATTCCAAGGTCAATGTAATCCGTGCGAAGACGGGTAAGCAGATCTGCAAAAGCTTCCCGGACTTTATCCATTTCCCTTGTGCGCACATACTGGCCGTTCTGCCATGTGGAGCCGAAATGTCCCTGGATGATCCACCGATCCCGGTGTCCTTCCAGTGCTTTTCCAATATTGGACCGGACATTTGACTCCGACATCCAGCAGTCTAAAAGATTGATCCCATAATCTTCACAGCAGCGGATCACTTCCCTGACCTCCGCCTCATTGTGCCGCTCCAGCCATTCAGCACCAAGGCCAATCTCACTGACTTTAAGTCCTGTCTTTCCCAAATCTCGGTATCTCATAAATGTTCCTCCCTTTTTCCGGACTGAAAACAATCCGTCTTTTCCCAACTTACGTCCAGCGGCCAATGTAACAACTCTTGACTCTGTATCAGCGCCTATGTTAAACTGATGATAGTATCAGCATATCACATTCCATATCTGATCTTATCTTGCTGAATTTCCATTGTTTAAAGTACCGGCAGCCATCCGGTGTTCTAAAGAATATTATAAGATTTGGCCGTCTGCAGGGCAAGAAGGAAAAGCATATATTTTCAAAAAAACTGCAGCCTGGTTTACGCCATTGGCGAAACCTCTTTTGCGACTTAGCTATGTATTTTTACAGAATGGAGGACATACATATGAAACTTTATGAAATTTGTTTTAGCCCCACAGGGGGAACAAAAAAAGTCGCTGACATGATTGCCAAAGAGCTGTCTGAAGATTTCCAGTTTATCGACCTGACTGATCCTTCGGCAGATTTTTCCGATAGTGTTATTTCCGGCGATGATGTGGCCGTGATCGCGGTACCGTCCTACGGCGGACGTGTTCCGGCTGTGGCAGCGGCCCGCCTGGCCCATATTAAAGGCAGCGGCGCCAGAGCGGTTCTCGTCTGTGTTTACGGCAACCGGGCTTATGAAGATACTTTAACCGAGTTGGAAGACATCGCAACGGCCTCAGACTTTAAAGTAATCGGCGCGGTAGCCGCCATTGCCGAGCATTCCATCGCCCGCCAGTTTGCCAAAGGCCGTCCTGACACAGAAGATACCCAGGAGCTGTCCTTGTTCGGCAAAAAAATTCTTGAAAAAATCAGGTCTGGCGCAACAGATTCACCGGTAATTCCGGGAAACCGCCCTTATAAAGAGATCGGCGGCGGCGGTATGGTGCCCGCGCCAACTCACGACTGCGTTAAATGCGGTTTGTGTGCCAGAAAATGTCCGGTCCAGGCCATTGATCTGAAAGATCCGGCAATCGTAGATGGCGGCAAATGTATTTCATGTATGCGCTGTGTATCCAACTGTCCGAAATCTGCCAGAAAGGTTAACAACGCCATGCTGTCCGCTGTGGCCGGCATGCTCTCTAAAGTCTGTACCGAAAGAAAACAGTGCGAACTGTATCTGTAAATCCTATTATATGACAAAGACGGCGGAAAGGTTTGCTGACCATTCCGCCGCCTTCATTATATGAACAGGTATATTGTCCTTTTTGTTACTTCACTTCTACAAGCTCAATTTTAAAATTCAGCTCTTTTCCGGCCATCTCATCGTTGGCATCAAGAGTAATCGTCTTCTCATCTTTTGCCGTTACTTTTACCTGGAAAGGCTGGCCGTACTGGTTGGCCAGGTAAACTTTCTGTCCCACTTCCAGATCCTCAGACCCCGGAAGCTGCTCAATCTCAAAAGTCAGAATAGCATTGGGGTCTGCTGGGCCGTAAGCATCCTCCGGCATGATATGCACGTTGACAATCTCTCCTACTTCCATATCCGCCACAGCCGCGTCAAATCCCCGGATCATCTGGCCTACACCGCAAACGAACTGAAGGGGCTCGCCCCTGTCATAAGATGAATCAAACTGTGTGCCGTCGTTAAATGTACCTACATAATGAGCCCGGCATGTCTTTCCTACATTGCGGCCCTCTATCACCGGATGCGAACCACATCCGCCGCCGCAGCCGCTTCCACAGCTATCACCACAGGCGTTGTCTTCCTCATGGTGCCCGCAGCCATGATCGCCGCAGGAATGTCCTTCGCCGTGATGATGATCACAGTTGGCGCCTGTAGATTCCAGTTCTCCTTTAAGATAAGATTCCACCGCCTGATCCACATCACCTGATGCTCCGGCCACCAGTTCCACACCAGCCTCAGACAGAGCCGCCTGGGCTCCGCCGCCAATACCACCGCAGATCAGTACATCAATGCCATGGTTTGCCAGAAGTCCCGCAAGAGCGCCATGGCCTGTGCCGTTGGAACCGATCACTTCGCTGGAAACGATCTTATTATCCTCAACGTCGTAAACCTTAAAAAACTCTGTTCTTCCAAAATGCTGGAAAATATTTCCATTGTCATATGTTACCGCGATTTTCATCCTTAACAATCCTCTACTTTCATAATGTATACACAGTCAGCAACCTTTCTCAAATCCAGAAAAGCAGCCGTATTTTTGTGCCTGTAACACACATATTAATAAATGTGGGGAGGGATGTCAATACCTTTACCGGAAGGGTTTGTCTGACCCGCAGCCGTTTTTCCGGACAGCATGTGTCCATCTTCCAGGATAGCCTCTGTAGCTATATCAATCCCGGAGGATTCCTCTATATCCCAGATCAAAAGTTACTGCCATATAGTCTTGCGTCAGTTTTTCTGATGGTCACCCTTCAAAAAAACCCAATTTTTATCATCGGAACGCGCCTGATCAAACCGGTATTCCAGCCGGTCAAAAGATTTGATATCCTCCGGATCGGCAATCTGCCTTTCAGCCATATAGCGCACCATTTCGCCCCGGGCCATTTTACATTTTGTTCCCTTCTCCACCACTTTCCCATCTTTTTCCTCGCCAAACACACAGGTAATGAAACGGGCAGAGCCAGGCACATATTTTGAAACGCACTGGGAATATTCTTTAGAGGCCAGGTTTACAATACAGTCCGTTTCTTCAAAAAGAATCCGCGCAATGAGGCTTCCCCAGTAGTCATAAAGATTTTTCGCCGGGCCAATGCTAAGCTTTGCCTGCATTTCCAGACGGTACGGAGTCACACCGTCCAATGGCTTTAAAATACCGTAAAATCCGGATAAAATGCGAAGGTGAGCCTGGATATAGGCAAATTCTTTATCGGTAAATACCTTTGGCGCCATATATTGATAGGCGATTCCCTCATAAGAAAGCACTGCTGGCGTCAAGCCGTTACGCAAATCCATAGATGCAAGACGGTCAACATTCAAAGCCGCAATGGAATCATTACATTTCCACAGCTTTTTCAATTCCTCATAGGACATATCTTTCATTTTGGCGAAAATCTTCTCTGTCCGGTCAAGGAAAACCGGCAGATCACGCCAGGCAATACTATCTGTGTCTGGATTCATCTTTTTAGCCGGAGAAATAATAATCCGCATCTTTTACTCTCCTGCAAGATAGGCCAGGATTTCGGCAGCGTTTGTATCAGGTTTTACCTTTGGCATCGCCTTTTCAATATTTCCCTGCTCATCAATAATATAGGTCGTGCGTACTACTCCCATGCTCACCTTGCCATAAAGTTTCTTCTCTTTCCACACATCATAAGCCTGAATAGCCTGAAGTTCCGGATCAGAAAGCAAAATAAATGGCAGGTCATACTTCTGGGCAAATTTCTGATGGGACGCCACGCTGTCTTTACTGATACCGATAACCACAATATCCTTATCTTTAAACTGCTGGTAATTGGCTGCAAATGCGCATGCCTGGCGGGTACATCCGGGTGTGTTGTCTTTAGGATAAAAATAAAGGACGATCTTTTTCCCAAGAAAATCAGACAGCCGTACCTCCTGCCCGTCTTTATCTAAAAGTGTAAAATCTGGTGCTTTCATCTGAACTTCTAACATGGTCATTCTCCTTTTCAAAATATTTATATTTCCATTATTGTCCTGCCGCCTGAAGCAGCGCTTCCCCCAATTTGGGATCGCAGGCGTAAATATATAAACCTTCGACGACGGGAATCATAAGAAACGGACAACCCTTCGGGTGTGAGGATAATACTCCATAGCTATCCTGTCTATTTTGCCCAAGCGATCATAATCCTTTCGGGATATTTTCACCTGGATCTGATTTTGTCCGTTGGCTGTTCCACTGAGAAAATAGTCGGCCCTGCGGCCCTTATTTCCCAGCCTTTTTCCAACCTCAATATCGGTGACAGTAACGATCTGGGTCCCCTGTACGCCGTCTAAAACTACATTTCTCCCAAACCAAAACCCTAAAAGCGAAAAAATCAAAACGCATACGATGCCGATAATCAATGCCCTTTTCTTTTTTCTCTTGTCAAAGGACTGGCATAAAAATATTGCCAGGTAAAGGGCTGCGGCAAGAAATACAAGAGCTACGCATCCTTCATCCAGAAGAACATAGGGACCTGTCACCGGAAAAATCGCAGCCACCGCCACAGGCACAAGGATTAACGCCCAGAAAATATAATGATAAATTTTAGTTGCTGTTTTTTTCTTTTCGGGTCCACTCATTTATGATCACTCCTGCTTTCTTATACAGCAGATTGAAGTTTTTCAACCAGAGTATTCAAAGGACGGCGTTCATTATGTATAATAATGTCGGGAGCAAAAGATCTCACCCCCTTTATTTTTGACTTTTCCAAAACATTAGGCTATCCCAGCATTTTATACAGCTCCAGAATCCCCTCATAGGTTTTTCCGTAAATAAAATAATAATCCACCTCATCCTTTCCGTCAGCGTACAGATACATACCGTACATGGGGATGGCGCAGCACATGACGGTCTGCTCCCCGGCCACGCCGATGCCATAACCGCGGTCGGAAAATACCAGGGGCATGCGCATCTTCATTCCTCCGAAGCTGATATATCTCGCCTTATTATTCATCCGCTCCCGGTCATCCGGGAGAATGCCCTTGGCGTAAATTTTCTCATTTTTTTCCCAGTCAAAGTAATTCCAGGTCTGCTCTCTGTTTTCCCCGCCGATCCACCGGGGGATTTTAGGATTCTCAGCAACCAGTATTTTTCCGTCCCTATCCAAAAATGAAAGAGCCCCGGTTCTTTTATCTGCAGAAACGATCAAATCTTTAGTCTCCACCTGGATCACTGATTTTCCAGCTCTGACATTCCATACAGGCGGTACTTGGACTGCCCGCTCCCAAAAGCCTCCCTTAAAAGGCCCGATCTCCCCTTTTTTAAACTGGACCCGGATCATATTCGGAGCAAGCGGGGTCAGACGCAGGGTGCCCTGGCCGCTGGAAAGATATAGGGATTTCTTTGTCTTTTTCAGACTTCGGATGGGTAAATCTATGGCGCCCTGGGGGGCATGTGTGAGAGCCAGGACACAGTTTTTCTGAGCCTGCAGGGAACTGATCTTTGGACAATCTCCGAAATGCCATAGTGAGGGATTCACCGGGCGCTCTTTCACATCCGGACGTAAAATCCGGCTTCTGCCTTTGCTTTCTATCTCCTCCCCGGCTATTTGGAAAGGCTGTCCATCCCTCCTATGACCATTTTCAGGTAACTCAGCCGGCACCTTATGCAATCTTCGTTCCCGGCGTGACGCCGGCTCTTTAGCCGCCTGATTTTCCAGCAGGGCCATAGACTTTTCTTTTGCGGGAACCCGGATCAGATCTGTAAGATCACCCTTATGGACCACCGTCAGCTCATGGAGGGCACGGGTGGCTGCCACATACAAAAGCTTCACATATTGATCTGCCGGGGGATAATGATCCCCACTGGGATCATAGAGAATGACGCCGTCAAACTCCAGACCTTTGGTATATTCTACCGAGAGTACCATGACACCCTGGGAAAAGCCTGCTGTCTTGGGGTCACTGTCGGCCAGGGCCAGATTTTGCCCCAGCATGTCGCTGACCGCTCTAGCCCCATCCATATCCCGGCAGATCACAGCTATGGTCTCCCGGCCTTCATTTTGCCATTTTCGGATGGTCCTCTCTGTCTCAGAAACCATATGGGCCTCATCTGAACATTGAAGTATATTTACAGAATGGCCGTGGCGGAGAACAGGCTCCACCGGATAAACGGCAAAATTGCCATGGCACAAAATGTCAGTGGCAAATTTTGAAATCTCAACAGTATTGCGGTAACTTTTTTTCAGAAGACAAAAACCTTCCCGCCCGTCTGGGAGCATAAGTGCTTTCAATTCCTCCCAGTCGTTAAGTCCGTGTCCAAAATGAATATTCTGGGAAACATCGCCCATGATGGTGTAGGAGCAGTCCCGCATACAGTAATAAAGGGACTGATAGGCCATCATTCCAAAATCCTGTGCCTCGTCAATGATCACGTGGCTGGCCTCCGAAATACCGTCGGTTTCTTTAATCCGCTTATAAATGTAGGCCAGAGCCGCCAGATCATAAAGGTCAAAAACATTTTCTTCATGATGGGGAATATCCTTTCCCCGGTCCGACTGAGCGGCCAGAAAGTCTTCATAAACGGAAAAAATGGAGCCTCTCCATACCTTTTTTCCAAAATGCTGCCGGTACTGGCGTATCAGCGCCTTTCGCTCCCCATCGGGATAAGTCACATATTTTCCGGCCATTTCATTTTCCAGTTTTGACATAAGAATAGCGTTCAGCCTGTTGATTTTTTCCTGAGTGGAAAGGCCCCTTTGGTCATAAATATGTCTCTCAATAGACGGCTGGTCCATAAGAACAACACGGTTTTTCTCAAGACGAACCTCTTCCCTGGGAATGGACGCCGTCTCGAAGGCGGCGCAAAAATCTTCCAGATCCTTAAACCACGCGCTGCTTCCTTTAACGTCACCGGCATTGTTCACCGGGCAGATCTTATGGAGCTTAGGATTCCAGTCTTCGTAAAGAAGACGGACAAACAACTGTTCCATAGTCATCTGGCGAACCCCATACACATCAAGATCCGGCAGGGCGCTTGTAATATAGTTGAGCAAAATCTCATTGCTGCCGATAATATAAAAATCCTGAGGGCGAAAGTCCTCCTCATAATTGTACAAAATATAGGAAATGCGGTGCATTGCCACCGTCGTCTTCCCCGATCCGGCCACCCCCTGGACGATCAGGTTCATTTTCGGCGATTTTCGTATAATGGCGTTCTGCTCTGCCTGGATAGTGGCAATAATCTCTCCCAGCACCGCCGTCTTATTTTTCGCCAGATACTTAGTCAAAAGTGCGTCGTTGGCCACCACATCAGAATCAAAAAAATCTATCAGACGGTCGTTTTCAATCTCATAGGTCCGTTTAAGGCGCAGATCCACCTCATAGGTGCCCTCATTTTTCACTGTGTAAGAACAGCGGCCGGAAGTATTGTCATAATAAAGGGAAGCCACAGGCGCCCGCCAGTCGATGACCACAGGTTCTGAAAGGGATTTTGCGATCCCCACCCGGCCTACATAATAGGACTCCTCCTGATCCCGTCCGTCATCCTTAAAATCAATGCGGCCAAAATAAGGTTTCTGCCGGGCTTTCCTGCACCGGAGAAGGGCCCGTTGGCTCTGCGAATACATCACCTGGGTATTGTGGATCATTGAAAGGGCTTCTTTATCCTTTGGCCCGTAGGATTCCATCAGATCATGAAGCTGACCGGAAAGGCCGGACAATTCCTCCTCCGCCTTTAAAAGATTCTCACCGGCGATGCCAGTAATGATTTTCAGTTGTTCCTCCTCCGCCTCACGGCTCCGTCCGGGAACCGGACGAATAGCCGCTTTTTGTTTTTTTACTTCCATAGCCCCTCCTCATGCAATGAGTTGCCCTTGCCCATCCCTGATCACTAAACTGTTATCAAAAATCAGTGAAACATATCTTTTTTAATGAAAATAATGGTAGCCACAAGGCAGGCGACTACTGCGAGCATTGTTGGAAACCACCAGACAGATACAGGAAGCCCGGTGACATTCATGCCGTAAAAACTAAATATAATATTGGGAATCGCCATAACAATGGTGATCACCGTTAAAACTTTCATAACAATGTTTAAGTTGTTTGAGATCACAGAGGCAAAAGCGTCCATAGTTCCGGATAGAATATTGGAGTAAATGTTACACATCTCCATAGCCTGATGGATCTCAATGAGAACATCCTCCAGAAGCTCCTGGTCATCGTCATAGAGTTTGATCAATTTGCCCCGGGTAATCTTTGTCAGAGTCACCTCGTCCGCTTTCAGAGATGTAGAAAAGTATACCAGGGATTTTTCCAGCCCCAGCATCTGGATTAGCTCTTTATTCTGCATAGATTTGTGAAGCTTTTTCTCTGTAAAGGAGGAGAGACGGTCAATCTCACGAAGGCATACAAGATATCTCTGGGAGATACGGAATAACAGGATCAGCAAGAACCGCGTCCGCAATTCCGTCCGCACGCCTTTGACTTTTCCGTTTTCCATGTCCTGGATACTGATATTCTCATACAATGAAATGGTAATAATATAACCTTTCATGGAAATAATAGCCAGAGGCATGGTGGAATATTGGAGGGTAATATTGCCATAGTTGACGTCAGATTTTTCTGTACAGGGACAGTCAATGATCACAAGCGTCTGATCAGATTCGTCGTCATAATCAATGTGGGAGCTTTCCTCTTCATCCAACGAAGCCTGGACAAATTCGGGAGTAATGCCGATTTCCCGGATCAGATACTCTTTTTCCGCCTCAGTGGGAGCGGTGACGCTGATCCAGCTTCCCGGCTCCAGTCTTTCGATCTGCCTGATCTGGCCATCTAAGGTTTTAAACATTTTTATCATTCTTATCTCCTCCTTTTTTGACATAAAAAAAGAATCCTGCCAGGCAGGATTCTCCGCCTGCGGCGGGTTGCGCCAGCAACAGCTTCCGCTCCGCCGCAGTGCGGATCTGCGCGGAGCGTTATTTTATATCGAAGGGAACACGGTTTCCTTCGATATAAAATAAACCCGTAAACAAAAACATTTACGGGTTTTCAAACACTCCCCCTGCCGGGCTCGAACCAGCGACACTTCGGTTAACAGCCGAATGCTCTACCGACTGAGCTAAGGAGGAATATGAATATATCTTAGACCTTTTAAACAAATTTGTCAAGAATTTTTTCATTGATACATGGCGGCCGCCCCAGGGCAGCCCCGCAAAAAATGTATTTACGTCCAGAAAATCACCATGAGAGCAATAATGATCCCCAGTCCCACAATAAAAGCAAGGCCAATGAGCAGAGCGCCTGACAGCGCGCCGAGAATGACCCACCGCCGCTCTTTGGGCGTCAGCTCTGTATTGGGGATCATTTTTGGCCCCTGGTCTGAAATATCTTCCCCCTCGTCATGGATAATGTTTATTTCATCCCTTTCGTCTTCCATTGAATTCTCCTTTACAAATCAGGGCCGCTGCCCAAAAGCAGCAGCCCTGTCAAAGCTGTATCCATAGATGTTTCACTGTTATTTGTCATAAAGATGACATCTTACAAAATGTCCCGGTTCCACTTCTTTCTGTACCGGCACTTCGCTCTTACACCGCTCCATGCAATATTGGCAGCGGGTGTGGAACTTACATCCCGCCGGAGGATTGGCAGGAGAGGGAATAGAACCTTCAAGGACGATACGGTTCATCTTTGCCTTTGGATCTGGGATTGGAATCGCTGAGAACAGCGCCTTTGTATACGGATGAAGAGGTTCACGGAAAATATCTTCCGTCTCGCCGTATTCCACAAGATTTCCCAGATACATAACGCCCACATGATCGGAGATATGTTCAACCACTGACAGGTCATGTGAGATAAACAGATAGGTGAGATGATATTTTTCCTGAAGTTCCTTTAACAGGTTAATGATCTGAGCCTGAATAGATACGTCCAAAGCGGATACCGGCTCATCACATACAATAAATTCCGGATTTAAGGCCAATGCTCTGGCAATACAGATTCTCTGGCGCTGACCGCCTGAAAACTCATGGGGATAACGGTCCTTATGAAATGGCTGAAGACCGCAGTTATCCATAACCTGATCAATATAATCATTAAACTCAGCCTTTGGTACAAGTTTATGTTCCCGAACCGCCTCACCGATAATCTCTCCTACCGGAAGTCTTGGAGAAAGGCTGGAAAAAGGATCCTGGAAAATAATCTGCATTTTCGGTCTGAGAGCCCGCATTTCCTTCGAGGACAGGTCATAAACTTCCTGGCCGTTAAAAAGCACCTGGCCGTCAGTCTTATCGCCGGAAAGGCGGAGAATGGTGCGGCCTGTGGTACTCTTTCCGCAGCCGGACTCACCTACAAGGCCCATGGTAGCGCCCCTCTTCAAATTGAAGGTAACGCCATCCACAGCCTTGACATGGCCCACAGTATGGGAAACCATACCGCCCTTAATAGGGAAGTATTTTTTCAGATGATTGACCATGAGAATATACTGGGGATCATAAGTCACCGGTTCATAATCCAATTTCTTCTCTGTCTTTTCCTGCGCCATTATTTCTCCTCCTTTCTCTGCTGGTCCTGACCTGTAACAGCGTCCAGAGACACCGCTCCAGGATTTCCTTCATAGTAGCGATAGCAACTCACCTTATGTGTGGGGGATAAGCTGACCTCATTGGGATACTTGCCGCTGCAGCAGTCCAGACACATTTCACAGCGGTCTTTAAAATAACAGTAATCCGGCATGTTGATAGGGTTTGGCACCTTGCCGGGGATGGAATAAAGTTTGTCCACTTTCTTTCCAACTACAGGTTTGGAGGCCATAAGACCGATAGTATAAGGATGAGAAGGATTTTCAAAAATCTCCTCCACAGTTCCCTTTTCAACCACGCGGCCGGCATACATAACCACAACATAGTCTGCCATTTCTGCGATCACGCCAAGGTCATGGGTGATAAACATAATGGAGGAATTGATCTTATCTTTTAACCGGCGGAGAAGATCCAGAATCGTCGCCTGGATCGTTACGTCCAGAGCCGTTGTGGGCTCATCGGCGATAATGACTCTCGGATTGCAGGCCAGAGCCATGGCGATCATAACACGCTGACGCATACCGCCGGACAGCTCATGGGGATACATACGGTATACACCTTCACTATTGGCAATACCAACCATATCTAAAAGCTCGATGGTCCTCTTTTTAATATCTTCCTTACTCTTTCCTTCGCCCTCGTGGAGAGCGATAACTTCATCCACCTGCTGGCCGATACGGAACACCGGATTTAAGGAGGTCATAGGCTCCTGGAAGATCATGGACATAAAGTTTCCCCGCAGTTTCTGAACTTCACTTAAAGGCGCTTTTGTCACGTCAATAGCCTTGTCGCCAAGGTTGAGGCGGATTGCCCCTTCCACAACCTGACCCTGGGGCCGCTGAATAAGCTGCATCAGGGAGAGGCTTGTCACCGACTTTCCGCAGCCGGACTCGCCCACGACGCCTACAGTCTTTCCGATGGGAACGTCAAAGGTCACGCCGTCCACACTTTTTACAGTACCCGCGTCGGTGAAAAAATAGGTGTGAAGATTGTCGAACTCTACGGCATTTTTAGAGTCATGCATGGACGTTACATACTCTGACTCCGGTATATGTTTGCGCTTGCGCTGCTTTTCCAGCTCATTGGTGATCCGTCGGTTTTCTTTGGATATACGGCGGGACTCCTTACCGGAAAGATAGCCTTCTGATTGTTTTTTAGCCATTTAATTCGCCTCCCTTACCGTTTCATCTTCGGGTCAAACGCATCGCGCAGACCGTCGCCGACGAAGTTAAATCCAAGTACAGTTACAAGCAGGCAGATACCTGCAGGAATCCAGATAAATAAGTAATTGGTCAGTACATAAGAGTTGTTAACGTCATTGATAATATTACCCCAGGAAGCAAACGGGAACTTAACACCAAGACCCAGGAAGGAAAGTGTAGCTTCTGTCAGGATCGTTGAACCAAGGCTCATGGTGCAGATAACAATAAGCTGGGGGATAACATTGGGGATCAGATGCCTGAAAATCCGACGGCTTGCCCGGATACCGCAGGCTTCTGTGGCAGTCATAAATTCCTGCTCCCTCAGTGACAATATCTGTCCGCGGACAAGGCGGGCAATGGATGGCCAGCTCAGGAAACCTAAAATAAGCATGAGATAAAGCATACGCAGCATGGGGTCCACACGCATGGCATCCATGGCCGCACCCAGAATAATAATCATGGGCAACTGTGGGATACAGTAGAAGACGTCCACGATACGCATGATCAAATTATCTACCCATTTTCCAAAGTAGCCGGCGATACCGCCCATAATAATGCCAAGGACACCGGAAATGATCACTACAATGAAACCGATAACCAAAGAGATACGGCCGCCATACATAAGACGGGTAAGCATATCCATTCCGTTGCCGTCTGTTCCAAGCCAGTGCTGTGCAGAAGGTGAGGCATACCGGTCATAAACATAAGTCTCCTCTTCCCGTATAATTGTCCAGGTTTTATTTTCCGGCGCGTAGGTCAGTTCAAAATGCTGAGTCTCGCCATTTTCATCGGTAATATCAACTTCACTCAAGTCCTGATCAATAGCTTCGGCGATCTGCTCTTTGAATGTACGTGAAATTGTCACGCCGTTTTCAATGGGGGATACAACAAACCGGCTGATACTTCCAAGAACATTGGAGCCTTCCATAATGTTGCCGTCCTCGTCTAAAGTATAATCCACGCCGTCAGCAGAAAAAGAGGTTTCCCCATTGGTGTAAGCGCGAAGGCCTTCCAGTTTTACATTAAATGAAAAATCTTCTCCGCTGTCACTGGTAACAATATCCTTTGCCGCAATGGCAAGTATCGTTCCGTTGGAAGATATTGTATAGAAATCAGGGCCTTCCAGTGCCAGATCATAGGTCACATCCTTGTATTCAAAGGACTCAGCCTGACTATTGGCCGCCAGCAAAAACTGAGCCTGGAGGATCGTGCCAAATTCCTGGCCGTCGGCAATAGAGTAGCGAAAATCGTCATTTTCCACCACGCCGGCGTAATCCTGGTTCATAACTTCATAGGTATAAAACTGCTGATCCTGCTCGTAAGGGCTGATCACTCCGCCAAGGAATGAAAAAAGAAACATAATGATCAGCATGGTCAGGCCCACAACAGCCAGACGGTTTCTGAAAAACCGTTTTGCCACCATGGCTCCCGGAGACAACACCTTCACACGGCGGTCATCGTTAAGGGAGAATTCTTCCTGAGTATTTTTCTTAATTTTATCATCCATGAATCTTTCTCCTTTCTACGCGATACGCACCCGTGGGTCAACGACAGCGTATAAAATATCTGAGATCAGGTTGCCCGCCAGTGTCAAAATGGCGATAAATGTCAGATAAAACATGGAAAATGGAATATCGCCGTTGGCCATGGCCGTGTATGATGTGTATCCGATCCCCGGTATGGAAAACAGTGTCTCTGTGATCAGTGCGCCTGAGAGCAGGCCCGGCAGAGAACCGCCAATGATAGTCACCAAAGGGATCAGTGTGTTTCTGAAAGCATGCCGGTAAATGACTACGTGTTCACTTAAACCTTTCGCCCTTGCTGTGCGGATATAGTCCGCGTTTAACACTTCCAGCATATTTGTTCTTGTGTAACGCATGAGGGAACCCACGGAAACAATAACCAGGGTAGCGATAGGCAGCACCAGATGGTGGGCCATATCAAGGAATTTGCCCATGGAATCCAGTTGGGCGTAATTTCGTCCAACAAGACCATACAGGTCAAACCATCCCAGCTTTACGGAAAATACAAGTTTCAGCAGAGTGGCAAAGAAAAAGGTTGGCAGGGATATGCCTACAAGAGCCCCTGCGGTAATCCCGTAGTCCAGTTTTGAATATTGCTTTGTTGCCGCTACAATACCCAGAGGTATGGCAATAATAAGCTGCAAAATAAAGGAAATAACGCCCATGACCACAGACAGTCCGATAACGTCCCCGAATTTTTCAAGTACAGGCACAGTATATTCCCAACTATCTCCAAAATCGCCCTGAACAGCGCCCACAAGCCATGTGAGATATCCGGGAATAATGCCTTTATCCAGACCGTAGCTGGCGTTTAACTGTTCCAGCCACTCTTCATAAGGCTTGGCACCTGGCGCCTGAGCCAGAGTCATAGCCCTGTTCTCCACAAATGAAGACGGGAGGCACCGCATGAGCGCGTATATAATAAAAGTAACGCAAAAAAGAATAACGATGGAGATCAATATTCTTTTTATAATAAATTTCTTCATGGAAACCGCTCCATTTCTTTTATGGTGTGTTAACTTTAGTCTTCCCAGTGCCTTGTTTCATTCGTGTTCAGCCAAAGCCCCCCTTTAACCAAACGCGAATGAGACAAGACACTGTTAGTATTTCAAAATATTGATACATTATTTGTAAAAATACTGCCAGAGTTTAGATTTATAGGAAAGGTCATAATAATTTTTATTATGACCTTTCCAGCGCCGATTTTTGCTGCGCAAAGCGCAGATCTTTCCCTGCAAAAATCGTGCGCATCCCCCGGAGGGCTTATAGTAAACGACAAATATATTTGTCGTTTACTATAAAAAAGGGAACCGCTCCCTGCCAGGAGCGATTCCCTGCCACTGAGGATCAAGAATAAGATCAGTTCAGTTCAAGAGTTTCAATCTCGTTCATCCAACCCCAGTAAGGTGTCATATCTGGCGCAATAGTGCTGGTATTTACACGTTCTGTAGAGAAAATGTAGCATTCACTTCTCTGATAAATCGGAAGTTCAACACCCCAGTCCATGATAATATCCATAGCGGCTTTATACAGGCCTCTGCGGTATGTCTGGTCTGTAGACTGACGAGCCGCAAGAATCATCTCATCAAGATCGGCATCGTTGATCTTATAGTAGTTTGTACTTCCCAGGCTGTGATATAACTGGTACATATCCGGATCAGCCGTTGCGCCCCATGCGGCACACCACATTTCAGCCACACCGGACTGATAAGTCGCGTACAGGTCTGCGGCGTTGCTGATATCAGTAACCGTCAGTGTCATGCCGATTTCCGCGAAAGCGTCAGCGGCGTTAGTAAGCATCATGAAAGCCGGATGATCGCCGTTACCCATAGCGCCGATGTTTACTTCGTACTCAAGTTTAGCGCCTTCCGGAGCTGCTGTCAGCTTGCCGTCGGTTACTGTATAGCCTGCGGCTTCAAAGAAACCTAAAGCAGCCTGTTTTGCAGCTTCATAGCGTTCTTCTGTGGACATACCCTCTGTGTAGATCGGGTTGCCATTAACATCTACAGAATAAGCTACCTGATATCCGTCATCTGTTACTCTAGGAGCAGCCCATGATGTATCGGAGATCGGATAGTTGATAACTGTCGCTGTGTCACCGTAGTAGGAGTTAATCGCCTCGTCACGGTATACAGCCATTAATGTATTGATACCTTTACGAAGGTCTTTGGAAGCCTCTGAAGAAGGATCACCGGCAACATTTACGTTGTCAGCGCTGATACCCATGTAACCATATCCAAGGAAGTCATAGAGACGCATAGTGATCACGCTGCCGTCAAAGCTGTCATCTCCGCCGTTGTAGTCTGTGATCTGATTGCGGACTTCTGTGGAATAGGAAGGCTCACTGATATCAATGGTACCGGAAGCAACACCGGTTGTCTTGTCATCCTCAGATGTCTCAATAAAGTTTACATGAGCAATCTTAGGCTCGCCCATAAAGTAGGATGGGTTGGCATCCAGATATACAGTACCGTTGCTGTAATCGCTGAATGTATACGGACCATATCCGAGAGGCTCAGTTGTTTTCGCGCGGACAGTGGAAAGGTCACCTTTGTCAAAGCCGAACTGATGAGCGTCATAGTCATATTTTGCGGGATCACCGTAGTAGTTTAAGGAACCAACATAGAAACCTAACTGGTAAACCATGTTCGCAGCAACTTCTGTTGCCACAATACGTACAGTGTAATCATCCACACGCTGTACACCCTCGATGTAATCTACAGAGCTGCCGGTGCTGACACCTTCTGTAGAATAGTTGTATACATCTTCAGGAATCAGGTCAGAAAGAGCTGTTCCCTCGGTGCCGGAACCCTCAGCTTCCATAGCTGTGAAATTCCATCCGTAAGCATCGCCGATAGCCATGAAGAAATCTTTAGCTGTAGCATCTGCCGCAAGATCCGGATATGCCCAGTTTGCCGCTGCTGTAGCAACATCACTAGAATCTTCTGCAAGGCCCTGTGCTACACATGCGTCAACAATGGCCTGCGCAAACTTCACGCCGCCGTCATTGACAGCATCCCAGAAAGCAGTCTGCTGTTCCTCTGTCCAGAGGCTGAAATCTGTATTATCTTCTCCAGCCGCCGCAATAGCCGCAGATAAAAGGGACATACCTTCGCGGTATTCCTCAAGGCCAAGAATCGGCTGGCTATAAAGTGTAATCGAACCATCATAAGTCGGATCGCAGAGAACATAAATGGAGAAAATCACATCGTCGATTGTCATTGGTGTACCATCGGCAAAAGTGATATCATCACGGATCGTAATATCATAATAAACAGATCCGTCCTCATTTTCTGTAACTGCCAGATTTCCCAGACCGTAGTATGTGTAATCGGTTCCGTTATAATTACGGGTTTCGCCTTCGATACCGTTGTAAATGATAGAACCTTCACGGTCGGCCTGGAGAATCGGGGGTGTTACAAGACCAACAATGTCAATATCCTCCGCGCTCTGCGCAAAGAATGGGGAGAATTTGCCCTCAAAATGGTTGCTTGCCGCAACAAGGGTGTTGGAGTCCCCGCTTCTTGTTTCGCCGGAAGCGTCTGCAGCAGCGGAATCACCTGTCGTGGATTCGCCTGTAGATTCTGTTCCGGATGTAGATTCCGCACTGTTTGTATCGCCGCTCGCTGCCGGTGAGCTGCACGCTGCAAACATGGAAGATGTCATTGCTGCAGCAAGAAACAATGCCATAAATCTTTTGGAAAGTTTCATCTTCTTTTCCTCCTTGTTTTTTCTGTAACTATTCAGCCTCAAAAGCTGATTTATAAGTTACTTTTTATCTATGAAAAGCGGACAGGATTTATATATATACAGCAGATTGCAGGCAATCTGCTGTATATAGCAATGGGGGTACCCCCATTGCCGGACTCTCGCCGCTGATCATTAACAACTTTGTAATAGTATATATGTTTTGTTCCTGTCTGTCAATTAATTCTGTGATGGAACATCCCTCCATGATATCGTTTTCATATATCGCCACAAAGCGAGGCAAAAAACAATACTCAGAGCTTGTGTCAGACATGATATTAAAAAGTGTATGAACTTGTCCTCAAATCCATTGAAACATACATAGACAATAAGACCCGCCAGGGATAAAACCATAAGAATCAGTACGGCCATGGCCCGTATAGGAATGGCCTTTGCCGTGGCCTCATACACATGCTCCTCCAGAGCGGGGCCTCTCACCGACAGACGGCACATAGCCCACACAAGGCTTACCGCTGTCATCAAACCTGCCACATAGGGGAGAAGGACAAAAATCTGTCCGTTAGCTCCCGGAGGAGACACGCAGCCGGCGGCCACCACACAGGCAAAAATACATCCCACAAAGAGCCACAGACGCAACTTTATGTGTTTATAGTCCTCGCTGCTTTCACAGGTGTACATTTTTCCTGTATACGCATAGCCGCCATCTTCTTTTTTCTTATAATGACTTAAATAGGCTCTGCGGCCTTTTTTTCGTGGTTCACTCATCGTTTACGGTCATACCTCCGGGGCAAAAACCGGGGCACTGTTTCAGGATTTACAGCGCCATCTGGTCTTTTACGAGAAAAGCCCTTGAAATTCAAGGGTTTTATAAGAAATTAATACTCAGCGTTCTTCCAGGAGGAAAATTAAGCCAATTTCGCTTTCGCAACTTCACACAGTTTTGTGAAGCCTTCAGCGTCGTTAATTGCCATCTCGGAAAGCATCTTGCGGTTTACTTCAACCTGAGCCAGCTTTAAGCCATACATCAGCTTGCTGTAGGATAAGCCGTTCATACGGGCTGCAGCGTTGATACGGGCGATCCAGAGCTGTCTGAACTGACGCTTTCTCTCCTTACGTCCAGCGTAGGATGTAGCCAGCGCTCTCATTACAGACTGTTTTGCTACTCTATACTGTTTGGATCTGGCTCCTCTGTAACCTTTCGCCAATTTTAATACTCTATTATGTTTTTTCTTCGCGTTTAATCCGCCTTTAATTCTTGCCATTCTTACAGTACCTCCGTTCCTTCAGATTAAAGATATGGTAAAATCTTCTTCATGTTCTTTACATTAGTTACATCGGTCATTATCGCTTTTCTGAGATTTCTCTTTCTCTTTGTGGATTTCTTTGTAAGAATGTGGCTCTTGTAAGCTTTCATTCTTTTTAATTTACCAGTACCTGTCTTTTTAAAGCGCTTTGCTGCTGCTTTGCTAGTTTTCATTTTTGGCATTATTAATTCCTCCTTAATATCAATATCGAAAGATTCATCGTTTTTCTGATAAAAACATGACCATGCTTCTACCTTCAAGTTTTGCAGGTTTGTCAATTACTGCAATGTCTGACAATTTTTCAGCAAACTGATCAAGGATAACCTTACCTGAAGCTGTGTGGGCCAGCTCTCTGCCGCGGAAACGGACGCTGACTTTCACTTTATTGCCGCTGGTAATAAACTTACGTGTCTGATTCATCTTCGTATTTAGGTCATTAACATCGATGTTGGGTGAGAGACGAACCTCTTTCACTTCGATGGTCTTCTGCTTTTTCTTCGCTTCTTTTTCTTTTCTCGCCATCTCGTACCGGTACTTGCCGTAGTCGATAATCTTGCATACTGGCGGCTTTGCCGTCGGAGCAATCTTTACAAGGTCCAGGTTGGCCTCCCGGGCGATCTTGTACGCCTCTTTGGCCGACATAATCCCAAGCTGGGAACCGTCCTCACCGATCAGTCTGACTTCCCTATCCCTGATTTGCTCATTGATCATTAAATCGCTAATAATTGACACCTCCATATGTCTAAAAAAATGGTGAGCAGCATACTACTCACCATTTAAGTCATAACCGTGTTAATCTCTTAAATATAAACCCAAGTCATCTCCAATGAATGCTAAGGTGAGAGTGAGTACTCTGCTTTGTTGTCCGCGTATTTTCATACAGCTTTTATATAATACCACTCTCACAGAGATTCGTCAAGCACTTATTTGAACCAATATTGTAAAAAATCATCTTTCATGACCCGATACCCCTGGAAGGTTGTATCATAACTAAAACTCCGGATCATTTCGCCCTGAGAATCATACTCCCATAAGTTTTCGCCACGCCGCTGTTGACCACATAATTTTCCTCCAAAAGCTGAACGCTGGAAACGATACTGGAGATTTATGATCTCCTCAACAGTTCCGGCATCCATGTCAATCTCAAGCACCCGGTCCATAACCGCATCGTCCCGGTCATTTTCTTTTGTGGCGAGAACAAGAAGAGTTCCATCATTCCCCCAATTAAAATCATGGTGCATCACATAACCGTCCATGGTATACAGCTCCGTCACCTGTCCCAGAGCGTTAATCCGGCCGATCTGATTTGATGAGACACAGCAGATCATCTCCCCTCCGTCCATAAGGACACGGTCAGCTTTATATCCGTCAAGGAGCATTTCATAGCGCATAACGCCGTCATTGTCAAAAAAGAACATATAGCCATAATACCCCTGGGTTCCCAGAGTATAATAAAGTCCCCGTTCCAACGCCCCGCCGGACGTTCCTTCGGTACTCTCCAGTTTTATACCATAGCCTGATACGTTTTTTGGCTCTGTCACATGGAATGTAAAGGAATCTCTTTCAACTTCCCTGGGCACGATCTGATATACTGAGATCTGACTGTCTGTGGCTGATTCATAGATATTTACCCGCTGATCCTGGTTGGTTCCAATCAATTCTCCAGTTTCCACCGTCCAGGAATCTCTCTTTTTTGTCTCTTCATCCATTTGTGTCCTGACAATCCATTTATAAACACCAAAGGCCACAATACAGATAATAGCGGCGATGATCACGCCTATTAAAATCTTCTGCCATTTTTTCAGCTTTTTCCTGGGCTTATTCTTTTGTTTACGCATATTCTTCATTCTCCACAGTGTTTTTTATAACAACGGCCGCCATTGACAGGCGGCCGTGATGTTACCTTTTTTAAGCATAAAACATATCTGTGAACGTATCTTGAAGAATTTGTATCTTTTTCAGAAAAAAAGTATAAAATATTTATAATTTCGCAAGAAATATAAGATTTTCGTAACAATCCAGTCTGCAGAGATGACCCATGCTGACCTGTTACCGCTTCTCTTTATTAGAAAATCCGCTCTTTATTTTCCCGGACTGTCTTTTCAACAAATGCCTCCAAAGACATTGTCTCGGATTCTCCTGTATCTCTGTTTCTCACAGTGACTGTATGGTCCGCAGCTTCCCTTGCTCCAAGAACAAGCATGTAAGGCACTCTCTCAACCTGCTGAGCTTCACGGATCTTATAACCAATCTTTTCATTGCGGTCGTCAAGAACGCAGCGGATTCCCGCGGCTGTCATTGCCTTATAAACTTCTGTGGCATATTCCAGAGTTTTGTCAGATACCGGAAGGACTTTCACCTGAACCGGCGCGAGCCATACCGGGAATTTTCCGGCATAATGCTCGATAAGGATGCCAAGAAAACGCTCAATGGAACCAAAAACAACTCTGTGAATCATAATCGGGCGCTGAGGCTGACTATTCTCATCAATATATTCTGCCTGGAAATTCTGAGGAAGCTGGAAATCAAGCTGGATGGTACCACACTGCCATGTACGTCCGATGGAATCTTCCAGGTGGAAGTCGATCTTCGGGCCGTAAAAAGCGCCATCCCCTTCATTGACCGCATACTCAAGGCCCATCTCATCCAGAGCCTGGCGAAGGCCGTTGGTTGCCTCCTCCCAGTCCTCATCGCTTCCCATGCTGTCCTCCGGTCGAGTGGACAATTCCACATGATATTTAAAGCCAAATTTCTTATAAACTTCGTCAATAAGGCGGACAACGCCTTTGATCTCAGAGGGGATCTGCTCCTTTGTCATAAAAATGTGCGCGTCATCCTGAGTAAAGCACCGCACTCTGAACAGGCCGTGGAGGGCGCCTTTCAGCTCATGGCGGTGGACAACCCCCAGCTCACCGCAGCGGATAGGCAGTTCACGGTAAGAGTGGGGACGGCTCTTGTATACAAGCATGCCGCCTGGACAGTTCATAGGCTTAATAGCAAAATCGTTGTCGTCGATCTTCGTTGTATACATATTATCCCGGTAATGATCCCAGTGACCGGAAGTTTCCCACAGTTCCCGGTCCAAAATCATAGGTGTGGACACCTCAATATATCCTTCCCGGCGGTGGAGTTCTCGCCAGTAATCAATGAGAGCATTTTTCACAATAAGCCCTCTGTCCAGGAAAAACGGGAAGCCCGGGCCGTAATCGCTGGTCATAAACAGTTCCATCTCCCGGCCGATCTTGCGGTGATCTCTCTTTGCAGCCTCTTCCATCAATTTCAGATGGGCCTCAAGGTCGTCTTTTGAGGCGAAGGCGATACCGTTGATGCGTGTGAGCATCTTATTGTTTTTATCGCCTTTCCAGTAAGCGCCGGACTGCTGTGTGATCTTAAATGCTTTCAATGCTTTGGTGTAGGTCAGATGAGGGCCCACACACATATCAATGTATTCTCCCTGCTGATAGAAGCTGATGACAGCGTCCTCAGGAAGATCGTCAATATGCTCCAGTTTATATTTTTCCTGACGTTCTTCCATAAGTTTTTTAGCTTCCTCTCTGGACAGAATAAAAGACTTGATGGGAAGATTCTCCTTGCAGATCTTTTGCATTTCTTTTTCAATGCGGCCAAGATCTTCGTCGGAAAGTTTTGTGTCTCCCAGATCTACGTCATAGTAGAAGCCATGCTCTGTGGCCGGGCCATAGGCAAAATCAGCATTGGGATACAGGCGTTTAATGGCCTGGGCCATAATATGGGCCGCCGTATGGCGGATCACATGAAGTTCTTCCTCTTTGGGGCACTCGCCAACAGTGCCGTCGTTATAAATGACTTTCATTATAAAAACCTCCTTAAATTTCCAATGAACGAAATGTTACCATTTTTCCATGCCATTCGCAAAGCCGCGCGCTTTTGTGCTTTTCTCATAGCTAAACCAAAAAAGTCCCTTTCCGCACAAAACACATACGGAAAGGGACGAGATTACAGGTTCTCGCGGTTCCACCCTTGTTGTTTTACAACATAATCAAATACTGCTGCTTGGCAATTGAAACCAGGCAACGGCTATAAAACCACTCATTATGACGGTAACGGTGTCTGCCGGGCCGGATTGGGGCCGCTCCGAGGTAGTTTTCAGCCGCTTCCCAATAAGGCACTTCCAGCATCTGTGCCTCTCTCTGTAATGTTTCACGGCTTACTCATCTCATCTGCGCGTTCACTTTGTGAAGTTCATTCTGAGAACATTTTACTCACCGTCATACCTTTTGTCAATGGGTTGAAATAAAAAGGGCCAGGAAAGTTGCCGCAAGTCCCGCTCCCCCGGCACCGGCCGCTGAAACCTCTGTGTCCGCCGCGACCGATGGGCTGCAAAGTATGTACAATTGTTAAGATCGGCGGCCTTCATATTCTCACCTCCTGTAAGCGGTAATTTTATCGCCGTCCATCCACTGGACATCAGCGTCAGATCTTTTTATAATGATCTTTCTTCTTCCTGCCGCGTCTGACAATCACAAATATGATCCATCCTGCCGCAGCAGCCATAACGGTAATGCATCCAAAGAACAGCGGTTTATTCATATAGAACTGAATCCACCAATTGGATGTTACAAGGACCTGATATTCCACAGGATCCGTCGGATTGCCTGCCGCATCGTAGGCAATGATCCTGACTGTCTGATAGGCGTTTTTGCTGTCCACAGTAATGGTCAGCACACCGTCCTCAATCGTCAGCTCATCGCCGGAATAGGTATGTACCAGTTCTCCGTCCAGATAAAGCTCTACATAGGACAGCACGGTATTATCTTTAACACTTAATGTAAATTCATGGGCGTTTTCTCTGTAGCGTCCCCGGTCTTCCAGGTTTGCGATACTTACAGACGGCGCCGTTTTATCCACAACAAACTCGATGGTCTTTTCCTTTACACGATTGGTGGAAGTATTCCGGGCCCGGTCCTCAGAATAAATGGTGATGGAATATTCGCCCTCTTCTTCAAAGCATCCTGCCTTGATCGTGTAAGTATAAACCTTCCACTGGCCGTCACCGCCTTCTTCCTCAACGGTGTAGTTTTCCCCTTCGATAAGGGTGACTACCTGGCCGTCTTTGCTGTAAGTGATTTCAATAAACTCCAGAGTATCCACATTGATTTCCCGGATCACAATGTCCTGGGGACTGTTGGTAAATCCTGTATCAATGAGCTTCTGTGTGTAATCGCTGAGTTCATAAGTGGAGCCATCCCGGTTCACTGAGAAGGTAATGCTGCGTGTTGTCTCATTGCCGGCCTGATCTGTAAGTCTAGCCGTCAGAGTGTAAATATCGTCCATATTACTTCCAAAGTTTCTGAAGGTGATCACCTGCCCGTTATTGACAGCGGAACGGCTGATCATGGAATCAACATTTAACCGTCCTTTGTTAGCACCTGTGAGCGTCAGGGAAACGCCGTCAGCCGTATAGTTGACATCGGTCAGTGTGATCACCGGCGCAACCGTCCCCTTATTGGCCGAACGGTTTTCAACGCCTGTAATCTCAACCTCCGGATCCGTCAGATCCACAGTGAAGCTGTCCTGGGTGTAATCGGCCATCACATTGCCTGCCAGATCCGTATAAGCAATATCAAATGTATAATCGCCGTCACTGTCAAAATAAACTGTAGCTGTGTGACGGTCGCCGCTGGTGGACCACCCGCTGATGGACGGCGCGGAAATTCCGGCTCCGTCTAAAGCCGCTGTGATGGTGGCGCGGGCTTCCGCTGCCCGGAAATTGTGTTCAGTGATGCTAATGGTTGCTGTGCGGCCTTCATTATAATAATGTCCATTGGTGACAGCATTATTATTGTAGGAAACGCTCACCGTCGGAAGAGTTTTATCAATGGTAAACTGCTCCGACTGATATGGATTTGACGCCGGGTTCAGGGCGAGATCCGTACAGCCCACAGTAAATGTATAATCCCCGTCCGCAGCGAAAATGATCTGGCATGTGTGGGTCGCTTCATCGGATACCCCCGCGTTGGCCGAGGAGGACCATCCAGTGATGGCCGGCTGTGTGCCGTCAGTATTGGTAATATTGATCTGCACATTGTTGGGATCAAAGTTTCTCTCACGGACAGTAACCGTCGCTGTCCGTGTATCCTGATAATACTGTCCGTTTAACGGCGCGTTATTATCAAAAGATATGGTGATCTGTGGCTGAGTGATGTCAATAGCCATAGGCTGAGACAGTGTAGCCTCCGATGTATTGCCCGCGTTGTCCACTGCCCGGACATAAACCTGAACGTCATTGCTGTTATTTAGAGCAGCGTCAACAGTGATGGTCTGGGTCACGCTCTTTTGTCTTGTCTCACCGGCCGTTACCGGGATATTACCGCTCTGGGTCACATTGCCGGTGTTGCGCACTTCGTAATAAACCGATGCAAGGCCGGAATAATCATGATTATTTGCAGTATCAGGGTCTTTTACATATACCGCCACATCCACATCACTGTTATACACATAATCCAACGGCTGAGGCGTTGTAATCTCAATCTCCACATCTGTGTCATCAAGAACAAAACCATTGGTATTGAGATACATATAGTTTCCTGACTTATCTTCAATACGCCCGTAGACAACAGCCTGCTGGTCAGGCGATAATCTTACCTGGCTGCCGGATAACCAATTGTTATCCTCTGCTTTCCAGGACTCTTCCAGTTCGTCCCATGTCATCTCATCGTGGCTGACCAGATAATGGACAAAGGCCACTCCGGCCGTCACATCGTTAATATCCGTTATGGAAACTGTTTCATCCTTGTTAGAGAAAATACCAAAGGTGATTTTTTCCAATAAATCTCCCCAGAACTCATCCCAGGAATCAGTGGAAGCGGAGATCTGGATATTGGCTGTGGGAGCAACAGTATCTACAGTAAAATAATCGGAGGCGTAGTCCTGAGCCAGACCGCGTTTAGCCAGGTCGGTATAGGCTATATCAAATACATAATTGGCATCACCGTTAAACTCCACTTTTAGGACATGCCGGTCTCCGTCATGGCTAAGCCAGCTATACAGCGGTGCAGTATATTCCGCGCCCTGGCTGTCGGCCGTTATATTTAAGGTAAGGCCGCCGTCTCCCTGCTCATCGCTGACAATAAAGTTATGCTCAATTACTGTAATTACCGCATAAACGGGATGATCGCCATAAAGTCTTTCTCTTTCAGCTTTACCGGGAGTGACCGGTTCGTCACTGCCGTTGACTGTCATATAATACTGAACAGACTCAACTACAGGATCTGTCAGATCAATGGTAAACGCCTTGTCCCAGGACGGAGCATCTCCTCTCATCGCTCCATAATTACCAGCCATATCACTCATCGTCACGTTGAATGTATAATCACCGTCGGCTTCAAAGGTATAGGTCTTTGTATGAACAGAACCATTGTGCGTCCACTCACTGACAGTCACGCCTTCCATAGTATTTATGGCCACATTCACCAGATTTTCGTTAAAATTCGCTTCGGTTACAGTCACCGTTGCCGTGCGGACAGAATCAAAGTAATGAACGCCATCGTAGCTGTGTACTGGATCTGACGGCGAAAAAGCAACTTCCACATCCGGCGTGTTCTGGTCGATAATAAAGTCGATATCATCTGTCGTCTCATTGCCAGCCCGGTCTTTTACTGTAACGACAACTACCACATTATTTGAATCGCCATTGCCTGTTTTAATATTACATTTCTCTGCAAATACTTTAAAATCAACTTCTGCGGCTGCATCATTTTTAAGCTGATCTTCTGTTCTCTGCCCCTGGATTCCGGCATAGTTTCCTTCAACGGCGCCCTCAACTTCCACGCCATCCACATAAGCTTTTGCCGTAATAGATTCAATACCAGAATAGATTTGTGCTTCATTTTTTACAGAAACATGGACCGTAACGTCATTATTATAAATACCTGTCTGGTCATCACCGGCAATACTTAACGTCACCGGACTGGGCTTTACTGTCTCCAGGACAATACCATCTGTACTAATGAATACACAATTTCCCGCTTTATCCTCAATCCGTCCGTAAATCACGGTCTGCTGATCTGGAGATATGGTAACCTGATTACTTTCTACCCAGTTATCTTTTTCATTGGTCCAGGAATCCTTCAAATCATCCTCATCCATAGCTATCATTGCCTGGATTTCACTATTGCTGTCCACCAGATAATGAATGGATCGGATACCGGAAGTTATATCTGTTCCTTCAATAGTTACGGTCTGGTCTTTATTTGAAAAAATACCAAAAGTAATCGTATCAATAATGTTTTTCCACACATTATCCGGCGATGTATCAATTTGTATTGAAGCCTCAGGATTTTCATCCTGATCCACTGTGATATTGTACAGAGAATAATCTGTTATATCATTCCCCGCTTTATCCGTATAGGTAAAGCTGACTGTATAATTGGCGTTTTCGGTAAAATCCACTCTCAGGATATGTTCATCAGGTTTTGACTCCTCCACAGATTCCCATTTCCTTGTAATAGCCACCCCTTCTGCCTCATTACCACCGCTGTCTTGGGCAGTGAAGTTTAAGGCCAGGCCGCCAGTATATTCTGTAGAAATATCTCTTTCTTCAAAGTTATGCTCTGTAATGGTCACAAGAGCATATGCCGGAACTGCGCTGTAGTATCTGCCATCGGTTGTCTGACAAGCTGCGGCCACATCTTCTGTAATCTCACCGCCGCTTTCATTATAGTATTGAATAGAGACTTGCGGTTCTGTTTTATCAATAGTAAATTGAATGGCTTCGCTGTCTGCACGTTCACCGTCTTCGTTGAGCGCAAGATTCCCTGCTTTATCTACCACTTTTGTTATAATCTCATAATCATTGTCCGCATTAAAAGTTAATGTAATAACGGTTGTTGCTTCGTCAGTGGCATTTTCCCCAGGCATTTCGCCAATGTTCACCGCAGTCAGACCAAGCGCGCTCTGAACGGAAGTATCCTCCAACTGAGTCAGGGAATAGGAGATGCCATTAATCGTATATCCAATTCCGCTTTTATCCAGAAATCTCTCGGTAATCGTTGTCGTTAATGTTACTGGCTGATTATAGAAAGACCCGTTTTGAACCTGAGCCATTGAGCTAAGGGTATTGACAACTACAGGCGCTTTCATGTCAATAACAAAGGACACCTGATTGTTCGTATCCGAAGCCAGAGAATTTCCGGCAAAATCCTCCGCGTTAATAGTTACTGTAAACTTGGAACTTATGCCCTTGCCAATTCCAATATTTAAAACATCTGAATATGTACCATAAGTTTCTTTTAACACTCCAAGAGTGCTATTGGGAATTTTTTCTGTGCGGTCAATAAAAACTCCCTCAGAGGCTTCCTTATCATTTGTTGACACCGAGTAAGGCGTCTCCGATGTAATACTGTAACCCGCTTTTGCCACACCGGAATAAATATCTGAAACAGCTTCATCTATGGTTACATTCAGGGAAACATTACCATTATAATAGTCCTTTACCGAATAATCTCCACTCTGCTCATCTGTAATGCTGATAGAACCTGTCTGAATATTATCCACAATAGCGCCGTTTGAGCCATAGAGGGCGGAATTTCCCGCGTTATCAGTTACAAAGACAAAGACAATATAATTACCATCCCCGTTCAAATTCACTGTCTGTGTAGTCCTTTCAGGAGCTACAGGAGTAAAGTTGAGGTTTGCAAAAAGATTCTTCACATCCTCTTCTGTTGTTGGCAGTTCATCAAACAAAACATCACTGGCTGTATTCGCCACTGCGTAAGACCAGCTTTTAAGTCCGGAGGAAATATCCCCGGAATCGGAAACTGTAATGTCAGCTTGCAGTGATTTTCCAAAAACGCCGAACGTTACGTTCTGCAAAAAGTTCTGCCAGAGACTTTTTGATTCTCCAATCTGGATCTGCGCCGATGGAGCGTTCTGATCTCTCATCAGGCTGATCGTAAAAGATTCTGTCCGCTTATATGGAGCATCTCCTTCAAGCCAGATTTCAATTGTTCTCCCTGTCTCATCATCTGTCGGTTGAAAAGTGATGGTCAGGCCTTCTGTCGTTACATCAACATCATTACTGCAGATTTTACTGTAGTTACTGTTCTCCTGACTGAAAACAATCTTCGGATTAATTGTCTGATTTTCATCATCCGTCTGAACACTATAGTAAATTGTGCCCTTTTCTTCACCCCTATATACATTAGTGCAGGAACTATTATCAACTGTAATAAAATTCGTGTAATCATTCACCGTCTCTTGGGTAAGGGTTAAGGTTCCTTTTTTGTCGTAATTCTCAAAATCAAAAACATAGTTGTTCGTTGGGTTACCTGTTTGTTCCTTTGCCACGATGGCATTCTCAACAACACCATCTATCTGATTGACGAACACAGAAGTATCTAAATCAAGATCAGGTACACTAAATCCTGTCAGATTATCAGTATTTTCCCCATTAACAAACCCTGTAACAATTATTTTTTCATCAGGACTAAATGTAACATTATTTATATCAGTGGTCTTTTGCCATTCCATTGTGCCATCGGGAATAGATAATTTCAGCACTGCCTGATTGATATTGACTGTTGTGTCGACAGAGACATTTGATGTATCTGCCACTGAAATGTTATCATAAGACAACTGATATTTGCTGTCAAAATCTATGATATCAGAACAAATATTCTTTATATTAACATTAGCGTTAACATTTATAGCCGTTTCCGCAGCAGCGGCGCTTACAGCCTTTCCCTGAACATTGATTGTTCTTGTGGTGCTGTTGTCATTATCACCATCGCTGCTTACCACACCATCTAAAGTGATGGTAAGATCAATGACATCAGTCCCATTATATGCCCGGTCTGTCGCTGTTACACTGGATATTTCAACGTTCCGCTTACCCGCAGTAACATCAATTGTTTGTGTTGCCGTATTATAATTGTCATTTTCAGTTTTCGTAACAGTAATAGTTGCATCACCAGACTGTCCGGGCGTCCAATAGACCTTATTATCTTCAATATCAACGCTTCCGCCAGCATCACCTGCAACAGTAGCGTTAAAACTTGTAGTAATCCCGCTGGTATCTACAATATTCGCTATATGCACTTTTTCTCCATAGGTTATCTGATTATTGGTCTCTTCCAAAGCGAAATTCTGATCAGCTTTACCTGGGCTATATTGTACTTCACTGGATATTGCTGACTCATATTTGTCCGTTGCAATAATACTTGCGGTAAGCTTATACACACCCACTCCAGTTGGAGTATCAGTTTTCCATATCAACGTTGCTGTTCCATCAGTAATCGGACTTTCGCCAATTTCTGCTCCATTGCAGAAAAACTTAACAATCTCAGAAGTCTCAAATGGTTCTACCGTAGCTGTTAACGTAATTTCCGTATTCCAAGATTGAGTCGCATCATTTGGTAAATAAGATAACTCAATTTCCCTGCTGATTTTATCAATCGTAAGTGTTTTGGAAAAGCTACCAATACTTTGCCCATTATTTTTGATTTCAACAGACAAATTTACTTTTCCGGCCTTTTGAGGAGTAAGCTTCACTGAGTTCACATTATCGTTACCGCTAATTTCCGCTTCTCCATCAACGTCCGTTACACTCCAAGAATAACTAAACTTTGCACTCTCAACTGCGTTAGGTACAGAAACATTGAATGTTTGTGTTGTCTCAAGTTCAAATGTATCATTTCCTGTAATCAGCACCTGACCCGAAGCCGGACTAACACTAGGACTTGTTGTACCCACAGGAATTGTAAGCTCCTGGTTATTCTTCAAAGAAACAGAACCTTTTATACAAGGCTGTCCCTGGTCATCAATAACTATATAATTTCCAATACTTTCTACCTCATAGTACAGTATATTAGCAGATTCAGTATATTGAACTAAAGACTCATCCGATGCCGATGCCGATCCCGCAATAGTCACACTTTCTTCTGTGCTTGATGCAGTACCGACATCATCACCCACATAATACTTTATCTCAATATCCCCGGTTTTTATCCCATATGTACTTTCAAGGCTAGTTCTCAGATCACTAACATCAAAAATAATATCCGCCGTCTGTGTTTCACTAACCTCCGGTACGTTTGCCGGAACCGGCACGGATGCAGCGCTGCCCTGATCACCGCCGGAACCATCTCCATCGACAGGCGTCTGTTCAGTAACTTCTGACGCCATAACCTGGGTCTGTCCAAGGTCTGAAACTGCTCCATTGCCTAAAACCATAGCAACCGCCAGCACCCAGGCAAATAGACGTTTATACCTGTTTTTCATAACTTGCTCCTTCCTCCTCTATATGACTCTTACCTGATCTGGCTTTTCTGATCAGGCCCTTCTTCTTTCTGTCAAACAGGAACCGGTATACCCGGCTGTTCAATATACAATAACAGCGGTGATAAAATAACCGGCTATGGATATAACCAAAAAACCTTTAAAAATCTTCATTCTCTCCATCTAAATCACCTCGTCTGTATGGATTTCCACAATGCTGCGAAGCACTGTGAACCCGGTCGGCTGCCCGTCGTTAAGGACAACGGTTTCGGAAAATCCAAAGCTATCCGCTGCTGGAAATGCCATGTTTATTCCTGAATCCATTGTATCCGTGCCGGAAGGGGCCCCCGTTATATCGCGGCTCAGAACATCGGTGGGCGCCGCTCCGCCGTCAATGTCCCCAGAACTGTACACTTCCGGGGATGCCTGTAAAGACGTCCCGGCCATCTTCTCCGTAGTCAGTCCACCTGAAAGGCTTCCGCTTTTGCGGCGCAGCTTTGACGTCCCAAGGGCCCCAGTCCGGACCCTGCGGTGACGGCGTCCGTCGTCCCCGATCTGACGCGAGACAGAATTGAGGTCACCGCTGGCAGATCCTGCCTCCTCCATGCGGGCTATGACTTTCTTAGCGCCCCGACCGGTCAGCTCCATAAACACTCTGGGGATTTTTAATACAATAAACAAAAGAGCGGCCACACAGAGAAATACTAAAGCTGCGATACCGCAGTAGACAAATATACCATGATAAAGGCTCACGAGCCCTTCGTAATCCTGAGAACCCATTACTCACCGCCTCCTTCCTCTGAATCTGCCTCCTGGCTCCCGCCTTCACTGTCCGGGCTTTGAGATGCAGCGCTCCCGGCACCGGCGTTGGGATTGGTGGCAAAGGTGGCAGTAATACTTCTTCTGGCCTGTTCTATCATTGTTTCGATATCCGCCGCCAGCTCCATAGCCTGGGCATCCCCGTCAATGGCCATAATGTCCATTCTGGACTGAATCGCGTCAAGAGCCTGCTCCATTTCCTCCTGGCTGATGCCGGCCTCATCTTTAAACTCTACTGTCCGGCTGTAAATCTGGAAGACGATCTCGCTGTAAAGACGCATGTCAGTGATCATATTGTCCTGGCCGACAGCGTCCGAGTCAAAAAGGGACATAAGATCATTCCAGTAATCCGCATAGGATACTTCCGCATCTCCGGCTTTATTGGTCACGCCAATCTTATTTTTATAATAATCGCTGATCCGCCCCAAAATCTGAGCCCTGGCCTGCCAGGCGTACTTATATTCATCGTTATCGCCCATATCCAGGGAATCCATGTCCGCGTCAATGACATTCTGGAACCACCCTACCGCTGAGGATTTATCTCCGTTATTGCCTACCGAATAGTAATAGGCCAGGCCAAGCTGGTAGGAAAACTCCACATAACCGGCCCGGTTAGCCTGAAGGTATGTACGGTTATCCCGGTCACGTCCATTGTCCCTGGAGTTAAGTACTGACGTCAGATAGACGTCCTCGTCTGAAGAGAAAACATTGTCCGAAACCATGGTATCCAGCATATCCAGGTAGGCGTCCTCCCTTGTGGGATTTAAGGCGATGGCGCTGCGGTATAGCTGGATTTTTTCATCATTGGCAGCCGTCTGAGCGCTCTGTATGTAATAATCGCAGCCGCTTTTGGTCGTATTGTTTTCCATAGCCATGCCAACAAGGGAGACTCCCCCAAGAATCAGCGCCATAACACCGCACCCGACAAAAGAATAAAACTTTTTTTTCAGCAACTTCCTGTATGGCAGGCCAAGCTCTTCGGGATGCTCAAGATCATATTTCAACTCCACACATGACTGGTACCTGTCTTTGATCTCATACTGGGTACATTTGTCAATGATCATCTCAAGGCCAAGAAGTTTTCCCCGAAGATCTCTGGGCGTCTCCTCCAGAAGGGTAGGCCGGCACTGGGTGATCTTAGGGAAATTAAACGGCGTGGCTGCCGGATTTCTCCCGGTGATCAGATGGTGGAGCGTCGCTCCCAGATTATAAATATCTGTCTGAGGGCGTGTCTGTCCATTTCCGCCATACTGTTCAGGCGCGGCATATCCCGGTGTTCCAAGACAGGTGGTATCTTCTGTATTGCCTGTCTTAAAAACCCGTGCAGTGCCAAAATCAACAACACAAATCTCACCGTCCGGCTTCAGCATAACATTGGCCGGTTTCATATCCCGGTAAATAATGGGCTGGGTACGGGTATGAAGATAGTAAAGAACATCACAGAGCTGCTTTCCCCAGGAAATCACATCTTCCACAAATATAGGAAGCCCATCGTGTTCAAGACTTTCCTTGAGAACCGTGTTAAGAGATTTTCCCTGGATATAATCCATTACAATGAGAAATGTATCTTTATCGTCAATAACATCCACAATACTGGGAAGATATTTATGATTAAGACTTTTTAAAATGTTTGTCTCCGCGATCAGACCCTGACGGACTGTGGCAAAATCCTGGACACCGTCTTTCCGGATTTCCTTAATGGCCCATGTTTTGTTGGCCCGCTCATTGAGGGACAGATAAACAACGCTCATGCCGCCCTGGCCGATCTTATTTAAAACTTTGTATTTTCCATCCACAACGGAACCGATCTGAAGCATACTTTATCCCCTCTGGACTGTGCGTATGACAATAACAGAAATATTGTCCACTTCCATACGCTGTTTATTTAATTCTGTCAGTGCCACGGCGTTATTTTTCATCGTCTGCTCATCTCTCGCCGTCTGAGGATTGAGATATTTGAAAATTTCCTCCAGGGGCAGCACATGACAAAAGCCGTCGCTGCACATGACAAATGTACTGTCCGGATAAACCGGTCCCTGGTAGTAGTCCGGTGTCACCACATCTGAGGCGCCCACGCACTGAAGAAGCACATTGCGCTGAGGGTGGTTCTGAGCCTGCTCCCATGTAATGTGCCCCTCATCCAGTTCATACTGGACAAAAGTCTGGTCCTTTGTGAGAAGGCTGAGTTGGGTATCCAGCAGATAGGCTCTGGAATCGCCAACATTCATAATAAAATATTCATTATTAATAATAAGAAGAGCGACGATTGTTGTCCCCATCCTTGTCCCGCTTTTTGCCGCATAGGCAGCCAGAACCTGATTCTGTTCCAGAACAATATTGTCCCACGCCAGCCTAAGCTCCTCTTTATCGAAACCTTTAGCCATCATGGCGGGAAAGTCCTTTTCA
Source organism: Catenibacillus scindens (assembly GCF_014202115.1). Taxonomy (GTDB): domain Bacteria; phylum Bacillota; class Clostridia; order Lachnospirales; family Lachnospiraceae; genus Catenibacillus; species Catenibacillus scindens. The sequence goes on from NZ_JACHFW010000001.1 coordinate 201,637, forward strand.
AACCAGTTCTCGAAAACACGGATGACTGTGGCGCTGGCCAGCTCTCCCTTTGAGAGTCCGCCCATACCGTCACAGATGACACTCAGACAAACCTTTCCCATGTTTGTCTGTGCCACTTTTATAAGATATGAGTCCTGATTGACTTTTTTCTTAATTCCCACGTCACTGTGTGCCGCAATTAACAAATCCATATCTCATCCACCTGTTTTTTGCTACATTCAAAATCTGAATTTCTCATCTAACTGTACTGAATTCAGTAATAAAGTTACATGAACATCACAATATGTTACAATAAATGTTACAAAGAGTTATGCTTTTTCTATAAACAGGGAAAACATCCGAAGAAACATCGGATGAATATTAAAGAAATGATGTAGTATGTTTTATTATAATATACTTTTCACAGTTTTTCAGCTATAATTTATCAACAACTTACAAGATTATTCCCCTTTTTTCTACAGGATTTTCTTAAATCCGACAAAAGGGTAAGAATAGATCTGCCGCCAAAGAACATTTCGGCAGCAGATCAAAGCGTGTCTGAATATTAGAAAACATATAAACAATATTGACAGCCGTCATATGAATAAAACGCTCCGTCTGTGGAGATATTTCGCCCACAGGCAGAGCGTTTATTCGTGTTGGGATTTGCCAACATTACAACGACTGCATTTTTTTATAGAGCCGCTCCATCCTCGCGTCAGTATCATGGATGATCTCCGCGCATTCCCGCAATTCGTTGGAAATATCCTCACTGGGCCGGCCATCGGTTTTATAGCGGATCTGATGTTCAAGGCTCGCCCAGAAATCCATGGCCATGGTTCGGATCTGCACTTCCACTTTTATAAACTGTTTCCGGTCGGAAAAGTATACTGGGATCTCGATCACCAGATGAAGGCTGCGGTATCCATTAGGTTTTGGATTTTTAAGATAATCTTTCACCATCAGTACCATCACGTCATCCTGCTTCATAAGCATATCGGCAATAGAATAAATATCCGAGGCATAAGCACAGATCACCCGTATACCCGCAATATCATGCATATTTTCCCGCAAAGATTCCATGGTCACCGGATATCCCCTCCGGTGCATCTTCTCTAAGATACTGGCCGGTGTTTTTATCCGGCTGTTAATATAATGAATGGGATTTCTCCGGCTGCGTATCTTGAACTCATCGTTCAACACCTCAAGCTTGGTGCGCACCTCCCGGATGGCTCCGGCATACATCATCATTGCCACCTCGAAATCTCTGCGAAGCTGCGTATCCGCCACATCATGAGTATCTTCTTCCCCGTCAAAAGTACCTAATACCTTCTCCAATTCAGTCATAATCCCCATCACGTCCTTTTACATTTGTTCACTCCGTCTCTCATCCAGATGCCGGATATCACCCCTGCGGCTCCGGAGTCGATGAACAGGTATTGCAGTTATATTATAGCAGGTTAATAACTCAGCGGCTAGACATAGTTATATAGTTTCGCCACTTTTCTCAAAAAAGCTGCCGCGTTGATCAGCGCGGCAGCTCTTCCTTATGGCAGGCAACCTGGTGTTGAAAGTCTATATTTTTTAATTGAGGAGTTTCTCTTTCACATTTGGAATCCCCATATGGACATCTCCCGCAAAAAGCGCATCCGGCAGGAACATTCACTGGACTGGGAGGCTCGCCAGTCAAAATACGGATCTTTTTTTCGGGATCTCCATGGACGGAAAATACAGAATCAAGCAATGCTTTTGTATATGGATGGCGCGCATTTTTTCTAAGTCCGCGGCCGGGAAGTATTTCCACAATACTTCCCAGATACATCACTGCGATCCGGTCGCAGAAATTTTCTGCCAGGGCAAGATCATGGCTAATCATAAGTATTGAATATTCCGATTTCTTATGGTTGTCCTTTAACAAATTTATGATCTGACTCTGGGTAGATACATCCAGCGCACTCGTTGCCTCATCACAGATCAGGAGTTTGGGATGAAGCGCCACGGCTCTTGCAATGGAAATCCTCTGAAGCTCACCTCCGGAAAGCTGATGGGGATATTTTTTTAAATAATCCTCATCCAGATTTACGTTTTTTAAAGCCTCCACAGCTAACCTCATGGCTTCCGGCCGGCTTGTGTGTTCAAAATTTCTCCAGGGCTCCATTAAAAACGTCCCGATTTTCATACGGGGACTAAACACATTGGACGGATCCTGAAAAATCATTTGTACTTGTTTACGGTATGCCCGCAATTCTTTCCCTCGAAATGAGGAAATTTCCCGGACATCAAAAAAAATCTGTCCACAAGTCACAGGTTCGATGCAGGTGATCAATCTGGCTAATGTACTCTTTCCGCATCCGGACTCGCCTACGATCCCGACAATTTCTCCGCTTTTAACAGTGAGGGATACGTCTCTGACAGCATTCACCTCACCGCGGCCTTTCAGGTCAAAATTTTTACTTACATGTTCCAGACGCAGAAGGTTATCTGATTTTGACAATCTGCTCATCCTCCAATTCCGGGACCGCCATCAGCATTTGCTGTGTGTACTCATCCCTAGGAGCATTGATCACCTGATCCCTGGCTCCAAATTCTCTTAAATAACCATTTTTCATCACTGCAATATAGTCAGCCATACGCGAAGCAACACCCATATTATGAGTCACGATCACAATGGCCGTTCCCATATCTTCCCTGAGCTTTAACATTTCCTGGACCACCTGAGCCTGAACGGTTACATCCAGGGCACTAGTCGGCTCATCTGCAAGGAGCAGCTTGGGATGCATACTCATTGCCATGGCAATTGCCGCTCTCTGCCGCATACCGCCGGAAAGCTGGAAGGGATAGGAGCGCATGATTCTTTCAGGATCTGCCAGCTTTAAGCGGGAGAGCATATCCAGAGCAATCTGTCCGGCTTCCTTCTTGGAAACCTGAATATGACAGCGGATCGTTTCAATATACTGGGGTCCGATTTTGCGCCGGGGATTTAAGTAATCTCCGGCATCCTGAAAAATCATAGCCATTTCCGATCCCCGTATACTGCGTATCTGCTCCTTTGAAAATCCCAGCAGATTCTCTCCTTCAAAAAGGATCCTTCCCTGGCTTACGCTGCCGCCTGTGGACAAAAGCCCCATGGCGGCCCGTATTAAAGTGGATTTCCCGCTTCCGGATTCGCCGACAACCGCAACTATACTATGTTCCGGTACAGTGAAGCTCACATTATGTACAGCGGTTTTCCCATTCTGATATATAACAGAAATATCCTGAAATTCCAAAACATTCATGGCTTTCCTCACTCTACTGTAATATCTTTTGTAATAAAATAGAAATCTGCAACCGGCTGAATGGCATTTTTCACTTTAGCCACAGAAACCATATTCAGATAAGAATTTGTCAGGAAAAGATTTGCCGCTTCATCATTCAGGATCTGAGAAGCTTCAGCCGCAAGGGCATACCGTTCTTCCGGATCAAAGGCCGTATCCATTTCTTCAATAATCTCATCAATTCGGTCATTCTGGAAACCGGTTAAATTGGACTTCCCTGAGGTTCCCAGATCCGTATACATTGTTTCAAGCCATATCTGAGGATCTCCTGTAGGCGCGGAATTATCATTTCCAGTGTAAAAATCAAAGTTTCCTTCTGTCTGATATTCTGTCAGATTTTCCACAGAAAAGATCTCTACCTGAATCCCGATCTCTTTCAGATCAGACTGAACTGCTGTTGCCAGAATTGCGGAATCCGCTGAACCGTGATCCGCAGCCTGGAGATATCTCAGATTCATCCCTGACCCGTCCGGCAGTTCTCTGTAGCCATCACCATCAACATCAACATACCCGGCCGCGTCTAATATTTCAACAGCCTGTTCCGGATCATAGGTATATGCTGTGATCGTATCATTTCCAAACGGCGTGGCATCTGAATAGGCGCTGTGAGCAACGCTTCCTCCGATCAGCTCCGCATAAGCCTCCCGGTTAACGCCGTAAGATATTGCCTTTCTCAGTTCAATGTCATGGAGCGGGCTGGACTGCGCATTATTCATATAGGCCACGTTGACTCTGGGACTTATAATGGAAGATACATTATAATCCGAATTGTTTGTAAATAATGTAACGCTTGTATTATCAATAGTATTTGTAATGTCCACTTCGCCAGACTGAAGGGCCATTGTCCGGGCATCCGCATCAGCGATCTGAGTTACAGTGATGGTATCAAGCCCTGGCTCACCGTCCCAGTATGTATCATTTTTTACCAATTCCACAGTTTGCTCCGGAGAAAATGAGGAAATTACGTAGGGACCGGTTCCAATGGGCGCCGTCTCAATAGATTCTTCACTTTGGGTGGTATCAATAATACAAAATACAGGCTCTACAAGATTGTTCAAAAGTGCGGCATTAGGCTCTGTTGTTGTGATCGTAAGCGTCTGATCATCCGCCTCGATCATATCTACCTTCAAATATTCTGCCGCGCGGTCATTCATTTCAATGGCTCTTTCCAGTGAAGCCTTTGCAGCTTCCGCAGTTACCGGCGTTCCGTTACTAAATGTGATCCCGTCACGAATATGAAATTCCCACGTTGTATCATCAATATTCTCCCAGGAATCGGCAACGCAGCCTTCAACCTCCAGATCGTCATTTAACTTTACAAGAGCTTCTCCAACGCCCAGACGGCATGTGACCCATCCCTGATAATCCACTGCCGGATCCAATGTGGGGGTGATCCAGAAAAATGCCACGTTCACATGTTTTTCTCCAGTATCGCCGGCATCGGCAGCCTCACTGCCGTTTTCCTCTGCCGAGGATTCTTCGGATACGGCCGTGTTTTCCGTACCCTGAGTTCCCGCTCCGGAACATCCTGCAAGGAAAACAGCTCCCACAACAGCAGATAAAAGTAATGTCATTACTTTTTTTATTTTCATTATTTAATAATCTCCTCTCATTTTTTTATAACTATTCTTCTTTTGGATCTAAAATGTCTCTAAGGCTATCGCCTAAAAGATTAAAGACCAATACTGTAATAAAAATCGCCAGACCGGCAAATAACATGATCCATGGCGCTGTCTGCAAATAGGACTTACCCTCATAGAGCATATATCCCCACTCAGGAGTCGGCGGCTGAGATGCCAGGCCGAGAAAGGATAACCCCGCCAGAGAAAGCATCATCCCGCCAATATCCAGAGTCATCGTCACAACGACCTGGGGAAGCACATTTGGCAAAATATACCGAAACAAAATCCCTGGTGTTTTTACCCCGCCAAATTTTGCCTGTATTATAAAATCTTTGGAACGCATGACTGATGCCAGGCCGCGGGTCAGACGGGCATATTTCGTCCACCAGACCAGTGACAGAGCTAAAATCGTATTCAGTAACCCTGGACCTATCATTCCTACAACTGCGATAGCAAATACAGTATCCGGAAAGGCAAGAAGTATATCTGTAAAACGCATAATGATGGTATCTAAGATGCCGCCAAAATATCCGGACACCATACCAATCAGCGTTCCGATAACTGAAACCGCCGCTACCATGATAAACGTTAGAGAGAAAGAATTGCCCGCGCCATAAAGAATACGGGACAGCACATCTCTGCCCACATTATCCGTACCAAACCAGTGTTCAGGGCTTGGCGGCGATAAGCTTGCTCCATAATCTGTCGCAAGGGGATCATAGGGTGCCAGCACAGGCCCCAGAAAAGCTATAAACAGCACTGCCAATGCCAATATAGCAAATATAATAAAACGCAGCCATTTTCCTTTCTTTGTCATGGCCGGCTTTAACAAAGCCTTCCGGCCATGGCGTTTCCACTCTTTGTAGCGATGGATGACCGCTCCTTTTTCTTCCGATGCCTGTCCCATTTAGTCCACCTTCTTTCTCAAACGGATCTGGGGATCCAGCAGACGATACATAATATCCACCAGAAGATTTACCATGACATAGATCACTGCCATCCAGATCACATATCCTTGAATCAGCGGATAATCCCTGACCCGTATCGCTTCCACGACCATATTGCCGATTCCCTGCCATGAAAACAAGGTCTCAATGATCGCCGCGCCGCCTAAAAGATGACCCACAGACAGTCCAATCAGGGTGACGATAGGCAGCAGCGCATTAGGGAGAACGTGCCCGAAAATAATACGGCGCTCCGAAATGCCTCTGGATCTTGCTCCCACCACATAATTTGAATTCAGTTCCTCAAGCACAGCCGCACGGATCTGACGCACATAGGTACATACCATGGGAATCGTTAATGTAGCTACAGGGAGGACGATCCCCGCAATATCATTTGTGCTGACAACATGAAACCATCCAAGGCGAACCGCGAAAACATACATCAGAAGTAATCCAAGCCAGAAATTAGGCATTGAAATCCCGAAAAAAGAAAGAAAACGTATAAGATAGTCAATCCATTTATTCTTCTTTACCGCAGATAAAATTCCCAGAGGAAAAGCAATCAGCACCATGATCACGCCGGATACGGCTGCCAGCTCAATAGTCATTGGCAATTTCCGGCTCATTTGTGTTAAAACGGACTCGCTGAATTTTGTGGACGTTCCCAGATCTCCGTGAAGGACATTCCACAGCCAGCGCCCATACTGAACAAGCACCGGATCATTTAGCCCCATCTCCTCCCGCGTCTGTTCCAGAAGTTCTTCTGACGGGATCGTCCCCATAGAAATATACTGCATCTGCGCAGCATCACTTGGCGCCGCTTGAGTGATCATAAATGTTAAAAAGGTCACGCCAAACAGGACGGCGATCAGTTGAACAAGACGTTTTGCAATGTACTGAATCATTGATTTTATCCCTTCTGACTTATTTTACTCCGCTGTTCATCATCTGAAAAGCAGCATGTTTTATACGCAGACTGTTTATACATAAGCCGCGATTGTAAAAATCGGCGTAGGGTAATAAAATTCATCCTTTACCCCGTAAATCCGCTGCCACAAAGACGTATCCACCTGGATTTTTGAAAACCCCGCAGCCTTTAATAGTTCCTGATCCCACTGAGGGCGCGGCCGCTGAACATTTCTCAGATCCGCCTTTAAGCACTCATATTCTTCCACCATTTCCGCTGAAAGATCTTCATGGGCATGATTGGCGGATGATATTTCCATAGGCTTTTCCCGGCAATAATCCCCATCAAAATTGACCATAAACCCATCTTTTCTTAAAAGCTTATACCATGCCTGATATGCTTTATCCATATGAGGCAGCGTCCACGTAAGATTTCTTGACACGATCACGTCAAAGCTTTCCGGCGCAAACTCCGGTTTTTCCGCATCCATAACGTAAAAATCAGCGTGGATGCCCAAGTGCCCAGACATTTTTTTCGCCGCCCGGATCATATCCGGTGTCAAATCAATTCCGGTCACATGGTGCCCCCTGGATGCCAGCAAGGCCGCGAAAAACCCAGGTCCGGTTCCTATATCCAAAATATCCAGCGAACGGTCCATAGGAATATATTTTTCCAGTTCCTTCATCCACAAATCATGCCGTTTCCCCTCAAATTCTTTAAGCCGCTGCTGAGAAAAATCATCGGCCCTCTGTGTCCAATAAGCCTCCATACGCTGTTTTAATGTTTCCATAATCTGTCACTCCTCCTGATACAATAAAAGCCTGCTGTATGCTGCCTCCTTTGGCGCATGCAACAGGCTTCAGCCCGAAGTCCATTTTTCAATAATTAATCTGTCACTGTGTTTTTCAGGAACTTTAAATTTTCAGGAGCTTCAGCCCCTCTGCCGGTGCTTGGACACTGGAATTTTTTATAAAGTAATCCTTACTGTCCGGGGATAAAATTCTTTATCCCCGAATCACAGGATTATATTATAACAAAGCAGTTAATAAAATCAAAGCCCCCTGGGGGGATATTTTTCTATAAATCTGTAATATTCTATTCATTCAGAAACAGTACCGGATTCCGCGATACAGCCGTCTTGGTGCAAACTTACAGAATGCCGGCAATCTCCATAAGATTTTTGTATTCGGAAGTTCATATAGATGAACTGTTATGTTACGTCAAATCCCCGTCATAAAATACTGGACAAAATCTCTAAAACAATATATAATAAAACAGTTGTTAACAAAATTTTTGGAGATGTACCCAAGTGGCTGAAGGGTCCGCACTCGAAATGCGGTAGGTCGGGCAACCGGCGCGAGGGTTCAAATCCCTCCATCTCCGTTAAATAGTTTAGTCCTCAAAGGGTCGGCCTTTGAGGGCTTTTTATTTCTATTCTCCCTATGTGCCTGACACACCACTAAAAAAAGCCAAAGTACCTATCTGTGGTACTTTGGCCGTATATAGAGCAGATAAGGGGAGTCGAACCCCCCTTTCCAGCTTGGGAAGCTAGCGTTCTACCGATGAACCATATCTGCATGGGAGTATTATAACACCTTTCGTCTGAAATGTCTATATTTTTTGAAAAATTTTAAACAACAGTTCTGATACCAGGTTACGATTCAGCCATGCGGGATAAGTTGCCCCCCTGTTTAACAGAGATCGTTATGTCTACACCTTTGAAATGTGTTGTCAGGAAGAAAAATAGAAGAGGCACATACTGAAGGACTCAATTTATGAAACATGCCTGCATAAGGGAGCCTCACTCCAGCTCCTGCTCTAAAACATCAAGTTCTTCCCCAAACTCAATACGGGCGGCCTCAATACGGGACGGATCCTGGGTGTCAAGAACACTCTCAAACTTCCGAAGACACCACTCCACCTTCCTGCGGAGATCGCCAACACTTTCCTCGTAAAGCTTCTCTCCCCGCATCAGGAGCATCTTGTTGGCTTCCTGCTCCCGTGGAATAATCTTCAAATAACTAAGAGCCTCCATCCGCTCCTGAATCTCCTCATCAGTCATATTATTTTCCTGATTCTTAATGAGGAGTTTTTCTTTGTGTCCAGTGGATACGGCGGTCACTTCCACTTCCAGAATGGAGTTAATATCATAGGTGTAGGTCACATCCACCGCCTCCTGTCCCGCCGGACCGGCCGGCACATCAATATAAATCTCACCAAGGGTCAGATTATTTTTGGCAAAACGGCTCTCTCCCTGTAAAATGTTGACCCGCATCCGGGTCTGCTGGTCGTGAGCCGTGTAAAGACGCTGTGTGCGGCTGGCGGGAATCACAGTGTTACGCTCGATAATGGGACAGAAATGCCCGCTTTCCATATGATTATTTTCTTTTTCAACAACCACCTCTGTCCCCAGAGTGAAGGGGCATACATCCGTCAGAATCACTTCTCTGACCGCAGCCTGACGCTCTTTCATCGCCGCCTGGATAGCGGCCCCAAGGGCCACCGCCTCATCCGGATTTACGCTGGTGTTTGGCATACGGCCAAAAAGCTTGCCCACAAATTTCCGCACAATCGACAGCTTTGTTGCGCCGCCCACTAAAACAATCTCGTCAATGTCCGACAGACGGATATTTGCATCGGAAAGGCTGCGTTTTACAGGCTTGCGTATCCGCTCCAGCAAAAACTGACATGCCTGCTCATAATCCTCCAGGCCGATGCTGTAATCCACCACCTGATCATGAATCTTACAGCTCATGATCCCTGTGCGGCTTTTTCCGAAACCAAGTTTACATAATTCAGCCTGAGTATGGAGAGCCGCTTTTTCTTTTTCTGATAATTCTTCGTCTTTGATCTGATTATCCCGCAAAAACATCTGGATAAGAACCTGGGTAAAATCTTCACCGCCCAGATAGTTATCCCCGGCTACAGCTCTCACTTCCAAAATATTTTCAAACAATTCCAGAATAGATACGTCAAATGTCCCTCCGCCCAGATCAAAGACTAAAAATCTTGTATTTTTATTCTTCTGGTAAAGTCCATAGGCGATGGCAGCCGCTGTGGGCTCGCTGATAATCCGCTCTACCTTCAGGCCGGCCAGTTCCCCGGCCCGCTTTGTGGCTTTGCGCTTAACATCATTAAAGTAGGCGGGCACACTGATCACTGCCTCAGTCACCGGCTCTCCAAGGTACTCTTCCGCGTCCGCCTTCAGAGATCTGAGGACAAAGGAGGACAGTTCCTCCGCTGTAAAACTTTTGCTTCCGAGAAGAAACTCCTTCCCGCTGCCCATATCCCGCTTAAAAACATCCGCCGTTGTCTGAGGGTACAATAACTTCCGTGCCTTTGCCGACTCTCCCACATACATCTGCTCATCCGCATCCATACTGACCACTGAGGGAGTCAGAGATTTGCCAAGACGGTTGGGAATGATCACCGGGCCGTCTTCTGTATAACAAGCTGCCAGACTGTTTGTCGTTCCTAAATCTATACCTATGATCAAACTTATCACCTCTTATTCAATAATCGCAACATACCTTCCGATTCAAAGTCCCATTTTCCCAACTGTCCTTTATTCTTTCCAAACAATATCACAGCCCTGTCCATATCGCCGGACAAAAAAGCCCGAAGCCCCTGGACCGCCAAGTCTTTTGACGGGATCAGCTTCTCATCGAAGTTTTCCTGCCGGCAGTAATTAAGCCAGAGGTTGACACTGGAGTACAGACGGATCAGAGGCGCCATCTTCGGTGAGTCTTTTAAAATCGCCGGACCGAAACGGTTTTTAAGTTTCTGGGCGACATCGTAAAACCGCCTTGCCGCCCCGGCCTTGTTTCCAGCCATGGCAAGAGCGCAGCCCCAACAATATCCTGCGTGGCATACTAAGATCATCTCATTTTCTCCATCCAGGCTTGCCGCAGCTTTTTCAAAATATTTTCTGGCCCTGGACGGCTTATTTTCAATATACAGATAATATTGTCCCGCCCTTAAATTTCCCAGATAAGGGCCTCTGGGATCCTTTTGTCCCATTAAACGCTTCCACCATATTTTAGCGCTTTTTTTATCCTCTGCCAATATCAAGGATACACATATTTTATCGGCAAAATCCCTGGCCTCATCGGGGAGAAGTTCCACTCCCCGCAGATAAATGTCTGCAGCCTCCCTGTATTTTTCGCCGGATATGAGCAGGTCCCCCAGAGCTGTATAAAACTCCCCATGCCTTGGAAACTTCTTCAGACCTTCATGATAATAGTTGACGGCTTCGTCCACCTGCCCAAGTTTTTCACAGCAGCATGCTGCCCGCATATAGGCTCTCATAAGTACAGGAGGCGCTGACGAAAGACGGATACATCTTTTAAATCCATCCAGCGCCCGGCCGTAATCTCCCATACAGTAAAAAGCGCCGGCCAGACTTATAATCGCCAGCTCGTTTTCCGGCTCCCGCTGCAGCACCCACAGAAAATCATCAATTGCCGCCCGGTAGTTGCTCATCTGGAAAAAAATATCTCCCCGCTCCATCCGATGGCTGACGCAGTCTTTCTCTTTCACTGCCAGATTCATCTGTTCCAAAGCCCTCTTCCAGTCGCCGGCAGCTCCAGCCAGAGCGCTGCGCTTATATAGCTGTCCCAGAAGATAATGGCACTGGGGATAATCCGGATTGAGGGCCAGCGTCATCCGCATATAATGAATCGCCTTTTTTAATTCGTTGCGCTCTGCGTAAATCCGCCCGATCCCCTGTGTGATAAAAGGGCTGTCCGGCATGCAAGACGCCAGATCCAGATACAATGCCAGAGCTTCGCTGCTCTGGCCGGAACACTCCAGTATCCTCGCTTTCACCGCAAGAATTGTGTTATCCATAGGACTATAGCTGTGCGCTTGATTAATGACTTCCAGCGCCTGAGAATAACGCCCCGTCTCCAGATAGCACAGAGCCATAATGCGGTAAACCTGGGCCATCCACTGTTTTGTGCGCTCCTCATGGCTTTCCTTTAATATATTACAGGCATATTCCAGTGTCTGATCGTAATCCTCCCGGCTCTGGGACAGATTTCTCAGGCAGTTCAGCCAGATCAGCCGAAGTTCGTCTGTCTCCACATTGACTTTTCTGGCCTGGCGCACCACTTCCATAGCTTCCTTCTCTTCCTGGAAATCCAGGAACATCCGGGCCACCAGTTCATAGGGCTTTGGATGTTTTGGATAAATGCGTATGGCTCTGTAATAATCATCAATCACCTGCCGCGCCAATCCCAAGGCCAAACATGCCTCCTGGCGCAGAATATAAGCCGGAAAAAATCCCGTCTCCTCATCAATGAGAGAACCGCACAGATCAATACAAGCTTCCTCTTTTCCCATCTTGTGGAAAAGCTCAGCCTTCATATAGATACAATTGTAGCGCTGGCGGCTTTCCTCCTCCGTTTGAATGGCCTCACAAGCTGCCTCCAGAGCCAGATCATAGAGCCTGGAGTCCTTATGTTCTCCCAGCCACGAATAACAGCAGGCAATAGCGTAATTGGCATAGCCGATACGGCGGATACGCCTTCCTGTCTCTTTTGTCCCGTCATCCTTAATGGACAGGATCATCTCCCGCCATTGCTTCAGCCATGGCAGCGCCTCCTCATAGCGTTCCAAACACAGGTAGATCCGCCCCCGTAAGTTTACATAATCATATAGATGATCTTTGTCAGGTTCAAATTTCAGAAGAATTTCAAGACACTGGTCATAGTCTTCATTCTGACACATACACCATCCCAGATCCAGCAGCAGTGTTTGATCACCGGGATGTTCATCCAGCCCTTTCCTGTAGTCCGCCATCAATTTCAGATTAATCTTCTGCAACACTTCCATGGCTTTCTCATCCCCTGGAACCGATTCAAAAAGATCCAGGATCACCTCTTTAGCCTGGCGGTAATCTCCTCTGTGGGCAAGACACCGGGCATAGCCCAGGCTGGCCGTATAGTTTTGAGGCGTCTTTTCCAAAATCCGCTCACATACCAGGGCAGCAGTCTCAAAATCTTCCATTTCGAGAAGAATATCCGCGTAAGTATCCCCAATATAAAAGCTGTCCTCATACTGTCCCCACAAGTCTTCCAAAACAGACCGGGCGCCGCAAAGATCTCCGGAAAACCGGGCAAGCAAGGCTCCTTCGACCGAGACAAAGGGATGGTAAATGTCCGACTGAGTCAGCGTCTCATATATTTGTTTTCCTTCCTCAGTCTTCTGGTCCAAAACAGCCTGTCTCAGAGAAAAATAGGTATCTATATAGCTGTCGTAATCTTCTTCCGGATCTCCTTCAAAAAGAGTGTAGTCCAGAAAATTTTCATATTTGATCAGATTGACAATGTAATCAATATATTCTCCTGGAAAGACTTCATACAGTTCTTTTTTATCCTGGACGATATTAAAAGTCCGGTCAATGGCCCGCCACACTTTATTTGGCAGTTTTAAATGGGACATAAAAAAGCGCAGAAGCCCGATTCTCGCCTCGTCGCTGCTTTCCAGACCGATGCACAGATCATCAGAAAGAATAGGGGCCCAGTTCTTTTCGTCAATTCTCCGGTAAAAATCCTGATACAGTTCTTCCACCTCAGACAGCCACCGTCCAATAGGACTTTCCTTTGACAAACCGCCGGGAATCCCCGCGCCGTCCTTGCCCCCATTTTCCTGACCGCTGCATCCCTGGTCTTTGTTATCCTGAGCCTCTTTCACAGCCTGTTCATAAGCCTGGCGCAGCGCTTTAAATTCCTCCGGATGGTCTTCCGGGTTTGCGTGTACCAGTTTTGTCCGGTATGCTTTTTTTATCTGGTCCTCATCTTTTGTCGGTTCAATTTCCAGTATATCCCAAATTGTTGACATTCTTTTTTCTCCTGCTCTTTTAAATTTGGATACAGATCATCCGGCCCTGTTGTGTCAAAACGCCGCCTCTTTTTATCCGGACGGCGTATCTGATATACATTCTACCACTGAAACTATAATAAATCCAGTTTAAAAAGAATCCTGCCTCACAGGATGCTTCGCCTGCGGCGGACCGCACCGGCGGCATTTTCCTCTCCGCCGCAGTGCAATTGTGCGCGGAGCGTTTTTACGTCACCGGGAAAGGCATTTTTCTGGTGACATAAAAAAGATGCCTGCCAGACATCCGGCAACTTGCCAGCCACAGGCTGGTCTGACAAGTCACCGAGATTTTGTCTGACAGGCACGTCGAATCTTTAGCTCCCCAGTCAATCTTTTGCTGTAATGTAGCCCTGGGCAGTAAGCAGCTCGGCACACAGAATGGCGCCGCCGGCAGCGCCCCGGACGGTATTGTGGGAAAGGCCTACAAACTTATAATCATAGACAGTATCTTCTCTTAAACGGCCTACTGAAATACCCATTCCATTCTCATAATTGACATCCAGGCGAACCTGAGGACGATTATCCTCCTCGATATACTGGATAAACTGCTTTGGTGCGCTTGGTAAGTTCAACTCCTGGGGCAGTCCCTTAAAGTTTCTCAGCTTCTCAATAAGCTGCTCTTTTGTAGGCTTTTTAGCAAACTTTACGAATACAGCGGCTGTATGTCCGTCCAGTACCGGAACTCGGATGCACTGGGTAGTAATCACCGGGCTTGTAGCCTTGACGATCTCTCCGTTTTCAATATGTCCCCATAAACGAAGAGGTTCCTGCTCGCTCTTCTCTTCCTCGCCTCCAATATATGGGATAATGTTTTCCACCATCTCAGGCCAGTCTTTGAAAGTCTTTCCAGCTCCGGAAATGGCCTGGTAGGTTGTGGCAACCACTTCCACAGGCTCAAACTCTTTCCACGCTGTCAGCACAGGAGCGTAGCTCTGGATGGAGCAGTTAGGCTTAACGGCAACAAATCCCCGGATTGTTCCCAGACGCTTTCTCTGATGCTCAATCACCGCGAAATGCTCTGGGTTGATCTCAGGTACGACCATAGGTACGTCCGGTGTCCAGCGGTGCGCACTGTTGTTTGAAACCACAGGTGTCTCTGTCTTCGCGTAAGCATCCTCAATGGCGCGGATCTCCTCTTTTGTCATATCCACGGCACTGAACACAAAATCTACCTGGGAGGCCACCTTTTCCACTTCGTTGACATTCATAACGATCAGCTTCTTTACTGCCTCTGGCATAGGTTTTGCCATCTTCCAGCGATTTCCCACAGCCTCCTCATATGTTAAACCGGCAGACCTGGGGCTTGCTGCAATAGCAACTACTTCATACCAGGGATGATTTTCCAGCAGAGAAATAAATCTCTGTCCTACCATACCTGTTCCCCCAAGTACTCCAACTCTTAATTTCTTTTCCATAGCATTAGTCACTCCTCAAAATATACTAAATGTCCGTTTCAGAAAAACATTTGTCGTTGCATAGAAATATACCACATTTTCCAGTTAAAAATCAACCTTTTTTTCACTGTATCCTAATTTTTGTATACTATTCAGATTTTTTCAACTTTTCATTCCTTCGTTTACACAAAATACACAAAAATATGGTATACTAACCTCAAAGCGGCTAGTGTACCGCGTCTTTTGCATGGCAGCCCAAGGGCGCATTCCTCTGCGCAATAGTACGCACCTGAAAAAAATATACTATGCCCGCGGCAGCGAAGTAAGCTGTGGTATCATGAGGTCAAATTTTAATTTGACCTCAACATCATCATTATTATAATGGGGGAAAGCTTTTATGACAACACAGGAAATTCAAAATATTTGCCAGAGCATTAAAGCCGGCATTGAAAAAGTAATTATCGGAAAATCAGAAAATATTGATTACATCCTCACCGCCATATTTTCCGGCGGCCATATTCTTCTTGAAGATGTTCCCGGAACAGGGAAGACCATGCTGGCAAAAACACTGGCCCGGTGTGTCAGCGGACAGTTTTCCCGTATTCAGTTTACGCCGGATCTTCTGCCCTCAGATGTGACCGGCATCAATTTCTATGACAACTCTAAAAATGCCTTTGTATTCCGGGAAGGCCCGGTATTTACCAATATTCTCCTGGCCGATGAAATTAACAGGGCCACGCCGAGAACTCAGTCCAGCCTCCTTGAAGCTATGGAGGAAAAGCAGGTCACTGTGGATGGCCAGACACGCTCCCTTCCTGAACCTTTCTTTGTGATCGCCACGCAAAATCCCATTGAGACCGCCGGAACTTTCCCTCTGCCGGAAGCCCAGCTTGACCGTTTTCTGATGAAGCTTTCCATGGGACTGCCTGACGCTTCCGAGGAAATGACCATCCTCTCCAATTTTATGAACGACAATCCTCTGGAAACAGTAAAATCTGTGTGCAGCGTAGAGCAGCTTGTCCAGATCATTAGCCGGGTCCACGAGATTTTTGTCCATCCAGCGCTCAGGGAATACATTATCGCCATTGCCGGACAGACCCGCAATCATCCACGCATTGCCCTGGGATTAAGTCCCAGAGGAAGCCTTGCCTTAATGAGGGCCTCCCAGGCTCTTGCCGCAATCCGGGGCCGGGACTATTGTATCCCTGAGGATATCCGTCACCTGGCGGTTCCGGTGATCGCGCACCGTCTCATCCTCTCCCATTCCATGTCCGCCTCGGAAACTGAGGCCGCCGAAATTGTCCGGGATCTTCTCTCCAGTGTTCCCGTTCCCACGGAGGAGTGGAAAAACCGATGAACATCATATTTGCCGCCTTTGGACTGTTTATTCTTTATATGATCCAGAAAAAGCTGTACCAACGCAACTGGAATAAAAATCTCAACGTGACCATGGCCTATTCCAAAGAGACTGCTGTGGAAGGCGAGGAAGCTGCCCTTGTGGAAGTTCTTGTCAATGACAAAAAGCTTCCTCTCCCGGCTCTGACTGTGAAATTTCAGACCTCCTCACGGCTCTCCTTTCTCAACAGCGAGAACAGTTCCGTCACAGACCTTTATTACCGCAGCGATATCTTCTCTTTTAATGGCAGGGAGAAAATTACCCGGACACTGCCCTTTACATGCACCCGGCGGGGGTATTACACCATCACCCAGATGGCGCTCTCCTGCACAGATCTTCTCTATATTGAGAAACTGACAGAAATACGGGATAATTTTACCCAGCTTTATGTCTATCCCCGGTATGTGGACATCCGCAGGCTTCTCATTCCTTTTAACCAGCTTTACGGAGCCATTCTTTCTAAGCGCAGGTATTTTGAGGATCCCTTTGAATTTCGGGGGATGCGGGAGTATCAACCCTTTGACTCTATGCGCCGGGTTAACTGGAAAGCCTTCGCCCGCACAGGAGAACTGAAAGTAAATGTTTATGAGGATACCTCCTCCCAGGAGGTGTGTATTTATCTGAATCTGGAAAACAATGGTTATGTCAACCATTATGATATTATGGAAGAAAATATCCGCCTTGGAGCCACACTGTCCGATATGTTTATCTCCAAAGGTATACCGGTGTCATTAAAGACCAACGGATGCGACTGCACATCAAAACTTCCGATCCAGGTGGATGCAGGAACCGGCGCGGGACATCAGACCCGTCTCCTCCAAAGCCTTGCCCGCATTGATCTGGAGCTTCCCGTAAGACATCTATCTGAACAGATTCAAAAAGATCTGGAACTCGGCGGACAGATTCCATATATCATCTACATCACTAATTACTGCCATGATGACATGATCAAGGCTGTCAACGCCATGGCAAGGGCCAACGACAGCTTTCAGATGATCTATACTTACCATAGGGATATGCAAGACAGCTTCCAGGTATCCCCTGAAATTTTAAATAAGACTATGTTTTGGGAGGTGGAACACATTGACTGAAAAATTAAAAACTGGACGAAACCTGGCCGACCTTCTGTGCTGGTGCTGTATGTACTTCGGTCTCTGTGCTTCGGTTCTGTATCTCATCACCCAAAACAGCAACCAGTTTATCATCGCCCTGACCCTGGCTGTGACCCTCATTGGCACAGTCTATCTCAGCGTCCGGGCTAGAGCCATCTTTTACATTGGGTATCACATTCTTTTGATTGCCATAACATGGGGCTTTTCCCGTACCCTTGCCTCCCCAGGCCTGATCAGCACATGGGCCATCACAGTGCTGATCCTGTTTCAAATGATCCTGTTTTTTTCAAAACGGCTCCACAGTAAAGAGCAGGCGCGTTATCTGAAAGCATCTCCCGCTCTGGCTATTCTCTTTTTTGTTTTGTGGATCATATCTAACGGGATGGGCCATGGGATTCTCTCCACAGTCCTTGTAGTCACCGCCTGTGTCTACCTGTTATCCAGCATACTGACCATGTATCTGACCAATATGCTCTCCTATATCACCGGCAACCGCCAGATGGCTAATATGCCTGTACGTGCCCTGGTGCGTTCCGGCAATTTTCAAATTTCCCTGTTTATGCTCCTTGCCCTGGGGGCCATGGTTATGTTTACAAATATGGGGCTGGGACAGCTCTTTAACGGCCTTAAAAATCTGCTCCTGGCCGCTGTACGTTTTCTTTTCTCTTTTGCTCCCAGCAACGAGGAGACCACCTACTCGCAGGCACAGACATCCGCTCCTCTGCCAGATATGGAGACAAATACGGCTCCTCTTCCCGATGACGGTACCAGCCCGATCCTTATTGCGGCCAGCGACTTTATCATGGCCCTATTCCGGGTCATCCTTGTGGTGGGCGCCGCCGCCCTTGTGATCTTTATGATCTACCAGTTAATTCAGCGCTTTAACGGCCTCACAGTCAGACGATCGAAAGAGAAGGCCAAAGAGCCGGAAAGTGAAGATGTGATTGAAAAAATCATCGCCCCAAAAGGGCGCCGGACGTCTTTCTTCTTTTCCTCTGCCCTTCCCGATGACAAGATCCGCCGCATCTACTATAAAAAGATTTCGGGGCGTCATAAAAAGTCGCCTATTGACCGGTCCATGTCCCCACAGGAACTGACGGAAAGTATATCCCCCCAGGACTTGGAGGCCGCCCGGCAATTTACCGAAATCTATGAGAGAGTGCGCTACAGCGGCCGTACTGAGGCCGAGGATGTGGCTGCCTATAAAAATCTGGCAAAAAAAGTGTGATATACGCGCCGCGAGGATGCGCAGGGATTCGAAACGGAAAGGATGCCACCCCAAAAACTGCTCAGTTTTCTTTGGATGGCAGCCGTTGGTTTACGGCAGATCTTTAAATACAGCACTTTCCCAGGCATTTCGCCAATATTATGGCATCTCCCCCACAGCCTATCGAAAAAGCAATAAGATTTCAAAAGAAAAGAGGCCGTGAAAAATGATTTCTCATTTTTTCACGGCCTCTTTTTTGGGCCCTTACGCCTGCTCTAACAGTTTTTCTACGCTGACGAGTTTCACGCATACAGTAAAAAGCTTAGCCGCCAGTTTTAACTCATCCAATGTGGGGAAAGACGGGGCAATACGGATATTGCTGTCGTGAGGGTCTTTTCCGTAAGGATAAGTAGCGCCGGCTCCTGTCATTACAACGCCGGCCTCCTTGGCCTTGGCCACAATAGCTTTGGCGCAGCCGTCCATAGAGTCGAAGGAGATGAAATAGCCGCCCTTTGGCTTAATCCAGGAACCGATCTCCAGACCGCCAAGTTCTGCCTCCAGAATATCAATGACTGCCTCAAATTTAGGTCTTAAAATAGCCGCGTGCTTTCTCATATGGGCATGGATGCCATCAATATCTTTGAAAAAGCGCACATGGCGGAGCTGGTTTAATTTATCGTGGCCGATAGTCTGGATAAATAACTGCTTTTTGATTTCTTCCAGGTTATTTTTAGATGTGGCAATGGCCGCGATGCCGGATCCTGGGAAGCTGATCTTGGATGTGGATGTAAACTTGTAAACCATATCCGGATTTCCTGCTTTTTCACACTCTTCAAGGATCTCAAGAACCACATCCTGGTCGTCATCATATAAATGATGAACAGAATATGCATTGTCCCAGAAAAGGCGGAAATCTTTGGCAGCCGGTTTTAAGCGGGCAAAACGGCGGACAGTCTCATCTGAGTAGGAAATCCCCTGTGGATTGGAGTATTTGGGAACACACCAGATTCCCTTAACGGCGGGATCCTCAGACACATACTTTTCCACCAGATCCATATCCGGCCCTTCCATGGTCATAGGAATATTGATCATCTCAATACCGAAAAATTCTGTAATGGCAAAATGACGGTCGTATCCGGGCACCGGACATAAAAACTTTACTTTGTCCAGCTTGCCCCACGGCGTGGAACCTAAGACACCATGGGTCATGGCGCGGGCAACAGTGTCATACATCACGTTCAGGCTGGAGTTTCCGTAAATAATAATCTTATCCGCATCCACCTCGCACATAGCCCCCAAAAGCTCTTTCGCCTCAGGAATACCGTCCAGAACACCATAGTTGCGGCAATCCACCCCTGTGGAACATCTCAGGTCATCATGGCTGCTTAATATATCCATCATTTCCATAGACAGGTCAAGCTGTTCTTCACTTGGCTTTCCTCTGGACATATCCAGTTTTAACCCCTGAGCTTTAAAATCATTATACTCTTTTTCCAGTTCAGATTTTAATGTCTCAAGTTCTTCTTTACTCATGGATTTATACGACTTCATTGTGTCAAATCCCGCCCTTTCTTTTTACTTTCTTTTTTCATTTAGTGCTTATTATACACTAAAAAAAATGGGGTTTCAATTGGCAAATTGCCTATTTTTGCAATTGTTTGACGTAAAAATGTCATTTTCTCCCATAAAAATCCGAATTTTTCCAGACAAACCCTTTAAATTTTGCAAGTACAGGTTCGGCTCGTTCATATCATTAATTTCCCGTACGAAAAAGAAAAAATTTCTTCTTCTATCCTCCAAATGCGAGCCACTGGCACACAGTGTTCCGCCGGGCGCACTCAAAAAGGGAGGACGGATTTTTATGGAAACATAAATCCGCCCTCCCTGCTTTAAAGCCAGACAGGTTCTTTGTATCAGCAAATCGCTTTTACCGGGCATACGCCGGCACATTGACCGCAGCCTGTACATTTATCATAGTCGATAGCGGCATGGTTATTCTCTACTGTGATGGCCTGCTCAGGGCAGGTCTTTACACATTTCATACAGCCAATACAGCCGCTTTTGCAGATC
The DNA here is from genome assembly GCF_014202115.1 of Catenibacillus scindens. Lineage (GTDB taxonomy): Bacteria > Bacillota > Clostridia > Lachnospirales > Lachnospiraceae > Catenibacillus > Catenibacillus scindens. The sequence goes on from NZ_JACHFW010000001.1 coordinate 222,467, forward strand.
TTCCGGGTCAAGGCCCCTTTGTCCCGATTCACGCACATGACATGGTGGGGCGCTTTTGCCGGGACAATAGCAATAACCCCTTTAGGACAGACTTTGGCACAGAGGCCGCAGCCCACGCACAGGTCCGGATTGACAACTGCCGCACCGCTGCAAAGGGAAATGGCATTTTCAGGGCAGGCGGCTATACAGTCGCCGTAGCCCAGGCACCCAAAGGCGCAGGCGCTGTCGCCGCCGTACATCATAGAAACGGCCTGGCATGTATTTACACCGTCATAATCTGTCTTTTTAGACACATTACCGCTATGGCCGGCACACCGCACCAGAGCCACCTTCTTTTCCACATTTCCCGCCGTTTTTCCAAGGATGGCGGCACATTCATTAGCCACGTCTTCCCCTCCGGGGGAACACAGGCCAATCTCGGCAGACCCTTCGGCGAGGGCTTTGGCATACCCGTCACAACCGGAAAATCCACAGGCGCCGCAGTTGGCTCCCGGAAGAGCCGCCCGAACAGCTTCCTGTTTTTCATCCACAGGCACAGCAAAGACAATGGAGGCCACCGACAAGATCAGACCGGCCACAAGACCGATTATTACTACAATGACTACACCAGTGATCATCTTCTCGCCCCCTTACGCAAATAATCCGTCCACCAGCCCCTGAAAACCAAGGAAGGAGATGGATACTAATGACGCGGATACAAGGGTAATAGGGAGACCCTGAAGAGATTTGGGGATATCACTGTGTTCGATGCGCCCCCGCACTCCGGCAAACAGCACCATGGCCAGCATAAATCCCAGACCGCCGCCCAGACTGTTGACCATAGACTGGACAAAACCGTAGGGTACCGATGTATAACCGTTGGTAAAGTTAAGGATCGTTACGCCAAGCACCGCGCAGTTGGTTGTGATCAAAGGCAGGTAAACGCCCAGTGCCTTGTAAAGACTTACCATATATTTTTTCAGGATGATCTCCACAAACTGTACCAAAGCGGCAATAACGAGGATAAACACAATGGTCTGAAGATAGTCCAGATCATTAGGTGTCAGTAAAAATACCTGGATAGGCCAGGTCACCGCTGTGGCAATCAGCATGACAAAAATAACAGCGGCACTCATCCCCACGGCTGTATCCAGCTTTTTGGAAACGCCGAGGAAGGGACATATCCCAAGGAACTGGGATAAAATAAAATTATTGGTCAAAATGGCAGCCAAAAGAATGGACACCAGATTTGTAACCCAGCTTACTTCCATTATTCACAACCTCCTTTTGCTGCTTTAGAGCAGCTCTGGGCTCCGGGACAGGCCCCGCAGCCGAGTTTTGCCGGCGGCTTGCCCTTGCGCTCCGCCAGTTTATTGGCCAGAGCCACCAGCATACCGAAAACAAAGAAGCCTCCCGGCGGCAAAATCAGGATCAGTATGGGTTGGATCACTGAGCCATTATTGATCACCATGCCAAACCAAGTGCCATTGCCCAGGATTTCCCGGATGCTGCCCATAAGCAGCAAAGTCACTGTAAAGCCGATACCCATGCCCAGCCCGTCAAGAATAGAAGGCAGGACTTTATTTTTGCTGGCAAAGCTCTCCGCCCGGCCAAGGATGATACAGTTGACGACGATCAGAGGCAGGTAAATGCCCAGAGCGTCATTGATAGATGGCAAAAATGCCTGGACAAGCATCTGTATCAGTGTCACAAAAGCGGCAATGATGGTAATAAATGCAGGGATACGCACTTTATCCGGTATCACCTTGCGCAACATGGAGATGACCGCGTTGGAGCAGACAAGCACTATAGTAGCTGCCACACCCATGCCGATGGCATTGGACGCCATCGTTGTAATGGCAAGTGTGGGACATGTGCCGATGACCAGGCGCAGCACAGGATTTTCCTTAATAATACCTGCAGTAAATACCTGTCCGAGAGTTTTTTCTTTTTTAGCCATCAGTCTCCACCTCCTGTTAATGTGTTATAAAGCTGGATAGCCTGATTCACAGAGTTGGTCACCGCATTGGACGTGATGGTTGCCCCGGAAATAGCGTCGATCTCATTATCCGCTGACGCTCCCTGCTTTGTCACCACAAACTCTTCCTCCGGAATCGCCTTAATATACTGATCAGTAAAGGAGGCATCCAGGGCTTTCTGCCCCAAACCTGGCGTCTCATCCTGCTCAGTGATCTTTACGCCGGCCACCGCCCCGTCGGTAGTAATACCGGTCATAACAACTACAGGACCGCCATAGCCTTTAAACTGGGTGGAAAAAACGTAGCCTGCTCCGTTTTGGGCCGTCCAGTATGTATATTCAGTCCCGTCCAACTCAATGGTCTGACCATCGTCAAACCCGTCGGCCTGGGGCAGCACTTCCTGCCGGGACTGATTGTCCGCAGCAATCTGCTGCTGGCGGATCGGTTCTTTTGTAATACTGTTTGTCACTACCAGAAGGCCGCTTGTCACCACTGTAATGATCACAAGGACCAGGGTAGGCATGATAATTTCTTTCACTTTCATGATTTTGGCGCCTCCTTCCGTATACCGAAGGCTTTGGGCGCTGTCAGAGATTCAATATGAGGCGTAAGGATGTTCATAATAATAATCGAGAACGATACCCCTTCCGGCAGAGATCCGAATACGCGGATCATCACCGTAATAATGGCGCAGCCGACAGCGTAGATCACTTTTCCCTTATTGGTCAGCGGGCTTGTCACATAATCTGTAGCCATGAAAATAGCGCCTAAAAACAGGCCGCCGCTTAAAATCTGAGTCAGAGGGTCCTGTCCCAGGATGGCCGAAAAAATGGCCACAACACCGATATACACTACCGGTATAATGGGAGAGATCACCCGGCGCACTACCAGATAGACACCGCCGATGAGCAGAGCTAAAATACATGTCTCCCCAAGGCAGCCGCCTCTAAGTCCAAGAAAAAGATCCAGGTAATCCGGAATCTGATCCGTCGTCCCGGCAGCCGTCAGGGCCAGAGGGGTGGCTGTAGTCACCGCGTCAGCGCCTCTCCATGACATAGGCGCCAGCCATGTAGTCATTGCGGTCGGGAAAGATGTCATTAAAATAATACGGGCTGCCAGAGCCGGGTTAACAAAGTTCTGTCCCAGGCCGCCGAACATCTGCTTAACGACAACAATGGCGATAATACCGCCCAGCACAGCGATCCATATGGGAATCCCTGATGGAAGATTGAAAGATAGAAGCATTCCTGTGACAATGGCGCTTAAATCCCCCACAGTATTATCCCGCTTCATCACTTTACGGCTGATATATTCGGCGAGAACACAGGCCGCCACTGTAGCGCACGTCACCACAATGGTTCTTGGCCCGAAAATGATCACCGAAGCGATCCACGCCGGGATCAGGGCGATAATCACATCCAGCATAATATTTCTTGTTTTTGTCACGCCCCGTATATGGGGAGATGAGGAAACGATTAATTTACGATCCATGACTGCACCTACTTTCCGAGATTCCTAAGAATCATTTTTCCCACACGTATGGACTGAACCAGCCTGCGGTTCGCCGGACATACATAGGCGCAGCAGCCGCATTCCATACATACGTTGACATTATATTTTTTCAGCTCATCGGGCCGGTTATGAAGGCTCGCCTGCTCCAGTTTTGTGGGCATAAGGTTCATGGGACAGGCGTTGACACAGCGGCCGCACCGGATACATGCCCCAGGCTCATAGCTTTTTGCCTCCGCCGCGTTAAAGGCCAGGATCGCGTTGTTCTGCTTCATCACCGGCATCTCATCGCTGGCCAGAGCGGTTCCCATCATAGGGCCTCCATAGAGGATCTTTGCCGGTTCCTCCTTGTATCCGCCGCAAAAGGCGATCACGTCTTTCACCAGAGTGCCGATAGGCACCCGGACATTTCTAGGCTGGCTCACCGCCGACCCGTCCACAGTCAGCCTTTTGCTCACTAGAGGCATACCTGTCTTGAGATATCGTGCCAGTGTGGCCACAGAGGCTACATTCATTACCACAACTCCTACATCTGCCGGAAGCTTTCCCGGAGGCACTCTCCGTCCGGTACACTGATCAATAATCACTTTCTCAGCGCCCTGCGGATAACGTGACGGCAATACCTTTACTTGGACTATATCACCGTGGGCATCATCCTTTGACGCGATATTTTCCATAATGCGTATCGCTTCCGGCTTATTGTCCTCAATGGCAATATAAGCCATTTTAACGCCAAGCAGCTCGCTGACTGTGTAGACGCCGGACAAAATGTCCCAGGAATTTTCAATAATTTCCCGCACATCAGACGTTATGTAAGGCTCACACTCCGCCCCATTAATGATCAATGTGTCGATTTTAGATTCCGACGACGGATTTAACTTGACATGGGTTGGAAAACCTGCTCCTCCAAGCCCCACAAGCCCGGAATCACGGACCGCTTTGATCAGATCCTCCCGGTTGTTCACTACCGGCGGTTTAATCCCCGGATCCGGGGTCTGCTTTCCGTCGGTTTCAATGACTACCGTCTGAGCCGAGGCTCCGGAAGGCATTAAAAGAGTGTCAATCTTCACCACTTTTCCGGAAACACTGGAATGGATGGGGGCGCTGACATACTTGTCGCTGTCGCCGATGAGCTGACCTACAAAAACCTGGTCTCCGGCCTTAACCACAGGCACACAGGGAGCCCCTATATGCTGCTGCATACATATGCTTACAGTTGCAGGCACCGGCATATCCACAGTCTCACAGTCGGTGGTATGCTTTCTGTGAGGTACAGGCGCTCCCGGACTTTTGACAATGCCAAGCTTCCCAAGGAATCCGTTTGAATAACCTGCCATATTCATCCTCCTCATCAAATACATATTATGAGTTGCCCACAAATGGGCATGAGACACGGATTGCTCCACAAAGGCATAAATTTTCATGCAAGCATGACAATTATGACCTTTTGTCCTTTGTCTCATCATATTCTTTATCATTTTACATGAATCTTTAAAGTATGTAAACTGAAAAACCAATAAAACTTTACCCTGACGTAACAGTACAGCGTAGGCACAGGCTGAACTGTTTTACACCTTGATGCATGACTACCGCACAAGCGGGTATACTATGCACAGGAGGCCGCTTCACCAACACGTCCTTGCTGGGGCGACTTCTTTAAAATAGAAAAGGATGCCGGACAAAATCACGGCATCCTTATTTCAGTGATACGCCCGTCAAGTGCCTGCCGCGCTTGGTCAAACAAGTCTTCTCTCCGCTGCAGTCAGCCCAAGCGCTGAATCAAAATGAATTGCTCTCCACAAAATTCATGTATTTCACAACCATCAACGCAATCTCAAAAGTAATGGCATCCTCAAACACTCTCAAATCCAGACCTGTGGCTTTGTGTACCTTATCCAGACGGTAGACGAGAGTATTCCGGTGGATATAAAGCTGCCGGGCAGTCTCGGAAACGTTCAGACTGTTCTCGAAAAATTTATTGATAGTCAGCAGAGTTTCCTCGTCGAACTGATCCGGAGTCACATCGGGGAATATCTCGTCAATAAACATTCGGCACAGCGGTACAGGGAGCTGATAGATCAGGCGGCCGATACCGAGACGGTTATAGGCGATAATATGCCGCTCGCTGTAAAAAATCTTGCCTACATCCAGAGCCACTTTTGCCTCCTTATATGATCGGGACACATCTTTAATAGAGTCCACAATGGTGCCGTAGGCAATATAAGCGTTAGTCATCGCCTCAGAGTTGAGCATATCCAGGATCATGCGGGCCGTATTGCGCAGATCATCGTACTCCTCTTTATCTTTCAGTTCTTTTACTAAAATAATGCTGTCTTCATCCACCGCTGTGATAAAATCCTTATTTCTCCCGGCAAAGAGACTCTTAACGATCTCCAGTGTATTATTATCCCGGTCTCTGGGCGTCTCAATGACGAAAACGACCCGGCGGGCCTCAATATCTATGCGGAGCTTCTTGGCTTTGTTATAAACATCCACAAGAAGCATGTTGTCCAAAAGGACATTTTTGATAAAATTTTCCTTATCAAATTTCTCTTTGTATGCGGACATCAGACTCTGAATCTGAAAAGCCACCAATTTTCCAATAGTGTAAATACCATCGTTGTCTCCGCGGATCAGCATAATATATTCCAACTGACCTCCGTCAAAGATCTTAAAATACTGATACCCCTGGACCACCTGGATCTCAGCCGGGGACTGAACAAAGGTCAGAACACTTTCTTTATACTCCTCAACTGTACTTGTGGTAGATGCAATAATGTTAGCATCGGTGTCCATCACACATAAATCGGTGCGGGTAATCGCTTTTACCCCGTCAATTGTACTTTGAAGCATCTGGTTGTATGCCATCTTACCACTCCATTCCTAAACTTCTATGCCGCGGACTATGCGGCAGATCTACACATGAAAGCAACGTCTCAAAGTGCCGGACTGTAATTATTTTACCACAGGAGCAAAAAAAAGGGAAATACATTTTTTATGTATTTCCCTTGGGTTTTAATAACAGTTTAGATAATCAATTAATTGCAGATTGTAACCTGAGTCTCTTTGTCGAAGATATGAATCTTATCAACATCAAAGCAGATATCCACATCATCGCCAGGTTTAACAACTGTACCCGGAGCTTCACGTACAGTAACATCCACACCTTCAACAGTTACATATACGAATACTTCCGCACCAAGCATCTCGAATACGCGTACTGTAGAATGTACAGTGTTGTTCGGATTAGCCTTTGGATATGTAGCGGCTGCGTAAATATTTTCAGGACGAACACCGAAAGTAACTTCCTTGCCGATATAATCTTTTACTTTTTCAGCCTTCTCAGGAACAACAGTAATCTTGTTAGCGCCAAATACAAGGTATGTATTATTGCCTTCTTTTGTAAGTGTAGCATCGATAAAGTTCATCTGCGGAGAACCGATGAATCCGGCAACAAAGAGATTGCCTGGTCTGTCATAGAGGTTCTGCGGAGAATCTACCTGCTGGATAACACCATCTTTTAATACAACGATACGTGTACCAAGTGTCATAGCCTCTGTCTGGTCATGAGTTACATAGATGATTGTTGTCTGCAGTCTCTGATGGAGTTTGGAGATCTCAATACGCATCTGAACACGGAGTTTTGCGTCCAAGTTGGATAACGGCTCGTCCATAAGGAATACCTTAGGCTCACGCACAATGGCACGACCCATAGCAACACGCTGTCTCTGACCACCGGAAAGTAATTTAGGTTTTCTGTCAAGGAGATGCTCAATATCAAGGATACGGGCAGCTTCTTTAACACGTCTGTCGATTTCATCTTTTGGTGTCTTTCTCAATTTAAGACCAAAAGCCATGTTATCATAGATAGACATATGAGGATAAAGAGCGTAGCTCTGGAATACCATGGCGATATCTCTATCCTTAGGTTCTACATCGTTCATCAGTTTGCCATCAATGTACAGCTCACCTTTGCTGATCTCCTCAAGGCCGGCGATCATACGGAGAGTTGTGGATTTACCACATCCAGAAGGACCTACAAAGATGATAAACTCTTTGTCTTCAATCTCAAGATTGAAATCCTTAACAGCATTGAAGCCGTTTGGATAGATTTTGTAGATGTTTTTTAATGATAAACTTGCCATTATCAAATATCCCCCTTGTGATTAGATAGAAGTTAATTCTTCTGTTTTTTGATAGGTATATATTACACTATTTAACGCCCTTTAGCCATAGCGGTTTTAGACAAATAATTTTTCTCGATTTTGTTTACTTTGCTGTTTGGCGTTTTTCTTGAACAGGTTGCCCAAACTTTTTTTCAAAGTCTAAAAAGTTTTTCAGCAAATTGTCAGCATTTTGTCATAAAATCTCAAGAAAAACTATGCGAAATTAGACTATCGGGGATTTTCTCCAGAATTTTCGCTTTCACTGTGCAAAATTCTACTTGACAAGTTCCAGGACATAATTCTGAGTAGCTTCCAGCACTTCTCCTTCCTCCATATCCGGATCAATGGTCAGTGACTCCCCCACCTGGCATCTGCGGCGGCCCTGCTCTGTAAAACAGCCGTCAATGGCCGTCATAGCCGTATCGTAAATATCTGCTTTGCGCTTCCCCAGTATGGTGCCATAGATTGCCGTGACCGTCAGACATCCATTGACAATATTTTCAATAAAGGTGACAAGTTCAAGCTTCTTTTTCTCATTGAGGTAAGTATATTTGCGTTGGTAAACCTGTGATATCTCAATAAAAGCAGCCTTTTTCTCTTTCCGATAATCCGGATATGTCCCCTCATACCCCCAATTATGCATCACTTTATCAATACAGTTATGTATGATCCTGTGATTACCTGCGTAAACCGGGAGGATCTGCTTCAATCTGGGATATTCCGACGTTGCTGCCGACAGATTACCTTTAAGCCAGGTATACAACGTCTTCCCCTCTTTCTGAGTGAGCTGACGCACAAAACTCTTAAAAAACTCATCCTTGTTCTCGCTGAAATGAAGAAATTTCTGACGGCACTCGATCCATCCGAAATGCTCCATCATCTCAAGCCCGGCTTTCACCTGCTGCTCATTAAAAGACATTCCTTCCAGCAGCTCTTTATCATAGTAGATATTGGAGCGTCCATAGGCAATCCTGGTCTGATCATCGAGAAAGACGTCAAATATCACCTGTAAAAACTCAACAGCAGGCAGGATCTTCCTCTCATATTCATTGAGTGAGTCCCGTCCCAGGGCGGACGCTTTGCCCAGCAGAGCCCGCATAGGCTCATCCAGAAGGGACCAGGGAATCTTATGGGAATTTTCATCCAGTATTTGAGTGTAAAAGTTATAATTCCATAGAATGATTCCCGATGTCAGACTGTCAAAAACAAACGAGCTTTCTTTGGGCGGATCTTCCTTTTTAAGACGGTTATAAAAACGCAGGCGGAACATCCCTGTTTCCCGTTCAATGCGGATCTGATCCATGAGAATTTCCGCAGGATGACGCCCATCCTCAATAAGCACGTTGTGAAACACCAGATTCAGCGTAAAGGCTGTGGTGGATGCCACTTCCACAGAAAAATCCTTGTTCCGTATCTTATAAGGGATAACCTGCTTTCGCTCCACCAGCTTAGCAAACAGAAGAATCGCTTGCCGGCTGGAACCTGTATAAAACCGTGCGAAATCTTCCAGGGAATAATCAATGGTCTTTTTTGTTGTTAAATTACTGCTTTCCATTCAAGTTTCGCTCCCTGCCTGTTCATTTCTATCTATTTCATCATTAGTATCCTTGCCTTTATCTCCCCTATATTCCTCTGTTTTTATTCCGGCCGCACCCGGTCCGGCCTTTAGCTCTGACAGCATCCCCATATCATCCAGATGATGCCATACTAAAGACAGGGGCAGACCTACAACATTGTTGTAATCGCCCTGGATCTCTTTAATAAAAACCCCGCCCAACCCCTGAATAGCGTAAGATCCCGCTTTGTCCAGAGGTTCCCCGCTGTCCACATACCAGCGGGCCTGAGCGTCAGATATAGGATACATAGAAACTGTGGTACAACCGAAGAACACATCCCGGCAAATATCTCCATCCCCGGCGGCGCATAGACATACACCGGTGTAAACCTGATGGCTTCTGCCGGACAGAAGCTTGAGCATATCAAAAGCTTCCTTTGGTCCCGATGGCTTTCCAAGCAGCTTTCCATCGCACACCACAATCGTATCCGCTCCAAGGACAACAAAACGTTCCCCAGATTTTTGGAGATAATCAGCCTTTATCTTATCAAAAACATCCTCCGCCTTCTGCCTGGCCAGGGACATAACCACCTGCTGGGGGGTATCCCCTTCCATATGTTCTTCCACCTGGCTTGGGATCACCAGAAATTCCAGACCGCCCTGACTTAACAGTTCACGGCGCCTTGGCGAGGCGGACGCAAGTATGATCTTCACAAAACAAAACTCCTTTATATCAATAGCATAATACCAGCTTCCGACAGCCGTGAAAAAAACGTCGGAAATCATAGACTGTAACATATTTTACCATAAAACAAATTAAAAAAGAAGCCGTTTATTATAAAAGGGTAATCTCCAGTTACTATTCACAATCGCCGGAAACAGCAAGTGTTTCCGGCGTAATACAGTGATTCAGGTGTGCGCTTAAACCATTGGCGCAATAGCTGAACTATTTCATCTCCGTCATATTGCTCCAGAAGCGCTTAGGCATCATCTGCATCTGAAGCCGGGGGTTGACACGCTGGTCAATGGCGATATGCTCAAAAAATGTCTTCCACATATGAGAAAACTCCGCCTCCTCCTCGGATATCTTTTCCGTTCTTCCCAAAAACGCCTCCACATCCTTCTGGATTACCCACGGTCCCAGAGCTTTGTGGACACATGCCATTCTCCTGTTTTCATCGTAGAGAACCCAGTTTTCCTCAGGGAGCCGGTCCGCGAAATGATTTCCCAGAAGCTGAAGCTGCTGGTGCTTTGGCGCAATCTTTCCAAAAAGGATTCCCCCGGAAAGTTCTTTAAAACGGACAAATCCCATGAGCTTATCGGTCTCCCGCCCAACTTTCCGGGACAATTTGTAGACGGCTAAAACGTCATCTTGAGTCAGAGCGCTGCACACTTTTTCAGGGTTTGCAAAGCCCATATTTAAAAATCGGTAAATATGCTGAGCCTTTCCTGGCTCCCCTGCCATGGAAGCCATGTATACCCAATGCCACGCTTCACCGGAAATTTTTTTCATGATTGCTCTGGCCACAGATTCCCCATGCTCTATATCTGTAGGGACCTGGATATAGTCGCAGAAAAAAGAAGGCTGACAGAAATTTTCAGTCTCAATAGTTATATATTTATGTCCGTATCTTGATAAATATGCCTCATAAACCGCAGACAAAATCCCCTCAGTGCAATCCTCGCACACGTAGACTCTCGGACGTTTCTCCTCCATGCCCAATGCCTCCCTTAAATCTGCCCGGTCAGAGCTTTCGTCTGATCCTGTGCGTTCACATTAAAATCATCAAACAGGGACATCTGGCGGAATGAAAGCTCCTGCTCCCTCACAAGATCCGGAAGCCGCTCTTTGACAGCCAATAGATTTCTGAAAATAAACTCCTGATTCCATGGTATAGTATACATCATCCTTCCGGAACAGGTGATAAAATAAATCGCCCGTTTTAATACAACACCAATTTTTTTCAGATCGGCAAAATCCAGCCTGTTCTCCCTTCTGGCACGGCAGATTCTCTTGGCAGACGTCACTCCAATGCCGGGTACCCGCAAAAGAGTATGATAATCCGCCCGGTTTACCTCCACAGGAAATTCCTCTAAGTGTCTGAGAGCCCAATGGCATTTGGGGTCCAGCAAAGTATTAAAGTTGGGATGATCTTCATCAAGCAGCTCCTCCGCCCGAAATCCATAAAAACGAAGAAGCCAGTCGGCCTGATAAAGGCGGTGTTCTCTGAGCAGCGGCGGCCTCTGGGTCAAAGCAGGTAACATACTGTCTGAATTAACCGCTACATAAGCGGAATAAAATACCCGCTTTAACTGGAACTTTTCATATAAAGACTGGCTGACCTGCATAATCTGAAGGTCCGTCTCCGGAGTGGCACCGATAATCATCTGTGTACTCTGACCGGCAGGGACAAATTTGGGAGCGTGTTTATAGAGTGTCAGCTCATTTTTATTGGCTGCGATCCCATTCTGAATCTGGCGCATTGGCAGCAATATCTTCTTTCTCGACTTCTGGGGAGCCAGACGGGCCAGGCCCTCGCCTGTGGGCAGTTCAAGGTTGCAGCTCATACGGTCGGCAAAATAGCCCGCCTGTTCAATAAGTTCCGGGCTGGCTCCCGGTATGGCCTTCACATGAATATAACCGTAAAAATGACACTTTTCCCGCAACAGCATCAGCGTTTGGGTCATCAGCTCCATGGTGTGATCCGGATTTTTGACCACACCGGAGCTTAAAAACAACCCTTCAATATAATTGCGCCGATAAAATCCCATAGTCAGGCTGCATATCTCCTCCGGAGTAAAAGTCGCTCTGGCCACATCGTTGCTTCGGCGGTTTGCACAGTACTTGCAGTCATATATGCAGTCGTTGCTCAGCAGTATTTTCAAAAGGGAAATACAACGGCCATCGGCGGCAAAGCTGTGGCAGATTCCCGCGGCCACTGCGCTGCCCATGCCATGCCGGCCATTTTTCCGGTTAGAGCCTGATGATGTACAGGCTACGTCATATTTCGCAGCGTCCGCCAGTATGGCCAGCTTCTCCTCCGTCGTCATCATCTGTAAATGTTCCATCCTGTCATCTCCCGCAAAAGAACGTACGTTCTGTTTTTTCTTTATTATATCACCTGAACATATGTTTGTAAATCTTTTTGTCGAACGATTCTTGTTGCTGCTTATGTCTGTGGTATCCTGATATTTCTAACAGCAGGCTTTAAATCCGGAAAATCCACAGTAGCGAGGAAGTGAGTGTGAAATATATACATGCTTGAGAAAAAGGTTCATTGAAAGAAAAGAGGTTCATATAGAAGGACTTAGAAGAGGCCGTCAGGAGACACATGCTCTGAGCTGATAAAATTTACAAAATTAATCGCAGGACTTTAGACAATATAAAAAAGAATCCTGTTTTACCTGATTCCCTGCCTGTACTTGATCGCTGGGGCGATCAGCGGCACGTCAAAAGTCCCGCGCAACCGGCTTCCGGTTTTTACCTAAATCAATACAATTCATTCTCACTGACCATCTCTGAGATTTTTCTCCATATACGCCAGGGAATTTTCCATATCCCTGTGCATCTGTGCCTTTAGGGCATCCAGATTTTCAAATTTTCTCTCCGGCCGGGCAAAATGATAAAGGCGCACCTCGATCTGACGGCCGTAAATATTCCCGGAAAAACCGTGAATATAGGTTTCAACACGCCGATTTTGATTCTGAGCCACAGTGGGATTCCTGCCCACATTAGTCACTGCGGGATAAACTCTCCGGTCAATGACAGCCGCGGAGGCATAGACGCCGTTGGGCGGAAGAAGCTTTGTCGGGCCCGGTTCCAGATTCGCCGTAGGCATACCAATCGTCCGTCCGATCTCCCTGCCGTGGACAACCTCACCGATGATGGTATAAGGTATCCCCAGCATATCATTAGCAATTTCAATCTCCCCCCTGGAAATAGCCTTCCGTATGAGAGTTGCGCTGATATCCGCCTCATCCTTCACATCTGCCGGGATCGCCGGATCGTCACTGAGAAAACTCTTTGGAAGCTCTGTGTGGATTTTGGGGCAGATGTGGGCGCTGTAGCCCAGAGGCAGGCTCATCCCTGTAAGAAGGGCGCCATCTCCCCTGCGTTCCCTGCCAAAATGAAAGTCCTCACCCACAACAATATGTCTGGCTCCCAGGCGGCCGATAAGCACTTCCTGTATAAAATCTTTCGCCTCCATGTGCGCCGTCTCATCTGTAAAGGGGTACTCAATGAGAACATCTACTCCCAGACGGCTGGCAATGATCCGCCGCTCTAAAGATGTATAGATCAGCACCGGGTTCTGGCCTTTCAGCCGGCAGGCAGGATTATAATTAAATGTCAGGACTACAGAGGTCATATGATGACTTTTATAACTGTTGATTTTTTGGATCAGAGACTGATGTCCCCGGTGAAGGCCGTCAAATTTTCCTATGGCAACCGCCGTATTTTCCAGCCAAATCTCTTTTGTTCCCGAAATAAAAATCATAATTCAACGCTCTCCTACAAAAACATTTTCACTACTTTAAATTCCCGGAGCTTCTCACAGTACTGATATATTCCCTTAAAAGCACCGGACTGGTCGTATACCCGGACAGATGTGCCGTCGGCAAGTCCCGCGGGAATTTCACAAAAATCTTCGATCTTCACAGGGTTGCCGTTATATAACAGGCGCTCCCCATTTTCGTTGACGGACAGACCGGGAAACTGGGAAAACATGGCATCCACAGGTACAACAAACTGCTCCACACACTGATTGGCTGCGGCCTTTTGAATCTCATCAAGAGTCACAGCCCGCTCAGCACAAAAAATCCCTGTACGGGTACGCTTCAGAGCGGACATACAGCCTCCTGTTCCAAGAGTGCGGCCAATATCTTCACACAGGGTGCGAATATAGGTTCCCTTAGAACATGTCACTTCCATAGTCACCGCCATCTTTGGAAATATTTCAGGCTCTGGTTTTAATGGAATAGCGGGAAGATCTCCTGTTTCCGAAAGTATAAAATCTTTCCTGGAATCCAGTACATCTATTCTTTGTATGTGAATATCATAAATATGTACCCGTCTTGCCGGGCGCTCCACTTCTTTTCCTTCCCTGGCCAGTTCGTATAGCTTTTTCCCGTGAACTTTCAGTGCCGAGTACATTGGGGGAATCTGATCATAATCACCCACAAAGGACCAAACCGCTTCCCTGATCTTCTCTTCTGTCAGCCTGGCCGCACACTCTTCCAGGAGCTGTCCGGACGTATCCTGGGTATCCGTCCTCATGCCGAGAATCATCTGGGTTTCATAAATCTTATCGGTATCTGTCAGCATATCGCAAAGCCGTGTTCCATTACCAAGACACACCGGGAGAACCCCCACCGCGTCCGGGTCAAGGGTTCCCGTATGTCCGATCTTTTTCTGATGGAGGATTCCTCTCAGCTTTGCCACAACATCATGGGACGTAAATCCCCGCTCTTTATATACATTGATCACACCGTTAATCATGATTTTTCAACTGCTCCTCGATTAGCCGCGTGAGATTATTGATAACATCATATTTTGTCCCCGCCATAGTGCAGCCTGCGGCGCGTATATGACCGCCGCCGCCAAAATAGCCGGCGATCTGAGCCACATTCATGTAATTATTAGAACGCATACTGACTTTGTAGGTCATATGTCCGATCTCTGTGAGGAGGACAGCTACCTCCACGCCCCTGGTGACGCGCATCTGGTCAATAATCCCCTCAAGATCAGAGGAGATCGCCTTATAAAAATCCATAACTTTCCGGTCCGCCACGGAAATAATACACTGCCCGGAAAACATAAGAAAACTTTCCAGAAGGCACCGCCCCAAAAGCTGATTCTGGGTATAGGTTTTCTGGTAAAAGACTTCATCTGTAAGCTGAGAAAAGCGAACGCCCTTTTCCATAAGCGTTCCGGCAATCACCATTGTCTCTTTACCTGTGTTAGACTGCTTAAAGCAGCCGGTATCACAGATGATTCCGATATACAAAGCCTCCGCAACAGCCTGATCCACTCCATCCATATCCATCAGCTTTGCCAACACCTCGCAGGTGGAACTTGCGTGGGGAAATATAATATTCTCCATGGCAAAACCTTCGTTGCTAATATGATGGTCAATACATACCGTCTTTTTTGCTGTATCAAAGTAGCGGACCGCCCCGGCCAGACGGCCTTTGTCGCTGGCGTCCAGGGCAAAAAACACATCGTATGTTTTATCGTCTTTATAATCGCTGATGATCTGATCCGCGTTCTCCATGACTTTATACACGTCGGCTACCGGCTCCAGATAGATGTCTGCCTGGATCTGGGGGTAATTTTTCCGGATATAATTATACAGTGCCAGGCAGGCCCCGGTACAATCCCCGTCAGGGCGGGTATGTCCGGCAATGGCTATGGTACCCGCTCCGCCAAGATACACACCTATTTTATCATTCATCGCTGCTCACGTCCGTTTCCTGGGCAGGATCTGCATTTTCATCCGCAGACCCGTGGGCACTGTGAAGTTCATCCTCACTAATGACTTCGTTGATCTTTTTAGACATATTCACGCCATATTCAATGGACTGATCCATAACAAAGATCAGTTCCGGGGTATTTCTCAAGTTCACGCTTCTGGCCAGTTCTTTGCGGATAAATCCTACAGCGCTCCGAAGACCCTCCATAGTATCCTCCTGGGCTTTTTCATCCCCCAGGACACTAATATATATCTTGCAAAACTTTAAATCCGGCGTAACCTGAGCTTCAACAACGCTGGTCATGGGATGAATCCGGGGATCTTTGATTTCCCTGGAAATGATCCGGGAAAGTTCTTTTTGGACTTCTCCATTGATACGGGTATTCTTAATACTGTTTTTTCGCATAGATGTCCCTCCTATCTTGGAACCTCTTCCATGATAAACATTTCTACCTGATCGCCTTCTTTAACGTCGTTAAATTTTTCAAGAGACATACCGCACTCGTAACCGGCATTGACTTCCTTCACATCATCTTTAAAACGCTTCAGGGATGCCAATTCCCCCTCATAAATAACAACGTTATCTCTCAGAAGTCTGGCCTTGCAGTTGCGCAGTACTTTTCCGTCAAGGACATAACCGCCGATAATGGTGCCGACACCGGATACTTTATAAGTCTGGCGAACCTCGACATGACCGATAATCTTTTCCTCATAGGTCGGGTCAAGCATACCCTTCATGGCAGCTTCAACATCCTCGATGGCATTGTAAATGACGCGGTAAAGACGCATATCCACATGTTCCTGCTCAGCCACACTTTTAGCCATACTGTCCGGGCGCACGTTAAAACCGATAATAATAGCGTTGGAGGCAGCAGCGAGAGTTACGTCGCTCTCATTAATAGCGCCGACGCCGCCATGGATCACTTTAACAGCAACCTCCTCATTGGACAGCTTCACAAGACTCTGTTTAACCGCTTCCACGGAACCCTGAACGTCAGCCTTGACAACAATGTTAAGTTCCTTGATCTGTCCGGCCTGGATCTGATCAAAAAGGCCATCCAGAGACAGTTTTGTCTTTGTATCTGCCAGAAGTTTTTCCCTATTGCTGGCAATAAATGTTTCAGCCATGGCTCTGGCCTCTTTTTCTGTGTCAGTCACTACAAAAATCTCTCCTGCCTGGGGAACTTCATTAAGTCCAAGGATCTCCACAGGTGTTGAAGGGCCGGCCTCTTTCACCCGGCGGCTCTTATCATCCACCATGGCCCGGACTTTACCAAAAGCGGTGCCTACAGCCAGGCAGTCGCCCACTTTCAGAGTACCCTTCTGGACAAGCACTGTGGCTACCGGGCCGCGGCCCTTGTCAAGCTGTGCCTCAAGGACAAGTCCCCGTGCCTTACGGTTGGGGTTTGCTTTAAGTTCACGCATCTCAGCTACAAGGAGGATCATATCCAGAAGTTCATCCAGACCTTCGCCGGTATGCGCGGAAACGGGAACCATAATCGTCTGGCCGCCCCAGTCCTCAGCCACAAGACCGTACTCAGTCAGCTCCTGTTTTACCCGGTCAATGTTGGCGCTTGGCTTATCAATCTTGTTGATGGCCACAATGATCTCGATCTCTGCCGCTTTAGCATGGTTGATGGCTTCAATAGTCTGAGGCATAACACCGTCGTCTGCGGCCACAACAAGGATGGCAATATCCGTAGACTGGGCGCCTCTCAGACGCATGGCGGTAAAAGCCTCATGTCCCGGCGTATCCAGGAATGTGATCTTCTGTCCGTTGACATCTACCACATAGGCGCCGATGTGCTGGGTAATGCCGCCGGCCTCCCCGGAAGTCACGCTGGTCTTACGAATAGCATCCAGGATGGACGTCTTTCCATGGTCAACATGGCCCATAACGCAGACAACAGGAGGTCTTTCCACAAGATCTTTCTCATTGTCCTCCTCATCTCTGAGCATCTCTTCAATAACATCCACCACAACTTCGTGTTCACACAAAATATCGTAATCCAGAGCAATCTCTTCAGCCTCATCGTAGGTGATCTCTGTATTTAAGCTGACAAGCTTTCCTGCCATAAACAGCTTTTTAACAATCTCGGCGCCAGGCACTTTCATCTTGTCCCCCAGCTCTTTTAAAGTGATCGTTTCCGGAAGGACAATATTTGTCACTTTTTCTACAACCGGTTTCGGTTTCTGAACAGGAGGCGTCAAAGGCTTCTTAGCGACAGACGTATTTCTGCCCCGTGAATTTTTCTTATCGTTCTCGCGGTCTCTGCTGTTTCTGTCTTTATCCCTGGAGTCCTTATAGCTTCTCCGGTTTTCTCTTGTTGTATCCTTTGTCACAACCACTTCTTTGTTAATGGCAGAATCCAGATTAAACTTATTGTCCCTGTCGCCGCGACCTCTGGCCCCTGCGCTGCGGTTGTCTCTGTTATTGTTATTAAAGGGACGGCCGCCACGGTCGCCGTTATTGGAAAAACGGCCGCCGGCATTGCCACGGTTGTTGTTCCTGTCATTATTGTTTCGGTCATTATTATTTCGCTCACCATTATTGCGATCGCCAAAATTCTTCTGACCATCACGGTTAAAACGGCCGCCACGGTTGTTGTCATTTCCACGGCCATCATTGGAGCGGTTTCTTTCATTATTATTAAAGCGTCCGCCACTTCTATCGCCGCTGTTTCTCTGGCCGCCGCTGCGGTCTCCAAAGTTCTTCTGACCATCACGGTTAAAACGGCCGCCACGGTTGTTGTCATTTCCACGGCTGTTATCTGTGCGTCCTTCTCCCCGGCCATTATCTGCGCCGCGGTTGCTGTCCGCATTGCGGGTATTATCTGCGCCGCTTCTGTCACGGCTTCTTGTGTCATTGCCCCGTCCGGAGAAACGATTAGCTGCCCGGTCCTGTCCCTGACGTCCGGCGTTTTCCTGACGGCTGTTTTCTCTTTGTCCTGTTTGATTCATACGCTGTTCTCCACGTCCATTATCTCCTGCCTGCACCGGCTTTGATTCCGGTTTGGCTGTTTTATCAGATGTAAAATACTTTCTTATTTTATCAGCACTTTCTGACGTAATCGTACTCATATGGCTTTCTACATCAATTCCATGACCTTTCAGAGCATAGATCACATCCCTGCTGCTTTTTCCCAATTCTTTTGCCAATTCATGTACTCTTATTTTTGACATAGGACTACCTCCGTTCTTTACGATTCCGGGTTAATGAGTTTCAAAACGGACCCTGCAAACCCCCGGTCCAGCAATGCTATAGACGCCCGGTATTCTTTACCGATGGCGTTGCCGAGAGTTTCTTTTGTTCCATAGATCCCATAAGGCACATCGTAAAATGTACACATATCTTTAAATGCTTTTTTTGTATTTTCAGACGCATCACCGGCAACCAGTACAAGAACGGCTTTCCCGCTTTTTACGGCTTTCTCCACAGAAAATTCGCCGCTGATCACCTTGCCCGCACGCATGGCAAGACCGATCATTGACAGGACCTTATCCCTTTTTATCAATACTCTCCATCTCCTTTGTGAGCTGCTCATATACTTCCTGGGGAATATTTACTTTCAATGAGCGTTCCAGTCCTTTATTCTTTATGGCTTTTTTCAGACATTCACTGCTCTGGCAGATATAGGCGCCGCGCCCGTTTTTTCTTCCGGTGGCGTCAATCAATATGGTGTCCTCCGGAGTTTTAATGACCCGGATCAGTTCTTTTTTATTCTTCATGGCACCGCAGCCGATGCATTGTCTTAATGGAATTTTTTTCATTCCCAACGTCCTAAATCCTCCGCTTTACTCGTCCTGGAAATCATCGTCATCAAAATATTCCTTATCGTCATCATCATAGCCGTCCATATCATCGTCGTCATAGCGGTTGCCATGCTCGTCATAAAAGGACTCCTCGCCAAGGATGTCATCGTCATATAAAGACTGCTGTACCTGACTCTCGCTCTTGATATCAATCTTATACCCTGTAAGCCGGGCTGCCAGACGGGCGTTCTGCCCTTCCTTGCCGATGGCCAGTGAAAGCTGGTAATCCGGCACTACAACACTGGCGCTTTTTTCATCTTCATTGACGGTTACTGAAATCACTTTTGCCGGGCTCAGGGCATTTTCAATGAGGATTTCCGGATCATCGCTCCAGTTGATAATGTCAATTTTCTCTCCTCTAAGCTCATCAACAATAGCGTTGACACGGGAGCCGTTGACACCGACACATGCGCCTACCGGGTCCACGTTGGGATCATTGCTGAAAACGGCAATCTTCGTCCGGGAACCGGCTTCACGGGCAATGCTTCGGATCTCCACAGTTCCGTCCTTAACCTCTGTCACTTCCGCCTCAAAGAGACGCTTTACAAGTTCCGGATGGGTTCTGGAAACAGTGATCTTTGGTCCCTTAGTCGTATCCTTAACATCCACCACATAAAGTTTGATGCGCTCTGTGGGGCGGAACACTTCTCCTTTCACCTGCTCGCTTTCTGTCAGGAGGGCGTCCACTTTTCCGAGATTTACACTGACATTTTTCCCAACATAGCGCTGTACAATACCGGTGACAATGTCTTTTTCCATACTATAATAACGATTATAGAGAGATTTTCTCTCTTCCTCACGGATCTTCTGAACAACCACCTGTTTGGCTTTCTGAGCTGCGATACGGCCAAAGTTTCTCGGCGTCACTTCCACCTGGACAATATCACCGAGATCATACTTCGGATCTTTTAATTTGGCGTTTGCCAGGCTGATCTGAGTTACCGGATCTTCCACTTCCTCTACCACGGTCTTTTCCGCGTACACAAACACTTTTCCGTTATCCCGGTTAATGATCACATGGATATTATCCGATTTCCCATATTCATTTTTACAGGCTGCTACAAGAGAGCTTTCAATGGCCTCCAGAAGGATCTCTTTGCTGATCCCTTTTTCCTTCTCAATCTGGGCCAAAGCTTCGATTAACTCGCGTCCTTCATTCATTTTTAATCATTCCTCCTTATCTGGGCCCTTACTTTGCCCATCAGGTATATCCCCCCTGCGGGGCTCCACTAATAAAAAAATGCCAGTCTTATGAGAGCGATCGCCGACTTCTCAAAAGTCATCTTTTCGCCGCTGTCCAGAACAATCGTCACGCTATTCTTATCGTAACTGTCCAGTACGCCGACAAATTCCTTTTTCTTGTCTATCGGACGGTAAAGACGGACCTCCACGTCTTTGCCAATGCTGCGCGCAAAGTCCTTTTCCTTTTTCAGGGGACGGTCCAGGCCTGGAGAGCTGACCTCAAAAATATAATTTTCTGAAATATAATCCTTTTCATCAAGAACATCCCCAAACTCCCGGTTAATGACCTCGCAGTCATCCACGGTTATCCCGCCTTCCTTGTCGATATAGACTCTTAAATACCAGTTGGAGCCTTCTTTGACCCACTCAACGTCTACCAGTTCAAAGTGATGGGCATCAATGATGGGAGTGATCAGTTCTTCAGTCATTTTTTCATAATCTTTTTTGGCCATGACTTCCACCCTTTCCGCCATCCCAGTGTCATCCGCTTTAAATGTCTTACTGTTTCGATGAAAATCCCGTAGGGCTTATAGTAAACGATAAATATATTGGTCGTTTACTATAAAACGGATAACGCTGAGATGGCTGCACACAAAGATAAAGAGTGGACTTTCGTCCACTCTTCTAGTTTCATCATATTGTTATCTCTGTTATTATAGCACTTCTTATATAAATATGCAAGGATTTTTTCGTAACAGTTCAGCCATCAGGAATGGGCGGGATGATTTATGTTTGTATAAAGAGCAGCCCGCCCCATTCCTGATAGGCAAAGTGCCAGATAATGAGCAAAGGAGCGGCATAAGCCGCAGGTCGGCGCTCAAGCGCGGCGCAGCGTAAGCGCGGGCTGAACTGTTACATTTTTTGAAGACTTTTCCCTCAACAGATTGACACAATATACAGCAAAATATATAATTATATAGGATACTTCCCAAAACTTTTATGGAAATATCACAATTTTTCTATATGAGGAGGTTTGTTATGAAAGGAAAAAGAACTATGATCGGCATTCTCGCGGCTATGCTGATCGCTTCCACACCAGCCTACGCTTCACAGGCAGTCCCAACTTACGCCGCCCCAGCGGCCGCAACAGCGCAAACCGAAGAAAACAGCGGAGTCCAGGGTTTTGTCGCCCGGCTCTATGAGCTGATTCTTGGCCGTAAGCCGGACGCAAAGGGTCTTAGTGAATGGACCGCGCTTTTAACCAGCGGTCAGGCCACTGGCGCCCACGTAGCCAGCGGTTTTATTTACAGCAATGAACTCAAAGCCCAGAATCTGTCCAACGAAGACTACGTGGAAGTCCTGTATAAAACTTTCCTGAACCGTTCTTCCGACAGCAAGGGCAAAGCTGAATGGGTCAATCTTTTAAACAAAGGTATGTCCCGTCCCTACATTTATATGGGCTTTGTCAACTCCCCGGAATTTGGCAAAATCTGCACAAGTTACGGAATCAATCAGGGCCAGGCGACCTTAACTGAGCCCAGGGATCAAAATCAGGGAGTAACCATGTTTGTCTACCGCTGCTACGAAAAATTCCTTGGACGGAAAGCTGACGATGCCGGTTTAAACGCATGGGCCAATGTCCTTCTTACCGGACAAAATAACGCCAAAGAAGCCGCCAGCGGTTTTGTATTCAGCAATGAGCTGAAAGGTCAGAATTTGAGCAATGAAGATTATGTTAAAAGATTATATCAGGGACTTTTTGACCGGGAAGCCGACAGCGAAGGACTTTCCCAGTGGGTATCCCAGTTAGACAAAGGCGTTTCCAGGGAAGATGTATTCTATGGTTTCGCCGACTCTAAAGAATTCCGCGATCTGGCCGCGAGTTTCGGACTTGATAACTCCTGGGCCGGCACTCCTGTAGAAAGTATTCCCCAGACACCTGAGGAACCGTCATCTCCGTCTATGTCCAAGGAAGATTTCATCCAGCTTCTCATGAGCAAACGCACGCTGTGGGAAATGGACGATTATGAAGCCAAGGTCTATAACGGCTATTTTGAAACCGGCTATACATTAATGGATCTGGATTTTGACGGAACCCTTGAGCTGCTTGTCAACTGCGCCGGCGGCTCCATGCACAATAATCCCACTGCGGTCTATAAAGTCATCAACGGCAACCTTGTGCAGATCACCGAAGAATATGGCCTGGATTTCCAGGGCGTGGAACTGATCTACAACAAAGACCTGGGACAGTACTGCTACACCTGCGATACGATCACCCGCGGCGGATCAAACGGCTATTATCAGGGCCAGATTGAGTATGTCTTCTCCGGCAATACTTACACTTCCCGTGAGATCTATGGAAAAGTCGTCTCAAAGAGCTTTGACGGCCAGGAATCCATTACCTACCAGATTGAGGGAGAAAAAGTCAGCCAGCAGGCTTATGAAAGCGCTGTCTCGGCTTATGACGCTATCGCAGAAGGAACAAAGTGGAACGCCGGTTTTATTTCCCATGAGGAATGGACAGAGTTTACCACTGCGGAAAAACAGAGCGCTTTAGGCGAACTTTATGACTCTTTCTATTACGAATAAATAGTTCAAAAGGACTGTCCCGGAAAAAAGCATTCCGGGTACAGTCCTTTTTCTGTGAAGATACAGTTCTTTATTCACTGGCCTGAATAGCGTCGTATCCGGTCTCGCCGGTCCGGATCTTTAATGCAGAGCGGATCTCATAGGTAAATATCTTTCCATCGCCTACTTCTCCGGTATAAGCTGCATCTTTAATAGCCTTAACGGTTTTTTCCGCCCATTCCTCAGAAGACACGACAATCTCAAACTTAATTTTGGGAAGCATCTGAGGCTCGACCTCCATACCCCGGACAATCTCTTTATATCCCCGCTGTGTGCCGCAGCCCATCACCTGGGATACAGTAATACCATTGACCTCTATGTCATTTAACGCCGCTTTCACGTCTTCAAACTTTTCTTCCCGCACATAAGCTTCAACTTTTATCATCATCCCAAAGACCTCCCATCATCAATCAAGCCCGTTAAAGCTTGGATATGCCTGCTCTCCATGCTGAGAAACATCCATGCCGACCTGTTCTTCTTTTACGCTGGCTCTCAGCGGCGTGAAGATCCGGACAATACCGGCGCAGATCAGTGTGCCGACAACAGCTACTGCTATAGTAACTATAATACCGATGATCTGAGCCACAAAAAGCCGGGTTTCGCCGAATACAAGGCCATCCCACTGAGCTACGTCATTGA
Organism: Catenibacillus scindens; assembly: GCF_014202115.1. Taxonomy (GTDB): domain Bacteria; phylum Bacillota; class Clostridia; order Lachnospirales; family Lachnospiraceae; genus Catenibacillus; species Catenibacillus scindens. The sequence goes on from NZ_JACHFW010000001.1 coordinate 246,387, forward strand.
TGGAAGACTGGGCGAAAAGTCCTGTGGCAATACCGCCCCAGATACCGCCGATACCATGGCAGCCAAAAGCGTCCAGAGCATCATCAATCTTGAGCCTCTTTTTAACAAGAGATACACCAAAGCAGCAGATGGGACTTACCAAAAAGCCAATGATAAAGGATGACCAGACCGGTACAAATCCTGCTCCCGGCGTAATAGCTACAAGGCCCACAACAAGACCTGTGGAGGCGCCCACAAGGGTTGGTTTTCCTCCTTTAATCACATCCATGAGCATCCAGGAAAGGAGAGCGGATGCCGCGGAAATCGCAGTTGTCATAAACGCGTGAGCCGCAAGTCCATCGGCTGCCAGAGCGCTTCCCGCGTTAAAGCCAAACCATCCAAACCACAGAAGGCCTGCGCCCAGGACAACAAATGGAATATTATGGATGCGATAAGTTACTTTTTCATAACCGCGCCGCTTTCCAAGAAGAATAGCCATCACAAGGGCGCTGACGCCGGAGCTGATATGAACGACATTGCCGCCGGCAAAGTCTACAGAACCGATAGAAGCGAGAAAACCGCCTTCTCCCCAAACCATATGGGCCATCGGATAGTAAACAACAATGGACCACAGAATGATAAAAATAAATAATGCATTAAAACGGATACGCCCCACCAGAGCGCCAGTGATCAGTGCCGGTGTGATCATAGCAAACATCATCTGAAAACCACAGTAAACAAGATGGGGAATAGTGTCCGCATAGGGGCCTGTCTCCATACCCACGCCATTTAATCCAAACCAGCGGAAATCTCCAATAATGCCGGCATGGTTTCCGCCAAAAGATAATGAATACCCAAAAAGCGCCCACATCACTACTGAAAGGCCCATGATAGCCACACATGCCATCATAGTATTCACTACATTTTTCCGCCGTACAAGGCCTCCATAGAAAAAGGCCAGGCCAGGCGTCATAAAAAATACTAACGCTGCTGAAACAATGATAAAAGCTGTATCGCCACTGTTCATAACGATTCCTCCTTCAAACTCTCTCACTTTGAATTCGGTCAGATATACGTATATAAAACCAAAAAAAGAGGACGCAGATACTTTTGATCTAACGTCCTCGTTATGCAATGCATTTTAGCACATTTGATTTTTCAATGCAAGCCCATTTTTGCATTTTTTTGTATACAATTATACATTAAGTCCGAAAACCAAAGACTTTCTACAGCCTGGTTCTGTCCTATCTGGCGTCATATTTTTTTACAAAGCCAAAGCCCAGAGCGTAAGGTCCGGTATGGGTGGCCACCGTGGCTCCAATCTGCCATATAGGCACATCCTCGCCCAGCCAGAACGTGTCCTTCACCTGGCCGGCCAGCGTCCGCGCCTCTTCGCGGTCAATGTTCATACCCACACAGAAGCGGTAATTGTTGGGATTTTCCCCGGCTTTCTCAAAATAATCCCTGGCGATCTCCAGCAATTTCTTGAGGGCCTTCGCTTTATTACGGGCAATGCCGCCGGAAAAGATCTCACCGTCTTTCATGACAATCAACGGCTTAATACCAAGAGCGCTTCCCGCGATAAAGGCGACTTTTCCGATTCTTCCGCCCCTCTTCAGGTGATCCAGATTGCCAACAGTAAAACAGATCCTTCCCGTAGTCAGAATTCTCTTGAGATGAGCTACCGCGTCTTTATAGCTGACGCCCGCATCTCTCATCCGGGCCGCCTCAAGGACATACAGGCCCTCATCCACTGTACACATCTTGCTCTCAATAACTTTAATATGCGCCTTGGGGTAAGTCTCCAGCAATATATCCCTGGCCGTCTTCGCCGACTGATGGGAACCGCTCAGTTTACCGGACATACAGATGCATATAATCCCCTTTCCCTCTTTGACCACCGGCGTAAAGGCGTCCACATAATCCTGGACGCTTGGCAGTGAGGTTTTGGGAAAGGCATTTTCTTCAATCATTCTTGTATAATAATCCGTAGTATCCACTTCCAGCTTTTCTTTCCTGTATGTTTCTCCATCAAAGGAAACATAAAAATATACCGGATGGATATTCCATTTCTTCATAAGATCCAGAGGAATATCACAGCCGCTGTCTGCAAAAATCTCATATAACATAATAGCCTCCAAATTGAAATGGTCTCTGACGGCAGCAAAAGCGCTATGGCGCAATCACAAAAAAGCGTCCGCACAGCCGCCAGAAAAACACCATGCAATCGCATACATAGTTTCAAATACTACTTATGCTTTTGAGCTATTATATCACAATATACCGCTAAATCCTAGCCCTATTTTACCCGATCTCATTTCAGAGATGACTTTTTTTATGGCCCTCGGACAAAAACTGCCTGCTGACACCGATTTTTGGCTTCCCTATCTGCGCATTAGATCTTCCCCGATTAGCCCACCGGCCCACATAATACATCCAATCATTACAGCTTTCCATAAAACTGTCCGTATGTCTGGATGGAAATGTCTCCACGCTGTCGGCCATGATCGCGGCCACGTCCCCGATCCCGGCGTCCTCTTCCACTACCCGATACACAATATAATTCAGCAGTGTCCGGGCGTCCTCTTCGCCGGCCGTAAATTTTTTGATATTTTTTTCCATAGCTTTAAAACGGGGATCATTTTCATCCACAATAGTATCTTTATAAACTTCAATCTGATCATAGGATGGGGAAAAATAATCGTTTTCTCTGGCCTGGCGGAGAATCCTGCGGTATTCCATGCGATTTTCAAGATCTGCGGATATGACATACTCTTTATCCTGCCATACCCCGTCTTCCGTATCCAACAGATTGTCAAGGACATAGCCTGCGGTTTCCTTTATGTCATCCCATTGATCAAATTCTTTTGCCACATATTGTATGATTTTTTCCTTCTCAGTCACCCCGAAGATGTTTACAAAAGCGTGCAACGTCAGCCGGACAAAATGGATAAATGACAGGTTGACCTTTTCCTGCTCATCTGTCAGAAGCCTTTTGAACATATCCATAATGGTTTTGGGGATCACCGGCACCACGTGCCCCTCATTGTCCATAAAGAAAAATCCCCAGCCTTTCTCCACCAGTTCCGTCCACATCAACAGCATATCTTCCCCAGTCATGTTTTCGCCGGCTTCATATTTCGCAAACAGCTTAAATACCTGAGGGGCCATGTACTCTTTATTAGTTCCAAAAGTTTTCTCGATGACTTCCTTCGTCATCGCCTCTTTTCCAGGTCTGTCCACATTTTCCGGCGCCATATTCCACGTTTCCATGATCCAGTCAAGGAGGGACTCCGGCGCCGTATGGAGAATGGTGTCCAGATCATCAGACGCCTCCCCCCGTATGACATATTTTTCCATCTCTTCTCCCAGTCTTACCCACTGTTTTATATTGTCTTCCAATCCAAATATATTATTTTCCCATGAAAAATCCAAAGCAAATACCCCCTTTTCTTTCGTGTATCTGATCTTAGCATATACCATTTTTAAGATTGTGGCAACCGGTTTATATACGCTTGCCAACAGGCAGGCAAAAAATAGCGGACAGCAGTTTTTTATATGCTGTCCGCCATTTTTATATTATTTATTAATCACCTGTCCACGCTGAACTTTTCCGAAATTGATGAAAGCTACAGGGGTATCGCTGGCAGGCTCAGTTACTATGATCATAGTCTGCATGGAAAGTCCGGCTTTTTCCACCACATCCAGATCTACACGGACTACAGGCTCTCCGGCCCGCACTGTGTCTCCCTGCTTTTTAAGAACGTGGAAGCCCTTGCCTTCAAGGCTTACGGTGTCAATGCCGATATGGACCAGCAGACCGGTGCCGCGCTGATCAGGCTGATAAACTGAGGATATACTAAGATACCGCCCAGAGCCATAGCTACAAACTGATTGCACTTAAACCGCTTGGCGGCGCTGGCCGCAAGTAAGATCGGCAGGAAGTAGAAAGCCGCGTCCGCGAAAGTGTTAAGGATGGTATAGGTCTGTGTTGTTGTGTCCAGCACGCCCACAGCCACCAGCAGAGCCATAATCGCCTTTAAAAGACCAGCTCCGGTAATGGCCGGGATAATCGGCTGGAACATACTGGCGATAGCTTCCAGCACAGAACTGAGCTTTGACTTATTTTTATCCGCCGGACCGTCGTCCTCCACAGGCTTCTGGGCGTCAAAGCCGCCCACAGCAACCACTTCCTGGTAAACCTGGGGCACATCCGGGCCAATGACTACCTGATACTGTCCTCCGGCGTTGACCACAGACAGTACGCCTTTAATCTTTTTTACAGCTTCCGTGTCCGCCTTGCCCTCATCTTTCAGGCGGAATCTCAGGCGGGTGGCGCAGTGTACCACACTGCTCACATTTTCTTTCCCGCCGATATTTTTCAATATTTCTGTCGCTAACGCTTTATTATCCATACGCGTCAACCTCCCTCAATCAAATATCCGACAGATCTTCACCGTTGGTGGCGATCACTTTTTTGTACCAGTAGAAACTATCCTTCTTCATACGCTCAAGACTTCCCCGTCCTTCATTGTCCTTGTCCACGTAGATCATGCCGTACCGCTTTTTCATCTCACCGGTAGACGCCGAGACAAGATCAATACATCCCCAGGCCGTGTAGCCCATCACCGGAATGCCATCCAGAGTAATGGCGTCATCCATAGCCTTAATATGCCGTCGCATAAAATCAATGCGGTACGGATCATGGATCTTGCCGTCTTCACCAATGGTATCATTGGCGCCAAGGCCATTTTCCACGACAAACAAAGGTTTCTGATACCGGTCATACAAAGTGTTCATTGTAATGCGCAGTCCCAGCGGATCAATCTGCCATCCCCACTCGGAAGATTCCAGATAAGGATTAACTACAGATTTGAACACAGCGTTTCCCGGCCGGGCATGTTTTTCCAGAATGTCGGGGTCCGCGCTGGTACAGCGGCTGTTGTAATAGCTGAAAGCCACAAAATCAACAGTGCCCTCCCGCAGCGTCTTCTCATCGTCCTCTGTCATGACAATGGCAACGCCGGCACGCTCCATCCGCTTTCTGGCCCACACAGGGTAAGCCCCTCTGGCCTGAACGTCAATAAAGAAATAGTTGTCTCTGTCTTTGTCCAGTCCGTCCCAGATATCCTCCGGCGCGCATGTGTAGGGATAAAACTGGCCTGCTGCCAGCATACAGCCCACCATGCATCCGGGTATGATCTCATGGGCCATCTTTACCGCTTGGGCGCTGGCCAGAAGTTCATGGTGCGCCGCCTGGTATTTAATCTGTATCTTATCTTCTCCCGGCTCAAAGATAATTCCCGCGCCCATGTAAGACATATGCAGGAGCATATTGATCTCATTAAAAGTAATCCAGTATTTGACCAGATCTTTGTAGCGCGTAAAAATCGCCCTGCAGTATTTCAGATAAGCGTCGATCATTTTGGGGCTCTTCCATCCGCCGTATTTTTTAATGAGAGCCACAGGGGTATCAAAATGATCAATAGTTACCAGGGGTTCAATGCCATATTTATGGCATTCCCGGAAAAGGTCTTCGTAAAAGGCCAGTCCCGCCTCATTAGGTTCATCGTCGTCGCCCTCAGGCAAAATCCGCGTCCAGGCAATGGATAAGCGATAACACTTAAACCCCATCTCGCCGAACAGCCGGATATCTTCTTTGTAACGATGATACATATCGATGGCCTCATGGGCCGGATAAGTGTGATCGCAGTCGCACTCCAGCATCTTCATCTCCCCCCTGGCCACCTTCATACGATCCGGCCCAAAAGGAATAGTATCCACGCTGGAAAGCCCCCGTCCATCAACATTATAGGCGCCCTCGCACTGGTTTGCCGCCGTGGCGCCGCCCCACAGGAAATTTTGGGGAAATCCCATAACACCCGCCTCCTTTTATGTAACATTATTTCCTAATGTTATGTATTTATTACACTAATTTATGTATCATATTTACACACAGAAATGCAATACTTTTATCCTCACTTTTTTATTTTCAGCATTTTATACATTTTTATACCATCAGAAATGTGCAATTTTTCGGACGTACATTTATGGTCATCCCCGAGCCGCGGCACTATCGGCTCTTGTTGTAACAATATATCATTTTTGACTTTATTTTTTCATATATTTATGATAGGATGTTTCATAAAGACAGATAAAAAAGGGAATTGAGGTCACTGTATGAGAAAAAAAGATATAAATATTCGATTTATCGCAGAAAAATGCGGCGTGTCTACCGCCACCGTCTCCCGAGTACTCAATGAAGATGCGCGTGTCTCCAAAGACACCCGCAAGAAAGTTCTGAACGCTATTGACGTCTACGGCTATAATTTATCCGCCGCAGCCCGGCCCAAAGTCCACAAAGTGGGGGTGATCATGCGCATTAACAATCCAGACTACAACACGGGACTGCTCCGGTCCATCTCTGACTATTTTTTTGCCCGGTCCATACAGGTCATTGCCTGCAACTCGGAACGGGATTATTCCCGTATCCCTGAGACTTTAGATACACTTTATGATTCCGGAGTTATGGGTGTCATTCTCATCCGCTGCCCTTATCTTGAGATAAAAGAACACCTTAATCCCCGTATTCCTCACGTCTGGCTGGACTGCAATGATTCGCCCGAAGACTGTCCGAATATTTGCTGCACCCAGAGCGACCACTATACTTCCGGGCAGATTGCCGCCCTGGAACTCCTTAATCACGGCTGCACCCGCCCCATCCTCATCAACGGCATTGAGCGCAGTCACCGCACCTTTGAGCGTAATCAGGGTTTTATATCAGAATATGAAAAAAAAGGAATCCACCTGGAAGAGAACCATTTTCTCTATCTTCCAAGCATCAAGGATGCTTTTTCAGAAAGTCAGGATATTGTCCGCTATCTTCTGACCAAAAACTTCCCTTTTGACGGAGTCTTCGCAGTCAGCGACTGGAGGGCCCTTGGCGCTTACATGGGCGTAAAAAGCATGGGAAAAAGTATCCCAAAGGATATTAAAATTATCGGATTTGACGGCATCTCCCTGGCTTCCCGCAGTGTTTTAAATATCACCTGCGTCCAGCAAAATGTCAGCCAGCTTGCCTATAGTGCCTGCCGGCAGCTTGAATGTCTCATAGACGGACAGACCGTAAAAAATAAACACGTCATTGTTCCTACAGGTATACTGCCGGGACAGACAATTTAATTGCACAGCAGAAGACAGGCGGCCGCGCCGGGAAGTGACGCAGCCGCCTGTCTGTATTTTTACTGTTTTTATGTCATTCTTCTGTCTCCCCGGTCATTGGCGCTGTGTCTGATGACGCGGCACTTTCTGATGTCTGCAGGCCATTTTCAGCAATCCATGCGTCTAACTGTTCCTGAACACCGGCAACCAATGTCGGCATACCGCTGGCATCTAACTTATTCCGGAAATCTTCCAGCATTCCTTCCGGGAAACTGATGGTGCCATTGTCATTTTTAACATATGGATAAGACTGACATCTCTGATTTTCCATACTTTCCAGTCTATATTTTTATTAGACGCATTATATTCTGGTTTCACTAAAGAAACTACGTCCCCCTATTCCCCTCGTATAGTAAACTTCTAAGAATTCTCCCCCTCATCCCAATTCCCATCTATACAGTTGATAGTTACATTTCCATATAGATGAATCCTATGGTATGAAATCAGATAGCGTCTGATAGCCTAAGGCACTGCCGACTCCCCATACCGTCTATTTATAGTAAATGACAAAATTATTCTTACTTTGCCTAAATGTCATAATAGCATTAACAAATCGTATTGTTCATTAAAGTAAAGATATTAAAGTCGTTTACTATATTTTTCAGAGCTTTTTTCGCCGGAAGATAGCCACTGAAGAGCTTTTTCAATATTTCTGTTCCAGAAATTCCATTCATGGCCGCCCTCATCCTCATAATAGGTAAGGCTTGCGCCATGGTCTTCCAGGAATTTTTTGAATTTTCTGTTTTTTCCCAGCAGAAAATCATCTTTGCCTACAGCCATAAAAATATCTGTCGGCTGCTGATTTTTTAAAAATAATGTCTCTATATCCATGTCACTTCCCGGAAGTTTCGATACGTCGCCGCCAAAAATCCGATTGTAATAACTTCTTTTTGAAAAATTCACCTCAGCTTCTTCTGTAGAATTTATAGCATCTTCCATAATCAGAGCGCTGGAAAGAGCAATAATCTTGCTGAACGTGTGACTGTACCTCAGTCCATTACGCAATGCCCCGTATCCTCCCATGGAAAGACCTCCGATATATGTATCTTCCCGCCGGTCTGATAAAGGGAAGAAGGCTCTGGTCATTGCGACAAGCTCCTCTCCGATAAATCTTCCCCAGCACTCACAGGGATTGTTATCCACATAAAAATTATTCTGTCCATCCGGCATGATCACAGCCAGACGATGCTCTCTGGCAAATTCCGTAATCTGGGTGCCGTAAATCCAGTCTCTGTCGTCTCCTGTAATTCCATGGAGAAGATATAATGTGGGCAGCGGATGCACGTCTGTAAATGGATATTCATTTTTATTCATAAAAAAGTCATAATCCTCAAAGGGGATCACTGCCGTAAAAGTCACATAACGTCCCAGAGCCGGAGATAAATATCTTGTTGTCGTTATCGCCATCTTTGTTTCCTCCAATATTTTATACCGTACACTCTGTCTTTAATCCGTTTTCCCCCGCAATCTCAACAACGACTGTGTCCCTGGGGGACTTCTTTTTTATAATCGCCAGAGCTCTCCCATGGAAGGTCTCTGTACAAGTTCCATTAAAATTATATAAAGGCTTCGGATTTCCGCTGCCAAATCCCATAAGAACACCGCCGCTGACCCGGGCGCTGATTTTCCATGCAGCGTCGGAAGCCACTGTGCCAGAGCCGTCGCAAATTTTAATATCCACGTAGACAAGCTCACCGCCGTCATCTTTTCCGGGCAGGCCAGGTTCCGGTTCAAGAACAATGTTTCGCTCCTTTTTTGCGGTTTGCAGGGTAAAGCGTCCGATCTCCTCATGATCTTTGTAGGCAATAGCGCAAATTTCCCCCGGTTCATAGACTGTTTCAAACAGCGCGCGCCATCCCGCCGGCGCCCCTGCCGGCATCCGCCCCAGACTTTTGTTATTGACCAGCAGCTCTGTTTCGTCTCCGGGGGCATAGACTTCGACCCGAACCGGCATACCTTCACAGCCGTCCCATGTCCAGCCGCTGACGCCGTCGGTTAATGCCCATGGGGTTTTATGGCATACTCTTCCAAAATTCTCCGGATTCTGTACGGCGATATAGGGATCTGTCCTCAGTCCGAAAACGATTTCCCTGAAATATGAGGCCGGGCGCCTAAATCCGGTAATATCAATATCTCCCTGATAGGAAATCTGAGCTGGGAAATCTGAGGCAAAACCGCCCTTTTCATCGTCATAGGCCACAATTCCCCCACCGGCTTCTCCAAGATAATCCCAGCCGGTCCATGTAAAATCTCCGATAATCTGAGCATGTTTTTCCACCACAGGCCATATAGAGGCAATGGCCGGAGGACATGTCTCACTTCCAACAATAATCCTGTCCGGATAAGTCTCACAGTCTTTCTCATATCGGGTTTCCATATAATTATATCCGGCAATATCTGTCAGGGCAAAGGCCTTTTCCAGTCTTTCAGTGATCACCGGGTGATTAACAACTTCCCGCATATGGCTTTGCATCAGGGTCATAAAATCATTAACATTCCCCTGTGAAGCGTTTGCCGGCTGTCCAAGAATACTCTCTGTAATTTCCTGAACTTTATCTCCGGCAATAAAGGCCCCGTTGACAGCCGCCAGTGTAAAACGAGATGGGTCCAGGGCTTTAACCTTGTTCTGGAGCATCTGACATACTTTCTGCCCCTGGGTCAGGCCAATCTCGGAAATCTCATTGCCGAGAGAATACATAACTACCGACGGATGATTATAATCTTTCCGGATCATGGCTTCCACATCCTGTTCCCAGCAGTGTTCAAAAAACAGGCCGTAGTCATAGCTGGTTTTGCTCCGGCTCCACATATCAAAAGCCTCGTCCATGACATACATGCCTTCCCGATCGCAGGCCCGAAGCATTGCCGAAGCCATAGGGTGATGGGCCATGCGCACTGCGTTAAATCCGGCTTTTTTCAGCATACGGATCTGGCGGAACTGGGCCTGTTCAAAAGTTGCCCCGCCCAAAAGCCCGCTGTCATGGTGGATACATGCGCCTCGCAGCTTCACCGGAACTTTGTTGACACAAAACCCGTCAATGGCGTCTACTGTGATTGTCCTCACTCCGAAAGTTTCCCTGGAAATATCCAGCTCATCCTCATCTTCCCCATCTGTCTTACGGACAAGGCGGATAGTACATGTATACATATTGGGATGGTCACAGTCCCAGAGCATCGGCTCTTTAATGGCAAAACGATAGTTAAATTCACTTTCTTCATCTTCCAGGAGTGTCACCGGGAACTCGCCCCGGGCAGCTTTCCTGCCTGACGGATCATGAATGGTGATGTTAATATGAAAGTTTTCCGTCCGGGCCATCCGGTTTTTTATGGTCATCCCGGCCACAACCACCGCTTTTTTTTGATCCGCATACTCTGTCGTCAGACGTATCTTGCCCGGAACAATATAGGCCTTTCCCCCTTCAAGGAACCACACATCCCTGTAAATACCGCTTCCGGAATACCACCGGCTGTTGGGCATAGCGCCGTTGCGCACAATCACCCTCAACTCATTGTCCCCGCCATAGTTGAGCCACGGGTCCAGCCGCACCAAAAAGGTTGTGTAGCCGTAGGGCATCTGTTTTGCCAGATGCCCATTGATATAGATAAAGCTGTTCATATATATTCCGTCAAATTTTACTGCGATTGTCTGATCTTTCCATGATTGCGGCGCATAAAACATTTTGCTGTAAATATAGTCGCCTCCGTCCCGAAATCCTGTGTTTAACCCGTTTGGGCTGGCGCTGTATGCCTCGTGGATAAGCATTGCGTCATGGGGCACGGTGACAGACTCTGCATCGTCCGGCACAGACCACTCCAGGGCGAAAACATTTTTCTCAGGCCAGAATTTCCACCCATCATTCCATTTTATTTCCCTCATAATGCTTCCCCCGATTACTTATTTTGAGCAATCCAGGCGTCAAGCTGCTCCTGGACAGCGTCCACAAGAACATTCATTCCGGAATTGTCCAGTTTTTCCCTAAACTCAGGGAGCGTTGTGGCCGGGTCGGCAATACCGCACACCAGAGAGGAACTGTACTCTGTAATAACATTGGTTACCGCGGAGATTTCATTGGCATAATCACTGCTGTCAAAGGTAAAGCCAAGGTTTGGTGATTTACGGGCTGTATTGTTAATTTCTAATGATTTTTGGCGTGTATCCGGATCATAATTATCCCAAACATAAGATAAATACTGGTTGCCGATCATAAAACTCATATTTCCATAATATCCCATAGAAGCCGGATCAGCACCTTCAGGAAGACTAATCGTTCCGTCTTCATTTTTAATATAATGAACGCCTTCGATACCATAATCCAGAAGATTGACTATTTGCTCATCTGTGTATAAAAGATTAATAAACTGCATTGCCGCCTCCGGTTCTGTACTTGTTACCGGGATTACCCAGTCAATCTGGCGAATTTTCTGCGATGTGATTGGTTGGCTGGATAAAGCTACCAATGTCATGTCATATCCACAATTCTGTACCGTATCCATAACAGTTCCATACTCTGCTGAAAAAACCATAGAAAAAGCCACGTTATTAGCAATTGCCGTTGTATTAGTCAATTCTGTTGTTGTTGAATCTTTATAAACATATCCTGCTTCATACCATTCATGAACCTTCTCTACTGCTTTTTCATAATATTCGGAATGAAAAACGGATTGAACATTTTCCGGAGCATCATCAAAGCCTACAATATATTCCTGCCAGAACGGCTCATAAGACATAGCATTATCAATAGTATCATACATATAGCCGCCCCATGTTAATATCCCCGTATCCTTTGTTACGAAAACAGGAACCAAATTCGGTTCATTTTCCTCAATCACTTTAAAAATAGCTTCCATATCATCGACACTCTGGATATTTTGTGCCTGTTCTGTCAGACCATATTTTTCCAAAATGTCTGTTCGCATAGCAAAATATGTTGTATTGACATTGTCTTTATAGACAGGAACACCGACAATCTTCCCTTCAATCCGTGTAGTTTCTAAATAATCTGCCGGAAGTGTGTCAAGTATTCCCTGACCATAATCTTCAAGAAGGTCATCCAACGGCATAAGCTGTTTTTGGGCTGCCATGCTTGTAAATTCTGTGGATCCGAAAAAAAACGTAGGCATGGCATCCAATTTTTCTCCCGACGAGATCATAAGATTGATCTGATCGTTATAATTTCCAAGTTCAAAAGTCTGGAGATCCACCATAACATTGATTTTATCCAGGGTAATCTCATTGACAGCGTCTTCCACCATCTGGAGATCCGGGGTGGCATACGTTGTAGGATAGACGACAACAATTTCTGTCGGATCATCGGCAAACGCACTCTGATTCTGAGCGGCCTCTGTTCCAGCGACCTCAGATGCCGCAGAGGTTTCCCCGGCCGTACTTTGCGCCGGCTCTGAGTTTCCGCATCCCGCAGCCAGACCTGAAATCATACACACACTTAAAATCCCTGCCATTACTTTTTGTTTCATTACTTTTCTCCTTCCCGCGAATCTGATAAAATCCGCCGCAAAATCCTTTTAACTGCTTCACCTTCAGTTTTTTATTTTTGATAGACACATCATAGTCTAATTTCATCGGTAAAACAACGTCATTCCTCACCCCCTTTCCTGCATATTTATTTGTTTTTCTGGAATTGCTTTTTGGGGAAGATAAAAGAAAATGCTATATTTTTGCACAAAATATGATATAATTATGTCATAAATAAATCACGTCAAGCTATACGTTCTTTTATATCTCATTTTAAGGAGTTTTTTATGGAAAATTACGAATTAATCCCACTGCCAGGGCAAATTCCGGGAAAACTGTGCCTCTACCGCCTGGTCAGTATTTCCAGACACCGTCACCCTGCCTTTGAACTGCTTTTTATCCTCTCCGGCCAGGTTCGGACCTTTACCGGCAGCCGGGCCATTTTACTGAAGGCGGAAGACATTTTAGTCATTAATTCACTGGAAATCCATGAACTTTACTCTGAAGATGCCCAGATGCTGTCTCTGGAAGTAAACTTTTCAGAGTTTCCTTTCCTTACATCTTATAAAGATGTGACTTTTGACTGCTGCTCCGCCGAAAACACTTCTGATCCCCGCTTTTATCCCATAAAATTTCACCTGGCCCATCTTGTTAAAGAAAGCGGCGGTCAACATGATCTCGGCGCCCTTCTCCATCTAATTGCCATTATCAGCGAACTGACGGAACACTTTCCTTCTCAGACAAAACCTTCCGGGGTTCTCCGCCCGGCCGCCGGAAAAACGCTTGCCCAGATCACAGATTATATCCAGGACAATTACCGAAACAATATCCGTCTGGAAGATCTGGCGGAAATGTTTCATTTTTCCCAGCCGTCCATGTCCCGCTTTTTTAAAAGTCATCTGGGCATGACTTTTTCTGAATATTATAATAATCTCCGTCTGGAGAAGGCCACCGACCAGCTTTTGTCAACTTCCGACTCTCTGACGGAAATTGCCTTTCAGAATGGTTTTTCAGATGCCCGCTCAATGTCTGCTCTGTTTAAGAAAAAATATGGGATTCTTCCGGGAGAATACCGCTCCCGTCACCTGGATTTCATGCCTCAGACCAGATTTATGAATGAAGTGAACTATCTTGCAGTCACTTCATCCTCCGCCCTTGCGCCCCTGGCCCGGTATCTCAAGGAAAATTTTCTGAATGACACGCTAAAGGAAACTTCCGGAAAAGAAAAAAGATTAGATATTGAAAATATTGATATTTCAGCAAAAGGGACGCGCCTTCGCCATACCTGGCGCAATATCTGCTGTCTGGGCAGCGTCCGCGAACTGCTCTACGGGGAAATTCAGGATGTCCTTCGCCGTGTGCAGACGGAAATGCCTTTTAAATATATTATCTTTCACGGCATTTTTTCCGACGATACAATGGTCTACGATGAACTTCCTGACGGCAGGGCGGTATTTTCTTTTACTGTGATCGACAAGATCATTGACTTTTTATTAAGTATCCGTCTCAGACCCCTGATGCAGCTGTCATTTACGCCCTCCGCCCTGGCTTCCGCACCGGACAAGACTAATTTTTTTATGAAATACAATACAAGTCTTCCCAAAGATTATGACCGCTGGACGCTCCTTGTCACCCGGCTCATCGGTCACTGTATTGAGAGATACGGTCTGGATGAAGTCCTCACATGGCCTTTTTGTGTATGGAACGAACCGGATACTACAGTAAAAATGTTTGGTTTTGAACATAAAGAAGATTTTTTCAAACTCTATGAGTGTACTTACAAAGCGGTCAAAAAGATCCACCCGAGGCTGTGGTTTGGCACTCCGGCGCTTATGTTTATTTTAAGCGATCCCCTGGACTGGTATCACTCGTTTTTCGATTATTGCCGTCAACACCAGTGCGTCCCCGAGTTTTTAAACATCCATTATTATGATGACGACCTGACGATGGATGAAAACTATCCATCCGGTTCGGTCTTAAACCGATTATCTCCCGACGAGGAATCTTTTACCCGGTATATCGACCAGATGTATGCGCAGCTTAAAGAATACGGTATCGAGGATCTTCCCGTCTATATGACGGAATGGAATCTGACCGTCAGCCAGAGGAACTATATTAACGATACCTGTTTTAAATCCTGTTATCTTACAGAAAACCTGCTGAAAAACTATGACCGGCTGGAATCTTTCGCCTACTGGTCTATCTCGGATTTTGTCGGCGAGATCCAGCCGTCGTCTCACCTGTTCCACGGCGGCCTGGGTATGTTTACCACCAACGGTATCCCCAAACCGGTCTATTATATTTTCCGCCTCATGTCCCGCCTGGAAGAACGGAAAATTGCCTCCGGCCCCGGATATTTTATGACCAAAAATGAAAATAACCGGCATTTTGTTATGATTTTTTACAATTATACCCACTATAATAAACTGCTGTCCTCGGGAGAATTATTTGATATGACTCTGACTAACCGGTACACCGTCTTCCCTGATCTGGTCCCCTGCCATGTCCAGGCCCATCTGAAAGGTGTTGAAAACGGTACATGGACTATTTGCGAAACTTATGTCAACCGAAATCACGGTTCCGCCTTTGACGCCTGGATTGATATGGGAGCGCCTGAAAATCTCCACCCCAAAGACTATGAATATCTCCGCGACATATCGGTTCCAGGACAACACATCCGAAAAACAGCTTCTGACAACGGCACACTGATCTATGAATGCAGCCTTGAACCTCTGGAAGTGAGGATGGCAGAAATTTCATGGGAAGATCATTATTCCATGTAAATAACTAAGCGAAAACACCGGGAGGCCATCCCGGTGTTTTCGTTTTTTATAATCCCAAATCGAAAATTGACAACTGATTGCTCTGAGGCAGCCCATCAAGAATATGCTGGGCAGCCAGAGTCTCGATCACCGACGCGCCCACGCCGGAACGCTGGCGGATATCGTCTCTGGAAATATATTTTCCGCCTTTGCCCGCTTCATAGAGAAGCTCGCCGGCAGAATCAGCGATGCCCTCAATGGAGGAGAAGGGCGGCCGCAGCTTCCCGTCTTCGATGAGGAATTTTGTGGCGGCGGATTTGTACAGATCCACAGGCAGGAACTCAAATCCTCTGGCGTACATTTCCTGGACGAGACGCATATCCTTCAGCGTCGCTTCCTCCTTCTGAGAAAGCTTAGGGTTCGCCTTATAATTTTTAATATGCCGGTCAAGGACTTCCTTGCCCTGGCACATCAGCTCATAGTTAAAGGATGTGGCCCGGATGCTGAAAAAAGCCGCGTAAAAAGCCAGAGGCTCGTGGATCTTAAACCAGGCAATACGGAAGCCCATCATAACATAGGCCACAGCGTGGGCCTTGGGAAACATGTACTTGATCTTTTTACAGGACCAGATATACCAGTCCGGAACGTCGTGTTCTTTCATGGCAGTCTCCCACTCCGGCGTCAGTCCCTTGCCCTTTCGCACGCTCTCCATGATCTTAAAAGAAAGCTCTGATTCCATGCCTTTGTTAATAAGGTAGATCATAATATCGTCACGGGTACAGATAGCTGTGGAAATGGTCGCTGTGCCTTCCATGATCAGTTTCTGAGCGTTGCCCAGCCACACGTCTGTACCGTGGGACAGTCCGGCAATCCGGGCCAGGTCGGAAAATGCTGTGGGATGGGTATCTTTAAGCATCTGCATGGCAAAATCCGTGCCAAACTCCGGTACACCAAGGGAGCCAAGTTCTGTGCCGCCGATATCCTCAGGGGTGATGCCAAGGGCGTCAAGTCCGTGAAACAATGACAGTACGTCAGGATCATCCAGGCGGATCTTTGTGGCGTCCACCCCGGTAATGTCCTCAAGCATACGGATCATTGTGGGATCATCGTGTCCGAGGATATCCAGCTTTAACAGGTTGTGATCAATAGAATGGTAATCAAAATGGGTTGTTACTGTGGTTGTTGTCATATCATTGGCCGGGTGCTGTACCGGGGTAAATGTGTAAATCTCCATACCCATAGGGAGAACCACAATGCCTCCGGGGTGCTGGCCGCTGGTGCGCCGCACGCCGACACAGCCTTTAGACATACGCTCGATCTCGCAGCTTCTCTTATACATGCCATGATCCTCGCAGTAATGCATGGCGTAGCCGTAGGCCGTCTTATCCGCCAGACCGCCCACAGTTCCCGCCCGGAAGGTCTGACCGTATCCGAAAATAACTTCCGTATAGCTGTGAGCCTTACTTTGGTACTCACCGGAGAAATTCAGGTCGATATCTGGCTCTTTGTTTCCCTTAAATCCGAGGAATGTCTCAAAGGGAATGTCGTGACCTTCCTTGGAAAGGGGCTGGCCGCACACTGGACAAAGCTTATCTTCCATGTCACACCCTGACCGCCCGGAAAAACTTTTCACATAATCAGAGTCAAAATCCACGTACTTGCAGTTAGGGCAAAGATAGTGGGCCGGCAGGGAATTTACCTCAGTAATACCTGCCATATAGGCGGCAAAGGAGGAACCTACGGAACCACGGGAACCTACCAGATAGCCGTCAGCCACCGATTTCCACACCAGCTTCTGGGCAATAATGTACATCACGGCAAAACCGTTGCTGATAATGGAGTTTAACTCCCGCTCCAGACGCTCGGACACAATGGTGGGAAGATTTTCGCCGTAAAGCTCATGGGCCTTCTCATAACAGATGGTTCGCAGGTTTTCGTCAGAATTTTCAATGACCGGCGGACACTTATCCGGGCTTACAGGAGAAATCTTTTCGATCATATCGGCGATCAGGTTGGTATTGGTGACAACCACTTCCTCCGCCTTTTCCTGGCCAAGATAGGCAAATTCCTCCAGCATCTCGTCGGTTGTGCGAAGAAACAGAGGCGGCTGATTATCCGCATCGTCAAACCCTTTGCCGTACATAATCAGACGTCGGTAAAGTTCATCCTCCGGATTGAGGAAATGGACATCGCAGGTGGCGCACACCGGTTTTTCAAACATTTCCCCAAGCTTTACGATCTGGCGGTTAAATTCCCTGAGATCTTCCTCACTGTGAACGTCGGGATGCTTAGGGTCATCAATCATAAACTGATTGTTGCCGATGGGCTGAATTTCCAGATAATCGTAAAAACTGATAATTCTGGCAATCTCTTGAGGCGGACGCCTGTCCACAAGAGCCCGGAAAAGCTCTCCCGCCTCGCAGGCCGAGCCAATGATCAGACCGTCCCTATATTTATTTAAAAGACTTTTGGGAATCCTTGGCCGTCGGGCATAGTAAGTCAGATGGGCCTCTGACACAAGGCGGTACAGATTGATCCGTCCCGTCTCATTTTTCACAAGGATAATACAGTGGAAAGACCGGGCCTTCTGGATGGCATGGACAGACATACTGCTCATGGCGTTTAAGGCGGTCAGGTCGTGGACGTCCATTTTCTTGAGTCGGTCAATAAACTTGACAAAAACATGGGCCGTCGCCTCGGCATCATCCACCGCCCGGTGATGGTTTTCCAAAACACAGTCCATGGCCTCCACCACTGTATCCAGCTTATAGTTTTTAAGGTCCGGCAAAAGGGCTCTGGCGATACCTAAAGTGTCCACCGTGACAAAATCTCTGTCAATGCCCTGCTGCTGACAGTTATAGCGAATAAAACTCATATCAAATTCCGCGTTGTGGGCCACCATCATGCACCCTTCGGAAAATTCCATAAATTCCGGAAGTATCACGGAAATATCCGGGGCGTCCACCACCATGGCGTCATTGATCCCCGTCAGTTTTTCAATCTCCAGAGGAATAGGAACGCCGGGGTTGACAAAAGCGGAAAAGCGATCTACGATCTGCCCGCCCACCACCTTGACCGCGCCGATCTCAATAATATGGTCGTTCATGTAACTGAACCCGGTAGTCTCAATATCAAAGACAACAAAGTCACTGTCTAAACGCTCTCCGTGACCGTTATCCACAATAGGCTTTAGATCGTCCACAATATAAGCTTCACAGCCATAAATCACCTTAAAGGGATTTTTTACCGCCGCCAGTTCCTCCTTTGTTGCGTCAGGATGGTCTTTCTCATACTGTTTTTTGTAGGCTTTATCCAGATCTTCAATGGCATGGTTAGCGTCAGGAAATGCCTGAACAACCCCATGGTCTGTGATAGCAATGGCCGGATGTCCCCAGGCCGCCGCGGTCTTTACCATAGTCTTACAGTCAGCCACACTGTCCATATCGCTCATCATGGTGTGGGCGTGAAGTTCCACCCGCTTTAACGTACATGTATCCATACGTTTCTTTCTGAAATCCGTAATCGTCTTAATACCTACTACGGAGCCAATAGAGATTTCACGGTCATATTTGTCATACACCGCCATCCCTTTCAGCTTTAAAAAGGCACCGGTCTTAACGTTGGCCAAAACATCGGGGAGAAAATCATTTTTCACAAAAAGTTTGACCTTAATAGTATCCGTAAAGTCAGTGATCTTAAAAATGACGATCGTCTTTTCGTTGCGGATTTCACGAGTCTCCACCTTATCGTCCTTTGTAAAAGCAAAGACCTGGCCGTGAATAACCACATCTCCGATCTCGTCGGTAATATCACTGATAGGGGTGATATCGCCCTCAAAGCCCCGGCCATAAAAAATATCTTTATCATCCACCGGCTTTCTGGGCTGGTAGTTTTCTCTTCGCCAGGACGGCTTCTTTCCATCATTCCCCGGATTTGCTCCAAAACTTCCCTTCTGAGCCTGGCCGCCGTCAGCGCTTTTGCCCCCTTCCTGGCTGTCATGAGCGGCACTCTCTTTTTTGGCCTTCTCATAATCCTTGACAATCTGAGCAATCTCCTGATTCAGGGCCTCCTCCGCCATTTCTTTTTGACGGCTCTTTTTCTCCGGCTTTAACTCCACCCGCACATCCAGTTCAAAATCGAAGCGCTCCTGGTAAATGGCAATGAGCTTTGCTTTCACATGCTCCATCTTTGTTGCCGTGATAAAATTATCATCGGAGGTCAGCTTCAGGGAAGAATTATTGACAAACTCCTTCTGTGCCCAGTGAAAAATATTGGCCTCAAGCTCGCTCTCCTCCCGCAGTTCGTCCTCAAAAGAGTCCTCATAGAGGGTAAAAAGCCGCTCCGGGGTATACATATCGGAAAGTTTATAATGTTCGATCAGACGTATCTCAATCTCAGGATCATTAAACATCTGCGCCTTGATCTCATTTTCCACCATATGGATTTTCTTTTTTTCGATGAGATATTCACTTTCAATATGAACTTTCAGCCGTTTTTTTGACCGGGCGGCTGTGACCTTATCTATGGTCACCCGCTCAAACAGATCGGTCAGCGGGCCGTTTAATTTCAGATCAGGAAATACCTGAAAAAAGGGTGTACTCATTGAACATCTCCCCAGTGATCCAGCTCATATTTAAGAGCGTTTAACAACTGATCTTCCGGAAGCTTTTTCACAATCTGCCCTTTCTTGATCAGCAATCCCTCGCCTTTACCCCCGGCAATGCCTACATCCGCCTCTTTCGCCTCGCCAGGTCCGTTGACAGCGCATCCCATAACCGCCACTTTAATATCCAGGTCATAAGACTGAACCATATTTTCTACTTTATTGGCAAGGCCGATGAGGTCAATACAGGTCCGTCCGCAGGTGGGACAGGAGACAACCTCAATGCCTCCTTTGCGCAGTCCAAGGGCTTTTAAAATCAGTTTAGCCGACTTCACTTCCTCCACCGGATCTCCGGTGAGAGACACGCGGATCGTATTTCCAATGCCTTCATAGAGCATAATGCCGAGACCTACCGCCGATTTAATATTTCCGGAAATAATAGTTCCCGACTCTGTAATACCAATATGAAGAGGATAGGATGTTTCTTTGGCAATCAGCTCATGGGCTTTCACGCACATCATTACATCGGATGATTTAATGCTGATCACCAGATTATCATAGCCAAGATCCTCAATGATACGGACTTTGTCCAATGCGCTCTCTACAATCCCCTCCGCTGTCACATGTCCGTATTTTTCAATAATGTGTTTTTCCAGAGAACCACTGTTGACACCTACACGGATAGGGATATTTTTCATCTTCGCCGCGTCAACCACAGCTTTAATCCGATCCATACTGCCAATATTTCCCGGATTAATCCGGATCTTGTCCACCCCGTTTTCAATGGCTGACAGAGCCAGGCGGTAATCAAAATGGATATCCCCCACCAGAGGAATATGGATCTGCTCCTTAATGTCTTTAATAGCCTGGGCTGCGTTCATATCCGGCACAGCCACCCGGACGATCTGACATCCGGCGTCCTCCAGAGCATGGATCTGGGCTACCGTTGCCGCCACATCCTCGGTTTTTGTATTGCACATGGACTGAATGGCAATAGGATTATTCCCGCCAATCTTCACTCCGCCAATATCTACCACCTTTGTATTTTCTCTGAGCATATCAACACTCCCTACTTCTATAAAAAATCCATCCGAAAATTATATTCCGGACATCCGCCATACAGTTTCTGTTACTGTTCACAGAGGAACAGCGACTTGTCTTACCTATTATACATGAAATTTTTCTCAGGAACAATACCCGTGAACAGCGATCCCGGTCTTTTCTACAGCCGTTCACGATCTGACCGTTACACTTTTCTCTCATTGACACAGGGTCCATAAAACTGCTAAAATACAAGTGATTTGCCATCGCTAAAAATAAGAGAGAGAGGATACACCATGGATACACTGAAAAAATTCATCCATTATTACAAACCCTATAAAGCGGTTTTCTTTATTGACCTTATATGCGCTGCTATTATCAGCGTTGTGGATCTGATCTACCCTCAGATTCTGAGAAGCGCCACTAATTCTTTGTTCACTCAGGGCCGGGACGTTATTATGAAATCTCTTCTTCCCCTGGGTATTGGAATGCTTATCATGTACATCATTCAATGCCTGTGCAAATATTATGTCAGCTATCAGGGACATATGATGGGCGCCAATATGGAGCGGGATATGCGCCAACAGCTTTTTGACCACTATGAAAAGCTTTCTTTTTCCTACTACGATCAGAATAATTCCGGCCAGATGATGAGCAAGCTTGTGTCCGACCTTTTCGACATTGCCGAGTTTGCCCATCACGGGCCTGAGAACCTGTTTATCTCTCTCATAAAGATCATCGGTTCTTTTATTTTCCTGTTTCTGATCAACTGGCGGCTGGCCATTCCTCTGCTGATCCTGGTGGTCATTATGTTTATTTTTTCCTTCACACAAAACAGCCGTATTCAGGAAACCTTCATGGACAACCGCAGAAAGATCGGCGAGGTCAATTCCAGCCTTCAGGATACACTTGCCGGCATCCGCGTGGTGCAGTCCTTTGCCAATGAAGACATTGAGCGCCATAAATTCAGAAAAAGCAACCAGGCTTTCCTTATGTCCAAAGACGGCAACTATAAGTGTATGGGAAAGTTTATGAGCTGGAACTCCTTTTTCCAGGGAATGATGTATCTTGTCACATTAATCTTCGGTGGATTTCTCATCGCCCAGGGGCAGATGGATGTTGCAGATCTGGCCATGTACGCCCTGTATATCGGCATTTTCATCAGCCCTATCCAGATCCTTGTTGAGCTGACGGAAATGATGCAGAAAGGTCTGTCCGGCTTCCGTCGCTTTATCGCGGTCATGGAGACAGACCCGGATATTGAGGACGCCCCCGATGCAAAACCTTTGACCGATGTTAAAGGGGAAGTTACCTATGACCATGTGTCCTTCCATTATTCCGACGACGACACCCTTGTTCTCTCGGATGTGTCCTTTACTATCCCTGCCGGGGAATCTATCGCCCTTGTAGGGCCATCCGGTTCCGGCAAGACAACCATCTGCAATCTGCTGCCCCGCTTTTATGACATTACCGGCGGCCGGATCACCATTGACGGCAAAGATGTGAGCAAGCTCACATTAAAGTCCCTGCGCAGCCAGATCGGTATTGTCCAACAGGACGTATACCTGTTCTGCGGCACTGTGAAAGAAAATATTTCCTACGGCAAGCCGGACGCTTCCATGGACGAGATCATTGAGGCAGCTAAAAAGGCCAATATTCATGACTTTATCATGTCCCTTCCCGACGGCTATGATACCTTTGTGGGCGAGAGGGGCACACGCCTGTCCGGCGGACAGAAGCAGCGTATTTCCATCGCCAGGGTCTTTCTTAAAAACCCGCCTATCCTTATTCTGGATGAGGCCACAAGCGCCCTGGATAATGAGAGCGAGCGCTGGATCCAGAAAAGCCTGGAAGATCTGTCCAAAAACCGTACAACCATCACCATCGCCCACCGCCTCTCCACCATCCGAAACGCCGATGAGATCCTTGTAGTATCTGACAACAAGATCACAGAGCGGGGCACTCACGATGATCTGATGAAACTTAACGGTATTTACGCCCACTATTACCAGATGCAGTTTGAGCGGTAATTTATGAAGTCAAATGGACGCGCGAGCGCGTCCGTCTGGCTCGGTGCCCGCAAAAATAAAACCCAGAATCGGGATGACTTTTGCCGTCCCTGTCCTGGGTTTTTTCTTCAAATATCTTTTACAATATCCTCATATGTGATTAACTCCACGTTTCCCATGACGCTGGCTTTTTGACGGCAACCTGCCGTAAAACCAGCCTTTGAGAAAAGAAATAATCTTGTGTTTTTATAAGTAAATAACTGGCTGCGATACTCCAAAGTATCCAGTACCCCCGTATCGACTTTACTGTTTGTCCACTTGCACTCGCCAAAAAGAGCATTTTCCCTGTCCTGCTCCCCCATAATATCAATTTCTGTCTGGCTACGCGCTGCCGGATCAGTCCCCCACCAACGGCCAAGATCTTTGAAATCTACAGGGCACCGCCCATCCATCAGCAATTTCCAAAGATATTGCCGGCAGATATCCTCAAAAATTTTTCCCATATAATCTGCCAGAAGGGGTTCGATCCTGCGGTAAGCCAGATCAACGGCTCCCCTGGCTATGAGAGAATTATTTTCCGGAATAAATCTGTACCAAAAACGGAACATATTGTCATCAATACAATAGACTGACTTTCTTGAATTTTTTTCCCCATAAGGCGTCTCTTTTTGCACAAGTCCCAGCCCGATTAAGTTTTTCAGATAGGTGGCGCACACACTTGTACTTTCCCCTACTTTTGTTGAAATTTCTGCCATCCGGGACGCGCCGCCCGCAATAGCGGTAATGATGGCATTGTACAAGGCAGGTTCACGGACTTCCTGTTTCAGAAGATTTTCCGGTTCCTCGTAAATGGATGAAATAGGATTTAAAAATGTATTTTTTATATTGTCCTCCACGCTTAGCCGACCATCCATCATAAGCAGATATTGAGGCGTTCCTCCCACCATGCCGTAAATCAACGCCCGGTCTTGGGGCGTAAAATCTTCCAGATATTGGTAAACATTGAAAAAATCAAAAGGAAGGATCTTCATCTGAGCAGTCCGCCGGCCGTATAAAGGCGCTTTATACGCCAGGACATGATCTTCCATATAGGACATGGAGGAGCCGCAGAGAATCAGCATCAGCCTGGAAGTATTTTTGTACTTGTCTATGAGAAGCTGGAGTGTGGACGCAAGGCTTTCCTGCGATCGGGCAACATAAGGATATTCGTCAATGACTAAGATAAGGCGCTCATTTTGCGCCATATTAAATACATACTCTAAAGCCGCCTGAAAATTTAAAAAGGACGTCTCCAGTGACATACCTGTGCCAAATTCCAGAATACTTCTGCTGAAATTTTCCAGATTCTGTTTGGCGTTGCTCTCCACCCCCATAAAATAAATCGCTTTTTTATCTTTAATAAACTCATTGATCAGAGCTGTCTTGCCGACCCGGCGCCGGCCATAAAGCACAACAAACTCAAACTTGCCTGAAGAATATAATTGACTCAGCGCCCCAAGCTCCCTCTCTCTGCCAACAAACATACAGGCCCGCCTCCTTCTCTGACTTTATGATTGCAAATTTACAGGAATCTTATAACAAAAATTGTGCCCATCCTCCGGAGGGTTCACTATAAAAATAACATAAAAACACTATTTAGTCAATTTAACTTTACTAATTTATACTTTACTAATTTACATCTGACTAATTTACAACTGACTAAATATGCAAAACCCAGGATCGGGATGACAAAAGCTATCCCTCTCCTGGGTTTTATCGTTTTTTATTTATACACGGAAAAATCAAAAGGCTTAATGGTTCCCAGATCTCCTGTCGTAGTCGGCGGACAAATGGTCAGCCGGTCTCCATCAGGCGTATCCACATATGCGTGAAACCAATTGGAAATATCATAGGAAACCGCTTTCACATCATATCCTACCCGTTGTCCGATAGATACCAGAAGTTTTGGAGAATTTGCGGAATTTAACCTGTGATTTTGCCAGATCGTTCCATTATCCGCTAATGTAGGCGCTTTCCGGTAAGTGCCGTCCTCTTTTTTGACAACTTCATCATATGTATACCGGCCGTTGCTAAATTCTCCTCTGACGATGGCATAAAACTTTTCTTCCGGCGTCATATCCGGCTTTGTATAAGTATCCACAAGACTGTCAATCCACTGATCATAGGCGGTCTGATAATCCTCACAGGTAAAGTTCAGCTTCGCATCAGTGATACAGTGATTTTCCGCCGTCTTCCATCCTTTAAAAGCGTATTCCTCATAGCAGCCCTCTTTAATCTCTTCGATACTTACTGTATAGCTGCCTGCATTTTTCATGCTGAGTGAGAAAAGATAACCGCCCTCTACCTTATTGGGAAGTCCTGTGACAAATTCTCCTTCTACAGATACATCAGAATACTCCATACCCACAACAGAATGTTCTCCGTTGACAGTGACAGAAAATCCTTCGCTGCTTGGATTATCTGTTTTAATATAAATATTAACAAATGAAAAGTTGTTAGTAGTGTACAGCGGCTTATATTTGTTTACAATAAACATCTTGTAATCATACTTCTGCTGATAGGACGGATCCTCCGGCTGCTGAGCTTCGCCCTGGCACACTGAACATGGACCGGACGCTTTAAAATCCACAGAGCT
The DNA here is from genome assembly GCF_014202115.1 of Catenibacillus scindens. GTDB lineage: Bacteria > Bacillota > Clostridia > Lachnospirales > Lachnospiraceae > Catenibacillus > Catenibacillus scindens. Next base: position 272,110 of record NZ_JACHFW010000001.1, read on the forward strand.
ATAATCCTCGGTACCGGCACTGATGCCGTACTGGGCACACAGTTTTTTAAACTCATCGCTCCCTGTAAATCCGGAAAAGACATGGCCTTTAGTGCCGCCATTGTTAAGGACATTCACCCATCCGGCCTTCCCGGCGGCATCGGAGTCTCGGCCGAAAAACACCTTATACATATACTCTACAAAATCTTCATTGCAGAGATTTTTAAGCACAAATTCATTGCTGAACACAAAACCGTATGCTGTCTGGGCGCCGGACTGGCCGTTAATAATCGTGTTGACCCAACTATTCAGTCCATTGCTGTCCGGATTTCTATCCAGGCATACGTTGTACAGACGGGTGACAAAATCAGACACAGTCTTGTTTTTTCCCCCGCAGATCTGGCAGTCACCGGTAAGAACAAAAGCAGAACTGCTCCAGTCGCCATTGCCACGGTTAATGCCGTAACTCTGACAGATCTTTGTAAACTCATCGCTTCCCACAAAACCGTTAAAAATAGTGCCTCTGGAATCCCCGGCTTCGATGCGGGCCAGCCATGCGCTCATTCCCGCGCTGTCCGGCTCACGGCCTAAAAAGCAGCGGTAAAGGCTGGCAATATAATCAGTGTTGCAGGGATTTTTTGACTTAAATTCATTGCTAAAGACAAAACCATAGGCAGCCTCGGCCCCTGTGTTGGCTCCGCTTTTAAGCTGATTGACCCAGGCGTTAAACCCTGCCGGATCCGGGTCACGGTCAAGACAGATATTATACAGGCGGGTAACAAATCCTTCCACACCAGTGTTTTCCTGGGCCCGCACCGGGAGAACATGAATACAGCACAGCAGGATCAACGCCATCACTGCCACAGACAGATGGCACAGATAACGTCTGATCCTGCCGCCCTTATCTATTTTATAATTCATTCTCATTCTCTCTCCTTAGTCAAATACCCCGCAGCAAGCTACGGGGCATCAAACTTGCAGCGCAGCAGAGCTGCGGGGTATTTGACCCTCGCGGCAGTCGCCAAATGGACATGCAAGCATGTCCGCTTGGCTCGTTGCCCGCGGGAATAAAACTTAGCCGCAGGGCATGTCTGCCACACCCCTGAAAATCAGATCAAAATATCTGAAAATCAGCGATATGACAGCCAATCCCTGCGACAAATTTTATGTATTATTTTACAATTTTATAGTAATTATCCTTCTTTGGGATCGGAGCCGGATAATCGCCGGCAGGATAACCTAAGATACAGGAACCGACACCAATGTACTCGCCTTCATAGCCGCACTCTTTTAACAGCTCTTTTCCAAGATCTGTCTCAAAAGTCTGACGGATACGGTTGATCCACCGTGTTCCAAGGCCGAGAGCATAACCGGCGTTAAGCATGTTGCCGACAACAAGGCTGCCGTCCTCCACAGGATCGCCAACGCCCTTCTGAGCGCACACAAGGATGACTGTAGGAGCGCCGTAGAAAGGATCAAAGCCTTCCGGTGCGCCTGCGATTTCGGCATTAAGTTTTGAAAGCTTTTTAATCCACTCCGGATTCTGAACAGCGATAATAATCGGTGACTGTTTGTTTCCTCCCGTAGGAGCGTTCATACCTGCCTTGATCACTTCCATTAATTCGGCGTCACTGACCTGCTCCTTCTTAAACTCTTTGACACTGCGGCGGTTCTGCAGGTCCATTACTGTTTCTTTCATAGTCAATACCTTCCTTTCATAAAATGGATGTCAGAGTTACCGTTCACTCTGTGAGCAGTAACATATCAGACAGTTTTCTGACATCATATATTTATACAACCGCGGCATAGGCGGCGTATTATCCCTATAAATCACATAACAGTTCATCCCGCCCATCCCTGATGGTTGAACTGTTACTAAATCACAACATTCCGGCCATCTCAAAAGCTTTATAAAGTCCATCGTTTTCAAGAGTATCTGTGACAGCATCAGCAGCAGCTTTGGCGCCATCGGTGGCATTGCCCATGGCGATTCCCAGGGCCGCCAGACGGATCATCTCCACATCATTTTCGCTGTCACCCACAGCCACCACATCCTGAACACAGTGTCCGGAGACTTCCAGTATACTCTTAATTCCCTCCGCCTTATTGGCTGTGGCCATGGAGAGTTCTCCGCCAAACTTTCTCGGATTGGGAAAAGACAGGGGTACCACATAGAGGAGATCTTCCCACAGTCTTTTGACATCATCATTCGAAAAAGTGTCGCTAAAATACAATATCTTTTCCACTTGTTCCATGTCTCCGGCTTTAGATACAACGCCGGGAATCTGTGCAAGTTTCGCAGCGGAATTGCCAAGAAGCGCCTGAAGTTCTTCCCCAAGCTTTAAAAAATCCTCTGTCTGACTTTCCACAATACAGCTTTTATCATGACACTGCATCTCAATAACACAATCATTTTTCAGCATCGTCTCCGCGATATCCAAATACAATTCCTGGGGGAAATACACATGTCGGATACATTTTCCTCCGTAAATCACATAACTTCCGGAAGCGGAAATGATTCCGTCAAATCCAATGTCGATGATCCTCTTTTCAATCTCCTCCACCGGGCGCCCGGAACTTATACAGACCTGATGTCCGTTAGCTCTGGCTTTTTGGATCGCATTCACGGCGCTCTCTGGAACGGTCCCATCAAAAGCACGTATAGTTCCGTCAATATCTAAAAACGCGATCTTGCTCATGAATGTTGCCTCCTTTTTTCCGTCCGCCTTTTCATGCCATCAGCGATCGGTGAAATTTTCCGAAGCCTCCTCCTGCATCAGCCGGTAAAAGCTTCCGAGATATTGTATCTCGTCCTCACTTACGATCATAAAAATGATCTTTCGTATATTCCGGTTTTGCTGCCAGGTTGTCACATACTTGCAGACCACACTAGTCATCACCGTGGACTGGCCATGGCTGCCAATCATATATATAAAAAGACATTCTGTACTTAATAAAATATAATAACATTTTTCCCAGCATATAGTCAATAGCTGGTTCACAAGGTAATTGCCCCGAAGATTTTCCTCCATCAGTCCAAGGATCTGTGACAGTTCCATACGGCGCTCAACAAAAAGCTCAAGCCCAGAATGTCTGAAATAATGTGTCCCTTTAGGCGGATCTGGATACATATAGCGGTTGACCAGAGTATCTACACATTTTTCAATATTCTCACAGGCTGTACGCTCCAGCAGCGGTGAAATTGTCAGAACAGGAATGGGATATTCCCGAAAAGCATTCATACGGGCCGTTGTCAATATCAGAGAAGGCTCTACGCTGTCGATCTTTTGCCGGTCATAAATAGGAAAAGGGCCCTCGATGGTCATCCGGTTTCCATAGCGGATCCGGATTTCGTTAATAAGATAATGGGACAGTCCATAATTAAAATGGCTGACAAGAACCGCCCGGATCCTGCCCTTTGTCTCCTTCCTGGCAACACTTTGCCAGGCGTCGCAAAGAAAAGGAAGCAGATAGTCTTCATCGTCCTCACTCATTCTGACGCCGCAAAGGTCTTTAAGGCGGCGGCACAGGTAATGACACAGATCCCCGATGAACGGATAACGCATCCTCAGTTCATCAATAATATACTTACTCTGGGTCTGGACTGAAACCATACTGTTCATCAGCGCCTGAATATGCAAAATAAAATCATTACGAAAATCTCCCGCAAGATCCAGAGGAATATGATACTTATCACGGATCTCGCCCATAAGAAGATCCGCAAAATTCCCGCAGCATCGGTCTGTTTTCCCTGCCATGGCCTCCTTATTCTCATCAGTAAAATTCAGGATCACCAACTGGCCCAATATATTCTCCATCCATCGGTGTTCGGATACATCTGCACTAACCTTCCATTCCCGTTCCATACATTCCCAGAACATATCCACCGCTTCGAAAATCCGGCGGGCCTGGTGAAGATGAAAAGTCTGGCCGTCAATGGCTGATGGAAGGATATGTCCCTCTATAAGCCGGGTACGGGCAACAGCCGAGGCGATAAGAATATAGATCATGCCGAAATCATCCACAAGAATATTGTTGCGGCGCAGGATATCTTTCCATGTTCTCCTGAGCATGTCCAGAGTTTCCGGCGACATGAGCTGATCTTCCAGGATGATCCCGTCTCTGGAATCATAATCCCAGTTCTCGCTGTAAAGGCGGACCATAATATTGCGCCGCTTTACTTCATCATCGTCCAGACGGATTCTGTTTCCCTCCCGCAACACAGTCAGGTAGGGCTCATGTTCACTGATACGGTTCCTTATCTCCCGGATATCATTTTCCAGGGTAGTATGGCTGACAAAAAGATCGTCTTCCAGTTCCAGAAGATCACACCATTCAGATGTGCGCGCTAACTTCATAATAAGGAACTTAATCCGGTCCTCACGGGTCAGCATACCGTTATTGGAAGAAAAAAGTTCATGGAAAACTTTGCGGCTGCCCACTTTCAGAGCATAGCCTTTTCCACGGACCGCAAGGATCTCCAGTTGATGCTCGGCCATCTTTTCATTAATTTGTGTAATATCATTGCGCACTGTCCGCTCGGAAATCCCCAGCTTTAGCGCCAGGTCTTTGCCTGTAATCATACCGTGTTCACAGTTGAGCAGATACAAAAGCCTCCGCTGCCGGTCATGGAGTCCGTACTTTTCCATGTCCAAATCACCCCTGTCTATTTTAACACACTTCCGGTGATTTTCGTATAACATAAATGCACATTTTGTAAAGTTTGTAATCCTATTCAGCCATGGATCTGGTTTAATAAAATGCGGTGCAAGTTTACTTGCTGAGCATTTTTTATTAAACCAGATATACGGCGTTTAGCCGCAACCGAGGATTCAGCCCCGAAACGGGGCTGTTGAGCAGCGTTAGCTGCGGGAATCCGAGGTTCCATGGCTGAATAGAGGCAGTTTATTACAGCCATCAGGGAAGGGACGGGATGGTTTATGCTTGCATAAGGGCCAGCCCGTCCCTTCCCTGATGAGCAGAGCGCCAGATAATGAGCAAAGGAGCGGCGCAAGCCGCGGGTCAGCGCGCAAGCGCGGCTTTGCGAATGGCGCGGGCTGAACTGGTTTTATCTCACTCTCCAGCCATGGATCTGGTTTAATAAAATGCGGCGCAACTGAAAAAAAGCCTGGCCTTCCGCGAATTTTCGCAAAAAAGCCTGGCTTTTTATTTTATGAGTTGCCCGACAAATGGGCATGAGACACGGATTGCTCCGTACTTCGTACTCCCGCAATCCTAAAAACACCTCAAATCCGCTCATTTTTCTGCGAAAAATGACTGCTTTTCGGTGTTTTGCGCGCCACAAAGCCATGCTTGCCTGCGCAAGCGCAGCCCGCATGACCTTTTGTCGCTTGTCTCATTTTATGATGTTGAGGTCAAATTAAAATTTGACCTCATGATACCACGGAGGGTTTATAGTAATCGCCAAATATATTTGTCGTTTACTATAATTATGCTTCCTCCCACGGGAACAGAACAACTTTGATGGCTTCGCCGGTTCTTGTCAGCTCAATACCTTCGTTAATCTTGTCCAGAGGCAGACGGTGTGTAATAAAGCTCTCTGTTGGGAATGTATCAGAGATGGCCAACTGGAAAGCTCTCTTGGACTGGCTGTAAGAAGCACCGAAATGCCCTTTGATCCACAGATTGTTGTAATGGATGTAGTTTGTATCCAGTTCTGTCAGAGATCCCTTTGGAACACCGCCGAAGAATACGACGATACCGCCTTTTCTTGCCATGAAAATACTCTGAGCCTGAGCGGAGTTGGATGGGTTAGCGGAGATAACCTTATCAGCGCCCTTGCCATCGGTAAGTTTGCGAACAGCTTCAATAGGATCTACCTTCGCGCTGTTGATGACTTCATCTGCGCCAAACTTCTTAACCATAGCAAGACGGGTGTCATTAATGTCGATCATGATCACTTTCTGAGCGCCGCGGATCTTTGCGAGCTGAGTCATAAAACATCCGATTGGGCCAGCGCCGATAATAACAACCGTGTCATTATAGCCAACGCCAATGTTCTCTTCACAGGCAAATACAGAAGTTAAAGGCTCGCCAAGACTTGCGGCGTCATAGCTTACGCCTTCAGGAATCTCATAGATTCCGCCATATTTAATCTTTTCACCGGAAACGGCAACGAACTGAGCGAATCCGCCGGTACCTGCAAGTTTTGCGACATGCTCATTTCCACAGTTCTCGCTGTGACCGCTGATGCACTCGTCACATTCCATGCAATATGTACCTGGGAACAGGAACAGACGGTCGCCGACTTTGTATTTTGTTTCATCCGGTCCGATCTCATCAACAACGCCAACGATCTCATGGCCATAGATGAAGGGGTAATCTCCCTTTCTGGAATCACTTGTCAGGTTACGGATATCTGAACCGCAAAGGCCGACAGCCATGATCTTTAAAATAAGGCCGTCTTTAGGGCATTCCGGTTTATCTACCATCTCAACACGCACATCATTTGGTCCGTACATTAACGCTGCTTTCATCTTCATAATAAAAGACTCCTTTCCACAATACATACAATACATTTTAGTTCTTCACTTTCAGCAGCCATCTGCCTGACCGGCAGGATCTTGGCGCTTTGCCGGGAGCTTTTTGCCTGCCCCCTTGCTATGGTTATAGTTTAGACAATTTCCTTCCATTTTTCAAACAGGGAATTACCACTATCCTCCGGCAAAAGTTACTTTGAAATCCTCCCTGCCCTCTGTTAGTATAGAATAAGAATACTGGGAGAAAATGCCTTTTTATCCCAAGAATTGGCAGACTTCCGTATACTATGAAAGCCCGGCATCCGGCTTTCATCCGTGGCGGCACCGCCTACAGCGGGGTATGATCATTAAATATTAAAAGCGCCGCGCCACGGCGGCAATACTATTTACACGATTGGGGGAATTGATTTTGATTTCTGCACAAAATTATCTTTTAGGTATGGACCTTGGGACAACCAACATCAAAGCCATTATTTTAGATGAAAACGGCAATGTGTGCGCCAGCGCTTCACAGGCCAATCATCTCATCTTTCCGGGGACAAACATGGTTGAGCAGGACCCGGAAGAATGGTGGAAAAACGCTGTAACTATTTTAAAAGAAGTTACGGACAAAGCAGGAAAAGATGTGGTATCCAAAATCCGCGGTATCTGCATCAGCTCGCAGACCGTAACTATGCTTCCTGTGGACAAGGACGGCAATCCGCTGCGCAACGCGCTGATCTGGATGGACAGCCGCTCCGCCAATGAGCTTGCCTACATCATTGACACCTTGGGATTTGATCACTATGTGTCCATTATCGGCGCTCAGCCGGACGTGGCCTTCCTTCCTGGAAAGCTTCTGTGGTTTAAGCAGAATGAGCCGGAACTTTTCGCTAAAACAGAGAAAATCCTCCAGGCCAGCTCCTATATTAATATGAAGCTGACTGGAAAAATGACTATGGACATTGACCAGGCGGCCCGCTGCCAGTGCCTTGATATCCAGACATTAAAATGGTCCGACGAAATCGGCAATGTCCTGGGCGTTGATTTAAACCGTATTCTGCCACAGCCTCTGGCATCCAACGAGATCATCGGCGGCGTTACCGATGAAGCTGCCGCCCTTACCGGTCTGATGAGCGGCACTCCTGTGGTTGCCGGCGCCAGCGATGCTATGGCTTCCATGTATGCCACAGGTCTTTGCCAGCTTGGAGAGGCCGGAGAATCTTCAGGCACCACAAGCCTTGTATTTGTAGGCGCGGACCGTCAGAGCGCCAGCGATATCCCTGTGGTAACAAAACCCTGCTCCATCCCTGGCATGCCTTACGTTTTTGACGCGCCTATTAACACCAGCGGGGCTTCCATCAAATGGTACCTTGACACTTTTGGCCAGCCAGAAAAAGATTATGCTGCTGCCCACAACATCGGCGTCTATGACCACTTAAACGCCTGCGCTCTTGAAGTTCCCGCCGGAAGCCACGGCATGTACTTCTTCCCATACCTTCTCGGTGAGCGCGCTCCGCTGTGGAACTCCCACGCCCGCGGTATGTTTATCGGTATGTCTCTGGATACAACCCGCAATGATTTTATCCGCGCTGTCTTTGAAGGTACAGCCTTTGCCCTGCGCCATGTTATGGAAACCATCAAGGAAACCGGAGCCACAGCCAACGCTCTCCGTATTACCGGCGGCGGTTCCAAGAGCCGGACATGGTGCCAGATCAAAGCTTCTATGCTCCATATGCCAGTCTACACCCTGGATGAAAAATCCGGCGATGTTCCTTTCGGCGATACCCTCATTGTAGGCAACGCTGTGGGTGTTTTCCCGGATATGAAGGAAAGTATTAACAAGATCATTCAGATCAAAGACGTGATCCAGCCAGTAGAAGAATGGGAAAAGGTTTACGACAAGATGTATCCGCTCTACATTGAGATGTACCAGCATCTTGACAAAGACCTGGTGAAATTAAAAGAAATGGGACTGTAATACTTTTGTATCAGTTCAGCTAATGCCGTCAGACGCCGGTTCCCGCTGTTTACAGCTAAGGCCGGCGTCTGATATTTTATGTATACCTGTCTTTTTGCATTTTGAAAAAAGCCCGGATTTTTTCAATACATTGCTGCTGATCTTTTGTGAGAAACATATTAGGTTTATGAAGATAAATTTTCCGGCTGACTTTAAAATCTTCCACAGTACGGATCACCAACTGATCCGTACTGTGAGTATTCCAGGAAACAGAGGGGACAAAAGCCACTCCTACTTTCTGATTTAAGATAGCTCTCATCAGCGTAGGATTGTCAAAGTGCATGGTAATCTGTGATGAAAAACTTCGCTTATCCAATTCCGATTTGATCAGATGAAACAACTTCCAGTTTTCAGTAAGGGTGATAAATTTTTCCTTTACAAGATCTTCAAGCCATATTTTTTCTGCCGACGCCAGAGGATGATCCACCGGTACTACCAGCTTGATATCCTCATGGAGAAGAAGGTCATCCTGCTCATCAATCTGTTCTGACACAATCCACAGGCATTTTTCAATATATTTATGTGCGGTGTTTAACTGATAGATTCTAAATTCGATTTGGGGCAGACAGTCTTTCAGGTAAATCAGCAGATCTGTGAGCAGCATTGAGGCACAGCTCACCTGAAGAAAAACAACAGATTTCCCAATATTATTGATCTCATTCAGCTCCGCCAAAGTATTATCCATATATTTCTCCATATGGCAGACACGCTCATAAAGAATCTCCCCGCTGTAATTTAATTTAATTTTTTTATTTAACCGGTTAAATAGCGGATATCCCAGCTCTTTTTCCAGACGGCGAATAGTCTGGCTGAGAGACGGCTGAGAGATATACAGCGCTTGAGCCGCTTTTGTAATACTTTCGCATTCCGCGGCAATCTTAAAACAATGAAGCTGATATAATTCCATACTTTTTCCTTTCCGGACAGGCCCCTCTCTAAGCGCCTTTTCTGCTATCCCGATACTGTTTGGGCGTCATCCCGTAATATTCGCCAAACCGCTTGGAAAAATGACTCTGAGAGGAAAAGCACAGTAAACTGCTGAGGCCTGACAGGCTGATATCCGATGTTTCTAAAAGGTATCTGGCCTCTTCCAGCCTTTTTTTCATGATCAGGCTAGGAATGGTCATGCCTGTTTCTTTCTTAAAATGGATGGTCAGATTTTTCCTGTTCATATGGGCAACACTCTCAAGATCCTGAACACGTATCGGTTCATAGAGATGCTGGAGAATATAATTATAGCAGACAGACACTTCCCTGGAATATCTGGGCATTTCTTTGATCTTCCGGACCTGTTCACAAAAGTCCTTTGCCGCTGTTGTCTCCAGGGCTACAATATCCTTCACAGACTTTAAGGCATCCAGTCTCCGGCAGTAATGATCGCTAAGCCTGAGGGCAAACTCCTCCTTCAGCCCTCCCTGTACAGCGGCGTGGGTAAAAACGTACAGAAGTATAACAAAGACATACTTTTGCTGCTGGACAGGATTATCACTCATTCGTCCAAGGCTTCCAGGGAACCGCCGGTTCAGCGCCTGGAGACATGAAAACAGGTCGCCGTCTTTAATAGCTTCTATAATGCCCTGCTCCACATATAAAGACGCATTGTTCAGTTCCATAGAATCCTCGTAGGGCGTCCCCGCTTCCATTTGTATTTTTTCAGGCTCATGTTCCGGCGCTCTGTTCCCGATCACAGTATGTTCGCAGAGAAGAGTTTCCCCCACAGGCTTAGAACAATAGGCAAATTTTATCAAGTTGGCAAACCGGGACGCCTGAAAAACCGAGTGGATACTGTAGATGAGATTTAAAAAGGCTCCTGTATGATCAGGCTTTACAAAATGGCGGATAAAATTAAGGGGCATGGCTTTGGACTTCTGCATGGAAAGGGGGACGCTGACAAAAAACAGCGAGACGTCCAGAGGACATATGATACAGTAACAGTCATCGCTGATAAAATACATCATCACCTCATTTTTTACCTGATGCTTTTTAATCTCCATGGCACAGAACTCAAAAAGCTGGGGAACGACCATTTTCTGCAATGTTGTGGGAAATGTATGGAGGACAGCGCCGTCCATATCCGCAACAGCAAATGCGATCCCTGACGTTAAATACAGATCATTCCACAGATCCACACATGTATCCTGAATTTTACCTGTTCCACTTAATCTCCTGTCCATTGTTTTCCTTTTAATCTCCCGTCTGTGTTTTTCCTTATTATATAACAAAACCTGCGGACATGGCAATTTCTTTTGCCACATCCGCAGGTTTATTTATCAGATATTCATTTTCTCAAAGCTACACGATCAGCCTTTGTAATCATCAAAATCGTATTTGATTGTGCCGAACGGAGTCTCCTGTTCACGGAGAGCGATGGATTTGCTCATAGCTTTGATCTCATCAGCTGTTACGCTGCGGCCAAGTTCGCTGGAAAGAACAACACCTTCAGACAGGAATGCTGTCTGCATTGCGATGTATGGGGAGTCAATTCTTGTCTCATCTGTGAGGTCACCGCGAAGGTAAGAATACCACTGAAGCTGATTGTCATTGTACATTTCCATTTCAGGATCCATAGTGATCTCAAGCTGACCGGATACATCACCGATAGCGCAGTCGATCTTGTTGGCGAATGTCTGGCCTTCTTCAGTGATACCGAACCACTCAAGGCGAGGAAGCTGTAAGTTGCCGCCGCCGACAATAGCACCGCCTTCCGGAACAGCCAGAGGACCACCTGTTGTATCAACATCAATGAACTTCAGGCCGCCCATGGAACCAGCGATGAAGCTTGTTCCGATTTCATCCATATGCATTGCCCAGTCTTCATAGATATCCATGGAGATGCCGCCTTTGAAACGAGCGATACCAACGCCAAGGTCTTCAACAGGAACAGTTCTGTTTGTAACTTTATCAAGTTTTGGATTTGTCCAGTAATCACAGCTCTGTACACCGTAAACGCTCTCAAGTTCGGGCATGCCAAGAACATAGAGCATCTGTGCCAGATGGTAGATACCAAGATCAAAGAGAGGTCCGTGTACACCAATCTTCGGGTCAATGAAATCTTTGCTGAAGAAAGGCATATCATAGCCAGGACGGCCCTGACGTCTGTGTCCAACAGAACGTGCGTGATATACTTTACCAAGTTTGCCATCTGCGATCATCTGTTTTGCAATTCTTGTCTGAGGATTGTAAATAGAGCTGATCTGGATAGCAAGTTTCTGTCCGTATTTCTTCTGAGCATCGTAAAGGATCTTAGCGTCAGCGTAGCTTGCGGACATTGGTTTCTCACTGTAGCAAGGATATCCGGCAGCCATAACTGCTGTGGCAACAGATGTATGAAGGTTGTTATGTACGCATACTTCAACTTCATCAATATCATCACGTTTTAACATTTCACGGAAATCCTGGTACAGATCTTTTTCATCCAGGCCGTACTGTTTTCCGAACGCTTCAAGTCTGTCTTTCTGGATCTCAGCAGCAGCAACAACCTTCAGGTTATGGCCCTGTTTTTTCAGGTTGTTGATAACCGTCATATGACGGTGTGAAATCATACCAGTTCCGATAATCGCAATTCTGATTTCCTGATCTTTTTTCATTGTGATTTCTCCTTAATCTTTTTAATTATTTATAATGCGACGGCAGAATATTTCCGCCTTCACATCAGGTTTTGAAAATCTTACCAGCCAAGAATCTTTAAATATTCGCGGCTTCTTCTCGCGCACTCAAGAGGATCAACTTCATAGTGTTCATCCTGCTCTACAACAACCCAGTTTGCGCCGGCTTCGATGGATGCCTCCAGAACGGGTTCCCAGATCATCTGGCCAAAGCCAACCGGACGGAAACCGAAGTATCCTGTATCGCTGTCATCTTCCTCAGTTTCAATACCGATGAGTTTGTACATATTTTTAACTTCACCTTTTTTGATGTAGTCTTTCAGATGAACAACAGGGATACGTCCTGTATATTTGCGGATAAATCCACATGGATCGCCGGTAGCTACATCGCACCAGCATGTATCCAGCTCAGACATAAGATTGTCGTGAGGGATAGCTTCAAACATAGCGTCATATCCCCATCTGCCGTCTTCAAGTTTAACAAACTCAAAGTCATGGTTGTGATATAGGAATGTCATGCCAGCTTTGTGGATCTTCTCGCCAATCTCATTTAAGAGAGGCAGGAAGCCTTTAAATCCTTCCGGATTTACCGGGCGGTACTCTTCCGCCATATAAGGCATTACCAGATATTTAACACCGATGGTGGAATAATCTGCGATAACCTTATCCAGATCTTCCATCATATCTACGAAAGGCACATGGGCGCTGATAGGAACCAGACCCACTTCATCTAATGTTTTTTTAACAAATTCAGGCTCAAGTCCGTAAAGACCTGCCAGCTCAACGCCGTCATAGCCTAAATCCTTTACTTTCTGCATAACGTCTTTGAAATTTTCAGGTGTATTTTCAAGAAGATCTCTCAATCCATAAACCTGAACTGCTACTGGAAGTTTCTTACTCATTTCTTTTACACTTCTCCCTTCTGGTATTCATTATATGATGATAGCGTCAAAAGGTATTTTGACGCCTATGATACACGGATTGCTCCGCGCTGAAGCGCTCTCGCAATCCTACAACACCTCAAATCCGCACATTTTCCTCTGGAAAATGGCTTCTTTTCGGTGTTGTTCGCGTCCCAAAGTCATGCTTGCCTGCGCAAGCGCAGCCCGCATGACCTTTTGACGCTTGTATCATTATATGCTTTCTCATCTGCCAAGCAGATGTTTAAGATACTCATAGTCCTGTTTTGCGCATGTATACGCATCGCCGCCGCCTTCATAGCTGAAATATTCTCTCTCGCAGATGTAGGCTTCGATTCCCTGGGCTTCCAGAGCGTCTGAGAGAGCTTTCCAGTTGATGATACCTTCACCCAGACGTCCGTTCCAATGGCGTCCCCAGTACATGATTGCTGCCTGTTCCTCTGTAAAATAATTAATATCCGCAAGGAAACCTTCTTTTGCAGCTTTAGGATTCTGAGGCGGCATAGGTTTTCCAAGTTTTAAAACGTCCTTGGGGAAATGCTCAAGCTCATCGTCACAGTAGGCGCTGCGCAGAGCTTCCTTCACATGAACCAGCGGAAAACGGCCCGGATATTTCTTTACATATTCTACAGGATCGCAGCCCGCAAAAGCGCACCAGCCGCAGTCCAACTCAAATCCCACATACTTAGGGTCTGTATTTTTGATCAGAAGGTCATAAATACGATCCTCATCAGCTTCCCGTCCCGTCACTTTACGAAACTCCTGGGAATGATTGTGAAGAGCTGAATAAATACCATATTTAGCTCGCTCCTCGCCTTCGCGGTTCATCTCCTCGCAGGCTCTCATAACAGCGTCATAGGATCCGTCACCCAGATCCGGGCGGATATCCGTATGATGAATATCCATCTCCTGAGCCCACTCAAAGTCTTGAACGGTCTTCAGGTTATGAGAAGAAACCACATCCAGGTTCAGATCAGCAATATACTTCTTGTATTCCTGCGTTGTCATACCGCATGTATCTGTTCCCATTAACTCAACGCCATCAAATCCAATCTCAGACATCTGTTTCAGGACCTCGGCGCTTCTTTTCTGATTTGTTTTAAGCAGCGAGTATAACTGCGCACAAATTTTTGATTCCATACAATTTACCTCCTTTGTGTCTAAAGTTTTCTCGCCGACATTTAGATATTACCAAAAAACGCTCCAGCTTTATATCATATTTAGGGCATTATTATCAAATTCAGGGCGATGTCACCTTGGTTGTGATTCTGCCTGAGAAACAAAGAAGAAGAACACCGCATAATACAGTGTCCCTCCTATCCCCGATCCTCTAAGCGAAAAGCCGGGAAACATCATTAAACAAAATAAATACCATAAGGATCATCAGCAGGGCAAATCCCACGAAATTGACAAGGCCCTCTTTTTCACGGTCAAAGGGCTTGCCCCGGATAGCCTCGACAATGAGGAATAAAAATCGACCGCCGTCAAGAGCCGGCACCGGCAGCAGGTTCATGACGCCAAGATTGGCGCTGAGCATGACAATGAGCTGGCTCATCACAAGAAAGACATTGAGGGCGCCGTAAGATTTTGACGCCTGATAGCTGTCGTCGATAATGGTCACAATACCTACCGGCCCTGCCACATCATCCCGGCTCAACTGTCCCGTAAAAAGCATGCCAAGGCTTTTAATAACTGTGGTAATGTTATATTTCACCTCGTAAAAGCCATACTCAAAAAGCTGAAGGATATTGGCCTTCTGGTAAGGGCTACTGACAATACCGATACGGTAGCTGCCTGTGGATTCGTCCCAAAATGGGGTGATGGTGGCCTCCATGGTCTGGCCGTCCCTGGTGTAAGTAATGTCGTAGGGCTCGTTGGGATTCAGATACATATAAAGGCTGATCTCCTTAAACAGATGAACCCGCTCATTTCCGATGCGGGTGATCACATCCCCGGCCTGAAGTCCGGCCTGAGCCGCCGGAGTTCCCTCTTCCACACTTCCCACCGCGGTATTCTGGTAGCCGGTGTTGGCCAGAATGATCATGGCAAAGATAAATGCCAGCAAAAAATTAAAAATGGGGCCTGCCAACACCACGCTCATTCTCGCCCAGACAGACTTTGTGTTAAAGCTGCCCTCACTGTTTTCATCCTCGTCCTCTCCCAGCATCATACATGAACCGCCGAAAGGCACCAGTTTTAAGGCATAGACCGTGCCGCTTTTCTTACTTTTGTGAGACAAAAGTTTTGGCCCCATGCCCACGGCAAACTCAGTCACAGTGATCCCGTGCTGCCTTGCCAGAAGAAAATGCCCCAGTTCATGGATGATAATCATGACACTGAATATAATAAACGCCAGGATAATACCCAAATTTTACCACCTGCTTTCAATAAAGTCGTAGGTCTGCTGTTCTGTCATAAGGATCTGATCCAGATCAGGATCGTCGATCTTTGTGTGGGCCTCCATAGCTTTGCGGATAATTTCCGGAATTTCCAAAAATCCGATCTTTTTGTCTAAAAACTTTGCCACAGCCCGCTCATTGGCCGCGTTAAATACTGTAGGCACAGATCCTCCGGCCATGGCTGCCTTATATGCCAGATCCAGCCCTTCAAATACATCTGGGCGGGGCCTCTCAAAAGTCATCGTCCCCACTTCAAACAGATCCAGCGGTTTGGAACCAAGATCCCGCCGGTCCGGATAAAAGAGAGCGTACTGTATAGGCAGCCGCATATCCGGAGTTCCAAGCTGGGCAATCACCCCGCCATCCACATATTCCACCGCTGAGTGGATAATACTCTGGGGATGGACAACCACCTGGATCTGATCCAGACTCACATCAAAGAGCCAGCAAGCTTCCATCACCTCAAGGCCCTTGTTGACCATAGTCGCCGAATCAATAGTGATCTTTCGCCCCATCACCCAGTTGGGATGCTTTAAGGCGTCCTCCACACGGATATTTTTCAGTTCATCCTTTGTCCATCCCCGAAAAGGGCCGCCGGAGGCTGTCAGAAGGATTCTTTTGACCTGGGACGGGGCAAACCCCTGAAGAGACTGAAAGATGGCCGAGTGTTCACTGTCCACTGGAAGGATCTTTACATTCATAGCCTTAGCCATAGGCATAATCAGGTGTCCTGCCGTCACAAGAGTTTCTTTGTTGGCCAGGGCAATATTTTTTCCTGCTTTAATCGCTTCAATAGTAGGCCGGATGCCAATCATGCCCACAATGGCAGTGACGACGGTCTGTGTCTTCTCCTCTGTAACCACATCAATAAGCCCGGACATCCCGGACACGATTTTTACTGAAAGATCTGCCACCCGGTTACGAAGATCAGCGGCGTCTTTTTCGTCCCACACCGCCGCTATCACCGGGTGAAACTGCCGGATCTGCTTTTCCAGGAGGGTCACATTCCGTCCGGCAGCCAGAGCCCTGACACACAGATCTCTGTTGTGTTCCACAATATCCAGCGTCTGTGTGCCAATAGATCCTGTAGACCCTAAAATGGATATATATTTCATCTCTACACTCCTATCTGCGCAGGAATTTTCCTGCTCAGGAATTCCCCTGTAATCTTTCCTCAGCCTATAAAGAGTCCCAGGAAATACACAACCGGGGCAGTAAATAATATACTGTCAAAACGATCCAAAACACCGCCGTGACCGGGGATAAGTTTTCCGTAATCCTTGATCCCCAGATTCCTTTTTATGGCCGACGCCGCCAAATCACCCACAATGGCAATCAATGCGCCCACACCGCAGATAATCCCGTAGACAAATACCGGGGTATCAAAGGATGGCAGATATCTCATGAGAAAATATCCGTAAATCAGACCAAGGATCACCGCTCCCACAATACCGCCTACGGCGCCTTCCACACTCTTTTTCGGGCTAAGGACCGGAGCCATTTTATGCCTGCCTATAAGCCGTCCCACACAGTAGGCACATGTATCGTTGCCCCAGGCGGCGAGAAAAATCAGAGGAATCAAGAAAAGACCGTCTTCCAGCATACGCACCTGATACATACACATCATAAGCACCGGCACATAAACCAGGCCAAAAACGGCCCAGGCCGCCTGATCCGCTTTGAACTTTGGAAAAGTAAAAACATAGACAAACATTAACAACAAAAAGCCCGTCATCAGCCCGGCCATGGTTATTTCTTCCACGCCAGCCACGGTCTGGATGCGCACAGCCGCCACATAGATGACCGCTGCCCCCATTCCAAGATAGCCTAACATATTTTTGTGTATATTATATGTTTTATAAAGCTCATATAAACCTATAAAAGATAAAAGAGCCGCCAGAAAAAACAGGACATCTCCCCCAAGGATCATAGCGGCAATCATGATCACCAGCAGAACAATGCCGCTGATGAGCCGTGTGAAAAACATAGTTACACGCCTCCAAATCTTCGTTCGCGCAAGTTATACTGCTCAATAGCGGCAATCAGTTCATCCCTGCCAAAATCCGGCCACAGCACGTCTGTAAAATAAAATTCTGTGTATGCAAGCTGCCACAGCAAAAAGTTAGAAAGGCGCTGTTCGCCGCTGGTACGGATCATCAGATCCGGATCCGGGATATCCCAGGTGTCCAGGTATCTGGAAAATACCTGTTCCGTTATCTCCCAAGATTTAAGTTTCCCTTCGGCCACATCGCCGGCCATATGACGCATAGCCCGCACCATCTCGTCCCTGCTGCCATAATTTAAGGCAATTGAAAAATTCAGGCCGGTATTCTTTGCAGAAACTTTTTCAAGACGCTCGATCGCCTCCCGAATATCATCGGAAAGTCCAGTTTTATCTCCCAAAATACGGACACGCATATTATTTTTTGTCGTCCGCTCAATACAATCCACCAGATAGTCCCGCAGAAGCTTCATAAGCATACTAACTTCTTTCGGTGGCCGCTTCCAGTTTTCCGTGGAAAAAGCGTACACCGTCAAATATTTGATGCCAAGATTCCAGGCCACCTCGCACATTTTTTCCACATTTTTGCTTCCCTGGACATGGCCGTAGTTTCTCGGCATAAACCGCTTTTTAGCCCACCGGCCATTGCCGTCCAGGATGATGGCTACATGAGACGGAATGTTCATCAGCTTTCCATCAATCTCTTTTTCCATAAGATCTGCCTCCTCTCACATCCGATCAAGTCTCCAGCAGATGGCACTGGCAGGCGGGAGGCTTAAGTCTCAATCCCGCTTCCCACCGTCAGGCGCGCTGCACAGTAAAGGCTGCCGCCCCATACTCCGGCGGCAGCCTTTAAAGACATCAGACTTTATGTTACTGTTCACGATAAACAGTAACGGCTTTATACAGTAAGCACTTCTTTTGTTTTTGTTTCCACAGCTTTATCCACTTCAGCGATATATTTATCTGTCAGTTTCTGGATCGCTTCTTCCAGATTCGCGTAATCATCTTCGGAAATTTCTTTGGCTTTATTCATCTTCTTGAAAGCGTCATTGCCATCCCGGCGAATATTGCGCACAGCCACTTTGGCAGCCTCGCCCTTCTTCTTTACGTCTTTTGCCAGTTCCTTTCTCCGTTCCTCAGTCAGCTCAGGAAATACCAGCCGGATGGACTTGCCGTCATTTGTAGGAGTAATCCCAATATCGGATGCAAGAATAGCTTTCTCAATATCTTTGATCAGTTTGGACTCCCATGGCTGGATCACGATCATACGGGCCTCCGGTACGGAAATGTTTCCAACCTGCTGGATAGGCGTAGGCGCGCCGTAATAATCAACCATCAGTTTATCCAGCACATGAGGATTTGCCCGTCCGGCACGGATGGACACATACTCCTTTTCAAGACTTTCCAATGTCTTTTTCATTTTAGACTCATAGGTTTTAATTCTCTCATCCATAAAAAATCCTCCTAAAGCTGTCAAGCGACAGCGTAAATATTTAATCGTAACAGTTCAGCCATCAGGAAGGGGCGGGATGAACTGTTACATTTAATCAACGGTGACATAGGTTCCGTTAAATTCGTCACTTAAAGCTTTGACAATACTGTTTTCTTCATTCAGTCCGAAGACAACCATGGGCATCTTATTTTCCATGCACATGATGGTAGATGTCAGATCCACAACCTGGAGTCTGCGGTCAACCACTTCCTGAATGCTGATCTTATCAAACTTCTTTGCCTGGGGGTTCGTCTTTGGATCGCTGTCATAGACGCCGTCCACAGCCTTTGCCAGCAAAATAGCGTCGGCTTCAATCTCAATGGCCCGCAGCGTTGTCCCTGTATCTGTAGAAAAGTAAGGATGGCCCGTACCTCCGGCAAAGAAGACAACCTTCCCTTCTTCTAGGGCTTCCACCGCCGAATCCTTTGCAAACAATTCGGTAAAGGAACCGCACAAAAATGGGGTATATACCTTTGTCTTCATCCCCAGCGTGCGGAAAATCTCTGACACATAAATACAGTTCATCACTGTGCCCAGCATACCGATCTGGTCTGATTTTGTCCGCTCAATGATCTTACTGCTGTTGCGTCCTCTCCAGAAATTACCGCCGCCGATCACAATAGCCACCTGGATTCCCTGTTCCAAAAGTACCTTCACCTGGCGCGCAACACCAAGACATGTCTCCTCATCAAAACCAAATCCCTTGCCTCCGGCAAGGGCCTCCCCGCTTAACTTCAACAAAATTCTCTTCAACTGCACCATCATTCACCTCACTACTAATCTACCATAAAACCCGCAATATTTCTACATAAATTTTCGAAACAAGCGAGACGTGCGTTAAAAAAAGTATAAGCTGCACGTCCCTACCATCTTCTCTGACCTCTAATATTTTTAGCATTCCAAAACAGCGCCGCCAGGCAAAAACCGATGACCAGACCGGAAAAATGGGCCACGTTATCGACGCCCCGGCTTCGCATTCCCTGATACAGAGTAAACAAAATAAACATGCCGATCTGAAAAAATGTGAGATCCTCCAGGACACCTCTGTTTTTAATAATAAGAAACAGGATTCCTCCGGCCACGCCAAATATCGCTCCGCTGGCCCCGGCGGAAACAACATTGTCCCCGGTGAGCATATTGACCCCGTAGGACACTGCCCCCGAACCTACGGCACACAGAAGATAAAAGATCAGATATTGGACTTTTCCCAGTGCCCGCTCAAGATTGTCCCCGATAAAAGCCAGGATAATCATATTACTGAACAGATGCTCCAGGCCAAAATGGAGAAAAGCGCTTGTCAAAAGCCGCCAATATTCATGGCCATACCGGATCAGCGGCCAGTAAGAGGCGCCCCACCGGATCATCAGGCCCGTATCAGTTGTCGACCCTATCAGTTCAATAATGATAAAAACAATCACATTGACCGCGATAATGGCTGTATTTACCGGCGACATCCTCTTCACTGGGTTATATCCGTAGCGGCCAGGACCGCCATACCGATAAACATTCATCCTTGCGGCACCTCCTTTCCACAGACTTTACTGGTCTAAAAGGTTCAGAAAATCAAACGCATGTCCCGGCTCCGCTTCCAGGAAATGCATCAGCATGTAGGCGCACATGATGGCCACATTTTCCTCTTTTAAAATACGCCGCACCTCCTCTTTATCCGCCAGAACGATCTCAATTTCCTCATTCTCCTCCTGGCCTTCCTTGGAAGGCGTGCCGCTGGCATATCCGTAAATAGTTCCACAGGATTCATCTGTCATTCCCACCGTTGTGAAGAATGGTTTACAGTACATTTCCGGAGCGTCCACAGGCGTAAAATCAAGTCCCGTCTCTTCCTTTAATTCCCTGACGCCTGCCTGTTTAAAAGTTTCTCCGGGATCCACAAGGCCGGCCGGAAATTCATAAATATAATCATCCAGAGGGCAGCGGTATTGACGGATCAATACAACTTTATCCTGTTTTTCGCCGTAAAGACTGTAAATAATCACCCCATCCGCCGTATTTTTTTTTGTATTCAGTTTAAGATCCTCCGAATGTTTTGCTCTGGACGCCACATAATAGGCGCTGTGCTTTCCTTTATCGCTGACCATATCAAGTGTATAAAGATTTAAAAAAGGATTTTCTGTCACTTGCTTTACATCATGAACTCTTCGCATATGATTATCAACCTCCGCCTAAATTCAGCCGTACCTCTGGGATCTTTTGCCGGACGCTGCCGCTAGATCCGCTCAAAATAAGCCTTTCTCTCTTCAAACCATGTAATATACCGAAATCCGGCGCCGGCAAGAATTTCCTGTCCGGCTTTGGAAATCGTTCCCACCTGGGACGCCACATGGGCGTCAGAACCTACAGTAATAATCTCCCCGCCGCATTCCCGGTACAATTTCAAAAGATCTTCTTCCGGCATGGGTTTGCCGCCGCCTCTGGCCAATCCGGAAAGATTCAGCTCAATGCCCCTGCCTTTTTCAATGACACACTTGAAAAGCTGCCGAAAGCGGTCATAAAATTCTGTCATATCCGGGGCTGTTCCCGTCTGCTCCAGAATATATCTTGACGGATAAGTAATATGTCCCATTACGTCAAAATCATAATTCTTGGCCAGTTCCATAAGCCAGTCAATATAGTGGCTGTAAAACTTACGGATATCCATATTTTTATAATCACAGTAATAAATATCCAGATCATTTTCAATATTATGGATGGAGCCGATAATAAAATCCATGGAATATTTTTCCATAAAAATCCGGGCCTGTTTTGGGTTGATCTGAGGCTGTCCCAGCTCAATACCCACATGAACCAAAAGTTTTCCCCGGTATTTTTCTTTTAAATCATCCATTGTTTTTTTCCAGTTCTCACAATCCAACTGGTACGTGTAGGGCTGATCCGAATATATGTCCATATGATCTGTTATACATATCTCAGACAATCCCCGGCCAATGGCCTGACGGCACACATCCTCCGGGTCGGCTTTTCCGTCAAAGGAAAACCGGGTGTGGAGATGATCGTCGGTTAAAAACATAAAAGTCACCCTTTCCCTTTTTTCTCCAGTGAATCGCGCAGCTCTTTGGGAATCTGATCATAGGGCACCGGATCAAAAAACAAGGGCTGGCGCTTTATATAATAACCTGCCATAAGGATAATAAACACGATCCGCCATAACACCTGGCTGAGGGCATAGATCACAGCCTGAACACCAAGGGGTACAAAAACGGCGATACAGCATATGTCGTAAATCAATTCCAGTCCAAAACTGAATATAATGGCAATCCACGCATATTTTTTCATTTTAAAGCAACCGATAAATGTCAATGCGAGACACACAAGCAGTGCCAGATCATAAGATATAGTGATCACGTCGGCCTGTGCCGGGTCCAGCATAAACGATATCAGAGCATATATTGTCAACACAATATTAATAGGCGTTAACACCCAGTGATAAAATTTATGAAATTTCATCGGTGTGATCTCAATGACATAATAGCGTCTGAAAAACTTTCTCATAAATCCATCCTTTCCAATCTGATGATACAATCGTCAAAAGATCATTGATACCTTTATCATCTGATAAAATATTTCCTCTATACCTTAGCGCCTTTTTTACAAAACATCAAGTCTTTTCTGCGCCGATTTTTGTTGCGCAAAGCGCAGAGCCTTCCTTTCAAAAATTGTACGTCTCCCCTGGAGGGTTATAATAAAGGACAAATATATTTGTTCTTTGCTATAAAAATACCCTGAGAGTTGACACCCTCAGGGTATTTTGTTCATTTACATTTAGATATAATCTTCCGGATCTACCGGTACTCCGTTGACCCACACTTCAAAGTGAAGGTGAGCGCCTGTGGAATATCCGGTGCTTCCCACAGCCGCGATCACATCACCCTGACTGACTTGCTGTCCTACAGACGCATAGATCGCTGAACAGTGTTGATACAGAGTAGACATTCCGTTGCCGTGGCTGATTACAATGTAATTACCTCTGGCTGTACTGTAGGAAACTGTCACAACTGTTCCCCCGTCAGCCGCGTAAATATCTGTTCCCGAACTTGCCGCGATATCCACGCCCTTGTGATTCGTCGACGCTCCCGCTGTAGGCGCGGTACGTCCGCCAAAATGAGAGGAAATATATCCGCCTGCGCATGGCCAGATAAAGCTGCCTGTAGCAACACCGGCTGTTGACGTTCCGGCGCTGCTGCCGGAAGATGTATCCTCAGCAGCGGTACTGCCGTTGTCAGAGACTTCCGTTTCAGGAGCCGTTGTTTCTGGCTCTGTTGTTTCTGGCTCTGTCTCTGGCGCTGTTGTTTCCGGAGCCGTTGTCTCAGGAGCCGTTGTTTCTGGCGCTGTCTCTGTCTCTGAAACAGTGCTTTCTGTCTCTGTCACGGTAGACTGAGATTCTGAAACTGTACTCTCAGTTTCTGACTGAGAAGACTGAGTTTCCTGTGTGGAACTGTCTGACTGAGAAGACTGGGTTTCTTTTGTTTCGTTTTCCGTCTCTGTAGCAGCGCTCTCACTTTCCTGAGCGCTGTCCGCAGCGGCTGCCTCCGCCTCCTGCTGCTTTTTCAAAGCTTCCTGACGGTCCAGCTCTTCCTGATATTCAATAGCCGCAAGGATCTGATTATTTTCTTCGATCTCTTCCTGGGTATTGGCAATACTATCATAAGCGGCTCCGATATCACTGTTGATCGAGCCAAGCTCTGCCTGTTTTGCCTCCATGACCATTTCGAGTTCTGTCTGCTTGCTCTCTTCCTGGGCCTTGAGATCCGTAAGTTCTGTCTCCTGCTCCTGAAGCTGAGCTTCAAGGGTTTCGATTTCCTGACGGGTATTATTCAGGCTTTCCAGCAAATTAGCGTCATAGTCGGACAGTCTTGAAATATACTCTGTGGCGTTAAGTATAGAAGAGATATCACTGGCCTGTAAAAAGACTGACAGCATGGAAGTATCTCCCGCCGCGTACATAGCCCGGATACGTAACTTCAGTGCTTCATACTGCTCATCTTCTTTTGCCTTGGCCGTTTCAAGCTGTTCCTGTGTCGATGTCAGTTCTTCCTGTGTCTGCTCAAGCTGCTGTGTAAGACTGCTTACCTGGGCATACACGGAGTTCAGCTCCTGATCCAACTGGGCAATGTAGGACTCTGTATCTGCCTTATTGGCCTGTAAAGCTGACAATCTGCTCTCCAGGGCGTCCTTCTGGCTTTCCAGAGCGTCCAAATTCTGCTGGATCTGCTGCTTATCACTGGCAGCCCACGCCGGTACGCTCAAAGAAAATACCATAGAAAAGGCTACTGCTGCCTTCAGAGTACGTAAAACTTTCCTCTGCATGATAATTTACTCCTTTCTTTTGTACTTTCACATACCGCGCTTCCACACGGCAGCACTATACAATCACTCTGGGTATCCGTTAATAATCATAACATATTTGTTACAAAATGTCGATACCAAACCAAAAATTATTTAATATATTTGTAACAACTCGTTGTTAATCACTGTAGCCGGAAACACTTGTTGTTTCCGGCTACAGTGATTCAGGTGCCAGCCATCATAAACAGCTCACTCTGCCGGATGCAAGCCAAAATAGACGAGCAGTCCGTCATAAATCCCTTCTGCAAAGGCATATTGCTCATCAATAAGCCGCTGCCGGTCCTCAAAATTCGACAGATAGGCCAGTTCCACAAGAATGGCAGGCATTCGGGTGCGGCGCAGGACATACAGGGAAGGATTGACCCGGACGCCGTTATCTTTTGTCCCTACCACCGTCACAATCCCCCTAAGAACATGCTCCGCCAGAAAATAACTTTCTGTGTAAGCTTTGTAAACATAAACTTCTGTACCCTCAATATTAGGATTTACATTAGAATTGGTATGAATGCTGATAAAATAATCCGCCGGCCAGTCATTTGCCATATCTACCCTGGCTTTTAGACTTGTGGCATTAGATGTTCCCAGAATCGTGTCCGGTCCAGGCCTTGAGACGCGCACTTCAAACTCAGGATTTGCCCGGAGCATCTGGGCAAGATACATCCCTACATTATACGTAATATCTTGTTCATTGATCCCTGAGTTTTCAGCCCCGGTATTATGTCCGGAAGGGTTATGTCCCTGATCCACAAAAATCTTAATTGGCAAAAAATCACCCCTTAACGCTATATCACAGCATATGCGTTAAGGGGTCAGATGATGTACCTGTCATATTAATTTATAAAACAGCCGTTGCCGCTTAATTCCGTGGTGGACCACCAAGATGAATTTCCGGCGGAATCATAGGCAATAGCATAGATGGAGGCGCCACTCTCATCCTTCTGGATCTCTGTGTATGTTCCCATATCTGAAGTATAAGTTGCCGTCCATGTCTGTCCGTCCTGATCCCATGTAATGGACATGGTGCCGTCTTCATAGCCGTCGGTAAAGTTTCCTGTAACTACAGCCCGGGTTCCGTCCCCGCTCCACCATGTGTAAGTACATTGTCCGTTGGCGTTGCCATCCCAGTTCCCATCAAGAAGCTGATAGCTACCATCAGAATAATACTTTAACTGAAATCCGCTTCCATATCTCTCGTTATCGCGGATCTCCCCGTAATAAAGACCATTATTGTCATATAAAAGGGCACTTCCCTCCGAGACGCTCTCCGTATAGACGCCATCCACAAGATAACAGGCCGCGATGCCTCCCTGGGCATCTTCCCTGATCCTTCGCGCTACACCGTCATAATCCCCGGCGTTCAGCATGGACTGCAAGGATTCCAGAAGTTCTGTACGTTCCTGGATATAGTCAATACTTCCCACAAGATTTTCATAGGCCTCCGGATCCATCGTCTCCTCCATTTCCCCGGCAAGACTGTAGGCCGTGTCAAAATCCCCCTCTGACAGAGCATCATTAATGCCTTCGTAGGCCATGGCCAGCTTGGCCTGATCTACCTGAGCCTGACGGTCCGCCAACTGGGTATCTTCAGGATATTTTTCATATCCTTCGGCCAAAAGCTGGGCTGCGTATTCCTCGCATCCGGAGATGCCGGACAATGCATCAAAAAAAGAAAGATACCAGCGGGCATTATCTGAACCACAATCTACTTTCCCGGCCACAGCATCGGTACACTGCTGGTATTTCTGGAAAAAGGCGGTTACCTGAGCCTGAGCGTTTCGAGTATCCCCCTGATTTATGCTTTGCAAAAGACCCTCTCCCTGGGCATCGAGACAGGCATTGACACAATTGATAATATCCTGGCTATCCGAGCCGTCAGGCTGAGCGTCAAGTCTTCCCACGGCCTCCAGGTCACTGATCAGATTTTCCCATTTCACATCTTCCGGGGACGCAGGATTACCGGTGTGAACCTGCATTAAAGCAATCCAGCCCTCCAAAGACCGTGGTTTTTCCGCTAAGGCGCGATCCTCAAAAAAATACAAAGCCTCCTCATAATCCCCTTCAGTGTAAGCCTGCTCCCCCCGGTCCATTGCGTAATTAAAGCGGCTGTCGGTATCCGACATCCGGTACCTCATCTGGTCAAATAAAGTTTCATATCCGTTGACAGGCACAGTAAGAAACAGGACCACCCCAAGAACAAGTACGCCAAGAATGCAACCCAGGGTAATGGGCAAGGCCATACTCTTTTTCTTTTTCACGCCGCCCGCTGACTGACCCATGCCCGGTCCGCCAGACATCTGCGGTGTTCCAAAACTGCCGTAAGATGACTGTCGGCCATGCTCACCTGGCAAAGCCTGGTCAAAGGGCATGCCGGCCCCCTGATTATTATAAGTAAAGTTTGGCCCGCTGGGTGCCGGCCCCCGGTTCATCACATTGGGGACTGTGGCCTGTCTCACTCCAAGGTTCTTCCATTGATAAAGATCATTTTTCATCTGAGCTGCCGTGGCATAGCGAAAATTCACATCCGCGCTGCAGGCCCGCCGGACAATATCCGCCAGCAGTTTCCCTCCGGTCGCCGGTTCCGGCAGGGGTTCCCCATTCAGCCGACGGGACATGGCGTTTTCGCTGTCCTCATAAGAAATAGGTTTGGGATAAGGCGGCATAAAGGGCAGCCTTCCCTTATTTAACAGCCGGTACATAACAATGCCAAGAGAATAAATATCCACAGAACCATTGTAGGCTTCCCCTCTGTAGATTTCCGGAGCCATATAATTACTTGTCCCCTTTTGGGACAAATGGGCCGCCGTCATTTCCAGATGACGGGCAATGCCAAAATCCCCCAGTTTAAAATCCCCAAATTCATTGACAAATATATTGTCCGGCTTTATATCCCGGTGTACGATTTGTTTCCGGGCACAGTACTCCAGAGCTGAACAGATATGAATTCCCAGACGCACGACATCGTCCACAGTCGTTGGATGCTCTGTACGGTACTGATTCAGGTTTTTCAAAAGTTCCATGCGGATATAAATCGTCCAACCAATACCGTCCGCGTTTTTCCTAACTTCATAATCTTCTATAGTGACAATATTGGGAGATCCTTTTAAAGATTCCATCAATTCGATCTCCCCTACAAGGCCCTTCAGAGCGCTCTCATAGTAAGCAGCCACCTGTTCCCGGCTCATTCCATCAGCCAGAAGTCCACGGATCTCCCCGTCATCGGCGGGAACACGGATCACTTTTACGGCAGAATAAAATGCATGGTCAAATCCCACACCTGTGCGCCTCGCCTTATAGACCGCGCCAAATGAACCTTTCCCTATAAGCGCTTCAATATGCCAGTTGGGCCATATATTTTCTAAAATGACATCCTGCATATACATTTCCTTCCTTTAATTAGCCAGTTGCCCTGGTATCATCACCATCTTATCATTTTCCGGCCGGTTCGTAAACCACATGACAAACAATCACTGTAATATTATCCCGCCCGCCTTTTTCCAAAGCCTGATCTGTCAGAACCGCAGCGGCAGCTTTCGGCGTTGGGCTGGTATAGAGCCACCGGGCAATATCTTCCTCGCGAACCATATCCGTCAGTCCATCGCTGCACAAAAGAAAACGGTCGTTATGGCGAAGCCTTCCTGATCCTATATGCGGACAGAGGGTCATTTCATCCTCCGGTATGCCAATAAACTGAGTCAGCGCCGGCGTCCTGCCCTCAATGCCCTGCTGCTTTAAAAAAGCCGCATTTGTATGGGCTTTTGTCAGGCACCGCATTTTATTTTCTCTGAGCAAAAAAACGGAACTGTCCCCCACATTGCACACCCACGCTCTCTCGTCCCTGAAATAAAGAACCGCCGCCGTAGTGCCTGTCTGTCCCAGGCGAAAGCGCCCGGCGTGAGAGACAACAGCCCGGTTCATGGCCTGGCATGTATGCTCCAGAAAATCTTCCGGCCGCATAGACTGCGCCTCCCATGAGGCCATACACGAAGCGAATGTTTGAGCCCCCGTAAAGGCCGCCGTCTCCCCGGCGTTCTCTCCGCCCATGCCGTCAAAAACCCCGGCAGCCGTCCATGGCCGAG
Organism: Catenibacillus scindens; assembly: GCF_014202115.1. Classification (GTDB taxonomy): domain Bacteria; phylum Bacillota; class Clostridia; order Lachnospirales; family Lachnospiraceae; genus Catenibacillus; species Catenibacillus scindens. The sequence goes on from NZ_JACHFW010000001.1 coordinate 300,446, forward strand.
ATGACTTTTCCACATACAAAATCTCAGAAAGATCCTGTATCCCCAAAGCCAGATATTTTCCTCCCATATATAGATTATCTTCATTATTTGTCCGGATACGTCCGTGGTGGGTCACTCCGGCCATAAGTATTTTAAAACTCATAGGCTTCCCGCCTCCCGACGTTCTTCCCCCATCAACCGGGGCATAACAGCGCTGTAAAGGATAGATGTGACCACCGGTCCTGCAATATCTGAGATTGGCTCAGCAAAAAATACCGCTTTAGCCCCAAAAAACACAGGAAGCACAAAAAGGGGGACAAAATAGACAAGTTTTCTAAAAAAAGACAGAGGCAGGGCATAGCGAACCTGTCCCAGTCCGGTAAAACCATCTACAACAGCATATTGAACGCCCAGAGGAATCAGAGCCATAGTTGAAACCCCAATAGCCCACACCGCCGTCGCACTGATCTGCGGATCTGATGTAAACAGCCGTACAAACGCAGGGCTTAATACCTGGGCTGCCACAAACATGACCGCCGTAAAGGCCACGCACAACAGGACGATATACCGCTGTGCCATCATCACCCGGTCTCTCTGCCCGGCGCCATAATTGTAGGCAAGAATCGTTTGTGTTCCACTGCTGATCCCTCCAAGGGGCATGGTGACAACGAGCATGAAACTCTGGACAATGGTGGCACATGTTATAAGCATATCCCCGGTCCCAGCAGCGCTGTAGCGGGCTAAAACCGCGTTGAGAGCGATAATCATTACATTATCAATGGCAATAATAATAAAAGGCGTAAATCCCATAACAAGAATCCTGCCCATAATCCCCGGACGGTAGCCTCCAAAACTGATTCTCACCGGCGGCTTTGGCCCAAATAAAAAGACAAGGACAAAAACGCAGCTTGCCATCTGAGAAATAACTGTGGCGATGGCCGCCCCTCTGACATCCATATTCATAGCGAAAATAAACACCGGATCAAGGACAATATTTAGCACAGCCCCAAGGCTGACAGAAATCATCCCGGTCTTCGCAAAACCCTGGGCAATAATAAACTGGTTCATACCTGTGGAAAGTAAAGCAAAAACGGTTCCCGTCAGATAAGTTGTAAAGTATATGTCTGCGTACGGGTAAGTGATCTGGCTGGCTCCGAAAAACATAAGCATGGGGCGGCGTATGGCAGTCATCAGCACCATAAGGATCATAGCCAGGCCAATAAGCATGACAAAGGCGTTGGCCACAATTTTTCGGGCTTCATCCATCCGGCCTTCCCCCATGCGCCGGCTCATCAGCGGCGATCCGCCAATTCCCACAAGGAACGCCACTGACCCGACCATAGTCACCACAGGGCCGCATATTCCCACACCCGCCAGGGCCTCATCCCCAATCCGGGGGATATTTCCAATATACATCCGGTCCACAATACTATACAGCACACTGACAAACTGAGCCAGCATACTGGGTATGGCAATACGCCATACAAGACTTTTTACATTCTCTTTTCCCAGATTATTTTCCATAACCTACTCTCTCCCGTCTATCCTCTGTCTCCTGAAAATTTTACCGTCCGGTAATCCATTTCAGAAACTGTGACATTACTGTACCACAATCCAGATATTTTTTCCACAATCGGACAGTGAAAATTTTTCGTAACGGTTCAGCCAGACACAGCACAAAGCCCCCGCTGCAAACAGCGGGGGCTTTGTCTTCATTTTTTGTAACTATTCAGCCATGCGGCTGGTTTATTCAAGACCCGTTCGCGGGTCTTGGCACAAATTTAGGAGTCTATTCCTCATCTGATAAATATTCCTCCAGACATATACCTTTTTCATTAATTTCCTTTGCGGCTTCTTTGCCCACATACCGATAATGCCATGGTTCATTGATAATCCCAGTGATCTGCGTCTTATCCTGAGGATATCGGTAAATAAAGCCATACTCCCAGGCGTGTTGGGCCAGCCATTGATACATGGCATCGCTGGAACAGCGCTGGGTGTCCGCATTAATGTCCACTGATATCCCCAGCTCATGTTCACTTGTCCCCGGCACCGCCACCCACGCCTTTGCCAGTTTCTCAGCCTCAGACCGGGAGTTGCCCTCATTTTCATAGGCTGTGATCTTCTCTTCCAGAAGCTCCTGCTGCCGTTCATGGGTCCGGTATCCGGCAGCCACGAACGGATAAATTCCCTCTGCCCTGGCAGAGTCAAACATAGCCTGAAGATCGGGATAAATACGCTCATCCACCTGTTCCCCGTTGGACAGCTCCAGAAGATTCACCTCATAGTCGTCAGGGATAGGGTGATCTTTGTTGACAAGGATCAAATACCAGGGCCTCTCATTTTCTTCATTTTGAGCCAGACTCTGGGCCTGACCCAAATGATTTCCATCGGTCCAGGAAAAACCGGCCCATCCTGCCAGCAGGGCAAAAACCAGTAAAAGTGCGATCAGAAGGGCAATCCCTGTTTTTCTCTTTCTTTTTCCGTATCTTTTCATCGAACCACCGTCTTTTTGTAAATTGTGTAAATTACAGGAAGCAATACCAGACACAGCGCCGGATAAACCACAAGTAATATGGGCAGCGCCCCCACAATTTTACCGGCAAAATCATAAAGATTATATCCCCCCAGCACAAGACTGACCGAAAGAAGCTGATCCGGCAAAATTCCCAGAAGCCTGTCTAACTTAGGGATTTCCATGTTGGACAGGAACTGGGGCAGGAGGATTAAAATAAAAGGAATAGTTACGGCAAAAATGGCCGATCCGCTTTTAGCTGAGACAAGCATAGCCAAAAGAGCGAAGAAAAGACAGCCTGCATATCCGCCAAAAAGGATGAGGAGAAATTCCTGCCAGACCGTAATATTATAAAAACTGTCACTGCCGAAAAACTGAGCCTGGATCATGGTGTTCGCCCCTCCGGCCCCCATACATCCCAGAATAATCCCGGAGCAAAGAAGCATTGACGCCCAGTAGATAATCGTGGCGATTGCCACCCCAGCTCCGATCTTGGCTTTACATGCCTTTTTTCTGCCGTGAAAGGAAGAAAAGAATACGGCATCACATTTCCACTGTTTTTCACAGGAAAAAATGCCGGAGACCAAGAAGCCGCACATAATAGCTAAAACCGTGATCAAACTTGGCGCTGTATAAAACAACTGGTCCCACCCGTCAGCCGCCGCATAGTACAACGGCTGACGGACATTTTCAAACTGTTGTATGAGGAACTCTTTTTCTGCCGGAGAAAAACGGCTGTCGGCCTTTGTATAAAGCCACTCGGTCAGGCTTAAAACCCGCTGCCGATAAAAGTTATCGGCGTCATCAACCGTGAGCCTGTCAGCGGCATAGTAATCAAAGTAAGAAAAATCCCCAAAGGCGTCGCTGAGTAAAAGAAGAATATCCGAATATCCCTGCTTGCGCCCATAGGAAATGTTATTCTGAGTGATATCCTCTGACAAAGCCTGGGGACTTGCGTTTTCCTTCTGATTTGTCTCTATGACCAAAGCCAGACGCTCTGCCGTCAGCGGTCCCTCCCAGGGTTCTTTGGCCGCAGCCAGCAGTCTGGCCCCCTGTATTCCTGTAATATGATTGCCCTGGTCATCCACAAAAAATATGCTGTTGACAGACATGACCCCAAAGAGGATGACAACAATGGCGCATATAGCCGCCGCGATCTGACTGCCGGTCCTTAAAAACACTTTTCGGATTTCATAGCAAACCACTGCCATCCCCCGCCTTCTCATCAAAGTAATAGAGGAACACATCCTCCAGAGATGCCTGGACAGGCACCGCGTCCTCCACAGGTTTTGCCTGGGAGATAATTTTAAGCTCCACCTGGTCAGGCTCAGACTTAATGTTGGAAACTTTATATTTGTGTACAAGCATGGGAACCATGGCAGGGTCTGCGAAACATGTCCACACAGTCTCAGGCATGGACATCAAAAGCTGGCGCACCGTTCCCTCCAGGACAATACCGCCATCTTTCATCAGCCAGATCTCATTGGCAATATACTCCACATCAGACACAATGTGGGTGGACAAAAGTACCACCCTCTCCGCCGCCAGTTCGCTGATAAGATTGCGGAAACGGATGCGCTCATTAGGGTCAAGGCCCGCTGTGGGTTCGTCAAGTACCAGTATTTTCGGGTCATTGAGCATGGCCTGAGCAATTCCCGCCCGGCGCTTCATCCCCCCTGAAAGTTTTTTCATTTTTTTCCCGGACACTTTTGTCAGCCCGGTCTTCTCCATAAGTATTCCCACTCTTTTTTTGGCAACTGCCGGCCTTAATCCTTTCAGAGCGCCGATATACATGAGATAATCTTTTACAGTAAAATCCGGGTAATATCCAAAATCCTGAGGCAGGTATCCGAGGATTTTCCGGTAACTGCCCCCCATTTGAAAAATATCTTCCCCGTCAAGGGTGATCTTTCCAAAATCAGGTTCGAGAAGAGTACACAACATGCGCATAAGGGTAGTTTTTCCCGCCCCGTTGACTCCGAGAAGCCCATAAATGCCATGGGTCATCTTACCGCTGAAATGGTTCACTGCTGTCACCGGTCCAAATTTTTTTGTCAGATCATTTAGATTCAGTTCCACCTAAATTCACCTCCCAAATCCTGCCAAAGCTTCCGATCAGCCGAAACACAAAGGTGCCAAGGAGGGCTGTGGCGGCACAGAAGATTCCTACCCACAGCGGAAAAGAGATCGCCTGGTAAATATTTTCATTTAAAACAATAAACCACCATATAACGCTCCATATAAGGCTCATCCCCACAGCAGCGCTCTGTCCAAAAAGGCCTGGGCTGCACAAAAATCCAAAGCATATACAGGCGGTAATGGTCATAGGCAGTAAAAACTGTATGAGCAGATCCGCCATTCCAAGACTCATATAAAAAGGGGCCGCCGCCATAAAAACTGTGATCATTAGCACATCGGCGATGGCAAAAAGGAGAATACGGGCCGCGTAAATCTCTCTGAGGGAGTAAAAGGCCGCCCCCTCAATCTCCAAAGTGTTCCCGCTGCGGTTTTTCCACATTTCCGGTATGATCAGAATGATAAATAATGTGGCGGCAATGCCAAGACTGCGGCGCCCGTAGAGAAAATCATCCATTAAAGGGTAAATGAGCCACACGCCTGCCAGCAAAAAAAGTTGGAATATCCACCATTTTTTCTGAAGAACTTTAAGCTGGACCCGCAAAAAACCGCCGTAGGATAATACCCGCTTTTCCTCCTGGCTCAGAAATGCTTCTCTGGCCGCGCTGGCCACTATACTGATCTTTTGTGGATCAATATAGGGATCGGGGACTTTACTGTATTTTTCTAACATCTGATCCAGATTCATTTTTTCCATCCTCCATCTCTATAAATTTTTTCAGAAGATTTCTGGCCTGCCTGAGCCGGTATTTCACCAGAGGCAGGCCAATGCCAAGAACTTTGGCGATCTCCCACATTAAAAGGCCCTGAAAATAATAAAGGATCACAACCTCAGACAGATCCCTGGGAAGTTTTCCGATGGCCCATTCCAGCAGTACTTTATCGGTAATATCCTCTTCCGGCCCCTGGGCTGCGGCGCCGTTTTCCATGATCTGTCCATCCTGTGTCAAAATCTCCATCGGTTTTTTATAATAATTTTTGCAGAGATTACCGGCGATGGTATACAGATAATTTTTCGCCTTTCCGCTGTGCCGGTAACTGGAAAGTCCGGCCATAAAACGCACAAAGGTTTCCTGGGTCAGATCCTTTGCCTCTTCCTCGTCAAAGCAATGCCAACGGCAGTATTTTAAAATCTGTCCGTAGTATTTTCCTACAAATTCATTAAAAGCCTTTTCGTCCCCCTGTTTCATTTTGTGTATTAAAATAAAATCCGCATCCACGATAGCCTCCTTCCTATCTTATATAACAACGAACAGGCAAAAAAAGATAGGATATTTTTAATTTTTTTTCTTCTCCATATATTTATCCCGCCACTGCCTGCCAATTTTCTGAAGCTCCCTGGCGGTCTGTGCAAGCTGGTCGTACTGTGCCCTGGCGCTTTCCAGCATGGCGTCTTTTTGCGAACACAATTTTTTAAGCGTCTCTCTCTCCTCCCTGACTTTGTCAAGGGCATGTTCCAACGATTCTTTTTCCCTCTGCCACAGTTCCTTCGCATTTAACAATTCTTTTCCATTTTGATCCGCCCCCACGCCGCCGAAATTCTCATCAATAATCTCGTAGGATTTTTCCTCTATGTTCCATACAAAAGTCCGGACTATCTCATTTCCCCGGTCTGAATCCGCAAAGTTTTCATCAAAATTTCCGGAAAAGCTCTGACTCTCATGACCGCTCTCCAGCTCCATGTAGTCTTTATGGTTATGATGATACCAGTTGACATAAAGTGGTCCTTCTTCCCCATGCCAAAGACATTTCTCCAGATCACCATCCCATGGGCTTCGCATATAAAAACTTCTTTTTTCATCATCAAAGCACCGGATATAAAAAAGATACAGATTGCCCCCTGCCTCGTGAAGAACCGGACGCTCAAACCACTGATTTTGAGCGAGAGGGCTTAAAATCACCTGGGTATTAGGATCATCCAGGCATCCGAAAATAATCTGCCTAGTGAAATTTTCATAGACATAATAGATGCGTCCCCGCCATGCCAGAGAAGACAGATAGCCCAGACAATCGTTATGGCGTACGAAAGGCATATGGCCCGGACGCATAGGAGTGAATAACAGTAAAATACGATTATTTTCCACATACATCATTAATTTCCGTCCATCAGCCAGATCATAAACAGCATTCATGTATTCTCCTCCACAAACCATTTTAAAGTAACTATTCAGCCATGCGGCTGGTTTAATAAAAATACGGCGCAAGTTTACTTGCAGAGGATTTTTTATTAAACCAGACATATGGCGTTTAGCCATAATTGAGGATTCAGCCGCGCAAGCGGCGGTAAAGCAGCGGTAGCTGCGGGAATCTTAAAATGCATGGCTGAATAGTTACTTTATATGTATATGGGGATATAAGAACCAAAAATCACGATATGCATAAGATAAATTAAGAAAATTTTATAGAAAGGATGTTATTATGGCCAAAAACAATACTTCTGGCTGTAAAAGCTGTCCAAAAAGATATGTCAGCACCGGAGCCCAAAACGGACACGAGTGCCATGACATCTGTACGGACCCTATCTGCGGCGAGCCTGATGTGCTTACACTTCTGGCTCCGGTAGTTTATGACGAGCTTGGCATTAATCTCTGCCGGACTATAGATATTACGCCGCCCCAGGCCACAGGAATTTCCAGTGTTTGTGCCCAGATCATCAATATTTCATTCAACTCCTCGGAAAACGCCTCCACAACGGTCGCTCAGATCAATGGGCGGCCTAACTGTTACCTGGTTACCCTGACCAATCTGTCCGTTACTTTCCAAATTACTTTTTATGACTGCGCCGGAAGAAGTCTGGACACACAGACCCTGACCGCCACCTATCTGCCCTCTGACAGCAGCGTTGACGGATATGACGCCCTGGACGATGACACCAATCCCTCCTCTGTAGAGCTGGAGATCTTCGCCCCTTACGGAGTGTCTGTCAACACCCAGTCCAACAATACCCCTGTGATCCAGTATGTAGGATTCTCATCGGAAAATAACACCATGCACCAGGGACTGAATATGATCGCCATTCCTAAGATCCTGAACATGGATCTGTCCTCAGATACCATCACCATCGGACTGACCGTTTATGTTAAAAGTATTTATTACTCCCAGTATCTCATCCCCCACAATGGCAGGGCGATTGTCCCCAAAGCCAGCATCCAGCCCAACGACGATACGATCTGCATGGATTTTGTCTGCGGCGATCTCCTGGATCTTTCCATTAAACCTCTGGAACTTGGGCCGCCAAAATGTGAGGGTTATTTAAAAAATGCCTGTGAGGAAACTTGCGACTGCTGTACTTGTTCTCCTGTGGAACCGTCCAACACTGTTCCCTCCACGCCAGCTTCCACGGTGTCCTTGGGCAGTGACGGTGCGGATTCTTCTACAGACGCCTAAGGAACAAGAAAAGAACCATCCTGTAAAATCCAGTCTTTGATAAAACCCCTGATCTTTATGGGATGATCCCTTTCGTTTTCTACCAATATTTGCCCTGATCTCAAGAGCCGCGCCTTTTCCTGGACGCGGCTCCTGTTCATTAGTACATTGTATAAGATTATCTTTTGTAAACAGAATTCCTCTGTTTACAAGTTATACAACGCTACTCTTTACTTTTTAAACCAAATTCTTTCATCAGTTCTTTCCTGAATACTTCATCTTCAAGGCATCGTTTGAGATCCTCATAACGCCCCTGGCTCATCAGGGCATTGACCAAGGCCAGGGACTGTTCTTCTCCGCGTTTTTCGCCTTCCAGACGTCCGATTTTCAGACCCTCATCACGTCCGGCTTCCCGCTCATCTTTGAGCATTTCTTCTAACATCATATACTGCACCTCCATTTCCCTGTGCGGGAATTAAAGCCACGGCTTTAAATCATAAAACTGTACGGAATCATTGGCGCTGCTGTCAAGTCCAGCTCCGGAAGGCGTAAAATAAATATAGGAATCCTCAAGATCCTGGGCAAACACGCTGATTCCCAATATATTTGCGATTTCCTCCACATCCATATCATAAAAATATCTCAGCCGTATCACTCCGGCATAAATTTCCGAAAGCAAATCCACGATTTTTCCGGCCAGTTCTTCACAATCCCGCCGCTTCATATAATCATCAATGGTATTAACTCCCCTGTCCAGAAAGTCCTCAGCGTCCAGGGACACCCGAATCTGCTCTCTTTTATTCTTTCTGTAAATATCCAGGGCACTGCTTCGCAGCACAGTGATCACCAGACGTTTTGTTTTCATATCTGTCAGTCCCCGGCACCGGTCCAGGTAAGGGATCAGACGCTCAAAGGCGTCCGCCACAGCGTCCTCCGCCTGTGAACTGTTATTGAGTATGCTGTAGGCGATCCTGTACATCTGCTGTTCATATAACCTGAACAGCCGCTCTAGTTTGGAAAATGATTTTCTAACAGATCGGATATAAAAAGATATCTTCCTGTATCACACAAAAACGCCGTACAGGTGTAACCCCATACGGCGCTATTTTTCATAAGATTTTCTGTAACAGTTCATCCATCAGGGATAGGCGGGATGATTTATGCGTGCATAAGAAGCAGCCCGCCCCATTCCTGATGAGCGGAGCGCATGTGAATTACTGAGACATATTCCCGAAACTCTCTCCGTCAACACTGACCCGGTCTTCTACTGTCTGACCGCCTATCATGTCCACGGCCAGATCAATGGCTGTGTTAATGGCCTGTGGGGAGTAATACCAGATCGTTGCAGGAATCTCTGTATTCTCAGAAATAAGCGACTGAAGTTCCTCGCTGCTGCCGCAGCCGGCAATGATTTTTAAATTGGGAAATACTGTCCCGTAGGCGCTTTCATAAGATGACAGCCCCTCCAGTATTCCAAGCATAGCCTCCTCGTTGGAAACAAAAATAGCTCCCACACTTTCCCTTGTGTCCAGATCTTTGCCATCAATCCAGTCAAGAAGGGCCTGACGGGCCGCAGCGCTGCCGCCGTAGGCAGAACCGCCGTAAACTACGGAAATCTCATCAGACAGAGCGTTCTCAAAGCTCTGGGTTCTGGAAATATCCGCTTCCTGGCTCTCATCAGAAAACACAAGGACATCCATCCCTAAACAACCGGCATTCTCAAGGCCCTGGGCCGCGTCTTTTCCAAGCTGCCCTTCATCCATAGATACCGTAACATCTGCAGTCACCCCATCCAGGCTTCCATTAAAAACAATGAGAGGAACACCGGAATTTTTCAGGTTAGCCGCCCCCTGGGCTGACAGAGAAGCATCTACCGGACATACAACTGCCGCGTGGACATTTTGCCCTACAAGATCATCGAGCTGCCCCGACTGTTCCTGAGCAGTGGACGCTGTCAAAAGAACATAGCCAAGACTGTCTGTAGAAATCTGGCTCAGATATTGTGAAGCCAAAAGTGTTGCGTCATAATACCAGCCTTCCTCCGCCGATGGCAGACTCACAGCAATCACCGTATCTTTAGACATACTCTGACTGTTGGAAAATACCGATGACACCTGGGACGATTCCGGAAGTTCGCTCTCATCCACCCTGTTTTCATCTGTCTGCGAACATCCTGACAGCAGCAGTCCCGCCATCCCAAGGCAAAGAACCCAGGACAGGGTCCTTCTGCTTTTCTTTTTCATAATTTCGTCCAAACTTCTCATTGCAATATACGCCTCCTGTCCAGACACTGTCCCTACGACCGTCCCTTCGTCTCCCCGATCAGCAACCTTTCCTCCGCAACCATTGTAACCGTTCAATCTGCAGCATGTCCATTGGCCTTTAATAAATCTACGATTCGCTCTACATACTGGCGGCAGATCTCATCTGTCTTTGCCTCAGCCATGACCCGGATCACCGGCTCTGTGCCGCTCTCTCGCACAAGGAGACGGCCGTTGCCCCCAAGCTCTTTATTGGAAGCCTCCACAGCGGCAATAATCTGGGGATCGCTCTGTGCCGCCCGCTTATCCGCCACTTTAACATTTACAAGAAGCTGAGGATAAATCTGAATAGGCTTTGTCAGCTCAGACAGACTCATTTTTTTCTCAAGCATAACTTCCATTAACTGGATAGACGTTAAAATTCCATCGCCTGTACGGGCATACTGGCTGAAAATAATATGACCGGACTGTTCGCCGCCCAGAGAGTGTCCCCCCGCCATCATATTTTCGTAGACGTATTTATCACCCACAGCTGTCTTTTCATAAGCAATACCGGCTTCATCCAGAGCCTTAAACAGACCGATGTTGGACATAATGGTAGCAACCACTGTATTATTGGCCAGTTTTCCGCACTCTTTCATATAACAGCCGCACACGTACATGATCATATCCCCGTCCACAAGCTGTCCCTTTTCATCCACCGCAAGGCAGCGGTCCGCGTCGCCGTCATAAGCAAAACCTACGTCCAGCCCGTTGTCCACCACAAATTTCTGGAGAGACTGAATATGGGTGGAACCGCAGTCTTTATTAATATTTGTTCCGTCAGGTTCAGCGTGGATAACAAAGGTCTTGGCACCTAGAGCGTCAAACACACTTTTCGCGATGGCCGATGCTGAGCCGTTGGCGCAGTCCAGTCCCACTTTTTTGTTTTTAAAGGAGCGGGTTGCAAGGGAAATCAGATGACCGATATAGCGGTTGCGGCCCATGGCGTAGTCCACAGTACGCCCGATCTTCTCCCGGACAGCCAGAGGAAGTTCTCCCATCTTTCCGTCAATATAATCCCCAATCTGCTGCTCAACTTCAGCCTCAAGTTTATGGCCCTGTGCATTGATCACTTTAATGCCGTTGTCATAGTAAGGATTATGGCTGGCAGAGATCATGATACCGCAGTCAAAATCCTCGGTGCGCACCACATAGGACACACTGGGTGTTGTGGTCACATGAAGAAGATAGGCGTCAGCGCCGCTGGCTGTAACGCCGGCAGCCAGAGCGTACTCAAACATGTAGCTGGACCGGCGGGTATCTTTGCCGATCACAATATTGGCCTTATGATCTTTGCCGTAATAATAGCCTAAAAAACGGCCCACCTTAAAGGCATGTTCAACTGTCAGATTTACATTGGCCTCACCGCGGAAACCGTCTGTTCCAAAATATTTTCCCATGACTAATATCTCCATTTCATCATTTACATCTTTGGTATCATAACGCCTTGTTCATGTATCACAGGCGTCAAAATACCTTTTACGCCTTTATTATTATATGCCCTGTTTTTATATTCATGATACTGAGGGTTGGAATCTGCTATCCTATCCTCGCGGCCTGGCCGCTTCCGGCAACAGGCATTAAATCAGGCGTCATTTCAAATCACATTATAGCACAGCCATTCCGGACCAGGCAACAAAAGAATTGCCCTGGCAAACGACAGCTCACATCTGCGACTGTGATTCTCAATGCTGCCGCGCCATAAAAGCTACAGTGAAAAACTCAAGGGCAGAAGCTGATCCAGAGTAAACGCCCGCCACTGGAGATCCTTCCCCTCTCTTCCAAGAAGGATCATAAAATCCCCGGAGCAAAACTCAGCCATGACCTGACGGCACACTCCGCAGGGCGGACATTCTTCCTCTGCCTTTTCCCTGCCGCCCACCACGGCAATGGCCTGAAAATCCCGGACGCCCTCGCTGACAGCTTTAAAAAAAGCGGTGCGCTCAGCGCAATTTGATGGTGTATAGGCGGAATTTTCAATATTGCAGCCGGTATATACTCTGCCCTCGCCGCACAGCAGAGCCGCCCCCACTTTAAATCCGGAATAAGGGGCGTATGCTTTTTCTCTCGCATCCAAAGCCTGTTGAACAAGGGCCTTTTCCCAGCCTGTTTTCCCAGAATCTATCTGATTATCCTTCTGAACTGACACAATCTTTTCATCTCCTCATTCATGACGCTCTCGCAAGTCTTTCCGCGGGATTCGGATCAGCTTTAACAAACCTCTTACGATCCGAATCCCCGCGTTCTATGTTCCTTTCTGGACGGCGCTGACCAAACATCCGCTGGATGTTCAGCCCCATTCCACATGGATCGTCAGGGCTCTAACCGCGCCAAGCACAAGATTTTGGGCCATAACCGCCACAGACCGGGTAGAATCCCTGAAATTGTTGGCCATCCACTGGCGTAAAAGTCCTATACAGCCGGAGGAAATAAAACTGTAGAAATATTCCGCCTGTTTTGGTGTCGCCTGGGGATAGGCCTCCATATACTGTTTAAGGCTGTAATCCTTCCCCATAGCCAAAAGGCGGTTAAGAAAGGCAAAATCGCTATTCTCGCCCAGAAGGATAATGCACATATCCGAATTTTGTTTCAGGAACTCAAACACATGACAGTAGGCTTCCAAAAGGCCGTTCTCATTTTTTAATGACACATTTAGTTCTTTAATAACCAAGCCTAACTGCTGCGTCATCTGACTTTCAATAGACTCCATCAGATCGTAAATATCCGCGTAATGGGTGTAAAAGGTTCCCCGGTTAACCTGGGCTTTTTCACATAATTCGCGCACTGTAATGTTTTGAATTGGTTTCTCCATCAGCAGGCTGGTAAATGCCTGCCTGAGCATCTGTTTTGTCAGGCGTACCCTGGCGCTTTCTTTTTTACTTTCCAATAAAAATCACCTCAATTCAACACAATACAGTCTGATTGTTCAATAACAAACATATCTCCCGAAATTGATGATTTTAACTGCTTTATTTCTATATTATAATTATTTATATAAAGATAGTCAACAACCGCCGTTTTTTCCAATGGCGTAGGCCAAACCGCTGCGTTTTAAGCGCTCACCTGAACCACTGTTTTTCGCATGAAACGACGGTTACTAATTGTACCTGCGGCAGGCAGCACTTTTCCTGCCGTGAATGGAATTATGAAATGGGGAATCTATATGAAAGATATTTATATTATTACCGGCGCAAATGGCCATTTGGGCAGCACTATCATCCGGGCGCTGCGGCGCCATCTTCGCAATCACGCTTCCAACATTCAGGAGGTGCGGGGACTTATCCTTCCCGGTGAGGAGCCGCCCTTTAAAGAAGACCGTTACATCCACTGGTACTACGGCGATGTGACAGATATCTCTTCTCTTGTCCCGCTCTTTGCTCACACCGGGGATTCCCGGATCATTGTCATCCACACTGCGGGAATCATCGACATTACCGCGTCATCTGCCACCGATAAAATGATGGCGGTCAATGTGGGCGGCACAAAAAATATGGTAGCTGCATCTTTGGCCCACAATGTCTTCCGTTTTCTTTACGTTAGCTCCGTCCACGCCATCCCTGAACTTCCCGACAATGAAACCATTATCGAGACAAAAAATTTCTCGCCGGACAAAGTGGTGGGCGGATATGCAAAGACAAAAGCTGAAGCTACCCGGTATGTTTTAGGCAGCGTGGCCATGGGGCTTCCCGCCATCGTCGTCCATCCTTCCGGCATCATCGGACCCTTTGATACCCAGCGCAATCATATGGTGGCTGTAATCCGGGACTATATCTCCGGGAAGCTTCCCGCCTGTGTCAAAGGCGGCTATGATTTTGTGGATGTCCGGGATGTGGCCGCCGGATGTCTTGCAGCCGTACATAAAGGCAAGATCGGCGAATGTTACATTCTCTCCAATGAACATCTGGAAGTAAAGAAAATGCTTGATAGCGTAAAATCCATGGCCGGCACAAAAAAAGTGCCTCTGATCCCTATGTGGATGGCCAAAATCGCCGCCCCCTTCCTTGGCCTCGGAGCAAAAATACGCCATACCAAACCGGTCTACACCCGCTATTCTCTCTATACACTGAAAAGCAACGGTCATTTTTCCCATGATAAGGCCACCCGCGAGCTGGGCTACCGCCCCCGTTCTTTAAAAGATACATTAAAAGACACGCTCCGATGGCTTAGAATCCATAAAATCGGACGGCCGCTGGCATAAAACAAGCGGCATGGCTAAAAGTTATTTTCCCAAAGACAAGTCTCTTTAGGATTTCACTTGTCTTACATAAGGGTGCATAACAAAAGCCATGCCGCTAAAGTATTTTTTATTTAAGATTTTTCATGTAAAAGCAAATTTAATGCTCCGTAAACAAGGCCAACCCGGATAAACAAAAAGACCCCCACTGCCGCCATCATCAGCAAAAAAACTGTGGCCAGACATCCGGCCAGATCCTGAGCCGGACCTTCCTTAACAAGAGCTACGCCCATCATTGGGACAATACTCAAAATACACAATCCCACGCCTGTAGCGATACCTACGGTAAATCGAGGCTCAAACCTGTATTTTTCCTGAACCACGCTCTGACTCGCATCCATATCCAGCATAAAGTTCTCTACTTTAAGATAGTCAAAATGGCTGTAGCGCATTCCACATATAATAAAATCTACCACCGCCACAAAGACCAGCAAAAGGAGAACCATCACCCCTATAGCTCCGGCAAAATCCTCACTGATGACAGTCATCTGAGATTCCGCCAGACCCCCCAGTATAATTAAGCAGCAGGGGGAGAGAATACACAGGGTGACACCGGCAGCGATCCATGAACTGCACCGACGTACCATATCCAGGTAGCTCCATGCCTCGCTCATACTCACAAGGCGGGGCGTCCATCCTCCGTAACCCCGGTCAGCGCCGGCATGGCCGAAGTCCTTTCCGTCCCGGCCCGGATCGCTGCCAGCGCTGTCTCTGTCACACTGCCAGTTCCGGGCATCCCCAGATGATTCATCATCCATTTCCTTTTCTTTCTCCTGGTCACTGGAATCGGACTCCCCTTCATCGTTCTTCAGCAGATAATCTGTGGTTACATGAAAAATCTGACTGAGCATTACAATTTTATCCAGATCCGGCATGGCGTTACCGCTCTCCCATTTGGACACCGACTGCCGGGAAACACCCACCATCTCCGCCAGCCGTTCCTGGGACCAGCCGTTTTTCTTTCTCAGCACCATGATTTTCTCATTAAGTCTCATTGCCGTCCTCCTTTATATAGGTTCAACTTTTTCAGTTCTTATTCTGGCATCATCATACCATATTTTACAGAGGACAGCCAGCAAGAGGAGATGGAATTTTGTCAACCGGCGGTTGCATTTTTATTTTCTGTTAGCCGGCTCAATATTAATGCTCTTTCCTTTGATCTTCACATGATCCATAGCCCGGAGGACATCCTGGGCGTACTCTCTTGGGACTTCGACAAAAGTATATTTATCATACATATCAATGCTTCCGATGAGCCGTCCGGAAATACCGGTCTCTCCGGCAATGGCTCCCAAAATATCTCCCGGCCGGGCTTTCTGCTGGCGTCCCACATTGATAAAGAGGCGAACCATTCCTTCCTGGGCTCCGGTATCGCCAAATTCATCATCTCCCATGGCGCTGTCCACATCTGTACCGTCCCGCATGGACATTTTCAGAAATGCCGCGGCAATATCCATAGCCGTATAATCTTCTTCATTGACACGGTTTTCAATCATGGAGATGTAGGAGGACAAATCTTCACTGGCAATCATGTCCCCAAGGTTTTTAAAGATCATATCCGCCTTTGTGCTTGCCACGTCGTTGAGGGACGGAATAGGTTTCGCTATGATCTTTGTCTTGCAGTAGCGCTGGATCTCTTTCAGTTTATACACTTCCCGTCCTACGACAAAGGAAAAGGCCAGTCCCATGCGGCCTGCCCGCCCGGTTCTTCCAATCCGGTGGACATAATATTCCTCATCCTGGGGCAGATCATAATTAAATACAATATCCACGTCATCCACATCAATGCCCCTGGCAGCCACATCGGTGGCCACAAGGATATCCGTCCGTCCATTTCTGAAACCGTTCATTACCCTGTCTCTTTGCTGCTGTTTCATGTCCCCGTGAAGGCCCTCAGCAAAATAACCCCTGCCCTGAAGGCCGGTGACAAGTTCATCCACCTGTTTCTTAGTATTGCAGAAAACAATGGACAGATGAGGATTGTAAATATCCAAAAGTCTCGACAGAACCTCTTCCTTAGATTTTGGACGCACTTCAAAATAATACTGCTCAATATTTTTTACAGTCAGTTCCTTGCGCACTACCCGGATCAACTGGGCATCCTTCTGATACTGGGCAGCGATATCCATAATGGGCTGGGGCATCGTGGCGGAAAACAGTACGGTCTGGCGCTCATGGGGAACTTCTTTGAGAATCGTCTCGATATCATCACGAAATCCCATGTTCAGCATCTCATCTGCTTCATCCAGCACGGCCATAGTCACATGGTCAAATTTCACCGTCTTTCGGCGCATATGGTCCATAACCCGCCCCGGTGTTCCGATAACTACCTGAACACCGGATTTTAAGGAACGGATCTGTTTTACAATATCCTGTCCTCCATAAATAGGGATCACTTTGATCCCGTGCATAAATTTTGCCAGCCGGCGGATCTCATCTGCCACCTGAATCGCCAGTTCTCTTGTAGGACACAATACGATCGCCTGGACATGCTTATCTTTAGGGTCGATGCGCTCCAAAAGGGGAATGCCAAAGGCCGCAGTCTTTCCCGTTCCTGTCTGGGCCTGGCCGATAATATCTCTGCCTTCCATAACCACCGGGATTGCCCTGGCCTGGATCGGAGTTGTCTCCTCAAATCCCATTTCTGTCACTGCGCGGACAATTTTTTCATTAATTCCTAATTCGTCAAATTTCAAAATATTTACCTCCGTATAGGTTTCCAGTCACAAAAAAGATCCCTCAGCGATCCTGTGATCCAACTCATATCCCACCTGATAACCACTGAGGGTAACTTGTATAGCATAACAGATGGGCCAGAGTCTGTCAAATCACTTTTTCCTATGTTTTTCGGACAGCACTTGTCATAGTTCAGTCAACATATTTTCCTCTGATAGCATATTGCATTTCAAAAAGATATATGGTAGTATTAATATATGCTCAATCTAGTTTTAAAAACTATGTATAGTTTTGTCGTAAACAGAATATAGTAATGGTAATCCTCTGAAACTCAGAGGTACCTTTGATATTGAGGAAGGTGATTAATATGAAATTTTTCCCAAAAGATCCCGGCAGCGCTATTACCCACTTTATCGGATGGCTTATGGCACTTTTGGCAGCTTTTCCCCTGATTCTTAAAGCTGCTTCCGCGCCGGACCCGGTCCACATTATATCTCTGACAATTTTTATTGTCAGTATGATCGCTTTATATGGCGCCAGCACTATTTATCATTCCCTGGATATTAATAAAAAAGTAAACCAGAGACTAAAAAAGCTGGATCACATGATGATATTTGTCCTCATTGCGGGAACTTACACTCCCGTGTGTGTCATTGCTATCCGGGGAACTTTAGGCTTTGGTATGCTCGCCCTCATATGGGGCATCGCGGTTCTCGGAATTATTTTTAAAGCCATCTGGGTCAATTGCCCCAAATGGGTATCCTCCGTTCTTTATATCGGTATGGGATGGACCTGTCTGCTGGCTTTTACAACGATACTTCATTCCCTGCCCCGGAGCGCTTTTTTGTGGCTTTTGGCCGGAGGAATTATTTATACAGTGGGCGGTATCATCTACGCCCTGAAACTGCCGATTTTTAACGGACGGCATAAATATTTCGGCTCCCATGAAATTTTTCATCTCTTTGTCATGGGCGGAAGTTTCTGCCACTTTATCGTCATGTATATGCTTGCGGCCATGCCTATCCACTAACCCATCGGATGGGAAAAGAAATTTTCCACCATCCGATTACCGCGATAACCCGTCATACCGCAAAATACCGCCGCTGTTTTTCTCAGACAGCGGCGGTCTGTTTTTTAATAGTAAAAAATTTCTACATTCTTTTCGATAGCTTCCATAGCCTCCTTTAACTGCTCCACAATATTTTTTCGCACACTGATCTCCGGAACAACATGGGTTTGAGCATTATTCACAGCCGTCCCCACAAAGAGGCGAAGCACCGTACATTCTTCAATAAGCATCTGGGTCAGCCGGGCAGCCCCATTATTTTCATCCAGGGCAATAAAGAAATCCCCATCCACTTCATCGCTGGCATAAATTTTCAACATCTGTAATGTTTTATTTAAGGTCAGTACCCCTTCCGTCACCAGATCCAGCCCTTCAATGGAGGATGTGGGTGGAACTTCCGGGCTTCCATCCATATTATTGTGGATAGGCTTATTTAAAAAGCGGGAAGCAATCTTCGCTGTCGTCCCCCCACAGACCACTTTTTTGCCGTCACTTTCCATAAAAGCCCGCATTATCTTTATATCGTCGTCCATATCCCTGGGCGGCCCGGTAAAAATATTGACAACCTTCTGCTCCATCACATGGGCCACCGCCACAGTGGTGTCATCGCCAGGACGCTGCATATACAAATCATCACATGCCTGAGAGAGCATGGCGGTAAGTCTTGAGGCCGACAGTGTTTTTTTTGAACATTTGACCGCATACTCCGCTACGCTGTCCCACGTCCAGCCAAAGTTAAGGATTTCCCCCACGCCGGCGTAAATGGCGCCATCGCTCATCAGCACAAAACAATCGCCGGGCTGAACTTTAAACCAGCACTCACGGATCTTTTTACCATCAATCTCCCTGACAGTAAATGGAATCTGGGCCAACTCCCTCTTTCTTATAAAAACACAGGATGGATTCTCAAATTCCACCACATAAGCATCCCCGTTGTGAAAGATCTGCAAAATACTAAATGTTGAATAGGCTACCTGCCGCACACTGCAGATAGGCAGTGTCTTGGCAATGGTGGAAACCGCCTTGTCAACAGGCTCTCCGTAGGCAAACATCGTTCTCAGAATCTTAGATGTGAGGGTAGCCAGAATATTGGCCTTCACGCCGCTTCCCATACCGTCCGCGAGAATCACTACATCCGAATCCGGCATTTTTAAAATCTCAACTTTATCCCCGCACAATTCTTCTTTATACTTATTCAGGCTTTTCCACGCCATCTCCGTACTGACTTTCACTTGACGATTCCCCCTTAAAGTCTCCCTTTTTATGCTATTTTATCATAAAAATTTCTCAAAAAACAGTAATTAATAGGAATAATGTATAAACCTTTATGGAAGCCTTTACTATTTATTCAACTGTGCTATAATAGGAATGATATTTTACAAAGGAATATGTTCTCACAGAAAGATTTAAGGCACACTGGCTCACGCCATTGGTTGTGTCTTTTTTCACGAAAAGAACATTTATGCGGCAGTTTGGCCATCAGCCGCGGCCAGGTTGAACTGTTACATATTTACCGTTCATCTGTGAAGCTGTATGTGGAGGATGTTATGAACATTATTATTATTGGATGTGGCAAGGTAGGCGCCACCCTGGTGGAACAGTTGAGCGCTGAAAATCACAATATTGTCATTATTGACATACAGGAGTCCAAACTTGAAGCCATATCCAGCACTTATGACGTTATGACCCTGGCAGGCAACGGGGCCAGCTTTAATGTACAGCAGGAAGCCGGCGTAAGAAACGCCGATCTTCTCATCGCTGTCACCGGTTCTGACGAACTGAATCTGTTATGCTGCGTTATCGCCAAAAAAAGCGGCCACTGCAATACTATTGCCCGTGTCCGCAATTCGCTCTACAGTAAAGAAATCAGTTTTATCAAACGCCAGCTTGGCATTTCCATGATCATTAACCCAGAGTTGACCACAGCTATGGAAATCGCCAAAATACTTCGTTTTCCTTCCGCCATCAAAATTGATACCTTCGCCAAAGGCCGGGCGGAGCTTCTGAAATTTAAGCTCAAGCCGGAATTTGGCCTTGGAAATATGACGGTGCAGGATATTTCCGACCGGCTCAAATGCAATATTCTTGTATGCGGCGTAGAGAGGGGGGACGATGTTTTTATCCCCAACGGCAATTTTGTTTTACGGGATAACGACAGTGTGTCAATCATGGCTTCCCCGAAAGATACAGCGGAATTTTTTCGAAAAATCGGCGTTGTCAGTCACAGAGTCAAAACAGCTCTGATCATCGGCGGGGGGAAAGTCGGCTATTATCTTGCCGCTCAGCTTCTGGATATGGGCATCCGTGTTCGTATTATCGAACTGGATCGTGCCCGGTGTGAACAGTTGTCTGAACTTCTGCCAAAGGCCAACGTGATCTGCGGCGACGGCACAGACCAGTCTCTCCTTATGGAGGAAGGGCTTCCTTATGCCCAGTCTGTGATCTCCCTGACAGGCTTTGATGAAGAGAACCTTCTGCTCTCCCTCTTTGCCATGAAACATTCTTCAGCCAAAGTTGTCGCCAAAGTCAATCATATTGCCTTTAACGATATTATCGGCGGGCTGGACATTGGAAGTGTAATCTATCCTAAATATCTGACGGCCAACAAGATCATCAAGTATGTCCGCGGAGCGCAAAATTCCATGGGGAGCAACGTGGAGACTTTATATAAGATCCTTAATAACCAGGCGGAGGCGCTGGAATTTTCCATCCGCCAGGAGAGCGCCATAACCCAGACGCCTCTCATGGATTTGAACTTAAAGAGCGATCTTTTGATCTGCTGTATTAACCGAAACGGAAATATTATTATTCCAAGAGGCCAGGATTATATCCTTCCCGGAGATACCGTCATGGTTGTTACCACCCAGAAGGGCCTTCGGGATATTAACGATATACTAAAATAAACAAGGTTTTGTCCGCTATTTCCTGCGGCGTTACTATTCACAATCCCCTACATGCCGCAGAGGTAAAACCTGCTCTCCAGGCTTTACCTCTGCGGCAGATCAATTATAAAAATACATAAAGGACGATTGACATGAATTATTCCATTATCCGCTATATTCTCGGATGGATTTTTAACTTTCAGGCATTTGCCATGCTTTTTCCGGGAATCGTAGCGATCATTTACGGAGAAAATGAAGTCTGGGATTTTATTTTATGCATTATCCTCTGCGGGATCATCGGCTTTGTGCTGACCCTAAAAAAACCAAAAAACCGGGTTTTTTTTGCAAGAGAAGGATTTGTGGCTGTAGCTTTAAGCTGGATCATTTTAAGTATCACCGGTGCGCTGCCTTTTATAATCAGCGGATGCATCCCAAATTTTGTTGACGCTGTTTTTGAAACTGTGTCTGGATTTACAACGACAGGTTCCAGTATCCTGTCCGATGTTGAAATCCTCCCCTACAGCGTCCTGTTTTGGCGCAGTTTTACTCACTGGCTGGGCGGTATGGGGGTACTTGTGTTTCTTCTGATGATCCTGCCCATGAACGGCGGCTATCAGATGTTCCTTATGAAGGCAGAGAGCCCTGGCCCGTCAGTGAGTAAGCTGGTTCCAAAAATCCGGACCACGGCAATGATTCTGTATGGCATTTATATGGCTATGACCATTGTCCAGATCATTCTTCTCCTAATCGGAGATATGCCTTTATTTGACGCCCTGTGTACCACCTTCGGAAGTGCGGGTACCGGCGGTTTCGGCATAAAAAATGACAGTATGGGCAGCTACTCTCCCTATATCCAGGTAGTTACCGGCGTCTTTATGATGCTCTTTGGGGTAAATTTTAATGTATACTTCCTGTTTTTAATGAAACGTCCCATACAGGCGCTGAAGTGTGAGGAAGCCCGGTGGTATATTGGGATTATCGCGGCCTCTACCGTGGCCATCACTGTATTTATTACCAACATCTATGGTTCTGTGGGAACCGCTCTGAGACATGCTTTTTTCCAGGTGTCTTCCATTATAACCACCACCGGGTACGCCACAACAGATTTTGACCTTTGGCCGGAAGTCCCGCGGGTGATCTTAGTCATGCTTATGTTTGTGGGCGCCTGCGCCGGAAGCACCGGCGGCGGCATTAAAGTATCCCGCCTGATCATTCTCGTTAAGTCTGTGGGAAAGGAGTTAAAGCAGATCATCCATCCCAAAAACGTAAGAAAGATCCAGTTGGACGGCAAAGTGGTGGAGCATGAAACAGTTCGTTCCGTCAATGTGTTTATGGTGGCCTACTTTCTCATTTTCGCATTCTCAGTGCTTCTCATCAGCATTGACAATACCGACCTGGTCACCAACTTCACCGCTGTGGCCGCCACCTTTAACAATATCGGGCCTGGCCTTGGAATGGTGGGGCCAACGGGCAACTTCGGCATTTTTTCCGATTTTTCCACCCTCGTTCTGACTATCGACATGCTGGCCGGCCGCCTGGAAATCTTTCCTCTGCTAATCCTGTTTATGAGGGATACGTGGAAAAAGTTTTAAAACTATCAGGATGATTTATCGTAACTACTTAGCAGCATAGCTGAGTAGTTACGATTTATTTTTAATCCTGCTCATCGGACGAGATCAGATCCCCCAGCCGGGAAAGGATGATCTTCGTCTCCGCCGTCGTCTCCCCAAGGAGTCCGGCGATCTCCTGAGCCACCATCATCTGTTTGTCGATGACATCCTGGGCGCTTCCAACCATCTGCAGTTTCTTCTCATATTCCTTCTCCAGCCGTTCTTCGTCTTTGCTCACATCCTGCAAAATACATAAAAGCCCGTCCATATCTTCAATATAGACAATCGTCTCAAGAGTTTTAAGACCGTATTGTTTCAGATCCATCCGGCGACGGAGAATGTTGTGGTGATCTTTAAGAACTTCCTCAAATTCCTGAGTTTCCATGATCTCAAACAAATAAGATTTCATGGCGTCCTCCTTGCTGATTCCGAAAAACTTCTGGGCCATCCGGTTAAATTCCAGGATTTTCAGATCGTTGTCAAGAATAAAGATAGCATTGGGGGTTGTCTCCATAACTACATTGGCCATAGAATGCGCTTTCTCATAGGCGTGGGGGAGACACATCTCCTGCTCCGCCTTACCCTGAAACACGGCGATCGCCTTGTCCCGGCATGTGGGATAACCGCAGGCTCCGCAGTTGAGTTCCTGATCTTTATTATATTTGCCGGTAGCCTTTAAGATCACCTGGATCTGTTCTTCCGTAGGCATGTGATCTTTATTAGCACGGGAATAAAACATCTTCTCTATGTGAAGCTGTGGCGGGAAGGGGGCATAGCCCGGATCTTCGTATTCAATCTGCTGCTCCATATTCATCTTGGCCTTAAACCTGGAAACATGGAGACGATTAACTGCGGGACCGTTAATACATCCGCCCTCACACATATTTGCCTCAATAAAACAGTTTTCAAATTCTCCCCGCTCCATGCCGTCAAACAATTCCCGGCAGGCGCCAATTCCGTCTACAAATATCTTCCGGTACATCTGCGCCCCTCTGCCCGGCAGATTTTCTCCGGATACTGCCGCCTCATAATTTTTCATCACCGATGTGATCACGCCGTTTTGCACCGGGTAAAGGCGGTTGACTTTCGGATCCGGATTATCCATCTTCTGTATGCCGCACTGGCACAAATCAATATTTTCTCCGGCAAACCACTGTTCCAGCTCCTCAAAAGTAATAACTCCGTCCACGTAGCCTCTGGTACGCACATCCCCTTCCGCTTCTTCTTTTTTAGCGATGCAGGGACCAATAAAAACAACTTTTGTATTTTTCCCGCAAAGCTCTTTGATCAACATGCCATGAGCTACCATAGGGGAAACGACCGGCGCAAGGTAAGGGGTGAGATCAGGATAGTATTTTTCCACAAGATCATTGATGCTTGGACAGCAAGTAGTAATTATATTTTTCATTTTTCCCGCTTCCAGCAGCCGGCTGTATGCTGCTGTGACATAGGCAGCCCCTTCGGCCGTCTCGCGAACCTGATAAAATCCCAGTTTTTTCAAACCGTCAACCACCTGTCCCGGCTGACGGTACTTGAGTATCCCCAGATATGAAGGGGCCAGGGAAACAACCACCTTATCCCCCTGTTTCAGCCATACCTTAACCACATCCATATCGCTGGCAAATGTTTTAGCGTTCTGGGGACAGACTTCCAGACAGTGGCCGCACAGGACACAATATTCATTCATAATCTGGGCCTGGGCGTTAGTGACGCGGATTGCCTTTACTGAACAAGAACGGACACATTTGTAACAATGTTTACAGCTTGCCGGCTTAAAATCAATAACCTTCATATTATGTAAACCTCCATTTTTTACATTTCCGCCGCGGGTCAGCGCAAACGCGGCTTTGCAAAGAGCGCGGGCTAAAACTACTATTATTTTCTCATAAAGGCACAAAAAAAACAAGAGACACCGGTAAATCTACTCACCGTATATCTCCTGTTTTATATAGCGGCAGGCCAGGCCGCCCATCCCTGATGGCTGAACTGTTATTAATCTTCTTTATTTTCATGACCGCCGGTAATAGAATATTCTACCCATTCAGCAATATTCACAGCGTGATCGCCAATACGCTCAAAGTACTTGGCAGCCATTAAAAGATCCAGAGAACCTTCCGCTTCCACCTGCTGTGTGCGGATCATATCAATAATATCTTTTTTAATTTTTTCAAACAGTGTATCCACTGTATCGTCTGATTTCATAACCTGGAGAGCCAGCTCATAATCATTGTTTACAAAAGATGTCACACTGTCTGTTACCATCTTTACTGTCGCCTGAGCCATCTCCCACAGATGACCTTCACTCTCGCCCTGCTTTTCTTTACCGGAAATAAAACGGGATAAGTCCGCAATATCTGCTGCCTGATCGCCGATGCGTTCCATATCCGTGATCATTTTCAGAGCCGCCCCGATGCGTCTTAAATCAGAGGCCACCGGCTGCTGACGCAGGATCAGGTGCATACAGAGCTGTTCAATCTCCCGCTCTTTTTTATCAATGGCTTTTTCCTTTTCATCTACAGCTTCTTTTGAAGGATTTTCTTCCTGTAAAATATGAGCCGCCATAAAGATGGCTTCCTGACAGAGATTCCCCATCTCAACCAGAAGATTGTGAAGATTTTCCAACTCCTCATCATATTGTTTACGCATTTAACCGAACCTCCCTGTAATGTAGTCCTCAGTCCTCGGGTCCTCCGGCATAGAGAACATTTTTTCAGTATTACCGTACTCAATCATCTGACCCAGAAGGAAAAACGCGGTTTTGTCCGCAAT
This sequence comes from Catenibacillus scindens, assembly GCF_014202115.1. GTDB lineage: Bacteria > Bacillota > Clostridia > Lachnospirales > Lachnospiraceae > Catenibacillus > Catenibacillus scindens. The sequence goes on from NZ_JACHFW010000001.1 coordinate 325,982, forward strand.
ACGGGCAGCCTGCTGCATGTTATGAGTAACGATAACGATAGTATAATCCTTTTTTAATTCGATTGCAAGGTCTTCGATTTTAGACGTTGAAATCGGGTCAAGGGCGGATGTAGGCTCATCCATAAGAAGAACTTCCGGTTCTACCGCAAGGGCTCTGGCAATGCACAGACGCTGCTGCTGACCGCCAGAAATACCAAGAGCGCTCTTTTTAAGACGGTCTTTCACCTCATCCCAGATAGCTGCCTGGCGGAGGGATCTCTCTACGATTTCATCCAGCTTGGCCTTATTGCGAACACCGTGAGTTCTGGGGCCATAGGCAATATTATCATAAATACTCATTGGGAATGGATTAGGTTTCTGGAAAACCATACCCACCCTCTTTCTGAGCCGGTTTACATCCATTTTTTTATCATAAATATCTTCCCCGTCCAGACAGATCTTGCCGTCAATCTTACATCCCGGAACAAGATCATTCATACGGTTCAGAGATTTAAGCAATGTGGATTTACCACATCCACTGGGGCCGATAAAGGCAGTAATCTCTTTTTCGCCCATGTTAAGATTAACATTTTTCAGGGCATGAAAATCTCCATAATGAAGATTCATATTTTCAACTGTAATTTTATCCATAATTCATTATCCTTTCGTAAGCTTCTTTGCCACCAAACCGGACAGGGCATTAATACCAAGAACAAGCACCATAAGAATAACAGCAGTTGCATAGGCTTTATCCATATGCAGGCCCTCGTTGGAAAGTACATACATATGAAGCGCCAATGTACGTCCAGAATCCAGAAAACCGGCATAATCCGCTACAGTTCCGGCAGTAAACATCAAAGCGGCAGTTTCACCTACAACACGTCCGATACCAAGGATAACACCAGATAAAATTCCCGGAACCGCGCTGGGAAGAATGATCCTGAAAATTGTTCTCAGTTTTCCTGCACCTAAACCAAAACTTCCTTCTCTGTAGGAATCAGGTACCGCCATAAGCGCTTCCTCAGATGTACGCATGATCAGCGGAAGAATCATAATAGCCATTGTAAAGGCACCGGACAGCATTGAATATCCCCAGTGAAGAGCTGATGAGAAAAACAGCATACCAAACAGACCGTAAACAATTGAAGGGATACCGGAAAGTGTTTCCGCAGTCATACGAATCACAGTGATAAATTTATTTGTGCTGGACGAGTACTCCACAAGGAATATGGCCGCGAAAATACCCAGAGGCGCCGCTATGATCAGTGAAAGAATAACCATAAAGACGGTATTGAACAGCGCTGGCATCAATGACCCGTTATCGCTGGTATACTCCAGGGCAAAAAGATCCGGAGAAAAATTTCCCACACCCTGGATCAGAACAAATAAAACTAAAAATACAAGAACAACCATGGAGATTGCCGCGGCTACCCATGTAATCGCAGTCAAAAATTTTGAAAAGCGGCTTTTCTTATAGGTTACTGTTATTTTATTAGTCTCCATGCTGAATCGCCCCTTTCTTTAACGCTGCGACAATAAGGTTGATAATAAGAATAAATACGAAAAGTACAACGCCGGTAGCAATGAGGGCTTCACGGTGAAGGCCGGACGCATAACCCATCTCCAGAACGATATTCGCCGTCATCGTACGAACGCCGCTGAGCAACCCTTCAGGCATGACTGCCTGGTTACCTGCCACCATGATTACCGCCATTGTCTCGCCGATCACACGGCCAATACCAAGGACAACACCTGTCACAATACCGGATTTTGCCGCAGGCACCATTGTAAAGAAAACACTTTGTGAATGTGTAGCTCCAAGAGCCAGCGCGCCTTCATAGTAGCTTTGAGGCACACTCTCCAGAGAAGCTTCTGTAACGCCTACGATCGTCGGCAATACCATGATGGCCAGAAGGATGGCTGCGGTCAGCATTGTTGAACCGCTTCGGATATTGAATATGGATTTGATCATAGGTACCATCAGCACAAGGCCGAAGAAACCATAGACAACTGACGGAATACCAGCCATCAGATTGATACCGGATTTACAAAATTTATAAATTTTTTTAGGACAAAAATAAGCAAGAAAAATTGCTGTCAGAAGGGCGATGGGGACACCGATGACAATGGCCCCTGCCGTAACATAGATACTTCCAAGGATCATAGGAAGTATTCCATAAATATCATTTGAAGGTCTCCACTCTGTACCCAGGAGGAACTTAAAGAAACCAATCTCACCCATTGCGGGAATACCATTTGCAAACAGGAACACACAAATGAGGATTACCGCGAAAATGGAGGCACAGGCTGCTATAAAGAAAATGACCTTCATTACAGTTTCTCTAATATAATTCGATTTCATAAACGTTCTCCTCAAAAGTTCAGGCTGAAGTTTCGCTCCAGCCTGATACCTCTATGAACATCCGCCTTATTCTGCCGGATATTTCAATGTTCTTTTGTCGCTTAGATTAGTTGAGTTCGGACCAATCTTCGATTTCGCCTGTGTAGATCTGTCTGATCTGATCGCTTGTAAGGTCAGAGATAGGATTTTCGTTGTTTACGATAACAGCGATACCATCTGTAGCGATAACTGTCGGTGTAAGACCTAAAGCTGTTTCATCATCTGTCAGGGCACGGGAAGCCATACCGATATCATAAAGTCCATCGCTTGTAGATGTTACGCCAGTTGTGGAATCGGACTGCTGAACTTCAATGTTTGCGTTAGGATTAACTGCTGCGTAAGCTTCTACTAATTTTTCCATAACCGGTGTTACAGAAGAAGAACCGCCTACAGTAACATCACCAGATGGCTGTGTACCTTCAAATGCTGAAACGCCGTCTACTGGAATATAACCTTCCGCTTCAACAACAGCCTGGCCTTCTGTACTCATGATGAAGTTTACAAAATCCTGGCCAACTTCGCTGATGTTTTCTGTTGTGATAATATTGAACGGTCTGCTTACAACATAGTCACCGCTCTTTACATTTTCTGCTGTAGGCTCCACACCGTTTACGCTGATAGCTTTTACAGTGTCATTAAGAGAACCAAGGGAGATATAACCAATAGCAGATGTATCACCGGCAACTGTTGTCATAACGGCGGATGTGCTGTTGCTGATCTGAGCTTCAGGAAGTGTCATGTCAACTTTTTCACCGCTCTCATCTTTCTGCTCAATACCCATCAGTTCGATAAAAGCGCTTCTTGTACCAGAACCATCTTCACGGGAGATAACGTTGATGAATCCTTCCATTGTCCCTGTGGAACCTGCATCAGCAGCCTCGGAACCTGCTTCTGTGGAAGCTTCTGAAGATGCTTCGGAGGAAGCCTCAGAACCGGCCTCTGTAGCAGCGGCTTCTGTTGTAGTAGCAGCATCTGTTGCCGGAGCCTCTGTGGACTCTGTGCTTGTACCGCCACATGCAGCCATACCTAAAACTAAAACTCCTGTCATTGCAAGACTCATAAATTTCTTCATTTTAAAATTCCTCTCTTCTTTTCTGATTTTGTAACCGTCCACTTTGCCTGTATGGACTGTTACCAGATTTTTGCGGCTGTACCTGATAGAAACTTTATGTATCGGACTCTCTGTTATGTCCTCTCCTCAAGTACAAACACAGTATAAGAGGGCTATGTAAAATTTATTCAGTAAGTTTTATAAAGTTTTTGTAAAATACATGTTAAGATCTTTTCCTTTTTTTCACAATAGCCTGTCAGTCACGCGCCATTTTTGACGGCTGAACTGTTGCTTCATATATTATAATGAAAAAAAGGATTTTTATTCTTCATCCGAAGTGATATAATAATTAATGTTTTGTTATTATTTAAGGGAGAGAGATGATTTATTATGGCTTCAAAAGCCTCGGCAGCCTCCTCAGGCGCCACACTTATGACCCAAGGGCCGATCTGGAGAAAAATTGTTACTTTTGCCATTCCTCTTTTTTTCGGCAATCTTTTTCAGCAGCTTTACAATACGGCAGATTCCCTCATTGTGGGAAACTTTCTAGGCAGCGACGCTCTGGCCGCAGTCAGTTCATCAGGCAGTCTTATATTATTGCTTGTGGGCTTTTTTAATGGCATCGCTGTCGGCGCCGGTGTAGTCATCGCCCGGTATTTTGGTGCCCAAGATAAAGAAAACCTTTCCAAAGCTATTCACACTGATTTGGCCTTCGGACTTGTAGCCGGTGTCCTGCTGACCATTATCGGCCTTGTTATGGCTCCAAGGATATTGACATGGATGGGGACGCCTGCGGACGTTCTGAAAAATTCTGTTGTCTATTTCCGCATTTATTTCTGCGGCTCTATCGCTTTTGTCATGTACAATATTTTTGTGGGAATCATGCAGTCTGTGGGAGACAGCCGTCACCCACTGATCTACCTGATCATTTCCTCTATTATTAATATTGTCCTTGACCTTTTATTTGTCGGCGGCTTTGGATGGGGTGTAGGCTCCGCAGCGTTGGCAACGATCATTTCCCAGTTCGTCAGCGCTTTCCTTTGCCTTTACCGTCTCATGCGCCTCCAGACAGATTATCGAGTAGAGCCAAAAAAAATCCGCTTTCATAAACGCCACCTGAAAATGATCATTTCCTACGGATTGCCTTCCGGGCTGCAAAACTCCATCATTGCTTTTGCCAATGTAATTGTTCAGTCCAATATTAACAGCTTCGGGAAAATGGCTGTGGCCGGGTGCGGCGCCTACTCAAAAATTGAAGGTTTCGGATTCCTTCCCATTACCTGTTTTGCCCTGGCGCTGACCACTTTCATCGGCCAAAACCTGGGCGCCCAGAAATATGACCGCGTAAAGAAAGGCGCGCGTTTTGGCATCATCTGTTCTGTCATTCTCGCTGAGATCGTCGGACTGTGTATTTACGCGCTGGCCCCTGTCTTTATCTCCGCTTTTAACAATGATCCTGAAGTTATCGCCTATGGAACGGCCCAGGCCCGGACAGTCACCCTGTTTTACTTCCTTCTGTCCTTTTCTCACTGCGTGGCGGGAATCCTTCGGGGCGCGGGAAAAGCTGCGGTTCCAATGCTGATCATGCTCCTATGCTGGTGTGTGATCCGAATTACATATATTATTGTAACTGTCCACTTTATCCCGGATATCCATGTTGTTTTCTGGGCCTATCCGCTGACCTGGAGTCTGAGTTCCATAATCTTCCTTTTTTATTTTCTTAAAGGATCGTGGATGCGGGGTTTTGAAAAATAGGGTAAAAAAGAAAGCGTTCCCTTTTCCGGGAAACGCTTTCTCTTTTTATCCTTATATGTTATGGCCGCAAATGCGGCTATTTTTGACGCCGTCTCTGCTTAATTTCTGGCTGGTCTAATATTTTTTGCCATCTTACAGGCAATGACCCATGCTCCAAGAACACTAATCCCCACTTCAAGGAGAATACGGTATAGTGAAAAAACGCCTTTCAATGGATAGATATTCAGATTCCATATACATCCCGGCAGCTCAATTTCATAATCGCCTTTTTCTCTGGCCATGAAATCCGGCCCCGTTGCCAGGGCAACGCTGAAATAAGACGCATCTTTTGACAGCGTATAGCCATATCCTTTGCCCGTCAGACTTTGAAAAACCGGACGATTTGTCAGCGCTTTTTCTTCAATAACAGCCATAAGCGCTTCATCTGTCCCCTCCAAAGGCACATAGGCTACAAAACCTTTAAAACCGTTCACTGCATGGACTGAACCAACACCGCACAGAGCAGGCTCCATATTTGTTCTGGCAAACTGAATATCATCGGATACATATAGCGCTGCGGCAATATTTATGTACATGGACTGAACATCATCCCCATCCAGTTGTATCCAGCGCTGACCGTCATTCGCATTTTGTCTGTAATCAGTAACGTAATCCAGAATGAAAGAATCTTCCATATCCGACTCAAGATTCCAATACCCATAGGAATCATTGCTGTCACTGGCATAGAGAATCCCTTTAATACTCCATGGTCCCTGAAACATGCCCGTACCGTCAAAAAGGTAGTTTTGGATATCCTCCTGGGAAAAGGAATCGCTGCTTCCCATATAGTCCTGAAGTTCTTCCGTCCACGTAAAAATCTCCCCCACCGCCGTCTGAAGATCATTTTTCACATCTTCTTCAAACCTTTTAATTTCTCTTTGTTCCGGCAGATAAAAGCAAAAGATTTCAACCAGGGCAAAAAGCAGAAGAAATGTAGCGAAAGAGATTCCAAAAAACTTTTTCCCCACCTTGCATTCAGGACTTTCCATGCCAGACAATGTCATATTCTCTTCCATAAAATCCCTCCCTGTCACTTTCTTTATATTGATATTTTACTACAAGTATAGTATTTATGCAAGTGTCAGGGGGCACATCTTTATTTTTTCCATTATTTATTTTGAAATGGAACATTAGTAGAATACCCTCGTTGACATTCCACCAAGTTCTGCTATACTAAAGAAAAACCATTACTACCGGAAAAATTTATTAGGAAATTACTTTAAGATAAAACCATGACACTATCAAGTCATGATGCTGTTTTGTAGACTCATAACATATAAAATCTCAATCTTAGAGGAGCGTGTTATTTATGGAAACAGACAACATATTATCTCAAAGTATTTCTTCCGCAGCTGACAAATCTGCCTATGATGCTGCCTGTAAACGTCTTCTTGCCAACAAAATTATCCTGGCATGGATCATGAAAAGCTGTCTTGAGGAATTTCGGTATACAAATGAAGACAGCACTATCAACGAAGGCACCGTCACTTTTGACATTCGCTTTCATGCACTTGCCCCCGGTTCCCATGAAACAATCCGTCTGATCATCAATATTGAGGCACAAAATAACTTTTATCCGGGTTATCCTTTGATTAAACGTGGGATCTACTATTGCAGCCGTATGATCTCATCTCAATATGGCCTTGAGTTTGTAAAATCTCACTTTGAAAAAATAAAAAAGGTCTATTCGATATGGATCTGTTCTTCCCCGCCTTTATATCGTCAAAATACTATTAACCGCTATTGTTTTCAGGAGGAAAAACTGGTGGGAGATGTTTCTGAACCCAAAGAGAACTATGATCTTCTTACTGTGATTATCATCTGCCTTGGATCTCCCAATGGTCAACGATACAACGGCATTTTGAAACTGTTGGAAGTTCTCCTTTCGTCCAGCCGAAAAGCGGAAGAGAAGAAAAAGATCCTTCAGGAAGACTTTCATATAGAGATGACGTATTCTTTAGAAAGCGAGGTTTGGCGTATGTGTAATTTAAGTGAAGGTATTGAAAGAACTGCTGTGGCCAAAGGTCTTGAGCAAGGTCTTGAGCAGGGTCTTGAGCAGGGTACATTAAAAGCAATCCGCAGCATTATGGCTTCTTTAAATCTGACAAAGGAAGAGGCAATGTCCGCCCTGCGGATTCCGGACAATGAAAGGGAAAAATATCTGGAACTTTTACACCAGGACGATTCAATGGAAATGTAACTATAACTATTCAGGACGGCCATACATAAAACCGGGCGTCTGACGCTGTCTCACGACAGAGCCGGACGCCCGGTTTTTTATACTTACTGATTTACTTTTCTCTTTACATATGTGGTGTGAAGGATCTCGTGAGCCTTATGGCTGCCAGGTTCTCCGAGAAACTCTTTATAAAGCCGCTGAATGGACGGATTTTCGTGGGATTTGCGGATTGGCATAGCCGCGTCCTGATCGTATAAAGCCTTCGCGCGGAGCGCCCGGATGTCGGTAAAGTTGCGCACGCTGGCTGGCTGCTGAGGCTGACCACCGCCATTGACACAGCCGCCGGGGCATCCCATAATCTCAATAAAATGATAGGTGGCTTCACCGGATTTTACTTTATTTAAAAGGGTGCGGGCATTGCCAAGGCCGGAGACCACAGCCACTTTGATCTCCATACCAGCTACATTGTAGGAAGCTTCCTTAATGCCCTGTGTCCCCCGGACTTCTGTGAAATCAAGGGATGCCAGGCTTTCTCCGGTCAAAGTCTCAACAGCGGTGCGCAGCGCCGCTTCCATCACTCCGCCGGTGGCTCCAAAAATGACGCCGGCTCCTGAAGATTCCCCTAAAGGATCATCAAAAGTCTCATCGGGAAGCTCTGTAAAATCCAGGCCAACCCGCTTGATCATTCGAGCCAGCTCCCGAGTCGTCAGGGAAATATCCACATCCGCTACTCCTGCGGCATCCTGGTCATCCCGGCCGATTTCAAACTTTTTGGCCGTGCAGGGCATCACACTGACGCTGACAATATCTTTCGGGTCAATGCCTGCCTTCTGGGCATAGTAGGTCTTTAACGTAGCGCCAAACATCTGCTGGGGTGATTTGCAGGAGGACAGATTTTCTGTCATGTCCGGGAAATAATGCTCACAGTACTTAACCCAGCCCGGTGAACAGGAAGTGATCAACGGAAGCACTCCGCCGTTTTGAACACGGTCAAGGAACTCATGGGCTTCCTCCATAATGGTCAGATCCGCGGCAAAGTCCGTATCAAAGACCTTCTCAAAGCCAAGGCGGCGCAGAGCAGCAACCATTTTCCCTTCCACATTTGTGCCGATAGGCATTCCAAATTCCTCGCCAAGAGCCGCTCTCACAGACGGGGCTGTCTGAACAAACACATGCTTTGTGGGGTCGGCGATGGCAGCGAAAACCTGATCTGTACTATCTTTTTCGGTGAGGGCCCCTGTGGGACATACGGCAATACACTGTCCGCAGGACACACAGCTTGTCTGGGCCAGCCCCATATCAAAAGCCTGGCCGATGTAAGTGGAAAATCCACGACCGTTGGCACCGATGACGCCGATGCCCTGAATATTTTCACAGACGCCTACACAGCGGCGGCATAAAATACATTTACTGTTATCCCGAATCATATGAGGTGCGGAATCATCTACCATAGACTGCTGCATCTCTCCAGCATATTTATTTTCATCATCCACTTTAAGTTCATGGCAAAGCTGCTGAAGCTCACAGTTGCCGCTGCGCACGCAGGAAAGACATTCCTTCCGGTGGGTGGATAAGATGAGCTGAAGGGTCTTTCTCCGTGAATCCAGCACTTTCTGTGTATTGGTCCACACTTCCATGCCATCGCTCACCGGATACACACAGGCGGCCACCAGTGACTTGGCTCCCTTCACTTCCACCACACACATGCGGCATGCCCCAATTTCATTGATCTCTTTCAAAAAACACAGTGTCGGGATCTTAATGTGAGCCATCCGGGCTGCTTCTAAAATGGTTGAGCCGGCAGGCACGCTGATCTGAACACCGTTGATTTTGATTGTAACATTTTCCATGTCTGACTCCTCCATTACTCTTTATAGATTGCTCCGAAACGGCATTTCTCCATACAAGCGCCGCACTTTAAGCACTTATCCGGATTAATATAGTGGGTTTCTTTAACCTTGCCTTCAATGGCGTCCGCCGGACAGGTTCTGGCACACAGCGTACATCCTCGGCATTTGTCCGGATCAATCTTATAAGAAAGAAGATCTTTACAGACGCCGGCCGGACATTTTTTGTCCACCACATGGGCAATATACTCGTCTCTAAAGTAACGGAGGGTAGACAATACCGGGTTGGGCGCCGTCTGTCCCAGGCCGCACAGAGCATTCTCCTTAATGTAGTAGCACAGCTCTTCCAGCTTATCAATATCCTCCATGGTTCCCTGGCCTTTGGTGATCTTGTCCAAAATCTCATACATACGCTTTGTTCCCACACGGCATGGGGTACATTTTCCACAGGACTCATCCACTGTAAACTGGAGGAAGAACTTGGCAATATCCACCATACAGTTGTCCTCATCCATAACGATCAGACCGCCGGAACCCATCATAGAGCCGATCGCGATAAGATTGTCATAATCAATAGGGACATCAAAATGCTCGGCAGGAATACATCCGCCGGAAGGACCGCCAGTCTGAGCCGCCTTAAACTTTTTGCCGCCCGGAATACCGCCGCCGATATCTTCCACGATAGTGCGAAGTGTTGTTCCCATAGGAATTTCCACCAGGCCGGTGTTATTAACTTTTCCGCCCAGGGCAAATACTTTTGTCCCCTTGGATTTTTCCGTACCCATAGACGCAAACCACTGGGCGCCGTTTAAAATGATCTGAGGAATATTAGCGTAGGTTTCCACGTTATTTAAGATCGTCGGTTTGTCAAAAAGCCCCTTCACTGCCGGGAATGGCGGACGTGGGCGGGGTTCGCCTCTCTTGCCCTCAATGGATGTCATCAGGGCTGTCTCCTCACCGCAGACAAAAGCGCCGGCGCCAAGGCGAAGGTCAATATCAAAATTAAAACCAGTATCAAAAATATTTTTTCCGAGAAGACCGTACTCTCTCGCCTGAGCAATGGCAATCTTCAGGCGTTCAACAGCGATGGGGTACTCCGCGCGGACATAAATATATCCCTGATCCGCTCCGATGGCATAGCCGGCAATAGCCATAGCCTCCAAAACCACGTGGGGATCGCCCTCAAGGACAGAACGGTCCATAAAAGCTCCCGGATCGCCTTCATCAGCGTTGCAGCACACATATTTCTGAACATTGCCCCGGTTGCCGGAAGCGAACTTCCATTTCAGGCCGGTAGGGAATCCGGCGCCGCCTCTTCCACGGAGTCCGGCGTCTAAAAGGGTCTGGATCACCTCATCCGGCGTCATCTCGGTCAGCACTTTTCCCAGCGCTTCATAGCCGCCGGTACCGATATACTCGTCAATATTTTCAGGATTGATCACACCGCAGTTGCGCAGGGCAATACGAGTCTGTTTCTTATAAAAATCCGTCTCATTGAGAGAAAGGATTCCACCCTCAGCGGAAGTCTCTTTATAAAGAAGTCTGGAAACCACACGGCCTTTGAGCAAATGTTCCGATACGATCTCAGGGATATCCTCCACCTTGACCATGGAATAAAAACATGCCTCCGGATAAACCGCCATAATCGGTCCGGCGGCACACAGGCCATGACATCCTGTCTTGACAATAGCTACCTCATCGGTCAGTCCATTTTTTTCCAGTTCATTTTTCAGCGCTTCAATGATCTTCTCGCTTCCGGAAGACGTACATCCGGTACCACCGCAGACCAGTACATGTGAACGATACATTCCTTCCCCTCCTTATAGTTTAATGTTGCCCAGGGTGTAATCGGTCACAACCTGGCCCCGGATCAGATGCTGCTCCACAACTTCCAGCGCCTTTTCGGGGGTCATCTTCACATAGGTTACTTTTTCCTTTCCAGGTTCCATAACCTCAACAATAGGTTCATATTTACAAAGACCGATACATCCGGTCTGAGTGACCATCACATTAGACAGCTTTTTTTCCTGCACCGCGTCTGAGAGGGCTTTAAGTACAGGTCTGGCTCCGCTGGCAATACCGCAGGTAGCCATTCCCACCACAACCCTGGTCTGGGAATCGTCCTCAGCGCGCATACCTACCTGGCTTTGCATGCGCTCGCGGATAGCTTTTAATTCAGCAAGTGATTTCATAATTTCACACTCCTCCTCATTGTTTACAACACAAAACACAATATCCTGACTTACAACACAATATCCTGATTCACTTCACGGGTATTTTCCCAAAGATATTCTTCGATATAAGACGATACTTCAGGCGCGTTTAGCGGGACATCCCCAAGAATATCCCGAAACTCCCTTGTATCCAGAGTAAAACTGCGTCCATTGACTGTATATGTATAGACAAAGTCGATATGGGTATTTAATGTGACCAGCGTATGGACCGTTCCGGGCATATCGCCCAGGGGCATACGGTCAATACTGGACAGAACATAACTGGCAGACACCTTCGTCCCCTGTCCCTTTGTGGAAGTGATCTTAAAATCACCCCCGGTACACTGAGCAGAATATTTAAAAAAAGGAACGCCAAGGCCCACTTTGCGGGTCTTGCGTGTGGTAAAAAAGGGATCCTCAACCTGCCGGATCTCTTCCGGGGACATTCCGCAGCCATTGTCCTCAATAGTAATATCCATCCGGTCAGCCTGAGTATCTGCCATCACACATATACACACCAGCGTCGCCTGAGCCCGCACAGAATTTTGGGCCACATCAAGCACATTTAACGCGATTTCCGTCATCATAAGGCTACTGGTATTTCGCGAGAATACCGGCGATATCATCAACGGTCAACCGGCCGTAAACGTCATCATTGATCATCATCACCGGCGCGAGTCCACAGGCACCAACGCACCGGCACGCGTCCAGTGAAAACTTGCCGTCCGGCGTACATTCTCCGCCTACAATACCTAACAGCTCCATGAGCTTGCTATAAACATCGCCGGACCCTTTCACATAACACGCCGTGCCAAGACAGACGGATATCTGGTACCTTCCTTTTGGATTCAAGGCAAACTGAGAGTAAAATGTTGCCACACCGTAGATCTTTTCCAACGGAATCCCTGTCTCATCGGAAATGATCGTCTGCACTTCAATGGGCAGATAGCCGTAGATTTCCTGGGCCTTCTGCATGATCGGCATTAAAGCGCCCGGTTCTGATTTAAGTTCCGCAATGACTTTGATAAGCTGCTCTTCCTGCGCCTTTGTTCCATTAAAAGGAACCGTCTGCTTTGTAGAACTCAAGTAAATCCCTCCTTAAATAAACGTAGAATAAATTTATTATACCATTAGCCCTGACAATTTTCCATAGAATGATTCCGAAAATTTTGTTAATTTTTTACCAGAATACAGATTCTTCAAAAAAACCCGACAAAAAAACTGTATATGTTTATTAAATGTTACATATTTAACAAGAAGAATTTGTTGAAAACATATAATGGCAATGCTATACTTGATATAAGATGCCGGGACTAAGGTGTTTTGTCCCCATAATGTCATCAGATCAGAAGGAGGTATTTTATGACTGTACAGGAGATTAAGGACCTGCTGGATGCCAGACTTCTTTCCGGCGCCCAGTTTCTGGATAAAGAAGTCCATTCCGCATGCGGCTCAGATATGATGAGCGATGTCCTCGCCTTTGTCAAGGACCAATCGGTCCTTATTACAGGACTGTGCAACCCTCAGGTCATCCGCACAGCAGAAATGATGGATATTGTCTGTCTTGTCTTTGTCCGTGGGAAAGTCCCCGACGATAATATGATAAACCTGGCGTCCCAGCGGGACATCGCTGTTTTGTCCACTGAACTGCCCATGTTTTCCGCATGCGGCGTGCTATATAACGCCGGGCTGCGCGGAGGTGCTTCCATTGGATGATAAGATTGTTTTAAAATACACGGTTTCTCCCGATGATTTTACTCGCGCCGGGGAGGCCAGCAGCAACGTAAAAGCCAAGCTCAAACAGATTGGTGTACCGCCGGAAGTCGTGCGCAAAGCGGCCATCGCTATGTATGAAGGGGAGATCAACATGGTCATCCACGCCAATGGCGGTGAGATCACCGTCACCATTTCCCCGGAAGATATTACCATTGTTCTGGCGGACACAGGGCCGGGGATTCCCGATGTGGAAAAAGCTATGCAGGCAGGATTTTCCACTGCTCCGGATAATATCCGGAATCTGGGTTTTGGTGCCGGCATGGGTCTTCCCAACATGAAAAAATATTCCGACATTATGAATATTGATACGACTCTCGGCGTAGGAACCACAGTAACTATGGTCATACATATGCAGTGATCATCAGGGATGTGATAAAGGAGGTGAGGACATGGATAAATTTTTCCATTCTGTATATTTAGATGAGGAGTTATGTATGGGATGCATCAACTGTATTAAGCGCTGTCCAACCCAGGCGATCCGTGTCCGCCACGGAAAAGCTGTGATCACAGGGAAGTTCTGTATTGACTGCGGTGAATGTGTCCGTATCTGCCCCCATCACGCCAAACAGATCCGGAGGGACACCATTGACGTCCTTAAACAGTACAAATATACGGTGGCCCTCCCGGCGCCTACTCTGTACAGCCAGTTTAACCACCTTGATGATGTGAACATCGTCCTTACCGCCCTGATCTATCTGGGTTTTGATGATGTTTTTGAGGTCAGCGCCGCTGCGGAGCTGGTTAGCGCTGCCTCCCGCAACTATGTCAGCGCCCACCCGGAAAAGTGGCCGCTGATCAGCACGGTCTGCCCCTCTGTAGTCCGCTTGATCCGGGTACGTTTTCCCAATCTCATTGATCACATGCTCCCTTTAAATCCTCCGGTGGAGGTGGCGGCCAAGCTTGCCCGGAAAAGAGCAGTGGAGCGCACCGGACTGGCCCCTGAGGACATCGGTATTGTCTTTATTTCCCCCTGTCCTTCCAAGGTCACTTACGTCCAGTCCCCTCTGGGCGTGGAAAAAAGCCAGATTGACAATGTTCTGGCCATTAAGGATATCTATCCCATGCTCCTTCCCCTGATGAAACGAGCGCGGCAAAATCCAAAAGATCTTGCCATGTCGGGGAAAATCGGCATTGGCTGGGGCGGTGCCGGCGGAGAAGCCGGGGGCCTGATTACTGACAGCTATCTGGCCGCTGACGGCATTGAAAATGTGATCCGTGTCCTTGAAGATCTGGAGGATGAGAAGTTTGGCCATCTTCAGTTTATTGAGCTGAACGCCTGCAACGGAGGCTGTGTGGGTGGTGTACTCACGGTGGAAAATCCTTATGTAGCGAAAGCCAAACTTAAACATTTGAATAAATATCTTCCCGTATCCTTAAATCATCTGGAAGACTATGAAAATCCTCCCATGGATTGGACCGTACCGGTACAATATGAACCGGTCTTTCGTCTCGGCAATAGTTTTTCTGAAAGCATACGCATGCTTAAAGAAGTGGAAAATCTGTGCAATGAATTTCCCGGCCTTGACTGCGGCGCCTGCGGGGCTCCCACATGCCGGGCCCTCGCCGAGGATATCGTCCGGGGAGATGCCTCCAAAGATTACTGTATCCCTGTGCTGAAAGGCCATATCCATGATCTCTCACAAAATTATATGGAACTTCTGGACAGCCTTGAGGCGCAGACTCAAAACAACACTGTTGATATTCAGGTTGTACGCCGCTATATCGAAAATCTTATGGGGGAAGTATCCCTCTTAGACGCTCACCTTGAAGCCCAAAATGAAGGTGTACGCCCTACCAGCCTGCCTGAAGGAAAAGACCCGTCCAAATGTCCTGGGAAAGGCGACTGTGTCCACTGCAATCACGTCTGTCCTTATTATTAAAGCCAGAAGGAGGCTTATCTATGACGCTTCAAACACTTGTTGATAAAGAAATTTTTACATCCCTGTATCTTCCGGAACACACAGATACAGAAATTACCGTTCCTTTCTGCTGTGATCTTTTGAGCATTGCCATGAGCCGGGCTCCCGCCGGGTGCGCCTGGGTTACAGTTATGGCCAACATGAATACTCTGGCTGTGGCCGCCCTCACGGACTGCGCCTGTGTGATCTTGGCGGAAGGCACGTCATTTGATGAAGCCTGCCTGAACAAAGCGCGGGAACAGGGTATCCCTGTATTTTCCACAACGCTTCCCATTTTTGAAGCCGCCCTGAAAGTGTGGGAGGAGATTTCGCAGCCGTAAAAGGAGAAGCTATGATTTCACTGACTTATGATCTGCATATTCATTCCTGCCTGTCCCCCTGCGGGGACGAGGATATGACACCGGCCAACATTGCCGGTCTGGCCTCCCTCATCGGCCTGGATGTCATCGCTGTGACCGATCACAACTCCTGCCAAAACTGTCCGGCAGTCGTGCGCACGGGACAAAAGCTGGGGCTGACGGTGATCCCCGGCATGGAACTTTGTACCAGTGAGGAAGTCCATGTCCTGTGCCTGTTTGATTCCCTTGATGGAGCTATGGATTTTGACGCCTATGTTCAGAAACATTTGCCAAAAATCCCCAACAATGAAGATATTTTTGGCCGCCAGACGATTTGCTCCCATACCGACGAGATTCTCGGAAGCTATCCCTATCTGCTCATTAACGCCACAGATATCTCTTTCGACAACGTGTACGATCTGACAAAGTCCTTTGGAGGCATTATGATCCCGGCCCATATAGACAAAAATTCCACAAGTCTCCTCTCTAATCTGGGCTTCATCCCTCCGGACAGCCGCTTTACCTGCGTTGAGGTAAAAGATATGAACCGTCTGCCCCAGCTCAAAGCGAACAACCCATATCTCTCCAAGTGCCGGGTCATTACTGACTCCGACGCCCATTATCTGGAACATATCCACGAAGCTGTCCACCGCATCCACTGTGACAGCCCGTCCCCAAAGGATATTTTAAGAAGTCTTACCGATTCCAGCCATGGTTAAGGGGACCATTGCCCTGTCCAATATTCATCCCGTCCCTGAGGGCGCCGGTAATGTAATCTTTGGCCCTGGCCACGCTGTCCGCAAGACTGTACCCTAAAGCAAGATTGCTGGCAATGGCCGAGGACAGGGTGCAGCCAGTGCCATGAGTATTTTCTGTGGCAACCCGCTCTCCTTTAAACCAGCGGATCTCGCCCTGAGTATAAAGAAGATCATCAGCGGTTTCTGTTAAGTGCCCGCCTTTAATAAGGACGCTCCCGGCAATATTACTCCCGATCACCTGAGCAGCTCTTGTCATATCATCTCTGCTCTTTATGGAAAAACCGCACAGCTTTTGGGCCTCAGGAATATTGGGAGTAATCACATCACCCATAGGCAGAAGGATGCCAATCAGTGCGTCCATGGCCTCCGGGCTCATAAGGGCGCACCCGCTGGTGGACACCATGACCGGATCTATAACAATGTTTCGTCCTCCGTACTCTTTCAACTTTCCGGCAATAACTTTAATCGTATCACTGTTAGATACCATACCAATCTTTATACTATCAGGAAAAATATCTGTAAAAACACAGTCCATCTGTTTCCCGACAAAATCCCCGCCAGCGTCAAGCACACCGTAGACGCCTGTTGTATTTTGGGCAGTCAGGGCGGTGATCACACTCATACCGTAGACACCATGGGCCATCATTGTTTTTAAATCTGCCTGTATTCCTGCGCCTCCGCTGCAGTCGGAACCGGCGATAGTCAAAACTTTTTTCATCACATTTACCTTCTTTTTTACAAACTTCTCTGGCATTTTTGCCTTTTAGCGATTAAAATAATCTTTGATGCTTTCCCTCTTAAAATATCAGATATATTAAGGAAATACAAGGATCACAATGAAGAAAAGATTTAAAAAGATTTATATTGAAATTACTAACCGGTGCAATCTTAGCTGCGCCTTTTGTCCGCCCACAAAACGCAATCCCGGAATGATTTTCCCACGGGAATTTGCCTATATTCTCAATGCTGTCAGCCCACTGACGGACTACATCTGTCTCCATGTTAAAGGGGAACCGCTGACCCATCCCCACCTGGATGAGTTGTTGGCCTTAGCAGCGAAGCACAATTTTTATGTAAACTTAACAACCAACGCCACACTGCTGGGCCAGAAAGAAAAAATTCTTCTCTCACGGCCCATACGCCAGATCAACCTTTCCCTCCACAGCTTTGAGGCAAACACAAGACTTCCCGGTGACATGACCTTTAAGGAATATGTCCGCTCTGCCCTGGAATTTTCCGTGAAATTCTCCCCCATCCACGGAATCACGGCTTTCCGCCTTTGGAATCTGGACCCTGAAAAAATGAGCCAGCCTCAATTTGAAAAAAACAGATACATCTTAAATGAACTGACCCGTTTTTTCCATCTGCCGGAAGTTCCCGATTACCGGAATTACACCACCACCGACGTGAAGCTGGCAAAAAATACATTTTTAAGTTTTGACCACGAATTTTCCTGGCCGGATATGGATGGGCCGGATTTTGGCCCCAGGGGGACCTGCCAGGGCTTAAAGACCCACATCGCCATACTGTGGGACGGCACCGTCGTCCCCTGCTGTCTGGATGGCAACGGCGGTCTGGCTCTCGGCAATATTTTTACCCAGGACATCCAGGAAATCCTTGCCTCCCCAAAAAGTCTGGCCATATCCCATGGCTTTGCCCGCCATGAGATTACCCAGCCCCTCTGCCGCCGCTGCGGCTACCGGACCCGCTTCTAACCGGCGCAGCTCACAAAATGGGGGAAAAGAGACGCAGACACCACTGAATGATCCGCTGATGTACCGGACGCTTTTTCCATGCATCGTAAAAAATCTGCTGACTTTTTTCAATCGTCTCCAAAATGTCATCCCGGATATCCAGCACTGCTTTGTTCTCGCTCATAAAGACACCGCACTCATAGTGGAGATAAAAGCTGCGGTAATCCATGTTAATACTTCCGCAGATGGCGCACTCGTCATCCGCTACTGCCGTCTTTGAGTGGATAAATCCGGGGACATACTCATAAATCTTTACTCCGTTTGCCAGCAGCTTACCATAATTGGATACAGTCACCATGTAGACATACCATTTATCATACTTCCTGGGAGTAATGATCCGCACATCTACGCCGCTGCGGGCGGCACGGCACAAATCGTTGACCATTTTTTCGTCAAGGACCAGATAGGGGGTTGTAAAATAAATATACTCCCTGGCCTTATTGATCATATGGGTGTATGTCTCCTCAATAGGATTGCTTGGATTATTAGCCGGTCCATCGGCCATAGGCTGTACAAACCCTGCAGTTTCCATAGAATACAGCGACTTGTATTTTGTGTAATCCAGATCCTCATAACCTTTGACAAACTCCCACATTTCAAGAAAAATACAGGTCAGCCCCCAGACGCCATCCCCTTCCAGGCGCACCGCCGTGTCTTTCCAGTGGCCAAAACGCTCATAAATATTGGCATACTCATCCCCGATATTCACACCGCCGGTGTAGCCGATATTACCGTCAATAATAGCAATCTTCTGGTGATTGCGGTAGTTAAAAGTCAGCCTTGATGTTCCTTCATGGATGGGTGAGAAAATACCGAAACGAACGCCCATGACCGCCAGCTCATGTCGAAATTCCTCTGTATTGATCATAAGTGAACCGAAATCATCAAAGAGGAGGCGTACCTCAACGCCCTGACTGATCTTTTCCTTTAAAATTTCTTTGATCTCCTCCCAGATCTTTCCCTCATAAATAATAAAATATTCGAGAAAAATAAACCGGGTTGCCTGGCGCATATCTTTTATAAGAGCCTCAAACTTTCTCTCTCCCACAGGGAAATATGTAACCTGAGTATTTTTATACAGAGGATACCCATAGTGGATCAAAAGCCGGCTGATCTGCGCCTTGTTTGGATGAAGCAGACGAAATTCCCGGATCACGTCCTCGTCCTGCTTTTTATATTTCAGACCCTTTTCCTTGACTTCCCTGAACCGCCGATATTCTCTGCTGTTTGTCCGCTTTCTTCCCCACATAAAATAGAGAAAAAAGCCGAAAACCGGAAGGATCAGCACGATGATCACCCAGTAAAATTCATAGTCCTGGCCATCATTGACCAGCATACAAACAAGAAAAATACTGAAAATTTCAAAAAGAATATAAAACCATGACACATACTCCTGCAGCAACGTTACAAGAATAAACATAGTGATCAACTGTAAAAGTACGGCAATAGCTACGGTAACGGCACGGGTGATTCCGGCATGGCGTTTTCGCAATAAATTCATAAAACCGCTCCCATCTTTTGTATGCTCTCTATTCCTGTTTTTCAGGTAGCTTACAGCCCGATAGCTGAACTGATATCATTTTATTACCAAAAAACGGGAAATGCAAGGCCGTTTGTGTTTTTCTCCTGACAAGCTGAAACAAATCTGCAAAAAGCCAATGTTTTTTTCTCAAATTTGATTCATCTGTTTTTTTCTTAACAATGTTATACTTAATTCATAATTCATGCTGCTCTGTGTGCGGCGACACTAAAAAGCAAAGGAGAAATATTTTATGAAAGTTATGGGTATTGTAGCCGGAAGACATAACGGCAACAGCGAAATTCTTGTCAAGGAAGCATTATCCGCCGTTATGGAGGCTGGCGGTGAATGTACGCTGATCAATCTTTTTGATTATCACATCGAACCCTGCCTTGGCTGCGAGGCGTGTACAATGAGCATGGGCGATGTAGCCATGGGCAAAGGGGACTACACCGGCTGTGTTCTCCAGCAAAAGGACGATATGGATAAGATCGTGGCAGCTATGCGCGAACATGACGCAGTAATCATCGGATGTCCAACCTATGATCTCATGCCAAGCTCTCTTTATCTTCGTTTTGCCCAGCGTTTTCTCGCCTATGAGTTGTCCTTCCTGATCAAGATCGGCAAGGCAAAACGGGATCCCCACTTAGTTGCCGGCATTATCGCCGTGGGCGGTTCCTGCCACGACTGGCAGACGCTGTCTTTAGAATGTATCGGCGCTACTATGTTTACACAGTCCATAAAAGTTGTAGATCAGATGATGTCTATCCGCAACGGCCGCCCCGGCAATGTGCTGCTGCGCCCGGAACAGATCCAGAGAGCCCATAAGCTGGGGGAAAATATTGTCAAAGCGGTCAATACCCCTTACGAAGAGCGCACATGGCTGGGCGACCCTAATGAAGGACTCTGTCCTAACTGCCACTCTTCCCTCGTATTTAAAGGCGAACCCCACTGGGACGGCATCCAGTTCCCATTTGAATGCGCCGTGTGCGGCGCCGGCGGTGATCTTGTCCGCGATGAAAATGGGGAGGTAAAATTTGTCCTGGCCGAGAACGGTCTCTGCAGAGACAGAAACGAAAACGCCTCCCGGGAACTTCACCTGGATGAGATCGTGGCCACACGCATTGATTTTATGAAAAACCAGGCATCTATCAAAGACGCTTACCAGAAATATAAAGATATGAAATTCCCCGGAGTTTGATCTGCTGACAAAAAGATCCGTGTCTCTTTCTTTTCAAAGAGAGAGACGCGGATTTTTCATTTTTCAAAGTTTCGACCGGATTTTCACTTTTCCCGATTTTTGTCATATTGTAGTAGTGGGATATCATCATTCCCACAAGTCAAAAACAGGAGGTTTAAAGTGAAAAAGACAACTTTTATTTTTCTCCTGACCGGAATCCTTATACTAACCTGTGCCTATGCCGCCAGAGTTTACGGCGCTTCCATCCCGCCAGACCGTCAAGATTTAATCCCCGGCATTGACGTCAGCCAGTGGCAGGGATATATAGATTTTAACCGGGTGAGCCAAAACGGCGTAGAGATCGTCTATATACGGGCGGGGGAGGGCGCCTCCTACACCGATCCTTTTTTTGAGAGAAATTACGCCGGCGCTAAGGCTTCCGGGTTAAAGGTTGGCGCCTATTATTATGTCACTGCACGGAATTCATCCCAGGCCCGCCTTCAGGCCCACGCTTTTGCCATCCTGCTCTCCGGCAAAACTTTTGACTGCCGTCCCGCCATGGATTTTGAAGATCTGGCCGGGTTGGATGACGCCCAGGTACAGACTATTGCCAAAGTTTTTTTGGAAAGCCTGGAAGCCTACACCGGCAAAAAACCGGTGATCTACAGCGATATTTCCAATGCCCGACGCCTTGATGCCTCCTTCTCCTCCTATCCCCTTTGGGCGGCAGAATATGGTTCTGACGCGGTGGAAGACCCGCTGTACTGGGGGTGGTGGAGCGGCTGGCAGTATACAGACGCGGGAAGGGTTGACGGAATCAATGGCCGCGTTGACCGGAATTATTTCACCTCCACCATACTGGATACCTCCGGCCTTGTCTCTCCAAACCCTGGGCCGGCTCCCACAACATCTCAGGACACAGATTATACTGTGCGTGCCGGAGACACTCTGTGGTCCATCGCCCGGCGTTTTGACACCACCATCTCCAGGATTGTCTCTGCCAACGCAATCTCCAACCCGGATCTGATCTATACCGGAGAGCGGCTTATCATCCCCGGTTCACAAACGCCTGTTTCTTCCCCGGATTACAGGTACTACACCATCCGCTCAGGAGATACTCTGTGGAGCATTGCCCAAAGATACAATACTTCTGTGGAAGAGCTGATCCAGATCAATGATCTGAGAACTCCCAACCTGATCTACGCAGGACAGCTATTAAAAATCCCCGTTTCCACAGCTTCATAGCTCCATCCGCCCCAGTGTGAGCTTTGCCAAGCGTTTTTATATAACAGAAAATGCGTTTTGTGATATATAAAGCCTGCCATTTCCAAAGGTATTTCCTATGGATATGGCAGGCTTTAATTATAACTGGGCTGGCTGTCCCATCACAGATCAGGCTTTTCCAACAGAACCAAAAAGTTCCATCTTCTCTTTAACTGTAGCCTTGATCGCTTCAGCCCCAGGAGCCAGAAGTTTACGTGGGTCGTAGCCCTTGCCTTCAAGATCCTTTCCAGCTTCAATATACTTACGTGTAGCTTCCGCAAAAGCGAGCTGGCACTCTGTATTTACATTGATCTTTGATACGCCCAGAGAGATGGCTTTTTTGATCATGTCCGCAGGGATTCCTGTGCCGCCGTGAAGTACCAGAGGCATATCCCCTGTAAGCTGCTGGATAGCATCCAGAGTCTCAAAGCTTAATCCCTGCCAGTTTGCAGGATATTTTCCATGAATATTGCCAATACCTGCAGCAAGCATAGTCACGCCGAGATCAGCGATCGCTTTACATTCTTTAGGATCAGCAACTTCGCCCATACCGACTACGCCGTCTTCTTCACCACCGATAGAGCCAACTTCCGCTTCCAGAGAAATTCCTTTTTCATTGCAGATAGCAACAAGCTCTTTGGTCTTTGCCACATTTTCTTCGATGGGATAATGGGAACCATCAAACATAATAGATGAAAAACCTGCTTCGATACATTTAAAGCAGCCTTCATAGGAGCCGTGATCCAGATGGAGAGCTACAGGAACAGTAATATTTTGTTCCTCAAGCATACCGTTGACCATACCTACAACAGTCTTGTAACCTGCCATATATTTTCCGGCACCTTCGGAAACACCAAGAATTACCGGAGAATTTAACTCCTGAGCTGTCAGCAGGATAGACTTTGTCCACTCAAGATTGTTAATATTAAACTGACCAACTGCGTAATGTCCGGCTTTCGCCTTTGTCAACATCTCTTTTGCTGATACTAACATAAAATAATTCCTCCATAGATTGTTATAATGGCATCCAACTCCCGGCTCCCCTAAACCCGGCATAAAACCGGCCCGGCAAAGAGGTGCTGCGGACGAACGGTGCCTGTGACTTTCTTCCAAGACAATAGTATACTCTATTTTTTCCAAAAAGGAAATATCGTATGTGAAAAAAATATCATTTCTGCCGAAGCTGAATATAGTTTTTAAGCATCTCCACTGTATTTTCAATGCCTAAAATGCCGGAATCAATGGACAGATTATAGCTGGAACAGCCTCTCCAGTCCTTCCCCGCATAATAGCCATAATAGCTGTCCCGCTTTTTATCAATAGACATGATCTTCTTTTGCGCCTCTTTTTCAGAAAGCTGATACAGACGGCAGATCCGCTCGATCCTCTTTTCCATAGGACTGCAGATGTAGACACTGATCCTGTTGGGTTCATCTCTCAAGATATACTCGGCACAGCGCCCAATGATCACGCAGGGACCTTCTTTTGCCAGATCCTGGATAACTTCCGCCTGGATATTAAAAAGGCGGTCGCTGGACAACGCATGGTCAAAAGGATTCATTGTTCCATTCATTGAAAAAGTGTTCATCGCCAAAGCGTACAGGAAACTATCTGTAGGCTTTTCGTCAACTTTTTCAAAATAATCTTTGCGGATGCCGCTCTTTTTAGCGGCCATCTCCGGAATCTCCTGGTCATAGATTGGTATGCCCAGATCTTTGGCCAGTTTTGTGCCAATTTCTTTGCCGCCGCTGCCATACTGTCTGTTGATCGCAATAATAAGATTACCTGCCATAATAATTCCTCCCATCTGTCAGTCCGGTTCATACGCCGGTTATAAAGCGGTATAATAGCCACTTTGTGGCTATTATACCATAAAACCATGGATTATGTGTACTGATTTCTATCGTAAAAGATAAATAAAATATCAGTCAACTTTTATCATTTCATCCATGTGATCATGAAGCTGATCCAGATAGTTGATCATTTCCTGACGAAGATCCGGGTTTCTCAGAGCGAACTCTACATTTGCCTGGAGGAAACCGATCTTTGAGCCCACGTCGTAGCGTTTACCCACAAAGTCGTAGGCATACATAGCGCAGTCCTGGGCCTGGCGGCGCAGAGCGTCTGTAAGCTGGATCTCACCGCCTGCCCCGGCACCCTGATTTCTCAAATAGTCAAAAATGTCCGGCGTAAGAATATAGCGGCCTAAAATAGCAATATTGGACGGCGCTTCCTCCTGCTTTGGTTTTTCCACCAGATCCCGGACTTTGTAAACCCTGTCATCAATCTGTTTGCAGTCCACGATACCGTACTTGCTCACAACGCTCTCATCTACCTTCTGAACGCCGAGAACACTTGTACGATATTCATTATAGATATCAATCATCTGACCGATACAGGGCTTCTTTGCCTCTACTACATCATCCCCAAGCATAACGGCAAAAGGCTCATTGCCAATAAAATTATGGGCTGTCAGTACAGCGTGACCCAGACCCTTTGCCTCTTTCTGACGTACATAATATATGTTGGCCATCTCGGAAATATGACGGACAAGGTCAAGCATTTCCTGCTTTTGAGCCTTTTCCAGCTCCATCTCAAGCTCCATGGAACGGTCAAAGTGGTCTTCGATAGGCTTTTTATTTCTTCCTGTGACAATAATAATGTCGGTAATACCTGAGGCTACCGCCTCCTCCACAATATACTGGATCGTAGGCTTATCTACGATGGGCAGCATCTCTTTGGCCTGAGCCTTAGTTGCCGGAAGAAAACGTGTTCCCAGCCCGGCTGCCGGGATGATAGCTTTTTTAATTTTCATTATAACCCTCCTCTATTGTAATCGGAAATTTTTATCCTCTTTGGATTTAATATTGATCTCTATGGAACAGTCGGACATATGCGCGTAATTCACATCCAGAGCATAATCAATTTTTGTATTGATATTTAAGTCATCCTCCTTGTGGGAAATGCCCAGAGTATTGATCCCCACAAGAAGATTGCCAAATGGCGTCTGATAATAAGTCATATTTTTTGTATCCGGCTCAAAGATCATATGAACGCTGCTCTCGCCCTTTTTGATCACATCCACCCGGTTGTCTGTGATTTTAATGGTATTTCTCGTCTGTTCCTGGCCATCCTCAGACATTTCATCGAATAAAATGTAATGTTTTCCATTTTTATAATAGTAACTGCCCACAGTGATGACTTCTAGCGGCATAGCCTGGTCCGCGTCCATCTGCAGTCCGCTGATGGAAACAATGACATCTTTTGTCATAAGTAAAACCTTCCTTTTCTAATTCTAAGCTAATATGTAACTATTCAGCCCTGCCTCTCGGATTCCCGCAGCTAACGCTGCTTTACCGCCGCTTGCGCGGCTGAATAGTTAAACTAATATTCATCTATAGGCACCAGCCGGGTCTCAATAAGCTGGACCGGCAGGATAGAGTTTGCGAAAGCGCTGAATTTATCTGTACCATCACTGACAAAAAAGCGGTAGTGAGGCTCGCCGCTCTCCCGGTAAAGTCCTTTCTCCTTCAACATGGCCCGAAGACTGATAGCTGTCTCATAGGCCGGATTCACCAGATTGACATCCTCCCCCATGATCCTGCGGATCGTGCTGCGGATCAAGGGATAGTGAGTGCAGCCAAGGATCAGCGTATCTACTTTGGCATCTTTTAAGATTTTCAAATATCTGGAGGCGATCTCATCAGTCACAGAATCATTTAACAGACCTTCTTCCACCAGAGGTACAAAAAGAGGACAAGCCCTCCCGATCACATTAAATGAGGGATTATATTCATGAAGCACCGATGTGTAAATTCCACTATTAATAGTACCCTCAGTCCCAATGACCCCGATATTTCCCGTGGACGTTGTGCAGGCCGCGGTGTATGCCCCTGGCCGTACTACACCGATAATAGGCACATCTACTTCGGGGGCCACCGTATCCAGCGCGTAGGCGCTGGCCGTATTACAGGCGATAACAATGGCCTTTACATGTTTTGTCTTTAAAAAATGAATGATCTGACGTGTGTACTCGATAATGGTTTTCTGTGACTTACTGCCATAAGGCACACGGGCTGTGTCACCAAAATAGACCACATTTTCCGAGGGAAGCTGGCGGATGATCTCCCGCACAACGGTAAGTCCACCCACACCGGAGTCAAACACACCGATCGGAGCGTCTTTTACCACGGTAACTCCTCCTTATGCGCCAAAGCGCTTAAACGCCTGGGCGATGAGTGTATCAATAAGGGTAAACGCGTCCACCCCTTTATCGGCCCAGAGCATGGGGTACATGCTGATGCCGGTAAAGCCGGGGAGGGTGTTGATCTCGTTAAAGACAACCTGATTGGTATCCTTTTCCAGGAAAAAGTCTACGCGGGCAAGGCCGTAGCCGTCCACCGCCTTAAAAATCCGGACAGCGTCATCCCGCACTTCATCCAGCACCCCTTTCGGAAATGCCGGGTGTATATCTGTCCGTGAGTCCGCGTTAAAATATTTGGCCTCATAGGAGTACAGGGCCGAGTCTGCCGACAGCACTTCGCCCACGCCGGAAGCTTTTGGATCATAGCCGCCTAAGACGGCGCACTCAATCTCCCGCCCAACGATGGTTTCCTCCACAAGGATCTTGGAGTCATGGCGGATCGCTTCCCTCAAGCCTTCCTCAAGCTGTGCCGCGTCGGAGGCTTTAGTGACGCCCCTGGAGGAACCGGCTTTTGACGGCTTAACAAACACAGGATAATCCAGGGTTTCCTCTACTCTGGCGATGCAGCCGGCCATATCCTCCAGATCTGTATGACGGATCACCACATATCTGGCCTGGCGGATTCCCAGTGTGTCCACGATCTGTTTCGTATAAACCTTATCCATGGAAATGGCCGATGCCAAAACCCCGCAGCCAACATAAGGTATCCTGGACAATTCCAGAAGTCCCTGGACGGTTCCGTCCTCCCCGTACATACCGTGAAGCGCCGGAAAAACCACATCCACATGAAGCCTTTCAAGTTTTCCATCTTTCACACACAAAATGCCGTGATCCTCCGCGTCAGGGCTTAAAATCGCCTGTACGTCGCTCTCACGCCATGTGTCCTCCTTAACCTTGTCGAGATCATCCACAAGAAGCCACTTCCCATCTTTTGTGATCCCGATCATATGTATATCATACTTTTCCTTATCCATTGCAGAAACAATATTCACAACAGACATACATGAAACCTCATGTTCCGATGACTGTCCGCCAAATAAGACTGCAACTGTCAGTTTTTCTTCCATTATAAAATAACCTCTTTTTTATTATTATCTATGCACAGGGGCTCCAAAATTGATAAATTCTGGCACCCTGCCTGCGACTTTATTCTTTCTGGCAATGAACCAGGCCCCCGATGCCCGCATCGGGGGCTCGGACTTATTTTAACGTAAATGTGCTGATTATTCAACCTCATTTCAAAAACAAATGATCAATGATTTCCCAAATTTTAAAACGAATCTGGACATGAGCCCCTTCCAGAAGCGTCTCGTAAGTCTGAGGCGTTAATGTATTCTCAAGGGTTTCCCGTGACTCCTCACCCACATCTGCTGTGACAGCGTCGGTAAAACACAGGCTTGGGAAAAGGACACACCACCAGTTCCGCCCCCTTCCGCTGCCAATATCCACTGTAAGGGACTGGTAGAAGCCTCTGGGAAAAGTCATATCCCCATAAGTTTTTTCCGGAAAATACTGATTTGTCAGCGCAGCGTCAACGCTGTAATCATACCCCTGCTGTCGCACACAGGCCAGGGCAGCCGCCTCGATTCCCGACAGATTTTCCAAAACCGCCGCCTCACACTCCTCCCTGCTCTCACATTGAGCTAAAGGTTCCCGCAAAAAATCAAGAATCGCATCGCGCACCTGGATTTTTAACTGCTGATCCTGAAAGCTGTCGCTGTTGGCGATCACATGAAACCGCAAAATCTTGTCCGAGATCTCCCTCTGATAGTTTTTATCCGGAACAAACATTAACAGCACTCCGCAAAAGGCCAGACATAAAAAAATTAATGGTCGTTTCATCCAACTTCCTCCTGTTATGATTCCACCTAAACGTTTTTTGTTCCTGTTTTTTCCAGGAACACCGTCCTCTGAAGTTTTCCCATCTGGCTTTTTTTTATTCCATCCCATTCCCGATAACCCATGATCCGGAAAATGAGCAGCGGACCTTAGCTTGCATTTTTACATTTTCTCATGTAAAATATTAGATAGCGAAACATTCATGCATCACCCAACCCAAAGGAGTTTTTATGTATAATAAAATTAAACGTTTTGTTGCCTTGGCAGGTGCCGTTCTTCTTATTCTTTTGTACCTTTGCACCCTCATCTTTTCCCTGATGGAAGGGGAACTGGCTCAGGGACTGCTTCGGGCTTCCATCTTTGCCACGGTGGCCGTACCGGTGCTTCTGTACGCCATCGGTCTGATCTACAGAGTTTTAAAAAACCGGAAACACTAGTGTTTCCGGCTGTCATTAATAAACCTCAATCTCTGTAATACATGTGTCCTCATACACCGTTCCCGGTGCTACGGCAAGAATTGTAAGGCGGACATAATCCGTGGTGACCGCTTTGCCAAAAGAAATATAATCCATACCTGATTTAAGGCTGTCCCAGCCCTGCCACTCTCTGCCGTCTGTTGAAAGCACAGTTTCCCAGCCCATAACGCCTGCTGGAGCCTTTCCAAGCATTCCATCCGACGGATAATCCCCCATATTCACATCCATAACGGTTCCGTCGGAAAATTCAAGCCGGTAAGAGGTCACTCTTCCGTTTTCCTGGTAGGTTGCCGCGTTTTTCCGGTAGCCGCCGCAGATTCGTATACCATGGAGCGCCTGTGCTGTGTCAAAGGTAAGTAAAATACTCTCCCCTTCTCCATAGCCATTTACGCCCTCCACCCAGGCGGTGGACAAATCATGGTCGAGTACATTGGACACCTGATACTTATCCGCCCGTTCATAGGATATGAGCGTTGATGACGCCTCAGCCTGGACACTTTGAGGTGCCGCCTCAAATACCTTTTGAATCCGTATAATCACATAACCCAGATTGCTCTTGTCATCTTTCTGCCACCATATTTTATAAATTCCGGAGGGATAATATCCGCTGCCGTTTGATGCCATCAGCTCGGCCTCTGTTACCGCCAGATTATCCTCCACCTCACATCCGCAGAAGCGCAGTTCATAAACAACGGGATACTCCCGATCTTCCCAATAATAATTTTCACCGTCAAAGGACATACCGTCACCGGAAGCGCTGCCGTTCTCTATCAGAGAGGTCTCTGGTGCATACCCAAGGGTATTGCCAAGAAGGACATCAACCGTTTTCTTTGAATAGGCTATATAGTTTTTCCCATCCCCCACAAGGCCAAGATTCTCCTCAAATTCTCTGTCTCTGGAATAGGTTTCATCATCGGCGTAAATGTTTGTCATCAATGCCATAACATATCTTTCCAACGACGGCTTTGTCATATTTCCAACTTCAAAGGCAGTACCGCCGGCAAGCTCATCATCGGAGAGAAGTGCCGCAAGCCATGCGCCTGCATAACTTAAACGGTTCCATTCCTCATCTGAAAAAGTAAAATTCGCCGGGAGAATGATCTGGGACCCTACTGTTTTATCGTTTTTTTCAGCAGCAGCATTTTCACTTTCCGATTCTGAACGGCTCTCCAAAGATGTCTGGCTGCTGCCAGACTCCCCGGTCTCATCCTCTCCCTTGCTTTGGACATAAATCTCACCCTTTTGATCATTTCCATTTCCATTGCCAGAACCTGTTTCCACAACAAATTCCGGGGAACTTTCCAAGACGGCTTTTTTATCCCAGGGCCGTCCAATCAAAACCACCGCCAACAGGACAATAACTGCCGCGCTGCCAGCCAGACAGCCCATAATAATCCCTGCTTTTTTCCGGTTTTTCGCCTTGGAGGCATCACTGATACCTGATTCCTGGCGATCATGCACAGCAGCGCCGCAAACAGTACAGAAACTTGCCTCCGGCTCCAGCGGCGCCCCGCATTTTCTACAATTTTGTCCCATCACCCATTGTCCTCCAGAATTTTTACAAACGCATCCAGCGCTTCCTGCTCATCTTTGCCATCACACTGAATCTCCACTTCATAGCCCTTTTTAATACCAAGGCTTAAAATGCTCAGCAGGCTCTTCCCATTGACCCGCTTTCCGTTGCGGGCCAGATAAATGGAACAGGAATAGTGCATCCCCGCGTCAGCCAGCTTTCCCGCCGGCCGCAAATGGATCCCAAGGTCATTGTTAATAACTATTTTTTTGCTTACCATTGGTCTGTCCTCCGTACCTTTCTCAGCCTCTCGGCATAAGCATTTCGTTACCATTCACCATTAAACAGTAACCATAGTTTCTTAATATCTGGTAAAATAGCGGCTGATCATCGCTTCACTGTAGTTGGCCATAACATAAAGGCTGCCCCGCCCACGGCCGCTGCCAAGGAAATAAACTTCATCAAAAATGTCCTGGCGCTCACCATTTTTCTCCGTAGTAACCAGAATCTTATAGCATTTGCTTTTTGCCAGGGCGTCAACTACATCGTGGGCCTCAAACCAGAAACCATCTTTGGCCGTAAAGACAATGACCAGACTGTCCTCATTTAAAGTTTTGGCGCACTCCAGTTGATGAGTAAAACCGGAATAAGCTTTTACAAACTTATCTTTAAGGGCAAAAGAAAACTGAAGCTCCTGGATCACCGACGAACACCGGTGTATGCCAAACAGCGCCACATCCGATGTATTGTGTATCCTGTCCAAAAGCTGGTCAAGGCGCTTTATATCCATTGTATTTATAAAATCTTTCAGTTCACTGATGATCTCGTCCCCATAACCGCGAAAAAAATACTGGTATTCCTCATCGCCCTTGCTGCTTGTGCTGCATATATCATTGATCCGCCGCTCTCCGTCCCTCAAAGACCTCTGACACTCCATTTTAAAATGGGTAAAACTCTCAAATCCCAGAAAGCGGCAAAATCTGCTGATGGTGGCCTGGGACACATAGCAGGCATCGGCCAGCTCTTCCAGATTCATATGGATGATCTTTGAAAAATTGTTGCTGATATAATAGGCAATATTGGCATATGTTGTTTGGCTGCTGGTTGAGTTCACATATGTAAGAAATCTGTACAGCATTCTTTTTCTCCTAAACTTTCCCGTCCGATAATTTAAAGAAGTAACCGTCCTGCCGCACCATACCTGGCGGCAAAACCACTATATAAAATAGGATATCGCATTTTTCTCCAAGTTGCAACACCCGGATTTTGCAAATTATGCCTCCGGATTTTTTTCTTCCTAACGAACTGACATTGGTTCACTCTGCAAACAGCAGCCAGGAACATCCACCTAGACCTTTCCCGTAAAAACTTCTGTGGCATAGCCGCCGAGAAAAAGATGGCCGCCGATATTTTCCACGTGGAGGCGGCCGCCGGGCATGAACACACAGCACTGTTTCATGGGCTGACAACTGGACTCCCCGCCATTGGGCAGCGCCTCGTCTGCCTTGATCATCCGGGACGCCGCCAGATAAATGGCGCAGGCACCGCTGCCGCATGACAATGTTTCTTTGCTCCCCCGCTCCCACACCCTGGCCCTCACCGCCAGATTTCCGGGGGCGCAAACCTCCGTTTCGGAAACGTAAATTTCTTTTTGGGGAGCGCGAATTTTTGCGCACACTTCTACATTCACCTTTTCCCCAAAATCAGGATAATTTTCCAGGAAATGCCCCACCCTGTTCATATCCAATTCTTCTAAAACCGGCTTTTCTTTCACCTCCCGCCAGTCTTTGACCATGACAACACAGTGGAGATTACCGATATCGCACAGACAGGCCCAGGAGACAAATATTCCCGCCGGCAGAAATCTCCCCAGCTCCCTCACAGGCACAGGAACGTTCCGGACAAACCCACGGCCCATGTCCACCTGAACCCAGCACCGGCGCTCATTGAGAGGATGAACGTAGGCCCGGCATATCCCTGACAGTGTTTCAATGCGCAGATCTGTCTTTGTCTTCCCAGATTTCTCCCACATATATCGGGCCGCGCAGCGCAGCCCATTCCCGCAGGTTCTCCCACGGGAGCCGTCGCTGTTATAAATATCCATAAAACAATCAGCCCTTGGGGAAGGCTTTAACAGGATCAGCCCATCACTTCCAACGCCGAAATGGCGGCTGCTGACTTTCCTTGCCAGAAGCTGAGGATTTTTCACATACTGGTCAAAGCAATCCACATAAACATAGTCGTTTCCGGCCCCTTCCATTTTTACAAAAGAAATCTGTCCTTCCATACGCCCTCCTGTCTGTTTTCAAAACTTGCCTTTGCTCCCTCCTGGAGGAGAGTTGTCTATGTACTTACAGCAACAGTTCAGTCTGCGCCATTGGCAAAGCCGCCCTTGCGCCCTGAACTGTTACTACTTATATGCTTTGGGCCGTTAATTTATGAACTGAAAGAATCATGCCTGACAGTTTTCAAGGATACAAAAGGCCAGGGCAGTTTTTGCCCTGGCCTGATCTTATTTTTAACTGATTAATGGGAATATCTCCGCCGGCAACGGGCATATCCGCAACTTAGATGGACGCGATATCTACAACAGTCAGCGTGTCCATATTTTCACTTTCAATACTTGTCAGCAGCGCTTTGGCTGTGTCAAGGCTTGTAAGACAGGTGACGCCGGTCTCAATGGCGTTTCGGCGGATAAGGAATCCGTCTCTTGTCTTATCCATGCCGTGTCCCTGAGTCGGTGTATCAATAACAAGATCCACAACGCCGTCCAGGATCAGATCCAAAGCATTGGGTGATCCGTCGGAGATCTTCCTGATCTTAATGGCAGGAACGCCTCCCGCAATGAGGGCATCCGCTGTGGAGCGGGTAGCATAGATCGTATAGCCGATAGCCGCAAAGCGGGCTGCGATGGGGACAAGTTCCGCCTTGTCGCTGTCCTTTACGGTGCAGATCATCTTCTTTGTCCGCGGAAGATTAATGCCTGCTCCCAGGAAGGATTTATAGAGAGCTTCATTAAAGGTTTTGGCAATGCCGAGAACTTCTCCCGTGGATTTCATCTCCGGGCCGAGACTTGTCTCAGCTCCCCGAAGCTTTTCAAAGGAGAATACCGGCTGCTTAATGGCAATATAGTCGGATTTTTTCTGAAGTCCCGGCTTATATCCCAGCTCAGCGATAGTCTTGCCAACAATAACCTTAGAGGCAATATCCACAATAGGAATGCCGGTCACTTTGCTGATATAAGGCACGGTACGGCTGGAACGGGGGTTGACTTCGATAACATACACCTGGTCTTCATGGACGATAAACTGTATGTTTAAAAGGCCTTTTACATGAAGGGCTCTGGCCAGTCTGGCGGTATAATCCTCGATCTGTTCAATAATAGGGTCGGACAATGTCTGTGCCGGATAAACGGAAATACTGTCGCCGGAGTGAATGCCTGCCCGCTCAATATGTTCCATAATACCCGGAATCAAAACATCCTTGCCGTCGCACACGCCGTCCACTTCCACTTCCTTGCCCATAAGATATTTATCTACAAGGATGGGATGTTCCTGGACTTCCCGGTTAATGATCTGCATAAACTCCACAATATCCCCGTCGTTGACAGCGATCTGCATACCCTGTCCGCCCAGAACATAGGATGGGCGCACCAAAACGGGATAACCAAGCATATTAGCGGCTTTTAAGGCCTCCTCAGTGGTGTATACTGTTGTACCCTGAGGGCGTGGGATCTTGCACTGTTCAAGGATCTCGTCAAACAGCTCGCGGTCTTCCGCCGCGTCCACATCCTCGGCGGCGGTGCCAAGGATAGGAACGCCCATTTTCATTACAGCCTGGGTCAATTTGATAGCTGTCTGTCCGCCAAACTGGACAACAGCGCCGTCAGGTTTTTCCAGACGGACAATATTTTCCACATCCTCCGGCGTCAACGGTTCAAAATAAAGTTTATCGGCGATATCAAAGTCTGTACTTACAGTTTCCGGATTGTTATTGACGATAATCGTCTCATAGCCGCACTCTTTTAATGCCCACACACAGTGAACAGAACAGTAGTCAAACTCAATACCCTGTCCGATACGGATGGGACCGGAACCAAGGACAAGGACTTTCTTGCGCATCTCATCCCGCTCCACCTCATTTTCGCTGCCAAAGCAGGAATAATAGTAAGGCGTCTCCGACTCAAACTCAGCGGCGCATGTATCTACCATTTTAAAGGAGGCAATGATATCATTGCGGTAGCGCATGGACTTCACCTGGGCCTCAGACAATCCTGTAAGCTGGGCGATCACCCGGTCAGGGAACTCGATCCTTTTAGCCTCTTTTAACAGTTCCGGCGTCAGCTCCTCGGTTTTCAGCCGATGCTCCATATCTACCAGATTTTTGATCTTATATAAAAACCACATGTCGATCTTATTGATCTCATGAATATGCTCCAGGGAATACCCACGGCGGATGGCCTCGGCGATACAGAACAGACGGTGGTCATCAATGGCGTAAAGCTGTTTTTCCAGCTCCTCATCGGTCAGTTTATCGAAATCTCCATAGTGAAGGCTGTAAATATTCTGCTCCAGAGAGCGGAGAGCTTTCATAAGAGCCCCCTCAAAGTTCGTGCAGATACTCATAACTTCGCCGGTGGCTTTCATCTGTGTGGTAAGTGTACGTTTCGCGCTGACAAACTTATCAAAAGGCCATTTTGGAATTTTAACAACAACATAGTCCAGAGCCGGCTCAAAGCTGGCAAAAGTCTTGCCGGTCACGGCGTTTTTGATTTCATCCAGAGCATAGCCTAAAGCGATCTTTGCCGCCACTTTTGCGATTGGATATCCGGTAGCCTTTGAAGCCAAAGCGGAAGAACGGCTGACACGGGGATTCACCTCAATGACACAATACTCAAAGCTGTCCGGTTTTAAAGCGTACTGAACGTTGCAGCCGCCCTGGATGTTCAGTTCTGTAATGATCTTTAATGCGGATGTACGCAGCATCTGGTATTCTTTGTCCGCCAGAGTCTGAGACGGGGCCACAACAATACTGTCGCCGGTGTGAACGCCGACCGGGTCAATATTTTCCATGTTGCAGACAGTAATACAGTTGCCGTAGCTGTCCCGCATCACTTCATACTCAATCTCTTTCCAGCCGCCAATATACCGCTCTACAAGAACCTGGCCCACACGGCTTAATCTCAGACCGTTGGTGGCAATGTCGTGAAGTTCCTGCATATTGTGGGCGATACCGCCGCCGCTGCCTCCAAGTGTATAGGCCGGGCGGATAACCACAGGGAACCCGATCTTTTGGGCGAAATCAATACAGCCCTGGAGGGTTGTGCAGACCTCACTGGGAGCGCAGGGCTCGCCGATCTTCTCCATAGTTTCCTTGAAGGCCAGCCGGTCTTCCGCTTTTTTAATGGTCTCGGAAGATGTTCCGATCATCTCAACCTGATGCTCTTTTAAAAATCCGGCCTCATCCAATTCCATGGCGATATTTAAAGCTGCCTGGCCCCCCAGTGTAGGCAGGATGCTGTCCGGTTCTTCTTTAATAATGATCTTTTTCAAAACCTCCGCGTTTAACGGCTCAATGTAAACCTTATCGGCAATATTTTTATCAGTCATAATGGTTGCCGGATTGGAATTGACCAGCACAACTTCAATGCCTTCTTCCTTTAAAGAACGGCATGCCTGTGTTCCGGCGTAATCAAACTCTGCTGCCTGTCCGATAACAATGGGACCGGAACCGATGACTAAAACCTTTTTGATATTATTCTTCTTCGGCATTTTTACAAACCTCCATCATATTGATAAAACGGTCAAAGAGGAACGCGGTATCCTGAGGCCCTCCACAGGCTTCCGGGTGGAATTGGACAGTAAATACATCCTTCCCAAGATAGTGAAGTCCTTCTGTTGTGGCATCATTGGCATTTCTGAAACTGACTTCAGCCACATCATCGGGCACTGTCCGGTCAGCGACAACATAACCATGATTCTGGGTGGAAATATATACCCGTCCGGTCTCAAGATCTTTTACCGGATGGTTGGCGCCACGGTGCCCCCACTTCATTTTTCGGGTATCGGCGCCGTTGGCCAGAGCAAGAAGCTGATGGCCCAGGCAGATACCAAACATAGGGATATCTGAATCAAACATTTTCTTAACTTCAGCAATGATGGGGCCGCAGTCCTTAGGGTCTCCCGGTCCGTTAGAGAGCATGATCCCGTCAGGCGCTGACTGCAAGATTTCTTCCGCGGAAGTGTAGGCCGGGTAGATGGTCACATCGCATCCTCTTCTGGACAGCTCGCCGGCAATATTTTTCTTAGCGCCAAAATCCATGAGAGCTACTTTAAGACGTGGGCCATCCCAATCCTTGGGCACATCCGCCGGAACAAATCCCGTTTCTTTGCAGGTAACTCTGCCCACAACATCGTGAGCCTTAAAAGCCTTTATTTTGGGGAGAACTTCTTCAAGATCAAAATTCTCATTGGTGGTGATCATGCCATTCATGGTTCCCTGGGTTCTTAAAATCTTTGTAAGGGCGCGGGTATCAATGCCCTCGATTCCGGGAATGTCATGGGCTTTTAAAAACTGTTCAAGGGCTGTCTCACTGCGGAAATTGCTGGGTTCCCGGCACAGTTCCCGCACAATAAAGCCGTCCGGCCAGGGCAGCTCATCCTCCATATCTTCACAACATACGCCATAGTTGCCAATTAAAGGATATGTCATTACCACAGCCTCTCCGGCATAGGATGGGTCTGTCAGAATCTCAAGATAGCCTGTCATTGAAGTATTGAATACAATTTCACTGATGGTTTCTTTTACCGCGCCAATGCTTCTGCCTTCAAAAACATGCCCGTCCGCCAGTATTAAAAAAGCTTTCATCTCATCACCTGTTCCTTTCAACGCATTTTAATGATGAAGGCATCAAAAGATATTTTGACGCCTATGATACACGGATCGCTTGGTGCTGACGCTTGTATCATTTTAATTGTCGCAGGCTTACTTGCCGGCTATGTATGTATATGCATATAAATAGCTATTTTTTGGAATAATTATACATTTTATGCATATTTTTTCAAAAAAAAAGAGGATCTACAACTTTAAGTGTATAAAAATACGATTCACCCCTTTGTAAACCCAACTTCTTCTTAAACTTTCAAAAGTATATCATACTCTCAGAGATAATACAAGTCATTTTATCCCTAAATAAAATTTAGGTCGCATAAATTTTATTTAGCAAACATTTTCCAGCCAACCTTCATACAATAAAAACAGAACAAAATTTTAAGGAGTTTTCTCTTTATGACTGATCCCTCCCAATCCCGTCCTGCCATCCTTTGTCCGGCCCAGGTCGGCACCCAGTCTATGGGACGACTGAAAATATCTATCACGTCAGGCTCCGGATACACCCCTGTGGCCGGTGCCACCATCCGAATCTCATATATGGGAAATCCGGATCAGATAATTGAAGAAGTGACCACCAATGAATCCGGTCAAACCCAGACCATCGAGCTTCCCGCCCCTAACCGGGATTATTCTCTGGAACCTGAAGCAAATCAGCCTTACAGCCAGTACACATTAACTGCCTTGGCCCCAGGATACGATGAACAGGTGGTGGCCGGCACCCAGCTTCTATCCGGGGAGACTGCCATTCAGGAAATCCGTATGGCGCCCTCCAGGAACAACCCTTCGGGAAGAAATATTGTCATCCCCGCCCACACTCTTTACGGCGATTACCCGCCAAAGATTCCCGAAGATGAGATCAAGCCAGTGAACGAGAGCGGCGAGATTGTTTTAAGCCGGGTGGTGATCCCGGAAACTGTAGTTGTTCACGACGGCCCGCCCTCGGACAGCGCTGCCAACAATTACTATGTGCCCTACAAAGAGTATATAAAAAACGTGGCCTCCAGCGAGATCTATGCCACCTGGCCGGAGGCCACTATCTACGCCAATGTTCTGGCCATCATGTCCTTTACACTGAACCGGGTATATACGGAATGGTACAGAAATAAAGGATATAACTTTACCATTACCTCCTCCACCGCCTACGACCACTTCTTTGTCTATGGCAGGAACATCTTTGAAAATATTTCCCAGGTGGTGGACAGTATTTTTCCCAACTACCTGTCCCGTCCCAACGTGCGCCAGCCCATCCTGACCCAGTACTGCGACGGCAAGCGAGTCACCTGCCCGGACTGGATGAGCCAGTGGGGTTCCAAAGCGCTGGGAGATCAGGGCTATTCTGCCATTGAAATCCTCCGCTACTATTACGGCGATTCCATGTACATTAACTGGGCTCCCCAGATCAGCGGCATCCCATCTTCCTGGCCGGGAAGCGATCTGACCATTGGCTCCCGTGGAGAAAAAGTTCTCCAGATGCAGGAACAGCTTAACCGCATTGCCAGGAATTATCCGGCTCTGCCAACCATTGCCGCCGACGGCATTTACGGTCCGGCAACAGCCAACGCTGTGAGAAAATTTCAGGAGATTTTTGACCTGCCTGTTACCGGGGTGGTGGACTACGCCACATGGTATAAGATCAGCCAGATTTATGTGGGCGTAAGCCGGATCGCGGAACTTAGCTGATCAAAGTCTGACTGTTTATTTTATTAAATATGGGGCAGGGATGTTTCTTTTAAAACATCCCTGCCCCGGTTAATGTAAATCGCTCGCTCCCAAAAGCAGGCTTTGGCTTTGCATCTGTCAATGGATATCTCTAACCGTACTTGACATCCGAAAGTTTTTTGATATGATAATATCCTGAATAATTTAAAAAGCCTGAATTGATACAAACCTTTAACCATAACAGATAATGAATAACATAAGGGCAAACTTGGACATAAACAATAAACTTTAACATTGACCTCATATTAAATTCTAATACACACATTTTATATTTCTGAATATATTCATATCACGGAAAATCAGCTTACAGATTAATATCAAAATTGTATGTGCTGTTGACAAGGTTCAGCTTTGACTGAATTTCCAAAATTCTTTCATACATATCCCTTCCCAGCTTTTTTGCTTCCTCAATATTATAATTAGTATACGTATATTCAATCTCGCCTTTATACTGGGTACGGTTCCGGGTTTTTGGCTGTCTGTTTCCAAGATCAGCAAAGTAGCCGTAATTATTATTTAATGTGGCCATAAGAACCAGAGCTTCATCCACAGTGATATTTTCTTCAGGAAGAAGTGTGGTTGTATT
The DNA here is from genome assembly GCF_014202115.1 of Catenibacillus scindens. Classification (GTDB taxonomy): domain Bacteria; phylum Bacillota; class Clostridia; order Lachnospirales; family Lachnospiraceae; genus Catenibacillus; species Catenibacillus scindens. The sequence continues at coordinate 365,181 of NZ_JACHFW010000001.1, forward strand.
AAATACATTTCTTGCATGTTTGATCTTGCGGATTCTATCATCAATGCTGCGGATAGCATCAACCGTAGCTGAGAAATCAAAATCCGGCCGCAATTCTTCCGGGTCACCCTCGGACACGGCCACGACAAACGTTGCCAGTTTATTAATCTGATCTATAAGCTGTTTTCGTTCTTCACCTAATGAATGGATTAACTTTTGCGCTCCGTCAGGTGTAAGTTTCATATGGGACTCCTTTCTTATCTGCCGGCTCTGTGAAATACTCACAGAGCCGGCGCCGCTTTTACAGTTTTTCCGGGCCTCACCCCTCCTCCATAACAGTCTTTTTCTTTTTATGCCGGATAGAAGTGAGGCGGCGCATCATTGTCATAAAGCCGTTCATCATCGGATAAGTGATGGCGACCACCGGAATCACAAAAATCATACGCCACTGGAAAATAGTGGTGACGCTGAAAAAGTCTCCGAAGAACAGGACGCCTCCCACTAAAACAACGCCGCAGACAATACACAGGATCTTCCGCTTCATGTTCAGCGGGCTGGATACCTTGATCAGGATGATCATACTGATGCTGCTGGCCACCAGCAGATTATAGGCAGACAAAACATCTGAACTCAGCGCGAAAAATGTTCCAAGAACCTGATTGATCAGCATGGAGATGACCATCACCAAGGCTCCCGGTAGAGCCACCTGCAGGACATTCTTTAAGAAACCGTCCTGGGTCACCGTCTCCGTCTGCTCCAGCGCCAGGAAGAAACTTGGCAGGCCAATGGCCGCCGCGCTGATCAGGCTCAGGTGGATAGGCACAAACGGATAAGCCCGACCGATAATAATAAAAATCACATTTAAAAGGACGGAATATATAGTCTTTGTCAGATACAGAGCGCTGACACGCTCAATATTTGAGATGATCATGCGGCCCTCACGGACAATATCCTGCATACAGGCAAAATCCGAATCCAGAAGAACGATATGGGCCACCTGCTTGGCCGCGTCAGATCCGGCCGCCATGGCGATACCGCAGTCCGCATCTTTCAAAGCCAAAACGTCGTTGACGCCATCGCCCACCATACCTACAACCTTGCCGTTGGCCTGGTAGGCTTTAATAATCCGCTGTTTCTGCTCCGGCGTTACCCGGCCATAGACGGTAATATCATCCACCATCTGACGCAGACGCTCATCGTCCTGGGGAAGCTGGGTGGCATCCACATATTTTTCACCGTCCGCAAGGCCGGCTTCCACGGCAATATGGGAAACCGTGGCCGGGTTATCCCCGGAAATAACTTTAACAGCTACATTTTGGCTGGCAAAATATTCAAAGGTTGCTCTGGCCTCTGTCCGGATACAGTCGGAGATCAGGATCAGTGCCAGGGGACTGACGCCCTCCACCTGCTCTTCCTCGCTGGAAATATATCGGGCGCTGGCCAGCAAAAGGACACGCAGTCCCTTTTCTGAATAAACCTCCACCTGCTGGGCCAGGGATTCATTGCCCTTCATAATAAATTCCGGGGCGCCTAACACATAAGCGCCGTGGTCTTTAAAGGAAATGGCGCGGAACTTTCTCGCCGATGAGAATGGAATGGCATCCGTAATCTCCCACTCTTTTGTATCGGTAAAATAATTCATCAGCGCCGTCTGGGTATTATTGACGTCATCGAAGGCAAAGGCGATCTCATTCATGATCGTCCGGATTTCCTCCACAGACAGCTCCGACAGAGGGATCAGATCAGTGACCTGAAGGTCCCCGGTGGTAATAGTTCCCGTCTTATCAGTACACAGTACATTTACCCTGGCAAGAGCCTCGATGGCTTCCATCTCCTGGACAAGGGCCCGCTTTCCCGCCAGACGCCCCACGCCAAGGATAAAAGAAATACTTGTTAAAAGCACCAGCCCCTCAGGAATCATACCGATGACACCGGCAACAGTGTTCACCAGGGCGTCGGAAAGGGTCATTCCTGCCACATTCAGTTGGGAGATAAACAACAGGATACCTACGGGAATGATAATAAACCCAACGGTCTTAATAATCCGTTTAATTGAGTCCTGCATCTCAGAGGTGGCCCGCTTTTTATCTTTCGCCTGGTTGGCCAGCACTGTGGCATAGTTATCCTTACCTACATGTTCTACCCGTGCCAGGCCGCTGCCAGCAACCAGATAACTTCCGGAAAACAGCGTATCTCCCTGTTTCTTTTTCACCGGACGGGATTCACCGGTAATCATGGACTCGTTGACCTCAATGCCAGTGGATTCCAGCACAATACTGTCAGCGCTGATCTGATTGCCGCTCTCCACGGCGATCACATCATCCATAACGATCTGGTCAATGGGAATCTCCTTCCGCTTTCCGTCCCGAAGCACTGTAGCCTTTGTCGCTGTAATCACCGAAAGGCCGTCCACCAGCTTCTTTACCTTCAGCTCCTGAAAAATACCGATAATGGTATTAATAATAATGATGGCCATAAAGGTAAGATTTTTAATCTGTCCGGAGACAACAACCAAAGCGCCTAAAAATATATTCAGGAAGTTAAAATAGGTCAGCGAATGGGTCCGTATGATCTGGCCTGTAGTTTTGGACACGCTTGTATTTGTTTCATTGACAAGGCCCTTGGAGATCCGTTCCCGGACCTCTTTTTCAGAAAGGCCGCTATATCCTTCTTTTTCCATAGATCTTTCTTCTTCCCTTTTAAATACCCTTCAAATGATCTTATTCAAGCTCATAGGGTGTTGTCTGATACACAAAATAATTCAGCCAGTTGGAATAAATCCACTGTCCGTGGGAACGCCATGTAAGCACCGGCTCCTTAGACGGGTCATCGTCTGGAAAATAATGTTTGGGGATCTGGGGATTCATCCCTTTTTGCAGATCTCTGAAGTATTCCTTCTTCAATGTATCCGCGTCATACTCCGAATGTCCCATGACAAAAAACTGGGAACCGCTCTCATTGCTCACCAGGTAAACGCCGGCCTCGTCAGACTCGGCCATAATGCGCAGATCCGGAACTTTTAAAATATCTTCAGCATGAACCGTTGTATGTCTGGAGTGAGGCACATTAAAATATGTGTCCATTCCCCGAAACAGTCTGGATTTCGGATTGAGCATACGGTGTTTAAATACCCCGGACAGCTTCTGATCCAGCAGATGCTTTGGAATGCCGTAATGATGGTACAGCCCCGCCTGGGCGCCCCAGCAAATGTGAAAGGTAGAATGGACATTGTCCACACTCCAGTCCATGATCTGGCAAAGCTCGTCCCAGTACTCCACCTCCTCGAAATCCATAAGTTCCACCGGAGCCCCGGTAATAATCATCCCGTCATACCGGTGATCTTTAATCTCATCAAAGGTCTTGTAAAACGCCAGCATATGTTCCTCCGACGTATGCTTTGATGTGTAGGTGGACGTCTGGAGAAGCTCCACCTCAATCTGAAGGGGCGTATTGGACATACACCTTAAAATCTGAGTCTCCGTCTCAACCTTTGTGGGCATAAGATTTAAAATAATAATTTTCAGCGGACGGATATCCTGTGTCAGAGCCCGCTTCTGTGTCATTACAAAAATATGTTCATCTTCCAGAATCTGACGTGCCGGAAGATCATCGTCGATTTTAATTGGCATCTGAATTTCTCCTTCTATATTAAAGGAGGCTAAAATTGCCTCCATCTTCATTATATAAATTAAACTTTCAAATATCAACTGTCATTTCCTAAAGATTTCATAAATTTACTTGCTTGTCATGTGGCTGATATTTTTTATAAGTACAGAAATACTTCCGTCGGCATTTGTGATAAATTCCACCACATCCTGATTATCATACTGATCCATAGGGATACTGATCTCAATACCTGTGTCCGTCTTTATAAACTGGCGCTCAAACTTGCGGATCGTCTGCTTATTTACCGGGCGGATCACATCGTCGGCCATATGGTACTTTTCTATCTTTTCCTCAAAATCCCTGGCCATGTCTTCATTTTCCGAAAACAGTTTTGTCTTGACCTCCTCCACATTTAAGCTGCCATCCTCCTCAAAAGCGTCATACAGCACCTTCTTTGTCTCCATTGTCCTCTGGACATTTTCCTCGTCAAAATATTTCTGATTGATCTGATCCACCGCCTTTGTCACAATATTTAAGCGGGCCTTTTGTGAAAGCTGGCCATGACATTTTAAATACAGCTCCGACAGATAATTGGTCTTTACGCCGTTGACCTCATACTTGCGCTCAAGGAGCATAATGTCAAAATCTCCGGATAAACAGATCAGAGCCGCCTCCGATAATTTCTGTCCTTCCGACGGCAGCAGGGCCTTCTGTTTAATAATATTATTTGTATTCTCCCCCAGATCAGATACAGTTAAATGGGTATATGAAGATTTATAATTCATTTTCAGCAGCCCCAGATAATCCTGTTCGTCATAACGGAACAAAAGCACCGCCAGGTCAGCCGCCGGGATGGCAATGTTGCTGTTCATGATCCCGTATAAAAAGGCAGCCAGCTTCTGGCTGGTGGAGATAAACTGTTCAGCCTCAAACTGGCGCAGCTCATCCAATATCTCAGAGTCCTCGTTAAAGCAGCATTTTTTCAGATCGTCGCTCTCTGTTATTTTTTCCAGATGTACCTTAAAAAAATCGTAGAGATCCGGTCCGCAGTCAAGTTCTCTGTCCGACAGCACCGGCATCCCTACCGATGAGTCGAGAATGTGGATAATGGCTTTTTTTATAATAATATCATCGCGATTCATACATCATCTTCCTTTCTGAACATTCATCATAGCATGATTTTCCATGTCCCGCCATAATATTTGACAAAATAATTTTCGGATATTATTATACCTATGTACAATACACATGATGTTAGAGTCAGGAGGTCTTTTCGGGCCCATAATGTCCCGGATTTCAACATGCTTCTTCATCTCACGCGTCTTCGCTTCGGTCGGCGCAGGGCAGAAGCCACCGGCGCCTGACGCCCTAAAAGCATTGAAAGCACCTGATTTTTCAAACAAACAAAAGGAGTCAACGAAAATGAAAATAAAAAAAAGAATACTAACCATACTGATTGTCTTTGCAATGTGTATTGGCTGTCTGCCTGTTTACGCCGAGGACAACAGTACATATTCTGATTCTGCAGAAACTTCCGCCCCTGCGGAAACTTCTGATCCTGTGGAGGCCTTTGTAGAGCGGTTGTACACAAACATTCTTCAGCGCGACCCGGACGCAGATGGATTGCAGGATTGGACAAATGTATTAAAATCCGGTCAGGAACAGGGAGCCAGGGTTGCCCAGGGATTTATTGAAAGTCCGGAATTTATGTCCCGCAGCCTGACAGATACGGAATATCTGACCATTCTCTATCATACATTTCTTGACCGGGAGGCGGATGCTGCAGGGCTTGCCGCCTGGCAGCAGGTGCTTAATGATGGCCTTTCACGGCTGCATGTCTTTAAAGGATTTGTGGAATCCGATGAATTTACGGCCATATGCGCGGATTATGGAATCATTCGCGGAAATGCCAGTCTTACCGCCCCGATGGATCAAAATGAAGGAGTCACCCGTTTTATTGTGCGCTGCTATCGTCTCTGCCTTGGACGCGAAGTGGACCAGGACGGATTAAACAGTTGGTGCAGCCAGCTCCTGAATGGTGCCAATACAGCTAAAGATGTCGCTTACGGATTTGTATTTTCCGATGAGTTTCAGTCAAAAAATCTCAGCGATGAGGACTACATCAAAGTGCTGTATCGGGTGTTTATGGATCGTGAAGCAGACAGCGCGGGACTATCGGACTGGCTTTCTATGATGGATAACGGCGCCAGCCGGGAAGATATTTTTAACGGCTTTGCCGATTCCCCTGAATTTGCCCGTCTCTGTGAAGAAATGAACCTCCCCGAACCTCCCCTTCGTATTGTCCTCGATCCCGGCCATGACGATATCTGTGCCCGAAACCATCCAGATCTTGGATTTAATGAGCAGGATCTTAACCAGAAAATTGCCCTGGCCTGCCGGGATGAGCTGATGACTTACGAAGGTGTTCAGGTCTTTTTAACCCGGGAAGACGGTTCCTGTCCGGACAACGGCATTGGAAGCGATGATGTTACCGGACGCACGGCCTATGCCGCCTCCGTCCAGGGCGATGTGTTTATAAGTTTACATAATAACGCCTCAGGGCTGGGCTATCCCTCGTCCGCCAACGGAGCCTGCGCTTTTGTCTCTGTTCACAGCGGATATGCCGAAGAAAGCAAGGCTCTGGCCCAGTCTATTCTGGATGAGCTGACCTCATCTGTAGATTTAAGAAACCTGGGAGTTATGACACGGACAGACTTATCCAAGGGCCGATATCCTGACGGCAATGTCAAAGATTTTTATTATCTTATCAGCAGCAGCGTGGAGCGGGGATTCCCCGGAATCATTATCGAACACGCTTTCATGGATAATCCCCACGACAACGCGCTGCTGAAAAATGACGAACAGCTTAAAGCCATGGGGATCGCTGATGCCACAGGCATCGCCCGCTATTATAATTTAACTAAGCGATAATTTTTAATTTCCTTACCGGCTGTAAAGGATATTAACCATAATATACACATATCTAAGGAGGAATCTTATGAAACGAACGCCCCACAAATTCAGCGGCCGCACCGCGTTAATCTGCGTCCTTGTTATTCTCGTAGCATGTACTGCTTTCTTTTCCAACCGCAACCAGCAAATGCGGGAGGCCAATGTCAGCGATGTGGCTTTAGGCACGCTGGTCAATGTGCGTCTCTACAGTCAGATTCCCCAGGGGGCCTTAAACAGCGCGGCCAACGCTGCTTTAGGCCGGGCCAGAGAGCTTGAAGATATTTTTTCTGTATATTCGGAGGACAGCGAAATCACTTATGTCAATCAAAATGCGGCTGCAGGTCCTGTCCACGTCTCTGACGATTTCTACGCAGTCCTTGAACGGAGCCTTTATTTTGCTCAGCTCACCGACGGTGCTTTTGATCCCACCCTTGGACGGCTGATCCAGCTTTGGGGCATCGGCACTGAGAACGCCAGAGTGCCCTCAGAAAGCGAGATCAGCCCCTTTGTTGGCAAAAAAAATTATGAGCATGTGATCCTGGATGAGGAAGAGCATACCGTGTATTTTGAGAACAGCGATTTTTCCCTGGATCTTGGCGGTATCGTCAAAGGTTATGCCGCCGATGAGATTAAAAAGCTTCTCATGGAAGAATACGATATTGCCAGCGGCCTTATTAACCTGGGCGGCAATATTATGACCATCGGCAGCCGTCCCGACGGGCAGCCATGGACTCTTGGCATCGCCGACCCCAAAAACCCTCAGGACAGTTCTCAGACAGTGGCCTCCATGGCTGTTACCGATAAAACCTTTGTCACCTCCGGGGACTATCAGAGGTATTTTGAGGATGAAAACGGAAACCGCTACCACCACATTCTCGACGGTTCCACCGGGTATCCGGCAGACACCCATCTTTCCAGCGTAACCATCATTGGAAACACTTCCATGGACGCCGACGCTCTCTCCACTGCCTGCTTTGTCCTTGGCGAGGAAAAAGGTATGGAACTGTTGGAATCTCTGGACGGTTTTGACGGCGTGTTTATCGGAAGCGACGGTCATTTAAGTGCCACCGAAGGTGTCAGCGGCCAGCTTCAGATGACAGAAACTCAGTCAGAAACTCAAGCAGAAATTCAAACAGAAACTCAAGAGGAATAATCCATGACAAAAAAAGCAAAAATCTGCCTGATCATCACAGTCCTTTTGCTGGCGGTGGGCGTGGGCTCTATTTTCGCCCTCCGCTTTTTTTCCAGAGAAGGCCACATTGCCTCCGTTTATCAGCATGGCCAGTGTATACGCACTATTGATCTGAGCCAGGTAAGGGAACCATTTGAATTTACAGTAACCAGTGACTTGGGCGGCTCCAACACTATCCGGGTAGAGCCCGGACGCATCGCCGTCATCGACGCCACATGCCCTGACAAAATATGCGTCCACACCGGCTATATATCCACAAGCCTGTCCCCAATTACCTGCCTGCCCAACGAACTTGTCATTGAGATCAGCGGCGGGGAAAGCACCAGCCTTGACGCAGTCGTTCAGTAGGCCGGACAGAACTGTCACAAAAGGCTTTCCCGGAATCCAAAAGGAGGCACCTATGAAATCCGTAAAAAAACTTACAGCCCTTGCCCTTTTTGCAGCCATTGCCCTGACCATATTTATGCTGGAATCCATGATCCCCCCCCTGGTGCCCATTCCCGGCATCAAACTGGGGCTGGCAAACATTGTGACTCTCATACTTCTGGCCTGCGCCACATGGAAAGAAGCCTTGGTTGTCCTCATTGTCCGCATCGTCCTTGGCAGCATATTCGCGGGGCAGATGATGTCCTTTTTCTACAGCCTGGCCGGGGGACTTCTCTGCCTCCTTGTCATGGCCGTCCTTAACCATTTTCTTGGCCGGCGTCTTCTGTGGTTTACAAGCATCATTGGCGCCATCGCCCACAATACCGGCCAGATCGCCGTTGCGGTCTTTATCCTTGGCTCCGGCTATGTCCTGTATTATTATCCCTATCTTCTGGTCAGCGGCGTTATTACAGGCTTATTTACAGGGCTGGCCGCCTTTTATCTCTATCCGCGCATTCCAAAATTTCCAAAATAAAACGTATCGCAAAAAACCCCGCCGAAGCGGGGTTTTTGATTTATGGATTTTCCATCACGTACTGTTTTAATTGTTCCTCAGTGGGGTAAGAGGCGATGGCGCCGTTTCCAAACACACTGTACTCGCAAAAACGGTTGGAAAAAGTAATATATTCTTCCATCTGCTCCTCTGTCAGCCCATCCAAAGCGGGAACGTCCACGCCGTCTCTCCAGAGCTGATAGAGAAATGATCCGATAAAGCCATCTCCGGCCCCTGTCGTATCTACCGCTTTTACCCGGCGTGAGGGTGCCTGAGCCCGGCTGTTCTTTGTCAGACACATGGCGCCGCCGCTGCCCATGGTGTAAATCACCATAGCAGTATTGCCCTTAAAGAGCAAGGGGGCCGCCTCGTCAATATCCTTGTATCCGGTAATAAATTCCAGCTCTTCATCAGAAATTTTCAAAATATGAGCCTTGGGCATAAATTCCAGGATCGTCCCTTTAAGCGCCTCATGGTCGTCCCACAGCGGGAAACGCACATTGGGATCAAAACTGATAAGGGCGCCACAGTCAAGGGCCATATCAATGGCCTTCACGTGAGCCTGGCGCATTGGGGAATCCACTAAAGCTACCGAGCAAAAATGAAGGGTGTAAGCGTCATCAAACCATTCCTTTTTTAGCGCCTCCGGCGGGAAAAGCATATCCGCGCTTGGTTTTCTGTAGAAGGAAAAATCTCTCGATCCGTCTTCCTCCAGGGATACAAAAGCCAGAGCGGTGTTGGCTTCCTCTGTCCTTAAAATAAAACGGGTGTCAATGCCAAAACCCTGAAGCTCTTCCACGATACAGTCGCCGAAAGCATCTTTGCCAAGCTGAGTGATCATGCCAGCCCTGCCTCCCAATTTGGCGAATGCGCCGCACACGTTGGCAGGAGCGCCACCGACGTCCCGTTTAAACTCTAACACATCCTTTAAGGGAACGCCGATCTGCTTCGGAGCAAAATCAATAAGAGCTTCCCCGATGGCTAATAACTTATCTTTTTTCAATTTGCTTCCTCCAAACTCCAGGCAGTCAGAAAACCGCTGCCTTCCATGAATTCTATGGTGTGGCAATCCTTCCCGGTTCCATCAATCTGTGGATAAAACCGGGTTGAAAAAACTTCCGCTCCATGATTTACATAAATCTCAAGTGCTGATGTATCTGACAAAATCCGTATCTCCTCCAGACTCTCAAGGGCCACGCCCCGCATGGTCCTGCCTCCGCCTAAAGGTGAACCGGGGGCAAATTCGATCTTAAAGATCTGATCTGCTTTCTTATAAACAATGTGGAGATCATGATCTACACATAAGTGAAGATTTTCAGGATCATCAATCTTTATAATCACATCGCTGCTTATACTCACATCCAGGCTCTCGCCCTGTTCCTGCGTCTTTGTGACCGCACCGCCCCTGAGTTCTTCCAGTTCCCTCACCGGGTACTGGAAAATCTTTCCAGCCTTCACTGTCAGCTCTCTTGGAACAGTCATACAGTGCTGCCAGCCTTTCTCCACGGTGGGATTTATATAATCGCAGTCCGGCATACCCATCCATCCTATAAGGATGCGGCGGCCATCCCTGTCCAAAAAAGTCTGGGGGGCGTAAAAATCAAATCCCCGGTCATATTCCTTAAATTGTCCCAGGGAAGCATCCCCGGTAAAGTCTCCATCCAGCAGGCAATAACCGGACTGGTAAATATTAGCAAAATCAAGACCGTCCCTTTCAATCCCCTGAGGCGAAAATGAGAGGAACCGCCGCCCATCTATGACAAACATATCCGGACATTCCCACATATAGCCAAAACCCGAAATCGTGAAAATGTTTTTCAGAGACCAATGGAACTTGTCCTCCGATACATAGAGAAGCACCTCCCCATGATCTTCTTTTGTCCTTGCACCCAAAACCATGTAATAGAGACCGCTCTCTTTCCACACTTTAGGGTCCCGGACATGGCAGGACAGGTTGGCTGGATAATCTTTATTGCTCATAATTAATGTCTTATCACCTATTGTCCCGTCAGTTCTCATGACTGCCAGCACTGTATTGCCTTCCCGTCCGGTATAAATATAGTCATAATCCCCTGCCAGCTTAACATTGCCTGTATAATACAGCCATACACAGTCACCTTCCACAAGAGCGCTGCCGGAGTAAACGCCGTCACAGTCATAGGGCATATCAGGATACAGGGCAATGCCTTCATATTCCCAGTGGATCATGTCTGTGCCTGTATAATGGCCCCAGTATTTCAGACCTCCCATAGCGTCTGATGGTGAATATTGGAAAAACAGGTGATATCTGCCGTTAAAAAAGCACAGTCCGTTAGGATCATTGAGCCAGCCCACCGGCGGCATCACATGATATTTCAGCCGCCATGGGTCACTGACACTATCCTTGTTTTGTTTTTCCAAAATACCTGTGTATTTTTCCAATTCCTTAGTCAGAGATGTTTTCATAAAATCTGTCCCCCCTGATTACTTTTTTACAACTTTCACCAAAGGCTCGCCGCCGGCGATATTTCCTGTTTTTATAACTTCCACAGAAGCGTATTCGTCTGTATTATTGACGATCACCGGTGTTATCAGCTCATATCCGGCCTCTCTGATCTTTTCCATATCAAATTCGGCGATGAGCTGCCCTTTCGTCACACAGTCGTTATCCTTCACATGGACGGTATAAAACTTTCCATTCAGCTCCACAGTATTAATACCGATATGGATCAACACCTGGGCCCCGCTGTCGCTGGTCAGGGCAATAGCGTGATTTGTATCAAAGACCAGATTCACCTGTCCGTCAAATGGGGCAAAAACCTTGCCCTCGGAAGGATTGATGGCTGCTCCCTTTCCAAGGACCTCCGCCGCGAATGTGGGGTCAGGTACATCTTTCATTTCCATTACCTGGCCATTTAGCGGGGCGAAAATAATTTCCTCAAATTCCTCCCCTTTTGCCGATTTAGAAGACTCTTTTGCGGCCGGTTCCCGCTCAGAGGCATCACCAAGTACCTTAACAGGCGCCCCGGTCTGATTCTGTGTTGGCAATGCGGCCTCCATCGGCTGTCCGGATGTTTCCCCCGATGGCTGCTGTTTTGGATTTTTAAATCCAAATAGCCATGTGAGAACAAAAGAGACTGCCGCCGCGATAAGCATGGCTACGACATAATTAATGGGATCATGAAGACACAGAAGGATGCCAAAAATCCCCGTAACCCCTGTGCCAGTGGCGCCAAGACCTACAATAGAGGCGTACATCGCACCCACACCGCCGCCCACACAGGCGCAGATAAATGGTTTAAAATATCTGAGATTCACACCAAAAATAGCCGGCTCTGTAATTCCCATAAAAGCACTTAATGCCGATGGGAGGGCCAGAGACCGTGTCTTTTTGTCCTTTGCCTTTATCCCTACCGCCAAAGAAGCGGCGCCCTGAGCTACGTTGGCGGCAGAGGCCAAAGGCAGCCAGTAGGTATACTGATAAGCCGCAAGCTGTCCGATGTCAATGGTGGTGTACATATGGTGAATACCTGCCACAACTGTGATCGCATAAAGAAAACCGACGATCAGGCTGCCGATGCCGAAAGGAAGAGTGAGAATCGTCTGAATACCGCCAATCACCGCGTTTTCTACAGTGACAAAAACCGGGCCAATGGCCGCCAGTGTCAGATAGCCGGTGACAAACACACTGACTAACGGCGTCACAAACAGATCCAGCGCCGCAGGTACGATTTTGTGGAGGCGCTTTTCAATAAATGCCAACACCCACACGGCGATAATGACCGGAATGACATGCCCCTGATAACCCACCATGTCCACACTGTAAAGGCCGAAAAAGACCGGCTGTGTCGCCTGAACACCTTCTGTAGCTACAGTCCAGGCGTTTTGCAGATCGGGATGGATCATGATCATACCGATAACCGCCGCCAGATAAGGATTGGCGCCGAAGGCTTTTCCAGCACTGTACGCAATAAGTATCGGCAAAAAGGTGTAAGCTGTATTGGAAAAAAGCTGGGCAAATACATAGATCGAACTTGTGGTACTAATGTTTAAAAAGCCATTATTGACCATAAAATTCAGCGCTTCCATAATACCCATAAGGAAACCGCTGGCAACAATGGCCGGGATAATGGGGACAAAAATATCTCCAAGTGTCTTTATAGCCCGCTTAAAAACATTTTGTCGGGCGTTAGCCGCCTGCTTCACATCTTCCTTGGAGCTTTCAGTGATCCCTGCCTCCTGGATAAAGGCGTCGTAAACCTTATTGACGATTCCTGTTCCAAAGATAATCTGAAGCTGTCCCTGGGCAAAGAATACACCTTTGACCCCGTCAATGTTTTCCACAGCTTTACTGTCACAGACATCATTATCTTTAATGACAAGACGCAGCCGGGTCGCGCAGTGAGCAGCAGAAATAATATTATCTCTGCCGCCGATTTTTTCCAGAACTTCTCTGGCTGTCTTTTGGTAATCCATAGCAACATCCTCCTTCTGATATGGTACCGATTCCACATGTTGTTATTATTTTACAACCAGAGTATTTTATTGTCAATACAGGAATGTCATTACAGACTTTTTCTGAGAACGATTTCATATCCAAGCATCACCGATTTGGCAAAATCCTTCCCCTGTTCCATCTGCTCCATAACCATCCGCGCCGCCTCTTTGCCACTCTCCTCATAATAATAGTGAACAGTAGTCATCGAAGGGGTCATCAGGGCTGCCAGTTTTGAATCGCCAAAGCCTGCCACTTTTACATCTTCTGGCACACGAATATCCGCTTCCCGCAGGGCTAGAAGAACACCTGCCGCGATAGTGTCTGTGGCACAGATCACCCCGTCAAAATCTTTGCCCCCGGCAATGAGGCTCTGCGTCTGCTCATATCCTGACTGGGCGTTAAAGAGACATGGTCCCATAATTCTGGCGTCAGATAAAAGTCCCTGTTCTTCCAAAGCCAACTCAAATCCTTCGCGCCGCCGTCTTCCCACAGCCACATCCTCCTCACTGACCCCAAAATATACCGGACGGCGGCATCCTTTTTCCAAAAGCTGTCTGGCAAGAGCCCTGGCAGCGTTTTTGTCATCGTGGAACACACAGCATTTTTCCCTGTATTCCTGCCCCGCGATTACCACCGGTACCGGCATATTAGACAAAAGTTCCCTGTGTTGACGGGTCAGGGCTGAGGCCAGGAGAATAACCCCGTCCACCCGGTCATTAGAAAAAATCTTTAAATATTCCAGCTCTTTTTCATAGTGGTTATCCGTATTTGCCAGGAGCATATGATAGCCGCCGTCCTCAAGCACACTGCCAATACCTTCCAGGATGCGGGATACTGACTCAGAATTTAAGCGTGGAATAATAACGCCCACCAGCTTTGTCTGCTTTGTCCGCAGCATTTTTGCCTGGGTTGACGGCACATATCCGGTCTTCTCAATAATCGCGCGGATCTTCTGCTTTTTTTCATCGCTGACATAACCATTGTTGAGATATCTTGAAACCGTAGCCCTGGACACTCCTGCCATCTCAGCAATATCTTTAATATTCATGATCTTCACGTCCCTTTTGTGTAAAACTTTCGGATAATTAGTAACAGTTCAGCCCGCTGAACTGTAACGATAATTATTCAGTCATTAATGTGTATCATTTTATATTATTTTTATATTATTGTCAAAGTCACATATCCCGCGGAGCGTTTTTTTGTGTCATAGGAAGCACAGTTTCCTATGACACAAAAAAACAGCCGCCGGGCCAATACCCTCCGCCAAAAAACAAACTTTACATCTGTTCTTCGGCAAAGGCCGGCCCGGCGGCTTCTTTGATCTGTCCTATTGTATTACCCTGCAATATTTTCCCCGGCTTTGCATCCGGCGCAGATTCCAAAAAAATAAGTATAATGTCCTTCAATAGTTCCGTCAAAATGTTCTGCAGCAATGGTATCAATGTGATCAATGGGAAGCATGGGCAGATCCTGAACACAGCCACATTCCCGGCAGATAAAATGATAATGGGGATCTATATTTCCGTCAAACCGGTCGCTTCCCTCGCCGCAGTGAAGGCGTGTGATCTCCCCGTGTTCCTCAAGGAAAGTCAGGTTGCGGTAAACAGTCCCAAGACTAATGTTAGGGCACACCTGACGAATCGCCTCATAGACCATCTCTGCTGTAGGATGCTCTTTGGTAGACATCAGATATTTTTTAATAGCTTCTCTCTGACGACTATATTTTACTGTTTTCAAATGCACACCTCCTTTAAGATCTTTCATTGGGAGAGCTTTTTGCTCTATAGGAAAACGTGAAATCTGTTCTTTCACAGGCAAGACCGTCAGCTTTTCTATAGAGCAAAAAGCACCGAGTCAACGGACCCGGTGCCCACAATGCCTTTTATCAGCCAAAGTATCTCTTTAACAGGCCTTCAAATGCTCTTCCGTGACGAGCCTCGTCTCTTGCCATCTCATGTACAGTGTCATGGATTGCGTCAAGGTTAGCGGCTTTAGCGCGTTTTGCAAGATCAGTCTTGCCAGCTGTTGCGCCATTTTCAGCGTCTACACGCATCTCAAGGTTTTTCTTTGTGCTGTCTGTAACAACTTCGCCAAGTAACTCAGCAAACTTAGCAGCATGTTCTGCTTCTTCCCATGCAGCTTTCTCATAGTAAAGGCCGATCTCCGGATATCCTTCTCTGTGAGCAACTCTTGCCATTGCAAGATACATACCAACTTCGGAGCATTCACCTTCAAAGTTTGCTCTTAAATCTGCTAAAATATCTTCGCTGACACCTTTAGCTACGCCAACAACATGCTCAGCAGCCCATTCTCTCTCGCCTGTCTGCTCTTTGAACTTTTCAGCCGGTGCATGGCAGATTGGACATTCTGCTGGTGCGCTTTCGCCTTCGTAAACATAACCACATACTGTACATACAAACTTTTTCATACGCTTTACTCTCCTTTTGATGGTCCTGAATAAAATTCATCCAGGTGAATATTGTTTCTTATCTCAATATCAGTAATCATTACTGATATCATTATAATACACCTTAACCTACTAATTGTCAATAGTTTTTTCAAAAATAATAATTATTATTATTTTTATTTTGTAACTATTCAGCCATGCGGCTGGTTTAATAAAAATACGGCGCAAATTTGTTTGCAGAGGATTTTTTATTAAACCAGATATATGGCGCCAGACCATAATCGAGGATTCAGCCGCGCAAGCGGCGGTAAAGCAGCGGTAGCTGCGGGAATCTTAAGATGCATGGCTGAATAGTTACTTTATTTTTAAACAGCACTCCAAGCAGACAGCTTTTACAGCTCATTACTGACATCCCGGACATTGGGATAATTGGAAATATCTAAAATGCGTTGATTGGAACTTCCCCTAAACAAAAGATCCAGATCCCGCAGCCCTTCCACATAAGGGCCGTCCACAAGGAGATCGCACATTCTTAAAAGCTTCTCCACCCACTCATCCTTAACCGCCATCTCTTTAAGCTGATCAAAGGTATAACCGGAATAAATGACAATGTTTTTGCCCCGCGCTTTCACCTGCCGCGCCAGTTCCCACAGGGGTTCCGGCTGGCAGAAAGGTTCCCCGCCGGAAAAAGTCATGCCGGCCAGCAGCGGGTCCTCGTCAAATCTGGCCATAATCTCATCGGTATCCATCCATGATCCCCCGTCAAAGTCGTGGGTCTGCGGGTTATGACAGCCCTGGCACCTGTGGGGACACCCCTGGGTAAAAACGGTAAACCTAAGCCCCGGTCCGTCCACAATGGACTCATCAATAATACCGCTGATCTTGAGCTTAAATCCCATGTTTAACCCGATCCTTTTCCTCAGCTCTCTTAGCATTGTTAAAGCGCTCTGTTGTGCCGACCAAATACCCGGTGATCCTGCGGATACGGTCAAATCCCACGTTTTCTCCAACCATTTCATCTTTAATGACAACTTTCTGACTCATAATTTTTTCCTCCTGTTTTTTTCTTAATAATTGTAGCTGTTCACCCTGCCCATCCCTGATAGCTGAACTGTTATTAATAATTCGGTACGTTGGGGAACTTTTTTCTCAGCAGGCGCAGCTTCTCAACGCTGACGGTCTCGCCTTCCCGCCGGCCGCACCGCGGGCATACATCTCCGATGACGCCGGTATATCCGCACACCGGGTCCCGGTCCACCGGATGATTAATGGAACCATAGCCGATCCCCTGCTCCTTCATATAGCGGATAATCGTCTCAAAGGCTTCAAGATTTTTACATGTATCCCCGTCCAGTTCCACATAACTGATATGCCCGGCGTTGGTCAGGGCGTGATAGGGCGCCTCCAGGGAGATCTTTTTAAAAGCCTTGATGGGATAGTAAACGGGAATATGGAAAGAGTTTGTATAGTATTCCCGGTCAGTAACCCCTGGAATTTCCCCGTAAATCTTTTTATCAATAGCCACAAAGCGTCCGCTCAGCCCTTCCGCCGGCGTGGCCAGAAGGGTAAAGTTCAGGCCCGTCTTCTGAGATTCTTCATCCATACGCTGACGCATGTGGCCGATAATTTTAAGTCCGAGATTCTGGGCCTCCCGGCTTTCCCCGTGATGGCAGCCAATGAGAGCTTTCAGCGTCTCTGCCAGTCCAATAAATCCAACGCTCAATGTGCCGTGTTTAAGAACTTCAGCCACACTGTCGTCAATATCCAGATCCTCAGAATCAATCCAAATCCCCTGACCCATAAGAAATGGATAGTTGCGTACCCGCTTTGTACACTGGATCTTAAACCGGTGAAGAAGCTGACGGATCACCAGGTCGATCCTCTCGTCCAGCAGATGGAAGAACCGATCCACATCCCCCTTGGCTTCAATCCCCAGACGGGGCAGGTTAATGGATGTAAAACTTAAATTTCCCCGGCCGCAGGTTACCGCCTTGGACGGGTCATGGACATTGCCCAGGACCCGTGTACGGCAGCCCATATAAGCCACTTCTGTATTATAATCTCCGGGCTTGTAATATTCAATATTAAACGGCGCGTCAATAAAACTGAAATTGGGGAACAGACGTTGGGCACTTGTCTTAATAGCCAGTTTAAAAAGATCATAGTTTGGATCTTCTTTGTTGAAATTAACCCCTTCCTTGACTTTAAAGATCTGTACCGGAAAGATCGGCGTCTCCCCGGCTCCGAGGCCGGCCTCTGTAGCCAGGAGAAGGTTCCTGATGGCCATATGTCCCTCCGGTGAAATGTCCGTGCCGTAGTTAATGGAACTGAAAGGTACCTGGGCACCGGCTCTGGAGTTCATTGTATTCAGGTTGTGGATCAGAGCTTCCATGGCCTGGTAAGTCTGCCGATCTGTACTCTTATAGGCAGCGTCTGAGGCATAACTGTGAGCTTTCTGGAGATCCTCGCCCCACACCTTACCTGCGCCGTAGCCTCTAAGTTCCCTGGCCATAATCTCCTTGTTTCCCATAGCCACAGGGGTGGAGAGATTGCATTTCAGGTCATTGATAACCTCAATGGCTTCTTCCTCTTCCATGTCCAGCTTTAACTGGAGATAGGTTTTTAAATACTTATAATATTCTTTGCGATAGGTCTTTGCCACGCCCATAGCCATAGCATAGTCGAAATTTGGAATGCTCTGTCCGCCATGCATTTCATTCTGATTGGCCTGAATGGCAATACAGGCCAGGGCAGCGTAGGAGCGTATGGAATTAGGCTCCCTCAAATAACCATGTCCAGTGGAAAAACCGTCTTTAAAAAGCCTGATCAGATCAATCTGGCAGCAGGTCTCTGTCAGCATGTAAAAGTCCATATCATGGATGTGAATATCCCCGTTCATGTGGGCTGCGGCGATATCTTTGGGAAGGACATAATTATCAATAAAATACTTAGAGCCTTCGGAGCCATATTTAAGCATGGTTCCCATGGCTGTGTCCGCGTCAATATTGGCGTTTTCACGCTTGATGTCCTCGTCCTTGGCATCGGAATAAGTGAGTTTTTTATAGATCTCCATAAGATCAAATTCTGACTTACGGATCTTTGTATGATCGGCCCGGTACAGAATATATGCCTTGGCAGTGCGGGCATAGCCAAAACGAATAAGGATCTCCTCCACAAGATCCTGGATATGTTCCACGCTGTTAAGCTCCTTCTCATCCAGGCGCTCCGTCACTTTTTCTGTCAGAAATAAAAGATCCGTGGGTGACATTTTTTCCCCCTCCACCGCCTTGTTGGCCCGGCTGATGGCGTTCATGATCTTCATAGAATCAAAGGGAACAATATCCCCGTTTCTTTTTTGTATTTTTTCTATCATTGCTCCAAAGACCTCCTAAAGACTTATGTCATGCCTGTGTTCTGTCCGGATCATCTCCCCCTCCGGAGCAATCCGTGGTATCATGAGGTCAAATTTTAATTTGACCTCAACATCATTATGATATTAAGGCCAAAGTCAAAGACCCCGCAGCAAGCTACGGGGCATCAAACTTGCAGCGCAGCAGAGCTGCGGGGTATTTGACCCTCGCGGCAGTCGCCAAATGGACATGCAAGCATGTCCGCTTGGCTCGTTGCCCGCGGGAATAAAGCTTGGCCCTGATGTCATCATTATATTGTATAAAACGCAAGAAAGGAACACTATATCTTGTGTTCCTTTCCTATTATAGTCACTTTCTATGAAAAAATCAATACCTTTATGCTATAAATATTTAGCCTCAAATAACAGTCCGCTACTATTCACAGTTAGCCGGAAACACTTGCTGTTTTCGGCATAAGAACGTCATTGTGGGGTTCGCTTATGTGGGGCTGCCATCATTTTCTTACCATGCTAAACTCCAGATTATCGTATTTGGAACAGTTTTCCAGGACGCCTCTGTCATCTGCCTGTTTGATCTGGGCATTACGGTCCTTCATAAATGTCCGGCTCTTATTAATCATGGCCGGACCGTTGACACAGCCGCCTACACAGGCCATACCTTCAATAAAATCTTCCGGAAGTTTTCCTGCTTTAAGCATCATCAGAGCCTTCTTGCATTCCAGGGCGCCGTTGGCGCGGCAGACTTTCACGTCAATGTCTTCATTGCGCTCCTTAAATGTGGACAGCACCGCGTTGGTCACACCGCCGGACACTGAAAATTCCATGCCGTAAACGCTTCCCTGCTGCATCTGTCCCTGGAAATCCGCCGGGTCAATATCTTTGGCCTCAAACATGCTGGCCAGCTCCTCGTAGGTCATAGCATAGTCCGCGCCGCCCAAAGTGATGGAGTCGATGACCTCCCCTTTCTTGGCAATACATGGTCCGATAAACACGCAGACCGCGTCCGGATCCATGGCCTTAATGAGACGGCCGGTGGCTGTCATTGGGGACACTGTGGTAGACATGGCGTCTAATACCTGTGGAAAATGCTTCTTGATCATATTCACAAAAGCGGGACAGCAGGATGTGGTCATCTTTTTGCCTTCCTTCACATGTTCTTCCAGCTCCAGGGCCTCATTTTTAGATACAAAATCCGCCCCTAAAGATACCTCAAACATATCTGTAAAGCCCAGGGCCTTGACAGCCTCACGGATCATACCGTTGGTCACGTCAGCGCCAAACTGTCCGGAAATCGCCGGGGCCACCATAGCGTAGACTTTTGCGCCGCTGTTGATGAGATTGATCACGTCCACCATAAAGGATTTGTCCGTAATGGCGCCGAAAGGACAACTGATGACACACTGGCCGCAGTTGATGCACTTTTCTTCATCAATAGCCACAATATCATCCTCGTCCATAGTAATGGCGTCCACAGGGCAACTACGCTTACATGGACGCATTAAATCCGCAATAGCGTTGTAAGGACAAGCCTCGGCGCAGCGCCCGCACTCTTTACATTTTTTCGGGTCAATATGGGCCCGGCCCCGCTCAAAGGAGATAGCGCCGAAATTACATGCGCCCATACATTTTTTTGCCATACACATCTGGCAGCTATCTGTCACGCTAAACCGGTTAATAGGGCAACCCTCACAGGCCGCGGGGAGTACCTGGACAATATTTTTATTGGACTTTGTCCCTACAGCCGGGCGTCCCTCCGCCAGATTAACCCGCTGGCGCACGATCTCCCGCTCCCGGTAAACGCAGCACCGCCATCTGGGATTATTTCCGGGGATGATCGTATAGGGGATCTCATCCCGGCGGGTCTCCAGTTCACCCGCGAAAGCCTGTTTGGCAACTTCCACACAGACCTCATATTTGATCATATTAATATCTGTTACAAATTGTCTTTTCATAGTCTATCCTTTCTTTATCCACCGGATGATGTCAATAGTACCTGACAGTAACGGTCTTTCCCATCTTCTCGCATTCCTGGCGGATCTTGTCCACCAGGCGCATGCGGATACTCAGATCAAAGGGAAGCCCCACATTCTGGTGAGCCGCGTTCATTGCCTGACCGACAAACATGTGCAGATCCGTACACTCTTCCACCAGTATCTTGGCAATCATAGCCGCGCCGTTATCCGCGTCCAGGCTGTCAAAAAAGCGGTCCGACAGATCGCCCTTATTATACTGTTCCAGCATATTAGCGCAGCGGTTTAAAGTAAGAACCCCCTCTGTCACCAGATCAACACCTTCCAGGGTGGCAATGGGCGGGATCTCAGGATCATTATATTTAATGGAGGCCACAATTTTCTTTTTTAATATCCGGGCCGCGATATTTGCACTTGTTCCACCGCTGACAATCTTCTTTCCCGGTGACGTCATAAAATCTCTCATTAACACCGCGTCGTCATCGTAGGACTGGGGCGGTCCGGTAAAGATGTTCACATGCTTTGCCTTTACTGCATGGATCACCGCCACCGTTGTGTCATCCCCCGGACTGTCCAGGTAGAGATCACTGCACGCCTTGCAGATCATAGACGTCAATCGTGGCGCTGACAGATTGTTCATGGAACATGCCTTTCGTATATACTCGCTGGCTCTTGCCTGTCCCCAGCCAAAACTCATCATATTTCCCACACCGGCGTGGGTAACGCCATCGCTCATCAATACAAAATAATCTCCCAGGGCTACATTCAGGCTGCAGTCCCGGATTTTCTTTCCTTCGATCTCATGAACCTCATAGGGGATCTGTTCAAGCTTTCCGCTGCGGACAAGGACGCAGCCGGGATTGTCATACTCCACAAGGTAGGCGCGGCCGTCTTTAAAAATCTGAAGAATCGTAAATGTAGAATATGCCACATGACGCACACTACACACTGGCAGTGTCTTGGCGATAGTCTCCACGCAGTCGCTGATATTGGCTCCGTCCCGGAGCATGGTACCGACGATCTTTGTGGTCAGTGTGGACAGAATGTTAGCTTTGACACCGCTTCCCATACCGTCGGATAAAACGAAAATATCGGAAACATCGTTTTTGAGTATCCCCACAGTATCGCCGCACAGTTCCTCGCCATGCTTATTGAGACTTTTCCAGGATACATCAAGGCTTATATTCATTTGACATCCTCTCCATCCTCCAGAAGCCGGTCACGCAGACGGGTCAAGGTCATTTTTGTCTCGGCTGTTGTCTCTCCCAGCAGCCCGGCGATTTCCTGAGCCACCATCATCTGCTTATCAATAACCTTCTGAGCGCTGTTGACAGCTTCGATCTTTAACTGATAGCGTCTGGCCTTTTTCTCCTCCTCCTGGGTGATATCCCGGATAATACCGATGACAACCCCCTGCTCCCGGACATAGATCAGGTTTTGGATCGTCTTCATATGATACGAAGGATAGTCCACCCTAAGGTTAATCCGGCTGTGCTTTTCCTGGATCACTTCCTGGAAGCTCTCAGAATCTACAATCTCATAGAGGTAGGATTTCAGGGCCTCCTCCCTGGATATGTTGAATTTGACCTCTGCCGCGTTATTAAATTCTCTGATCCTCAGTTGTTCATCCACAATAATAACCAGACTTGGCGTAACGGACAGGATCACATCGGACAAATATCTGGCATTCTCATACATATAGGGAATACACATCTGAATATTGCTCTTTCCCTGATATACGGCGATGGCTTTCTCCCGGCATGTCGGAAAACCGCAGGCGCCGCAGTTCAGCTCCTTTTCCGCTGTATCCTTTCCAATAATCGTCAGTATCCGCCGGATATCCTTTTCCTCCGGCATTTTTACCGTTTTTCCTGTCTCCTTAAAAGGGCGGGACAGATCAATAGAGTCAGGCATGGGGGCATATTCCGGGAAATCCCTCATAATCCGTCCCATAAGAGTCAGTTTGGCCTTAAAGCGGTTTGTCTGGCTTTTTCCTGTCACCGGTCCGTTAATACATCCCTGATCACAGGAATTTAACTCGATAAAGCAGTGATGAATCTCCCCTTTTCTGATGGAAGAAAATACTTCCCGGCAGGCGTCCAGACCGTTGACACATAAGGTCTGATAGCCGTAAGTACCTTTACCTTTGGCGTGAATAGCCATGGAAATGCCTCCGTTGGCTGCGTAGGCTCCGTTGATCTGAGGATTAATCCGGTCGTGGCGCCACTGGCGGCAGTCTTTCAGAGAGATCCCTTTCTCTCTGAACCAGCCGTTAAGCTGGTCAAAATTGATCACTGCGTCAATGTAGCCTTTTGTCCGGGGATCTTTTTGATCCTCAACAGTTTCCGCCAGGCATGGACTAATTGATACAATTTTAACGGAATCACCAAACTCTTCCTTTAGAAGCTTCCCATGGGCGATGACCGGACTGACCACCGGCGCCATAAATGGAATCATATCCGGATAATCATTTTCCACAAGCTGATTGATCACCGGACAGACCGAAGTAATTATATTATCCATCCGGCCTTCCTCCATCAACTGCTCGTAAGCATTGGTCACATAAATCGCTCCCTCTGCCGATTCCCGAACCTGATCAAAACCAAGCTGTAATAAACCTTCGATCAACTGTCCCGGCTCAATGTCAGAATAAATTCCAAGATATGCCGGAGACAGACTGGCGATGACCTTCTCCCCGCTGTCTATGTAAGTTTTGACTCTGTCGATATCACTGAAAACGGTAATGGCATTCTGAGGACAGGACTCCAGGCACCGTCCGCACAGAACACACTCGCTGGCCACGTACTTGACATGATCCTCCTGGGTAATAATCGCCTTTACCGGACAGAGACGGACACATTTATAACAGTCTTTACATTTCGCCTTTCTAAACCCGATCGCTCCCACATTCAAATCCTCCCCAGAATCTGCTCATTAAAAAATGTCTCAGCGGTGGCCGGTGAAACAGAATAAAGCTCGTCATCTACTTTCACGCAGACACCTTTGGCACATTCGCCCATGCAAAAAGAACCAGTCAGCTCCACTTTATCTGAAATACCGTGGAGAGAGATCAGACGTTCCAGAATTGAAATCACATCTCTGGAGCCTTTTAGATGACATGAACTCCCGATACATATTGTAACAAGCATACTATACCTCCTTCTCAATTCAAGATTTTCCCGCACGTCCCCGATGAACTGAGCAGGAACGGCGAAAATTTATAGCTGCCGGGCCATGGCCTCATGACCCCTATGTAACTCTTTGTTATTTCATTGACAAATTCTAACATAAATACTATGGATATTCAAATCCTTTACTTAAAATTATTGTTCTTTATTTAAGACATTGCTGTCGGCTGCGGTATGGCCGGCAGCAGAATATGATCACAGCCGCTACTGTTCATTTTCCGGACAGCAATGGGACATAATGATCTCTAAAGTAGAGCAATAGTCCATAGCTCCCATATCACGGGCCAGCGCCTCCTGATATACCTGCCGGGACACTTCCAGCCCCGCCATTTCCATGCCCTGGCTCTGTGTCAGACGGTGACAGATATCCAAATCCTTGGCCATATTTTCTACAGAAAACTGGGTAGAAAAATCATGGTTCATCAGGGCAATCTGCTTGGAATCATAATAATAATTCTGACCTACGCCGTAGGACACCGCCGCCGTGTACTTATCCAGATCAATGCCGTTTGCTTTGGCCAGAGCCAGCGTCTCGTTGACTCCATTCTGAATCTGGGCCACAAGGGCATTATGGCAGATCTTCATAATCAAGCCTTTCCCGTTATCGCCCATATGGATAATGCTGCGGCCCATATATTGAAGCAGAGGTTTAACCTTATCGTAAACATCTCTCGGTCCTCCCACATAAATACCCACGTCCCCCAGCCATGCCGCCTCCTGAGATTTTACCACAGGGGCGTCCAGAAAGGGGCATCCTTTTTCTTCCAGCATATGACAGATCTTCAATGAAACATCCGGATCAATGGTACTCATATCCACACAGATCTTTGTATTGTCCACCACATCCAGAATCTGAGTATACACATCCATAGAGTTTTCCGATCGGGGCACGACCGTTATAATAAGATCGCTCTTTTGAGCAACCTGGGGGGCGCTGTGGCAGGGAATGCCTCCGTAACCCGCCACCTTATCTATCTGGCCGGGAATCACATCATAGATGAATACAGCGTCGTCGTGCTTTTTCAGCACATTATAACACATGGCCTCTCCCATGATCCCCAGACCGATAAAGCCTATGCGCATTAACATCACCTCGTTTTTCTTAACAGTTCAGCCATCAAAAATAAGCAGGATGAACTGCTGCCATTATTCTAATATTCTATCTCTATCATACCATTAATGCCCTCTTGACGCCATTTATTTTCACACTTTTTTACCATCTATCCCTTTTTCCCAGAAAGCATTGACCGTCTCCACCACTGTATCCCGGCAAACTTTCACACATCCGCTCCACTCTCTCGGAAAAAGGCCCCGGTACTGACGGTAATTAAACCGCTCGTCTAAAAGGGCGATGATCCCCCGGTCCTTTTCTGTGCGGATGACACGGCCGCCGGCCTGGAGGACTTTATTCATCCCAGGATAGAGGTAGGCATACTCAAATCCCATGCCACACTTTCTGTCATAAAATTCCCGTAAAAGCTCTCTCTCGTCCCCCACCTGGGGCAGGCCTGTTCCCACAATAACCGCGCCGATGAGCCGGTCTTCCTTCAGATCAATCCCCTCGGAAAAAATTCCTCCGAGAACGCAAAAGCCCAGGACCGTACTGTGGGTCTTTGCCTTAAAGACGTCCAGAAATTCCTGCCGGGCCTCCTCGCTCATGGAATTTTCCTGGACATGGACCTCAAAGCCATGGCCCGCCTTGGAAAGCTCTCTTGATGAAAACACTTCAAAAACATTTTCCATATAGACGTAGGACGGGAAAAAGATCAAGTAATTTCCATTTCTCGCCCTGGAAATATCCCGGATATAATCGGATATCTTCTCATACTCCTCCTGATTTCTCCGGGTATAACGGCTGCTCACATCGGTGGCCGCCATGAGGAGCCGGTTTTCCTCTTTAAACGGTGAGTCGGCATACATATCGTAATCTGTGACCGCTGAAACGCTGAGCAGACTTTTATAATACTGTACCGGCAGCAAAGTGGCTGAAAAAAACACAGCGGATAACCCTAAGTCCAGCCGCAGGCTCAGATCTTTTGACGGATCCACACAAAAAATCTTCAGCATAAAATCCCCGTCGGGGAGTGGCTTCCCATATTCAATATAGCGTTCCTCATCCATACTGTCATAGGTGTTGACAAAACGCCGGGCCTCAAGGTAAAACTCCAGTATCCGCTCTTTTAAGGCCAGGCGGGTAGCGCTTTTATCCTCATTATTTTTCAGGATCAGTTCCATCTCAGACATCATCCGCATGAGATAAAGGGTAAATCCGCCGCTGCTGTTTGTCCGGGTGCAGTCGGGACAATCCAGGGCTACGGTTGACATAAATTTAATACATTTCCCCAGCCTTGCCCAAAGCTTTGGAAATTCCTGTTTCACAATGCTCCTGAGGGCTTTAAACTGAGAAATTTTCAAATCAGCGCTGAACATATCTCTGGCCCGCTCCACAAGATTATGGGCCTCATCAATGAGAAGGATATAATTTTCCTTGGTGTCTGAAAAAAAGCGCTTCAGGTATACATAAGGGTCAAAAACGTAATTGTAATCGCAGACAACCCCATCCAACCAAACTGCCGCGTCAAGCTGCATCTCAAATGGACATACCATATACTCCTGAGCGTAGGCTTCCACCACCTCCCGGCTCATTGACGGCTCAGCATTGATCATGTCAAAGACAGCAGCGTTGACCCGGTCGAAATGTCCCCTGGCCCTGGGGCAGTCCGCCGGGTTACACCGAGGTTCCTCCAAAACACAGCATTTTTCTTTGGCTGTCAGAGTGATATATTTGAATTCCAGCCCCCTTTTCCCCAAAAGACGGAACGTATCTTCCGCTACAGTCCGGGTAATGGTCTTTGCTGTGAGATAAAAGATCTTGTCGCTTTTTCCCTCTCCCATGGCCTTAATGGCCGGGAAAAGGGTGGATATGGTCTTCCCTGTCCCTGTAGGCGCCTGAATAAACAATTTTTTCCCCTGGACAATTGTCTGATAAACCCCAGCGATCAGCCGTTTTTGCCCCGGCCGGTACTCAAAAGGAAAGTTCTGTTTCCCTATAGAAATATTGCGCTGCTTCTTCCAGTCCAGGGCCCACCGGACCCACAGGGCATATTTTTCCAGAACCGACTCAATCCATGTCTGGAGCTGGTCAATGGTCCGCTCCTGGGTAAAGCGGCGGATCTTCCCCGACTCCATATGGACATAAGTGACTTGCACGCCGATCTTTGGCAAATTTTCACTTTTAGCATACATGTACGCATAGCACAACGCCTGTCCCATGTGGACCGGCGATGGTTCATCCATACGCCTGAGGCTGGCATAGGTTCCTTTAATTTCATCAATAGTGTAAAAATATCCGCTGTCCCCCTCGCCCACCGGAATATGCATATCCTCAATGATACCGTCCGCCCGGCCTTCCAAAGTGATCGTCAGATTTTCGTCCATTTGAAAATCCATTTTCATGGAAACCTCCGGGCGGTAAGAAGCGCCGCCTTCTTTCTGGATCTTTTTGTGAATAGCAGTCCCCTCCTGCATCACCGACGGATCCCTGAGACTCTGGGCCCCGCTGTCAATATCCCCGGATCTGAGGATAAATTCTACCAGGCGTCGCACTGATATTTTGACTTTATCCATAAAACTGCCTCTTTTCTCTATAGTTTTTCCGTTGTATACTATATATAGTCTGATGCCGGCCCCCGGCGCCCGGCATCCCATTTTACATCAAAGGTGGTGTTTCTATGGCAAAAGCTTCCCAGAGTGATTTCGGCCAGGGCAGCATGGCCAGAAATATTATAAATATTGCCCTTCCCATGACTCTGGCCCAGCTCATCAACGTACTGTACTCCGTTGTGGACCGGATGTACATCGGCCGCCTTCCTGGGGTAGCCACACTGGCCCTCACCGGTATAGGCCTTACCCTTCCCATTACTTCCATGGTCATGGCTTTTTCTTATTTATTCTCCACTGGGGGCGCTCCCCTTTTTTCCATTGCCCGGGGTGAGGGAAATCTGGAAAAAGCCCGGAAAATTCTCGGAACTTCCATGTCCATGCTGGTGATCATCGGCGTTATCCTGACCCTGTTTTTATGGTTCACAAAAAGACCTCTACTCTATCTTCTCGGTGCCAGCGGCGACACATTTCCCTACGCCGATGAATATCTGTCCATTTATCTCTTTGGAACGGTCTTTGTAATGATCAGCCTTGGCATGAACAGCTTTATCAATGCCCAAGGCTTTGCCCGCACTGGCATGTTCACTGTACTAATCGGCGCTATCCTCAATATCATCCTTGACCCGGTCTTTATTTTTGTCCTAAACATGGGCGTATCCGGGGCCGCCCTGGCTACTATTATCTCCCAGGGGGTATCCGCTGTGTGGGTTCTTGTTTTTCTTACCGGGCCCAAGGCGATCATCAAACTGGAGCAACGTATTCTGGCTCCGGACTTTAAACTGGCCGGAAAAATCTGCACCCTTGGCCTGTCCGGTTTTATTATGTCCGTCACCAACAGCGCCGTACAGATGGTATGCAACGTCACTCTCCAGACATGGGGTGGAGATATTTATGTAGCTATAATGACCGTCTTAAACTCTGTCCGGGAGATTTTTACCATGCCAGTCCAGGGTATTACAAGCGGCGCCCAACCGGTTCTGGGCTTCAACTACGGCGCCGGAAAACACGGACGTGTCCGCTCTGGCATTAAGTTTACATCCCTGGTAGGTATTGTCTATACCGTGGCCGCGTGGGCTGTCATTTTTGCCTTTCCTGGTGTCTTTATCCGCTTATTTAACAGCGATGCCGCCCTCTTGGAAAACGGCATTCCCGCCCTGCGTCTTTATTTTTTCGGTTTCTTTATGATGTCCCTTCAGTTTTGCGGGCAGTGTGTATTTACAGGACTGGGCAAAGCAAAATTCGCCATTTTCTTCTCCCTCCTGCGCAAAGCTATTATTGTAGTCCCTCTCACTCTGATCCTGCCCCACATCGCCGGCCTTGGAGTGGACGGCGTCTTTCTCGCCGAACCCATCTCCAATTTTATCGGCGGAACAGCCTGTTTTGTCACCATGATCTTTACGGTTTATCGCAGGCTGGGTAAATAATCTCACCGTTGGACTGTTTCTTCTGATATTCGCTGGGCGTCACTCCCACATATCGGTTAAAAGCCCGGTTAAAGGTTCGGGTTGAGGAAAAGCCCACCGCTCCGGACACCTGGGCTATGGACATGCCTCCTTTTTCCAGAAGGCGGCATGCCTGTCCCACTCTCAGGGAGCGGACATAATCCCCAAAACCCATCCCCAGTTTTTTCCCAAAAAGATGAGAAATATAATATTTATTAATGTGAAGCTTTCCTGCCACATCTTCCAGGCGCAGACGCTCACGATAGTGAGCCATACAGTAATTCAGGATAAGATTGACTGTGGCAAGTTCCCCCGGATCTGAAGGGCTAAGCCTGAGTTTTTCAAAAATCCGGCCCATAATGATCATAAGATAGCCCTTGAGCTGAAGCATCCCGGTAATATTTAAGTCCGGCCGGTACAGTTTTGCCGCCGTATCAAAAGCGTGAAAAAGCTCCGGATCATCCAGGGCATTGTTGAGCAGCGGGCTGTCGGGAACTCTTCCGTTTAAAAGATGAACAAATTCATCGGCAAAAGAAGCCGGAAAAAGAAGGAGAATGTAATTCTCATCTGTCCGGCTTTCATAATAATGGATCTGATTAGGGAAAACGATAAACACATCCCCCGGAGTGATCTCATATTTTCTTGATTCGACAAACCCAGCGCTGCTCCCTTTAAGCATTCCTACAATTTCTACATGGCCATGAAGATGGGGCCCAAAATCCAGTTGTGTCCCCATGTATACGCTCAGGGCCCGATCTTTATCCTCATAAAAGTACTTCAAAATATCTGCAACCTTTCTGCAGCCTCCTGCCATCAGTAATAGCGGTTTGGACGGCTGCGCCTTTCTCACTTGTTTTTAAGACGTTTTTTTTGACGGCCCACAATGGCACCGGTCAGTTTTGACAAAAGCACTGCCAGGGCCACAGAAATAATCACCATGATCCCTTCACAAGACAGCCGGTATGTATAAAAACCAAGTGTTTTCATCACTCTGCGCACCGCCACATGAACAAGATACAGTTCCAGGGTATATTTGCCAAACCATCCTAAAATGCTGTTAATCCCCCGCCATGCCAAAAGTGGAAAGCCTCTTTTCTCCGACAATATGTCCAGTACCCAGACAAAGACAAGGCACAGTGAAAAGTTTAAAAGGGCAGCTATATACACGCCAATTATAGACTTATCGGCCAGCCCCAGAGGCCCGGCCGCCAAAACCACAAGAATCAGCAGCAAAAAAATCTTCCACAACGGCACTTTGTGTTTTTCCCAGACCGCCTTCCCTACAAAAACTCCTGCGAAGAAGGCCGGCAACCGCGAAAGAGCAATACTGATATTTATGTAGAGATCGTGGTGATAAAGCTCCAGCATCACAAGGGCCAGTGTGGACATCATACATAAAAGAGCCAGCCGCATATGTCTGCTGATTCTATCCCCCGCCCGTTCTGCCGTGGAAAAAATATATGGAAAGATCAGATAGCACAGAGCCATCATGAAAATATACCAAAACCACCGTTTTTCCTCAAAGAAAAAGGAAATAAAGAAAAAATCCTTAAAAAAAGCCAGTGGCCCCTGGCCCTGGACAATAACATCCAGCCACAGCCATGCCGGCGCTGCCACGATTACATAGGGGATCAGCAGCCGCTGAAATCTTTTTTTATAAAAAGATTTCAGGTCTGGCCCTTTTTTCATAGAAAAATAGAGTCCCATCCCTGACAGGAGCAAAAAGAGGTCCACCCCTGAGCTGTGGATAAAAATATCATAAAACTTCACCAAACCGTCGTACCGGACGTCGTAGAGCCGGCAGTCCTCGGCAAAATGAAAAATAATAATCAGCAAAATCTGCAGCCCCATAAGTACATTGCGGTACCTGGAAAGACTGTAAAACTGCCATTCTGAGTGATGTCTCAACGTTTTTGTCCCGCCCTTCATGATTCTGTGATAATGGACACCGTGGCACTTGTCCCCAGGCGGCTGGCGCCGGCGTCCACCATGGCCTGGGCAGTCTTTGCGTCCCGTATACCCCCGGAGGCTTTCACCCCCGCCTTATCCCCCACGGTCCGGCTCATGAGGGCCACATCCTCCACTCTGGCACCTCCTGTGGAAAAACCTGTAGACGTCTTAACAAAGTCCGCTCCAGCCTCCACAGCCAGACGACAGGCTCTCACTTTTTCCTCCTCTGTCAAAAGACATGTTTCAATAATGACTTTCAACAAAGCCCTGTCTTTGCAGGCGGCCTTTACCTGGGCGATTTCTTCCCGAACCTCTCCATCTTTGCGGTCTTTTATGGCACCTACATTGATCACCATGTCAATCTCCCCGGCGCCTTCCTCCACAGCCCACCGGGCCTCAAAACACTTAACTTTACCGGCGGCCATTCCTAACGGAAACCCCACCACTGTACACACCTTAACATCTGTATCTTTTAAAAGACTTGCCGCCAGAGGCGTATAGAAAGAATTAACGCACACCGACGCGAAACCGTACTCCACAGCTTCCCGGCAAACTCTGGCCACATCTTCTTCCCTGGCGTCCGCCTTTAATATTGTATGATCAAACAGTTTTGGTGACAGCATGTCATCGCCTCCTCTCTCGTTTCCTCTATCATACCTCATGGCCGGCAAAATGGCAATGCAATCCTTTACGAGCCCCCGGACAATTCCCGTACGTTCCAAAAAGCAAACGGTAACACCGGATAAGCTGTTACAATCCCACAAAAGTTAAGGCCATTGATAAATCCCCCCGAAAATGATATGATACAAACATACTGAGATGCCAGGATCAAAAGGTCATGTGTTTCATATTTGCATGAAAAGCATTCCTTTATCACAGTTAAAAAATCACATCAGGAGGATATTATGAACGAAAAGTTTTCTCAGCTTAAATCCCAACTTGACCGGGCCTATGCCCTTGAGGCCGCCTGCACGCTGTTTAACTGGGATCAGTACAATGCCCCGAAGGGATCCATTGAAAATACAGCCAAAATTATCGGTACCCTGTCCGGCGAACATTACCGGGCTCTGATCAACGACGATGTCCGCCGTCTCCTTGAAGAGTTATCCACAGATGAAGGACTAAAAGATCTTTCTTTCCACGAAAGATCTATACTGAAACTTTTAAATAAACAATTCCACAAACTTTCCCTGATACCTCCAAAAGAGTACGAGGTCTTCAGCGCCCTCATCGCCAGAGCCTATCCCGTCTGGGAGACAGCGAAAAACAATAACGACTACGCTGCTTTCGCCCCGGTCCTTGACGAGATCATCGCCTACGCCAAAAAATTTGCCGGTTACAGCCAAAAACCGGGGCAGACTTTATATGATGCCGCCCTGGACGACTATGAGGAGGGCTTCACCACCCAAATCCTGGATCACTTTTTTGAACGCCTTTCCACGTCCCTGGGCCCCCTGGTCAAAGCGATCAGCCAGAAACAGGATCTCATTGATACGTCTTTCCTCCACAAAACCTACCCGGCTGCCACACAGAAAGATTTCTGTCATTTTATCGCCCAGTACATCGGTTTTGACTTTAACCGGGGGATGATTTCTGAGAGCGAACACCCATTCACCACTCAGATCCACAATCACGACGTGCGCTTTACGAATCACTATTACGAAAATTCCCTGGATTCCGCCATTTTTTCCGCCATCCACGAAGGCGGACACGGACTCTATGAGCAAGGGATCGACGACGACATCACTATGACCATCGCCGGGAGCGGCACATCTATGGGAATGCACGAATCCCAGTCCAGATTTTACGAAAACAATCTTGGACGTAGCCGCGAATTTTGGACGCCCATCTATGACAAACTTGTGGACACTTACCCCTCCCAGCTTAAAAATGTGTCACTGGAAGATTTTTACAGAGCCATTAACGCTTCCCGGCCAAGCCTGATCCGCACTGAGGCGGACGAGCTGACCTACCCCTTCCACATTATGATCCGCTATGAAATTGAAAAGGCCATCTTTGAGGGTACTGTCACCGTCAAGCAGCTCCCGGATCTGTGGAGAGAAAAATACAAAGAATATCTCGGTGTTGTCCCGGACAATGACACTGAGGGCATCCTCCAGGATATGCACTGGTCCGGCGGCAGCTTCGGATACTTTCCCTCCTATGCCATCGGAAGCGCCATCGCGGCCCAGATTTACCACCATCTGGCCACAGTTATGCCATTAAAAACCTATCTCACAGAAGGCCGCCTCGCCCCCATCCGTGAGTATTTAAAAGAACACATCCACCGTTTTGGGAAATGCAAAAACACTCAGGAAATATTAAAGGATATGACCGGCGAACCATTTAACCCGGATTACTATATTCAGTATCTGACGCAAAAATATACAGAACTGTACAACCTTTAACGCGCCCGCGGGGGATGGCAGCACGGCGAAGGCCGGTCATCTTTCTCAGATTTCCTCAAAAAAAACTCCCGGCAGCCCGCCGGGAGTTTTTAAAACTTTTATTTCTGAAGTTCAGATTTTCTGCGGATGATCTCATGGCGCTCCGGTCCATTGGAAACCATGGTGATAGGCACGCCGATCTCCTTCTCAATAAATTCAATATATTTCCGGCAGTTTTCCGGAAGTTTATCATATTCTTTAATGCCGCGGATTTCTTCCTTCCAGCCCGGCAGATATTCATAAACAGGTTTCGCTTTCTTTAACAGGTGGGTTGTCGGGAAATCCTTTGTCACCTGACCGTCAATCTCATAGCCGACACACACTGGCAGTGTATCCAGATAACCTAAAACATCGAGAACAGTAAGAGCCACTTCCGTAGCGCCCTGCATGCGGCAGCCGTACCGTGTAGCTACAGCATCAAACCATCCCATACGTCTGGGACGTCCTGTTGTGGCGCCAAATTCACCGCCGTCACCGCCTCTGCGGCGAAGCTCATCTGCCTCATCACCGAAGATCTCTGACACAAACTCTCCTGCGCCTACAGCGCTGGAATAAGCCTTGACAACAGTCACCACATCTTTAATCTCATAGCATGGAATCCCCGCACCGATGGCGCCGTAGGAAGCCAGTGTGGATGAAGACGTTACCATTGGGTAAATACCGAAATCAGGATCTTTCAGAGATCCGAGCTGCCCCTCAAGGAGAATCTTCTTTCCATCCTTAATTGCATCATGAAGGAATTTAGATGTATCGCACACATAAGGGCGCACCATCTCTCTGTACTCCAGCAGGGTCTTAAAGATCTCATCCGGATCTAAAGGCTCTTTGTGATATAAATGCTCAATGAGAACATTCTTCATCTCGATTACGCTGTTGACTTTATCTCTCAGATCAGATTCCTCGCCGAACAATTCGCTGACCTGGAATCCAATCTTTGCGTACTTATCTGAATAAAAAGGCGCAATGCCGGATTTTGTGGAGCCGAAAGATTTACCGCCCAGTCTCTCCTCCTCATACTGGTCAAATAAAATATGATAAGGCATAAGGATCTGCGCCCGGTCAGACACCAGTATCCTTGGCTTTGGAACGCCTCTGGACACAAGATCATTTACCTCTTTAAATAAATAAGGGATATTCAGCGCTACTCCATTTCCAATAACGCTTGTTGTGTGGCTATAGAAAACACCGGATGGCAGAAGGTGAAGGGCAAATTTACCATAATCGTTGATAATCGTATGACCCGCATTGCTTCCGCCCTGGAATCTTACAATAATATCGGACTCTTCGGCCAGCATATCTGTAATCTTACCTTTTCCTTCATCTCCCCAGTTTGCGCCAACGATCGCTTTTACCATAAACTCAGCTCCTTAAATGTTTTGTAAACGTACCTGATCTGTGAACAGTCTGCCAAAAATCAACAGGCGGACATTGTCACATACAGTCCTATTTTATTCCAAAACACAGGAAATGTAAACCATAAAATACACTTTTTTCGCATCTGTTTGCTCATGTTCTGGCGCTCCGTTCATGTGGGGGACGGCGGGATGAGCCTTATGCAAGCATAAATCATCCCGCCCATTCCCGATAGCTGAGCTGTTACGTAACAGCTCAGCCCGCGCCATTCGCAAAGCCGCGCTTACGCGCTGCCCCGCGGCGGCCGCCGCTCCTTTGCTCATGTTCTGGCGCTCCGTTCATGTGGGGGACGGCGGGATGAGTCTTATGCAAGCATAAATCATCCCGCCGTTCCCCACATGGCTGAGCTGTTACAAATCCATATTTTCTTCCAGGTTTTTGGCAATCCGCTCATAAAACATGCGGAGCTGCTCGATCTCCCCCGGAGAAAATCCGTTAAACATACGCACATCCACCTGGCTGAAGGCTTTCCATGTCTGTCCGAGAAGGGCTCTTCCCTCGGCCGTTGTATTTAAAACATTCATCCGGTTGTCTTTTTCATCCATATGTCTGCGGATATACCCCATTTTCTCCAGTTTTTTCGCGGTAACGGCAATGGACGGAGCGGAAATCTGAAGCTGCGTGGCCAGTTCTCTCTGGGATACCCCCTCATGATGGAAAATGTAGCCCAGCATTTTCATCTGGCTTTTGTATATCCCTCTGCTGGACGTCACATTGTCCAGGGCAATCCCGTGGATGCGCCATACATGGCGAAATAGGCGCATCAGCGGCTCCAGCTCTTTTTGGGGATCTGCCAGAAGCATATGCTCCAGCTCATCCACAGAATCTGCGATAGCTGCTGCCTTGGCTTTGGATAGTTCCTCCCGTCCACCATAGCCGAAACTCACTCCAATGCAGGAAAGCCCCACTTCCCTGGCACCCTCCACATCATGGAAACGGTCACCTACCATGATCGCCGTATCTTTGTCCTCAACATGAAGCGCCTCCAGCGCAGCCTGAACCACTTCGCTTTTTTTCGTTCTCCGTCCATCCAGGAAGCTGCCGGTAATCTGATCAAAATATTTCTCTATATTAAAATGATCTACAATACGCTTTACAAAAACCTCCGGTTTTGACGAAGCGATGGCCAAAACACAGCCAGCCTCTTTTAAATGAGCGAGCATCCCGTCAATGCCGGGATAAAGGCTGTTTTCAAAAATACCTTTTTCCGAAAACCTCTCCCTGTATTTTTCCACCGCCTTCTTTGCCTTATCACTGTCGAAGCCGTAAAATTCCATAAACGACTCTTTCAGCGGAGGCCCGATAAACTTTTTTAACTTTTCCAAAGGTTCATCCTTAATGTCAAAAGCGTTAAGGGCATATTGAACGCTCTTGGTAATCCCCTCAAAGGGATCCGTCAGCGTACCGTCCAGATCAAATAAAATATATTTATACCGGCTCATATCATACCTCCTGTCCTGTCAAACTGCCGTCTATTTTCCGTCATTGTAGAGAAATGCCGCCACGTCACAGCGGTATTTTTGGCAGGGCATATCTCTATCCGGCGCCTGTGCAGTCAGCTCACCTGCCGCCAGCGCCTGTGCCCCCCTGATCAATCCAGGGATAATATCCGGCGTCAGGGGACAATCGCTGTGAGATGGCCAGATCACATCGAAATCATCTTTCATCCGATCCAATTTCTCCAATGTCACCATAAGGGCAGGCAGGTTGCGGCCCTGGCCGAACATATAGATCTCCCCGTTTTGTATAGTATCCCCGCTGACCAGCATCCGTTTTTCCCGCTCAAGGAGCATAATACTTCCCGGCGTATGTCCGGGCGTTAAGAGCACCTCAAATTTCCAGTAATCAAGGTCGATAACATCCCCCTCCCAAAGAGGCATAAGTTTTGGTTCTCTCTCCCCGGCCTTTCTGCCATGCCAGACATAATAATCCATCTCTGAGGGATGCATATAGAGGGTATCAAAATCATTATTGCAGGCCGTATGATCTCCGTCGGTATGGGTATTGACAACAAACACCGGCAGCGGTGTAAGGCCGGACACGATCTCTTTCAGGGGCAGGGTCCCAAAACCTGTGTCCACAAGCATAGCCCGCTCTTTTCCCTCAAACAGAAACATGCGAACGCCGCTCTCCTCTATCCGCCAAAAATGTTCGGCCACCTTTATTACTGTTTCTGGCATAATATCTCCTCCAATCTGGTTTTATAAGCAATAGTGCCGCTCCCCAGCGGCAGCAGATTTTATAATCCTACCAAAGATTATATCATGGAGAGACTTTAAAAGAAATATTTTATTCTCAACTTTTACAGCTAAGAATACATCTGGCTACTATTCACGGGCAGCCGAAAACATCTAACTGGTACTGCTCACCTCATGGACAGTTCCTGACACTACAGCAAAAAGCCCTGACGACAAACTCTGCCGTCAAGGCTTTTGCTGTAAAATCTTTCCGCAACCCGGCTCATGGACGCGCGAACACATCCCCTTGGCTCATAGCCCGCAGGAATATATCGACCCAAGCCGATATATTCATATATTCCCGCGCCAAGATCCGTGAGCGGATCTTGAACTCTTACTGAGCGTTTTTATTAGCTTTATACTCTTTGATAGCTTCTGTAAGCTTTGGAACGATCTTATTGAGATCGCCAACAAGGCCGTAGTCAGCAACTTCAAAAATAGGTGCTGTCTCGTCTTTGTTGATGGCGATGATCACGTCAGATTCTTCCATACCGGCAACATGCTGAATGGCTCCGGAGATACCGATGGCAAAGTAAATCTGGGGACGAACAGTCTTACCTGTCTGGCCAACCTGAAGGTCTTTTGGCATCCAGCCATTATCAACAACGGCACGGGAGCAGCTCACTTCGCCGCCGATGGCTTTGGCAAGATCTTCAAGGATCTTGAAGTTTTCCGGGCTGCCAACACCGCGGCCGCCGGATACAAGAATCTTAGCGTCCATAATATCCACAGTGTCTGTCACGGATTTAACAACATCAAGGATTTCCACATAATTTTTATTTGGCGTAAAGCCAGGGTTAAACTCAACAATCTCGGCTTTCGCGCCTTTAACCGGAGTGATACGCTGCATAACGCCAGGACGTACAGTAGCCATCTGAGGACGGTTGTCCGGGCAGGCGATGGTAGCGATGGTGTTGCCGCCGAAAGCAGGACGTGTCATGAGAAGCTGGTTGTGTTTCTGATTTGGCCCCGGATTTAATGGGAAATCACCGATCTCAAGTTTTGTACAGTCTGCTGTCAGACCTGTAGCCACACGGGCAGACACTCTCGGACCTAAGTCACGGCCGATAGCTGTAGCGCCCACCAGCATGATCTCAGGCTTGAACTCATTGATCACAGAAGCAAGGGCATGTGTATAAGGCTCTGTTCTGTATACTTTTAATTCAGGATCGTCAACAACGATGACTCTGTCAGCGCCATATTCAGCCAGTGCGTCGCAGAGATTTTTAACATCAGAACCGATCAGAACGGCTGTAACATTTGTGTTTAAATCAGCAGCAAGATCTTTAGCTTTGCCAAGTAATTCAAATGAAATTCCGGATAATTCATTATCTACCTGCTGAGCGTAGATAAATACACCTTTATATTCTTCTAAATTCATCGTATTCACCACTTTTCCTTTTCATCAAATGAGATGTTTCTCGTCTAATTTGCCCATAAGATAAGCCACAGCTTCATCCGGGTCAAGATTTACAGTTTCACCAGCGCCTTTGCGGACTTTATCGGAAGCCTTGGCGATCTTTGTAGGAGAACCTTTAAGACCAATATTAGCGTCATCAAGGTCTGTCAGATCCGCGCGGGTCCATACAGTCACTTCTTTCTCAAAAGCGTCGAAAATTCCGCCTGGTGTCATATAACGGGGCTCATTTAATTCGGAAAGGGCTGTGATCAGGCAAGGCATTTTAGCCTTTACAACATGATATCTGTCCTCATACTGACGCTGTACGATCACAGAATCTCCCTCAATCTTAATGTCCTGAGCGTAGGAGATGACAGGGATGTCCAGATGCTCGGAGATCTGAGGACCAACCTGGGCTGTGTCACCGTCGATGGCCTGACGTCCTGTGATGATCAGATCATAGTCCAGTTTCTTAATAGCAGCGGCAACTGTGCTGGATGTAGCCCATGTATCAGCGCCTGCAAGAAGGCGGTCTGTCACAAGGATGGCGTGATCCGCGCCCATAGCCAGAGCTTCGCGGAGCATCTCATCAGCTTTTGGAAGACCCATGGTCAGTACAGTAACATCAGCGCCATACTGCTCTTTAATGCGAAGAGCGGCCTCAAGTCCGGCTTTATCATCCGGGTTCATAATAGTGAGCATTGCTGCTCTGTTAAGTGTACCATCGGGATTAAACTGTACCCCGCCTTTTGTATCTGGTACCTGTTTTAAACAAACAATTATCTTCACGATCCGTACCTCCTATTTCAATAAGCTTCCAGAAATAACCATACGCTGAACCTCGGATGTTCCCTCGTAGATTTCTGTAATCTTTGCATCTCTCATCATACGTTCTACATCATACTCTCTGATGTAACCATAACCGCCGTGGAGCTGAACAGCCTTTGTTGTCACTTCCATAGCAACCTCAGCAGCATACAGTTTAGCCATAGCGGCTTCAACACTGTAGGACTTCTGAGTAGCTTTAGCCATAGCGGCTCTGTATACAAGGTTTTTAGCAGCTTCAACCTTTGTAGCCATGTCCGCCAGCTGGAACTGTGTATTCTGGAACTGAGCAATAGTGCGGCCAAACTGTTTTCTCTCTTTCACATAGGAAACAGTCGCTTCAAGAGCGCCCTCCGCAAGGCCGAGAGCCTGAGCGGCAATACCAATACGGCCGCCATCCAGTGTATGCATGGCAATATTAAAGCCTTTGCCCTTAGGTCCAAGTAAATTATCTTTAGGGATACGGCAATCCTGGAAGATCAGCTCATATGTAGAGGAGCCGCGGATACCCATCTTCTTCTCTTTTGTTCCAAATGTAAATCCGGGAGTACCCTTCTCAACGATAAAGGAGGAAATTTCTTTCTGTTTTCTGCCTCTCTTCTCTACTGTACCTGTTACGGCGATGATAATATAAACGTTGGCTTCTTTACCGTTGGTGATGAAGCACTTGGAGCCATTTAATACCCACTCGTCGCCATCAAGCACTGCCTTTGTCTGCTGGCCCTGGGCGTCTGTACCGGCTCCGGGCTCTGTAAGTCCGAAAGCGCCCAGCCATTCGCCGGAAGCAAGTTTCGGAAGGTATTTTTGTTTCTGCTCTTCTGTACCGTATGTAAGAATCGGATCAATGCACAGGGATGTGTGGGCGGATACAATAACACCTGTTGTACCGCAGACTTTGGAAAGTTCCTCAACACACATTACATAGGTGAGGGGATCACAGCCCTGTCCGCCGTATTCCTTTGGAACAGGGATTCCGAGGAAACCGTATTTAGCCATTTTATCAACGGTTTCTCTTGGGAAAGTTTCAGTTTCGTCAACTTCCTGAGCCAGAGGCTTCACTTCGTTTTCGGCAAAATCCTTGAAAAGATTTCTGGCCATCTCATGTTTCTTATCTAATGCGAAATCCATTTAATCTTCCTCCATATTAAATATTTAATGATGCTGCCCCAAAACTGGCGGACTACCCCGTGTCCACCAACCGTCAGGCACACAGACAGCCATAGGGTATGGCTTTCCCTGTGGCTGTCGTTAAATTGCCTGCGTCTTGTGGCACAGCACTATTTTCACGGTACGGCCAAGGCCGTCCGGAATATATTATTTTGTATAATCGAAAAATCCTACGCCGGTTTTACGGCCAAGTTTCCCGCCGCGAACCATCTGTCTTAACAGGCGGGCAGCTCTGTATTTGGAATCACATGTTTCTGCGTAGAATACATCCATGATATGTAAGCATGTATCAAGACCAATCAGGTCAGCTAACGCCAGCGGTCCCATCGGATGGTTGCAGCCCAGTTTCATAGCTTTATCAATATCTTCTGCGGAAGCCAGTCCTTCTTCAAGAACCATGATAGCTTCATTAATCATCGGGATCAGGATTCTGTTGACAACAAAGCCCGGTCCTTCTTTAACTTCAATAGGATCTTTTCCGATCTCAGCGGAAAGATCGTAAACAGTCTTGAAAGTCTCATCAGATGTGTGAAGTCCGCGGATAACCTCAACCAGCTTCATCACTGTAGCCGGATTGAAGAAATGCATACCGATAAACTTGTCCGCTCTATTTGTAGCAGCGGCGATCTGTGTGATAGAGATGGAAGATGTATTTGTAGCGAAAATACACTCTGGTTTGCAGATGCCGTCCAGTTCTTTAAACAGAGTCTTCTTAATCTCAACATTTTCAACAATAGCTTCCAGTACCAAATCAGCGTCAGCCGCCGGAGCAAGCTCTGTTGTTGTGGAGATATTAGCCAGAATGGCTGCCTTTGTATCTTCATCCATCTTACCCTTGGCTACCTGTTTGTCCAGGCCCTTATTTAACTTGGCCATGGATTTTGCCAGGATCTCATCGGTCATATCTCTGAATGTTACTTTCTTTCCGGCTTTTGCCATAACCTGTCCGATATCCAGCCCCATCTGTCCGGCGCCAACAATAAATACTTTGCTAATCATAGCGATACCTCCTGAAATTTTATGTGTTCAAAGTAAATGGGTCAGTCCAGTCCCTCCAATCCCATCACTGGATTGGTGTTCATCTGAACTGTTATAAATAAGTTACTCATTATTTATTAATGAAATTTTTCTCTTTACGTTTTTCAAGGAACGCGCTCATACCTTCCACCTGATCGTGGGTCTCAAAGCAGTCGCCGAAAAGTTTCTCCTCAATAACGATAGCCTGATCCATATCTGTCTGAAGCCCTTCGTTAATCGCCTGTTTGCAGTGACGCACAGCGATAGGCGCGTTTTTGGCAATAGTTGCTGCCATCTTCTGGGCCGCAGGCATCAGTTCTTCCTGAGTGTAGACAGCGTTCACAAGGCCGATACGGTATGCTTCGTCCGCCTTAATATTTCTTGCAGTGTAGATCAACTGCTTTGCCATGCCGGGAGATACAAGACGGGCAAGTCTCTGTGTTCCGCCGAATCCCGGAGTAATGCCAAGGCCAACTTCAGGCTGACCAAACTGGGCATTGTCTGAGCAGATGCGGATATCACAACTCATAGCGATCTCGCAGCCGCCGCCGAGAGCAAAGCCATTTACTGCCGCGATGACAGGAATCGGGAATGTTTCTATCTTTCTGAACAAATCATTGCCTTTTTTACCAAAGGCTTCGCCTTCTGCTTTTGTCAGTGTACTCATCTCGGCAATATCCGCTCCGGCCACGAAAGATTTCTGTCCGGCGCCTGTAAGAATAAGACAGCGGATCTCGTCAAGATTTACAGCGTCCAGCGCCGCGTTCAGATCCTCAAGGACTTCTGAGTTGAGAGCGTTTAATGCTTTCTCACGGCTGATGGTAAGGATACCAACATTGCCTTCGACTTCATATAAGACATTTGACATTTTTTTAACTTCCTCTCTTTCTGGGATTTACTCTACACCTTATTCTACAATATTCACCTTCATAAGTAAATATCCATCCTGTAAAATAATCGGCAGATTTCCCCTGGAAATTAATCATTTTTCCTAAAACCGTCAAAAAACAGACTGTTAAGATATTGTCAAATCCAGTTTATCAGGTGAGAACAAGTTTTGCAGATGAAACTTGAATATTATACTTTTTTTAAGACATAAAATTTCATAGTATAAAAAGAATCCTGCATTGCAGGATTCTTTTTATACTCGTCCGCCGTGATCCAGATGCAGACTGAATGGTTATTCAACCTCTTCGTATAAAAGATCGTCCTTTGTGCGGGCGCCTTCCTTGATAAAGGTACCCATCACATGGCAGTCCGGGCATTTTCCGAAATCATCCCCAAATTCAGGGATCAGATCAATGGCATACTTAAACAGTTTGCCGCACTCCGGACATTTATAATAAAAATATAAAGCTCCCCAGGACATATACGAACCTCATCAG
Source organism: Catenibacillus scindens (assembly GCF_014202115.1). Classification (GTDB taxonomy): domain Bacteria; phylum Bacillota; class Clostridia; order Lachnospirales; family Lachnospiraceae; genus Catenibacillus; species Catenibacillus scindens. Next base: position 408,186 of record NZ_JACHFW010000001.1, read on the forward strand.
CCTCTCAGACCAAGGATCTCCCGAGCCTCAGCAGGTGTAGCCACATCGTTGCCATACTCTCTGATCACGCGGGCAGCTCTCTCTACAAACTGAGCATTGCTGTCTGCCAATACGCCTTTAGCATACATAACATTGTCTTCCATACCCACACGGATATGTCCGCCCAAAGCCACAGCGGCGTAAAGGATCTCCATCGCGCTGTGTCCAACGCCGAAGCAGGACCATGTGGAACCTGGGCAAAGCTGCTCCATAGTTTCTTTCATGAATAAAAGATTCTTCACAGAACCTGGGATACCGTTAGCGCAGCCCATACAGAACTGGAAGTGAAGGGGTGCCTTTAAAACACCTTTCTTCAGATAATAAGCGGCATTGGCGATCATACCCGGATCAAACGCCTCGATCTCAGGCTTTACGCCTAATTCCTGGAATAACAAACCGCAGTCCTCAAGGAATTTAGGGGAATTTACGAAAATACTGCTATTCAGCCAATTCATAGTTCCGCAGTCATAGGAAGCCATCTCCGGTTTTAATTTCTTCACATGAGCCACACGGATTTCATCATTGGCATTAATGTCACCAGATGTGGTCAGGTTTAAGATAATATCGCAGTCCGGATAACGGCTATGGATTAGATCCCATGTCTCTGTAAATTTTTCTGTACTCATTGTACCGTTACCTTCATCATCTCTCATATGAAGATGGGCGATAGCAGCGCCGGCTTTCCAACAAGCATATACATCATCGGCAATTTCTGACGGTGTCATAGGTACATTGGGATTATTTTCTTTTTTAGGCCATGCGCCTGTCACGGCAGCTGTAATAATTGTTTTCTTCTTAGCCATTTTTTCCTCTCCTCTACCAACTAAATCCAGACGAAGCAAAAGGCTTCGCCTGGATTTCATTATATCAGTTTATGACTGAATATTCCACGACAATTATATCCGAAATGTTCAGGGGGCAGACCATTCGCTGTTGTTCACTGGCAAGCCAGCGAACAGCAACGGTAATTATCTGCTCTGAACGCCTGTACCGCAGTACAGATATGTTCTGTCCGGAACATCGTTCAGATCATCTTCGTCGATTTCTGCAACGCAGCGGGCCATAGAGCCGTCGCCCATGTACCATCTTAATGGGAAGCAGTAGAATCTGAAACGTTTTCCTTTAACTTTTTCGAGGTCACCGCCAAGGTTCTCAACACCTACAATGCCATGTCCAAGCATTGTCTTATGGCAGGGTTCCCATGTTCCCCAGCATCCAATAGCTTCAAGAGCGCCGAACTTCTTGTCATATGCTTCCTTGCCGTGGATGCGGATGTACTCTTCTTTATCAAACTCAGCGTAAGCTTCCTCTCCGAACAGTTCTTTGTACTCTTCTGTAATCGGTCTGCCTGAAGCTCCCAGAAGGTTCATTCTTGTCATACCGTTGTTGCCCATAGCTGTGTGAAGAGGATGGTCAAGTGCCTGCATATCCATTGCCACGCATTTTACTTTGTGATCAACAAACCACTGGCCGGCTTCAACGCCTGTACCGCAGGAGTAATGATAATATTCCTTGGAATCGTCAAATTTCAGATGCATACCTGTATCAAGGCAAAGTACCATGCCTTCCAGTTCACCGGAATCCGGATCAATGCCGGCGCGGCGGCAGGCGTCATCCAAATGTTTTCCTGTGATCAGGCCCCAGCGCTCGATCTGGATATCAAGGCAAACAGCGTCGCCCGTATAGGCGTCCACCGGCATCTCATGAGTATAGCGGGCTCTCTTGCCGTCAAACTCGATCTCCATAACGTGACGGGGCGCGTCGCAGTGTGTACCTGTGTGCATTGTGCAGCCGATATACTGAGTTAAAACGCCGCCTTTAGCCATTGTGTGCTTGCTGTCGATCACTGGCTTGTCAAAATATGGCCAACGTGGGATTTCTGCGCTGAATGGATGTGTTAAGTCTACAAATACTTTCTTGCCCATTGTTTGAATTACCTCCGTAATTTAAAATTCTTTTTTTATCTCCGCGGGAAGTGAGCCAAGCGGACGCGCCCGCGCGTCCACTTGGCGAACGCCGCGCTAACTATTTCCATGCCCCATCAGCTTGCTGCGGGGTGATTTACTTGCCATAGAGCATCTTGATCAGATACTCGTTTAAACCGGAATTAATCTGAGCGATCTCTTCATCGGTATACTTCATAAAACCTTCATGAACGCCATCTTTAGCCTCGGCTCTGAAACCGTTCTTGCCTTCGTCAAGCATCTCCTTTAACAGGGGAGATGCGTCGTGGCGATCCTCAAGATCTTTTAAAACGTAGCTGTGAATGTTGTATGTAAGCTGTGTGCCTACCATATCGGAATTGACCAGAGGCGGCAGGTACGGAAGGCGCAGGCCGAAACTGTACTTGCACGCGTCATCCACAGTCTTTGCATCAGCAATGCCTCTCTCCACAATGGAAATTGCTTCACGCCACAGAGCGTGCTGCATACGGTTGGCGATAAAGCCGGGAACGTCCTTTTTGCACAGCACCGGCTTTTTTCCGGCTCTTGTGAGGATATCCATCACTGTGTCCGCAACCTCATCTGTTGTGTCCGGAGTTTTCACAACTTCCACAAGCGGGATAAGGAATGCCGGATTCCAGAAATGGGTGCCGCAGAGACGTTCTTTATGTTTACACTTTGCGGAAATCTCTGTGGGACTCATCACCGATGTGTTTGTACAGAAGATAGTGTCATCGGAAACATAATCTTCCAATTGAGCGAAAAGATTCTGTTTTAACTCCATCTCCTCAAGTACACACTCTACAACCATCTGCGCGCACTTTACGCCCTCATCATTTAAGTCCTGTGTAAAACGGATCTTGGAAACTACATTGTCCACATCCGCCTCAGTGACAATGCCTTTCTCAACGAGAAGCTTCATATTGCCGCGGATCTTAGCCTCAATATCCACAGGATATACATCATAAACTGTGATCTGAGAGCCTTCAATACCGGCAAGTACCTGGGCAATAGCGCTGCCCATCATGCCGCCGCCGCAGATTAAGAAGTTCTTAATATCCTTCATGATCTTTTCTCCTTAAACTCCTGACAATTAGCAGGTCAGATAACCGCCGCTGCAGTCGTAGTTGCCGCCAGTCATAAAATTGGAAGCGTCGGAGGAAAGGAATAAAGCGAATCCCACGAAATCTTCCGGCTCTGCCAGACGGCCAATAGGCTCACGTTTCAGGAAGTTCTTGTAAACTTCTGATTCAGGATCGAACATCCACTCTGTCAGCTCACTGCGGAATACTGTCGGGCAGATAGAGTTTACATTGATGCCGTATTTTGCTGTGAGATCGCAGGCCATACTGGAAACCATAAGATCCGCGCCGCCCTTGGATGTACAGTAGCCTGTATATCCGGCCATACCACGTTTGGAACGCTGAGATGTAACAACAACCATCTTACCGCCCTTGCCCTGGTCAACCATCTGCTGAGCAACATATTTGCATACGATGTATACGGACTTGCAATCAGCGTCCATAATGTACTGCCAGTCAGCAACAGACTGATCAAGAATGTTCTGAGGTTTGTTGTAGCCATGGCAGATAGCGAGGATATTGATCTCGCCATATTTTTCAACAGTCGCTTTGATCAGATCAGCAACCTGGTCTTCCTGTGCGGGATCAGCTACATAGTACGCGCAGTCAATGTTTTCCGCTTTAAATTCCTCTTCGAGAGCTTTTAATTTAGCCTCGTTGCGGCCAGTCATCATAACTTTTGCTCCGGCATAGCCGTAAGCTTTAGACAAAACTTTGCCAAGAGCTCCTGTAGCGCCTGTAACCAGGGCAACTTTGCCTTCTACAGAAAACATATTATTCACAAATTCTTTTTTTACTGGAACCATTTCGATACGTCCTCCTCACAAATTTCAATTGAAAATCTCTATCAATCCGGATAATTAATGATTACGAGCATTCTTGCAGGTTTACGGCTCTTATTTTCAAGATAACGTCCTTCATTGGGAGGGAAAGAAATGGATTCATCTTTATGGATCACATATTCATTTCCGTCTTTGTCTGTAACAGTCATCTCACCTTCAAGCACATAATATACTTTTTCCAGTGGATTATCCTCATAAGCATATTCAGCGCCGCCGCCAGGTAAGAACACGCTCTGGCCAACCCAGAATTTCGCAGCTCCTGTCTCATCTTTTCCGTGGTAACGCATGCAGGTGCATCCATGATGACCGGCTGCATTGTAAACAGTTGCATCTTCAAGTGTTCTTTTAACCATTTGAATTACCCCTTTTCTTTTTAATATTTTGTGACTCCAAAACGCTTTTCAGTGTCTTTTTATCACATAATTTTTACAGTTTTTATACTTATTTAAGAATTGGTAGCAATCTGCACAATTTTCGCAGGATTTTAACCCCAAAATAAGTATTTATCATGACATACAGCTTTTGTGAGAAAATTAACATCTACGCATACCGTGTTTTTATTATATAACACCGTCAGATTTTATGCAATAATTACAATGAAGTTAGGTGGTTACCGTTTAGTTACTGCTATTTTTTTCACAAATTCCATTGAGGTCTTATTTACTCATTTTCGGTTTTATTATATAATTATAGAAGAAATTTTTAAAATTGGAGGTCAGAGAATGGAATACGTCAACCCTTATTTATATGGTATGCGCTGTATTTCAGGGAAGTGGAAGACCACGATCCTTCACCATATATATACTTATGGAAGAATCCGTTTTAATGAGACAAAAAAGACACTGCCTATCAGTGAAAAAGTTCTCAGCCAGCAGCTTAAAGAACTGGAACGGGATGGCCTTGTCCGCAGGATACAGTATCAGGTCATGCCACTGAAGGTTGAATATGTTCTCACTCCCATTGGTGAAGAGCTGATTCCGGCTCTTGATATTATATACATATGGAGCGTCCGCAGGATGCACGAACGGGGTGTTCCCATTGATCCCGACGCTTTTGTGGTTCATATGGATCAGCGCTATGCCAACGAACTTAAAGACATTATGATTGAGAACGGCTTTGATCCCGACACCCAGGAATCAGAATAAATAAAGACAGGTACAGAACCCCGCTGCAAGCAACGGGGTTCTGTACCTGTCTTTATATGATGAGTTGCCCGACAAATGCTCATGAGACATGGATTGCTCCCCATTTTTCCCTTTGTCTCATATGCTCAATTTATAATTTTCCAAAGATCTTTTTCCGGATAGCCTGGCCTGTAGGCGTAGCCGCCAGTCCTCCCTCCCCTGTTTCTTTTAACGATACCGGCAGTGCCTTTCCAACCCGGTACATGGCCTCAATAATCTCATCTGCCGGAATAAGGCATGGAGCCCCGCTAAGAGCCATGTCCGCGCTGATAAGAGCATTGACCGTCTGGGAAGCGTTGCGCAGGGCACAGGGAAGCTGAACAAGTCCGGCTACAGGGTCGCAGACCAGCCCCATAACATTCATCAGGGCAAAACCACAGGCATTAGCGCACATCTGGCTGGTTCCCTGGCTCATGTGGACTGCTGCGGCTGCAGCCATGGCCGCAGCCACGCCGCATTCCGCCTGACATCCACCTTCCGCACCGGCAACGGTGGCATTTTTCATCACCACGGCACCGATCCCGGCGGCTGTGAGCATTCCCTCATAGACCTTCTGATCATCTAATCCGAGACGGTCCCTGACAGAGATCAGGACAGCCGGCAGTATTCCGCAGGAACCTGCTGTGGGCGCCGCACATATTTTCCCCATCGCCCCGTTAATCTCACAGCTTGAAAGGGCAAGAGCCATAGCTCTGTTAATAAAGGGACCACACAATCCCCCGTTTTCTACCGTATAGCGGTTCTGAATAAGGGCAGTTCCCCGGATCAGATCTCCCACAGTGGAAAAAGGCTGCTCCAAAGCTTTATGGGCGGAATTTTCCATTACCTCAAACCGGCTTTTCAGTCCAGCAAAAATATCCTCCCTCGTTTTTTCCATTGTCTTTATCTCATTCTCCAGAACGATCTCCCACAGTGCCTTTCCTTCCGTCTCCGATAGTTTACATAATTCCGAAACTGTAGTATACATATTTCCTCCTGCTATTGGGCTATTTCTATATTGCGAACATTAAGAACATCCTCAAGTTTCTGAATATTCGCAGCTACCGATGGGGGCACTTGCCCGTCTGTCTCTATGAGACAGAAAGCCACATCTCCCCTGGAACGCCGATGAAGTTTCATCATGGCTATGTTTACATCAGCATCGGAAAGTATCCCTGAAATCTTACTGATCACCCCTTTATGATCGTAATGACTGATCATCAGAGCCGGCGCCTGAGCCCGGAACTGAGTCTCGAAAGAATTGACACGGCAGATCTCAATCTCTCCGCCGCCGATAGAAGATCCCACCACACGGCATTGATTGCCGTTACAGCCATAAAAGGTGATCATCACTGAATTTTCATGAACATTATCCAGTTCTTTTAAATAGAAGCGGTATTCAAGCCCCCGCGCCTGGGCAATTTCTCTGGCCTGGGGCAGCCGTTCATCATCTTCCCGTATTCCCAGCACGCCCGCCAGCAAAGCAGTATCCGTCCCATGACCTTTATAAGTGTGGGCAAAGGAACCATGAAGTCCGAAGGTAACTTTCCAAAAAGGTTCCCCAAAGATCATCGCGCATATTCTGGCAAGTCGGGCGGCGCCGGCGGTATGTGAGCTAGATGGCCCGATCATCACTGGCCCCAGCACCTGAAAAATACTGATATCCATATACCTCTCTCCCTCTATCCTCTGCAGGGTCATATCCTGATCTTTCGGAACGCATAAAAGAAGCGTGGATAAAAGCTTTATGCTCCTGCTTTAACCCACGCTTTATTTATTTTCTCCTGTATCTACAGTTCTATACAGCGTTTCGTGGCACACCGTACAGATCATCACTTCCCGGCGGTATCTGCCATTCCCGCTCACCTGATCCAGTTTCCACACACCTCTGTGACCCAGCGCATCTCCTACAGTTTCCCCGCACACACTGCACGTGGCCCCTTCGGTGCAGGTAGCCGCGCTGCCTATAATATGGGGCGTCTTCCCGCGGACTTCCCGTCCGCACTCCAGACAATACTGGCTATGGGTACAGTCCGCCTCCGGCGAGAGAACCGTACATCTGTGGCTGACAGAATAAGTTATCTGTAAATAAGGCTCCTCATTATAGGTACAGGCTCTTTCCGGGCTAAGCCTGTTATCCCCTGTATAAATGTCGATTTCGTCCTCATCGCCAATAGTCTCAGGATACTGAATACATGCGTCCTCTTCCACATCAATAGCGCTGGTTCCTACAAGACCTTCCCCCGTGTTCTCAGGATAAGCCATCAGGGCAATAGACCCCAATCCAAATCCCTGGATATCTACGCTGGCCCCATCCCGAACCACAAGTCCGCTGTATCCAGCTCCGGCAAAGAGAACATTATCTCCGTGGAGATACAGCGTCAGATCACAATCCTCCCCCACAATCATAGGACAGCACTGGCGCAGAGTTCTCTGGTCAATGGTCAGATCATCCAGGATCACCGTGTGGATGCCATCCAGAATATAAATACCATAATCCTCGCGGCTGTTTCCGCTGATCCGGTAGACGCCTTCAAAAGCAGTTAGTGTCCCATCATCTTCTCTGCTGTATCCTTCCGAGGAAATATAAATATCTCCCTGGGAAATATCCAGACAAACCACATCATTTTTCAGGGCATCGCCGGCCTCCTCCTCAGAAGACAGAACCACCTCCGGGAAAAGCTGGGACGCTATGGCCTGCTCAGGCACAAAAAAGGACGACAAAGCAACTATTCCGGCCAAGCCGATACAGTATTTAAAAAATCTATGAGCCATCGCCGTCCCTCCTTCTGTTCCATCAAACATCAAGAATAAAAAACTTGTTATTACTATTTTATTAAACTTTTATAAAATTCGCAAGAATTTTTTAAGAATTTTGTCGTAACAGTTCAGCCATCAGAGTTGGGCGGACAGATTTATGCTTGCATAAGGATCTGGACGCACCTTTTCACGGCAGCCGTAAACAATTGCTTCCACTTTCCGGACAAATATGTTACAATAAACTGAGTTAAATCCCCCGCTGCAAGCAACGGGGGATTTGACCCTCGCGGCATTCGGCAAATGGACATGCAGGCGTGTCCGCTTGGCTCACTGCCCGCGGGAATAAATTTTATTAAGGGAGTGGAATATTTTATGAAAACCTTAAACCGATGGGTCTATGCCATTGTAGGCGTCATTGTCCTGCTTCTGGCTGGCCTTGTCTACGCGTGGAGTGTTCTGGCCGCGCCGATCGCCAATGAGTTCACCTCATGGTCACAGGCACAGTTATCCCTCACATTCACGATCTGTATGACATTGTTCTGTATTGGCGGGCTGGTGGGAGGCATTGTGTCCAATAAGATCAGTGTCAAGGTCAATGTGTGGATCTCTGCCCTCTTATTTGTGGTTGGCTTTGTCATTGCCTCTCAGACGACTTCTCTGGCCGGTCTTTACATTGGCTACGGCATTTTAGCCGGTTTTGCTTCCGGTCTTGTGTACAACGCCATTATGAGTTCTGTATCCAAATGGTTCCCGGACAAGCAGGGACTGATCTCCGGTATTCTTCTCATGGGCTTCGGCTTCGGAAGCTTTTTTGTCGGAAAGATCTACACCGCCGTTGTTCCTTCGCTGGCCAACGGATGGCGCACAGCGTTTATGGGCATGGGCATTATACTTGTCGTTGTCATCGGCATCTGCGGCTTCTTTGTAGCAAAACCGGGCAGTGATTTCAAGCCTCCCGCTGGCGCTGTCAAAGCCGCTAAGAAACGCCCTGACGAAGGGATTGATGTCGGCCCGTCTGTTATGCTGAAACGTCCGGCTTTCTGGCTTTATTTTATCTGGGCAATTCTTTTAAGCGCCGCAGGTCTGGCTCTCATTGCCCAGGCTACCGGTGTTGCCAATGAAATCAACGCCGCTGTTGTTGCAAAAGGCGGAAGCGCTGTATCAGACAATAACATCGCAACGATCGTGGGGCTGATCTCGATCTTTAACGGTATCGGCCGTGTCATTTTCGGCGGAATGTATGACAAATTCGGCAGAGGCAAGACCATGTTTGCTATTAATGCCGCTTTCTTCATCTCAGTGCTGATCGTTATCGCCGCTATCCTGACAGGCAGTATGCCGATCCTCATTGTAGGTTTTATATGCTGCGGCCTTTCCTACGGCGGTGTCACACCCACCAACTCGGCCTTTGCCAACAGCTTTTACGGTCCGACCCATTACCCGGTGAACTTCCCGATCATCAACCTGAACCTGATCTTCGCCTCCTTTGGCGGCACCATCGCAGGTGCGCTTTATGATGCAAGCCAGTCTTATTTAAGTACATTTATTGTCCTTTTGGTAGCCATCGTCATCGGCACCGTATGTTCTTTCCTGATCAAAAAGCCTTGACGGCTTTTAAATCGAAAATATGTATAATCGGATAGGGGAGATTTCATCTCCCCATCCGCTCTCGCGATACCTCGCTCATCTCACAGCAGACGGAAGGGCTTTGTCCTCGCCAATCGCCTGTCCGTCACCGAATCAGTCGAAAACTTTCCGCCCGCTGGCATCTTTGATCCCTTCCTCCTCCCGGTATTTCGCCACCGTTCTTCGGGAAATATGGACCCCCAAATCTTCCAGGGCCAAGGCGATGAGCCGGTCGCTTAACGGCTTCTTTTTATTTTCCTTCTGGATAACCTGGCGAATACACCGCTTCACATCCTGAGGCGTCACTTCCGTCTTCTGGACGCCTGCCGCGATCCCCTTTGAGAAAAAGTAATTTAATGGGTAAACCCCCCAGGAACACTGCATATATTTGTCCCTGACCGCCCGGCTCACTGTGGATTCATGAATATCCAGCCGCTCCGCAATATCCGCAAGCTTCATAGGCTTTAAGTTTCCCGGCCCCATGGCGAAAAATAGATTCTGAACGTCGATAATTGCTTTCGTCACATTGATCAGCGTCCGATTACGCTGGGAAATACAGTTCATAATCCAGTGGGCCTGGCTGACTTTTTCCGAGATATAGTCTTTGGTTTCCTGGGAATCCCCACATTTCAGCAACTTTAAATAATAACTGTTAATAGACATTTTGGGATACATATATTCATTGAGAAGAATCTCATAGTAACCGCCCAGCCGGACGACCACTACGTCCGGAGTAATATATTTTAAATGCTCCCTTGAAGAAAAGCCACTTCCCGGCTTTGGATTTAATGTTTTTATCATCCTTGCCGCCGTGGATACTTCATCTAAAGATGCTTTCATTTTTCTGGCAATCACATGAAGCTGATTCTTTCCCAAAAGCTCCAGATAATCTGTAACAATGGCCCGTGTGATATGATCCTGTATTCCCAGCCGGTCCATCTGGAGCAAAAGACATTCCTTCAAATCTCTCGCCCCCACCCCGGCAGGTTCCAGTCCCTGGATTACGAACAGGAGAGAAAGCACCTTATCTTCATCCACAGAAAAACTCCGGGCCACCTGGGATATCTCCTCCGTAAAATAACCTCTGGAATCCAGGCACTGTACCATATAATTCAGCAGTTCCATATCATTGCGGCTGTAGTTTGCGCCAATAAGCTGGGACATCAGATAATCGCCCAGATCTTCGCCCTCATCCACAGAAAAATTCCACCGGTTTTTCTCATCCTCATTATAATCTGAAGAATAATAAACCCGGTTCTGCTCATCACTGGAATCCAGCCACTCCAGTTTTCTGGTCAGCTCATCCCCAGGTACGGGTTCATTCGTCCGTTCTTCCAGATCTACCACCGGATTTTCCATAGCCAGATCTTTGATGTATTTTTCCAGCTCAAGAGCGCTCATTTGAAGGATCTCCGTAGACTGGATCATTTTCTGAGACAGAACAATATTCTGAGACATTTCCATCTTTAGTTCCATAATGGCAAGTTCCTTTCTTCTTCCGCATTGCTGTTACTGTTCACAGACAATGTTAGTTAAAAGTAAGCATCCGGAGACAAAATACAGTTTTACGGACATAACTAGGAATTTTCCTGTCAGAATCCGTACAATTTCCCTGTCCATTACGGTTACATCCACGATCTTCTAACTGACATAGGTTCACAGAGTGAACAGTAATGCATTGCTCTTATTATACACAAAAAAAAGCTGGCGGTAAACACTTTTGCGTGTCTACGCCAGCCGTACCGTAACAGTTGTGCCATCTGAACTGTTGCGCCATACCAATCTTTAGTCAATATTCACTGTAACCCGCGCTTAAACTGTGCAAACTTCTCTGCGCGAATAGTTCAAGCGCGTCCCTGAATCACTTTCTTACGCAGGAAACAGCAAATGTTTCCTGATACCTATGAATAACATGACCTTTTGTCGCTTGTCTCTAACAAATTACAGATTGGATTTAAAAAAATCTTCCAGAGCGGCAACTGCAGCGGCTTCATCATCGCCTTCCGCTGTCACTTCGATCTCTGCTCCCTTTTTAATACCAAGGCTCATAACAGCGAGAAGTCTTTTAAGGTCTGCGTTCTTGCCATTGCCCTGAATGGTGATCTTTGAAGAAAATTTCGCGGCTTCTTTTACAAGGAGGCCCGCCGGTCTTGCATGAATACCAAGTTCGTCTGTAATGGTGTACTTAAAATTCTTCATGGTCATCAATCTCCTTTTCGTTCTGCGATAGTGCGATAGCACGGAGCGGTCCGTGGTATCATGAGGTCAAATTTTAATTTAACTCCAACATCACAGCTTTAGTATAGCACATTTTATTTTAAGAGAACATAATTTTTTATATTTTTTCAAAGATAATGGACTCGTAAGGTTTTAACTTGATCGCCGTTCCGGAAAAATCATGGGAGGCATAGTTGCTGAGAATCACCTTATAGCCGGCCAGATCCCGTCCCAGATCCCAAATCTCCGGCGTTTTATAAAAATTGCAGACAACTAAAACCTGACGGCCTTCATAATTGCGCTCATAAGCAAATATCTTAGGATGATGAGGATCTACCGGCACCACATCGCCGTAGGCGATCACGTCGTTATCTTTGCGAAGCTGAACAAGCTGACGGTAATAATTAAAGACAGAATCCGGATCATCCACCTGAGAGGCGGCATTAATCGTCTTATAATTTTTATTGACTTCAATCCACGGAGTTCCTGTGGTAAATCCGCCGTTCTCCTCGTCGGTCCACTGAACCGGTGTGCGGCTGTTGTCCCTGGAGTGAACGCTCAAAATATCGTAAGCGCACTTTTTATTCAACCCTTTATCCTGAAGAATCTGGAAATGGTTAAGACTTTCCACATCTCTGTACTGAGAAATATCCGTAAATCCCGGATTGGTCATCCCAAGTTCCTCGCCCTGATAAATATATGGCGTTCCTCTCAGACAGTGGATGACTGTGGCCAGCATTTTTGCCGATTCTTTCCAGTAAATCCCCTCATCTCCAAAGCGGGACACAACTCTTGGCTGATCGTGATTGCACCAGAATACCGCGTTCCAGGCGTTGTGATCGGACATATTCACCTGCCAGTCAAAGAGAATATCTTTCAGCTTTTTAAAATCAAAAGGCACGAGAACCCATTTTTCATTGCCCATAAAGTCCACTTTCAGATGGTGGAAATTAAAAACCATGGACAGTTCATGGCTGTCAGCTCCGGCATATTTAAAGCAATTTTCCATAGTGGTGCTGGACATTTCCCCGACGGTAATAATATCCGCATTCTGGCCAAAGGACAGAGCGTTCAGTTCCTTGAGATACTCATGGATCTTAGGGCCGTCAGTGTAGAATCGCCGTCCATCCCCCTGGTCATCGTCCTCAAAGGCACCTTTGCTGATAAGATTGATCACGTCAAAGCGGAATCCCTGGACACCTTTATCCATCCAGAAGCGAACCACTTTGGCCACTTCCCGGCGGACTTCCTCATTATCCCAGTTTAAATCCGGCTGGGATACGTCAAAGAGGTGGAGGTAATACTCATCCATCTGGGGAAGATATTCCCAGGCGCTGCCGCCGAACTTGCTCTCCCAGTTGGTCGGAGGAACCCCCGGCCCTTTTCCCTTTTTAAAAATATAGTAATTTTTATACTTCTCATCCCCGGCCATGGCTTTGGCAAACCACTGATTCCTGCTTGATGTGTGGTTAAACACCATGTCCAGCATCAGACGGATGCCCCGCTTTTTGGCCTGGGCGGACAGCTCCTCAAAATCTTCCATGGTCCCGTAGCGGGGATCAATGTTGTAATAATCCTCCACATCATAGCCGTTATCCTTTTGAGGGGATACGAAGAAAGGCGTCAGCCAAATATAATCCACCCCAAGGGCCTTGATATAGTCCAGCTTGGCAGTGACGCCGGCCAGGTCTCCCAGGCCGTCGCCGTTGCTGTCATAAAATGATTTTGGATAAATCTGATATACGGTACATTTCCTGAAATCCTTCATCTGCAAAAACCTCCCGGATCATTCAAATGTGGCGATGACGGTCTGTCCTGCTTTGGCATCCATACCGCTTAATAGACGGATATTTTTCGCCTCGCCCTCACCGGTAATAATCACCGCTGTAGTTACTGTATGGCCGGCCGCCCGGATTTTTTCCGGCGAGAAGGTAATGAGGGGATCGCCGCAGCGCACAGTGTCACCTTCTTTGACATGAAGGGTAAATCCGTCACCGTTCATATCCACCGTATCAATGCCTACGTGGATGAGAATTTCCAAACCATTTTTAAGGACAAGGCCGCAGGCATGTCCCGAATCTGCCATCACTACGCCTACAGTAGCGTCCGCCGGAGCATAGACGGTGTCCCCGTCAGGCTCAATGCCAACGCCGTCACCCATGATTTTCTGAGAAAATACTTCATCGGGCATCTTTTCAATAGGAATAACTTTTCCTGTTAAAGGCGCTTTTAATACCATTGTCTCATAGGAAGCGGCAGAATCATCAGCGCCATTTTCATCAATTTCAGTCCGGTTCGGCGTAACTGCCTTTGATCCGGCCTGTGTATCGCTTTGGGCAAGATTAGGCTGGCTTCCACCAGAGCTGCCGGAGGGCAGGGATACAAGCCCTTTCTGGCTGTCTGTCAGTTTCTTCTTGCCAACGATAAATGTAAGGACAAAAGGCACCACAACGGCTACAATCATGGCAAGAAGAAAATTCAGGTAAAACTGAGGTTTAATCGACAAAATTCCAGGCAGACCGCCCACACCAATACTTAACGCTTCCACACCTGTTCCCACGGAGATCATAGCCGCGATGGCCGAGCCGATCATACCACAGATCAACGGGAATTTATATTTTAGGTTGACACCGAAAAGGGCCGGTTCAGTAACACCAAGATAGCAGGAAATACATGCGGGAACATTGACCTGCTGTGCCCGCTCGTTCCTTTTCTGAAGAACAGACATAGCAAGAACACTGGATCCCTGCGCAATATTACTTAAAGCGATCATCGGCCACAAAATCGTTCCGCCGGTGGTATTGACAAGCTGGCTGTCAATGGCATTGGTCATGTGATGCAGACCGGTCATAACAATCGGCGCGTAAACCAGACCGAAGACTGCGGCAAACAGCCAGCGCACGTTGCTTGTCAGTCCAAGATTTACAACAAAAGCGATGGCGTCGCCGATCCGCCATCCGATGGGCCCTACAACAGCATGGGCAATAAATACGGCGGGAATCAGGGAGCAGAAAGGCACGACAATCATGCTCACCACTTCCGGACAGTGCTTTTTGAAAAACTTCTCAAGGAATACAAGGACAAAGCCGGCCATAATGGCGGTGATCACCTGTCCCTGATAACCGATCATCTGAATTTGGAAAAATCCAAAATCCCAAACAGGGATCTCTGTGGCCGTGGCCACGTTAAATCCGTTGAGGAGCTGAGGGGATACAAGGGTCAGACCAAGGATAATACCAAGGATCTGGGTAGTCCCCATCTTCTTTGTAATGGACCAGACAATACCTACAGGCAGCAGATGGAAAACGGCCTCTCCAATAAGCCATAAGAAGCTATACATACCCGCCCAGAACTGGGAAATATCCGCAAGGCTTTGAGTCCCGTTGTTAAAGAAGTTGATCTCACCGATAACATTTCTGAAACCGAGAACAAGACCGCCGCAGATCAGGGCCGGGATAATAGGCGCGAAAATCTCGCCAAGAGCGCCCATAATACGTTGGAGAACGGACTGATTCGTCTTCGCGGCCTGCTTCACCGCGTCCTTGCTCACGCCTTCAATACCGGCGTATTTGGTAAACTCGTTATAGAAGTTGGCCACATCGTTGCCGATAATGACCTGATACTGACCGGCCTGGGTGAATGTTCCCTTCACACAGTCGATCTCGTTGATTTTCTTTTCGTCGGCTTTGGCCGGATCTGTAAGTACAAAACGCATACGGGTCATGCAGTGGGACACAGCCTGAATGTTTTGTTTTCCGCCAATATAGTCCAGCAGTTCTTTCACTTGCTTGTCATACTTAGCCATACTCTAACCTCCCTGAATCACGTAACTTGTTTAAACATGCTCATCATACCAAACTTGTTTAAACATGTCAATTTCTTTTCACAACTTTTACGAACTTTGTAAATACTCCACAATTTATCCACGGCTTTTTTGTACATTAATTCATTTATTCCCGCGGGCAGTGAGCCAAGCGGCCACGCTTGCACGCCCATTTGGCGGTGCTATGTGCAGTGGCACACGTTTAGCACCGGCTACAGAGGAGCGAACAGCAAGATCTGCTGCTTTTAGTCCCTAATTTCCCGTCGCTATCCCTTGACATTCCCTCAAACTTTATTATAATAATCTTAGATGTTTAAACAAGTTAGAACTGACAGGAGGGGTTTTATGCCCAAAGCAATATACGACAAAATTTACAAAGATGTAAAAACAAAAATCGAAACCGGGGACTATGAGTTCCAGGAATATCTTCCCTCAGAACATACCCTGACGGCAGTCTATGACTGTTCACGGAACACAGTTCGCCGGGCCATTTCCGACCTGGTACGGGACGGTTATGTCCAGACCATGCAGGGTAAGGGAGTCCAAGTGATTTTCCAGCCGGTAGAACCAAATTCTTTTATTCTTGGAAGTATAGAGTCCTTTAAGGAATCCTCCCTCCGCAATCATAAAACAGGGATGACAAAAGTAGTCTGTTTTACAACTCTTGAAGCCGATGAAAAGATTTCTCACCGAACCGGTTTCCCAAAGGGTACCCTTCTTTACTATATCCAGCGTGTCCATTATATGGACGGCAAACCGCTGATTTTAAACCACAACTATTTCCGTCAGGATCTCATCCCCGGACTCACACCTGAAATTGCCTCCCAGTCTATCTACGAATACATTGAAAACGTCCTTCATCAGACCATCGTCACATCCAAACGGATTATGACTGTGGAAAAGATGACTCAAATCGACGAAAAATATCTCGATCTTGATGACTATAACTGTCTGGCTGTAGTTACAAGCCAGACTTACAATGGGGACGGAGAAATGTTTGAATACACCCAGTCCCGCCACCGCCCGGACTATTTCCGTTTTCAGGATAACGCCATACGCCGCACGAAGGACTGACCTTTTGGTGTCCGCTGCGGGATATCTGATTTTTAGGCCATTTATGTTTTTGCTTTTACATAAAAGCTCTGTGGCAATGCCGCACAAAAAAGCATAAACGGCCTGTTTTTTTCATATCCATATATCAAATTCATTTAAGGAACCTTTTCCCATGGAAAAATCTCTGAAAACCTTCTTCCGCACCGGATGTCTGGTGATCACCCTCCTGCTGTGTGTCTTTGCCGTCCGCCAGTTTATGGCCCCTTCCGTAGCCTCCGTCTTTTACCAAAATTCCAGAAAAATCCCAATCTACTGTGTGGACACCCAAAAACCCCAGGTAGCTCTGTCCTTCGACGCGGCCTGGGGCAATGAGGATACTTCCACGATTCTGAATATTCTCGCCAGCCACAACGTCCATGCCACCTTTTTTATGACCGGAGGATGGGTAGAAAGCTACCCTGAGGATGTAAAAGCTATTGCCGCCGCCGGACATGACCTTGGAAATCATTCCCAGAACCACAAGCAGATGTCCGACCTCTCATCTTCCGAGTGCGCCGATGAAATTCAACAGGTCCATGACCAGGTCAAAGCCCTCACCGGTGTGGATATGACACTTTTCCGACCGCCCTACGGGGATTACAACGATCAGCTTGTTGACATCGCTAACGGCCTGGGATACCATGTGATCCAGTGGAATGTGGACAGTCTGGACTGGAAAGATTACGGTGCCCAGGATATTATATCCCGCGTCCTCAACCACGAAAATCTTTGCAACGGCTCTATTATTCTGATGCATAACGGCGCAAAATATACCAAAGACGCCCTAGACGCCGTTATTACCGGCCTTCAGGAAAAAGGATACGAAATCGTCCCCATCTCCCAGCTCATCTACACTCAAAATTACACCACAGACCATACCGGCAAACAAATTTTGTCGGGAAACTGACAAAATGCAGCAGTTCAGTTTACTGACAAAATTCTTAAGAATTTTCTCCCCCCTGTACTTTATGGAATTTCATGGTATAATAGCCACATAAGTGGCTATTATACCGCGTCATTTGCCACTATAGATTTTGGAGTTTTTATGATGAAATTTTTAGAAGAACTGACAGATCTTGTTTTTGTCGAAGATCTTCCTCAGAAAAGCGATATTATATTTATTCCCGGAGGCCGCTACGGCGCCCTTGCCTTACAGGCCGCCCGGCTTTACAAAGAGGGGATGGCACCTCTTATCCTGCCCTCAGGTAAATACAGCAAGCTGGTGGGATTCTTTGAGGGACCGGCAGATATGCCAGACTCCGCTTTAAAAAATTGTCCAACGGAATGGGCCTTTATGGATCACATCCTGCGCTCCCAGGGCGTACCAGCGGATGCTATTTTAAAAGAAGATCAGGCCACCTTTACCTACGAGAATGCTATTTTTTCGCGGCAGACAACAGACCGTCTCGGACTGCATATCCGGCGGGCCATTATATGCTGTCAGGCTTATCACGCAAAAAGATGCCGGATCTACTATGAAATATTATATCCGGATACCCAGTTTTTCATCTGTCCAGTCAGTACCCAGGACATATCCCGGAATAACTGGTACAGAGACGAGAGAAAAATTGATACAGTCCTTGGAGAAATATCCCGCCTGGGGGATCAGTTTCACCAGATTGTACGCCAATATGGCATGGACCAGCAAAAAAAACACAGGAGGAACGATAATGACAACGGTTGCAAGTAAGTTATGGGGAACGCTCCAGTCCCACCCTGTATATTTATATACATTAACAAACAATCACGGCAATTTTGTCCAGATCACCAATTATGGAGCAGCCATCACATCCGCTATAATCCATACGCCCCAGGGTCCTGTGGATGTCATTCTCGGATTAAAAACGCCGGAAGAATACCAGTTAAGCGACGCCCACTTTGGCGCCTGTATCGGGAGAGTGGGCAACCGCATCGGCCGTGCTGTCTTTACCTTAAACGGACAGACTTTTCACCTGGCCGCCAATGACGGGCCAAACCACCTTCACGGCGGCGTTAAAGGTTTCGACCGCCACTTTTTTCATATTGAGGAAATCCCCGGAGGTATCCGGGCCAGCCGCCGCTCTCCTGACGGCGAGGAAAATTATCCCGGGAACCTGGATGTTTCCGTGGATTATACTTTTGATGACCAAAACCGCCTGTCTCTGACTTACCGCGGCATCAGCGACAAGGATACCATTGTTAATCTGACAAATCACACCTATTTTAACTTGTCAGGGGAGGGCTCCGGAGATATCTGTTCCCATCTGCTGACCATTGACGGAGACTATATCACAGAAAATGACGCCAACTGTCTGCCTACAGGGCGCCTGCTCCCGGTAGAACACACAGCCTTTGATTTCCGCCGGTCCAAAGCCATGGGACAGGATATTGGCCAGCAGCAGGAGCAGCTTGTCTTCTGCCGGGGCTATGACCATAACTTCTGTCTAGGCGGCCAGGGTATGCGTAAGGTTTCCCGCGTTCTTTCCCCCAAAACAGGGATTTCTATGGACGTGTATACTGATATGCCTGGAATGCAGTTTTACACCGGCAACTTTCTCACAGGACAAATTGGGAAATCCGGTACCGCCTACGGCCCCCGCAGCGGTTTCTGCCTGGAAACCCAATATTACCCCAACGCCATGGCCTGTCCGGATTTCCCCTCCATTGTGTTAAAGGCGGGCATACCTTACTTTTCCCAGACGATCTACGCCTTTGATGTCTCACAGGAGAGCGGACAATGAAGCACATTCTTCCAAAATGTATCCTTTTTGCCATCATCGCCCTTGCCATCGAGCTGTTCGGTTTTAATTTCAGGACATTTGAATCTCTCACCTTTAGTCCGGCACAGCGATGGACGCTGACAGACGCCGCCGGCGCAAAACTTCCCATGGGAAGCTGTCTTACTGGCGACGAAAATGGGGAAGCTGTCTTTGTCATTGAAAATATCGGACAGACTGCGGGTAATCTTTACCTGGATCTGGAAGGTCCTTCTTCGGATGGTTTTTTTGCCATAAAAATCAAGGCCAGGGACGAAGGAAACAATCAGTACTACAGTCTGCCTGAAACTGCCGTCTCCGCAGTCCGGGAGGCGGACAAGTATATCCGGCTTAATTTAAGCGGGAAAGCTAAAAGTCTGCGTGTCACTGTAAAGACAGAGGCAGGCGAAGAATTAATCATAAAAAATGTGGATATTAACCGGATACGGCCTCTGGATCTCTCCCCGGTAAGGATCGCCGCTACTTTCTTTATCATTGTGGTGCTATGGGGGCTTCGACCGGGCGCCCCTGTTTATGCCATTAAATACAACCCAAAAGACGCTTTTCAGACCGGACTCCTCATATGCCTGATGGCGGCATTTCTCGGCGGCTGTATCGGTATTTCCCAGGGCGATCCCCGCTACTGTGATCCCCCTTGGGCCCATCACTACCAGTATCACCAGCTTGCTGTATCCCTCACCGAAGGCCATTTTTACCTGGATATTGAGCCCTCAGAAGATCTGATGGCCATGGAGAATCCCTATGATAATAACCAGCGGGACGCGGATCAGGTGGAATTTCAGTGGGACACCGCCTATTTTAACGGGAAATATTACAGTTACTTTGGCATCCTTCCGGTATTTGTATATTATCTCCCCTACTACCTGATCACCGGACAGGCTTTCCCCACGTATGTGGGTATCCTGATCAATGTGGCCTTCATCATTGCCGGCGCTTATTTTCTTCTCAGATCCCTGGCCAGAAAATACTTTCCCAATACTTCCCTGGGAGTGTTTATCCTCTGTCAGTGTATGTTCATCCTTGGCTGCGGAACCCTGCTCATTGTCAATCCGCCAACATTTTATAATATGCCCGGCTCCATGGCTCTGGCCCTGACTTTATGGGGACTGTATTTCTGGCTAAGAGCTGCAAAAAATCCCCGCATTCATCCCGGATTTCTCTCCCTGGGCGCGCTGCTTATGGCCCTTGTGGCTGCCAGCCGCCCCCAGATGCTTGTGGGAAGTTTTCTGATCATTCCTATTTTCTGGGGACATATAAAGTCCGCTCTGTCCGGGAAGCAATTCAGGACATTTGTCTTAAACTTTGTCCAGGCTGCCCTCCCTTATATGATTGTCGCTGCCCTGGTAATGTACTATAACTTTGCCCGCTTTGGATCGCCTTTTGATTTTGGGGCCAATTACAATTTAACCACAAACGACATGACCCACCGGGGATTTCATCTGGACCGGCTGCCCTTTGGCATTTTTGCCTATCTTTTCCAGACACCTTCCCTCATCGGCCACTTTCCCTTTATGTCCTCAGTGTCTTTGCAGAACACCTACCAGGGGATGACCATCGCTGAGACGATGTACGGCGGCTTTTTCTGGTTCAACTGCGGAGCGATGGCCCTTGTGTTTCTCGGAAACGTAAAACGGGAGCTAAAAGAGAAAAAGCTGTGGCTTTTATCCATCCTTTCCGCGGTTATGGCCGTGATTGTCGTCTGTGCTGATGTGGAGCTGGCCGGTATCCTTCAGCGGTATGGCAGCGACTTTGGCCTGTTTTTCATCCTCCCTGCTGTAATCTGTATCCTCGCCCTTGGCGAAAAAGCCACAAACGGTGACGGACAAAAAATTTATCAGAAAGCCCTTTATCTCTCCTTTATATGGACCGCAGGCATTAACTTCGTGTGGCTGTTGGCAAAATAAGCAGTCACCCGCATTTTGCATGACTGAACTTTTACAAACCTCACGGCAAAACAACTATCAACAACATGAAAGAAAGGTTACTTATGGATACTATCGCAGTTTTAATTCCTTGCTACAACGAAGCCAAAACCATTGGAAAAGTTGTGGCGGATTTTAAAAAAGCCCTTCCTGAGGCTGTCATTTATGTTTACGACAATAATTCTACTGACGGCACCGACGAAATT
The DNA here is from genome assembly GCF_014202115.1 of Catenibacillus scindens. Lineage (GTDB taxonomy): Bacteria > Bacillota > Clostridia > Lachnospirales > Lachnospiraceae > Catenibacillus > Catenibacillus scindens. The sequence continues at coordinate 429,657 of NZ_JACHFW010000001.1, forward strand.
GCCCAAAAGAACGGCGCTATTGTCCGCTATGAACACCAGCAGGGCAAAGGCGCGGTCATTCGCTCCATGTTTCGGGAAATCGACGCCAAATGTTATCTGATGATCGACGGAGATGACACCTATCCCGCACAGAACGCCAAGGATATGGTGGACGCAGTTTTAAACAAAGGCATGGATATGGTTGTAGGGGACCGGCTTTCTTCCACTTATTTCACAGAAAACAAACGGCTTTTCCACAACAGCGGAAATAAAGTCGTCCGTGGGCTGATTAATTTTCTTTTTAAAAACAATATCCGGGATATTATGACCGGATACCGGGCCTTTAGTTACCTGTTTGTGAAAACATTTCCCGTTTTGTCCCAGGGATTTGAGATTGAAACAGAAATGACTATACACGCCCTGGACAAGAGGATGCGGGTTGAAAATGTGGTGGTGGATTACCGGGATCGCCCAGAGGGCTCCCAGTCCAAACTTAACACCATCTCCGACGGATTCAAAGTATTAAAGACCATATTTCGACTCTTTAAAAATTACCGGCCAATGATGTTTTTTGGGATCATCGCCGTGATCCTCCTGCTCCTGGCCATCGGTTTTTTTATTCCTGTATTGATTGAATATATACAAACCGGTCTGGTTCCTAAATTTCCCACATTGATTGTCAGCGGATTCGCGGCTCTGGCTGCGATTATATCCTATTTCAGCGGACTGATCCTCAATGTGCTGAAAGCCCAAAATCTCCAGAATTTCGAGATCATACTGAATTATTTTCAAAACGAATATATGAAGAAAACAGATCAATAATATCACAATATAAGCATAAAAACGCCGCCGTGACTAACAAGCCATGGCGGCGCTTTTTGTCTCTTCACCGGCTCAGGATTCACTTTCCTCCGAGCCTGTATCACTTGTCCCCACAATAGAGGATACTGTATCTGCGGTCAGCAGGTGGACTTCTGTGGAACCGCTCAGATTTACATAGTAGTACCCGTCATCTGTAGCGTCTCCGATGTTGAGATAAATAATAGACAACTGATTTTCATCATAGGTTTCCTCTTCATCCCCGGAAGTTTCTTCTGTCTCCGCTTCAGTCTCGTCAGTCTGGATTTCCTGAGTCTGATCTGTTTCCTCTGAGGACGTTTCCGCCGATGTTTCGTCGGCAGACTCCCCGGAATCTTCCAGATATTTAATAGTCACAAGATACTGGGGATCGTCCAGTCCATAGACGGACATATCTTCGCAGTCATAGTCTACATGGGCACTGTAACTCAACGTGCTGATCGTGGAGAATGCAGATGCGTCATCATCCGCATCCAAATTCCGGCTTTCGGTTCCGTCATCCACAGTAATCGTCTTAATATCGTCAGAAGCGATAGACGGAAAGCTTTCCATATCTGCCACTGTATAAATATTAAAAGACATCATGGTGCTTAATGAGGAGGAAATCATATATACCGTCTGTGTGTCACCCAGCCGGCAGTAGTATTCTCCTGTAGTCCCGTTGTCTGTGCCGATCTCAAAGACAGTCTCATTGCCCTCGCTGTCTGTAAAACTAATAACGTTGGACGGTTCATCCAGACCGTAATCCGATAAATTATCCTCTGAAATCTCGATCACTCTGCTGGCGGTAGTGCTGAGGGCGGAACTGAGTTTCCCGTCAATGCTGGACTGATTTACAGGAAATTCCCGGTCCGCGTCATAGTACCATGTCCCGTCTTCCTTGACAAAAGTGTATGTCTCTCCATTATAAACATAGGAAAACTGAGTGACGTCATCGCTGCTCAGAGAGGTAATATCTGTGGATGTGTCTTCGCTGGCCGCCTCCTGCTCCTGGCTGGCCCGATTCCACGCCGACGTTCCAAAATATACTCCTGCGGCGGCTACAAGTACAATAATTGCCGCCGCCATTTTCATGGTCTGCTTATTTTTTGTCATCGCTTCCTCCTCTGAATCCATACAACGGCGCCAAGAAGCAGCACTGCGATAGGAATGACAGCAATCAGAACGATTCCCCACATATTAGCGCTTCCCGCAGTTACCATAAGAGAATCATAGGTCAGTGATTTTGAATCAATGGAGACACTGGTTGTTTCCCCGTTCATCCAGCTAATGGCGTTCATAAAGAAATCATAATTGCCGTCAGAGACAGCCCCGTTCATAGTATCATCCAGAAGCCCTGCGGTGGACACATAGACAAGCTGAGTCTGAGAATCCGCTTCACTCTCTTCCTCATCAGCATCATCACTGCTCTCATCCACAGTCTTTGTTACGGCAACACCAAGGGCAAAGGGGCCGTCAATATCCCCGTCTTCCTTTTCAAGAGTTGTCGCGCCGGCCACATCCACCTTTGAATACGCCTGGTCGCTGGTGGACAACAGAGTATCCACTGACACGCCGTCCGGCAGATCTTCAGAAATCTCAATCCCCTGGGCACTTGGCAGCAGGACAAGACGGCTATTGTTGATCATGTCATTGGTGACCGTATGGGCTTCAAGATCCGGAACAAGATAAATGGGATAACCCGGATAATAGTAACTTCCATTACCTTCCACAACGATGCCCTCTGTTCTGGACAATCCGTAGTGGCTTAACACCGAATCAAAGTTAGGCATATCACTTGTGGTATAATTGGATGTAATAATTGCCTTTCCCCCCTGATCCAGATAATCAATAATATAGGACGCCTCATTTTCTGACAGATCATTTTGCGGAGCATTGATCAAAAGAATATCACAATCTTCGGGAACACTCTCCTGAGTTACAAGGCTTAAATTTTCTGTAACGATATTGGCTTTTGTAATACGGTCTTGCAGCTCACTGGAAATTTCCGATTCATTATGGCCTTCCAGGATATACATTTTAGGAAGATCATCGCTTGTGACGTAAGCAATAGCACTGGTCACAAGGCCTTCGCCGTCGTAGCCTGTGGTCTGATAGGAATAGGTGGTATAGTCTACTTCTGTAATATACATATCCGAATAGGCGATATACTGGGAAGTCTCTCCGCATACAACAATAATACTGTTGTCCGCCACCTCCTCATCTGTATATTGAGAGGCAAACGCCGGGCTGACTACCGGGTCCACCTGGGTCACATTAATGTGGGATGAGCTGTCCTCGTAGAGGTTGAGCATACGCTGGATAGTGGTGTCCTCGCTGCCTTCCTGGCAGATATAATAAATGTCCACATCGGTATCCAGATCTGACAAAAGCGTCCGGGTCTGGTCGCCGATACTGTAAAGCTGGTTATCACTGATGTCCACCTGAGAATACTGAGAAGGGATCTGTCCCGCCGCGAGATTGATGACAACAACGATAGCAATAATAATCACTATAAGAACAGAACTGTATGATCCCTGTCTGAACTGTTTTCCTTTGATTATTCCTTTTAATTTTTCTTTCATTTTCCTGCCACCTCCTTAACACCAGCGCCGTTTTTCCACAGCCTGATCGGCAAGGAAAATAAACAGAAAGCTGCCGGAAAGATAATAAATGATCCCCGGAATATCAATGATACCTGATGCAAAATTATAAAAATGCCCGGTCAGGGATAAGGAGCTGATCAGATCCCCAAAAGCGCCCTGAAAACTTGTGGAATCCATAAAATATAATATCAGGATTACCGCCACGCCAATCACGGCGACGCCGCCTCCCAGGAGCGTACTCTGGGTCATGGAGTGAACAATAAGGGCCACCGCCAGGATAAGAATAATAAAAGCCGCCATTGAAACCCACGCCGTTGATGGGATCATATCAGCGATTGATTCTGCCATATAGGAAGCAAACAAAATCAGAAATGTAAGAACCGCGGAAATAACCTGGCTCTCTGTCAGTGAGGAGATAAACATACCCACCGCGATACCTAAAAATCCCATGAGGGCAAATCCAAAAATAGACGCGTAAGCCATAGCGTAGGAGATTGTCCCGTAAGCCGCCATGATCAGCGGGTAAAACAGCATAACGCACACCGGCACCAAAAATACAGTGACCATGGCCAGATATTTGGCGAAAATAATCTGCCATGTCGTCACCGGGGCTGTTAAAAGCATCTGATCTGTTTTCTGGCGGCGGTCATCTGCCATACTTTTCATAGTCAGAATAGGGATCAGGATCATAAACACGGCGATGGTCGCCGACAGGGAATATCCAAAATAGGGATAACCGCCGTAAAGATTATTGGCGAAAAAATATAATCCGATAATGACCAGGGCAAACGCGATAAAAACGCAGCCGATCATAGACGTGAAATATGAGCGGACCTCCTTTTTATAAATCGCTGCCATTGTCCTGTACCTCCTCTGCCTTAGGGCGTTTTAACAAAAAGCGCCGTTTTTCTTTTTTATTAATATTCTGCGCATCCGTTTCTTCCGTCAGCTCCAGGAAAATATCTTCCAAAGACACATATTTTGCCGAAGCCATCATCGGGCATTCCGCATGGGCAAGGGCATAAAATATCTCTTCCCTGTAATCCCGGCGAGTCGTTTTTACAGATTCTTCATCCGCAGACACATCCCGGCCGTCATGTGCGGGCTCCACACTGCACTCCACAGTAACATCCACAATATTTTCTTCCCGGTACGGGTTTATGTCGATCTTCTCAATGCCGCCAATCTGCTCCAGAGCCTGCCGCACCTGATCTTTTTCGCCTTTTACAAGGAAATTGTAAATATTTTGTCCCTGCATCATTTTTGTAAGATTTTGGGTCGTATCACTGGCAATAAGTTTCCCATGGGCAATGATCATGACATAATCACAAATCTCGCTGATCTCTGAAAGAATATGAGAGCTTAATATAATCGTATGCTCCTTGCTCAGTTCCCGGATCAACTGGCGTATCTCGATGATCTGTTTCGGGTCAAGTCCTACTGTGGGCTCATCCAGGATAATAATCGGCGGAAACCCCATAATGGCGTGGGCAAGGCCAACTCTCTGACGATAACCTTTAGATAGATTTTTGATCAGGCGCCCTGCCACATCTTCCACCTCAGTCATCTTCATTACCCTTTCAATCTGGGCCTCCTGCTCGGATTTCTTCACACCCTTGAGCTGAGCAGAAAAATGAAGATATTCTTCCACTGTCATATCCGGGTAAACCGGCGGAATTTCCGGAAGATATCCGATACACTTTTTTGCCTCTTGGGCGTCCTTTAAAATATCATGGCCGTCAATAAGGACTTCACCTTCCGTGGCGCCGATATATCCGGTCATAATATTCATGGTCGTGGATTTTCCCGCGCCGTTAGGCCCTAAGAAACCGTAAATCTGGCCTTTTTCCACGGTAAAGGTCAAATGATCCACAGCAACATGGTCACCATATTTTTTCACGAGATTTTTAACCTCTATCATGCCATATGCTCCTCCTTCATTTTATCAATCGTTTTTATTGTAAGGGCCGACTGTGTATAATCCTTGGAAAGATTGTGAACTTTTTTTGATAAATCTGTGAAAAAAGTGTGGGGAACTGTTACTGCCACATACCGGTAGACATTGGAAAAAAATTTCTTTATAATCAAAGAAAGGTTGTAACTATGAAGGTACTAAACAGTTACAAAAGGTTTTATGATATGAAAGGAACATTTTTATATGGTTACAGTTAAAGACATCGCCAAAGCCTCCGGTGTCTCTCCCAGCACCGTATCAATTATTCTCAACGGACAAAGCCGGGAACGGAAAATCTCAGAGAAAACATGTAAAAAGGTGTGGGACGCTGTCAGCGCCCTGGGATACAAGCCAAACATTGCGGCCCGCACACTGAGGGAGGGCGCGGCTTCAAGTTCTTACACCATTGCCCTTTACTGGGCCAACGATTTTCGTACCACCATGCTGTCCCGTTTTTTAAAAGGGCTTTCCATGGCCGCCGCCGATGCCGCCGTTCCCTATGAGATCATCATCTACCCCTATGACAACGACACATTAAAAGATCAGACTGCCCTTCTCACAGGCCGGCGTTTTCACGGCGCGATCATTGCTAATGCCTCCCAAAAAGATATGGAATTTGTCAGGGACAGTTATTTTCCTGTGCCTGTTGTCCTCTATAACCGCTCCCTGCCCGGCTACTGCAGCGTAACTGTAGATAACTACCGCATGGGTGTCCTGGCGGCCCAGGCACTCCTTGACCGGAAAAAAAGGTTTCCCTGGATTCTCAGTTCCCAGGAAACCTTCCCCGGCATGGAACAACGCCTTGAGGGCTTCAAAGATTCCTTTGCCTCGGTGCTAAGCCCAATTTCCCCCGAAAACTACCTGGAGGGGGAGAACACTCCCCAGGACGGCGCCCGAATGGCGAACCAGGTTCTTACCTCCGGACATCCCTGCGACAGCATTTACTGTCTTTCTGACGCCATCGCCATGGGGTGCCTGTACACATTGAACCGGGAGGGCATAAAAATTCCTGAAGACATATCCGTCATCAGCATCGGAAATGGAGAGAAAGAAAACGCCATGTACACAACCCCTTCTTTAAGCACTGTTTATCTGCCCATGGAGGATATGGCCTGCCAGTGTCTTAAATTTTTGCTGGCTCATCTGACGGGCCAGCCCATCCCGGAAAAAAACTTAACACTGGACACGCCTCTGACCCAAAGAGAGACTTAAACCTCGAAGGCTTGCTGTTGCCCCCTTTTTTATTGTGTGTTAAAATGAAAGCAGCCTGTGACCTGAAAAGATCACTATGACGCCAGGAAAGACCGGCAAAAGATTAACAGAAAGAGGATGAAACTATGACGAACAACGAAAAAGCACTCCAGCTCCACCAGCAATGGCACGGTAAAATTGACACAATTCCCAAATGCCCGGTAAAAAGCAGGGATGATCTTGCCATCGCCTATACTCCCGGTGTGGCAGAACCGTGTAAAGTCATTGCCAAAGACCCAGAGGCAGCCTACACCTACACCATCAAATCTAACACTGTAGCTGTTGTCTCCGACGGCAGCGCTGTCCTTGGCCTTGGCAACATCGGGGCTCTGGCCGCTATGCCGGTCATGGAAGGCAAGGCGGCTTTATTTAAAGAGTTCGGCGGTGTCAACGCTTTCCCTATCTGCCTGGACACCCAGGATACTGAGGAGATCATTAAAACCGTGGTAAATATTGCCCCTGCTTTCGGCGGCATCAACCTGGAAGACATCTCTGCCCCCCGCTGTTTTGAGATCGAAAGACGCTTAAAAGAGCTTCTGGACATTCCCGTATTTCACGATGACCAACACGGCACAGCTATTGTTGTTCTTGCGGGCGTCATTAACGCTCTGAGAGTTACGGGAAAGAAAAAGGAGGACTGCCAGGTTGTTGTAAATGGCGCCGGCTCCGCAGGCATCGCCATCACCCGCCTTCTCCTCACCTACGGATTTAAACATGTGATGATGTGCGACCGTTTCGGCATTATCTCCGAATCCTATGAAAATTTAAACTGGATGCAGAAGGAAATGTGCGCAGTCACTAACCTTGAAAAACGGACAGGCAACTTAGCTGACGCCCTTAAAGGCGCTGACATTTTTATCGGTGTTTCCGCCCCCAACATGGTGACGCCGGAAATGGTACAGTCCATGAATAAAGACGCCATTATCTTTGCCATGGCAAATCCTGTGCCTGAAATTATGCCTGACGCCGCAAAAGCTGCCGGCGCCCGTGTTGTTGGTACCGGACGGTCAGATTTTCCAAATCAGATCAACAATGTGGTGGCGTTCCCCGGCATTTTCAAAGGCGCCCTTGAAGGCCGTGCCAGACAGATCACTGAGGAGATGAAACTGGCCGCAGCCAACGCTCTTGCCGGACTGATCTCTGACGAAGAACTTTCAGAGGACAATATTATGCCCTACGCCTTCGACCCCAGGGTTGCCCAGGCGGTCAGCCAGGCCGTCAAAGACCACATCCGGGAAACGAATATCCGCCATGACTGATAAGCTTGAAAATACTTCTGCGAATAATAAAAGAGAGAATCCCCGGTCGCCGGTCCCCCACAGCTACAGCAAAGCTCTGAGTTTGTGGGGCGGCCGCCCTTACTATGGATTTAACGCCTTTGTCCAGAACACTTTCCATGAAAAGGTTTATAAAATCGCTGTGGACGGAGGATTTACCTGTCCAAACCGGGATGGGACTCTGGGATATCGGGGCTGTATTTTCTGCAGCCAGGGCGGCTCCGGCGATTTTGCTGCCAGGCGGGGACAGGATTTTAACGCACAATTGGAGGAGGGCCGGCATCTTTTGAAAAACAAGCACACCGGCAGCCGTTATATTGCCTATTTTCAAGCATACACTAACACTTACGCCCCTGTCCCTGTTCTGGAGAAGATTTTTTCCCCGGCCCTGGCTCATCCCCAGGTGGCAGCCATCTCCATCGCCACCCGACCTGACTGCCTGGATGAAGAAAAAGTCCGTCTCTTATCCCGTCTTTCCGGGATAAAACCGGTATGGGTGGAGCTTGGCCTTCAGACGATCCATGAGGATACTGCCGCATACATCCGCCGGGGCTATGATCTTTCCTGTTTTCACAAAGCTTTGGCACTGCTTCAAAAGTACGGGCTGGATGTGGTTGTCCACACCATTCTCGGCCTTCCCGGAGAAACTTTTGATCAAATGGAGGAGACGGCCCGGTATTTATCCGCTCTGAATATTCAGGGAATCAAACCCCAGCTTCTACACGTTCTAAAAGGTACGGATCTGGCTGCGGACTATAGCCGCAGGCCATTTCACATTCTGACACTGGAAGAATATACCCATATCCTCATCCGGTGCCTGGAAGTTCTGCCACCGGACATGGTTATCCACCGTATCACCGGAGACGGGCCTAAAAGCCTGCTGATCCAGCCTTTGTGGAGCGGCCACAAAAAATATGTTATGAATTATATCCACAAAGCACTGAAAGACCGCCAGACATGGCAGGGAAGACGTTTTGAGGGTTAAATCCCTTTTATGAAAGGAGGGCGTATCCCATGACCGATTCGCTGACAACTTATAAACTGATTCTTTTATATATGCTGGATAAAGTGGATTTTCCCCTGACCAATTCACAGTTATCTGAGTTTATCCTTGACCGGGGATATACCTCTTACTTCACACTACAGCAGGCGATCAACGAACTGTTAGACGCTGAGCTAATCCATTCCCGGCAGGTCCGCAACAGTTCTTTCTATTCTCTCACAGAATCCGGAAAGGAAACGCTGGAATTTTTCGGAAAAAATATTCCAAAGGCCATGCGCAATGACGCGGACAATTTTCTCAATGAGCATCATTATCAGCTAAAAAACGAAAATACGACCCTGGCGGACTATTATCAGGAGAAACCCAACCTGTTTATTGTCAACTGCGAGATCCGTGAGGAAAATCATAAGCTCATCGCCCTGTCTTTAAGCGTCACTACGAAAGAGCAGGCCATCGCCATTTGTGACAACTGGAAAAAACACAATGCGGATATTTACACCTATCTCATCCAGACTCTGTTAATGGGCAAAAAATGAAGACCGCGGCGCTATTTCATTTCCGCGCCGCGGTCTTTGTCACTTCTATTCATGTAGAAAAGAGATTACACTTCTTCCCCGTCAGTTAAGCCGTTTTCATCCGCCTCATCGTAATCCATATTTAAAGCGTAGGTTTCGATGAGATCCCATATTTCATCCCGCCCCTGTTTAGACAAGGCTGAAAACGCCACCACAGGCGTTCCCTCAGCCACATCCAGGGTGTTTTTGATCAATTTGAGCTGCTTTGAAAGCTGACTGCGCTTGATCTTATCCGCCTTTGTGGCAATAATCACAGGATAAAATCCGTTCTCCACGATCCACCTATACATATGCCGGTCATTCTGGGAAGGTTCATGGCGGATATCAATGAGCAGAAAGACAAGGCGCAGTTGTTTTGATCTCTGAAGGTAATTCTCGATCATACGCCCCCATTTGGCTTTAATCTCATTGGAAACTTTGGCGTAGCCGTATCCGGGGAGATCCACAAAATAAATCTCATCGTTAATATTATAAAAGTTAATGGTCTGCGTCTTTCCCGGCTGCTGTGACGTGCGGGCGTAAGACTTCCGGTTCATCAGGGCGTTGATGAGGGATGATTTTCCCACATTTGATTTTCCGGCAAAGGCTACCTCCGGATGGATATTCTCCGGGAGGGCGCTGGTAATCCCGCACACGGTTTCCAGGTTTACGTTTTTGATCACATGCATCTTATCGTCCTCCTTTCACTGGACAGGAATCATTCCGGACAAAGAGCGACCTCAAGCACCTGATCCATATCAGAGACAAAAACAATTTCCAGTCCGTCGGTAATCTCTTTTTCCAGCTCCTCAATATCCTGGCGGTTTGTCTCAGGAACAATCACTGTTTTTATTTTCGCGATCTTTGCCGCTAAAACTTTTTCTTTCAGGCCGCCGATGGGAAGTACCCGGCCTCTTAAAGTGATCTCGCCCGTCATAGCCACGTCCGCCCTCACTTTACGCCGGGTAATGGCGGATATCATCGCCGTAGCCATAGTAATACCGGCAGACGGACCATCCTTCGGCACAGCGCCCTCTGGAATATGGATATGGATATCATTATTTTCAAAAAATTCTTTGTCGATGCCGTATTTGGACACCATGGAGCGGATGTAGCTGATACCGGCTCTTGCCGACTCTTTCATAACATCCCCCAACTGTCCTGTCAGTTCAAACTTTCCGGTACCGGGAAGTACATTGACTTCCACCGATAAGGTATCTCCGCCCACGCTGGTCCACGCCAGTCCGCGTACAACACCGATCTCATCTTTTGTGTTGGCCAGATCAAAAGTATACCGTGGCTTTCCAAGATATTTTTCCAAATTCTTCTCAGTAATCTTTATGTTTTTCACATTGGAGGCGATCACTTTTTTGGCACACTTGCGGCAGATATCCCCAATACGGCGCTCCAGATTTCGCACGCCGGCTTCCCTGGTGTAGTTCATAATCATCTTTTCAAGAGCCCGGTCACTGATGGAAATCTGTTTTTTGCCAAAACCGTGACGTTCAAGCTGCTTGGGGATCAGATGTTCCCGGGCAATATGTACTTTTTCGTTTTCCGTGTAACTGCTGATCTCAATGACTTCCATACGGTCCAGAAGGGGCCTTGGAATAGTGGATGTGGTGTTGGCAGTGGCAATAAAAAGCACATTGGAAAGATCAATGGGGATCTCAATATAGTTGTCTCTGAATTTATTATTTTGCTCACTGTCAAGAACTTCCAGAAGAGCCGCAAAGGGGTCCCCCTTATAATCGTTGCCCACTTTGTCCACCTCATCTAAAAGCATGACCGGATTATTGACTCCGGAAGACTTTAAGGCAGTGGCAATACGGCCGGGCATGGCTCCCACATAGGTTTTTCTGTGTCCCCGGATTTCCGCTTCATCATGGACTCCGCCAAGACTGATGCGCACATAGGCTTTGTTGAGGGCCCGCGCCACAGACCGTCCGATGGACGTCTTTCCAGTACCCGGCGGTCCTACAAGACATAAAATCGGGGTATCTCCCTTTTTGGCCAGAGATCTCACAGCCAGATATTCAAGAATACGCTCTTTCACTTTTTCCAGACCATAATGGTCAGCCCGCAAAATCCGCTCCGCCTTTTTTGTATCCGGATTATCTTTTCCCTCTTTATTCCAGGGCATTTCCAGCAAAGTCTCAATATAACCGCGAAGGACGCCGTTCTCCGAAGGATTGTTCCCGGTAGCTTTAAACCGTTCGATTTCTTTGGCGATTTTTTCCTTTACGCTCTTGTCCGCTTTCAGCTTTTTAAGAGCCTGCTCAAATTCTTCCGCCTCGGACATCAGATTGTTCTCCCCAAGCTCCTCGCGGATTACCCGAAGCTGCTCCCTAAGAACGTACTCCCGCTGGCTTTTATCCACCCGCTCTTTTACTTTTGCCTGGATTTCTTTATTGATCTGGATAATATCCACCTCTCTGGATATAAGGCCGACTAAAGTCTCAAAACGGCTCTGTATATCCACCGCCTCCAGCAGTTTTTGTCTTGAACGGAAATCCATAGGAATATTAATGGCCATCTGATCCATTAATTTTACCGGATTTTCTTCATTTTCCAGTTTATGTACCAGCTCCGTGCCAAACTGAGTATTGACCGAGGAATAAACCTCAAGCTGATTTTTCAAATAACGCAGCATAGCCTCCCCCTGAACTTCTTCCAGGTGGCCGCCGGTTTCAAAAATAGATACGTCTGCCATCAGATAAGGCTCGCTCTGAATCAGATCGTCCATTCTCCCACGGAATTTTCCTTCCACAAGGACTCTGACCGTATCCTGGGGCATCTTGACCAATTGTTTGATCTTTGCCACCGTACCCACGGTATACAAATCTTTTGCCTCAGGATTATCTACATCCGGGTCAAGCTGTGCCGTTAAAAATACATTCTGTTCTTCCACCATGGCCGCTTCAAGAGCCTGGACCGATTTTTTCCGGATCACATCAAAGTGAATGATCATATCCGGAAGGACGGCCAGGCCCCTAAGAGGGATCACTGGAAGTGTTATGTTAATCTCGCTCATTTTTTCTCCTGTCTGAATAAGGGCTGTGTCAGATCTCATCACTGCCACAGCCCTCATTCATTTTTATCTTATGTACTATGAAAGCCCCCTCTCAAGGAGGGATTTCAGGCGATCTCGCCGCTGTTCTTTCTTGGCAGCTTGCGGGTCACCGGTTTTTTTGGAATCATACGGTCCCCGTAAGTCAGCACCGGAGCCGCGCCTTTTTCCACTACGTCACGGGTGATCAGGCACCGTTCCACCTGCTCCTCTGAAGGAAGGGTAAACATCATATCCATCATAGTATCTTCCATAATGGCCCGAAGTCCGCGGGCGCCGGTTTTGCGCTCCAAAGCTTTCTTAGCAATAGCCTCAATAGCGCCCTGCTCAAAATCCAGGGTCACGCCGTCCATCTCAAAGAGCCGTTTGTACTGTTTGGTTATGGCGCTCTTAGGCTCTGTCAGTATCCGCACAAGAGCCGGCTCATCCAGTTGATCCAAAGCCACATTGACGGGAACACGGCCAATAAATTCCGGAATCAGTCCGTATTTTACAAAGTCTTCCGGAAGGACTTTCCTCAGAAGCTCGCCGACGTTGACTTCTTCCGGAGTCATGCCGATCTGGGCGTTAAATCCAATGGACTTCTGTCCGATACGGGATTCCACGATTTTCTCCAGACCGTCAAAGGCTCCCCCACAGATAAATAAAATATTTGTCGTGTCAATCTGGATAAACTCCTGATGGGGATGTTTGCGTCCGCCCTGAGGGGGAACGCTGGCTACTGTGCCTTCCAGAATCTTCAGCAATGCCTGCTGAACACCCTCTCCGGAAACATCTCTTGTAATGGAAACATTTTCCGATTTCCGGGTGATCTTGTCGATCTCATCAATATAAATGATACCATATTGAGCCCGCTCAATGTCGTAATCTGCCGCCTGGATCAGCTTTAAAAGAATATTTTCAACATCCTCGCCCACATAACCGGCTTCGGTCAGAGCAGTGGCATCTGCAATAGCAAATGGCACATTGAGCATCTTCGCCAAAGTCTGCGCCAGCAATGTCTTTCCTGAACCTGTAGGACCTACCATGATAATATTGCTTTTTTGAAGTTCTACATCTGGGTCCTTAACAGCCATAACTCTTTTATAATGGTTGTAAACAGCCACAGACAGTACCTTCTTGGCGTCATCCTGACCAATCACATACTGATCCAGGAAATTTTTGATCTCCACAGGTTTTAACAGATTAATATCCCCGTACTCCTGATCTTCCTCAAATTCTTCACTAATGATTTCGGCACAGATATCCACGCACTCGTCGCAGATATAGGCGTTGGGGCCTGCAATAAGTTTGCGGACCTGATCCTGAGTCTTATTGCAGAAAGAGCATCTGGGCTGTAACTTTTTGTCATCCATACGACCTGCCATAGGTTACCTCACATTCTATACTCTGTTCTTGATCACATCGTCGATCAGACCATAGGCTTTGGCGTCCTCAGCGCTCATATAATTATCTCTTTCTGTGTCGATCTCAATCTGAGAAAGAGGCTTTCCTGTATTTTCAGCCAAAATCTGATTCAACTGTTTACGAGTCTCAATGATCCGGTCAGCAACGATCTTAATATCGGAAGCTTGACCCTGGGCTCCGCCGGAGGGCTGGTGGATCATAATGGTGGCGTTGGGCAGGGCAAAACGTTTTCCCTTTGTTCCGCCGGCCAGAAGGAATGCGCCCATGCTGGCAGCCATACCCATACAAATGGTGGACACATCGCATTTAATGTAGTTCATTGTATCATAAATCGCCAGTCCCGCAGAAACAGAACCACCGGGGCTGTTAATGTAAAGGCTGATATCCTTGCCCGGATCCTCAGACTCCAAAAACAATAACTGAGATACAATAAGACTTGCTGATGCGTCTGTTACTTCTTCTCCAAGGAAAATGATACGATCTTTTAAAAGCCGGGAGAAGATATCATAAGACCGCTCTCCTCTGCTGGTCTGCTCAATGACATAAGGTACTAAACTCATACTTATTCCTCCTGTCTTTAAAAGCAGAGCGGCATTATTCACACCGCCCTGCCTGGTCTGTATTATTTTTCAACGGCTGCGTCTGTAACAAACTCAACCGCTTTCTGGGCTGCCAGATCATTCTTAATGTTTTCTTTCTCTGCGTCGCCCAGCAGTTCTTTCACTTTGTCTACTTCCATCTGATACATGGAAGCCATCTTTTCAATCTCTTTATCAAACTCTTCGTCAGAAACTTCAATGTTCTCAGCGGCGATCACTGCCTCAAGAACAAGACGGCTCTGGATATTTTTCAGTGCCTGAGGCTTTAACTGCTCTTTTAATGTCTCAGCGTTCATGCCTGTAAATTTGAAATACTGATCCATGGAAAGACCCTGGTAGCTCAGTCTCTGAGCGTACTCCTCAACCATATTGGCAGCCTGTGTGTCTACCATAGCGTCAGGGATATCCATTGTGGCGTTTTCAATGACTTTATCCATAACCTTCTGCTGTTTTTCAGCCTTAGCCTGGTTTTCTTTTCTCTCAGTGATATGTTTCTTCACATCTTCTTTGTATTCAGCCAGAGTATCAAACTCGGAAACATCCTGAGCGAACTCATCGTCGATCTCCGGATATTCTTTTGTCTTTACTTCATGGACATGGCAGGCAAATACAGCTTCTTTTCCAGCCAGGTCTTTTGCGTGATAATCTTCAGGGAATGTTACATGTACTTCCACGTCGCTGTCCGCTGTAGCGCCAATGAGCTGATCCTCAAAACCGGGGATAAATGTGTTGGAGCCAAGGACAAGGGAATGGCCCTTATCGGAACCGCCGTCAAAGGCATTGCCATCAATAGTTCCGGCGTAATCAATAACAACCGTATCGCCATTTTCAGCAGGACGGTCTACAGTGATCTCTCTGGAGTTCTGCTCCTGAGTCTTTTTGATCTCCGCGTCAACTTCCTCGTCAGTCACTTCGATCTGAGTTTTCTCAACTTCAATACCTTTATATTCGCCAAGAGTTACCTCCGGTTTTACAGCCACTTCGGCGGTAAAGATGAAGTCTTTGCCTTTTTCCATCTGTGTCACGTCGATGGCCGGTCTGGACACGATATCCAGCTTAGACTCCTCGGCAGCCTTCTCATAGGCTTCCGGCATTACATAATTTGCAGCCTCCTCATAAAAGATGGCCGGGCCGTACATTTTTTCAACCAGAACCTGGGGCACTTTGCCTTTTCTGAAACCAGGAATGGAAATCTGGCCTTTATTTTTATTGTAAGCTCTGGTGATGGCTTTTTCAAACTCATCAGCCGGAACGTCAATTGTCAGTTTGGCCATGTTCTTTTCTAACATTTCTACTTGTACACTCATGATTATATCCTCCTTGATCTGGCGTAATGACTTATGCCAAGTATCCGTTTTTACGCACTCTAAACCCTATTATATTATAGCCTTTCAAATATGTAAATACACAAATTGCTGATTTTTTGCAACTATTCAGCCGTGCGTCTGTATCAATAAAAAGCCACCGCAAGTTTACTTGCAGGAGGATTTTTATTGATACGGACATATGGCGTTTAGCCATAATCGAGGATCAAAGCCGCTAATGCGGCGGTGAAGCGGCGAAGCCGCGTGATCCGAGATGCACGCTGAATAGTTCTAATACGTTCACAACGCCAGATAATGAGCAAAGGCGCGGCGTAAGCCGCGTGAAAGCAGCGTCAGCTGCGGCTTTGCGAATGGCGCGGGCCCAACGATTGCTAACGTGGGGGCGTGGGTAAAATTTTATACAGATTCCAGCCATTTTTCAAAATCAGCCACGGGTACAGGCCTGCTGTAGTAATAACCCTGTCCGTAATCCGATTCCATTCCGGAAATAAAACTTTCATCTTCCTTAGTTTCTACGCCTTCCACCACGGTAGATATATGCAAAGCCCCGGCCAGATGTATAATATTGGTCATCAGGATCTCCACTTTTTTATTTTCAGGACCATTATAAGCCAAAAAACCGCGATCCAGTTTAACCTCGTCAATTTCCAGGCTTGCCAGGAGATTTAAAGACGAATATCCGGTTCCGAAATCGTCAAGAGAAATCTTAAAGCCCTTTTCATGGAGTATGGAAATATTTTTATTTAACTCCGGAATACTTTCTGCCGCCAGGCCCTCCAATATTTCCAACACAATAGATTCTCTCGGTATATTATAACGTTCGGTAATTTTACAAAGCTTGTCAATATAATCCGACTGGTAAAACAGCCGTTTTGTCTGATTGACAGATACCTTCACAGGCGCGTAACCGGCATCCAGCCAACGGCGCATCTGGATACATACCTGCTCTACCATATACAAATCCAGCACCGCGCAAAATCCATTCTTTTCAAACACAGGTATAAACTGATCCGGATAAATCATGGAACCATCCTTTGTGATCCAGCGCACCAGAGCTTCACCGGAATCAATTTTTCCCGTTCTCAAATTTTTTTTCGGTTGTAGAAACAGTTTAAATTCTCCCTCTTTAAGTGCCTGTTCCATATGGCTCTCAATAGATTTTTCAAAAAGATCGGCCTGATAAATATCTTCATCATAAAAAACAAGAGCGTTTCCTGTCTCCTCCCTGGCATGCTTTAAGGCAAACTCGGCATTATGAATAAGATGCTCTTCCATTGTCCCTGTACGTGAACCGTTTTGATCACCGGACTTCTGTTCCTGGTTTACTGCCGCACCGGCATAAAGATAAACCGGATAGTTTTTCTGAATACTTGACCCAAGGGTGCCGGCCTTTTCCATTATTTTCCCAATCCGCTCCCGGATTTCGGAAATATTTTGAGAGTGAATCAAAACATAAAACTCATCTGCCATATAACGGCAGCAGCACTCGCCCTCTTTGAGAGAATCCCGCAATACGTCGTAAAAACTGCGTAAAAGCTGGTCAGCGCCTTCCCTTCCGAAAATCTCGTTCATATACTGAAAATGACGAATATTAAGCAAAACAACACTGTACTTGGAATCGGCATTGAGCAGTTCCCCTGCCTCCTCCCTGAATTTAGGCAGATTATAAGCGCCGGTCAACGGGTCATAATAGGCCAGCTCAAGCAATGTCTTGTGATTTTTTCTAAGAAAACGCGATCCGTATAATATAGAAACAATACTTAATACGATCACAACAACAAAGGTAAATACAACAATAACGAAACGGAAATACACCGGACTTTTAATTTCACTGGTTCGGTCTGTACATACAAGATACCATCCATTTTGATCTAAAGGCTCAAAATACAGCGGATATGTTTTACCATCTCTCCTGAAATTTGACGTAAACGCTCTTCCTTTGCTCATTTGCCTTTTAATTGCCGCCTTGTTTTCCTCTGAAATATATGGCATATCAAAAATATTCTCCGTAGAATCCTTTATGATGCTATTCTCCGAAGACATAATGTACTCTCCCTTAGAATTAATCCAGTCGACATCCATGGAAATCTGGGACAGTGTAGCGTTGTTTAAGATCTCTTCAAAAACTTCAAGACTTTTTACGCCAAGCAAAGCTCCAGTCACCACGTCGCCATCATACACCGGAACACAATAAGCAATCACCTGCTGTCCGAAAGATTCATCGCTGTACATTCTGGAAATGCGAACCTCCCCTTCCCAGGCTGCTTTAACAATCTCCTGCACTTTGGGAGACTGCTCTTCTAATAAAAGATCCTGTCCCATATTTTTAGTCAGGCTGATGGTGATTTTATCCGTATCCTTTTCACAATAACCAAGACGCAAAAAAGCTCCCTGGGAGCCTGAACCATTATCTGTTCTGCCTTCCAGCGCTTCCAGCCAGTGATTCGATATAAATGCCGCCAGTGTTTCCAGTGATTCAAGGTCGGAATCATACTGGCGCTCCACATTGATTTTATATTCATTGACAAATGCCTGCATTTGAGCTGTATAAGAACTGCGCTCTGCAAGCACCATAAATAGTATAGCGATACCTGAAAAAAACAGCAAAAGCAGGCTCAGCACTGCGGCAGTTACACGGATTTTCACAATATGATCCCTGAGTTTTTTCTCACTCACCTTTTATCCACTCCATTTCACGCGGGGGCCGTCTCACTAATCGACACCGTGTTTCTCACAGATATCTTCCAGGCAGCATTTACTGCAGAAGGGCTTTGTCCGGGCAGTACAGATGTCTCTGCCATGATACACAAGGCGATGGCAGAAATCATTGCCCTCCTCCGGGGGAATGATCTTCCAGAGAGCCATTTCCACCTTTTTGGGTTCCTTTATACCGTCCACAAGGCCCATTCGGTTGACCAGACGTATACAGTGGGTATCTGTGACAATGGCGGGCTTTCCAAAAACATCCCCCATGATCAGATTGGCGCTCTTGCGCCCCACCCCTGGAAGTTTTAAAAGGAGATCAAAGTCATCGGGGACTTTTCCCCCATACTCATCTCTTAAAATCTGCATACACTTGTGAATATCCCTGGCCTTGCTCCTTCCAAGGCCGCATGGCCTGACAATGGCCTCGATCTCGTCCACATCACCGTCTGCCAGGGCATTGACATCCGGAAAATGTTTATACAGCTCTTCCACAACAATATTGACTCTTGCGTCTGTACACTGGGCTGCCAGGCGTACGCTGACAAGCAGCTTCCACGCCTGATCATAGTCCAAAGTACATCCCGCGTCCGGATATTCTTTTTTTAACCGGTCTATAACTTCCAATGCCAATTCTTCTTTTGTCATTTAAAACTTTCCTTTCCTGATGGCTGAATTGTCACATCAAAAGACTCTTTGACTACTACATCATAACATAGACGGCTAAGGAATACAAATCCTTAAAAAATATCTTTGTAATAAGGAAAAATTTGCTTTATACTATAGGAAGCATCATAGAACTCCATCCCACAATATTAAATAAGAAAAGAGGCGTTTCCTTTGCACCAATCTAAACTGTTCCGCCGGATCATCATTTATCTGGCCGGGATCATCATCCTTGCTTTCGGCATTACCCTGAACACTAAGACCGGTCTGGGCGTATCCCCCATTGTCTCTGTCGCCTACTGTATTTCTGTGCTGACAGGGATAAATTTTGGCACAATGACTTTCTTCTATTATGTTTTTCTTGTATTTTTACAGATCCTTCTGCTGCGAAAAGATTTTAAAGTATGGCAGCTTCTCCAGGTTGCCGCCAGTCTTTTCACAAGCGTGTTCATCGACCTGTTTGACCGCTTTCTGCCTATGGCGGACAACATTCCCCTGCGGATAGGCGCCCTTGTGTTTGCCATCATTTTCACAGGTCTTGGAGCTTCCATGACCGTCAGCATGAAGATCGTTCCCAACCCTGCCGACGGCTTTGCCAATGCTCTGGGTCAGAAGCTGAAGCGGGGCTTCGGCTTCGGAAAAAACGTGTTCGATCTTTCCTCCATCATCATTTCCCTGATCATCGGATGGATCGCCTGTGGAAGTCTTCTAGGCATCGGCATTGGTACTATCGTTGCCATGATCTTTACCGGCCGCGTAGTGGCATTCTGCCAGAGGAGGCTTAGAAAGTTTTACGAAAAAATTGTTCCCCAGGATTAAAAACAGAGCCCGCCCCCGGCCAAGACCGGGGACAGGCTCTGCTGCGTTATCAGGATTTCCATTCTGTAGCGTAATTTTTGTAAGGTTCAAGAAGCTGAGCCTTATTGGGAATACTTCCCGGAGGCGCTGCCTGAGTTTTGATCTCCGTAGAATGCTCCAGCTTTCCAGCATAAAACAGTCTTGACCGTTTCTGCTCTTTCTCTGAGAATACCACTTTAATTTTTCCGTCCACAACAGACAGCTCACCGCGGATACCACATACCGGACATTCCACACCGGTGCCGTCATGAAGGACTGTAAGCATATCACAGTGACATACCGGGCATGTTCCCTCAGCGTCACCCCGCCATTTTGTCCGTTCTTCCTCATTCTCAGCGGCAAGGGCTTCGGCAATGTGGCGTCCTACAAGGCGCATTCTCTCCATCACAGGCTCATTGCCTACAACATGCTCATAAGCCATGGCGCCGTAATACTCATATGTATCAATAACGTCAATACCCATAGACATAGTGATCTCAAACATGGTAGGCAGCATAAAGCTGAGCCAGTTCTTTGTCATAGCTCCGCCCACGGAAACCAGGGCACCCACACGTTTTTTAAGGGAACGCTCATCAGGCAGATCTTTAGGATCTTTTCCGGCGGCAAGACCTTCTTTTCTTGCCTCCAGACGAAAACTTACATCATGAGAGGGGCCAATACGGTCGCATACAGTTTTAAACTTGCCTGTGGGCGACATTTCATATGTGGGGGAAGCGACAATCAAAGCGTCGCATTCCATCAGTGCTTCATCCAGAATAGCCATATCATCTTTGATCGGGCATCCGCCTTTGCCCCGCCCGGAAATCATACCTACAACACAGGAAATACATCCGGTACAGTCTTCAATTTTAAGATCATCGGCGCGGATAAAACGCACATCATGACCGGCCTTCTCACATTCCATCAGGGCTGTCTTTACCATGACATCCGTGTTGGACATTTTTCGGCCAAACGCAATTCCTAAAACTTTTTTCATCTGGAAATGCCTCCTTCTATTGATTATTATCACGCATGAATACTTGCTATTCACGCTGTTATTAACCCTTCTTCTCTTTTACTATTATTATTTTAAACGATTTATCCGGCGGTTTCAACACCTGTTTTGAAAATCTTGCTCCGGGCGTATCACACAAAATCAGGGACAAAATCCGCAAAATTTCGTCCCTGATCACAAGCCGAGCAATTATGCTTTCGCAGGCGCTTTTTTAACTTTTGTCTGCTGATATGTATCATATCCGATAGATGCCAGCAGGATAATACCTTTGACAATGTACTGAATATATGTACCCATACCGATCATCTGCATACCGTTGGTGAGGAAACCAAGGATCAGACATCCGACAATGGCGCCTTTTACTTTGCCTTCACCGCCGATAAAGGAGATGCCACCGAGAACACAGGCTGTGATACAGTCAAATTCTACGCCAGGCCCGATGTTGGAACTGGCGGAACCGCCGCGGGATGTCAGCACAATAGCCGCAAGAGCGAACAGGGCTCCGGCAATACCAAAAACCATGACTTTGATCTTGTTTACATTGATACCGGCAAGTCTTGCGGTCTCAGCGTTTCCGCCGACAGCGTAGATGAAACGTCCGAAGCAGGTCTTTTCAAGCATTAAATGAATGACAACAGCTACAACAATAACGATGATTACAGGAACAGAAATAGGACCGACATATCCCTGTCCGATATTTATATAACTGTCCGGGAAACCATAAAATGATTTAGAACCGGACAATGTGTAGGAAATACCCTGGAATAATGTCATGGTCGCCAGGGTGACGATCATGGGATGTATTCGCAAAAGATTGGCCATAAAACCATTGAAGCATCCTAAAATAATACCGACAATCAGGCCAAGGATGATGGCTACAACTACCGGAAGGCCAAGATTCTGCATAAACATGGCGATACTGATACCGATAACCGCCATGGCCTGTCCAACGGAAAGGTCGGTACCACCGCTAATCATGACGAGGGCCACGCCGATGGCAGCGATAATGAAGTACGCATTCTGTGTACATACATTCATAATATTTCTAAAAGAACGGAAATTTGGTGAAAAAATACAGAAGATGATCACCATTAAGATAAGTATGATCAGCATCATATTATCTTTAATTAATTTCTGGATCTTACTTTTTGTCATTGTCCTTATCCTCCCTACTCATGAGACGCCAGATGCATAATGGCTTCCTGGCTGAATTCATCTTTTTTAAGTTCGCCGGTCAGCTTGCCTTCGCTGAGTACGATAATGCGGTCCGACATTCCGAGAAGTTCTTCCATATCAGAGCTGACCATAATGATCGCTTTGCCTTCTTTGACAAGGTCGCTCATAAGATCATAAATTTCATGTCTCGCTCCGATATCAATACCTCTTGTAGGTTCGTCGAAAATAATAATCTCCGTATCTGCCGCAAGTACTTTCGCGAGAACAACTTTCTGCTGATTACCGCCGCTTAAATTCCGGACCTTCTGTTCCAGAGACGGGGTTTTAATATTGAGCATTTTCTCGTAATGCTCCGCCTGACGGCGGACTTTCTTTTTATCAATAAAACGTCCTGTTGTCAGTTTTCGTATATTGGAAATACTGATGTTCCACTCAATACTGCTGTTGAGAAAACAGCCCTGCATCTTACGGTCTTCCGGAATCAGACCGATTCCCAGTTCAAGGGCTTCTTTGGGAGAATGGATATGGACTTCTTTTCCGTCAACATAAACCGTTCCGGCCAGTTTTTTATCTGCGCCGAAGATGACTCTCATAAGCTCCGTACGCCCTGCACCCACAAGGCCGGACACACCCAGGATTTCCCCTTTTTTCAGTTCAAAGGAAACGTCGGTATTATGATATCCGCTGACATGTTCAACTTTCAGGGCAACCTCATCCCTGACACAGTCTCTCTTTGGATAAGAATCATTTAACTCACGGCCAACCATTAAAGTGATCAGCTCATCTCTGGTTGTCTTATCTGTGTCTACAGTAGTCACATAGGCGCCGTCTCTCATAATGGTCACCCGGTCCGTGATCTCAAAAAGTTCCTCCAGACGGTGGGAAATATAAATAACGGTTTTGCCTTTAGCTTTTAAATTCCGGATAATTTCGTATAAATTATTAACCTCAGACATTGTAAGCTGAGCCGTAGGCTCATCCATAACAATAATCTGGGCATCCTTGGAAATGGCCTTTGTGATCTCCACAAGCTGCTGCTGGGCTGTGGACAGTTCTTTGACATAGGCTCTCGGATTAATATTAATATGATATTTTTCAAAAAGCTCCTGTGTCACTGAAACCATTTCTTTTTTATTGACAAGTCCATGCATCTGTCTTCCCAGACAGATATTCTCAGCCACGGACAATCCTCCGATCAGGTTATATTCCTGATAAATAACTTCTACACCGCAACCCCTGGAGATAGCCGGCGTCATATGATCATACTCATTTCCGCCAATCACAATCTTTCCGCCGTCATTAGTAATCGCGCCGGACAGCACTTTAATCAATGTGGATTTCCCTGCGCCGTTCTCTCCTAAAAGCGCATGCACTTCGCCAGCTTTAAAATCCACACTCACGTTATCCAGCGCAACAACTCCAGGATACAATTTGGTAATATTTTTCATGCTTAATACAGTTTTTGACTCCATGCCTGCACCCTTCCCAGAATTTAATCTTATTGCAGATGTCATAACTCTTGAATCCAAATCCCCTGCCTGCATTTATACAGACAGGGGAAACTTTTGATCAATGTCAGACATTATTTAGTTAAAAGACTCCGGAGTTACTTTGAAAGCAGATCCATTCACGTCAACAGGCTCCTGATCGTTAAGAAGCGGAGTCATCGCTTTCATGAAATCACCCACTGTGTCATCAATAGTACCCATAGAAATTGTACCTCTCAGTACGCTCTCGTTATTTACAGAAGCCTGAATCTTGGAATCAATTTCATCGGTCTGGTCAACAGTGAAGATACCGAAATTGGCTTTGTCTTCAATATTGGAAGCGCTGGACATTACGAAAGATTCCGCGCCAAGGGCTGTCGTTCCGTTGCAGGTAACAATCATCTTTACATCAGGATTTGCCAGGAGCTGATTTTCTACCATTGTGCGGGCAGCAGCCTGATCGTTCCAGTCAGCAACCTCAGCCTCGATGAGGTTGACGCGGCTGTCTTCAGATACCTTTGCCACAATAGCGTCAGAACGCCATCCGGCTTCAGGATATGTTGATGCTGTAATGGCAAGCACTTTAATTTCGCCATCGCCGGCATCCGGGAATGTCTGATCCAGCCAGTCAAGAGCGATCTCACCGCAGGCAGTACCCATATCCGCGTCGCTTGCAGATATCATAGAGCAGCTTGCTGTAGGAATTTCATTGGCAAAGGCAAGTACAGGAATGCCCTGATTTACTGCCTGTTCAACCGCACTGGCAACACCGTCGCCGTTAACTGCCCATACGACAAGAATGTCGCATCCCATAGTTACATCGTTTTCAATCTGGCTGATCTGTGTTGTTACATCAACCTCAGCGGAATCAAACTGCACTGTAGCGCCTGTGGCTGTTACCGCCTCCTGCATGGCGTTGGTTACTGCCAGAGCAAAGTCATTGCCGATACTTGGAACGGTAATTCCTACCAGCTTGCCCTCGCCGTTGGCTGTGCCAAGAGTCTCTTCTACAGCGTCGGCAACGCTCTGTGCTGTATCTTCAATGGCCTCAGAAGCGCCTGTAGCTGTCTCACCGGCAGCTTCGCTGGCAGCCTGAGTCTCACTCTCCGCTGCGCCTGTGGACGCTGTAGTCTCACTGCCAGAATTGCCGCAGCCAGCCAGCATAGAAAGCACCATAGAAGCGCCAAGGAATAATCCAAAAAATCTTTTTTTCATAGTAACCTCTCCTTTGATTTTGATGATAAAAATTTAACATTTTTCCCGCCCCCCTTCAATACGACAATTTTTCTAAAAGGTGGACTTTTTTTTGAACCTGAAGAAAGCAGCTCCCATCCCAAGGATAAGAGCTGTCCGTAATCACATATTTTTCATTACCTGAATTTTCTCTGCCCGTTTGCTGTCGGCATAGCTGTTCATAATATAGATGGTGTCGCATATATTCATCAGGTCTTTCATATCGTGAGCCGTAATGACCACACAAGTTCCGTTGGCAGCCAGCGTGTCCACGGCGCTTAAAATAATGTTTTTCATCTTCAGGTCGCTATCCTCTGTCAGTTCCTCACAGACAAGAATGGCCGGCCGGGTGAGTATCCACTTGGTCAATATAAGCTGCACCCGGTTATATACATCCAGTTTTTCCGCTCTCATCCCCAGAAACTCCCGTGAAATCCCTGTTTTTGAGAAATATTCCCGGGCCAGAAACCTTTCCGCTTTCTTATTGTAAAAAATTCCCCACCGGCTCATCTTCCTCATCACTGGAAGGAAAAGATTTTCCCCGCAATCCATGGATTCCACAATGCCTGAGACATCCCTGTACCACGGAATGCAGCCTACCCCCAGATTTATGGCCTGAAACAAATTTTCAGGGGCGTACGTCCGGCCATTAAGCCGCATCTGTCCAAAAATATAGGGTTCCTCTCCGGTTAGCATCCGCGCACCTTCCAGGTTGGCATAATTATTCATATCATAAAAGCCCACCACCTCCCCTTTGTGAAGATCCAGCGTCAGGGAAGCTATATATTCCGGCCCCTGCACCCTCCGGGCAGAAAATATCACCTTATCTGTCCGGTAAGAGCTGCGGCGCAGGGCTGCCAGGGTATCGCTGCCAAGCATCCACTGATTCACGGTCACTGTATTATAATCCTCCTTGTAAAAGGTTTTTACATTTTTGCCGCGAAAAAGGACCACCACCCTATCGCTGACAGATGAGAGAGGATCTTTGCCCTGACGTGCCAGAAGTATGGATATATTTTTCTCCTTCAGAGCGATAAGCATTCTTTCCATACGCTTAAAATCACCCTGGCCATAACCGGCCATAATGTCATCAATGTAAATCATCTTGGCCTCGCACTCAACAGCCCGGAGGAGTTCCACCATATGCCTCTGGGAAACAGTCAGCGTATCTGCGGTCATTTCTGCCCTAAGCTCCGGCATATACTGCTGGAGCAAAAAATTTGTGCGAAAATTAATGTTTTTCCGGTGGACCAGCCCCCGGACCTTTCTCCTGCTGGCAATAACGCAGATATTTTCTGCGATGGTCAGACCGCCAATCAATGTACTGTTTTTGGAGACACAGACTACATTTTTCTGGTCGGCAAATCTTTCCTGCGGCCGGTAAGTCCGGCCGTTAAAGGCTACATAGCCCTCCTTTAAGGGTTCGTATCCCATAAAATAATTGTAAAGGGCGGTCTTACCTGCCCCGGACACACCGAACAGTTCCACCACTTCCCCCTGGCACAGGTGAAGGTCAAGGCCGTTTAAAGCCTCCCGCCCTTCTCCCGTGACAACATTCTGCATAAATAATAGTTCTTGACTGCCCATCCTTATCCCTTTCCTGTCTTCAACGGAAGTATAAGCTCCACCTGAGTCCCCACATTTTTTATGCTGGAGACATTTAGCCCATATTCGGGGCCGTACAGCAGTTTTAAGCGGGCGTTAATATTGCTCATAGCAATGCCGTCGCTGCCGCTGTCCTTCCATCTTCCCGCCGATGGAGGTGTTTTTAATTTTTCCTGGAGCCGCGTCAGCGTCTCCTCGTCCATTCCCACGCCGTCGTCAGCCACAATGACCGCCACATGTTCTCCCGACAGATCTACATGAACCACAATATGACCTTTTTGAATCTTGTTCTCCATCCCATGGAATATGGCGTTTTCTACAATAGGCTGCAGCGTCAGTTTAGGAATCATACAGCGAAAGACTACATCCGTCTGATCATGGTTGATGATCCTAAAGTCGAATCGGCCATTAAAACGGTACTGCTGTATTTTCACATATGTTTCTATATTTTCCAGTTCCTGGGCCAGTTTTACAATATCATTATCTTTACTGATATTGTAGCGAAAATATTTGGACAATGCTTCCGTCATCTCCGCGATGACCATATTATCGTCAATAATAGCCTGTCCCCGTATATTTTCCAGAGTATTATATAAGAAATGAGGGTTAATCTGATTTTGCAGCTCGGCATACTTCATCTTTTCCTCCATCAGAATCCTCGCCTGCTCACGCTCCATCTCATTTTGTTTTAACTTGATCAGGTCATCAATCCTCTCCAGGACGGAATCGGTATCTGAAAACATGTCTGACACATCATCACCGTCAGATACCTGAAGCATCTGTATCCGCCGCTCCAGATTCAGAAAGGGCAGATAAACTGTCCGGTAGAAGAGCAGACACATTCCAAGAACCGCAGCCATCACGGCGATCACTACAACCCAGTAGACAAGGCTGTTCATATGGGCATATAAAAAGGGGGAAATAAACACGAAAACTCCCACCAAAATAATGCCGGAAAAAATAATCCCAAAGGTATTTTTCCCTGGTTTAAAAATCCTCTTGCTCACTTTATGCGCTCCTAACGGTAGAGTTTTCGATACTCACTGGGCTTTAACCCTACCACTTTATTGAAAATCTTACTAAAATATTTTGAATCTGAATACCCGACTTTTCCTGCGATCTCATTAATAGAAAGACTCTCCTCTTTCAGAAGTTTTTTTGCGGCATCCATCCGGCATGATGTGAGATAATCGCTGAAATTAATGCCGATCTCTTTTTTAAATAGGGTGCTTAAATAGGCGGGACTGAATCCGATAGCCTCGGCCACTTCCTCCAGGGATATGGCCCGGCTGTAGTTTTCATTAATATACTGCCGTGCCATCCGTATGGGGAGCTGGCTGGCATTTTTCTTTTCTTCTTTTACCCGTTCAAAAAAACGGCTCACCGTCTCGTCATAGGTGTACAAAAGCATATTTTCCTCGTAATTACAGTCCAGGATCATCTGAATGCGTTGTTCCAGCTCCTCAATAGTCTGGGGCGCCACCTGATTTGCTGTCCAGACCTCTTTAATCATGGCTGTCATCCGGTCAATCAGTGAGAAAAAGATCAGCGGGGAATAATTAATAGTTTTGCGAACCAGTTCATACATTTCCGTCGCTACATCCACAAAGCCCTGGGCATCCAGTATCTCCACCTGATTTTTCATCACCGACTGATATTTGGGAAGAAATATATTCTCCACAGAAACGTTTTTGTAATGAAGCGCGTTCCAAAAAATCACAATGTCTACACCTTTTTTCAATCTGCATTTTACAGCCTCAATAGCTTCCTGAATAGATCCCCGGATTTCTGCCATTGAGTTTTTTTCCTGACCCACGCCGATAGTCACATGATAATTGTTAAATTTATCCAGTTCCTTCTGACAGTACTTTAAAGCGTCCTTGATCCTTTCATGGACGCACTGGCGAAGCTCCACAGGGTAATTGACTACTGTAATGATGCCGCTCTGGACATGAGAATTAATAAACTCGCAGGAAGGAATGTCCATAATTTTTTCAATCTGGTAATTAATAATTTCCAGAAGACTTTTTATATCCGTCACCGGGATCTCAGAATCAATTTTTGTAAAGAAGGTTAAAAAACATCCGTTAGTAAATTCACAATCTTCCTGAACAAGAGCCTGACGATCATCAACATTAGACACCGACTCCACAATAGAATTGAGAAAATGCTGTCGGATCTTATGTTTTCCGCTTCGGGCGATGGCCTCCGCCTCCTGTTTTTCCTTTTTGGCATTTTCGAGGAAATTCCTCTCTTTAAGGATCTGGTCTAATGTATCATTCAGCTCTTTAGCGTCGATAGGTTTGAGCAGATAATGTTTTACTCCCAGGTTTAAGGCTGTATGGGCATACTCAAAATTTTTGTAACCGCTCATAATAATATAATCGGCGGACAAGCCCAGACTAATACCCTTCTTTACGATCTGAAGGCCGTCGTACCCAGGCATCCGTATGTCTGTAATAACAATATCCGGGCGGACACTTTTCATCATTTCATACAATTCAATGCCATTTGTGGCAATCCCCTCAACAGACAATCCTTTTTCTTCCCAATGGATCAGTTTTTTCAGCATCTGGCAAATGATCATTTCATCATCCGCAATTAATACTTTTAACATAAATACTCTCCATTTCCATAAAATACAGCTTATCACTTGTAAAGTTTTATACAGAACCGGGTACCCTTCCCCTCCTGGCTATCCACATGGATATCTCCGTTCTGCTGATGGATGATCTGGCGGGACATGGCAAGGCCGATGCCCACACTGTCCGGTGAGGCGTTCTTTCCTTTATAAAAGCGCTCAAAAATATGGGGCAAATCTTCTTTGGATATACCACTGCCTTCATCAGCCACATCAATGCTCACATAAAGAGGATTATCTGTGACATCCACCCAAAGGGTACCTCCAAAAGACATATGTTCCATACTATTTTTAAGAAGATTGGCCAAAGCTTCCCTCATCCATAAAAAATCCCCCTGAAAAGTAATTTCAGAACCGCAGTTGATCTTCAACTGCTGGCCTTTAAGTTCCATGGGAATCATCAAATGCTGAGACGCTTTTTTGACCAGCTCCAGCACATTAACAGGTTCTTTTTTCATAGTTACTGCCCCGGCATCCAGCCTGGCCATTTTTAGGAGGGCCGACACAAGCCACTGTATGCGCTCTAATTGGCTTCGGATATTCCCGGTAAACTCCTCCCTTTTTTCTGCGGAGAGATGACTGTCCCTCAAAAAATCAGCCATCATACTCATAGACGTTAATGGTGTTTTTAACTGGTGGGAAATATCGGAAATAGCATCAGCCAGATAATTTTTATCCGCCGCCAACAAAGCCGCCTGTTCCCGCTGCTTGACTTCCAGCTTGCCAATTTCACTGGCAAGATAACTTAATTCTCCCTCTGAAAATTGCTTCATTGTCCAAAACTCAGGATTTTTTCCAAACCTGCGGATCTGCTGGCACAGATCTTTTAAATCTTTATATCTTAACCATGTAAATATGACAAAAGAGACGGCAAGAAGGATCATTCCGCCGCCCATAATAAAAAGAGCGTAACGAGGGAAACACAGAGCTGCCAAAAAGGACGCCGCCATTATACAAACAAATGCCAGGATCATGGCTAAAAATTTTTTATTCCGTATCATCTTACCTCCCAGCTTCCAGGCAGTACCCAAGCCCACGCACAGTCCTGATCAGAGCGGGGTGAGCAGGATCGTCCTCCAGTTTTTCACGAAGCCGCTTAATGTAGACGGTCAGCGTGTTATCATTGACAAAATCCCCGGCAATATCCCATATACCTTCCAGAAGCTGGGACCGTGTCAAAACCTGGCCCTGATTCTGGATCAGAGTCAGTAAAAGCCGATATTCCATGGCTGTGAGCAAAACTTCCTGATCCCCCTTAGTCACCCGGGCTTTTTTCAGATCTACGGAAACATTGCCGTAGCAAAAAAGGTTCTCATCCTCCTTGTTTTTACCATAGCGCCTGAGTATAGTCTTAATCCGGCTTAAAAGTTCCCGGATGCGGAAAGGCTTTGTTATATAGTCATCCGCCCCCATATCCAGACCCATAACTACATTGACTTCGTCATCGCAGGCGGTAAGAAACAAAACCGGAATATCTTCCTGCCCCCGTATAAGTTTACATAAATCATATCCTGTGCCGTCAGGCAGGGTAATGTCTAAAATCGCCATAATAAACCGGCCCGGGGCGTATGCTTCTTTCATAGACGCGCAGCCAGACACCGCCACCGTCTCATAGCCCTCCTGCTCCAGGGCATAGGTCAGCCCTGACGCGATCATCGCGTCATCTTCTACAACTAAAATCCGACTCATCTTAACTCCTTATCTTTTCCTGCCCGCCGCTATAACGGACTTCCATGAGAAACAGTCCCTTAGCCGGCGCCATAACTCCAGCGCATTGACGGTTTTTGCTGTCAAGAATCTTAACCATATCTTCCGGTTTTTTTTCTCCAAGCCCTACTTCCAAAAGAGTTCCGGCCATGATCCTCACCATATGGTGCAAAAAACCATTGCCGTCAAAAATCATATGGATCTCTTTTTCAGAGGGAAGGATCTCTATGGAGTACAGCTCCCGCTCCGTAGACTTTTTTGTCCGCCTGACTGATGAGAAAGCAATAAAATCATGGCGTCCCACAAGGCTTGAAGCCGCCGCTCTCATATTATCAAGATCCGGCATCCGCCGTATACAGTGAACATATTTTCTACAAAACACACCGGCCCTCTCGCCAACATAAACTCTGTACAGATATTTTTTGCCAATAGCGTTGAGGCGGCTGTGAAACCGTTGCGGCGCCTCTTCCACCGATAAGATCCCGATATCCTCAGGTAGATAGCGCTCCATATATTCCCGGATCTTATGGCAGTCCATGCCGCACTCTGTGTGGAAATTGGCCACCTGGCCCATGGCGTGGACGCCGGCGTCTGTCCGCCCGGAACCGATAACCTCCACGTTCTCTCCCGTCATACGGCTTAAAACTTCCTCCAGCTTTCCCTGAATGGTCGTCTGCCCGCTTTTTTTCCCAAGGCGCTGCCAGCCGTCATAGCGGGCGCCGTCATATTCCATCAATAGCCTGATATTTCTCATGCTCCCACTCCATTGTCTTATTTTTATCTGCGCCAAAACCATATCCGAAGATCTTTGACAACCCACTTGTCCGTCTCCGGATTATTTCTTCATTTTAACATAATCTGTTACCTGGCACAACCCGGCAGCAAAAAAGGTATGAAATCACATCATTTGGGGCAATTCCCATTTTGTGATCTCATACCTTTTCTTATTTGCTTATTATTTTGTAACGATTCAGCCATGCGGCTGGTTTAATAAAAATACGGCGCAAGTTTACTTGCAGAGGATTTTTTATTAAACCAGACATGCCGTCAGACACATCGGTCCATCTGCTCAAACCTGCGGCTGTGTTCCTGGACAACCTTCTTGATCAGTATAATATCCTTTTCCATAGACTCAATTCGATCCGCTGCCTGAGAAAAACGGCGGGCCGCCGGCACATAATTCTCCACAAGGAGGGCAATGGCGGGCCTGATCTCAGTCTCGATCTCCGCTTTAATTGCCCGTATATCTTCAGACATCTGACGCCATCTCGCATCGGTAAGATCGGCCCGGCCTTCCAGAATATGTACAGAGGCTTTGAGATTTTCCACATCTGCTTTAAGGATCTTCATCTCTCGTTTAAGATCTGCCACATCCTGTTTGAGGCTCTCCACATCCTGTTTGAGGATCTCTACATCCTGTTTGAGGATCTCTACATCCTGTTTGAGGATCTCTACATCCTGTTTAAGGCTCTCTACATCCTGTTTAAGGATCTCTACATCCTGTTTAAGGCTCTCTACATCCTGTTTAAGGATCTTCATCTCCGCCTTCAGCGTTCGGATGTCTTCTTTCATCTCTTGTATATCATCTTTTATCGGTTGTAATTCGGATTTAAGTTTTTGATCCAGCATATCAGACAATGCTATCAACAATTCTTCATTGGTCATATGCTTTATCACCTCCCGCCAGAAATATGATACTTTGAAACAGTGGAAACGACATACCCTTACAGACAGGATTGCCGAATGTGCCTGGCTAGACACATTCGACATCCTCAATCATAGTATGTGATTTTATTCTATCATAGCCGGATAGAAAAAACTACCCATAACCGTACCATAAATTTCGACATAAACAGCGGTTCAATCCGCACCATTTCGACAACAGACAGCTTTTATCACAGTCTCATTAAACATTCACTGTAATTTTCTCCAGATGCCAGATATCTTTGACATATTCTTCGATGGTCCTATCTGATGAAAACTTGCCTACACTGGCAATATTTAAAATTGCCATTTTCGCCCAGTTGTTCCTGTCTTTATAGGCTTTATTGACACGGGCCTGGGCCTGAGCGTAGGAGCGGAAATCCTTCAGATTGAAGTACACATCCGGGCGGTCATAACCTGTGCCTTTAAGAAGGGAGGTGTAAATCTCATTAAAGAGATCTCCTTCCTTAGAGTATGTGCCGTCCACAAGCTGCTCAAGAACTTTGCGCAGATCTCCGTCAGAATTATAAATATCATACGGATTATAACCGCCGTTGGCCTCATAGGCCATAACCTCCTCGGCAGACATACCAAAGATAAACATATTTTCTTCGCCCACTTCTTCAGCCATCTCCACATTGGCTCCGTCCATAGTGCCAATGGTAAGAGCGCCGTTAAGCATGAACTTCATATTACCAGTACCTGACGCCTCTTTGCTGGCTGTGGATATCTGCTCTGATACATCGCTGGCCGCGAAAATGATCTCCGCATTGGATACCCGGTAATTCTCAATAAATACCACTTTCAACTTGCCGTTGATGGTCGGATCGTTATTGACCACATCCGCCACGGAATTGATCAGCTTAATGGTCTCTTTCGCCCGCTTATAGCCGGCTGCGGCCTTGGCGCCGAAAATAAAGGTGGTCGGATAAAAATCCATGTTAGGGTTGGCCTTTAACTGATTATACAGGTACATCACATGAAGGATGTTCATTAACTGGCGTTTATACTCATGGAGACGTTTGACCTGAACATCGAAAATAGTGTTGGGGTCCACATCAATGCCGTTATGCTCCTTAATATATTTTGCCAGACGCAATTTGTTCTGATATTTAATATCCATAAACTCTTTCTGGACCGTAGGATCATCAGCATATTTTTCAAGGCCTTTAATCTGGGAAAGATCTGTGATCCACCCGTCAGTCCCGATCTTCTTTGTCACCCACTCTGCCTGTAGAGGATTGGCATGAAGAAGAAAACGGCACTGAGTAATACCGTTAGTCTTATTGGAAAACTTCTCCGGCATCATCTCATAAAAATCTTTCAGTTCCCGTTTCTCAAGAATCTCTGTGTGAAGGCGGGCTACGCCATTGACCGATGAACCACCCACAATGGCCATGTTAGCCATACGGATCTGCCCCTCATAAATAACAGCCATGCTCTTGACCTTATTGTACTGATTTGGATAACGCTCCTCAATCTGGTTGACGAAACGGCGGTTAATCTCTTCCACGATCTGGTACACACGGGGCAGCAGGCGCATAAACAGATCCACCGGCCATTTTTCCAAAGCCTCCGCCATAATCGTATGGTTTGTATAAGCGCAGCACTTTGTCGTAATATCCCACGCCTCATCCCACTCAAGATCCTCCTCATCTACAAGGATTCGCATCAGTTCCGCCACAGCAATGGTTGGATGAGTATCGTTCATCTGGAAGCAGACTTTTTCGTACAATTTATGGATATCATTGTTATTTAACTCTTTATATTTCTGGATGGCTCTCTGTATGCTGGCAGATACAAAGAAATACTGCTGTTTCAAACGCAGTTCTTTGCCGCTGTAATGGCTGTCGTTCGGATAAAGAACCTCCACAATACTTTTTGCCAGATTTTCCTGCTCCACTGCCTTCGTATAATTTCCTTTATCAAAAGACTCCAGATTAAATTCCACAATAGGCTCAGCGTCCCAAATTCTCAGCGTATTGATCATATTGTTTCCATAGCCCACAATGGGGAGATCGTAGGGAACTGCGTACACTGACTGATAATCGGTCTGTACAAAACGGTTTTTATGGGCCTGTTCATCCCACACAACCCGGACATAGCCGCCGAATTTGATCTCCTGTTTATACTCAGCCCGCTTGATCTCGAAAGGATAGCCATTCTTTAACCAGTTATCGGGGACTTCAATCTGATAACCATTTTCAATCTTCTGTTTGAAAAGTCCGTATTTATAACGGATACCGCATCCGTAAGCCGGATAGCCCAGGGTTGACAATGAATCCAGGAAACATGCGGCTAAACGTCCCAGGCCGCCGTTTCCAAGAGCCGGATCCGGCTCCTGGTCTTCAACAACATTAATGTCAATGCCCATCTCATCTAAAACCTCTGACACTTCTTTATAACAGCGCAGATTAATCAGGTTATTGCCAAGGGCACGACCGATAAGAAACTCCATGGACAAATAATATACAATTTTAGGATTTGTGTCATTATAAGTTTTATGAGTAGCAAGCCATTCGTCTACAATAATATCCTTAACCGCAAGAGAAACGGCCTGGAAAATTTCCTCCTGGCTGGCATGGTCAATGGTCTTTCGGAATAACAGTTTGACATTTTCCTGAATTTCTTTTTTAAATACAGCTTTATCAAATAATTTGTTCTTTGCCGGTGTACTTTCCACCGATGTCACTTTTTCTTTCACAACGAGCATCTCCTTTCATTGGATGCGTGTCACGCCCAGTGTCACTTTTTCACCGTTAATATTCCATTCTTTCACATAACCAAAAGCCCCATCATAGCAAACTTTATCCGCCATAACTTCCGACCGGATCTGATCTTCATTATCCTTAATCACCTGGGCAACCCTGTCGTTTCCTTCCATGGAAATCTCAATGTGATCCATCACCTCAAAGCCGGCCTCCTTGCGCATAGTCTGGATCTTGGACATGATCTCCCGGACAAAACCCTCTTCCAGAAGCTCATCGCTTAAATTAGTATCCAAAACGACAGTCACGTCTCTCTCTGTGCTGGATACATAGCCGTCAGTGTGGGCTGCCTCAATGAGCAGGTCTTCTTCTAAAAGCTCACATGAATCTCCGTCCGCCTCCACGGTGAGATGTCCCTGGGATTTAAGCTGCGCCATAGCCTCATGCCCGTCAATGCCTGAGAGGATCTGCCGCAGAACACCCAGCTTTTTAGGATATTTCAGCTTTAACGTCTGGAAATTCGGCTTAAATGTGTAGGAAATAAACGGACTGACATCGTCCACAAACTCCACATGCTTCACATTCAGCTCATCGGCAATGATCTCCCGGAAAAATTCAGGAAGTTCAAAATTGGCTTTAATATACATCTGACCAATAGGCTGACGGTTTTTAATATTAGCGGCATTGCGGCAGGCACGGCCCTGTACCACAACCTGGAGGACAAGATCCATATCTTTTTCCAGCTCTTTATCAATATATGCTTCCTCCACCGCAGGGAAGTCACACAAATGAATACTTTCCGGCGCGTTCTTATCCACACTTCTCACAAGATTCTGATAAATCTCCTCGGTCATAAAGGGGATCATAGGCGCTGCGGCCTTGCAGATCGTCACAAGGGCAGTATACAGAGTCATATAGGCGTTGATCTTATCCTGCTCCATGCCTTTGGCCCAGAAACGCTCCCGGCTGCGGCGCACATACCAGTTACTCATATCGTCCACAAACTCCTGGAGTTCCCGGGCGGCCTCAGGAATACGGTAAGCGGCCAGATGGTCATCCACTGCTTTGACAGTGGAATTTAACTTGGACAAAAGCCACTTGTCCATGACAGACAATTTATCATATTCCAATGTATATTCTAAAGCATTAAAGTTATCAATATTTGCGTATAATACAAAGAATGCGTAAGTATTCCATAAAGTTCCCATGAACTTGCGCTGGCCTTCCATGACAGCTTTGCCGTGGAAACGATTTGGCAGCCAGGGCGCGCTGTTAATGTAAAAATACCAGCGGATGGCATCCGCTCCGTATGTTTCCAGAGCCTCAAAAGGATCTACGGCGTTGCCTTTGGACTTGCTCATCTTCTGACCGTTCTCATCCTGCACATGGCCAAGGACAATAACATTTTTGTAAGGCGCCTTGTTAAAGATCAGTGTGGAGATGGCCAGCAGTGAGTAAAACCATCCGCGGGTCTGATCTACAGCCTCGGAAATAAAATCTGCCGGGAACTGGGATTTAAACAGTTCTTCATTTTCAAATGGATAGTGATGCTGGGCAAATGGCATGGAACCAGAGTCAAACCAGCAGTCAATCACTTCCGGCACGCGGTGCATCTGCTTTCCGCATTTCGGGCACTTGATGGTCACAGCGTCAATGTAAGGGCGGTGCAGCTCGATCTCGTCGGGACAGTTGTCGGACATTTCCTTTAATTCATCAATGCTTCCGATAGCGTGCTGATGGCCGCACTCACATTCCCAGATATTAAGCGGTGTTCCCCAGTAACGGTTGCGACTCAGCCCCCAGTCCTGAACATTTTCCAGCCAGTCGCCGAAGCGGCCTTTGCCGATGCTCTCCGGAATCCAGTTGATCGTATTATTGTTGCGGATCAGATCCTCCTTCACCGCAGTCATCTTAATAAACCATGATTCTCTCGCGTAATAGATCAGGGGCGTATCGCAGCGCCAGCAGTGAGGATAGCTGTGTTCAAACTTTGGCGCGGAGAATAAAAGTCCCCGCTCATCCAGATCTTTAAGGATCATCGGGTCTGCTTTTTTGCAAAATGTCCCGGCCCACGGCGTATCCGCCGCCATCTCGCCTTTGGCGTCCACAAGCTGCAGGAAAGGCAGGTCGTATTTGCGGCCCACATTGGAGTCGTCCTCACCAAAGGCCGGAGCGATATGAACCACGCCAGTACCGTCAGTGAGTGTAACGTAATTGTCGCAGGTTACATAATATGCCTTTTTATTCAAATTTGTAAAAGAATAGAGGGGCTCATACTCTTTGTATTCCAGCTCTTTTCCTTTATATGTCGCAAGGAGCTGGCAGTCTTCCCCAAGGACCTTCTCCACAAGGGCCTCCGCCATATAATAGGTATAGTCTCCCTGTTTTACTTTCACATAGTTCTCATCAGGATTGACGCACAGCGCCACGTTGGACGGCAGCGTCCACGGGGTTGTGGTCCATGCCAGGATATAGGCATCCTCATCTTTGACTTTAAACCGAACCACAGCGGAGCGTTCCTTAACATCCTTGTAGCCCTGGGCAACCTCATGGCTGGACAGAGGCGTCCCGCAGCGTGGACAGTAAGGCACAATCTTATAGCCTTTATACAACAGACCCTTTTCCCAAATCTTTTTCAGCGCCCACCACTCGGATTCAATAAAATCATTGTGATAGGTGACATAGGGATGTTCCATATCCGCCCAGAAGCCTACAGTTCCTGAAAAATCCTCCCACATGCCTTTATATTTCCACACACTTTCTTTACAGTGTTCGATAAACGGTTCCAGACCATACTCCTCGATCTGTTCCTTGCCGTCCAACCCAAGTTTTTTCTCTACCTCAAGCTCTACAGGAAGTCCGTGTGTATCCCATCCCGCTTTTCTCGGCACTTGATAGCCTTTCATTGTTTTATAACGGGGGATCATGTCCTTAATGACACGGGTTAGCACATGGCCGATATGGGGTTTTCCGTTGGCTGTTGGCGGGCCGTCATAAAAGATAAATTCCGGGCAGCCTTCTTTTGACTTAATACTTTTTTCAAAAATATGCTCGTCTTCCCAGAATTTTTCAACCTGTTTTTCCCGCTGTACGAAATTGAGATTGGTATCTACTTTTTGGTACACCGTTATTTTCCTCCTTTTGTTCATTTAAAAAAGAATCCTGCTCCGCAGGATTCTTGGCCTGCGGCGGGTTGCCCAAGCAACATTTTCCATTCCGCCGCAGCGAGATCCAAAGCGGAGCCTTTTTATTTCATAGAAAACGAAGTTTCCTATGAAATAAAAAAGGCTTTCATCCCCAGAAAAGGACGAAAGCCTGCTGTTTCGCAACCACCTTATTCCATCATACATCTTATATGCGTTTCCTTTAACGGTGAAAAGCCGGCGGGGCCTACTTAAAAATTCAGCCTGCAACTCCGAAGTGATCTTCACCAGACGCTACTCATACCGGCCTTCCACCATCGCCGGCTCGCTAAAACTTTCACCGCCTGACTACTCTCTCCATCTGCGTTTTTCATTCATCAGTCAGAGGATTCCCAAAAGAGCCGCTGTTCATACAAAAAACTCCCGGAATCCATATATCATCATAATATAGTTTACTTTTTCTGTCAACTATTCTCCGGCTTAAAAGCGACAAATTTTTCGCCTTTATAAGTCAACTGTCCCCTCATCCCCGTCGTCAGCTTTCCCGCCTGGGAATCGGATAAGCGGAAGGTCATCTCTCCCTCGCCCTCGGTCATGGCAAAGGTCACTTTTGACCAGCTCGACGCCGATGACAATGGCACATTTCTGGCCATGGTCATGGTGGGATTTGCCGCCGTCACCTCCACGATATCCATAACCTTCACATTCACTGTCACTTTTTCATTTCTCATAAACATACACCCCTTTTTCTGAATTTTAACACAATGCCATTTTCCTGGCAAGGCAGATGAAATTCCCCCTAATGGCCATTCACAAGCCCTGCCGCTCCATCCTTTCCGGATAGTATAAACCCGAAGGCCACTGTATCCGGGGCCGGGAACCGGCCCATATACTTTCCATTCATATCATAAATATCCGCTTCATAAAGATCCTCTAAAATCTTGTCCCCGCCATTTCCCTCCAAAGCGTCCTCACTGTGACAGATATAAATGAAGGAGCCATCGCTGATCACAATACTGTCAGGGTGAAATTCTTCTGGCACAAAGCTGGCACAGACGGCATTTCCTTTAAGATCATAAACCTCCATCTCATTCTCCGGGTTTATGTAAATGATCTTGCCCGGACAATAGGCCGGAAGGGCGGATGTGGGAACCGGGTACTCCCGCCATTTTTCATCACTGAACGTATAGATGCCATAGTAAAACCGGGACGCCCCCGGCTCTGACAGGTGATAGAGAATGGCCATGTGTCCGGGATAAAAGTGGACGTCCACTACGGAAGGTGTTTTTCCCTGGAAACTGGAGGAATACAGAACTTCCTCCCCCGCCGAATCCGCCTCCAGCAAACAGCGCCGCAGCTCTATCGCCGGAAGAATGTCGATGCCGCCCGGCCGAAAGTAAGTATAGTAAATATAACCGTTATCAAACACCGCGTTAAAGGAAGCTCCGTTGTAAGCCCGCCATGTAAAATCAGAAATCTTTTTGATCACCCTGTAATCCTCGGTGTATGGCTCTTTCTCTTTAATCCTCAGGGTATTTCCCTCACAGGCCGCCGTGTAGATCATATCTTTGTCATATCCCACAGCGCATCCCGGATCAACAGCCCCCTGGCAGGCGGACGCCGGATCTTCAGTAATCGAACTGTGAGGACAGTTCTCCTTCTGACATAAAGGCTCCCATAAATCCTCTGCCGGATTATACGCGTACAGCAAGCCATCCCTCGCTGTCACGGGACGCTCTCCCACCAGGATCACATTGTGATTATAACTTGGCCCGGAAGCATAGCTGATCACGGCCGGCGAATCGGCGCCGCAGCCATTACAAAGAACGGTCAGGGTCAGGAAAAAAAGAGAGAAATGTTGTCCCCCTGTAGCACAAACGTCCTTTCATTCCCTCCACAAGTTTTTCAGCCTTTCTTATGGGCGTTCTCAAAACAACTTCCCCCGGACTGCCCGAAGGGTCATATGTGGCAAAAGTAACATCAATCTTTCGTATCCCCCATGCAAGGATGGAATTTCTTGATACATACATAGTTGGGTAAGCGTCGGTCAATTCCCTGACTTTCACCACTCTGGCGTCCATCACTGCCTTTTTATCATGGACACGCCGCCAGATAAGCCACAGGACAATGAAAACAATAATGACTGCCGTAATAATGATAATCGTTCCTAGCTGATCCCAGAAATATTTCCAGTCAATGGATGGATTCATAAAACTCCCCCCTGTTCCATACACAAACGGCTGCTTCGCAGTCTGATTTGAAGCAGGAACCCATCTTCTTACGGGCAAGCCCGACGAATCTGTGTATCTGCTTCAAATCCCATGTGAATAGTAACCAATGTTCAGTCAAAATTACAAAACAGGACGCCGATCCCTGTGGCGACAATGGCCGGGAACAGCATACCAAGACTTGTAAATTCTCCCACAACACATAGTCCGTAGATCAGACTGCACCAGTACCGCACTGCAGAACATACGATCAGGAGCCAGAACAGTCTTTTGATAAGATAGACGATTTGCTGTGAACGGCTTCTTGAATAGCCAAAAAAGAACATCTTCAATTTTGAATCTCCGGGTTTATTTTCATGATTTTCAGCCTTCAATGGCATCCCCCTC
Organism: Catenibacillus scindens; assembly: GCF_014202115.1. Lineage (GTDB taxonomy): Bacteria > Bacillota > Clostridia > Lachnospirales > Lachnospiraceae > Catenibacillus > Catenibacillus scindens. Next base: position 470,759 of record NZ_JACHFW010000001.1, read on the forward strand.
CTCCCCGTATGCGCATCACATCATCACAATAACCTACACTCTTTTTCTGTGAGTGGCAAAGGCAATCACAGCGCTGGAAATCACTGAGGCAATTAAATATAAGTCAATCACTTTTCCCATAACGTCCCGCATAAAACTGCTGTCTAACGCGACTGTGACACGGATTAAGATCAATAATAAAATCGCTGACAACACCCATAATACATAAAAAATCCGGATTTTTTTGAAAAAAATTTTTTCATAACACTCCCCTTTTCACAAATTTGCCAACGCCCCTTTTTATACTATAATTGTAGTACGAAAGGGGCGTATTGTCAATATAACTTTGTTTTATTTTTCCATAGTTTCTATCTTTTGTTTTTCTTCTAATCTTCCATTTTGAATCGTATAAACTACATCACATAATAATTCGATATCCTCTTTATTATGACTCGCCAGAAGTATAATTTTTCCTTCATTTTTCAAGTCTAAAAATATACGGCGCATATCTTCCACGCCAGCTTCATCTAATCCGTTCATTGGCTCGTCCAAAATAATAATGTCCGGGTCTTCCATAATAGCCTGAGCTATGCTCAGACGCTGCTTCATTCCTAAAGAATATTTAGCAACCCACTTTTTATTTTCCGGTGAAAGTCCAACTAAACGCATTGCATCTTTAACTTTCGACCGATCAATAATATTTCGTATACTTGCAAGATACAACAGGTTCTTTAATCCCGATTCATACCATATAAATCCAGGATTTTCAATGATTGCTCCCAACTTTTCGGGAAAATCTATATCTTTCCCGATACACTTACCATTAGCAATAACACTGCCTGAATCAGCACTAAGTAAACCGCAGATAATTTTAAACAGGACAGATTTTCCAGAACCATTACGACCAATAACACCGTAAATATGACCTCCAACGCATGTAAAAGACACGTTTTCCAATACGGTTTCACCCTTAAAAGATTTTGAAACACCTTTTACTTTCAAATTATTGTCATTCATTCATCTTACCTCTTTCTTCAAAGTGCTTTTGCAAGTGATTTCCAAATCCCAGAATTAAAAAAATCATAAGAAGCTGCACTACTATAACGAGACCACTATTATATCCGTTCCCTGTATCTGCTATATCACTCCTGACACTCATGCCCCAAAAAGCAGGAACAATATTGACATTAAAACCGGCTTCTTCCCCAATCACAAAAGAAAAAAATTCTAAAAGAAGCATACTCAGCAATGAAACAACGGATGAACCACTGAGTATTTTCAACAACAAAATAATACTTACTCCCAGGAAACTGTGAATAGACAGCAATATAACCGATAGCCATCCATATGACAAATGGCTTTTATACACACCCGCCCCGATTATAACCATATAAATACACTGTAAAAAAAACAGGCCACATAACAAATGCCAAAACCAGCTCCATTTAGAGTGATAACGAAAAATGGTTAATGAACGTGTTCTGAAGCGAACATTAATATAATATCCTGCTACAACCCAGTAAAAAAAATAAATCCAGATCCATTGACTTAACTCAAGAAAATTAACACTGCCATTCCCTTTTATTTCGGGAAATTCAATACCTTGAAAAATATTTTGAGAAGATATTCCCAGCCCATATCTGAAAAGCGAAAAAAAAATCACATAGATAATGACCAGTAACCCCCCTAAAACAAAAATGCGCTCTATTTTTCCTTTCATCCTATTTACCACTCACTGAAATTTTAAAATCTGTATGAAAAACAGTTATTCGTAATATCATCATAATAATCAATATTGCTATAAAAAACATTCCATAAGAAAAATATAATGGCATTTCTCTGGAATGCCACTGTAAAATCGTATTTGCCAAAGGTGAAAATTTAAGTGGGATTCCTAATGAAGTATCACTTATCATAACATACCCTAAAAAATGAATGACAAAGGTAACAATACTCCCGACAAGTTTTCCATTATTTAAATTAAGCGCAAAAAGTAATAATCCTAAAATCACACTATATAGCATAATCAGCAAAAAGGTATGAATGGCCGCATCTACAGGTAAATAATTCTGAAGCAGAGAGGGTTCTGGCAATTCTAATCCATAATCCGACATAGCAATTGGATCATACATCGCCATTCTGTATATAGATCTGCTCCATACATTCCCTGAATAAGCGACTGAGGCCACACTGATTACCGAAAACGCAAGTAACACTATGTAATATATCGAAACCTGCATCAAAATATAAAATGTCAGACCCAAACTCCATCGTTTCCTGGTCGTACGGTAAATTGCTGTCATTGATCTTGATGTTACAAAAGGTGCGTCCGATAAAATAAGAAACAACCCCAGCAACGTAAAAGTTAGATTGCTCCGGGAATTAAAATATAAAATAAAAGGTTCCAAAAACTGAGCCGGGATATTCATTGTATATTGAATATATCGGTAGCTGTATTGAACAATCCCTATCAAGCCTAATATGTATCCCATAATGACTCTCAAAGAAACTATTTCGGTTTTAAATTGTGCCCAGGCAATAATAAAACTTTGTCTTATACCAGCCATAAAATGTCACTCTCCATAGAAATACAGGTATAATATGGCATTATATAACGCCACATTATACCTGGTATGTTATTTTATCCATAATCACACATTTAATATCCTCTTAAATTTGCGACGCATAAATACTATTATAAATACGATGACAATGAATATATTCACAGTTTGTATAATAAACGGTGCCGCCAAAGGGGTATCTGCTCCAAAATCTGAGCGCCACAAAACCGCCGGATTCAGATAAACCAAGAAGGATTCTTTTAATAGCATCCATAACGCCTGGTAGATAATAAACGGAACAACAAATGTAACATATCGGTTTGAGCATAAAACAGAGATAAGTAAGGCGACTTCCGCCCATAAAAAGCCAAATAAGAAAAACAAAATCAGGCGAAACAGTAAAACAAGCATACCTCCCCAGATAAACATATAATTTCCCCAAATATGTTCGGTGTATACCTGAGGATACAACTCCGGACTTACGGGCTGCCCTACAATAACAGCGTACCCGAAGGCAAAAATAAATGGAATAACCATAGAAAGGCCACCGGCAAAGCCAGTAAAAAATATTTTATGTGCCATATATCTTTGATACGTCGTCCGCATAAATATATACTTCTGGAAACCACTGTTTTTTTCCTCAAGGTAGGAAAAACCATAGGGTAAAACAGGAAATAATGCCGCGAAGGGAACATATCCTGACATTGCTAACGGATAAATAGAGATTGTTAAAATATCTGTATTGGAATTTCCAACAACACCGTTTACAATGTACGATCGGAAAAGAATCACCGTACTTATAATCACAGAGACTGCCATTCCCCAATTTATAACAGATCTTTTTAAATTCATTTTTAAAAACATGATCAGCACCTCTTAATTCTGTTTTAAAAATCACTGTTCATATATTCAAGCGTTCCATTTTGGGCATTAATGGCAAAAACAGAAACATTTTTAAAAAAAACGTCAGAGTAACATTCAAAACTCCACACAGGATAAAATCTGTAGCCATTTTCATCTGAATCAATCATATATTTTAATTCAATATCCGAAATAGGCGGAGCATTATCCAGACGCCTTAAACTTTGCTGCTCATACAGCGATGTCAACGCTTTCTCGAGATTTTCCCAGGGCATCAAAAAACTTTCTTCCTGATTTTTAACCACGAAATCAGAATGGACACTAAGCAAATTAATTCCATGTTCCGAAATATCTACACTTCCAGAGCAGTCTACATACGGTTTGGCTCCTGTAATAGCGTTGGAGCAGCACTTAACCCCATTAATTTCATTGACGGTCTCAAAATTGGCATAGGGATAATCCCCTTCATAATATTTAGCAGATACGATTTCCTGATGAAACCCTAATTCATCCATCATATTCTGCACGTTCAAAGCCAGATTTTCTATCCATTGTTTTTGTGCTTCTGTACATTGGTTATAGGATACGGGGACTGCCCGGATACTGAAATATTGATCTAACAAACTATTGCTATACCCATAATTATTCAGGCCACTGGCTGTCGATATGGAAAAGGTTTCTACGAAATCCTCTTTTCCTGTAATCTGCCATGTTGTAAAATTATCTTCTGTTTCAGAAGTAATATTTTCTCCATTAAATAAAACATGACTTATGACAGATTCTGAAGGCTGCTGCGTTTGTTCCAGGCTCCCCTGCATAATTTCTGCATCAGAAACAGTAATATCCGCATCAATTTCTAACGGATATCCCTGTGAAGTAAACGACTGGGTATAATGTTCGGGCAACTGTGCCAAAACCTGCCCTGCGGCCTGGGTATCTGCTGCGATTGTCTCATCTTCTACAGTATAAATACTATTTTTTGTCGTTGCTTCCGGAGTTGTCTGACATCCTGAGGATATTGCCAACAACATTCCCGTACAAAACCCGAATATAACCGTTTTCCTTATTCTGCATTTATTCATATCATCACCATTCAAATCACCCTTTTTCCGTTTTCTTTTTCAGTCTCTCAGGGATTTTAGGTTCATATAATCCTGCCAAAGAACTTGCCAGTGAACTATTCTCTCCCCATTTGATTGCCGCCCTGGCGGCAGCCGCCAGGCACTTACCTGAAATATTTATTATCTTCATCACATTCACCTCCTCATGTGTACGATTATAACCCCTTTTGCGGTCATCTGTTCAAAAAACTTTTAAATGACGTTTTTTGACGCCTGAACGCTGTTTTATTTTCCGGCAATAGCGTTCAGGCAATTTAAACGCTTATTGAAAAATACCGTCGGCTCATTTATAATGATGGCAAACGGACAAAATGTCTTTTTTGTCGGGTCTCAAAGCCATGCTTGCCTGTGCTTCGCGCTCCCGCATGACCTTTTGTCGCTTGTCTCATCAAATTTAAATGAGGTGATCATCCAATGCTTTATCCTCTGGCGATTACAGTTTTAACAGCGGTTTTATACATAAGTCCTCTCCTTATACTTCTGCCCTTTAAATTATCCCGCGGCCGGAAGCTTCTCTTATTTGCCCTGACATTTTTCTGCCTCTGCCTTTTGAACCGGTTTGATAACTCATGGGTTCTCGTTCTCCTTCTGGCGTTAAGTCTCTATCTGTCGCTCATCGACAGCCACCGTATACGCAACATATGCCTGTTGATCATCAGCTATCTGCTCAACGTTGTTTTAAACAATCTGGAATCAACCGTCCTCTGGCTATGCACAGGGATCGCCATTGATCAGATGTGGCAGACGCCGCCTTTATATATTGCTTTTTGCTTATTTTCCATTCTGATCACGTGCCTTGCCGCCAGACTCCTTGTATGGCTTTTTCAAAAATTTCACTTTACCCTGAATTTGTCGCTGCTGTCAAAAAAAATTTTATTTTTCATGATCCTCATGCTGGCACTGGCGCTGATCCTTTTTGTGATCAATATTGTGGCAGGAGAAAGGATCGGCTATTCGCCAATGGTTGTCACTTTTAACACCTTTGTCTTTGCCGCCTATTTTGTCCTGGCCGCCAGCGCGGTGGTCTACGCCGTCCGTACCTATCGCCGAGAAGCGGCCATTTCCATGCGCCAGGCTTCCCTGGAATCCATGCAAAAATATACAGAGCAGGTAGAAAATCTGTACAACAGTATGCGCGCCTTTAAACATGACTACGTCAATATCATAGCCACCATGTACGGATATATTGAAAACAGGGATATCGACGGACTTTCAGAGTATTTTACAGAAGAAATCCTGCCCCAGACCCGGCATCTTGCCCCAAAAAACTATCAGTTGGGGCGCCTGTCCAATTTGAAAATCATTGAATTAAAAAGTCTGATCACATCGAAGATCATCTATGCTCAGGAAATGAATATTGCCATAACCATTGAAATTGATACGCCTGTCAGCCATGTGCCTGTGGACATTGTGGATCTGGCCCGAATCCTTGGAATCTTTTTAGACAATGCCATCGAGGCCGCCCTTGAAACAAAAGATCCTTCCCTTTCTTTTATCATTATTGAGGACGCCGATGAGACGGCTTTTCGGATCGCCAACAGCTATATTGATAAAAAAATAGATTTAAACCACCTTTCTTCCCCGGAAGTATCCACCAAAGGAAAATACCGGGGGATCGGCCTTTACAATGTGGCCCAGATCATGACCCGGTATCCTGCTCTCTATCTGGAGACAAGCGCCCAAAATGGACAGTTTATCCAGTTTTTACACATTTACAAATCGTAACCATTCAGTCGTCACGGTGTGCCGGGGGAATAAGGGTTAATGCCTCAACGGCCAGGGCCGCTAAAATAATTTCCCTGATATTCCATGGGTCAATAAGGGCCAGGATTCCCCAGCAGCAAGCTATCCCCCAGGCGATGGCTTTTTGCTTCTTAAATGTCTCATCCCGGCCGGGCAAAACCCCGGATTTTCTCGGAGCGCACATAAGGACAAGCAGAAGTACCAGGGCAAAAATGATCACAGATATCCCCATGTTCAGTGAAATGGCCAGGGCCGCCTTTGTCCCAAAGATCATAATGGATGTGGTGGCCACTGTACATTTCAGGCTGGTGTTTAAATGAAGTCCTCCCGCCGCGGTCCGAAAGCTGCCAAACACAATGAAAAACAGCAGCACAGGAACAAATATATGTAATATTCCGGCAATGGAAAAAATCACAGCCGTCAGCAGACATTGATGGAGGATTCCCTCAAATCCGCCCATATTTCTTCCCTAAACGCTCCCAAAGCCGCGTTTATTCGCCAATTTTTATCGTTTATTTTTAATTTCATTTATACGCATTTGCATAGTGTATACTGTTATCAGAGATAAATGGCAGACTGCCATACAGAAAGGGGATTTACAAAAATGCTGAATATTTATATATGTGAAGATAACCCGCGTGAACTGGCCATGATCAAAGAAAAAGCAGAAAATTTCATTGCCTTTGAGGAGCTGGATATCCAGCTTGCGGCCGCTTCCCCCGATCCCGATGAAATTTTGAAAAAAGTCCGGGATTCCACCGGCTGCGGCCTTTATTTTCTTGACATTGATCTGAAAAATGAAAACACCAATGGCTTTCTCCTGGCTCAAAATATCCGCAAGATCGAGCCCCGGTGCTTTATTGTATTTATTACCTCCCACATCGAATTAAGCTATCTCACTTACCAGTATAAGGTGGAGGCTCTGGACTTTATTATTAAAGACCGCCCGGAAGCTGTAAAAAATAAAATCCATGAATGTATCCTTAACGCCTATGAAAAATATACCGGGGGATGGGATACCTACAAAAATGTCTATCAGTTAGCCACGCCCGGCAAACGAAAGATCACCGTCTACTATAACGACATTCTGTCCTTTGAGACGTCGCCCATCAACCACAAAATCCAGTTGAAAGCACTCCATCGGGTAATCGAATTTTCCGGAAATCTGTCTGACATCGAGAAGGAACTCAATGAAAATTTTCTTCGCTGCCACCGCTCAGCCATTGTCAACATCCGCCACATTACAGACGTGGACTATACCCGATGTGTCATTACATTAAGCGACGGGACAACCTGCCCGCTGTCCACCCGAAAAAAAGGAGTCCTGAAAAAGATGCTGAAAAATTTCAATTCGTAAATATGCGCCCGCGGGGTGAACAGCCGCTTAAACTTCCGTTAAGAAAATGTAAGAATTTCGTTGATAACCTTAAACAGATTTTTTACTCCATTAATGCTATAATAAAATCAGCAAAGCTATGTGCAGGTAACAGTTCAGCCATCAGGGATGACTGAACTGCTACATTCATATCAATCTTTAAGGAGGAACTGTAGAAAATGAAAAAAAAGAATCGGATGATACTGATCATCTGCGTCATCGTTGCTGTCATCGCCATTGCGGCGGCAGCCCTTTACTATTTTGTTTTCCGCAATAGTTCAGGCGGCGACGCCAATAATGTAGCCTATGTGGATTCTGTTTCCATGCTTGCGGGACTGGGGAGCGGCACCGGCGTTCAAAACCGTTTTTCCGGTGTTGTCGAATCCCAGGAGACAACTAAAGTGGAAAAAAGCGCAGACAAAACTATCAAAGAAATTTTTGTTTCTGCCGGAGACGAAGTTGCCGCAGGTGCTCCCCTCTTTGAATACGACACCGAAGATACCGCTCTGAAACTTGAACAGGAGCGGATCAATCTGGAAAGTATCCAAAATGATATTACCGGGTATTACAATCAGATTGCCGAGCTTCAGAAAGAAAAGAATAAGGCGTCGGCCGACGAACAGCTCAATTACACTATGCAGATCCAGACGGCTCAGACCAACGCCAAGCGGGCTGAATATAACAAGCGGGCCAAAGAGGCTGAGATTGAAACTCTGGAAAATGACCTGACTAACGCCACCGTCACCAGCCCTATGGACGGCATCATCCAGGAAGTCAACGAAAATACCACCTACGACAATATGGGAAATCCCAAGCCCTTTATGACCATTATGGCTTCCGGCGAATACCGGGTCAAAGGTAAGGTCAATGAGCAGAATGTGTGGAATCTTTCCGAAGGTCAGCCGGTGATTATCCGCTCACGTACCGACGAGAATATGACGTGGACTGGCACCATCAGCAAGATTGACACAAGCAACACTTACGCCAGCACAGATAGTTCCGGAAGTGTTACATATATTGGCGGTTCCGGCGAGGGCGGACAGACATCTACAAGCTATGCTTTCTATGTAACCCCGGATTCCTCCAGCGATTTTATGCTTGGACAGCATGTATTTATCGAACTGGACAACGGACAGGAGAATGCGAAAGAGGGGCTGTGGATCTCCGCCATGTACCTGGAGTTGGAAGACAATGACGCCTACGCCTGGGTTGCCGGAGCCAACAATCGCCTTGAGCGGCGGCACCTTACATTAGGCGACTATGACAGCGGTATGGACGAATACCAGATCCTTGATGGCCTCACCGCCGAGGACTATATCGCTTTTCCCGGAAATCTTCTCCATGAAGGTATGGAATGCGTGTTAAATGACGGTACCCACACCAATTCCTCACAGGATACGGATTCCATGGACTTAAACGGCATAGACGGAATGGACGGCTCAGATTTGGGTGCTGGCGATATGCTCCCCTCCGATGACGGCATGATCACAGATGACGGTGCTGCTGTGGATGACGGCATGATCACAGATGACGGTGCTGCTGTGGATGACGGTATGATCACTGACGACAGTGCTGCTGTGGATGATGGTATGATCACTGACGACAGTGCTGCTGTGGATGACGGTATAATCACTGATGACGGCAGCGTCACCAATGACAGTTCCATGATGGATGATGGCCCCATGGCCGCCACCCAGGCAGAGTGAAACGGGGGCATTATATGATACTTGAATTAAAAAATATATACAAAGATTATATTCAGGGAAAAATGACTGTGCCGGTGTTAAACAATATTTCCTTAGACGTTGAAAAGGGAGAATATCTGGCTATTATGGGCCCCTCCGGTTCGGGAAAGACTACACTGATGAACATTATCGGATGTCTGGACCGCCCCACCTCCGGCCAGTATTTTCTTGACGGTGAGGATGTTTTTAAATATAACGACAAAGCCATGTCAGATTTAAGATTAAAGAGCATCGGATTTGTCTTTCAGAGCTTTTATCTTCTCTCCCGCCAGAGCGCTCTGGACAACGTCAGCCTTCCGCTCATCTACGCAGGCGTGAGCAAAAAAGAGCGCAGAGAAAAAGCTTTCAGAGCTTTAGAGCGGGTGGGTCTGGCCGACCGTGTGGATTTTAAGCCGACACAGCTTTCCGGAGGTCAAAAGCAGAGGGTGGCTATTGCCCGGGCCATTGTCAATAATCCTAAGATACTCCTGGCGGATGAGCCTACCGGCGCCCTGGACAGTAAGTCCGGTCAGCAGATCATGGATCTGTTCCAAAAACTCAACGAAGAAGGAGTGACCGTTGTAATGATCACCCATGACGCGGAAATCGCCGGATTTGCTCAACGCAAAATCCTGATCCGCGATGGCCAGATCGTTCCGGACTTAAATACATCCGCCCTTCACGTTCACAATATTCCCGCAGATACTTCTGTTCAAGAAGATATCTCTGTTCAAAAGGAGGTGCCGGATCAGGTATGAAACGCAAAAAAATATTCATTCCCATATGTTCCCTGCTGATCGCAGGTCTCGTGGGCGGCGGTATCTTCGCGGCTGTCCAGGTTCAAAATAATAATAAAACGGTGGAGGTTGTCCCTGTCAACACCATCTCCACCTATGATTACGGCAGTTACTCAACATCCTATGGCCGGATCACTTCCGACGTCAGTCAGACCATTTATCTTGAGAGCAACGCCACCATCAAAGAAGTTTATGTCCATGTAGGGGACACTGTCACCGCCGGAACGCCTCTGATCCAGTATGACACTGAACTGACCCAGTTGGATATAGAGAGCAAGAAACTGGATATCCAGGGCATTGACATGGATATTGATCAAGCGAATAAAGATATACAGAGCCTTAAAAACGGCGTTGTCCCCTCCGGTGGAATTTCCTTTGATACGCCCGATCAGCCTTCCGCTGATGTTGAAGGCAACGATACCAACCTGACTTCGGCGGCGCCAAAGATCATCACAGCCTCTGCGGCAACGTTTTCTCAGACGGAATCAGTTCCCCAAGTGACGGCAGATACTTCCGCTCAGACAGAACCGGGTACTATACCCCAAAGCGTTCCCCAGGCTCAGAGCGATACACAGATTCAGCCGGGTACACAACCTCAGAGTCAGTCCCAGACGCAGCCGGGTACCCAGCCCCAAAGTCAGTCCCAGACGCAGCCGGACACTCAGCCTCAGAGCCAGTCTCAAACGCAGCCTGACACCCAGCCTCAAAGTGATACTCAGCCCGGTACCGAATCTGAGACAGATCCCCCCAAAGCGACGGAATCTTCACAGACATCTGATTCTGAGCAAAGCGCTTCCGCCTCTGAAACAGAGCCGTCCTCTCAAACAGACACTCAGACTCCGGGGTCGGATACGTCTCAGACAAAAGAGCCTCAGACCGGAGAATCTCAGACTGGAGAATCTCAGACCGAAGAACCTTCTGAGGAAGTTAAAGAGGAAAAGACTCTGGATAAAGATTTTGATTTTTCCAAATATGAAAATGCTGTCAATGACAAAGGAGAGATGGTGATTCCCTGCACATTGACAACAACAATCACCCCGGAATTTATCAATCTTATCCGCGGAAAAAATCCTGATGGCTCCACACCGGAAGACATCCCCGATCCAGATAACCCGGATAAGACTATCCCGGTTCCGGCAAAAAAAGTCCGGCTAACCATTAAAGATTATGACAAAACGCTGCTACTGGATGGCAACAAATTAAACGAGCCTTTTATAAACACTCAGAAAGAGTGTACGCTCCAGGCGTTTATTGACAACGATTTTCAGATGCCTGTGGATGAAATCGCCGAGCTTAATAAAGACTTTTTTACAGACTATCCCCAGACGGCAGAGATCACTGACCGGCCTATACTGATCCAGTGTACATCACAGACACAGCTCACTCCGGAATTTATTTACATACTTCTGGGTAGAAATGCTGACGGCAGCGAGAACAAAGACGGCATTTCCCACAGCGCTCTTTTATGGATGGAGGATGCGGAGGACGCAGCGGATACCGATGAAAGAGAAGATTTGTGTCTCCTTGATCCTGAAACTCTGCCCCTGCCCTACGTGACATCCATCGCCACGTCCCTGGCCGATTTTATAGCCAACGACTTTGAACTTGCCCAGGAGCCTGTAAAAGAACTGAATAAAGATACGGCCTTAGATGTTTCCCACGATCATCGGGAAGTTTATGAAATTTACTGCGATGAGTCAACCATTATCACCAAAGATTTTATTAACCGCATCCGTGAAGAAAAAATTTCCGTAATCTTAAAGATCGAGGGACACGCAAGCTGGATCACACTGGACGGCAGCAAAATGGAAGAACCCTCGGAAAAAGCTATGGATACCCCTATCGCTGATTTTATTGCCAACGGTATCGCTTTAAATGAAGAACCTGATGAAACAACAGAGCTTCCCGGTGACGATATTTGGGGCGGCGGTATTGAAATCGGCGGCGGCGGTATTTCCTATACCGCAGAAGAAATCCAGGAAATGCTTAAAGCAAAACAGCTTGAACTAAGTCGTCTCCAGACCCAGAAACGCCAGGCCCAGCTTGACCTGGCCAAACTGCAAACCCAGCTTGAAAACGCTACAGTGACCAGTATTGTCAACGGCGTAGTCACTCAGATGTCCGAATTAAATGAAAACACCAATACCTCCGATCCATTTATGGTTATCAACAGCACAGAAGGGCTCTATCTCACCGGCGCCATCAACGAGCTGGATTTGGGAACGCTGACAGTCGGGCAGACCATCTCCGCTATGTCCTGGAACACCGGGGCATCCTTTGACGCGGTGATCAAAGAGGTTTCTCCCTACCCAACAACCAGCGCGGACAGCTATGGGCAGAATCCAAATTCTTCCAGCTATCCGTTTATCGCCCTGATCAGTGATCCCCCGGAGGGGCTGATGGAAAATGAAAACGTGGAGATCACCACAGGAAACAACAGCATGATCAACCCGGATATGACCGGCCAAAACCTGTATCTCTCCAAAGCATATATCCGCACCGAAGATAACGGTGAAAACTGTGTTTTTGCCGCCAACAGTGAAGGGCGTTTAGAGCGCAGGGTCGTTGTCACCGGAAAGGTTCTGGGAAGTTATATTGAAATCACCAACGGTGCTGTTACCGAGAGCGATTACCTGGCTTTCCCCTACGGAAAGAATATTAAAGAAGGCGTAAAAACCGAAATCAATGAAGAAAACGGAGTCATGTATTATTAGGAGGTTGCCATGTTAGAAAATATTCGACTCTCATTTCAGGGGGTATGGTCCCATAAGATGCGCTCCTTCCTGACAATGCTAGGCATTATCATTGGTATCGCATCCATCATTGCCATTGTCTCCACTATCAAGGGTACTAATGAGCAGATTAAACAAAACCTTGTAGGCGCGGGAAATAATACCATTGATATTAAGCTGATGGAAAATAATTATGAATACTATCCAGATAATTATAATATTCCATCTTCCATCCCTATCCTGGATGAATCTTTGCGGGAGGAACTACTTGCTATCCCTGAGGTGGATAATGTGTCCTACTATCTCCACCGCAATTACAGCGACAGTTTGTACTATCAAAATACATCCTATACAAATATGCAGATTTACGGCGTTGACCGTCAGTACTTCGACACCTGCGGTTTTATCAGCACCAAAGGACGCACCTTTGTAGATCAGGATTTTACCGATTTCCGAAAGGTGGTGGTGTTAGATAAGGATTCCGCCTCAACGATCTTTCCCAGTGAAGATCCCTTGGGAAAAACACTGGAAATCAACGGAGAGCCCTTTACCGTCATCGGCGTAGTAGACAAAGCATCCACTTTTAAACCGGTGATCAATACACTGGAAGATTATTACCAGTACAGCGGAAATCAGATGACAACCATTTATATTCCTTACGATTCATGGCCGATCATCTACTGTTACGACGAAATCCCCAACGTGGTTGTCCGGGCCGTAGATACAGATTCCATGAGTACCGCCGGGCAGAAAGCGGAGGACGCTATCAATGCATTTATCGGCGTTTCCACAGACGGCACCCAGGTTCCTTCCGGAGATGATCTTCTCACTGAGGATATGGCCCTTGATGCCGCCGCTTCAGACATGTCCTCCATGGACTCCGGCACCTCCAGCCAGCCTTACACTTACCGAGGCACGGATATTATGGAGACAGCGAGAAATCTTCAGGAATTAAGCGCCTCAACCAACCAGCAGCTCATATGGATCGCCAGCATTTCCCTGCTGGTGGGCGGCATCGGCGTTATGAATATTATGCTTGTATCCGTCACAGAACGTACACAGGAAATCGGCCTGAAAAAAGCCATCGGTGCCAGAAAAAGCCGTATTCTCGGCCAGTTTCTCACTGAGGCGGCAGTTTTGACAAGCCTTGGCGGTCTCATCGGCATCATCGCCGGTATCATCCTGGCGGAAGTGATCTCCCGGATCTCGTCCACGCCGGTGGCTATAAGCGTCCCCGCCATTGTCGGCTCCGTCCTCTTCTCCGTAGTCATCGGTATTATATTCGGTCTGCTGCCATCCATTAAGGCGGCAAACCTTAATCCTATCGACGCCCTGCGGCACGAATAAACGGCCTGTGGCAAACTGCCGGCCAGAAAGTTTGTCCATCCGCGCCAGGAAAGTAAAGAAAGCCGTCGCTTTGACGATGAAAAATCATCGAAAAGCGACGGCTTTTTCCAGGCAAAAGGGCGGTTTAGCTTTTTCAAAAGCAGAATGGATTGGAAATATTAACAGTGCCAAAAATATTTGATGCCATGCGGTACATAGCCTTTGCGTGAATACGGTCATGCCAGAGAAAGCGGCGCAGCATTTTTCGCAATGTCCAGTATTCGCCATAACTCCCTTGATACACTGAATTTAAAAGGAAATCTTTTTTTGTTCCAACAATTTAAAGCCCCTGTATCTGCAATCATAAATATCACCTTCATTATCCCCTGCCACATCAAGTTCACCAAAGTAATACGCATTCACATTTTTAGTATGCGTATACATTTCTTTGGCAGAACGGGGAACCTGACCGTAAAAAGTTTTTCGCCTCGGCCTATTGCTTCTATCTTTGTCAGGGATCGACCGATAAAGTGCAAAAAAATCCGATGCCGATTTCAAAACCAAATCTTTTAATTCCAAATATTCATCCATAGAAAGGGGCGCTTTTTCTCCCTCAAACAGCACATCTGAATCCGCGTCACGTACTTGCAGGCTGCAAGGTGCCTCCTGTACAACCTCTACAAATATCTCATCCGGACATGGAGCATTTTTCCATCTAAGATAAGAAAATGCTTCTGCACTCATTTTCCCCATTGCAATTTCAAGACGCTCACCTCTGGTGTACGCTCCGGGAAGATTTACCGCATACAGAAGAGTATCATTTCCATTGTGTTCCCATACGCAATTTATTTTCACTATTTGTCAGCCCCTTTTTGCTCCTCTTTTCTTTTCAAATCAAATTATTTGCTAATATTTAATTTTACCAACAAAGCTTCCTGCAATGTTTGTGAAAAATTCACTCCTGCCTGTATTGTTGTTTCATTCAGATTTTTCTGATCGGGTGGCGGATCACTGTCCGCCAGTTCGTTTTCTAATCATCTTTCACTATTTATATCTGTATCTCTAAAATAGGAACTTCCGGGTTCTATCCCCTGCTCAAAGGGATCTCCTCCGCCATTTCCATAATCTTCCCAGCCGATGGCTTCCCTTCCGCGAAACAAAACATTTTTGTAGTCATAATAGGTCACCGTCTCCTGGAGAAAACTGCTGACACTGGCTACCATAGGCGTCCCATTTTTCTCCACAACATGTTCCGGATGATAGACGAACACATTGATCACAAAACCTATGCACACCGCCGCTGCCACAACTACGCAATAGATCATACATAGTATAGCCCGCAATACCCGGATTGCCGCAGAAACTTTTTCTCTCTTTTTCCAAAGCATGCGTTTTCCGATCCAGAAGATCAATATACCCACAGATATCCCTCCAAACCAGGACAATATCATCTGAGGGACACTGCGCAATGCTGAATCCGTGAAAACTTCGATCAGCACAACAGCAGTCTTTCCCGCCAAAAACAGAAGAAGGGGAATAACGCCCCAATATTTTTTACATTTTTCACTTATCTGTTGGTATCCACTCATGAAAACCTCTTTTCCAGTGCTATTTATACCCACGTTCATCATTGAAATTTCCGCAGATCAAATATTTCTTTCAGTTCCACAAAACCAACGTTCCCTTTTTCCCTGATCTTTAAAAGTATGACCTTCTTTTCATTATCATCGGCTTTGATGACGAGCCATCAACCATCTGCTTTTATAAAAAGAAAATTTTTGTATTCCAAAACAACTTTCATATCCGCATAAAAACTCGGTCTGCCTGTAAAGCATCTGAATCTGTCTGCAAAAATTTCTATTCCAGTTTCATATTATTTTCTCTCTTTCTTATATCTCTAAGATCATTTATTCCAAAAGCCCTTAAAAATGGGAACTCCTAATCTCCCCAGCCAACACATCCAAACGGTCATTCCCGGCAAAAATTCTGTCCCGTGACCGCTCACCATCAATATTAACACAGCCGCTTGTAAATCAAAACTGTTCATTCATCCTCTCCTCCATAAACATTACGCTTGTAAAATTTATAAGTCAAGAGTTTTCTGAAAATCAACGGATACTCATTATATCTTTGCTCCACGATTCCACGAATTTCTCTGTACTTGCAAAATTCTGACATCCTGACAGTAATATAACGGGCAATTTTAGATTGGACATAGCCATCTTTTATTGTATTCATAAAAAATAAAAATCCGGGAACCCGAACCTGTCCTCTGACAAGCCCCGGCTCCCGGAAATCCCTTGTTTTCTACACTTTTTCGCTATCCTATTCTTTGACTTTTGACATCAATACTACCGTCTCAACATGCACACTATGTCCAAACATGTCCACACACTGAACCTTTTCCACCCTATATCCATTCCCGCTTAGATAATTTAAGTCTCTGGCCAGGGTGGCAGGATCGCAGCTCACGTAGACGATGCGATTGGGAGCCATTTTGACCATACATTCCAGCAGTTCCGGATCACAGCCCTTCCGCGGCGGGTCCACCACGATCACATCGGCATAAATACCATTGCTCTCATATTCCCGCGGCAGGACTTCCTCCGCCTTCCCTACAAAAAATTCCACGTTTTCCATATGGTTCAGGCGGGCGTTGGATCGGGCATCATCAATAGCCTGGGGGACAATCTCCACGCCGCAGACCCGTGAGGCCGTCTGGGCCAAGAAAAGAGAAATGGTTCCAATGCCGCAGTACAGATCCCACACCACTTCCCCTGGCCTTAAGGCGGCAAATTTCAAGGCAGTCTCATAAAGAATCCGGGTCTGTCTGGGATTGACCTGATAAAAAGACAGCGGTGAAATCTGGTAGGCAATCTTCCCAATATAATCGGTGATATAGGGCTGTCCCCACAGCGTCTCAACCTTATCTCCCAGGATCACATTGGTTTTTTCCCGGTTAATGTTCAGGCAAATGCTGGTCATGCCCTCCACAGCCGTCAGGATGCCAATCAGCTCTTGGGCATGGGGAATTTTTTCGCCGTTGATCACGAGACAGACCATCACCTGACCTGTGGATTCGCCGATGCGGGTCAGGACATGACGCACCAGTCCCTGGCCTGTGGATTCATTGTAGGGTTCCACTGAATACTCTTCCATCCATCCCTTAATTTTATGGACCAGTATCTCATTTAAAGGATGCTGAATGTAACAGTGTTCTGTATCTACAATGGAATGAGTGTGTCCGGCATAAAAGCCCATAACGATCTTTCCTTCTTTATTTTTTCCCACGGGAAACTGAGCCTTATTACGATAATAATAAGGCTCTTTCATTCCGATAATGGGAAGCATCTGGAAATCCTGAAGTTTTCCCACACGTTCCAGAAGATTTCTCACTTTATTTTCTTTAAAACGAAGCTGCTCTTTATAGTCCAAATGCATGATCTGGCAGCCGCCACAGGTTCGGGACACAGGGCATTTGGCCGGGACACGGAAAGGCGACGGGGTAAGAATCTCCATCAGACGCCCGTAGCCGTAGTTTTTCTTGCTTTTGATCACCTTGACACGGACACAGTCCCCAATAAGGGCGTCCTTGACAAAGAGGGTGTAGCCCTTGTCCTCCCCTTCCTGCGTCAGCTTGCCAATACCCTCGCCATTAGTCCCAAGATCAGTGATCTCCAATATAAATTCATCGTTTTTTTTAATCATAGGTGATCCTTTCCTTTACTGATTGGGTTTTGACGTACGGCGCACATTGGAATCCAGAATGCGGTTAAAGCCAAGCCACTCCATATTGTCCCCGGCAGCCTTGAAAATCTCTGTCATTGTCTGCATCTTCGCATCTGTATTGTCTGCCAGATTCAAAGCCATAGCCTCCATGAGGGCCGGTTTCTTTGGCGATCCGTATTCCAGTTCCCCGTGATGAGCCACAATACAGTGTTTCAGCTCATTTTCCAGCACTTGTGGAAAACCTGGGATTTCCCGGATACGGTCATGGATCATCTCCACGCCGATGACAATATGGCCGATCAACTGTCCGGCATCAGTGTAATCATTGGCCGGAAACAGAGACAGCTCCTTTGTCTTCCCGATATCGTGAAAAAGAGCAGCGGTCATGAGAAGATCCCGATTCAGCATGGCATAGCGGGTACAATAAAAATCGCAGAGCTTCATGACACTCAGCGTATGCTCCAAAAGACCGCCGACAAAGCCGTGATGGACGCTTTTTGCGGCGGAATGGCGCACGAAACTCTGGATAAATTCTTTATCCTTTATAAAATAGCTTTCCGCCAGCGCCTTTAAATGGGGTTCCTTGATCCCGGAAATGAAAGCGGTCAGCTCCTTGTACATATCTTCCACTTTATACTGGCTTGTAGGCATATAATCCTGGGGATTGTACTCCATCTCCTGAACCCGGCGGATGCGGCGGGCGTTAAGCTGCAGGGCCCCCTGAAAACTTGTGACCTGTCCGTCCACCTTAATAAAATCCAGGGCCTCGAAATGCTCAATGCCGCCGGAAATTTCCCATACTTTTGTGTCGATGGTTCCGGTTTTATCCTGGAGGATCAGAGAATAATAAGTTTTCCCAGCCTTTGTCTTCATTGTCTGCTTGGATTTGCAAAGATAAATGTCCGATATATTTTCTCCCTCGCGAAATGTCTCAATAAATTTCATGAAAATCCTCTTTCTATTATTAAAAATCCTCTTTCTATTATTATAATAAATCACGGCCCAGCCTTGCTCATCCTGATGGCAAAACTGTGACTTCTATAAATTTTATAACAACATAACCACAAGTATTATACTTCATAGATATAGATTTTTCTATATAAAAATAAAGAATCCCTCGAAATCCTTCCCTTTTCTTCCCATATAGGTTACAATAGAAATGTTGCATTGCCGCCGCGCAGCCAATTGCCCGCGGGGCTTGCGCCTGTACAGGCATAAACCATTTCGCCTGAACGGTTATGCAAAAACTGCGACTATGCAGAGCGGCGTATCTCCCGATTTTTCCCGCCATCCTGAACTCTTACAAAAAAATAATAAAAGAATCGCAGGTGATTAAATTTGAACGAAAAAGCACTCCGCATACTGGAATATAATAAAATCATTGACAAACTGACCGAACTGGCCGGATCTCCCATGGGTAAGGAGCTTTGCAAAAATCTCCAGCCCTCCACAGATCTGGGAACCATTAACCAGATGCAGACACAGACCAGCGACGCCCTTTCCCGTATCTACGCCAAGGGCTCACTGTCATTTTCCGGCCTTAAAGACATCCGCGGCTCACTGCTGAGGCTGAATGTAGGATCCACGCTGAATATTCCCGAACTATTGTCTATCGCCTCCCTCCTGGACGTTGCTCTGAGAGCCAAATCCTACGGACGCCGGGATGGCGGGACGGATAGTCGAAGCAATGATCCCGATAGGCACAGCAGCGGGACGGATGACCGGAGCAGCGGACCCAACGGAAGAGACAGCGACAACCAGGGCGACAGCCTGGAAAGTCTCTTTGCTGTGATCGAGCCATTAAGCCCTCTCAACCATGAGATCCGGCGGTGCATCCTCTCCGAGGAGGACATTGCCGACGATGCCAGCCCCGCCTTAAAAGCGGTACGGCGCAATATACGCCTCACTAATGACCGTATACGTTCCCAGCTTAATACCATGGTCAACTCCCCCAGTATGGCCACAAAACTTCAGGACAACATTATTACCATGCGTGGCGGACGCTACTGTCTCCCGGTAAAGGCTGAGTACCGCAGCCAGGTCCAGGGGATGATCCACGACCAGTCCTCCTCCGGCTCCACTTTATTTATCGAGCCCATGGCTGTTGTCAAGCTGAACAATGACCTTAGGGAGCTGGAGATCCAGGAAAAAGAGGAAATCGAAAAAGTTCTGGCCCAGTTGAGCGCCCAGGCCGCCCAGTACACCGACGCCCTGGAGAGCAATATTTCCGCCCTGACCGCCCTGGACTTTATTTTCGCCCGTGCGGCTCTTTCCCGGACGTACAACGGCACTCAGCCCCGCTTTAATGAAAAGGGTTTTATCCAGATCAAAAAGGCCCGCCATCCTCTCCTGGACAAAAAGAAGGTGGTGCCTATTGACATTACTATGGGC
The DNA here is from genome assembly GCF_014202115.1 of Catenibacillus scindens. Classification (GTDB taxonomy): domain Bacteria; phylum Bacillota; class Clostridia; order Lachnospirales; family Lachnospiraceae; genus Catenibacillus; species Catenibacillus scindens. Next base: position 491,098 of record NZ_JACHFW010000001.1, read on the forward strand.
AAAGACTTTAAGCTGCTCATCATCACCGGCCCCAACACCGGCGGAAAAACCGTGTCCTTAAAAACTGTGGGACTTTTTACCCTGATGGGTCAGGCCGGGCTCCACATTCCCGCCTTTGACGACTCCCAGTTGGCGGTATTTGAAAATGTTTTCGCGGATATCGGCGATGAGCAGAGTATTGAGCAAAGTCTGAGTACATTTTCCTCCCACATGACCAACATTATAAAAATACTGGACGCCTCCAACTATAAAAGCCTTGTCCTTTTAGATGAGCTTTGCGCGGGGACAGACCCCACAGAGGGGGCTGCACTGGCCATTTCCATATTGAAAAACCTTTTAAGACGGGACGTGACCACCATGGCCACCACCCATTACAGCGAACTGAAAGTTTTCGCTCTGTCCCAGGAAGGGGCCTGCAACGCCTGCTGCGAGTTTGACGTAGCCACGTTAAGCCCCACCTACCGACTTCTCATCGGGGTTCCCGGAAAGAGCAACGCCTTTGCCATTTCCAAAAAGCTGGGACTGCCGGAATACATTATCAACGACGCCCGAAAAAATATGGACGCGGCGGACCAGGATTTTGAAGATCTCCTCTCTGATCTGGAGACGAGCCGCAAAACGATTGAAAACGAGCGGGAAGAAATTGAAAGCTACAAAGCTCAGGTAGCCGCCTTAAAAGATCGTCTGGAAACAAAACAGGAAAATCTCGCCCAACAAAAAGAGCGGATTCTTAGGGAAGCCAGGGAACAGGCTCAGAAAATTCTTCAGGACGCCAAGGACTTTGCGGATCAGACCATCCGCGATATGAACAAACTGGCGGCTGGCGGCGGCAATGCCAAAGCCATGGAGGCTAAGCGCAGCGCTGTCCGTGAAAAGCTTGGCAAGGTCAGCAGTGGTCTGACTCTTGGCGGGACTGGAAAGAAAAACCGGCTTAAACCCGGCGATATTAAGCCCGGCGACAGCGTCATGGTGCGCAGCATGGGTATTAAAGGTATTGTCTCCTCCCTTCCCGACTCCAAAGGAAATGTCCAGGTGCAGATGGGAATCTTAAAATCCCGTGTAGCGCTAAGCGATCTTGAACTTTTAGACGAAGAAGTGATCAAAACACCAATCCTTAAAAAAACCGGCGCGGGAAAGATTAAGATGAGCAAGTCTGCCACCGTTTCTACAAGTATTAACCTGATCGGCAAAACCGTGGACGAGGCCATCCCTGAAATGGAAAAATACCTGGATGACGCTTACCTGGCCCATCTGTCCCAGATCACCATTATCCACGGACGGGGTACCGGCGCCCTGAGAAACGCTGTTCACCAGCGCCTCAGAAAAATGAAAAATATTAAATCTTTCCGCCTGGGTACCTTCGGAGAGGGAGAGACCGGCGTCACTATAGTAGAATTTAAAGACTGAAAAGAGCTTCAATACAGCGGGACCGCAGGCCTTAAAAGTATGGGCCGGCCCACGGCCCGTTCCCGCGTCCATAAAACATTATTCCCGGCGTATAACTCTGTAAAGCCGGTCATATGATAGTGATACCTAAGTCAAGCAGACATACTTGTATGAAAAAGCATGTCTGCTTGACAAAAAAAACCCCAGAAAGGACTTACTATGATAGAGTTAATTAAGGCGATCATTTTTGGCATTGTAGAGGGAATCACCGAGTGGCTTCCTATCAGCAGTACCGGGCACATGATACTGCTGGATGAATTTATGCCCTTAAATGTCACCCCGGAATTTCTTGAAATGTTCCTCGTTGTCATCCAGCTTGGCGCCATTCTTGCCGTTGTAGTCATTTACTGGAAACGTCTGTTCCCCTTCGGCATTGAAAAGGAAAAAGGCCGCTCACGGCTGACAGCCGACCGTCCTATGCTGATCATGTGGCTGAAAATTATCATCGCTTCAGTCCCGGCGGCCATTGTAGGACTGTTCCTGGACGACTGGCTCAACGCCATGTTTTATAACTATGTCACTGTTGCCATTATGCTGATCATTTTCGGTGTCCTTTTTATTGTCATTGAAAACAGCCGTTTCAGCAAAAATGCCCAAGTGACCTCCATCGCGGAAATCACTTACACCGCCGCCCTGATCATCGGCGTATTCCAGATGATCGCGGCCGTATTCCCCGGCACCTCCCGCTCCGGCGCTACTATCGTAGGCGCCCTGCTTATCGGGATCTCCCGGACAACCGCCGCCGAATTTACATTTTTCCTGGCCATCCCGGCCATGCTTGGCGGCAGTGCCTTAAAACTTGTAAAGTTCGGTTTCAGCTTTACATCCCAGGAACTTCTCATCCTCATTGTAGGAATGGCTGTGGCATTTATTGTATCCATCCTGGCCATTAAGTTCCTTATGACTTACATAAAAAAACATGATTTTAAAGTTTTTGGATGGTACCGTATTGTTTTAGGTATACTGATCCTGATATGGTTCGCCGTCCAGACATTTTAATTTATTTCCGCGGGCAGTTCGCCAAGCGGACGCGCGAGCGCGTTCGTTTGGCTCACCGCCGCGAGCTTAACCCTCGCGGTGCTGTCCAAAGGGGCGCGCAGGCGTGTCCCTTCGGCTCACCGCCAGGATAATAAACAATAAAGGAGTGACACATATGTCAGACGCAACAAAAATTTTATTAAGAAGTGAAGTTGACCCAAAAGATACCTGGGCTATTGAAGATCTTTTCCCCTCCGACGAGGCATGGGAGGAAGCTGTGAAACAGCTTCAGGCACAGACCGATGAAATTGTAAAATACCAGGGAAAACTTGGGGACAGCGCCCAGTCCCTTTACGGCTACTGCGCCCTGGAAACTCAGATCAATGAAAATATCGAGAATATTTACGGCTACGCGAACCGCCAGTACGATGTAGACACCACCAACAGCACCTATCAGGCTATGATGTCTAGGGCCACATCTATCTATGTAGACTGTGTGGGACGTCTGTCCTTTTCAAGCCCTGAGATTCTCGCCATTCCCGATGATATCCTGGAACAGTTTTTTAAAGATGAGCCCCGCCTTTCCATCTACCGCCGGAGCATTATGGAGATCCGCCGCTTAAAAGACCACATTCTCTCCCCGGCGGAAGAAAAGCTTCTGGCTGCCGCCGGAGAAGTGGCCAACGGCCCGGAGACGATTTTCTCCATGATGGACAATGCCGACGCCGTCTTTCCTCCTGTTATCGACGATGATGGCAAAGAGCTTCCTCTAACCCACGGAAGTTTTATCTCTCTTATGGAGAACAGTAACCGCCGAATCCGCCGTGACGCCTTCATGAACCTGTACCACACGCTGGAAGGTCACAAAAACACCTCCGCCGCTGTTTTAGCAGCCCAGGTCAACCAGCTTAAATTCTTCGCCCAGGCCCGGAAATACCCTTCAACCATCGAAGCGGCCCTCAACGTGACCAACGTTCCTGTCAGCGTTTATAAAAACCTGATCAACACTGTTCACGACAACATGGGATATATGTACAAATACATGAAGCTTCGCAAAAAGCTCCTTGGCCTTGACGAACTTCATATGTATGACCTGTACACTTCCATGGTGCCTGACGCTGACGTTAAGATCACCTTTGAGGAAGCCAAGAAAAATGTCATGGAAGCTGTAGCTGTCCTTGGGAAAGACTACCAGGCCATTTTAAAAGAAGGCTTTGACAACCGGTGGATCGACGTCTATGAAAATAAAGGAAAACGCTCCGGCGCTTATTCCGCCGGACATAAAGTCCATCCTTTCGTGCTGCTGAACCATAAAGATACATTAAATTCCGAGTTCACTCTGGCCCATGAGATGGGACATGCCATCCACTCCTGGCTCTCCAACAAGAATCAGCCGGCGCCGGACGCGGAGTACGTGATCTTTGTGGCGGAGGTGGCTTCCACCTGCAATGAAGCTCTGCTGATGCAGTATCTCCTTAAAAATACAGAGGACAAAAAAGTCCGCGCCTACCTGATCAACTATTTCCTTGAACAGTTCCGCACGACTCTGTACCGTCAGACCATGTTTGCGGAATTTGAAATGAAGATCAACGAAGCCAGTGAACAAGGCGTGGGACTTACTGCGGACTATTTAAATAAACTCTATCACGACCTGAACGTTTTATACTACGGCGAGGACGTTGTTGTAGACCGCGAGATTGATATGGAATGGGCCCGCATCCCCCATTTCTTCTACAACTTCTACGTTTTCCAGTACGCTACAGGATTTTCCGCCGCCATCGCCCTGTCCCAGCGCATTTTAAAAGAAGGGGAGCCAGCGGTGAAAGACTATATTTCCTTCCTGTCCGGCGGCTGCTCCAAAGACCCTATCTCTCTGCTTCGAGGCGCAGGGGTAGATATGGAATCTCCTAAGCCAATTGAGGAAGCATTAAAACTCTTCTCCAGCCTCATCGACGAGATGGAGGAACTTATGTAATGTAAATCTCTTAATCAGATACCCCGAAGCACCGATCGGGGTATCCCCTGTTAAAAAAGGCATCCCGAATATCAATGTGCATTTTGATATTCGCCGATGCCTTTTCTTTTTTCTGATATTCAACTATCAATGTTTGGGAAGGAAAAGCCGGTGCGCCTTCTCAGTTCTCCGACTTCCAGTGAAGACGGTGAAGATCACCTTTTGGATTGAGCTGGTCAAAGCCATTTTGCCGCAAAGCTTCATAAAGAGCAATAGCCACTGAATTTGACAGGTTCAGTGAGCGGATCTGACCGATCATAGGAATACGGACACAGTAATCCTCATAGTCCACAAGAATTTCCTCTGGGATTCCCGCACTCTCTTTGCCAAACATAAGCCAGGCGTCCTTTGGGTAGGTCACGTCACAGTAACACTGTCTGGACTTTGTAGTAAACATATACAGTTTTCCAGCGCACTGAGGATTTTTCTCAAGGAAATCCTTAAAATCGTCGTAGATGGTCACATCCAGATCATCCCAGTAATCCAGCCCGGCCCTCTTTACTGTCTTGTCATTGACTTTAAAGCCCAGAGGCTCAATGAGATGGAGACGGGTTCCCGTGGCCACGCATGTCCGCCCGATATTGCCGGTATTGGCCGGCATTTCCGGCTCCAGCAAAACAATGTTCATCATTTTGTTTCACCTTCCGGATGATTTCTCACATAATCTACAAAGCGGGCGATCCTGTCTGTAGCCGTCTTTAATTCTTCCAGGGAATAAGCGTAGGAAATACGCAGGAATCCTTCGCCGCAGTCACCAAAGGCAGTTCCCGGAACTACAGCCACTTTCTCCGCCTGGAGAAGTTTCTGGGCAAACTCATCTGAAGTCATGTTCAGGCTTTTAATGCTTGGAAAAATGTAAAAGGCCCCGAAAGGCTCAAAACATTCCAGTCCCATTTTTCGGAAAGTGTGAACAAGGAACTTGCGGCGCTGGTCATAAGACTGGCGCATCTTTTCCACCTCGGCATCCCCGTATTTTAATGCCTGAACCGCGGCGTACTGGCTGGTGGTAGGGGCGCACATAATGGCAAACTGATGAATCTTTATCATCTGCTCAATAATATCTTTCGGTCCGCAGGCATAGCCCAGACGCCAACCGGTCATGGCAAATGCCTTAGAAAAACCGTTAATCAGGATGGTCCGCTCTTTCATCCCCGGCAGGGAGGCGATGGACACGTGATCTGCCCCGTAGGTCAGGGCACCGTAAATCTCATCAGACATGACAAATATATCTTTTTCAATACAGATCCTTGCAATATCTTCCAGATCTTTTTTCTCCATGATTGCCCCTGTTGGATTATTGGGGAAAGGCATGATCAGTACTTTGGTCTTTGGAGTGATGGCCGCCAGCAGTTCTTCCTTCGTCAGCCGAAACTCGTTTTTTTCTTTCAGGTTAATGATCACCGGCACCCCTCCGGCCAAAATAGTACATGGCTCATAGGACACATAGCTTGGCTGGGGGATCAGCACTTCATCGCCAGGATCAAGCATAGCCCGCAGACCGATATCAATGGCCTCAGAACCACCCACAGTCACCAGGATCTCATGCTGATAATCATATGTAACATTGCAGTGGCGCTCCAGATAATGGGAAATCTCCTCCCGCAGTTCCTTCAGGCCAGAGTTGGAAGTGTAAAAAGTGCGCCCTTTTTCCAGGGAGTAAATTCCTTCCTCCCGAATAAACCACGGAGTATCAAAATCCGGCTCGCCTACGCCCAGGGATATCACGTCCGGGTCGTTCATTTCAGTCACAAGGTCGAAAAATTTCCGGATGCCGGAAGGCTTAATCTGTGTTATAGTTTTTGACAATGGATTTCTCAAGGTGTAATCAGCATCCTTTCCTTTTTCGTTTCCGGAATCATAATCGTTCCGTGGTCTTTATATTTCTTTAATACAAAATGAGTGGCCGTGCTTAAAATAGACTCCATAGTGGCCAGCTTGGAAGATACGAAATGAGCCACTTCCTGTAAAGACTTGCCCTCAAGGATCACAAGCAGATCAAAGCCGCCGGAGATCAAATACACCGTATCTACCTCGCTGAAATTGTAAATGCGCTCAGCGATCTTGTCAAAGCCCTGCCCTCTCTGAGGTGTCACCCGGACTTCAATAAGAGCCACAACCTTGTCCACGGAAGTGTTTCCCCAGTTGATAATAGTATGGTAACCGCAGATGGTTTTGTCCCTCTCCATTTCATAAATGGCCTGGGCCACATCTTCTTCCTTTTCACCCAGCACGATGGCCAGGTCTTCTACACTGATCTTGCTGTTTTTCTCTATAACAGATAATATTTTCTCCTTCATTCTATCTGCCTTCCTTTCATTTTTATACATTCTTCCAGACCTCTTGGAGGTTCCAGATAGCGCCTCTCATCGTCATTGATAATCACCCTGTCATTGCCTGATGTAAAACAGCCGATAACCGCAGCGTCAATCCCCTGCTGCTTTAACAGATGGGTCAGCCGCTCCCCGTGGTCGGTGGCGATGAGCAGCGATCCCAACGACGGTATTTTGTAAGGATTCACATCCACAAAATCACACAACTCCACCGTTTCCTGACGGACAGGTATTTTTTTCAGATCGACCTCCAGGCCCACATGGCCCATCTGGGCCGCCTCCCACAAGCCTCCGAAGATGCCGCTTTCCGACAGATCAAACATAAACGACGGTTCAAGTTTTGCCGCAATATAAGCCTCCCGGCTGACAGAAAAAAACTGATCCATACCGGCAATAGCATCGGCAATATCATGATTATATTTTTTTACAAAAGCCTCGTGGCAGTCCTGCTCTAAAAGCCAGGAACCTGACAGTCCGGCCCATTTTGTCATTACTATACTCTGCCCCTCCGAGGGGGCCGCTGGATTGCCTCCCGGCAATATCCCGGCGTCAGTATTCCCTGGAACGCCTAATGCAGTGACAGAAGCAACCACTTTCGTCACATTAGGGCTGATCTGAGTATGACCTCCGGCAAGATCAATCCCTTCCGCCCGACATGCCTGTTCCATAGCCTCGATCATCTTTCTGAAATCCTGTTCCTGGGTGTTCTCAGGCACAGTGAGGGAAACCATGATCCCCTCCGGAAGGACGCCGGCACATGCAAGACTGTTGACACCTCTTGGCACAGCCAGAACTCCCACCTGAAAGGGCGTCCCTTCCACAGTATTCACTGCGGCGGCAGCGTATGTATCCGGGCCGGTTCTCATAATCTGGTATCCCAGCCCTACTTTAGGTTTACATAATATATTATCATTTCTTTTATGAATCTGCTTGAAAACAGAACGGTCTAAAATGCTCTCCTGCAATTTTCCAATTTTCAAATACACAAACCTCCTGTCTTCCTGGTGTCATCCGTTTTAAATATCCTCATATTCCGCTGGACGGATCCGGCGAAGGCACCGCCGCCGGATCGGCGGGTGTCCCGGCCGGGTCCGCCGGAGCCTGGGTATCCGCCGGAGCCTGAGTTTCTGTCTGTGGAGGCTCCGTTTCCGGAACATATGTGCCCCGGATCACATACCTGGGATAAGCATTGTAAGTGCTTCGATTCACCAGTTCCCGGCTCTCCAGAACACCGTCCACATAGACCAGTTTATAAAATGAGGCCACATAGCCGGTATGGGCGCTCTGAGTCACTTCCTCATATCCCGCCGGCAAGGTCGGATCCTCCGTCACAACATCTGCCCCTGGGGCGATGGTCTGCTCGGTCACACTCTCAAACTCCACCGTCCGGTTGGACGGCCGGGTTTCTTTCCCATAAAACGTCACTGTCACAGAGCCGTTATACGTGTATGCCTCAATATATACAGGGTACTCATAGTCATTTCTAAATTTAAAATCAATGGTCGGCTCGGCGATAGTAGCATCCGCTCCCAGGGGCACGTAACCGACAGTCATCATATGGTTTGTCCGCTCCACCACAGTCAGCTCTGAACGCAGCACCGTGTTGTACAGTGTGGAAGATACCTGGCAGATACCTCCGCCCATACTGTCCACATTTCTTCCCGATGCATAGCCCCCGGCAATATAATATCCGTTATCCGATGTAAAGGGTGTTACTTTTTCCGTAAATGAAAACACTTCTCCCGGATAAAGGACAGTCTCATCAATTTTGGCCGCTCCGTTTTTAATATTTTCAATACGGTTGTAGCTGCTCCCCGCAAAACTTGTGGAATATGTCCCTAGAACGTCCTGGACCACCGACAGTTCCTGAGCCGTATGTTCCGGCTGAGTCTCCTCCACAGTCATGGCCACAGTCAGATCTTTCTGATCCCAGTCCCCGGAAATTGCGGCAGCCACCTGATCAGCAGTAGCGTCCGGCTGTAAAGTGCGTCCGATCACTTCATCTGTAATAAGAAGCTGTCCCCCGTGGCGGACTAAAATAGCGTCCTGAGGTTCCCGGTTTACTTCCCCCGCCCGCTCATTAAGAACCCCCGCCAGGGCGTCCCGATCACATGTAAAAGTCAGGGTGTAGGCAGCATTTTCATTGGTCACATCCCGAAGGGCTTTATAGCGCGCTAATATATTTTTACCGCTGCCGATCTGGCTGATCGTATCAATGACCCCAGGATCAGAAATATCCACGCCAAACTGGGAAAAAGGAATATCCACCACAGTATCCTCCCCGGCAGTCAAATGAAGGGTCTGTCCTTTAACTTGCTCCACATAACCGTTTAAGGTGTCTTTTGCCTCCTGCGCAGTCATCCCCCCCAGAGCGATTCCCTCCACCGTAACACCATCGGGGATGGTAGGTTCAGAAGCGGCACTAGAGGTCAGCGCCGGAAACATACAGCCCAGCAGGACTATAGCCAGCGCCGCCAGTATATTTCGTATAATTTTTTTCATAGGCATTTTCCTTTCAAGAAGCCGGCAGCTTATCTCTTTGGTGATACCAGCGGCCCAAACCTTTAGTTGCAGGCTTTTTACGCGCCGAAACTGGCAATGATCCCGGCAACCATGGCAAAGATCACAATTCCAATAATAACACCGGACACGATACGTTTCGATTTACGGTTATAAAACATGCAAAATTCCTTCTTTCTTATATATTTCCCCGTTTACGGGGCATGATACCATGATTCAGTATAATTTTATCAATAGCCTTTGACATTTGGCTTCGATTCATCGTCTCTATGTCCTCATTAAAGTCTATTTTATGATATTTGATCAATTCCTTCAAGTAGGCTTTTTGCTTTGCCGTCGCCGGCTGGACCTTTTTTTCTTTCCAGATCAAGGGGGCAGGGACAAACAAGTCCTCATGGCCGTTCTCATAATAGTGGGACAATGTCTGGTAGAGCTTGGCCGTAGCCAAAGCGTCGTGATATGCCCGGTGAGCCTGGTCGTTTGTAATACCATAGTGATCACACAGGGCGCCAAGGCTTTTGGAGACAATGCCGCTGCACACGGCCCTTGCTATTTTCAGAGTGTCAATGCCCCGCTTTTCAAAAGGGCATCCAATGCGCCCGGCATATTTTTTTGCGAAAGAATAATCAAACATCAGGTTATGTCCGATAAGCACATCATCCTCACAAAAATCTACAAAAGCCTTCATCACTTCGTCCGCCGTCGGAGCCTTTTCTACCATGGCGTTGGTTATCCCTGTAATCTCTGTGATCTTTGGAGAAATCGTCTCCTCCGGTTTTACAAAAGTCATAAAACGCCCTGCCACAGCGCCGTCCCTCACTTTCAGCGCGCCGACTTCAATAATACAGTTCTCCTCCACACTAAGGCCTGTGGTTTCCAGGTCAAAAGCAACATAGGATCTGAGCATTTCTTTTGAAACCTCCGTTAAAATCGTAACCGCCTGTCCCGAATGGACAAACAGTTACTCCAATTCTTCTTCAAGTAAAATCGCCCTGCCGCCGTAGGTCAGACAGTCTTTATGGTCGTAGTAAAACACCATGGCGCCTAATCCCTTTCCGGATGTCCGGCCTTCTCCCGCCTGGGCGCTTTCTATAATATCCCAGTGAAATACTTCCACATGGGTCAGATTGCGTATCTGACGGTAGTTTTTATCTCTGTAGTCTTTAAAATACCTTTCGATCATCGCCGGGTTGCTGTAAAAAGCGGCAACAGCCTTTTTCCACGGTGTCTGGTCCGGGGCCCAGCAGGGACGGCTTTTCACATTCTCTCTCAAATATAAATCATAGGTTAATATCTCATCAAAAAGCTCCTGCAAGAATCCCCGGACATCCCCCAAAACCTGGGCAGCAAAAGTTCTCAGCAGTTCATATCGCTCGAACCTGGAATAATGGCGTCCGGCAAAATCTCCATTCCGGTAAAAAAAAGCCAGCCTGGAAAACAGTTCAAAGGGATGTTCAAAAAAATGTTCCAGATATTTTAGACTCTGGCAAAACTGGGCGCTGTTATAGTAGACTTCCACCATCTCCTCAATTTCCTTGAGGAAGAGAATATCGTCAAAAGACATCCATCGGGTAGACATAACTTCATACACAGGGCGGGTCCGATAAACAAGAGCATATTCTTCCTGCATATCATGCATGGGAGACCCTTTCAGTACTTTCAAAAAGCCTAACTGAAGCTGAGATGGCTCCAGGCTGTAGACTTTGTTAAATGACTGGGCAAAACTGTCCATATCCTCCCAGGGCAGCCCGGCGATGAGATCAAGGTGTTGATGGATATTCCTGTTTTTACCTAGACGCCGGACAATCCCCGCCAGTTTTTCAAAGTCCATACTTCGCTGTATCGCCTGCAGGGTGTCCGGATTCACCGACTGAACGCCGATCTCAAGTTGGACGAGCCCCGGCCTCATAGATTCCAAAAGTTCCAGCTCCTCCTCATTGAGAAGGTCCGCTGTAATCTCAAAATGAAAGTTGGTCACCCCGTTATCTTTATCCCGGATAAACCGCCATATTTCCAAAGTACGATCATGGCGGCAGTTAAAAGTCCTGTCCACAAACTTCACCTGGGGGACTTTAGCTTCCAGAAATACTGAAAGCTCTTTCTTCACCTTGTCCATGCTCCTGAAACGGACATGGCGGTCAATGGAAGACAGGCAATAGCTGCAGGAAAAGGGACATCCCCGGCTGCTCTCATAATAAATGATCCTGTTTTTAAAAAGCTCCATATTTTTATAAGGAAATGGCAGCAGATCCATAGATAAAGGCGGCCGGGCGCCGGTGTCTGTGATCCGGCCGTCCCTCCCCCTGAATACAATACCGGCAATGTCTGAGAGCAGCTCCCCCTCCAGGGGAAATTGTTTTGCTGCGGCTTCCACAAGCTCACGAAAAGTTTCCTCCCCCTCGCCGCACATGACCAGATCAATGGCCGGATTTCTTTTCAGGACGTCCCCGGCGTCATAGGACACCTCCGGGCCTCCCACCCATATAGACGTTTCGGGCAGCACTTTGCCTAGAAGGTCTGCCAGCTCCTCTACCATGGAAATATTCCATATGTAGCAGGAAAACGCCAGAATATCCGGGCGGCTCTTATAGAGCCGGGCCAGTATTTCGTCAATATAATTGTTAATGGTAAATTCCTCGATGGAAATATCCACGCCCTCCGCCCAAGCAGAGTCTTTTAATGAATATACCGCCAGGTTTGAATGGATATATTTGGCGTTAATAGCCGCCAGCACAATTTTCATAAAAAAATCCTTTCTCACAGGGGCAGTTGACCATGCCCTGACTATTGCGTACATTTTACCACAGTTTTCCTGGGATGGAAAGTCAAATATACGCGCTAAAATCCTGTCAGAAGTTCGGCCATCTGAACTGTTTCCCTTGTTCACTCAGCCCCTTTTGTGGTAGGATAAACACATCAGAACATCTTGGAGGAATCTTATGTCCAGACAATCACAGCTTTCCTATGAACTGATCCAGCTTTTAGGCGACCCTCAAAATATGGAAGCGATCTTAAACACAGCGAGGGACTATCTCCACAACCCTATACATCTGACCGATCTGACAGGAAAACTTCTGGCCTGTTCCCGTGGAAACAGCCCTGTGGATCCCATCTGGGACGGCATTGAAGAAAAAGGCTATATTGACCATGAGACTTATCAGAGTACCTGCCGTATGAATGTACAAAAGATCCGAGGCAGCCTGTCACCCACATTGATCACCAATGCGCCGGGCAGCGTCAATCTCATTGTGTGCGGCCTCCGAACGCCAAGCAATTTCCGGGCGAACCTGATCGTCCTTGAAAAAAATCAGCCTTTTTGTGAGGAAGACAAAAATCTTTTGGCCATAACCGCCACAAGTCTTTCCACCATACTGGATGAGTGCTACCCAGACAGCGGCCCAAAGATCCACGCCAGCGACTATCTCATCTGCGATCTTTTGGACACCCCGGACATTGATTCCTCCTCTGTTGCAGAGCGGAGTAAGATCGTGTCCTTTTATCCCAGACCACCTATGCAGATATTGACCATATGTCATCCCGGAAATATCGCCGCCCCCTCCATATTGAATATGGTCCGGAGCCATTTGGAAAATCTGTTTCACAAATGCAAAACCGTGGTTCACCACAACCGGACCGTCACCATCCTCACGGAAAACATATTCAGCTCCGTCACATTTCCTTCCTGCGGGATTATGCCCCTGCTGAAAAAATACGGGCTGACTGCGGCCATTTCCATCCCCTTCGAGGATCTGGCCTATATTTACCCGGCTTACATGCAGACTGTCCTCGCTCTGGAATACGGGTCCATCATCCAACCCCACCAACTTTTTTATCACTATGAGGATTACGCGGTCTACCGCTTTATCGAAGAGCTGAATATTCAGGGCAGCTTCTGCCATCCCTGTATCCGTCGCCTTCAGGAATATGACACCAAACACAAAACAGACTACACCCGCACCCTCTACGCCTACATCACCCATTTTTGCAGCATGAGGGACGCGGCCACCGCCATTCATGTCCACTATAATACGCTAAAATATCGTCTTGGACGGATCATCCAAATCATTGATTTGTCCCTGGAGGATTCGGGAACTTTCCTGATGCTATATCTGTCTTTTAAATCTATGGAACTGACTGGAACAGTTTTTAAAGGAGACGATCAACATGAAAAACATATCCCTGGCCCAGGCCAGTGAAATGCTTATGCTGGCCCTGGCAAAAAATGAAGGCCCAAAATCCCTTATCCAACTGGCCGGCGAGATCATGGACAATCCTGTTGCCCTGGGGGATACCAGCCTTACTGTTCATTTTATATCGGAAAATATGCCGGAAAGCGTACCTATGTCCCACACAGGGATCATTCCCCCGGATTTTTCTACAGATAATGAATTTATTAAATACAACGAGGCCGCCTACTACAGTGAAAAACCGGTCCTGACACCGCCTCAGTATGGCGGTTACCAGACCATTATCACCCGGCTCACCGTCCACCGTCAGATTACCGGATATTTAAGCGTCCTCATGGCCCGACATCCGGTCCGGGAAAATGATATGGCCCTTGTATGCCTGATCCGTGACGCAGTCCAGGCCGAACTGGGAAAAAATCCTTCCGCCTTTTTTCCCCAGAGCAAACCCTGGGACCACACCTTAAAGCGCCTTCTTTCGGGCCTTAAAAACCCCCTCCACAACAACGCGGACCTGACCATCAGCCTGGGCCTTGAAAAAAACACCAGCCTGTATGTCATTGTTTTTAAAATTCTGGGATATTCCAAAGCTAACACTCCGGCCCTGGCCATTACCCGAACCCTCATGGACATGTGCGGCACAAAGCTTTGCGTCCTTTTTGACGGCAATATTGTCCTGATCCGCCAGGGGCCTCTCCACCTTCTCCCGGCCTTCTCTGAGCCCTGCCGCCAGATGAACGACTACCTGGCAAACTGGGGAATTATCGGCGGCGTCAGCGCCTGTTTTTTCCAGATCAGCGATCTGTATGTCCATTATCGCCAGGCTGCAGATACTATCGAATTTTTTGCTCCGAGAAAGGGAGCCGGCATCTACCGGTACGAGAGCGCTGCCACATTTCTTTTTCTAAAGGAACATAAAGACCGCCTTGAAGCTTATTGCCATCCCGGCGTCTTACGCCTTTTGGACTATGACCGGCAAAACCGCACCGATTATGTAAAAGTGTTGAAGATCTACGCTCAAACCGGAAAAAATGTCCAGATAACCGCCGAAAAAATGCATTTGAGCAAGGCCAGCATTTACCGTATTCTTGAGCGGATCAAAAAGATCACGGAGCAGAATTTTGAATCGCCCCAGTGCCTTTTTAATCTGTATTTTTCAATTATTCTTATGGACTATGAAAAGGAGGACTAGATATGCACAAAATATTTATTGTGGAAGATGACGCTGTCATTGCCTCAGCTATTGCCGCCCACTTAAAAAACTGGGGATGCGATACACAATGCGCCCAGAACTTTGAGGATATATTGTCCGAATTTGCCAAGTACAGCCCCTCCCTTGTGCTGTTGGATATCTCTCTGCCCTTTTTCAACGGCTACCACTGGTGCAGTCAGATCCGCAATATTTCCAAAGTCCCTATTATTTTTATTTCCTCCGCCTCAGACAACTTTAACATTGTCATGGCCATGAACATGGGCGGCGACGATTTTATCTCAAAGCCATTTGATATGGACGTTCTCACCGCCAAAGTGCTGGCCATCCTGCGCCGCACCTACGATTTCGGCACTCCTTCCGGGCTTCTGGAACATAAAGGGGCGATCTTAAATACATCCGACGCCACCCTCACCTGCAACAATGAGAAAATCGACCTGACGAAAAATGATTACCGCATTCTCCTCACACTCATGGAAAATAAGGGAACTGTTGTCACCAGAGACACTTTAATGACCCGCCTCTGGGAGACGGACTGCTACGTGGACGAAAACACCCTGACCGTCAACATGACCAGGCTTCGCAAAAAGCTTGAGGCCTGCGGCCTGAAAGATTTTATACAGACGAAAAAAGGCGTGGGCTACATCATCGAATAGGAGGCAAAGTTTATGGAAAGATCCTTTTGGGGACTGCTTTGGGAATACTTTAAAGGCAAGATCACTATGCTGGCGTCCGGGCTGGTCTGCGCGGCCATCTTCTGCGGGGTGTTTTACCTTTACAGCCTGCCGCTGGAAGCGGTTGCCTACGCCCTTGTGCTGTGCGCCACCTTTCTTTTCATTATATTTATCCGTTCATTTAAAAACTTCCTGGACAAACACCGGGCCCTTACAGATATAAAAGACCGGATCACTGTAGAACTGGACCGTCAGTGGCCCAAAAGCACATTTATTGAAAAAGACTATCAGGAGATCCTTACCTGCTTTTATGGCTATCACCGCCAGCTTATGGAAAAAAATGACGCCAGCCGCACAGAGATGATGGATTATTATACTATGTGGGCTCACCAGATCAAAACCCCTATCGCCGCCATGAACCTTTTGCTGCGCCCCTCACACACTCAGGAGAGTACCGCCCTTTTAGGGGAATTGTTTAAGATTGAACAATATGTAGACATGGTTCTCTCCTACCTCCGGCTGGACAGCGATTCCACAGATTTTATCATTGCCCCCTGTCCCCTTGTAAAAACAGTGCAGGAAAGCATCCACAAATATGCCCGCATTTTTGTCATGAAAAAGATTGGTCTGAACTTCCAGGAGGAAGAATTTTATGTTCTCTCTGATGGAAAATGGCTTTCTTTTGTTATTGAACAGATTTTATCCAACGCCCTGAAATACACAAAAGAGGGCAGCGTCACCATAACTATTGACCGAAAGCAGCCAGCCCTCATTATCTCCGACACAGGCATCGGGATACGGCCCGATGATCTTCCCCGGATTTTTGAGAAAGGCTTTACCGGATACAACGGCCGCTCCGGCCAGAAATCCACAGGTCTCGGCCTGTACCTGTGCCGCCGCATCCTTGACCGCCTCTCCCACACCATCCACATTACCTCCGCCCCAGGCCAGGGCACATCGGTGCGCATCGGACTGGATACTTACAGGAATGTAAGGTTTGGCAGGGAATTGTAAGTCAGAATTATGGCTTGCCGCCCCAATCCTTTGCTATACTTTGGATGATCAAATATTATTGAGGTGAGTTCATGACAATTCTTGAAGTAAACAATCTGAAAAAAGTTTATACGACCCGCTTCGGCGGTCAGCACGTTCAGGCCCTCCAAAATGTCTCCTTTTCTGTGGAGTCGGGAGAGTTTGTGGCAATTATGGGGGAATCCGGTTCAGGCAAGACAACCCTTTTAAATATCCTGGCGGCTCTGGATCGCCCTACCGGGGGACAGGTTCTCTTAAACGGAAAAGATATTGTAAAAATCCGTGAAAAAGAGCTTTCCTCTTTCCGCAGAGACCATCTTGGCTTCGTCTTTCAGGATTTTAATCTGCTGGACACATTTTCACTGAAAGACAATATTTTTCTTCCCCTGGTTTTATCCCGCACACCTTACGCCGCCATGGAAGAAAAGCTTGAACCTATTGCCCGGCGCCTTGAAATCACGGACATTCTTAACAAATTTCCCTATGAAGTTTCCGGCGGCCAGAAACAGCGGGCCGCTGTGGCCAGAGCCCTGATCACTAATCCCGATCTCGTCCTTGCCGATGAGCCCACAGGAGCCCTGGATTCCCGGTCGTCTGACAGTCTCTTAAAACTCTTTGAGGACATTAACCGCAGCGGTCAAACAATTATAATGGTCACCCACAGCACTAACGCCGCCTGTCACGCCAGCCGTGTGCTTTTTATCAAGGACGGCTCCGTATTCCACCAGATTTACCGGGCAGGCAATTCCTATGAAAATATGTATCAAAAAATCTCCGACACCCTCACACTAATTGCCACCGGCGGTGCCCGGCGTCTGTCTGGAGAGCCATCTTTCGGAAGGGGCGGTGAACAAAATGCGTAAATATTTTTGCCCACGGCTTGCTTTTCAAAACCTTGGCAAAAACCGGAGCAGCTACTTTTCCTATATGATCACATGCGTGATCACTATTGCCATGTTTTACATCATGTCCGCCCTGGCAACCGCCAGCGATCTGGATCAACTCTACGGTCTGCGAGAAGTCCGGGCTTTTTTGTCCTACGGCCAGTGGATCGTGGGCATCTTTGCCTTTGTGTTTTTGTTTTACACTCACAGTTTTATCCTCAAACGGCGCAAAAAAGAGCTTGGGCTTTACAACATTCTGGGTATGGAAAAGAAACATATCGCCCTCGTCCTGTTTCTTGAAACCCTTTACTGTGCCCTGATCACGTTGATTCTTGGCCTGTTTTTTGGCATCCTTTTATACCGGGCGTCTCAGCTTTTCCTTATGAAACTCGTCCATCTTGAATCCATCCCCGGCGGTTTTCTCTCTCCTGGCGCGGCGGCCTCCACGGTGTTCTTTTTTGGCATCCTGTTTTTTCTCACTTTTCTAAACACCCTTCGCCAGATTGGCGCCGTCAGCCCCATTGAGCTGCTAAAAGGCTCTCAGGTAGGAGAAAAAGAGCCTAAAGCCAAAATTCTTCTTGTCATTGGAGGGATTGCGTGTCTTGGCGGCGGTTACTATATTTCCATTACCGCCACTTCCCCCATGGAGACGGTGGGGCTGTTTTTCTTTGCCGTCATCCTGGTCATCCTGGGGACCTACGCCCTGTTCACCTCTGTCACCATCGCTTTTTTAAAGTTTTTGCGCCGCCGGAAAAAATATTACTATACTCCCCGGCATTTCACCTTTATTTCCGGTATGCTCTATCGCATGAAACAGAACGCCGTGGGCCTTGCCAACATTTGTATTTTATCCACTATGGTCCTTGTCATGCTGTCCACATCCATTCTTCTGTATGTCAGCATCGGCGACCAGCAGCGGACCAACTATCCGCGAAATATTGAAATTGACATAAATTCCATAAACACAGAGGACATTCCCGCTGTTGAAGCATTCATCGACCAGACGGTAGCAGACTTATCTGTTTCTGCAGAAAATCTCCAGCGCTTCCACGAAACTTCCCTCCTCCTCTTCACCGAGGGAAACAGGTTTTATTTTGACATAAATGTCAACGCTTACTCGGAAAACGGTACAGTCCTTGTTAATCTCCTCACTCTGGCAGACTATAACCGACTGACCGGGGAAAATCTTACTCTGGAAAATGCTGACGATATTTATCTTGTGGCACCTAAAGACAGTTTTCAGGAAGATACTCTTGTCCTGGAAAATACAAGCCTGCACATCCAGAAACGCATCCCTTCTTTTGAGATTGCAGACGGCGCACTAAAATATATGGTGGACACATACTACATCATCGCCAAAGATGACGCTGCTGTCCAGGCTTTAAGGGACCCTCTCGCTGAAAAATACGGCGATGTAGCTTTCACCAGCTACGTTTATGCCTTTGACGTTGACGGTAATGACGATGCCCAGATTGCCTGCAAAAACGCATTAACCAAGGCAATCTTTGACAGCGGCCTGGTTCCTGTAAGTATAGAGGGTTCTATCACCAGCGTGGCAGAGTCCACTGACAGTTATTATCAGCTTTACGGCGGCCTGCTCTTTATCGGCATCTTTCTCGGTATTCTCTTTTTAATGGCTACCGTGTTGATCATTTATTACAAACAGATGACTGAAGGCTATGAAGATCAGGCCCGTTTTGAGATCATGCAGCATGTGGGAATGAGCCGCCAGGAGGTCAGAGGGACTATAAAAACTCAGGTTCTGTCTGTGTTTTTCCTTCCTCTGGGAATGGCCTGCGTCCATACAGCCTTCGCCTTTCCCATCATCACAAGGCTTCTGGCGCTTCTCATGATGAACAACACAAGCCTCTATATTATTGGTCTTGTATGTACTATTGGGGTCTTTGCCCTGTTTTACACCATTGTTTATCTAATTACAGCACGAGTTTATCACAAAATTGTAGCTGTAAAAATGTTATAATGTTAAATTTGGTCTCGTGATACCAGGGCTGGGCCGGACTGGCACGCAGCCCCCTCCCGGCATACCGCACATACAAAAAAGGAGAGTGTTCATCGACTTTAATGACACTCTCCTTATAAGACTATTGAATCCATTGGACTTTACCTCTTCTTTCGCTGAATTCTCTAATCTTCCTTTAAATAATTCTTCCTGCAATCCTGCTACTTTCAACCGGTGCTGATTATGATTTAATCTTCTTTGTTTATGTTCTCATCAACATATATATGTTAATCCTCTTCATCAACTTATAAGATCCAACGCGATCTTCTGATTAAATGAAACCAGGTCTGCTGAGTTAACACGATTAAAAGATGAATTTTTAAAGCTTTTTGAGTTTTAAATTACGTGTCCGGTGGTCCGTACCTCTCTTTCGCCTTATTTTTACAAGTTCCTTTTGATGGTTTTATTATACCCTTTCTCGCCACAATTGTCAATACTTCTTTGTTTATTTTTTACTGATTTTTTACTTATTTTTATTTTGTCTGATTATTCTGACTTCTTTCCATAAAAAATCCAGAGGATTTACAGAAGGAATACTGCCCGCAGCCATGAGAACAAGAACATAGACAACAGCCATAGAAAAACATGGGATTGCGATAACCGCTATTGGAGACAGGGACCAGGCATTTAAAGTCCAGCGGTATACGGCTCTGGAGACAAAGGCTCCCAGAACAGTCCCGGCAAATGGGACAACCAGCGTTTTGACTACATTAAAGCGGAGGCCGCAGATACGTCCAATCTGGATGGTGTGCAGAAGACACAAAAGGATGCTGGAGGCAAGCATCCCCCACAAATAGCCGGAAATTCCCATGGACGGCACAAGAGCCACGATAAAGATCATACGCAGCCCTGAACTGACCACATTGTGAAGGAGTGTCATCTGAGTTTTTCCCAGGCCATTTAACACACTGGCCAGTGAAGCGGATGTGTACAAAAAGGGACACAGCAGGGCAAAAGCGGCCAATATCTGTCCCGCCGCCGAATTATTAAAGAAAACCGTGCCGAGACCATTTCCGTAAAGGCCGAAAATACTCATACTCAAAATACCGATAATAAGGCAATAGTGAAGGCTTTTGGAAACCGCCCGCTTTACAAGAGAATAGTCCCCTCTCCCCACAGCTTCCGCCACTGTCGGCAAGAGCATGGACGCAAGGGAACCGGTCAGAGTTGAAGGGAAAGTAATAAATGGCATGGCCATACCTGTAATGATACCATAAATTTCCATGGCCTCGCCCTCAGCCAGATAATAAAGTTTCATCATTGCCGGGATCAGAACCGCCTCAACACTTTGGAGCATGGTCAGGGCAAGACGATTCACCGTCAGCGGCAGAGCGTCTCCCATAAGTTTTTTAAATAGAAAACCATATGGCGCCGCAGGCTGCCTGGAACTCAGAGTCCTCTTTCTCTCCCCCCGGACATGGATTTTGTAGGCAATAAAAGTGTAAATACATGAGATACCATCCCCGGCCGCCATTCCAAAAACAGCCAGCAGGGCTCCGTCCGCGTCCTGGTTATACCATGCTTCCGCCAAAATATAGATGGCCAGAACTCGGAAAATCTGTTCCACTAACTGGGATGACGCAGGTATGACAGTCTTTTTCAGTCCATAAAAATACCCCAGGATGCAGGAATGGGCTGTGGAAAACAGGATCACCGGAGACATGACTTTCAGACAGGCCGCGCACTTCGGCTCATTTAAAAGATAGGTGCTGATAAACTCAGCGCCCCAAAAAACCCCTACGGCAAAGAGCAGCGCCAGAACCATACTTAAACTAACAGCGATCCGGACCAGGCGTCCAACATTTTTCTGACAGCCCATCCCCCCATAGGTAGCTACCAGCCGGGAGAGGGCCGTCTCGATCCCGGAACAGCACACCGCGTTGCAGACCATAAATACCGGAAAAATCATCTGATAGATGCCGATCTGCCCAGCGCCGATAATATTTGCCAGAAACACCCTGTTATAAAGTCCAAGAAACCGGGTGACAACACCTGTGCCGGCCAGGATCACAGTCCCCCACAGAACCTGCTTTTTTATTGATGAACCTAATTCTTCCAAAATTTCCCCCAGATCTTTTACCGCAGCGGACATTGCCGTCTCCGGTAATCTTTTATCTGTAAAATATATTCCGACGCAGAGGGAATCATTCGTCAGGATTTCAGGCAGCCCCAAAACCCTTTCTGCCTCAGGCGTAAAGCAGCAAGGCTCTGTCTTTTACCCGCATTGACACCCTGAAAAATATGTGCTACCGTATTAGCATGATAAATTCAAAAGAAACGGGGAATGAACATGAACAACTTTATTTTCAGCTTAAACGCCACCATTCCAATCTTTATTCTCATTGTTCTGGGATGGTTTTTAATGAAGCTGGGAATCCTTACCAAAGGCTTTAATGCCGCCGCGGATAAATATGTCTTTAAGGTTGCCCTTCCGGTCCTTCTGTTCCACGATATTGCCACCGCGGATATACGCAGTGAATTTGACCCCAGGTTCTTCTTTTTCTGCATGATCTCTACGACAATTATGTTTTTAGGCGTCTGGGGCCTGACCAGCATTTTCATGAAAGATAAAACCATGGTGGGCGCTTTTGTCCAGGCCAGCGCCCGGGGCAGCGCGGCAGTTTTAGGCATCGCTTTTGTCAATAATATATACGGTTCATCAGGCATGGCGCCCATGATGATCGTGGCCGCTGTCCCTCTGTACAACATTTTTTCGGTGATCATCCTCTCGGTCTGCTCCAATGACAAAAACGCTGACCGGGGCCACCAGATCCGCACCACCTTTTTAAATGTACTAAAAAATCCCATTATTATCGGAATTGTTGCCGGACTGCCCTTTTCCCTTCTTGGAATTGACATTACCGGCGACGCCTTTACGATCCCATACAACGCTATCACGAACATTGCCAACACGGCTACCCCTATCGCTCTTCTTGTCGTCGGCGCTGGTTTTGAAGGCCGCAAAGCGATCAAAAAGATCAAGCCTACTATGGCTGCCACATTTATCAAACTTGTGGCCCTCCCGGCCATCTTCTTCCCATTTGCCGTGGCCATGGGATTTAGGGGCAGCGAACTTGTGGCTATCCTGGTGATGCTTGGTTCACCTACCACCGTCACCTGCTACATTATGGCCAAAAATATGGGCAATGATGAAGTCCTCTCTTCGAGTATCGTTGTAACGGCAACACTTCTATCTTCCATAACCCTCACTTTCTGGGTATTTTTACTGCGTAGTCTTAACCTGATTTGACGGCGCAAACGTTAATCCTGGATGTTACTCCTCCGTTTCCTGCAATGGGGGAGTAATATCCAGGAATATCGAGGCTTTTGAATGAGCATTCAGAAAAATATACAATTTTCGGCCATTTTTAGCCCAAAAAAATTTATCTGTTTCGACATTTTTTTCAGACTTTTCTCTTGACTTTCTGGATATATTATCACAATGCCCAATTTTAACAAAAATTTAATAAACTACTACTAGCATTTCCCACAACTTTAGTGTATACTGAAAATGTAAACTTTAGGTTATGAGGACGTAACCTAAAATCCTTTTTCTTTGCTTCTCTAGCAGGACAAGGAGGTGTGCCTATGGAAAAGCAGGTTGTTGTTGGCTCATCGAGTGGTACATACCCAAAGCCGATTTCGTTACTCGTACAGACAGCATCACGGTTCGACAGCAGTATCTACTTACAAAAAGGCAGCCAGACGATTAATGTCAAGAGCATCGTTGGTGTTCTGGGTATTTGTCTGAAAAGCGGAGATGAAATTACATTATATACTTCAGGAAGGGATGAGGAGAATGCCCTCAATCGTATTGAAGGTTTTCTTTCAAAGATGTAACGTAATCCAAAAAAGGTTTTGACAGACGGATTTATTTGATCCAGTTCCTGTCAAAACCTTTTTGTTTTGTCTTTTATATTTTTTTGTAACCGATCGGCCATCCGGCGCGGACTTCGCTTGCGCAGGTGTAAGCATGGCTTTGTGGCGCGCAAAATACCACTGATCCCATCAAATACTTTCAAAGGAGCGACAGCCGCTATGATCAAGAAAAATTATGTTTCACTTATATCCGGTATTATGACCGTCCTGCTGATTCTTGCGTGCGCCGTCCTGGCTTTTGCCGGATACCGGGCGGGCATTTTTGATTCTGTGGACTCCCTCCGGGCCTTTATCGGAAGCGCAGGCTTGTGGGGACCGGTAATCTTCATGATCATCCAGGCGCTCCAGGTCGTTATCCCCATGCTCCCCGGTTTTGTCACATGTATTGCCGGGGCACTGATCTTTGGCCCTGTGGCCGGTTTTATATACAGCTATATCGGCGTATGTATCGGATCCATAGCCGCTTTTTATCTAGCGCGAAGATACGGAACAACGCTGGTACAAAAGCTGATCAAAGAGGAAACCTATAATAAATATATTCGCTGGCTTGAAAAAGGAAAAAAATTTGTAACAATCATCCTTCTTGGGAAACCATTTGTCATTGCTCTCTACAGCATCGGCACCGCCCGTTTTTCCCAGATTCTGGATTTTTTATAAAATCATCCCATATCTACAAACATGGTGTTCATGCTGCAGGTCCGCCGGGAAATCCGACAGCCCCCTTTTTCATTTCGTTCTTGACATTTCACCGTTCTTGAGATATTATGATGATATCAAATTGATATCAAAATAGTCAGCATAAAGCTGACTTGCAGATCAAAGGAGAGGATTTTATGGAAGATCAATTTGTATCTAAAAAGGTGTATGAAGAAAAGAAGGCGCCGTCTGTCAATGGTTTTCTCATGCTGTTTGTAACCATTGTCATTATTGCGGCATCTGTGGCGGCCATCGTTGTAGGGAGTATGATGCTCTATAATGAGCAGACAGTCGCCGGAGGACTGCTCCTTGGAGCGGGAATCGTTGTTTTGTGTCTGTCCTGTTTTATTTTTCCCGGATTCAAAGTTCTTGGCCCCAACGAAGCTCTTGTTTTGACTTTGTTCGGTAACTACTACGGCACATTAAAAAGCGAAGGCTTCTATTATGTCAACCCATTTTGTACCGCAGTCAACCCCACAGTGTCTGTGTTTAGCTCCGGCCTTTCCCAGATTGCCAATACCGGCCGGGTCAGCACAGGCTCCACGGGAAGTACATTGAGCAAAAAAGTTTCCCTGAAGGCCATGACCCTGGACAACAACCAGCAGAAAGTCAACGATGAACTGGGTAATCCTATCATTATCGGCACAGTTGTCATCTGGCAGGTTGTCAACCCGGTGAAAGCCGTGTTTAATGTGCAGAATTACAAAACTTTCCTGTCCATCCAGTGCGATTCTATTGTGCGCAACACTGCCCGCTGCTACCCTTACGACACCTGTGAGAGCGGCGATGAAAAGTCCCTTCGCGGCAGCAGCCAGGAAGTCGCCGATATTATGAAGCAGGAGCTTCAGGAAAAGGTTTCCATTGCCGGCCTTAAAATTCTTGAAGTACGTATCGCCAATCTGTCCTATGCACCGGAGATCGCTTCAGCTATGCTCCAGCGGCAGCAGGCAGCGGCTATTATTGACGCCCGCCAGAAGATCGTTGATGGCGCCGTCAGCATGGTAGAAATGGCCTTGACAAAACTCAATGAAAATAATATCGTGGAATTAGATGAAGAGCGCAAAGCTGCCATGGTCAGCAACCTCCTTGTTGTCCTGTGCGGCAACAAGGACGCCCAGCCCATTGTAAACAGCGGAAGCATCTATTAATCATGAAAGGCAGGGGAAGCTATGGAAGAAAGAACACCTAAAGAAAAAGCTAAAAAACAGGTGCCTTTACGTCTGTCCGCTTCCCTTTACGCGGATCTGGCGGCCTGGGCGGAAGACGAATTCCGCTCGGTCAACGGACAGATTGAATATTTACTCACAGAGTGTGTCAAATACCGTAAAAAGCACCCCAAAAAAGAGAATGTCTAATGTACTTCGCTTGCTTTCAGCACAAGGGCGCCCGGAAATTTCCAGGCGCCCGCTTTTTTATCAAAATACATTTCAGGTTCGGATATTCAAAAGATAGGACTGCGCCTCCCTGCTATCAGTCATATCCCTCGCTGCAAACAATGGGACATCAAGCTAGTAGCGCCCCTTGGCTCATTGCCCGCATCAATAAAATCCTGACGGATTTTCAGACAGGTTAATCATAATATTTTTCATCTGGGTATAATGATCCAGGATCACTTTATGGGTCTCCCGACCGATACCGGATTCCTTGTAGCCGCCAAAAGGCGCTCCCGCCGGAATGGAGTTATATGTATTCACCCACATACGGCCGGTCTCAATGCCGCGGCATACGCGGATGGCACGGTTAATATCCCTTGTCCACACAGCGCCGCCGAGACCATACCGGCTATCGTTAGCCATGCGGATTACTTCATCTTCATCTTTAAACTTGATGACACAGGCTACCGGCCCAAAAATCTCCTCCTGGGCAACTTTCATATCATTGGTCACGTCCACCAGGAGTGTCGGCTTCATAAAGCATCCTTTGGCCAGCTCGCCTTCCGTGGCCCGTTCACCGCCGCAGGCCACTTTGGCCCCCTCAGATTTGGCCTCCTCGATCCATCCAAGAATCTTCTTTACCTGGCCCTCATTGATCTGAGCGCCCATCTGGGTATCGCTCTCCCATGGCATACCCACTTTCACTTTGTTAAAAGCCGCCACTGCGTCTTCGATAAAACGGTCGTAAATATCCTCATGGACAAATACTCTGGAGCCAGCGCAGCATACCTGTCCCTGATTGAACAAAATACCGAGCTGAAGCCCGTCCATGGCCATATCCCACTTGCAGTCCGGGAAGTAAATGTTCGCTGATTTTCCGCCCAATTCCAGAGTGGAGGGGATCAGCTTATCCGCTGCCGCTCTGGCCACGTCCAGCCCCACCTCTGTAGATCCGGTAAATGCCAGCTTACGGAAGCCTTTATGTTCCAACATGTAATTTCCGGATTTTGAACCACTGCCGGTAATCACATTAAAGACTCCGGCGGGCAAAATATCCTGAATCAGCTCCGCAAAAACTAAAACACTCAGAGATGTGGTGCTAGACGGTTTAAATACAGTACAGCATCCCGCCGCCAGAACAGGCGCCAGCTTCCAGGCCGCCATTAAAAATGGAAAATTCCACGGCACGATCTGTCCTACCACCCCGATAGGTTCTCTCAGAATCAAACTCAGCGTATTGTTATCCCGCATCGCGGCACTGCCCTCTTCCCCGCGGATCACACCTGCGAAATAACGAAAATGATCCGCCGCGTAAGGCACATCAATAGCCATTGTCTCACGAATCGGCTTGCCATTATCCAGACTCTCCACCATAGCCAGCCGCTCCTTGTTGGCGTCGATTACATCAGCGATCTTCATAAGGATATCGGATCTCTCGCTGACAGTGGTATTCTTCCAGCTTACAAATGCTTTCCAAGCGCTGTCCACCGCCCGGTCTACATCTTCTTTGGTCGCCTGAGGGCACTGGGCCAGAAATTCTCCATTTGCCGGACAATAAGACTTAAATGTCCCCTGATCAGAGGCATCACACCACTGCCCGTCGATAAACATCTTATAAGATTCATTAATATAGTTTCGAATTTCCATGTAAATTCCCCCTTTGAAACTTCTATGTAAATATCATAACATTCGCCAAAATATGTGTCAACAATAGTTATTTTATTAACCTTTTAGCTGTTATTTATTGTTAATTATGATATATTTTCAGAAAATTCTATATATAAGCATTACTTATATATAATCGCAAAAAAACGCAAAAAGTCTCAAGGGGAATCCATAAGCCGGGCTAATCCACAGGGACAGATGCTCCGCCATACAGGCTTCCAATTCTGCCCCTAGAAAAATATAATTTTAACAAAGTCATTTGAAAGAAAACGGGCAAAAAATTGCAAAAAAGGCCATTATCGTCTACAGGTTAACAAAGGCCGGCGTATGACCTGTAAAGGGGAGCAATTTTTCCAGAATATCTTCGGCAGCGACTTTTATACTGGATGTATTGGCGCAGGGATGGCACACAATATATCCGGCGTCAACAACCTCCTGGTCAATAACGAGAGACACATGGTGTCCGGCGTCATTGATCAGTCCCATAACAGTCGCAGCTCCGGGATGAACGCCCAGATACCTGGCCATATATTCTTCCTCCGCAAAGGACAGACGGGCAATTCCAAGCTGATGGGACAGATCTTTTGTCTTAAACTTTTTCTCTCCCGGCATGAGCAGCAGATAAAATTTTGTTTTCTGACTGTTTCTTAAAAACAGATTTTTGCAGGCCGGCACGCCGAAAGCATCGTCAGCGCACTGGCAGTCTTCCATGGTCATCGCTGCCGGGTGGTCGATCCGCTCATAAAATATCCCCAGCTGTTCCAAAACGTCATAAGTTTTTATCTCTGCCTCGCTGCGCCCCTGGACATTTTCAGGGCGGCCATGGCATACAGTGATTGATTCGCTCATAAATTCATTCCTCCAATGTAACAGTTCTGCCGCAACGCTGTGCCGCGGCTATGCGCTGACCCGCGGCTTACGCCGCTTCTTTGCCTCATTTTTCAAAGGCCACGGTGTAATTGTAGCAGTTTGCGGCAAAGACATCAACTGCCAACACTTAGAATAATCCCCCTTCCGGCAGCAAAACCTCTGACTAAAAATGTTTTTCTGACTAAAAAGCAGATACCCTATGTTTTGCAACACAGAGTATCTGCACACATACACATCCATTTAAAAATTTTATTATTAATTTCCAGTAGCTTCCAGCCATGTATCCAGGGATTCCTGATACATACTTACAAGCTGGTCAATGCCGCCAATCTCCAATTTATCAAGAAATTCCTGATAAGTCTCCTCAGTGGCCACACCGCTGGTAATCTGGGCGGTGTACTGTTCCATAGCGTTTGTTATAGCGCTGACAGTGTCGGAAACAGCCGATGTGTCGGCAGAAAATCCAAGATAGGGGCTGTATGTCGCCTCCTCCATATACTGCTGACGAATCTCATTGGCATTCGGCTCCTGTCCATCCCATGGGTGAAGGAGGAAACCATTGGGGTTCAAAAAGTCAACCGCATGGTAAGCTGGGTTTTCGTTGCCTTCAATAAATCTGGCAACTCCGTCGTCCCCAACTTCATAATCCACGCCCTCAATACCCCAGGCGAAAAGGTTGGCGACACGGGTGTCAGTAAACATCAGTTCCAAAAATGTTGCCGCGGCTTCCGGCTCTCTGGCAGTTGTGGGGATCGCCCATGTAAACTTGGTGATACTGCCTGTGGAAATCGGCATATCAACAATTTTAACCCAGGTCATATCCATGCCGCAGCTTGTATTGACTGCAGCCTCATTGCCCAGCTCCACAGCATTGACATAAGAAAATGTAATGTTTGATTTGACAAGGGAAGCCCCCATCTCCTGTGTGGTCGCTGAATCCTTATACACATATCCTTTATCATACCAGCTTTTAATCAGCTCATAATTATTTCGGTACATATCTGTGGCGTATGTATTTACAACTGTGTTATTTCCATCCTCCACACAGACAGCAAACTGGGTATTTCCCAGATTATCCACAACTTTTGTGTCCGCGAAATTATCCGCATAGGCGACTGTGGCGCAGGATGGAAGGACAGAACCATGACCGTCACACGCCGCTATGCCGGAAAGATATCCCCATTTTTCACTGTTCTTTACAGCTTCAAGAATCTCTTCAAACTCAGAAAAAGAAGTCAGGTTTTTCGCTTTGTCTACCATCCCCAAATCTTCCAGAACATCGGTACGCATTAAAATATCAATGGAGCCGGCATATCCTTTATAAAGAGGAAATCCATAGGTTACGCCATCGACCTGCAGGCCATTGACCAGATCTCCGACTGTGGCTTTCAGCGTCGGCGCATAAGTGTCCATAAGTTCTCCAACATCCAATAACTGGTGCTGGGATGCCATTGTACTAAAGGATGTAGGGCCACCTGGCAATGTGATCATCAGGTCAAGCTTCTCATTGGAAGATACCATCAAATTCGCCTGCTGCTCATAATTGCCTACTTCAATCATGTTCAATGTAACATGGGTATTGATCTCTGCTTCTGTGATCTCATTAATAGCGTCCTCCACAGCCTGAAGCCCGGAAGGTATGGACGTCATTGACGGATACAAAACAACAATCTCCGCCGTATCCTCCCAGGTTACATTATAGTCACCGGAAGCTGCAGTTTCACTGCCGCCCTCTGTCGCCGCGGCCTGACTGTCCTGGCCTCCGGCTTCTTCAGAAGCACTCGCCGGCGCATCAGTGGACGCAGCCGCCGTATCAACCTGTGACTGATTACCGGAACTTTCATTGTTTCCGCAGGCTGCCATCGCCGTTCCCATAGCTAGTACAAGCGCCATAGCCATTAAACGTTTCATTCTCATAGATAAACCCCCTTGTTGGTTTCTTTTATTCCCTTCCTGCAAAAGGTAAATATTTCGGAATGGAATAAAAATATTATACCACAGGGCTGTTTTTCCATAAGCTTCCCGATTGTCCCTCCAGATGTCAGAATCTGACATGTCGGCAATCTATTTTGAAATATGAAAATGCCGATAAAGTATTGACAGATAATGAATTACCAGATCGTGTATCATCATCGAGGAAATGGGAGAAGATCCGGGACCTGTATGAATAATTTCGTCACATTCTTCCCAATGCTTAAAATGTTTATTACAGGAGATTGCCGTTACATGAACATTCATCTTCTTTAACTCAGGGATAGCCAAACACATATTTTCCGTGCGATATGTCCCGTCGAGAAAAAGAAGGACAAGACTCTTTTCCGGAAGCCCGGCCTTAAAGCGCTCGATCAGAGCGTCCGATGGCGCCTCCATTGTCACACACTTTCCCGCGAATGCCAAATCTCCCTGGAGGGCAAAACGTATCGTTGAATAAAAAAGATCCACCATATAAATATTCTCCGCCTGATCCAAACTTTCCACAGCCTGACGGCAAACTTCCGGGTCCATTAGCTTTTCCAATTTTTCAAAATCCTGATAGACAAATTCCTTATATAGATCAAAAAAATTATCCGGCGTAAAGTATTCTGCAATAGGCGTTGAACCCATATATAAATATTTTTTCAGGGAACTGCTGAGACGAAGTTTAAAATCAGTAAAAGACCTATATCCTATTTCCTTACAGAATCTTAAATAGGACGATACAGATACGCCGCATTCCCCGGCAATTTCTTCCACCGACATTTCCGGAATCCGGGATACATTTTTAAGGGTCATCTGGGCAATCCGCTTATTAATATCCGATTCGCCTAAAAATGTATAACAACCCACAAGGACCGCAACCACATTTTCCGCGTTTCGATTATAATTTTTTGATATTCCCTCAGTTTTCATCACTATCTTCCTGTTCTTAGCATCAATGATTTTCCGTGACGGTTCAGCCATCTGAGCTGGTGCGGGCTGAAATGTTACAATTCTCCTGATATATATTAACAAAAAGATGCCCCGATTTCAAGAAACCCACAAAAACAACAACTGCCCGCCAACAGGCGGGCAGCACATATATCAATTATAAATCATTTGTCAGGATGCCTGGACATTCTGGCGGATCTTTGCCACAAGACCACTGTCCTCACTCTCGCAGTCGATGACAATCACGTCCCCGGCGCGGACATCATCACTTAAAATCATGCGGCCCACAAGGGTTTCCACATGTTTCTGGAGGAAACGGTTCAGCGGGCGGGCACCGTAAACAGGATCATAGCCATGATCTGTAATGTAGGCGGCGGCTGCGTCCGTAAGCTCAATGCTAAGCTCCCGGTTAGCGATCCGTTTATTCAGACGATCCACCATAATATCAATAATGTGGCGGATATTATCTTTCGTCAGCGGCTTAAACATAATGATCTCGTCGAGACGGTTCAAAAACTCGGGGCGGAAGTGGGCTCTCAGATCGTTCATGACAAGTTCCTGGCTCTGCTCACTGATATCGCCCTGATCGTCAATGCCGTCAAGAAGATAGGAGGAGCCAATATTTGAGGTCATGATGAGGATGGTATTTTTAAAGTCCACCGTCCGGCCCTGGGAATCGGTAATACGTCCGTCATCCAGTACCTGAAGGAGAACATTAAACACATCCGGGTGGGCCTTCTCAATCTCATCAAAGAGGACAACGCAGTAAGGTCTGCGCCGCACAGCCTCTGTCAGCTGTCCGCCCTCCTCATATCCTACATATCCCGGAGGCGCTCCGATGAGACGGGACACGGAAAACTTCTCCATATACTCACTCATATCAATACGAACCATATTATTCTCGTCATCAAAGAGCGCTTCGGCCAGGGTCTTGGCAAGCTCTGTCTTACCGACGCCGGTAGGCCCGAGGAACATAAAGGAACCGATCGGCTTTGTCTCATCTTTAATGCCGGCCTTGGAGCGGATGATAGCCTCTGTCACTTTGGTCACAGCCTCATCCTGGCCAATGACACGTTTGTGGAGGACTTTATCCAGGTTGAGGATCTTATTGCGCTCGCTCTCCGTCAGTTTTGTCACCGGAATGCCGGTCCAGCGGGAAACGATCTTGGCGATCTCATCCTCTGTCACCTGCTCGCGGACAAGAGTATCCTCACGGTCGTGAATGCGGGCTTCCTCTTCCTCCAACTGTTTTTTAAGCTGAGGCAGGCGTCCGTACTGAAGTTCGGCGGCTTTATTCAGATCATACTCACGCTGAGCCTTCTCAATCTGTTTATTCAGATCTTCAATCTGCTCACGGATCGTCCGAACTCCCTCCACAGCTTTCTTATCTTCATCCCACTGAGCTTTTTTAAGCTGGAAATCTTCCCTAAGCTGGGCAAGTTCCGCCTGAATATGGGCCAGACGCTCCTGGCTTAAATGATCGTCCTCTTTCTTTAAGGCAGCCTCCTCGATCTCCAGCTGCATGATCTTTCTGGATACTTCGTCCAGCTCTGTGGGCATGGAATCCAGCTCCGTCTTAATAAGGGCGCAGGCTTCATCCACAAGGTCGATGGCTTTATCCGGAAGGAAACGGTCGGAAATATAACGGTTGGAAAGGACAGCGGCGGCCACAAGAGCGCTGTCGGTGATCTTCACGCCGTGGAATACTTCGTACCGCTCTTTCAGGCCACGGAGGATGGAGATAGTATCTTCCACTGTAGGCTCATCCACCATCACCGGCTGGAAACGCCGCTCAAGAGCTTTATCCTTTTCAATGTACTGGCGGTACTCGTCAAGAGTTGTGGCGCCGATACAGTGCAGCTCACCCCGGGCGAGCATAGGCTTTAACATATTGCCCGCGTCCATGGCGCCCTCCGTTTTGCCCGCGCCCACGATCAGGTGAAGCTCATCCACAAAGAGGATGATCTTGCCCTCGCTTTTGCGGACTTCCTCAAGGACCGCCTTCAGGCGCTCCTCAAACTCACCCCGGTACTTGGCACCGGCCACAAGGGCGCCCATATCCAGGGAAAAGATCTGCTTATCTTTAAGACCTTCCGGCACATCGCCCCGGACGATACGCTGGGCCAGACCTTCAATAACGGCGGTCTTACCGACACCAGGCTCACCGATCAGCACCGGGTTATTTTTCGTCTTTCTTGAAAGAATACGGATAATATTACGAATCTCGCTGTCACGGCCGATCACCGGATCAAGCTTTTGATTTCTCGCCTTCTCCACAAGATTCTCGCCGTATTTGGCCAGACTGTCGTAAGTGTCCTCCGGATTATCTGTAGTCACTCTCTGATTTCCCCGGACGCTGGACAGGGCCAAAAGGAAGTTATCCCGGGTAATGTTAAAATTCTTAAATAATGTTTTAAGCTCTCTGTTTGGGACAGCCAGCAGAGCCAGAAACAGATGTTCCACGGAAATATACTCGTCATCCATCTGCTTGGCCTCCGTCTCAGCCTGCATCAGAGCGCGGTTGAGGGCGTCGCTCATATAAACCTGGACCTGTCCGGAAACTTTCACCCGCTTGGCCACAAGCTTCTCAGCCTGATTTACAAAGCCCTGGCTGTTAATATCCATCTTATTGATCAATTTGGCGATGAGACTGTCATCCATAGTCAAAAGGCTGTAGAGCAGATGTTCCTGGTCGATCTCCTGGTTGCCATACTCATAGGCGATCTTCTGACAATTCTGCACAGCCTGCAACGATTTCTGTGTAAATTTATTCACATCCATAAGACTTTCCTCCTTCTATCTCTGTCAACAGCGGCCCGGCCCGAGGAAAATCTCTTTTCTCAAAAACCAGGCCGCCGCAAATGTTACAATTGTTCTATATGTAATATAACAGAGTTTGTGATAAAATGCAATACCTTTTTTAATCTTTTTTTGCTATATTCAAATAACAGGTCTGCTATCAGATACGGAACTGAGTGAACTATCGCAAATCGCTTCCCGCTGCAAAGTTTCCTCGGATTTATCAAGAAAAATCGGCCCCACATCAATGACCTGAACCTTTTTCTGATACTCCGCCGGACTGATGTTCTCATATTTTTTAAAGACCCGGCAAAAATACAGGGCATCGGAAAATCCACAGTCCGCGGCAATATCTTTAACCTTCCGGCTGTCCCCGTACTGCTGGATCAGAGATTTCCCAAGAGATACGCGAAGGCGGTTAAAATAACTCAGAGGCGATTCCCCCATTACGTTTCTGAAAATCTTCCGGAAATAAGATGGAGAGTATCCGCACCGGTCTACCGCGTCTGCCAGGGAAAACTTTGGATTGCCAAGATTTTCGTGCATTTGCTCCAACACTGCCTCAATGCGGATGTCCTGCTTCTGACCCTGATTATAAATAAAGGCCAGCAACTGATAAAGAAGATCGCCCATAGCGTTGACAACCGCTGTATTACACTTATTATCACTTTTATTCCAAAACTCAAAGGCCATATCCATGATCTTTCTCACATTTCCATGATCGTCATCCCGAAAATACTTCACCCCGGGGTTACCTATATTCCTGAAATCCTCAATAAACATACAGATATCTTCAAAGCCCTCCTCAGACTGCTTTTTATGGGGCAGCGCCGGAGGAATAACAAAAATATCACCCGGACGGAAACTATATTTTTCGCCGTCAATCTCCATCTGCCCTTTTCCTCTCACATTTATCATGATCTCCCAGTAACCGTGCTTATGCATCGGAAAACTGTAATATGCATGGCCAGACCTTCCCACACCTGAAACATTCATCTGTTTATCCCTCCTTTGCCCGCAAATCCGACAGCATTGTAACGGACTTCTTTTGTTTATTTTACTTCATGTAGATCGTTTTGTCCATGTCTATGACAGCTTTCAGATATGTTTATAAACCTTTTAAAGCCTTATAATATAAGCATAAACAAGAAACGTAAAATAATCCCCATAAAGAGGCAAAAAGCGTTTTTTGGCCATATGGGGTATTAAGAAAGGATGGATTCATATGGGAATCAAATCAAGTGTAAGTTTATACAGTCTGCAGTACCAGTTTCTGTGGGGAAAAATGACACTGGAGGATCTTTTTAAATACATGAAAGATCTTCATGTGGACGGCATCGAGCTTCTCCCCGACCAGATGCTCAAAGGCACGCCGGAGCCATCAGAAGAAACCTATGCCATGTGGCATAATCTTGTAAATAAATACGGCCTTGGTCTTGCCTGCGATGATATTTTCCTCAATACAAATCTCTATAAAAACAGGGAACTGACAAAAAGAGAGTGTATTGACCTGATCAAAAAGGAAATTATCATGGCCCACCGCCTTGGCTTTAAAGTCATCCGCCTTGTATCCATGGTTCCGGCCTGGATTCTTGAGCCCTGTCTTGAAACAGCGGCTAAAAACGACGTTGCCCTCTGCATTGAGGTTCACGGCGGCCTTGGCTTTGACGTGCCAAAAACAGAAGAATTTTTGAAGGAAATGATCCGCCTGGACTCCCCCTACATAGGTATTGTTCCTGATACAAGCCTGTTCTGCCGCCGGCCTCCAAGAGTTGTCAGTGACTACTGCCGGCAGGTTTATGGAACCAACCCGGAAATTATCAAATACGCTGAGGAAGTTTTTGCCAGTGGAACGGATTTCTTTGCCCTGAATGTGAAAAACGGCGGTATGGATCCAAAACTGAAATCACTGATCAAGGACCCTGCTAAGGATATGTTTTTCGCCCAGAATCTGGAAGGCTACGAAAACCGGCCCCTTTCCTGCATGGACCCTTATGTGAAATATATTAAACATTTCCATTTTAAATTATATGAAATGACCGAAGAAGGCACAGAATACAGCATTGATTATAAAGAAGTCCTGGAGTATCTCCACAAACACGGCTACAACGGCTATGTATCCACAGAGTATGAAGGCAACCGGTGGGTACTTCCGGATCATGAGATCCCGGAAAAAGAGCAGGTAGCCGCCCATCAGAAGTTAATTCAGAAACTTATCAAAGAGATCGAAGGGTAAGGAGGATATCACTATGTTTGATAATAATGTATTTATTGACGGTACCTGTAAAAATGTTGTTGAAGACGGAAAAGTGATCGGCTATGAAATGCAGACGTATATTACCTACTACAGAGGCATTCCTCTTTCCATGATCAACTATATTGCCGTAGAAGTGGACGGGGTCAAAGTGAATCCTGAAAATATCCGCTTTACACCGGATCACATTGACTGGTTTACATTAAAAGAGATGGAAACTGTGGGAACTATCAAATGGGAATACGGCGAACCAGGAACAGTCCGTGTCCTTGCGGAGGGCGGACTTTCCAAAGGCACTCATCAGGTGACACTTACAGTCTGCACCCGCACCGCCTACATCCCCATGCCCCTGGAAGGGACAATGACACGGACGGTAGTCATCGAATAAATCTATATCCCCAAATATAAAAAATGGCTCTGCAGGAGATGGTATTTTCCGGCAGAGCTATTTTTTATATCATCTTAAATCCCCATTATCTGTAGCGTTACATCCCAGAGTTTGGCATGTCCGTTTACTGTGCTGCTCCAGATAGAGCCGGCCCGTCGGCAGATCCAGCCTCCTGTAAGGTAATCCGTTCGCCCACAGCCGGGAGACTGTGTTCTGTTTCCAGCCACGGCTGAACCACGGAGACCGCCCCCGGCTGTTCAATGGAAGTTGACATAATTTCGTCAAACTCATCCCAGATGACCTGACGGCTCAGCGTCACCCCGTTCTTTCCATTCAGGCCATTTTGAAGGGCCAGCTCGTCCGTATAGTCCCTGAATTTATAAACGGTATAAACGCCTGTATTATGGTTATAATGAGTATACAAAGGTTCCAGACCGTAATCCAGAACAGATAACTGGGCGTTATCTCCCTGGCCTTTAAGCTGAACGGTAATCTCTGCCATACCGCCGATAAGGCGGGGATATTCATCCTGGGTGGAAATAAAATTGCCCATGGAATAGTAGACAAGCATCTCATGGCCATCCTCCCCGGTAAGGTAAGCGTAAGGTTCTAGCACATGGGGGTGGGAGGCAATAGTAATATCCACACCGTTTTCCAGCAGGAACTGCACCCACTCTTTTGTCTCATCAGCGGGAGTGTATGTATATTCCACACCGCAGTGCAGGAAAAAAATGACACAATCGCTAATCTCCTTTGCTTTGGCAATATCCGCCGCCACTTTCTCCTTATCGAGAATGTCCACAAGGTACGGCTGATCATCTGGCAGTACAAAACCGTTCATGCCGTAAGTATAGTTGAGCATGGCAAAAGTAATGCCGTTGCACTCCACAGTCTTAATAGTGTCTGCGTCCTCCTGGCTCTCATGGATGCCAAGGACCGTCACTTCCGGATGATTTGTCTTCCAGAAATCCAGAGTATCCTCGATTCCCTGAACGCCCCGGTCGTAGACATGGTTCGTTGCGTGAGTGACCACGTCAAATCCGGCAGCCACCAGCGCATCCCCGATCTCCACAGGCCCGGCAAATACAGGATAGCCGGAATAATCGTTCCGGTCGTATGTAAAAATAGTTTCCTGGTTGACAATAGCCAGGTCCGCGGCTTCAATCTCGTCCTTAACATTGGCGTACAAGTGATCAAAATTGTAGGAGCCGTCGGCCTGAAGTCCGGATTTAAAAATGCCGGAGTGAATCAGATCATCTCCCACAGCCAGAAGATTGACCGTCTTTACACACTGGGCTCCGGCCGCCGCCTGGCTCTCTCCTTCATCCATACTGCCGACCGCCGCGCCGGATTCCTGAGCCGCCCCCAAAGATTCTGAATCCGAGGCCGCTCCGCTTACCTCCCCTCCGTCGCTTTCAGCGCCGCTGCCGGCAGTTTCACCGCCACTCACAGCGCCGGCTTCCTCCGGTGCGTTCCCCTGAGGTGAAATATCTTCATTTACCGACGTAGGTTCTTTGACCGCTGCCGCCCGGACCGGACCTATAATGCAGCCAAGCAATGCCCCCAGCACCATAAATGCTGCCAGTCGTATAAACTTGCCCCGTATGGTCTGTTCCAGGAATTTTCTCCTGATCTTCTCCATTCCGCCGTGGTTTAGGCCATCCTTCCCAGGAAGTTTTCTCCCATCACTCATAACTATCACCTGAATCCCATAGTATTTTTTGTAACAGTTCAGCCATCAGGAATGGGGCGGGATGAACTGTTATATTTTTTCTCCTGTTTATTTGATTATAAAGAATATCCGCCCTGATGTCGAGACAATTTTCTACATTTCTTTCAAGCTGTACGCCAAAGCGGATAATGTCATTGCTTTTTGTTCCAAAAGGCTTTAAAATAATAACTATTCGTTACTATTGACGATAGCGGAATCACTTGCCGTTTCCGGAATAAAACAGTGATACATGTGCGCGTTTAAGCTATTCGCGCAGCGAATTTCACGTAATTTAAGCGCGTGTTACTGTTCACGTGGTGAGCAGTAACAATTTTTTAATAATGGGGGGAACCGATATGAGCCGATATAATCTGACTCTACTCACAGATTTATATGAATTAACCATGATGCAGGGCTATTACGAAAATAATACCAACGAAACTGTTGTTTTTGACGTCTTTTACCGGAACAATCCAAGCGGCGGAGCCTATGCCATAGCCGCAGGACTGGATCAGATCATTGATTACATTAAAAATCTCCGTTTTGAGGCGGAGGATATTGAATACCTCCGGTCTACAGGTATCTTTCAGGAAAGTTTTCTCGCATATCTCGCTGATTTTTCTTTCAGCGGCGATATTTATGCCATCCCAGAGGGGACTGTCGTATTTCCAAAAGAACCATTGCTGAAAGTTATCGCTCCGATTATGGAAGCCCAGCTTGTGGAAACAGCCATCTTAAATATTATCAACCACCAGAGCTTAATCGCCACAAAGGCATCCCGGGTGGTTTATGCTGCCGGAGGCGGGGTTATGGAATTTGGCCTGCGCCGGGCCCAGGGTCCGGATGCCGGCACTTACGGGGCCAGAGCCGCCGTCATTGCCGGATGTGTGGGAACTTCCAACGTTCTTGCCGGAAAGCTTTTTAATATCCCTATAAAAGGAACCCATGCCCATAGTTGGATCATGAGTTTTAAGACAGAACTGGAGGCTTTCCGCAATTACGCCAGACTTTATCCAGATAACTGCCTCCTTTTGGTGGACACCTACGACACATTAAAATCCGGTGTTCCCCACGCCATTCAGGTTTTTACCGAGATGAAAGAAGCCGGACTTCCAAAGCCCTCGGTCTACGGTATCCGCTTAGACAGCGGTGATCTTGCCTACCTGTCCAAAAAAGCCCGGAAAATGCTGGACGCCGCAGGATTTACAGACGCAGTGATCTCCGCCTCCAGCGATCTGGACGAATATCTCATTGAGAGCCTTAGAAGCCAGGGCGCCCAGATCACATCCTGGGGAGTAGGCACTAATCTCATCACTTCCAAAGACTGTCCCGCCTTTGGGGGCGTTTACAAACTGGCTGCCGTCCAGGGCCCGGACGGCAAGTTTATCCCCAAAATCAAGGTATCTGAAAATATTGAAAAAGTCACCGATCCCGGAAACAAAACCATCTTCCGGATCTACGACAAAGAGACCGGAAAGATCCGCGGCGACCTCATCGCTCTGGCCGATGAAACTTATGACAGTCAGCAGTCTCTGATCATTTTTGATCCTATCGCCACATGGAAGCGCACCTATCTGGAAGGAGGCTCCTACACTATCCGGGAACTCCTCGTCCCGATTTTTATGGGCGGACAATGTGTCTACACATCCCCCTGCGTTATGGATATCCAGACTTACTGCCAAAAAGAACTGAATACGCTCTGGGATGAGTCCCGCCGTCTTGCCAACCCGCAGACCGTCTACGTGGACTTATCCCGCCCTCTGTGGGAGCTTAAAAATCAACTCCTGGATAATATTCACAACTTTAAAGATAAGAAATGATATTTTTGCGGCGCCTGGGACTGTGGCCGGGCGCCCATATTTTTGATCAAGAAAAATACCGATAAAAAAACGCACCCCGCTTTCATGCAAAGGTGCGTTTTTTATCTGCCCATCAGGCAGTATTTTATGAGATGTTTAGTTCAATGCAGGGCCTTGGGTCATATTACCCTCACTGGAGCATATTACTCCTGTGCAGCTATCCACTCGTCAAGCTGTCTCTGATACTCGTCAATAAGTGCCTGAACATTTACAGAGTTGAGCTTATCAATATACTCCTGAAGGACTGCTTCTGATCCCTGACCGCTGCCGATCTGATCACGGTACTCCTCAATAACACTGGACACTGCCGCGGACTCATTGACAAAGTCGGAAAGATCGCAGGAGAATCCAAGGTATGGGGAAACTTCCGATGCTTTGAGATCAGCCTCAGACTGCTCTCTGAAATCTGCCGGATCGCCGTCCCATGGGTAGCAAAGGAACTGGTTAGGCACGCTGTAGTCAAACAGATGGTAGTCCGGCTCTTCATTGCCCTCGATATACTGAGCAACGCCGTCTACAACTTCATAGTCCACGCCTTCAACGCCCCATGCCAGAAGATTATTGATCTCAGGGCTTGTAATGGCCAGATTCAGGAATTTCACAGCAGCTGCAGGTTCTTTGGCTGTGCTGGGAACACAGAATGCAAATTTTGTACATGCTTCTGAAGATATGGTGCTGTTGTACAGTTTTACAGCGACCATAGGCGTACCTGCCGCCGCGGATTTGGCTGTCTCAGCGCCAAACTCTGCAGAGGAAATAAAGGAAAACAGAGCGTCATTTTTAATATAGTCCTCGCAGGAACCACCGGAACCGCTCAGGTCAAAATAACTGTATCCGTCAGCCTCCCACTCTCTCACCATGGCCGCTGCCGCCTGGTAGGATTCTGTGGACATATTTAATGTTACCTGGCCGTTTTCATCGGCATGGACAATACCTAATGTATCTCCCAGTGTATCGAACACATCAGCGTCGGCAAAATTGCCGCTGACATTGGCGTTGGTCTGTAACGGGCCAGAACCCTGCTGGTACAGATACGGATAGAGATAACTCCACTTTTCACTGGAATGTACAGCCTCAAGGATTTCCACAAATTCATCAAAGGATGTCATGTTGCGGGCTTTCTCAGTGAGCCCAAGATCGTCCAGAACATCCTGTCTCATAAAGATATAGGCGGATGATACAACATTCCGGTAAGCGGGAACGCCGTAGATAGCGTCGCCGATCGTTGTGGCGTCGAGCATATCTCCCAGAGTCTCTGTAATGTTAGGGCCATACTCCTCAATGTACGGAGCGATATCCATCAACTGGTTCTGAGCCATCATGTTAGAGTAGGAAGCCGATGCGAAACCGGTCATCATCAGGTCGATCCGCTCACTTCCAGCCATCATAATACTCATCTGCTGGATAAAACTGTTGACATCAAGAACATTAATATTTACATGGACATTGATGGCGTCCTCAGTAATAGCATTGACCGCGTCCTCCACATGCTGAACATCCTTAGGCGCAATGAAGGCATAATAATACATCTCAATCTCTGCCATATCTTCCAAATCTTCTCCGCCATCGGCATCTGAAGCGGTGGTATCTCCGGCATCAGCCGAAGCATCTTCTGAAACAGCCTGAGTACTGTCTGAAGAAGCCGCCGGTGTTTCACTGTTTCCACAGGCGCTCAGTCCGAAGGCCATACAAAGTGCAACAGCAATAATACTTGAAAGTTTTTTTCTCAGCATTTACGTTCCTCCCTTTATATACATCGTTTAACAGGATGTTTCAATTATACCTGGAAGTGTAAATTTTTACTTGCCGTTTCTTTCATAAAATTTGTTTTTCATTTCAAAAACAGGGCATTTTAGATAATATTTCATTAAAATACTCCCATTTTTTAGGAAAAATATTCAAATCCATCAAAAAAACAGCTTTCATTTTGCCATTCATTCTTTCTTCTTTTGACATTTCTTTGAGCATATTATAAAATAGTTCTGTAAAGATTTCATAAATACATCGACACAGGAGGGAGGATAAGTCCTATGAAACGCCCATCTGAAATTACAGAAATTATGGAAAACTCCATCCATCTCATAAATGAAAGCTATAATCAGCAGCTCCACTTAAACACCCTAGCCCGGCAGAACTATATGTCGCCGGCGACTTACTCCAGATATTTTTTTCAGCTCACTCAGTGCAGCTTTACCGATTATATTAACCGACTCCGTGTGGAACACGCCCAAAAAGACCTGATCACCACCGGACGGCCTCTCACAGACATCGCCATGGAACACGGATTTTCCAACAGTTCCGTGTTCAGCAAAATTTTTCGCCAGTATACTAAATTAAGTCCTTCGGACTTTCGCAAAAAATATAAATCAAGTGACCGGAAAGAAAAGCCCACCCCGGCCGAAACATCCATGGAGGTATCCCAAAAGACAGCGATCCCCTACAAAAAGCCCTGGCTTGACGCAATCAACGCGGGGGAAGCCTGTATCCTCATACGCTCCGATTTTCAAAAGCAGCTTCTGGACGTCACAAAAAAATTATCCATCTCTTATGTGAGGCTGTGGGATATTTTCTCCAAAGAGATCTTTCCCTGCGGTTTTGGCGAACCTACACGGCTGGATTTCAACCATCTGGACAGTATTTTTGACTTTCTGGTAAACCATAACCTTAAACCGTGGATCAACCTGACAAAAAGCTCCGATGTCCCGCTAAAAGATATCGAAAATATTACATCAACGCCTCCGGAAGAGGAT
The DNA here is from genome assembly GCF_014202115.1 of Catenibacillus scindens. GTDB lineage: Bacteria > Bacillota > Clostridia > Lachnospirales > Lachnospiraceae > Catenibacillus > Catenibacillus scindens. Next base: position 533,541 of record NZ_JACHFW010000001.1, read on the forward strand.
ATCGCCCTGTCCCCGGAAGATTCTTCAATATTTTACGAAAATCTCCTGAAACACTGGATCATCCGCTATGGCAGCGATACCGTCTCCCAGTGGAGATTTGAATGTTGGTACAATGACAGAAGCCTTGACCCGGACTACAGGGATAATTACCTCCTGACCTTTATTTTGATCCGGAAATTGATCAAAAATCTTATACCAAAAGCACGGCTGGGCGCTGTTGGAAACGCGCTCCCCAGTATGGCCGCGGAAATCGACACGCTTCTGGGACACTGGCCTTCCGATGCCGAACCGGACTTTATTTCAATGTTTTGTTTTCCTTACCAAAAAGGGGAAAATGAGGCGCCGGTAAAGCTGCGGCAGACGCAGTTTACCAAAATGGCGCTGGATATTATGAATGGCATTCTGAGAAAACACCACATGGAACATATTCCTGTATATATCACTCAGTGGAACATAACCGTATCCCCAAGGAACGCTATCAATGACAGTTGTATCGCGGCGTGCAGCCTTTTAAGCAATATGGAAGAAACACTGGATCACACAGATCCCATTGTCTACTGTCATGTCAGCGACATCGGCGTTTCTCAGCTTGACACACTTCCACTCACTTTTGGCGGCAATGGCCTGATGACGAGAAATTCTTTCTACAAACCGTCCTTTTATGCCCTGCTTTTCTACAAAAAGATGCCGTCATGGCTTATTGCCCATGGTCCGGGATATATCATCACCACAGACCAGGCCGGACGCTTTGATCTTCTTTTATTTAATGCCTGTCCTCTGCCGGATCTATATTATCATCTGAAAGAATATGAAATCACCAATCGCATTGTTCTTCAGGATCTGTCTATGGGAAGCACATATACTTTCAGACTAGGCATACATACTTCCCATACTGCTTATCGACAGCAGATCACCCGGCTCACTCCCGGACAAAATGATCTTTTAGGCCATCTACAAAAATTCGGGGAATCCGTGGAAATCACTTTAGATGAACTGGAATATCTCTGGCACACAGCCCGTCCGGCAATGAATGTCCTCCATCTGACAGCCTCCGGCCAGCAGTTGGAAATTTCTGAAGAACTTAAAGCTTACGAAATTTGTTATATTTCCCTGTGCCCTGTGGAATAAAAAATAATGTCACTTCTTTCCCGGCTATTTAATCAGCCGGGAAATTTCTTTAAATACCGGGCTTCCTGCTTTGCGTGTAAGTTCAAACAAAACAGCTTCCGTGGTAGTTACATATATGCCTTCGCTCTGGGCCCGCAGCAGCGCGATTTCTGTATCATAAGACTTTCTTGAGCTGATACAGTCCGCCACAAGCACCGGCGTATATCCGGCAGCTTTGAGATCAATACATGTCTGAAGTACACAAATATGCGCTTCAATACCGCATACAATCACATTTTTCTTTCCAAGTTCCTCAATCCTCGCCCGCACAGCGCCGTCTTCATAGCAACTGAAAGTAATTTTGTCAAAATAATCACTGCTTCCTACAGCTTCAGTAATCGCCGGAACCGTCATACCGATCCCTTTAGTATACTGCTGTGTCATCACCATGGGAACCCCCAGTGTTTTTAAGCCTTTCAGCAAAACAGCGCTGCGCCGTTCAAGTTCCTCATTGTCGTAGATGACCGGCATAAGCCGCTCCTGATAATCCACCACCAGCGCCATTGTCTCTTCTAATAATAAACGCATCGTCTCTGAACCTCCTGATCTAGACCTCTTTGATTGAAAGCCGGACACTTTTCTGCAAGCCCGGCCCAATTCATATACAGTATATCGGATATTTCTTTTTTTGACAACGCGGTCCTGCAGTTTTTAATCTCCGTTTTTTCTCACCACATCCTATGTTCACTGTTTTTAAGAAACTTCTGCATTTTGAGACTTTTTACCTTTAGTTTGCCCGGATCTGTCATTTCCCATATTTTGAATATAATCAATAAGGAATGACGAGATAGTCACCGTGATCACTGAAAAAATAATCCTTTGCCATGAAATATAAGTCAGAGATAATGCCAAAACTGTGAAATCGGTAAAGAGATAGGACCGAGAAATACGCCACCGGGTTACTCTGGAAATCGTCAGGGCCAGGGCATCATCGCCGCCGCTGGAGCCTCCCTGGCGCACAATAATTCCTACGCCTACACCTACAAACAGGCCGCCGCACACTGCAGCCGCCAGGGGGTATCCAGAAAAGTCCGGAAGTATAGGCGGGAACATTTCCCAGACCTTATAAAAAAGGGAGACAGCCATAGTAGAGATTACCGAAATCTTAATAAAACGTCCGCCCAGATATTTAAAAGCCAAAAGATAACATGTAATATCCAGCACAGGCGTAATCACTGCCGGGGACAAGCCAAGCCACCGCTCCACAAGAAGCATCATTCCGATCACACCACCCTCTGTAATACTGGTGCGCTGATGGATGTTGTGAATACCAAAGGTACAGATGGCAGCGCCAATAATAATTAACAGAATCCGTTTCCAGGACAGACCATCTAGTATCCTGTCTCTTGAAAACCATTTTTTTAACACAATAAAACCTCCTAGTCATTTTTGACGGCGGAAACAAAAGACCGCAGTCCTGCAGCGCAGCGTAACAGTTTGTTCCGCGCTGTCACGCGGCCTTGCCATTTTCCTTTTATAAGGATATAATAGGACTATTCATTGTATGGCCAAACCGCTGTTCTATAATCAAAGCATAAAGGCTATAGTAACTATAATGTCAAGAGCCATGGAACATAAAAGGGGTGAAACTATGGACAACTATTTTTCTATTGGGGAATTATCAAAATATCAGAATATTTCCAATCAGACTCTAATTTACTATGATAAGATTGGATTGTTTCGTCCCGCCTATGTAGATCCAGACAACGGCTACCGCTATTACAGCACCAGTCAGATCGACAAGCTGGATACAATATTGATCATGAAAAAGATTGGATTCTCATTAAAGGAAATCCGGGAATATATGAAAGACTACACTATTGATAGCAGCCTGGTGGTTTTGCGCAGGCAATTGACTGTTATCCGCCAACAGATCCGTGAGCTTCGCCTCATTGAAAACCGTCTCTCCCACCGCTGCTCCCAGATGGAGCAGGCCAAAGGTTATATTAAAAAGGAAGTCTCCGTCATTGTGGAGAATGTGCCCAGTCAATATATTCTTCTTGAAAAAGTGGATGCCCCCTACTCTATGCGGGAAATCAGCATTGCCACAAAACAGTGTTTTGCCGGCGCCTTTAAAGATTCTCTCCCCGTTTTTTTTGAGTGCGGCGTCATTGTACCCATGGAGCGTATTATCAGCGGCCGCTGTACCCAGGCTTCCCACGCGTTTCTTCCCATTGAAAAGACTGACAAAAGTTCCTCTATCCGCCGCCTCCCGGAGGGATTATGCGCAAGCATTTTTCATGTAGGCGATTATATGTCCATTGGCAATTCCTATAAAAAAATACTGGACTACTGCAGTGAGCATCATCTGGAAATTTTGTCGGATTCTTATGAGTTCTGCGTCAATGACTATATCACCACCGATGATGAAAATGAGTATATTACTAAGATCATGTTTTATGTCAGGGAAAATGTAACAGTTCATCCCGCCCATCCCTGATGGCTGAACTGTTACAGGAAAATTAGTTTATTTTGTCGAAGGTCTTGAGCTGCCTTTTTTAATTTGGTATATTAGAGTCAGGAACATAAAAGGTACAACGAACGTCTGTCTCAAAGCAAGACAGGCAAATTTACTTTCGTATAAACGCTCTGGATAATACAAAAGATAACAGACAAATCATACGAAAGGAATGACTATTTGAGCGGCAACTCACATTACGAAGATATTATTTTTAAGACAGCCCATTTGTTTTTTGGCAAAGAACTGCTCCCCTTCTGGGGGATCACCGATGAGATCGAAGCCGACAATGGGCTCACAGAACTTCCTCTTCTCATACTGACAAATATGTACATGGACAATACTTTTTTAACAACCACGGGGAAATATCTTCACTTTGAATTTCAGAGCCATGATGGCGGCGACGAAGATTTAAGGCGTTTTCATTCCTATGAAGCCCATCTTCACTATGTTACAAAAAGAGAAGTGATTACATATGTTATTTTTACCGGAGGTATAAAAAAGAAGGTTTATGAGGAACATTACGGTATTAACACTTACCGTACTATACCTATATCCATGGCCGAGGAGGACGGCGATCTCACCTTATCCCAATTAAAAAAAATGCAGAGTGAGGGGCTACTCCTGACCCGCGAAGATCTGGTAAAACTTGCCCTCACTCCGGTCATGGGCGGAACATCCTCCATAAAAGACCGCATTCTCACGGCTGTATCCATCATAAAGGAGGTTTCGGAGGATGATAAGATCCAGATTTTGGCAATGCTTTATGCTTTCGCTGAAAAATTTGTCAAAAATGAAGAAGATTTGGACGAAGTGAAAGAGGTGATGTTTATGACAAGGCTTGGTCAGATGATTTTTGACAAGGGCCTTGAGCTAGGTCATGAGCGCGGAATGGCACAGGGCTTAGCGCAGGGACTTGAACAGGGATTAGCGCAAGGCCTTGAACAAGGTCAGGAACAGGGACTTGAACGGGGGCTTGAACAAGGGCTCGAACAAGGGCTCGAACAAGGGCTCGAACAAGGGCTCGAACAAGGGCTCGAACAAGGAGCGGAACGTGTGAGCCATCTGTATTCCTGTCTTTTAAACGACGCCCGCATTGATGATCTGAAACGGGCGACCATTGATAAAGAGTACCGTAATAAACTACTTGAAGAATATCGCATTACAATAGAAAGTCCTCATCACAAAAAAGCATAAATTTTAGCTGATTTTATTTCACAAATGATAAAGTATGTTCCTGTGATTTTAAAGGGCGCCACCTGTGATCAGGTGACGCCCCGTTGTTATGCTATACGTATTTACATATTTTGAAATCCAGTTCGTTCAATGACTTCGTCCTGGATCATTTTTGTCAGTGTTGTGAAATAGGCGCTGTATCCCGCTACCCGGACAATAAGATCACGGTGGTTCTGAGGATTTTTCTGGGCGTCGATCAACACATCCCGGTCAACCACGTTAAACTGCACCTGCTTACCGCCGTTGAGAAGGTAAGTCTTTGTGGCAAAGGCCAGTTTCATCAGATCTTCGTCGGTCTTTAATGCCACAGGATGGAATTTTATATATACTTTTATCTCTATTTTTAGTCAACGTCCAGATTATCCATGCTGCGGCCATCATGATTTTTCAACCGCTTCAAACCCGTAGGTTGCCTCCCCTTCCGGCCACTGGCCGACGATCTCATAAATATATCCCGGCTGAGCTGTAAATGTCAGTCCTTCCTCTGTGCTTTCCACAGTCACATTTTCGCCATCAGGGATAGAATCTTTGCTGCCCTCACGATCCTCTTCAGTCCACCGGGTTACAGTAACACTCTCAGGCGTATAGGCGGAAACCACAGTCATAGCAGTCTCTCCTTCCAGAGTGAAGGTCACAAGGCCATCGCTTTGAAGAACATGTTCTGAATCAACAGCAATCCCCTCCGTCTCACCATTTTCGTTGGTATAGCTCCATGTATATCCAAACCGGTCACACACCGCAGTCACAATAGCGTCAGTCTGTGTATAATTAAGGGATAATTCCGGCGGATTTGACGTATCTGGCGCCGGGAAGAACTGATCCAGCAATTCCCCGTATTTTTCCACATAATCCTGATTTTCTTTTTCTACCCGCACGATCCGGGTAATGCCGGGATACTGTCCGGGATAGGAATTGAGCATAATACCGTCGCCGTAAACTTCCACTACGTCTCCGCTGTTTAAATCATCTGCGGAAATAGCGCTGCCATCCTCATCGGTAATGTCCTGGGGCAATGTCCCCGTAAATGGACTCTCCTGATCAAGGTTTATAAATAAAGCGCCCTGGTCATTTTTCAAATATACGGCCCGGACAGCTTCCTGCTTTGTCTGCGTATCGGTTACTGTCTGGCTCTCACTGGCATTAGTGGCCACGGTTTCACCCTGTGTCTGGTCTTTGCCAGAACATCCCATAAGACTTAATGATAAAATAAGGCATAAAAAAGCTGCTGTTTTTTTCATCACTGTCACACTCCTTTTCCTATTCTAATATCCTTATAGTTTTCCTCATTTTTTTCTTTCCATACATGAACCCTCAAATGCTTTCAGGAAGCAGTAAATGCAGAGAAAGCTGCGGCATCAAAGATTGAAAAATTCTTTTTTACTTTTTGACGCAGCTCACAGCTATAATATATGATATTTGCCAATGAAAATCAATGGATAAAATATACAATCAAAAACATGTCCCTTATAATACAATCAAAACATGTCCCTTCTTGTTGACAAATCCGCTATTTTATGCTAAGTTATTTACGTTCGGAATATATCACTTATATGATTTCCGAGACAGATCATTTTCATACTGGTAACGTTAATTGAAGGGGCGCACCACCGCGGGTGCGGCCCTTTTTGTGCATTTTTTTACAATGAAAGCCAGTCTCAAAGCAGGCCAGACAGGCTGCTTGCAATCCTGGATGGTCCTGCTTTAGAGACGCTAACCCGTATGAGTACGAGGGATGCCATAGGCAGCCCGTAGAGTACGAATACGGGTAGGATGGCGAGAGTGCGTTGCACGGAGCCATCCGTGGCTTTCATCCGTGGTGTTGCCGCGCATCGCGCGGCATATCAGATACAACTGAAGCCAGTCTCAAAGCAGGCCAAACAGGTTGCTTGCAATCCTGGATGGTCCTGCTTTAGAGATGGTTCAATTAAGGAGGCAAAAAATGAAAGTCAACGGAAAAATTTATTCACTGGCCCAGCCGTTAAGCCTTAAAGATTTCCTTGAAGAGAAAGGCTTTAATTCTGATCGGGTGGCTGTGGAATTAAATGGGGACATTATCCCAAAAGGGGCCTATGAAACAACAATGCTATCCGACGCCGATACTCTTGAAGTTGTCCATTTTGTGGGAGGCGGCTGATGGAAAAGACAATACTTCCCACCAAAGAAATGCTGGACGAGGCACTGATTAGACGCCATACCCGCCCGGTCTTTGATGCCATGGCAGCGGCTCATGTGGGCATTGCCGGTCTTGGCGGCCTTGGCTCAAACATTGCCGTCATGCTCACCCGCCTGGGCGTCGGTCATCTTGTTTTGGCAGATTTTGACCAGGTAGATCTGTCCAATTTAAACCGCCAGCACTATATGCTCACCCACGTAGGCATGGATAAAACAAAGGCGCTGGCACAGCAGCTTTACCAGATCAATCCCTACATTGACCTCACCCTTTACAAGGAAAAAATCACAGCCCAAAACGCCCCTCATATTTTTAAAAGCTGTGAAATTATCTGTGAGGCTTTCGATGACCCGGACGCAAAAGCGGCCCTTGTTAATTCCATTTTGGATCAGGAGCCGGGGAAAAAACTGGTGGCCGCTTCCGGTCTTGCCGGCTATGGAAGTGCCAATGACATAAAAACCCACAGGGTCATGAAAAACCTTTATCTGTGTGGGGACAATGAAAGCGGTATTGAGGACGGCCTTTGCCTCATGGCTCCCAGAGCTGCCCTGTGCGCCGCTCACCAGGCCAACATGGTCCTGCGGCTTATCCTGGGAATTGACCAGCCGTAATCCGTCTGACCCTATTCTTTTTAGATAATGTTGAGGTAAAATTAAAATTTGACCCTGGTATCTTTCAGATCACACAATATACAGGAGGACACACACAATGAATGATCCATTAATTATTGGAGGACACACCTTTAACTCACGTTTTATTTTAGGTTCAGGGAAATTTTCTCTTGAAATGACGAAAGCCGTTATCGAAAACGGCGGCGTTGAAATGGCGACACTGGCCCTTCGCCGGGCCAATGCCGGAGGTGAAGAGAATATTCTTGACTATATGCCGGAAGGCATTACACTGCTCCCAAATACATCCGGCGCCAGGGACGCCAAAGAGGCTGTACGCATCGCCCGCCTGGCAAGGGAGCTTGGCTGCGGCGATTTTGTTAAAGTGGAAGTCATACATGATTCCAAATACCTTCTCCCTGACAACCGGGAAACAATTAAGGCCACAGAAATCCTGGCCAAAGAAGGATTTATTGTTATGCCTTACATGATGCCGGATCTCGCCGCCGCCAGAGCTATGGCTGATGCAGGAGCAGCGGCCATCATGCCTCTCGGCGCGCCCATCGGCAGCAACAAGGGACTCCTCACCAGAGATTTTGTTAAAATTCTTGCTGAAGAAATTGATCTTCCCATTATTGTTGACGCCGGCATCGGACGCCCGTCCCAGGCATGTGAGGCTATGGAAATCGGAGCAGCCGCTGTCATGGCCAACACAGCCATTGCCACAGCAGGGGATGTGGCCGTTATGGCCCGGTCATTTAAGCTTGCCATTGAGGCGGGCCGCCTGGCCTATCTTGCCGGACCCGGCCGTGTTCTCGAACACAAAGGCGAGGCGTCCAGCCCTCTGACTGGATTTTTGCAGGACTGATACATCTGTGCAGCAGTTTCGTCCGCCCTATCCCTGATAGCCAAATTGCTGCCGTAACATTTTTAGGAGGCATTCACATTGAATACAGCAAAAACAGACCATATGACCTATATGGACGGCATGGAAGCCATTGACCATTCCATTATGGACACGGTTCTTGCCGCCACCGCAGATTATGATTATGAAAAATACACAGAACAGGATGTTTTTAGGGCTTTAAACCACGACGCTATCACTGTAGAGGATTACAAAGCGCTCCTGTCCCCCGCCGCCCTTCCTCACTTGGAAGATATTGCCCGCCGGGCAAAATCGGAAACACGGAAGCACTTTGGCAACAGCATTTCCCTTTTCACTCCCCTTTACATTGCCAACTATTGTGAAAATAACTGTATTTACTGCGGTTTTAATTGTAAAAATAGAATCCACCGGGCACGTCTGACTATGGAAGAGATCGACCGGGAGCTATCCACCATCGCCAAAACCGGTCTGAAAGATATTCTGATCCTCACCGGGGAGTCCCGCCATATGTCCGATGTGGAGTATATCGGCGAAGCTCTGAAAATCGCCCAGAAGTATTTTTCTTCCATATCCCTGGAAATCTATCCCTTAAATACCGACGAGTACACCTATCTTCACCGGTGCGGCGCGGATTATGTCTGTGTGTACCAGGAGACTTATAATCCTGTAAAATATGAGCAAATGCATCTTTCCGGGCCAAAGAGGATTTTCCCCTACCGCTTTAACGCCCAGGAGCGTGCCCTTATGGGCGGTATGCGGGGCGTTGCTTTCGGCGCTCTCCTCGGCCTGGATGATTTCCGCAAAGATGCCTTCGCAACAGGACTTCACGCCAGCCTTATCCAGCACAAATACCCCCATGCGGAAATTTCATTTTCCACGCCACGGCTGCGCCCTTACATCAACAATGAGGAAAATAACCCCAAAGACGTCCATGAGCCTCAGCTTCTTCAGGTCATGATGGCCTACCGCCTGTTTTTGCCCTATGCCGGCATTACTATCTCCACACGGGAGCGGGCCGGGTTCCGTGACAACGTTATCGGCCTTGCCGCTACAAAAATATCCGCCGGCGTCAGTGTGGGCGTCGGCGGACATGAGGAGGAAGCCAAAGGGGACGAACAGTTTGAAATTTCAGATCCAAGAAGTGTGGCTGAAGTTGACACGGCCATCCGGGCTCACGGTCTCCAGCCGGTTTACAGCGATTACCTGTGGACGGAAGATTTCCCGGAGGATTTAAGAAACCATGCCTGCTGATCACAACATTCCCAATAGCTGTCCTGCCAGCGCAAAATCCGGGAAAAACCAGCAAACCATCCATATTGGCCAGACCGGTTATGTCACCCATTCCGGCCGGGTCATCTGCGTTACCCAGAGAAATCTTTGCCGCCGGCCTTTTCTGGAACAGCTCCGGGCTATCGCAAAAGCCCGGCCGTTAAAGATCATTCTCCGGGAAAAAGACATGAATGAGAGGGATTATCTGGATCTCCTCATCCAGTGCCGGGACATTTGTCAGAACTATAAGGTTCCTCTTTTCGCCCACACCTTTATTCAGGCGGCCAGGGCGGCGCAAATCTGCAGCATTCATCTGCCTCTGCCGGTCCTTGAGGCAAATGCCGGACTGCTTTCAGATTTTCAGGCAGTGGGGACAAGCGTCCACTCCCTGGATGAGGCCCGGCGTGCCGCCGCTCTTGGGGCAAACTACATGACCGCCGGACATATTTTTAACACCCAGTGCAAAGCCGGACTGCCCGGACGGGGCCTTGACTTTCTCTCTTTGATCTGTAAAGAAAGTCCCGTTCCCGTCTTTGCCATCGGCGGCATTACCCCTGAAAATATGCCGGACATTTTAAAGGCCGGCGCCGCCGGGGGATGTATGATGTCGTCCCTGATGACTGCCGAAAATCCCGAAAGCCTGATCAGCCCGTAAGGGAATTTTACCAAAGGCGCAGCCGAACTGCTGCGCCTTTTTCACAAGCTTCAATTATCTCCCCTTGCTGACGATCCGGTAATATGCCTTGGATGTGCCAAAATATACCAACACATAAAAGAGCGCAAAAACTGCAAAGCAGATCAGCGTCACTATGGCCGTAAATCCTGTATCATACAGGCCGAACATGGCCAGCAGCACCGTAAGTATTTTAAAAGCCACAGCCATATGGATTCCCGCGCCGATGAGCGGGGCAAAAAATACAGTAAGAATCTGAGAATGAATAATTTTTGACACTTCTTTCCGGGTCATTCCCACTTTCTGTAAAATATCAAACCGGTCCTGATCTTCATAGCCCTCTGTCACCTGTTTGTAATACATAATCAGCACAGCGGCGCACAGGCAGACAATCCCAAGGAGGATTCCAAGAAAAAACATACCGCCGTATAGGCCCATAAAGCCGTCATAGGAGCTGGCCCGGCTCTCAAGAATCGCCTCTGGAAATGACGTGTCTGCGGCCAGTGCCTGGGTCAGCCGGTTATAAATTTCGATCTGTGTCTCTTTATCTCCCGCCATGTCAAAACCGAAAAAGGTCTGTTTGTAGCTGCTAATGGCTTCGCTGTCCATGCCGTAGGATGTAAGCATGGCGTCAAAACGCTGGATAGCCGTATCGAAATCCGGGACAAATATAAACATAGACGCCATGACCTGCTGGGTGTCAATGCCGTTGGCCACAAAGGAATCCAGGTTTTCTTTAATTTTCACTGTACCGTAGCCTTCAATGTTTAAGATATCCTGATGATAGGATGTCTTTGTGCAGTAAAGCATGATCTCATCCTCCGCTAGCGTCTTATCGGTATTCATCAGCCGGTTATAGTCATCCAGGGAGATCACGAAAATCTGGCGCACAGCGGCGTAATCGGTCAGGCTGGTCAGCCGGCTCTGATCAAAATACAGCGTATCCCCCTCCATGAGCCCGCTTAAATCCAGACTTTTATAGACAAGAGTATTTTCCCTGGTCAGACCGTAGTCTGTCAAAATAGCATCGGACAGATCTGAAATTTTCTGCGCCGCAGCGTCATCCACTGTGTCCATGTTGGCTGTGATCTGGCGTGGAAACCGGTGTTCCAGCAGGTTGTTGCTTCCAAAATAGAGGGAAGCTGTGGAAGAGATCATCACCAGCACCGCCGTGCTTAAAATACAGATCGCCGCCAGGCCGGCGCCGTTGCGCTTCATCCGATAGCTCATAGAAGATACGGAAATAAAATGGCTTGTTTTATAATAATACCTTTTGTTCATTTTCAGCAGGCGGCACAAGACCACAGAACCGGCAATAAACAGAAAGTAAGTCCCCACGATAACGAAGATCACAGCCACGAAAAACATCAGCATGGCTGACAGAGGCTCCTCAATGATTATGGCAAGGTAGTAGCCTGCCCCTAAGATAACCACCCCGATAATAGCAAGGGCCCAGTTAGCCTTCGGCGGCTTCTCCCCCACTGTCTCGCTTTTAAGCAGTTCCACAGGCTTTGCCCGGTACACCTGGCGCAGCCCGTTGAGAAAGAGGAGGGCAAAGATCACAAGAAAGATAACACATGTGGTTTCAATGGCTTTCCCACCCACAGAGAGGGAAAATCCCGCAGTAGCGTGGAGCATATAGGCCATAACAATCTGGGCGCCTTTAGAAAATATAATTCCCAGTAAAACCCCGGCAATAAGAGCGATCAGCGTAATAAAAACGCTTTCCCAGAACAATACAAGAACAAGGTTTCTTTGTCCCATACCTAAAATGCTGTACAGACCAAACTCTTTTTTTCTCCTCCGCATGAGGAAGGAATTAGTATAAAAGAGGAAAAATGTTGAAAATACGGCGATAATTCCAACGCCAAGCTGGATAAACATCTGCATGTCGCCGCCTCCAGGCAGGCTTGTAACGCTGGGGTCACTTGCCAGAAATATAATAATATACTCCATCATGACCATGCCGATACAACTTAAAATATATGGGAAATAGATTCTCCGGTTTTTAAAGATTCCCGTCCCCGCCAGCTTCCAGTAGAAAAACATTTTCATCGTCTGTCACCACCTGTCGCGATCATTGTCAGTGTCCGTGAAATCTTTTCATAAAGTTCTTCATTCGTATTCTCTCCCCGGTAAATCTGGTGGAAAAGCTCCCCGTCTTTAATAAATAAGATCCGCCCTGCATGGCTGGCCGCCTTTACGGAATGAGTCACCATTAAAATAGTCTGACCATCCCTGTTGATCTGGGCGAAAAGATCCAAAAGCTCGTCGGAAGACCGGGAATCCAGCGCCCCTGTAGGCTCATCGGCAAGAATCAGCCGGGGATGAGTGATAAGGGCTCTGGCCACTGCCGCCCTCTGCTTCTGCCCGCCGGAAACTTCATAAGGGTATTTTTTCAAAAGCTGGGTAATGCCAAGTTTTTGCGCCAGCGGAGTTAACTCTTTAGACATCTGGCTGTATTTCTGCCCGGCAAGCACAAGGGGCAGAAAAATATTGTCCTCCAGGGAAAATGTGTCCAGAAGATTAAAATCCTGAAACACAAATCCAAGATTATCTCTCCGGAAGGCGGACAGATCTTTGTCCCGTATCTTGGATACCGGCTTCCCGTCAAGGATCACGTCCCCGTGGGTAGGCTTATCCAGCGTGGCGAGAATATTCAGCAGTGTCGTCTTTCCTGAGCCGGACTCGCCCATAATCGCCACATACTCCCCAGACTCTACGGCCAGAGACACGTTGTGGAGAGCCCTCACCTGATTGCCCCCAAAGCGGGTCGTATAAATTTTTTCCAGATTATGAACTTCTAAAATTGACATCTCTATAAACCTCCTGGTGTACCAAATATTGCTGCTATTTACAGAGTGGACAGCCGCCATCTATACAGGCATTCCCGGCGATTTAACATATCTGCCGGATCACTGTGTAAACTTCTATAGGCTTATAATAACAAAATGCCCCATTATCAACCATCGAAAGGCATGACAATAGGACATCCCAATGTGACAATTTTGTAACAGCAGTTCAGCCATCCGAAATGGGCGGGATGATTTATGCTTGCATAAAAATCAGCCCGCCCCATTTCGGATGAGCAGAGCGCCAGACAATGAGCAAAGGAGCGGCGACAGCCGCGGGTCAGCGCGCAAGCGCGGCTTTGCGAATGGCGCGGGCTGAACTGCTGCCTCATATGGTTCAGCCATCAGAGCGCCAGATCGTGAGCAAAGGAGCGCCTATTCCCCTTTAAAATCATAATGGCCAAGATCAATAACAAACCGTGAACCCTGTCCCAGAACCGAGGAGACAGAAATTTTATGCCCCAGTTTCTTTGCGGCGCTTTTGCACAGATACAGACCAAGACCGGTAGACTTTTTCTCGGAACGGCCATTATATCCGGTAAATCCCTTCTCAAAGATCCGGGGCATATCTTCCGGCGCTATGCCAATCCCTGTATCTTCCACAATAAGATGATCGCTGTCATCCACCGAAATAGTTACCATCCCCTTTTCCGTATATTTCACCGCGTTAGACAAAAGCTGCTCCAGCATAAATCCCAGCCATTTCTCATCGGTGAGGACGGTGCGTCCGGTACCCTCATAAACCAGACGGATACGCCCCCGGATAAACTGTCCCGCGTACTTTCGGATCGCCTGACGGATAATCTTGTCCAGACTGCACTCCTCAATGACCAAATCCGACGCCCCTTCATCCAGACGAACATAGTACAGCACCATTTCCACATACTGCTCCACCCGGAAAAGTTCCGACAATAGCTCCTGGTTAGACGGGGTATCCTCGCTCTGTAAAATCACACGCATAACAGCAATGGGCGCTTTGATCTGATGGACCCAGGTGGCGTAATAGTCCGCCATCTCCGCCTGTTTTGACTGCCAGCGGCAGTATTCCTCATCCCTTCTGCTGCCAAGGGACTTTAAAAGGCTCTGGTAATCTTCCTCCTCAGGATTCAGAGGCGCAGGCAGTTTTTTCCAGAGAAGTTCAATATTGTCCCTGACATGGAGCAATTCTTTATGCCTCCGGTAATACGCCAAAAACCCGGCAACAAACAAAATCACACCTACAAGAACACACAGAACCGCCGGATACCAGATCACCGCCCACGGTTCTTTATACATGGCAAAAATAGCCCCATAAATCCCCAGACACAAAACCATTCCCAGGATACACCTGCGGCACTGGCGCAAATATTTAAAAAACACCATGTCTTTCGCTCCCTACTGTATAATATAGCCGCCGCCCACTTTTGTTGTAATAAATCCTTTCAGACCGGCGCCATCCAGCTTTTTCCTCAGCCGGGCAATATTGACTGTGAGGGTATTTTCCTCCACATACACATCGCTCTCCCACAGACGCATCATCAGTGTATCTCTGCTGACCACCTTGCCTTTATTTTCCATTAAGGTCTGTAAAATACGGAACTCATTTTTGCTCAGATCAATTTTTTGATCTTCATAGACAAGAGTTGTATCGTTTAAATTCAGTATCGCGCCCTTATGCTCCAGCACCGGTATTTTCCCCGCCATATCATAGGTCCGGCGCAGCACAGCCTGGATTTTGGCCGTGAGGACATTTAAGTCAAAAGGCTTGGCAATAAAGTCATCGCCGCCCATATTCATGGCCATAACAATATTCATGTTATCCGAGGCCGACGATATAAAAATCACCGGAACATTGGAAATTTTCCGGATCTCACTGCACCAGTGATAGCCGTTGTAAAAAGGCAGCATAATGTCCACAAGTACAAGATGGGGATCAAAGGAGGTAAACTCTGTGATCACATGGGCCAGGTCTTTCACATACTCCACAGTATTGCCCCAGGATTCCAGATGTTTCTTCATGGCCTTTGCCATAGATGTGTCATCCTCTATAATCAAAATCTTGTACATTGTCTTACCTCCGCGCTCTATAATATTCTCTCCATAGAGATATACCTTTCTTCGTCAGTCACAATAAAATGATTTTTTCGCCAGAAGCTATTGCTCTGAGGATTGTCCCAATCCACGGCCAGGCGTATTTTCCTGTACCCCATCTTTTTCAGGCCACAAGCGCATTCTTCAATAATCTGCGATCCTGTTCCCTTGCCCTGAAATTTTATATCCATCATAAACAGACCAATATACGCGGTCTCCAAATCCGGATAACCGCTGATCAGATCCATAACGGCTATCAACTGCAGTTCTTTAAAAATCCCAATATAAAACTTATCCGATAGATCTTTCCCCGGCGGAAGCATCTCCATATCCTTGAGAATACTGTCCCTCGTAGCCACCGGCGGATGATATTGGTAAAAAATTTCATTTCCCAGACTTAATTTAAGAATCTGATCCACATCATCCGGTGTTAATTTTCTCACGTTAAAAGTCTGGGATAGCTGAAAAATATTAATCATCACGCTCTCCAGTCTGAGTGAAATTTTTTATAAATAACAGATAGACTAATAAAATTAAAAATAAAATATCATAAATCTTAATAAAGCCACCCAAAAGAATATTTAACCCAATATATCCTGCAAAAATACCGATTTTGATCACCATGGGGAGAAATCCCCGGCCTTTGGTCAATGTAACTATATAGGCCATCACCGGCGAAAGGCAGGCAAATACCGCCCAGCCTTTAATAAATGTCCATCCGTAAACCGAATGGGTCCACATGGCCGTCAGGTAATATGTGATCAGCATTCCCGCGCAATATGTAAAAATATTGGCCATGGCATATTTTCTGTTTCTGCTGAACAGGCTGATGGCAACGCCTATAAGCACCCACACGCCGGCCTGTGAAAAAATTTCGCTTAAAGATATTCCAAAATGCTGGGCATAAAAATGAATGTCAATCTCTTTAACAATGAAACCGGAAGCCAGCCCCGCCAGGAACATGATCAGGGGATTGAGAATCCTGTTTTTCCACCTTGACATAATGGTTCTGCCTTATTTTTCCACGTCAAAAATCATCTCAAATGGGTCGTCCACCCTGCAGGGCCGCCATTTTTCAAGGCCCGCACCGTTAGGATCGCCATTCTTCATAAAGTTTGTCCAATAGCGGACCATCTGATCCGAAAGGGCAAAATCCCCGGAAGTCATAGGCCGCCAGCACTGACCCAAAGTGCCGAACATATACCAAAGCTCTGCGGAATGGAATGCCCCCGCTTCATCCCCCGGCAGGTCTCTCTGGAAATAATAGACATAGCATGGTTTGTGGCTGTTCTTATCTGTCTCAAGGGCAAAATCCTTACAGCTTTGCCGCAAATGGCTGTTTTTGTTTTTGGCCTCATCAGGGGTCACGGTAATATCGTCCTTTGTAGAACCGATCATAATGGGGACATCGGCAATCTGACCGGTTCTTGTCAGTTCATCAAAAGTACCGGTACGGAACTTTCCATTCATCACTGGCCAAAACGGCAGTCCTTTGCCGGCGCTCATATTTTCAACAATAAGTTTTGTCTGAATATCACAGAGTATCTCCTCCGGAAGGGCTCTAAGCGCCTCCACAGAGTCCGCCTTTGCCTTTTTCACAATCCGTTCTCCCAGCTCAAAGGCGTCCTCCAGGCTCACATCTTTTTGCAGAAGTATTGGATATCCTGCGCCGCTCTGCAAAATCGCTCTGGCAAAAAGACCTTTGGCATAGGGTGAGGATATTAATGTCTGGGTGCTGATACATCCGGCGGACTGGCCGAAAATCGTAATATTTTCCGGATCTCCGCCGAAAGCGGAAATATTTTCCCGAACCCATTTTAACGCTGCCAACTGATCCATGATCCCATAATTGCCGCAGGCCGCCTCATCCTCCGCGGCAAGCCATGGATGAGCAAAAAAGCCCCAGATTCCCAGGCGGTAATTGATGGTCACAAGGATCACGCCCTGTCTGGCATAGGCGTTGGTGCGAAATTCCACTTCATGGCCGCAGCCGCCCAAAAAACCTCCGCCGTGAATATAAAAGGCAACAGGGAGTAGGGAATCTTCCCCGGCGTTCTTTTCACGGGCGTCCTCCGGCACCCAGATATTTAAGTAAAGTCCGTCCTCTGACACCGGAGTAGCGTATACCGTATCCTGGTAAAATTCCTTTCCATAAAAAGAGGCCGGATCCTGGCGGTCCGTCTGAGCCTGACGGTTTCCAAAATGATCCGCTTTTAACACACCCTGCCAGGGTTTCAGAGGCTTTGGCGCCTTCCACCGGAGTTCTCCCACCGGTGGCTCAGCATAAGGCACGCCTTTAAATACAATACATCCATCTTCCCGTACGCCCTCAAGCATACCCTGTTTTGTCATAACGGTTTGTTCTTTCATCTGTATTCCTCCATTTTCACTATATAGTTTACATAACTTTTCCTTTTCTTTCCTCGGCATTTGTTTAATCCAATATTCCCTTCTGGCCGCCTCTGTTTTTGTCAAAAAAGGCTGGCAGTAAACCAGCTTTACCGGCCGCCGGCTCCGGGTATATTTGGCCCCCCTGCCCAAGTTATGGTTTTTTACCCGTCTGTCAATATCATTGGTCCAGCCTGTATACAGCGTCCCGTCGCTGCATTGAACAATGTATGTATAATTCATAAATCTGAGCCCGCTTTCATTTACTCTTGACCGGATACCTTGTTTAATGATTAAATATATTGTGAAATAATACGATGAGTTGCCCGACAAATGGGCAACTCATAATACGATGCCAGGGTCAAAAGATTTTTTTTGCTCCTACATCGTAACCGTTCAGCCCGCGTATTCCTGATGGCAAAACGGTTATCCTACACCATATTGTAACGAAAAGAAGACGATCACGTCAAGGAGGAATTGGAATGAATGTTTTATTGATTAATGGCAGCCCACATGCCAACGGATGTACTTACACTGCCCTCAACGAAGTGGCTCAGGCATTAAACCGTGAAAATATTGATACGGAGATCATCCACGTGGGAAACAAAGACATTCGGGGATGTATTGCCTGCCGTAAATGTTCTCAGCTTGGAAAATGTGTATTTGACGATATGGTCAATGAGGTTGCCCCGAAATTTGAGCGCTGCAACGGGCTGGTCATCGGTTCTCCCGTCTACTATGCTTCCGCCAACGGTACCCTTATTTCCTTCCTAGACCGGCTGTTTTACAGCTCCAATGCAGATAAATCCATGAAAGTGGGCGCTTCCGTGGTAAGCTGCCGCAGAGGAGGAAATACGGCAACCTTTGACGAGCTGAACAAATACTTTACCATTTCCAATATGCCCATCGCCTCCAGCCGTTACTGGAACATGATCCACGGCAACAACGCCCAGGAAGCTCTCCAGGATAAAGAAGGGCTCCAGACCATGCGCATTCTCGGACAGAATATGGCCTTCCTCATTAAAAGTATCCAGCTTGGCAAAGAAGCCTTCGGATTTCCTGAAAAAGAGCCGGCCATTTTCACAAACTTTATACGTTAAAGTCCAACCCATCAGCGCGGCGCAGCGTAGGCGCGGGCTGAACGGTCACTCTCTCATGTTCAGCCATCCGGAATAGACGGGCCAAACAGTTAATATATGTACAGGCCGGCCAAAAGCCGGCCCTCTATAATTAAGCAGCCTGAAATGTTATGGGGCGGTGGATGACACTGTAAAAATTCATATGCTGCGGATTTTCAATATGTACTGTCCAAAACAGCTCCATATTGGATTCACCGCTGACATGACACACCGGCTGCTCGCATCAGGTCTGCCCTCAGACCTGATCAAACGGCCAAATTACTGCAGTTTTTGCCGTTTGTTATAATATATGCGCCGGAACGGCAATGTGTTCCCTGCGCCGTCCACTTTCCGGACATAAAAAGCAGGCGTTTTCCGGAATCAATGATCCGGCAAACGCCTGCCAGGTTGGTGCAAGGGACATGCCTGCCCCTCTCTTATTCCATAAAGGTTTTGGGATCGGTTGGCTGTCCGTCTTTTGTCAGTTGAAAATAGAGATGACTTCCTTCTTCGCCAAAGTATTTTGTCGGCTGAGCCACTGTTCCTATGGTCTGTCCTTTCTCAACAGTATTTCCAGCTTCGACGGTAACATCTTTAAGCTGGCCGTAAGAAGCCTGATAACCGTTGCCCATGTCAATGGTAACAACAGTTCCCAGAGCCGCATCATTGGTAACCGAGGCAACAGTACCTTCATAGGCCGCATTGACAGGAGTGTTGATGGATGTGGCAATAAGCACTCCCGGATTGCATTTATATTGATCCAAAGTTTTGTAGTATACAGTGGTATCCATACTGTAATCCAGAAGGATATCCCCCTGAACCGGCCAGCTCATCTTCTGTGTCCCATCAAATCCGGCAAAGGTACTCTGCGCGGACTCACCGGTACTTTCCTGATCTTCCTCACCGGAAGTCTGGGCGCCGTCAACGCCTGAAACTTCCCCGGAATTGGCGGCGATGGCGTCACTCTGGGCTCTTGCCGCTTCCTCCTGCATTTCATTTAAAATCTCCTGTACCTCATCAGCATTATAACCTTCGGTGTAATCCATATCGTAATCATTATCTTCTGTCCGGTTATCCGCCACGGCATCAGCGCCGCTGGCAGACTCAGGCACGTCTTCAAATCCGGCCGCATTCTCAGCAATCTGCTGATCCTGCATGGATGACTGATAATTAACAACCCCCGCGACTGCCACGATCGCTAAGGCGCATACTCCGATGGCCAGATAAAATCCTTTGTTTCTGAAAAAATTAAATAGATTCCTTTTCACCATTATCACCTCTGACTATAGTCTCACCATAATCCGAAGTTTTATACATATAAGACTTAAAGAATCCTGGGAAGAATGATTCTTCGCTCCCAAAAGTCTTCAGGTGTCAATGGCTGTGCCGGGGAAATACCAGGACAGGATCTGCTCGTACCCCTGTCCCTCCTGGGCCATGGCGCAGGCTCCCCACTGGCTCAATCCTACGCCGTGTCCGATTCCCGTCACGTTAAAGGTAATCGTTTTGCTTTTTGCCCGCACCTCAAAATTAGAAGACGGAAGATTCAGGGCAGTACGCGCCTCCTCCCCTGTAAACTCACAGTTTCCCATCTGTATGCGGGTCACATAACCGCTGCCGTCCCGCTCAAGGATCTGCACCGTATCCTTAAAGGTTTCCGGTGACGCCTGGAAATCCTTAAACCCGCCTTTGAGCAGGTCAATACATTTTTCCACATCCATAACGATCTCCTGTGGGCAGGTCTCACAGTCCGTGTCCCAGGCGCTGTCCACGGAAACAAGATAGGGAATAGAGCTTCCCCATACCTCCCCGGCGTCCCGGGTCTTTCCGCTGCCGCATTTAAAAAATACCGGGATGACTGCGCTGCCCTCATAGGTAAGGATTTCTTCCGTGGTGCCATTCACAGCCTGACAGATTGCTCCGTGATAGGCGCTGTAATTTTCCCCATATTCGCTGCGCAAAACTCCATCGGAATAATAGGGAAGAGAAAGCTCTGTAGCCTCCACGCTTTTCCGCTCTCCAATAGTGTTCATAGCATAGGTCCTGGCAATGACTGACTGAGCCTTTAAGGCTTCCAGTGGAGAATCCCCCGGAATCTGAGCAGCCACCACCCCCACCAGATATTCGTCCAGATCCATGGAGTTTACCTGATCGCCATTGCTTAAATAAACACGAATCCCTGAGTCAAAGGTTTCGCCCTTCTCCTCAGGGATGTTCTTTCGTATGCATAATGTTACCGCCCAGGGAATCAGATATAAAATAATACCGATTACCATAATTGGCAGAATCTTTCCCTTCATAAGATCCCCACCTTTGACATATCCCTGCCGGACTTTATCCGGCCCACATGATTGTTACAGAATATGCCCGGAGAATCCTTTTCATTCCTTTACAAGAGCCATTGTCTCCCTGGCGATCATCAGTTCCTCGTTTGTTCCGATAACCATCACAGTCACTTTAGAATCCGGTGTGGAAATAACCACATCCTCTCCGGAGAGACGATTCTTCTCATCGTCAATCTTTATACCCATATAGGACCAGTACTGCTCACAGATATCCTTGCGCATCTGGTCGCCGTTCTCGCCGATGCCGGCGGTAAAAACGATAACATCCACGCCGTTCATAGCTGCCGCGTAGGCGCCCACACGTGTGGCAATATTATACATAAAGACGTCCATGGCCCGCAGGCACTTTTCATCCCCTTCCTGACAGCCCTTGCGGATGTCACGGAAGTCTACCAGGCCGCCGGACAGGCCGTAGATCCCCGATTCCTTATTAAGAATCGTATTGATCTCATGAACAGTCTTGTGTTCTTTCTCTACAAGATAATCTACGATGGCCGGGTCAATGTCGCCGCAGCGGGTACCCATGACCAGTCCTGCCACCGGAGTAAATCCCATACTTGTATCCACAGATTTTCCATTTTTAACGGCGCATATGCTGGCGCCGTTACCCAGATGGCAGACGATAGTCTTTAAGGACTCATAAGGTTTGTCAAGGATCTGGGCTGCCTTTTTAGACACATAGCTGTGAGAAGTCCCGTGGAAACCGTAACGGCGGATCTTATAATCAGTATAATAGCGGTAGGGAAGACCATACAGATAGGCTTTTTCCGGCATAGTCTGATGAAATGCTGTATCAAACACAGCAACCATGGGAACATGGGGCATCAGATCATGACACACATTGATGCCGATGAGATTGGCCGGATTATGTAAAGGAGCCAGTTCACAGCACTCCTCAATATCTTTGAGAACCTCATCATCAATGACTACAGAGGACGCCAGCTTTTCGCCGCCGTGAGCTACCCGGTGTCCGATAGCACCGATCTCCTCCAGAGAACCGATCACACCATAGTCTTCGTTAACCAGACATTCCAGCACCATGCGGATGGCATTGGTGTGATCAGGCATAGGGGACTGGATCACAATCTTATCGCCGCTTCTTTTGCCTCTGGCCGGCTTATAGACGATCTGACTGCCTTCAATGCCAATGCGCTCGCAAAGACCTTTGGCCAGCACCACTTCCGACTGGGCGTCAATAAGCTGGTATTTTAATGATGAGCTACCACAGTTTACTACAAATACATTCATAAAGCTACCTCCTGGTTTAATTGCCGTACCGCGTTTTTTGTTGTTTCTTGATAATTTAACGAATTTATTTCGCTCTATCATTAGTAGTTTTTACCAATGGTACTGAGTGTATTGTAGCACATTTTCCCGGTTAAGGCTATATCTTTTTTGCAATTATGGCCAGCCGCCCGTTTTCCTGGGAATACTCGCAGGTGGACAGGGTAAGCAGTTCATCGCCGTAGGAGGCGTCCACTCCGGTGTCATACAGCTCAAGTGCATGGATGTTGTCCATATACTGATCAAACTCCTCCTTGGAGGCAGCATTGATCAGACCATAGTAGCGAAATCCATCTTCATTTTCATAGAGCGCCCGGCCAAGGATCACGGACACAATGGCATACTGCCCGTCGCCGTAAATGGTATTGAAAGTAATTTCCGGGTGTTCTTTATAAAAATCCTCATCCTGGTAGTCCAGAAGATGACTGAACATCGTATCATTTTTCATATTGTGGCCGTAAATGATCACGTTGGTACTTCGAGGCTCCAGAGTACAGGCCCCGTCCACAAAGGGCAGACCGCTGTACTCATACTCTTTGTCAAAGTTCCTGTGAAGATAATACTGAGAGTCCTCAGGAGTGTACATCACCGGATAGCTGACAGCAGTACCCTCGATCTCAATCCAGCCCACAAAATCCGGATTCTGCTCCACAAGCCTGGCGTAGCGGTTAGAAGCCTCTGTCTCAGCCCCTTCGCCGGAAGTCTCCGGATTTTCCCTTTCCGATGAGGACTGGTCGGCCACCTGGTCATCAGGCAGGATGAGATCTTCCAGAGCAGAAATCTCCCGCTGAGACTGCCATCCATCCCAGTAATATTTCAGCAAATATCCGCCACTCCCTACAAAGCAGATCAGTGCGATCACCAAAATAACGTTAAGGACAATGTTTTTCTTCTTTTTTCCCTTTTTCACAGTACCACCTCCGTTACCTTCACACAGCAGCCAGACACTTGCTGTATGGCTGCGTAAGAACGTGATTCAGGTGTTCGCAGGCTTCTTTTGCGAAGCAAAACTTTAAATAAGCCTGCGAAGGTTACTGCTCACTGGCTTGCCAGTGAACAGTAACCCACCACCGGTCTGTCCTTTTCCCGTTACTGAGCCGCCGTCTCCGTCTGTCCGGCGTCAGTCTCACTGTCGCCGCGGCCGGCGCCTGCATCCCCTTCACCGCTGTCTGCGGCGGCTGTGTCACTGGAGCTGTCTGCGGCGGCTGTGTCCGCCTCGCTGCCGCTCTGGTCAGACGCCTCTGTCTCACCGCTGCTCTCCTGGGCAGGCGTGTTCAACACGACAAAGTCCTGCCATCCCTGATAAAACTCAGGGTTATTATCCTCCAGCCACTGCTGGTAAGTCTCGTTATACTTGCTCACCGCCAGACTGCGCTGGGCGGACTGGGTAAGCTCCTCGTTATTTTCAGAAACGCACTTCATCACATGATAACCGTACTCTGTCTCAACAATAGCCATCTCCCCTTCAGCCAGGGCAAAGGCGCCATCGGTAAATTCCTGGACATAAGTCACTCCGTCAGGACTCTCCCCGTTCCGGTTAAGAGAATACTCAAAACCGCTATCCTCATTATATTCTTCCGCCAGTGCCTCAAAATCCTCTCCGGCCTGGGCCCGCTCAAGAATTTCCTGGGCCTGAGCGTAACGGGACTCTTTGTAGCTCTGGGCTTCTGACTCAGACATGCTTTGTGTTTCCCCGGAGTCATTGGTCTCCTCAGGTGCAGCCGTCAGCAGGAGAATATGATCAACTGTGCGGAAAATACAGTCCTGCTGCTCATCTTCCGTAAACTGGGCGATCTGCTTTTCCACCTCTGTATCCAGCACTTTCGCCGCGATGGACAGATGCTCAAGGATCTGGGTCACATTTTCATCATTAAAACCGTAAAATTCCTTGTCCGCATCAGAGACATTGGCGTTGAAGCTGGCAAGGTTTTCAGCGATCTGTTCGTGATCGTCATCAGATAAGGTGATCTGATCCTCCTCTGCCATGGTATTCCAGAACGCGGTCTGGAGAACCTGGCTTTCCACAAGACGTTTCAGATAATCTCCGTAGGTCATCCCGTCCTCCGACAAAGTCATTGTCCAGTCAATAGACCCGGTGTATTCCATCTGAGTTCGCATACTCAGATAATTATAAAACAGCTCCGGCGCCATAATATCCACGCCGTCGATGGTCAGGGCCACAGCGTCAGGGTCCACCGGCTGGTTTTCAGTCACAGCCTCCGTCTCCTGAACATCCGTCTCCGATTCCCCGCCGGTCTGCGCCCCGCTCTCCTCTGTCTGGGACGCCTGGGTCTGCCCGTTAGTATCCGCCGTATTTTCTCCGCAGCCGGCGATCATTCCAGCCGCGAGGCAGAGCGCCGCAGCCGCTGCAGTTGTTTTTTTCAGTAATTTAATCATGTTCCAATATCCTTTCCGGGAAAAGTTGTAACTATTCGGGGCGGCGCATCTTCTTGTCCGTCCTGTGGCCGGACAAGAAGCATCGGATGTTTTCCCGCCGCCCTAAACTGTTACGAAAAATTATTCCCCTGTTAATGTTTTTATATCTGAGATAAGTATCTTCTCACAGCGGATCAGGTCAAATCCCGGCCCGCTTTTTGTTTTCACTGAAAAGTAAGGGTTATCCCCCATAGTAAACTTCATGGCCCCCCGGTACTTTTCCAGAAGAGGACCAATACGCTCCCCCCGAACTTTGGCCCGTGGAAACATAGTCACTTTTGTCTCATTGCCCCGATGGGTAATCGCAGAAACCCCCGCGCTGTGAGCAAGGGCTTTCACCAAGGCAATGCCTAGAAGATTCTGGACAGCTTTAGGCAGCTCTCCAAACCGGTCCATCAGCTCGTCGGCCATCTCCTCATATTCCTCCTGGGAAGATATGGCCGCAATACGCTTATAAATATCCAGCTTTTGGAACTCGTTGCGAATGTAGGTTGCAGGAATATAGGCGTCCATATCAAGGTCAATAGTCGTCTCGAAATCTTCCTCAACTTCTTCGCCCCGCTGTTCCTTCACCGCCTCGTTGAGCATTTTGCAGTACAGATCATAACCTACAGCCTCCATATGTCCGCTCTGCTGCTCACCGAGAAGATTTCCCGCCCCCCGGATCTCCAGATCTCTCATAGCGATCTTAAACCCGGAGCCAAGCTCTGTAAATTCACGGATAGCCGACAGACGTTTTTCCGCCACTTCCCGAAGGATAGTGTTACGCCGGTACATTAAAAAGGCGTAGGCAGTGCGGTTGGACCGCCCTACCCGGCCGCGGAGCTGATAGAGCTGGGACAGTCCAAGTTTATCCGCGTCATGGATGATCATTGTATTCACATTGGAAATATCAAGTCCCGTCTCAATAATGGTTGTGGATACAAGGACGTCGATCTCACCGTTAATAAAACCATACATGATCTTTTCCAACTCCCGCTCGTTCATCTGCCCGTGGGCGTAGGCCACCTGGGCGTCAGGCACTAGCCGGCTGATAGCCGCAGCCATTTCCTGGATACCGTTGACCCGGTTAAATACATAGTAGACCTGGCCCCCTCTGGACAGCTCACGGTTAATCGCCTCCCGGACCATTTCCTCATTAAACTCCATGACATAGGTCTGAACAGGCATGCGGTCCATGGGCGGTTCTTCCAGCACACTCATATCCCGTATCCCCACCAGGCTCATATGGAGGGTCCTTGGTATAGGTGTGGCTGTCAGCGTAAGAACATCCACGTTTTCCTTCATTTTTTTAATTTTCTCTTTGTGGGTCACCCCGAAGCGCTGCTCCTCATCGACAATGAGTAGGCCCAGGTCTTTAAATTCCACATCTTTGGACAGTACCCGGTGGGTTCCGATAAGGATATCCACCATGCCTTTTTTCAATTCCTTCAAGGTGGCCGTCTGTTGGGCTTTTGACCGGAACCGGCATAAAAGATCCACAGTCACCGGATAATCTTTCATCCTCTGGACAAAGGTATTATAGTGCTGCTGGGCCAGGATGGTGGTAGGCACTAACAGCACCACCTGTTTTCCATCCTGCACTGCCTTGAAGGCGGCCCGGATGGCCACCTCAGTCTTTCCGTAGCCCACGTCGCCGCAGATGAGCCGGTCCATAATCTTTGTGCTTTCCATATCCTTTTTCGTGGCCTCAATAGCTGTGAGCTGATCCGCCGTTTCTTCATAGGGAAACATTTCCTCAAACTCCCGCTGCCACACTGTATCCGGACTGTAGGCAAATCCGGTCTTTGACTCCCTTGCAGCGTAAAGGCGGATAAGGTCTGTGGCCAGTTCCCGGACAGCCTTGTGTACCTTTGCCCTGGTCTTCCCCCACTCAGGGCCGCCCAGCTTGTTCAATTTCGGATGCCGCCCTCCGGCTCCGGCGTACTTTTGTATCATATCCAACTGGGTGGCCAGAATATAAAGGTTTCCTCCGGCGGCATACTGAATCTTTATATAATCCTTGGTAACACCGTCCACCTCCACCTTCTCAATCCCCTGGTAAACTCCCAATCCATGATTTTCATGGATGACATAGTCGCCCACGGAAAGATCAGCAAAACTGCGGACCTTCTCCCCTTCATGGATTTTAGGGCGGCGTTTTTTCTTCTTTTCTTCCCCGAAAATATCGCTCTCCGCCACAATGGCAAACTTAATAAGAGGGTACTCCATCCCCCGGCCAAGGCTGCCGTGGACGATCATGATTTCCCCGCTCTGGACAATCCGGTCCATATCCGGGGTATAAAAAGCGTTCAGATCATATTCTGTCAGGTCTTTGGCCAGCCGCTGGGCGCGGGTCTGGGAGCGGCACACTAAAATGATCCGGTACTGCCCCCTTTTCCACCGCTCCAGTTCTTTTACAAGCAGCTCAAAATTGCTGTTGTATGGATTGATGGATTTTACTGTCAGATTATAGCTCTCTTTCACCGTAAGCTCCCGTATCCGCTGGGCGATAGTGCTGAGCATCACCGTTTTTCCCATTTCCAGACGGGCAAAAATGGTCCGGCTCATAAAAAGCACGTCCATCTGTCCGGAAAGAATATAGCCCTTCTCCAGACGCCCGGTCATCCCCTCATGGAACTCCAGCTCCACCGCCCGGCACTTTTCTTCCAGCCGCACCGGCTCATCCAGGAAAAAGACTGTTTCTTCCCTTGAAAAATATTCCAAAAAAGAACATGTATTTCCGTAAAAGTAGGGGATAAAGCTGTCAATATTTATAGAAGAGTAAGTTTCCTCGATCCCTTCCAAAAGCTCGTCGATCGTCTGGTTCAGATGGAGGGCCGCGTCATTATTTTTGTCTTTTAAAAATTTCTTTACCCCTTCATCTCTGGCCCGGCGTATTTTATCCACGCCTGCATTTAAGATCTCTTTTGTAAATACAAACTCTGAGGCGGGATAAATGGTCAATGTTTCCACCTGCTCAATAGAACGCTGGCTCTCCACATCAAAGCTGCGAATAGAATCCACCTCATCGTCCCACAACTCAATACGATAAGGGCAGTCATCGGACATATTATAAATGTCGATAATGCCGCCGCGGACGGCAAACTGTCCGGGACCTTCCACCTGTCCCACACGCTCAAAGCCCATATTCAGCAGCCGGATCTTTAAATCCTCCGTATCAACGACTGCCCCGCTCTCCACAATGATCTGATGGGAACGGATCAGCGACAGGGGAAGTACCCGGTCTAAGAGAGCATCAATGGTTGTGACCACGGTGAGGGGTTCGCCATCCAAAAGCCGGCGGATCACTTTCAGCCGCTGGCTGACAATCAGATTGCCATGAATATCCACGTTGTAAAAAATCACATCTTTCGCCGGATAAAAAAGAACGTTCCGGTCAAAAAAACGGTAGTCTTCATAAAGCTCCCTGGCTTTTGCCTCGTCATAAGTGATCAGGATCTTATACTTAAAATCCCCGGAAAGAGCCCAGGCAAAGTGACTTTTCTGGGCGTCAATGCATCCGTCAATATGGATAGGCAGCCGGTCTTTCCCGATATCCTCCCGGATTTTCTCAAATTCGCCCATCTCCTGCAACGGTTCAAAAAAAGCTTTCAAATGGTCTCCCTCCCGTTTTACAAAGCTGTCATTTTTTCTTTGCGTTATATGTGTTCATCGCCGCGGCCACGCCTTCCCTCAGGATCATTTCCACAGCGTCCGCAGCCAGATCTACCGCCTCGTCCATAATCTTCCTGTCCTCCGGACTAAAACGGGCCAGCACATAATCTGCCAGATCCCAGCCTTTGGGCTTCTCTCCCACGCCCACCCGGACTCGTGGAAATTCCTGTGTTCCCAGATGAGCGATAATATTTTTAATGCCGTTATGCCCACCGGCGCTGCCTTTTTGCCGGACACGGAGCTGCCCCGGTTCCAGATTAATATCATCGTAGATAACGATAATATTTTCAGGTTCCGTTTTATAGTAATCCGCCACTTCACGAACCGCCTCGCCGGACAGGTTCATATAGGTCTGGGGTTTGATCAAAATCACCCGCTCACCTTCCAGTATAGCCTTTGCGTACAGAACTTTATTCTTTCTCACAGTGACCTGTGTACGGCACCGGTCTGCCAGGCGGTCGATTACCTCAAAGCCAATGTTATGGCGGGTTCCTTCATAAGTCTTGGTCGGATTTCCCAACCCTGCGATTATATACATATCTCACCAGCTTTCTTTTTGTTGCCCCTCTATTATACGCACAAAAAAAAGCCCTTTGCAAGGGGCAGCCGGAGAAACTTATTAAAAAGACCGCACTGCGGACAGATAATGTCCGCCATGCGGTCTTAAAATTCTTTCAGACAGCCTTTTTAGCCTTCTTTAAAACTGGGCCTGCGCTTCTTCCTCTTCACTTTCCAGAGCAGCGATCTCGTATTTCTGGAGAATGATATTTTGTATCCTCTCCCGTGTCTCGGAATTAATAGGATGGGCAATATCACGATACTCCCCGTCTGCCGCTTTTCTGCTGGGCATTGCGATAAATAAGCCTTTTTCTCCTTCAATCACTTTAATATCATGGACAACAAACTCATTATCCAGGGTAATGGATACAACGGCTTTCATTTTACCTTCTTTGCTGACTTTTCGTACTCTCACATCTGTAATCTGCATAGTGCAAGTCCCCCTTAAGTTCTTAACATATTCAATTCAATGGCTGCCTTAATCAAAGAATATAGCGCTCATTGTCTTCAATAACAACTTTTATCTTTCCATCTTCACCGGTGTAGGAAGTATTTGCCCGGATCGTATCTCTGCTCTCTACAATACAGTTCTCAATCACTGTATTATCGCCGATATAGACATCATTTAAAATGATGGAATTGCGGATCACACAGTTGTTTCCAACATAAACTTTCTTAAAAAGAACAGAATCTTCCACATCCCCGTTGACAATACAGCCACTGGAGATCAGACTGTTTTTCACGTTGGCTCCGGGATTAAACTTGGCCGGCGGCAAGTCCGCAATCTTTGAGTAAACGCTGGGATATTCCTTGAAAAAGTAATCCCTCACTTCTTTTTTTAGGAAATCCTTATTGGCCTTAAAATAGGAATCCAGGGTGGCGATATTGCGCCAGTACCCTTCCATCTTATAGCCGAAGATCCGTTTCTGCTCCTTATATCTTACAAGAATATCCTGAACAAAATCATTTCTCTGCTCCCCATGGGCTTTCTCCAGAAGCTCAATGAGATGCCTGCGCCGGATTACGTAAATTCCCGTAGACACAAGATTCTGACGGGCCACCAGAGGTTTCTCCTCAAAATCAGTGATACGTTCCTGATCATCCAGCTTTATAACACCAAAGCGGGTCAGATCGTCTTCCTCAGGATCCATCTCTTTATAGACAACAGTGATGTCCGCTTTTCTGGAAATATGATATTCCAGCACTTTATTGTAATCCAGTTTGTAGATACAGTCCCCGGAAGTGATGATCACATAGGGTTCATGACAGTCCTTCAGGAAATCCAGGTTCTGATAAATAGCATCTGCCGTCCCCCGGTACCAGTAACTGTTATCATCGGTGATGGTGGGAGTGAGAACAAAAAGTCCTCCCTGCTTTCTGCCAAAATCCCACCATTTGGATGAGTTTAAATGCTGATTTAATGACCGGGCGTTATACTGGGTCATGACAGCGACTTTCTTAATATGGGAATTGGTCATATTGCTCAGAGCAAAATCCACACAGCGAAAGCTTCCCGCAACGGGCATCGCCGCGACAGCTCTGCGTTTGGATAATTCTTCCATCTTATTATTGCTTCCGCCTGCCAATACAATACCTATTGCTCTCATCACATATCACCTGCCTTAATTATTGCCTGTCCGCCTGCCAGTAACCCATCCGGATAATCTTCTGCAAAAGTAACGCCGGAAATCGCTGTATTTTTACCGATCTTTACATCTGACGGAATCTCTGAGTTTTCAGCGATCGTCACAAGATCAAAAGCGTAAACCTTGGGGTTTAAGACACTAGGCGCAAACTCGCCCACGCCCATCTCCACATGATCGCCCACCTTCACATTCTCGCCGATAATGGCCTTATCAATGACACAGCCGGCTCCGATGGACGCGCCCCGCATAATAATAGAATTTTTCACCACGGCGCCCTCGCCGATGGTCACGCCGGCGCCAATGACGCTTCCGGACACTTCGCCGTAAACTTCAGCGCCCTCGCCGATGATGCACCGCTCCACTTTTGAGGACTCCCCAAAGTAAAGAGGCGTGATAATATCATTGTTGGTGTAGATCTTCCAAAATTCCTCATACAAATTAAATTCGGGAATAATGTCGATCAGCTCCATATTGGCTTCCCAGTAGGAACCTAAAGTTCCCACATCTTTCCAGTATCCATTAAACTCATAAACATAGCAGTTATGGTTTTTATCATGAACGTAAGGGATCACATGCTTTCCAAAATCACAACCGGGGACGCTCTTTAATGTCAGAAGTGCTTCCTTCAAAACACTCCAGTTAAAAATATAAATACCCATGGACGCCAGATTGCTGCTGGGTTTCTCCGGCTTCTCCTCAAATTCCTGAATATTGCCGGTGGCATCCGCCACCACAACTCCAAACCGGCTGGCCTCCTCCCAGGGCACCGGCATACAGGCGATGGTCACATCGGCATTTCTTGATTTGTGATAGTCCAGCATCACCTCATAGTCCATCTTATAAATATGATCTCCTCCAAGGATCAGTACATATTCTGGATGATAACTCTCTATGTACTCCATATTCTGATAGATGGCGTTGGCTGTACCGGAGTACCAATCGGAATGTTCGGTCTTCTCGTAAGGCGGAAGAAGGGTCACTCCGCCGTAATTACGGTCCAGATCCCATGGAACACCGATGCCGATATGGGTATTCAGCTTTAAATGTCTGTACTGCGTCAAAACACCTACCGTGTCGATACCGGAGTTGATGCAGTTGCTTAAAGGGAAATCAATGATTCTATATTTGCCGCCAAATGCAACGGCGGGCTTGGCCACATTGGCAGTCAGGACTCCCAGCCTGCTGCCCTGGCCTCCCGCCAGCAGCATTGCTATCATTTCTTTCTTGATCACGCAATCACCTCTTGTTGTTTTATTTATGTGTTAAACTGAGTTTATCGGCGGGCTGACTGGCCTTAATAATAAAGCAGCAGTACATGTCCACCATGTGTTTTTCATTATACCACCATTCCTTCTAAATGTGAATACTTTTACCAGTTTTTTTTATTTTTAAGCTTCTAATCTATGCAATCTTACCATTTTTCGAGTTTTTTCGTCTCAATTCGATTCGTTCTTTTGAATATATTTACACAGGAGCAAAGACCATTTTTTAGATATTTTTACCCTACACAACTGTTTGACCCTCACAAGGATCACTATTTTACGCCGGAAGCAGCAAGGATTATGGCTTCTGTGAAAAGTCATAAACTGTTATGCTTTTCGTAACAGTTCCCCTTTTTTACATAAAGCCTTTGCTTTTTTTATAAACTGTGTTTATAATGAACATAAATCATGATGAAGGTCAAATTAATATTTCACCTGGCACTGGCATATAGCCCCCTCACGGGGTTCGCCAAATGGCCGGGCTTTTATAAATAACAGACAGGATGTGTATAATTTATGTACCAGTTAAATTTTGACAGCCCTATTAAAGTACATTTCATGGGCATCGGCGGTATCAGTATGAGCGGCTTGGCAGAAGTACTCCTGGACCGGGGCTTTACAGTGACCGGTTCTGACAGCCACGAAAGCAGCATCACCCGCCATCTTGAATCCCAGGGTGTTGCCATACACTACGGGCAGTGCGCCCAGAATATTACCGACGATATTGATCTTATTGTCTATACCGCTGCCATTCACCCGGATAACCCTGAATTTGTAGCGGCCAAACAGCACAATATCCCTATGATGGACAGGGCAGAACTTTTAGGACAGATCATGAAGCACTATAAAAATTCTGTGGCTATTGCCGGGACTCACGGAAAAACAACAACGACATCCATGCTGTCCCATATTCTCCTTGAAAACAAGTGCGACCCCACCATCAGCGTGGGCGGTATTCTCAAAGCTATCCACGGGAATTTCCGCATCGGCCGCTCCCCCTATTTTGTCACTGAAGCCTGCGAGTACACCAACAGTTTTCTAAAACTCGCTCCTAAAATGTCTGTCATACTTAATATAGAAGAAGACCATCTGGATTTCTTTAAAGATCTACAGGATATCCGCCATTCCTTCCGGGAATTTGCCCATAAACTTCCAGAGAACGGGACGCTGATCATCCACGGCGGCATTAGTCATCTCCAGGAGATCACCGAAGGGCTGAATTGTGAGGTTGTCACATTCGGTCTTGACCGGTCAAACGATTTTTCCGCCTCCAATATTACTTTTGATGATATGGCTCTGGGAAGCTTCGACCTGATGATCCGCAATGAATTTGTTGATCACATCCAGTTAAATGTCACAGGGCTCCACAATATTACCAACGCTCTGGCAGCCATCGCCGCCGCTGTACGCCTTAATATCCCCATGGCGGATATCCGGCAGGGCCTTTTAAACTATGATGGGACAGATCGCCGTTTTGAATATAAAGGTTCCTTTAACGGCGTTACAGTAATCGACGATTACGCCCACCACCCCACAGAAATCCACGCCACGCTGACCACAGCCCAGAAATATCCCCACAAAACACTGTGGTGCGTTTTCCAGCCCCACACTTACTCCCGGACAAAGGCCTTTTTGCCGGATTTCGCCAAAGCTCTCAGTGCGGCGGACAAAGTTGTTCTGGCGGATATTTTCCCAGCCCGGGAAACTGATCCAGGAGATATCCACTCCAGGGATATACAGAAACTCCTCGCTGATCAGGGAAAAGATGTATGGTATTTTCCATCCTTTGAGGAGATTGAAAATTTTCTTCAAAAAAATTGTACCCACGGTGATTTGTTGATAACTATGGGTGCGGGAGACGTTGTAAACATTGGTGAAGATCTGATTCGTTAAGAGTTATCCACAATATCCACAAATTTATAAACAATTTTATGTTTATAGATTTGTGGATATTTTTATTTACATAAATCCACCGGGAAGTTTCGCCATAATTTATGTTTTTCCTGTATTTTACGCCATTTCCCAGACATTATTCGACTTATTATGTCCACCGTTTATTCACATTATCCACATTATCCACATTTATATTATACACAGTCCTCAAATTTTTCCTCCTATTCTCATTTTCCGACAAATGTGCTATACTACCCTCAGAAGCCAAAAGTGAAGGTGATCCCATGAATACATTGACACTTCAGGGTCCGGATGACAGTTCCGTCACCCCCCTGTCCAACATTTTTATTGACCAATATATGCCGGGAGCCAGCGGAGATTTTGTCAAGGTTTACCTTTATTTTCTCCGCTATAGTGCCTGTCCTGGGGCTGGCGTCAGCCTTGCCAGCGCCGCTGACACTTTCTGTATGACCGAAAGCGACATTGTCCGCGCTTTAAAATACTGGGAACGGGAAGGGCTGATCCTGCTTGGCTATACCGACCGCCTGATTACCTCCATCCGCCTGCTCCCTATCACTGATACTTCCTGCCAGCCCCAGACCGAAATGCCGGTTCCCCAGGCAGCGGCAGGTCCGTCAGAGTCAGAGCCTGCTATCACCATCGCCGAACCTATTATGCCGGACACCGCCGGCCCCACCAACATGTACAATGGTACCCCCGCATACTCTGCCGCGGATCTGGAGCATTTTAAGAAGGACAAGGGCCAGCAGCTTTTCTTTGTTATTGAGCAGTATCTCGGCAAACCTTTAGGTTCCACAGACATTAATATTATAGTTTTTATCGGTGAACAGCTTGGCTTTTCCGCAGACCTTATTGAATATCTGTTTGAGTACTGTGTTTCCAACGATCACTACAGTATTCACTATATTGAGAAGACGGCCATCGCCTGGGCAAAAGACGGTATTGACACTGTGGCCAAAGCAAAAGCCAGGACAACCTACTATAATAAGACCTGCTTTGAAATTCTCCGGGCCTTTGGCATTACCAACCGGAATCCTGCCCCCGGTGAGATGGAACACATCCGCCGCTGGACCAGGGAGTACGGTTTCCCTATGCCGGTGATTCTGGAGGCGTGCCGCCGCACCATCGAGGCCACCCATCAGCCCAGCTTCGCCTACGCTCAGGGAATTCTGGAACGGTGGTATAAAAATAATGTAGGCAGTCTGGACGATGTTAAGCGGCTGGACAACATCCACGAAAAGGAAAAAGCGGAGGCTGCCAAACGCCAGGAATCCACCGGCACCGCTGACGGATCCAAGGACCACAACGCCAGGAAAACCAACCGTTTTCACAACTTTGACCAGCGCTCCTATGATTATGACCAGCTTGAGCAGGTGTTATGGGGACGGTCCATGAAAAACAACGATGGGAGGTAAGACATGCCGCTGAAAAACTCACAATACAATACCATCCTCCGGTGGTATGATCAACTACAGGCCCAAAATCAGCGCCAGCTTGAGCAGCGTCAAGAAGAGATCTACAATGCTATCCCTGAAATCGCCCGGCTGGACGAAGCCATCGCCCGCACCGGAGCCGATTATGCCCGCAGGGCTGTCCTGGAAACAAGCCAAGAGAAAGGCCATGAGAGCGGAAACGGCGCTCTCTCAGCCTTTCATTCGGACATGGAACGGCTGAACCGGGAAAAGAGTCGGCTTCTCACAGATCACGGCTACCCAAACGACTATCTGGAACCGGTTTACCATTGTCGGGACTGTAAAGATACGGGATTTATCGGAAGCCGGAAATGTCACTGTTTTAAACAGGCTGTGGTGGATCTTGTGTACGCCCAGTCCAACATCCGCAGCCGCCTGGAGTCTGAGAATTTTGACACCTTCCGCATGGACTACTACTCCCCGGAAAAAGACCCGCGTCTTGGGATAAGTCCCAGGGAAAACATGGAAAACGTAGTCGCTGCCTGCCATAACTTTATTGAACATTTTGACCAGGGGCCTAAAAATCTTCTTCTCTACGGCAGCACCGGCGTAGGCAAGACCTTTCTTTCCAACTGCATTGCCAAGGCCCTTCTGGACCGGGCTCACACTGTGATCTACCTTACGGCCTTCCAGCTTGTGGATATTCTCGAAGACAATACTTTTGGGAAAGATGAAGACAGCGATGTCACTGAAAATATGTTTACCTATATTCTGGACTGCGATCTGCTGATCATTGACGATCTCGGAACAGAGATGAACAATACCTTTATAACATCCCAGCTTTTTCTCTGCATTAATGAGAGGCTCCTTCGCCGGCGATCCACCATCATATCCACCAATCTGTCCCTGGACAAGCTCCAGAGGGAGTACAGCGAACGGATCTTTTCCCGGATTGTCAGCGAATACCAGGTGCTTTTCATTTTTGGGGAAGATATACGGGTAAAAAAGGCCATATCATCATAAACTACATCCTATGATCTTTATTCATTATTAACAGAGTTTTTTACAGATTTTTACAAAATTCGACGAATCCTTACAAAATTTTTTTTTGCTCTTGTGTTATGGAACTATCTTATATACAATGAATGTGAAAAATAATCATTTTACGCGCGAAATCTTTTTGCCATACAACAAATCTGCGCACATATATCATGGAGGTAGAACATGAATCAGACTGATAATTTTAAGGAAACTGTTCCTGTAGGCGAACTGGGGATTATTCCGCTTGAAAGCTGCAGCGAGCTTGGAAAGCGTGTCAATGACTATATTGTTGACTGGCGTAAAGACCGGAACGGAGCCCATATGTCATCCATCCATTTTGAAGGATACCAGAGAGATAACTATATTATCGACGCCAAGTGTTCCCGTTTCGGAAGCGGCGAAGCAAAGGGTTCCATTAACGAATCTGTCCGCGGAAAAGACCTGTACCTTCTTGTGGATGTCACCAACTACAGCATTAAATATTCACTCTGCGGCTATGAAAACCGGATGTCACCGGACGATCACTTCGCTGATCTCAAGCGTATTATTTCCGCCGCCGCAGGTAAGGCCCGCCGTATTAATGTGATCATGCCCTTCCTTTATGAGAGCCGCCAGCACAAGCGTTCCAAACGTGAATCTCTGGACTGCGCCCTTGCCTTAAAAGAGCTGAACGATATGGGCGTAGAGAACATCCTCACCTTTGACGCCCACGATCCCCGTGTACAAAACGCTATCCCCCTTAATGGTTTTGACAATATCCAGCCCACATACCAGTTCATCAAAGCTTTATGCCAGAACGTACCGGATATGGAGATCGACAGCGATCATATGATGGTCATCAGCCCCGATGAAGGTGCCATGACCAGGGCCGTTTACTACGGAACTGTCCTTGGCGTTGATGTGGGTATGTTCTATAAGCGCCGTGATTATACAGTCATCGTCAACGGGCGCAATCCTATTGTTGCACACGAGTTTTTAGGCGCCTCTGTGGAAGGCAAGGACGTTCTTATTGTGGACGACATGATCTCCTCCGGCGAGAGTATGCTGGATGTGGCCAGAGAGCTTAAAAAGCGCAAAGCGAGACGTGTCTTTGTGGCTGCCACATTTGGATTATTTACCAACGGCATGGCGGAATTCGATAAATATTACGCCAACGGTCTGATCGACAAGGTGCTGACATCCAATGTGATCTACCAGACACCGGAGCTGTTAAGCCGGGAGTATTATATCAATGTGGATCTGAGCAAGTATATCGCTCTCCTCATTGATTCCATTAACCACGACCACTCCATCAGCCGTCTTCTTGATCCTTACGACAAGATCGACGCTCTTCTGGAGAAATACCGCAAACATCAAAAAATCTGATCTTAATCAGGTGAGGGAAGATTCCTTCTCCCATCCGATTATATCTGATGGGCGATACCACCGCCTCTACAGGCGGCGGCAACAAAATGCCGGAACATTATTCCTTACGATACAGCAATGGCGGCCATAAATGGCCGCCAAACTTTTACCGCTCTAAGTTTACATAATTATAATCTTCATTGAGCCCATCCAGAATATCACACTCCCGGTGCTGACAGGTCAGCACGATCACCTGGCCTTTATACTCTGACGCAAACCAGGACAGTACTGTTCTCAGACGCTGATCGTCATAATAGGCAAAAGTATCGTCCAGTATAAGAGGCACTGTCGCATCTTTAAAAAGAAGTTTGGCAGCCCCAAGGCGCACTGCCAGATAAAGCTGCTCCAATGCCCCCTCACTTAAACGGCTGACCGGCACAAAATCCTGAGAATTGTCAACCATCATCTCCAGCTTTTCATTAATGATAAACTGCCGCTCCTCTCCTGTAATCCGGTTCATAAGCTCAGAAGCCCGATCAGCCAGAGGCTTGCCAAAACTTTCGTGGATTTCCCCTGCCAGTTCTTCCAATATCTTTCTGGCGGTATCCACGCACAATTCCTCCTTCTTTTCTTCCCTGATCTTATCTCTAAGACGCTGATCTTCCTCAATTACGTCCTCCAGAGTGTTGCTGATCCTGCTGTACTGCTCCTGCTCCCATGCCCTGCGCTCTCTTATCTGGCGGTACTGTTCCAGTGCCTGAAGGCAGATTTTGTGCCGCTGTTCCAGAGCCCTTTTCTTCTCCTCCATCCGGGCCAATTCCATCTGAAGGCCAGCGGCTTCACGGCCGTGGGATTCCTCTTCCCCGTCACTCTCCCTGATGGAACGGTGGCGCTCCTCATCAAAAGCTCTCCCGGACAGTTCCCGCCTTTGCTCAAAGATCCCCCGGACAAATCCCAGCAAACCGCAAACCATCAAA
The DNA here is from genome assembly GCF_014202115.1 of Catenibacillus scindens. GTDB lineage: Bacteria > Bacillota > Clostridia > Lachnospirales > Lachnospiraceae > Catenibacillus > Catenibacillus scindens. Next base: position 572,312 of record NZ_JACHFW010000001.1, read on the forward strand.
AAGGCTGTTAAAACCAGGAAAAGCCTTAGGGCAGGCAGAGGGATATGTTCATGGATACCAGCCAAAATCACTCCCGTCAAAATCCCGGCCACTAACAAAACTCCATAGAGCCAGACAGGAAGCCGGCTTCCCGTTTTTTCCAATCTTGGATCATGCCCGTGGCTGGTCAGCCCGTAGGATGGACGGTCCGTGGATGAACCATGACTGCCCAGGGGCGGCTGCCTGGGGGATAACGGCGCCCTGTTTCGTCCAGCTTGGGCCGCATGTTGGGAAAGCTTCTCAGATAGGGCTCCAATGGCCATCTGACAGCTTTCCAGCCCTTTTTCACTGCTTTCAAGCTTTCTTTTTAAATCTTCCTCCGAAAACTTTTCCAGCTCCCCATCAAGCATCTCCAGGCGCTGACGGTTTTCCTCAAGTTCCTGCCGGCAGTAAGTTTCCTTTTTTCCCAGAGCTTCCAGTTCCCCATCAGCGCTCCCGCGGCGAAGTCTGCGCCGTTCTCTTTCCAGGCATTCCAGGGCACTGTCAAGACGAAGTCTGGAACTGCCCGTCATAGCCATGTTAACTGCCTGGGTCTGGAGCGTCCTGGCAAATGACCGGGACAGACGGCTTTGGGTCTGAGCCACACCTATAGTATTTTCAAAATTTTCTTCTGTAAAATTTTCTATAAAATTTTCCAGTGTGCCGTCAGGCAGAGGAATTACTTTATTGGTATCCAGACATACAAGGGTGACGCTGACCTCCGTCTTGTAAAAATTCCGGTAGAGTCGGTAAGTCATGCCCTGATGCTCAAAGATCATCGTTCCCTCATAGCTGTTTTTCCCTTCCCAGGGCTGAAAGCGGCTGTACATATCCGAGGACGCCGCCCGGCCCCGTAGACGTCTCGCTCCAAAAAACATAGCCTCAATGAAATGATAGACGGTAGACTTTCCCGCCTCATTGCCGCCGGAAATAATATTCATAGACGGCCCAAGCTCCATATGGAAATCATGAAATTTTCCAAAATGGGTCAGCCACAATTCTTTAATAATCATTACCTGTCTCCTGTGTCATAAAGGGAACGTATGCCGTAATAAAGCACTTTCTTCTTCATATCCTCATCCATATCCAGATCTTTTGCCCGCTCAATAAAACGGCCTAAAAGGTTATCCTTATTCTGGCTATAAAGGCGCTCAATATCAATGTCATACTCTGAGGCGTCCGTAACCTGGATCACCTGGCCCAGCCGGTATAATTCATCCAAATCCCAGACCATATCCATGTCCCTGGTTCCGATGATTGTCACCTTAAAAACCGCCTTCCGTCCTGGTTTCACTGCCCTATCCATCAATTGCTTTGCCCTGTCTTTGATCTCTTCCCAGGACATCTGCCCGTTGATCTCCACATTTAAGTTGACATAAGTCCATGTTGCCTGAGGCACAAATCTTACCCGGACACCTTTTGCCGTGACCTCCCCCTCCATATAGCCGTGGGGCCCCTCATCCTCCTTGTCCACAGGCTCTAAGGCACCGCTGTAGGCAATCCTCCCACTTTTAGCCAGCCATGGCCTGTGAATATGTCCAAAAGCGATATAATCAAAACCGGCATTTTCCAATTCATTAAAATGAACGGGAATATGCCGGCTGTCACCGCCATGGGCCAATAGAATATGAGTGCTGTCCGGGGCCGCTGCCCCAAAAAGATCCGGGCGCAGGTTAGCATAGAGGGGGCGGATTATTTCCCTGTCATGGTAGCTGAGGCCATAAATATAGCAGTTCCATTCAGAGATATATGTTCGGGCACAGGCATCCCCCTTAAAAAATATGACGTTGTCCGGCCAGGAATAGTTGACATAATTCGACCGTTCTGTCACAGGATCGTGATTACCCGCGATGATAAAGATCCTTACCGGAGCGCACCTGGCAAAATGGTAGCTCACCTCTTTTAATTCTCGCAAAAGGGGCTGACGGTGAAAGAGATCGCCGCAGATAAACACTCCATCTACCTGCTCCAGCCGCGCCGTCTCAAGCACTTGATAAAAACTTTCATAAATTCCCCGGGCCCGTTCATCGCTCCAGGCTGTGCCTTTATCCGGCACAGCTCCGAGATGAACATCGGCAAGGTGAAAAAAACGCAATAGTCTTGCCTCCAATTACAGTTCGCAGTTGTTGACAGTTCTTGGGAATGGAAGTACATCACGGATGTTGGACATACCTGTAAGATACATCACACACCGCTCAAAGCCAAGTCCATAGCCGGAATGGTATACGGAACCGTATCTGCGCAGATCCAGATAAAAGTCGTAATCTTCACGATTTAAACCAAGCTCATCCATGCGGGCCGCCAGCTTATCGTAATCGTCCTCTCTCTGGCTTCCGCCGATGATCTCACCAATACCCGGCACAAGGAGGTCCATAGCCGCCACAGTTTTGTTGTCATCATTGAGTTTCATATAGAAAGCTTTGATCTCCTTTGGATAATCGGTGACAAATACAGGGCGTTTAAACACCTGCTCTGTGAGATACCGCTCATGCTCTGTCTGAAGATCCACGCCCCAAGATACTTTATAATCAAACTTATCATTGTTCTTCATAAGAATGTCCACCGCTTCCGTGTAAGTCACATGAGCAAACTGGGAGGTGGCCACATGGTTGAGACGGTCAAGGAGACCTTTGTCCACAAACTGGTTAAAGAAGGCCATCTCTTCGGGAGCATTTTCAAGGACGTACTGGATAATATACTTGATCATAGCCTCAGCCATGTTCATGTTGTCCTCAAGATCAGCGAAAGCCATCTCCGGCTCAATCATCCAAAACTCCGCCGCGTGACGGGTAGTGTTGGAATTTTCCGCCCGGAATGTGGGGCCGAAAGTGTAAATATTTCTGAAAGCCATAGCGTAGGTCTCACCGTTAAGCTGCCCGCTCACTGTAAGGTTTGTCGGTTTTCCGAAGAAATCCTTTTTATAGTCTACCTGCCCATCTTCAGTTTTTGGGATATTGTTCAAATCCATGGTGGTTACCTGAAACATTTCTCCGGCGCCCTCACAGTCGCTTCCGGTGATCAGCGGCGTGTGTACGTAGACAAAGCCCTGCTCCTGGAAAAACTTGTGGATGGCGTATGCGATCAGAGAGCGGACACGGAATACCGCCTGAAAAGTATTGGTCCGCGCTCTTAAATGAGGAATGGTTCGGAGATATTCAAAGGTGTGCCGTTTAGGCTGAAGAGGGTAGTCCGGCATGGACGTTCCCTCAATGACCACTTCCTCTGCCTGTATCTCAAAGGGCTGTTTTGCCTTTGGCGTCTCCACAAGGGTGCCTTTCACAATCACAGAGGCGCCCACATTTAAGCGGCTGATATCGCTGAAATTTTCCAGTTGATCTGTATATACGACCTGAAGCGTCGAAAAACAGCTTCCGTCATTCATTACAAGGAAGCCAAAAGTTTTGGAATCACGGATATTGCGGAGCCATCCGCCCACTTTAACAGTTTGTCCAACATATTTTTCACGGTCCCTGTATAAATCCCGCACAGTTGTTAAGTTCATCACATATTCCTCCTAATCGTTACGATTCTTTTATCTTATCACAGTTGCCCACAGGATATCAATAATAGCTTAAAAATATATTGCCTTCTTCCTCAAATACCTGGCTGTAAGTTTCATAATTCCAGTCACTGATCTCCCCGGTGGACGGGTCTGCCACCTGGAGATAATAAGGATTATATCCCACGATCACCACAAACTCATTTTCCCGAAGCTGAGCGATCACCGGCCGGTCGGCATAAACAAAATACAGCACGTCATCCAAAGACAATCCCCTTAAATTTACCACCGTATGTTCGGTCAGATTGGCCGCCAGGGCCTGACTCAATGTCATAGAGCTGTCCACAGAGACCGATTCCTTCCCCTCCGCGTAAGCACATATCGCCGATACCACAGATGTGATCATGTCTCCCTGTGAAATGGAATTAAAGGATGTCCGGTACTCTGAACTGCGTATAGACTTTTCCCAGACGATCTGCTTGCTCTCGCTGACCACAAGGCCTGTCGGCTGGGTGCAGTCCTCAATAGCCTCCACAAGACTGGTATAGTCCTGATACAGCCCATCCCCTGTATAGAGATAATACTTTTGAGCCGGTTTGGCGGGCCCGTCAATCTCAAAGACGATTTCACCGCTGTCACGGACAACGGCCTCCCCTGCCAGAACTTCCGAGGACAGGGATGATGGAAGCTGGATATATGTCTCGCTGCGCATAGTGGCGTCATCTACTGTAGTCAGGTAAATATCTTCCTCCGTCTCCTTTTCATTGTGGACAAGGTAATCACCTGGCATATTTTCATAGACAGTCCTCCCGTTTTCCTCCACGGCACGGGCCAGGGAAATATCCACTGTTGTCTCGTTAAGGCGGACATTGACAATATACTGTCCTTCCACGCTGTATTGTCGAACCACATTCAGTTCGCTGTCGGCAATGTAAAGGGTATCCATGGGCACGATCTGGGTACCCACGCTGTCCTCATAAACTCTGGAAGGGTCTGCTGTACCATAGACAATATCATTTTGAAAAAATCCAAGAAGACGCATCACCTTGCCCTCCGACTGGATCGTCCGCGTCTGTCCTGTATCCAGATAATAGACAAGGATCTGATCCGCATCCTGAGCCGTAGGCGAACTTGGCATGGCCAGAATGGTTCCGTCACCGCTGAGTTTGTAATTTTCAATATCCAACTGCTCGATGACTTCTCTGGCCTGGCCAGTCATATAGTCAATTCGGTAGACAATATCATTTAAGCACAAATAAAGCTGATGATTGTCGTTCATGAAAGCCAGTTTTTCCACATCCATCATAAGCATCTCGTATCCCCGGTCTGAAGGGATAAACGCCTGTTCCTGGATGGTGTTTTTAGACGGGTCAAACACGTAGACGGCGATGCCATTCTCACCTTCATGGCTTCCCCCGGTCATATATCCGTATACAATATAATAAAGCGTTCCATCGGACGCAATATCCAGCGCCTTGATCCCGTAGGGATAATCCCCGGAGCAGGCCGCCGAATCGTCCGGGTCCATGGACATGACACATGTGAGAATATTATTCCCCACATCATAGTACCATAAACGGCCGTCCATAACAAAAGCGGCGCTGTAGCCGTCCCCAGTCTCACCGGCAAGTAGTCCGGTTTTCTCCGGGGACACAACTCCCAGGCGGAGCATATTTGAGGAGATCTCAAAACCGCTGGTTCCCGGTATCTCACTGAGGGATCTGTGGAAATCACGCAAATGCCACACATTATTGTCCCATTGGATCGTATAATACTCATCCACATAATATTCCGTATAATCGGAGGCGTCCTGATAAATCTGAACTTTGTAGCGGAGCTGGATTGTAGCCGCATCGGCGCTGATGGCCTTTATAGTCGTCGCCATAGTCCCGGTCACTGCCGGCTCAAGGCCGCCCCACATGACCATGGATGTGCTGGAATAAATATCTACATCTGCAAACGTGGAATTATCATTAAGACCGGAAGTCTCAAGATAATCCCCCACTGTACCGCTCATGTCCGGGTCCATAGTATTCTGGTTAAATTGCCATACAAAATCCAGCTTGTCCGACAGACGGTAATTCTGCCCGGAAATCACCCTGGTATAAAAATAGTAAACCTGATCTTCACTGTCGGCGAGCGTCAATGTGAGGCAATACTCCCGGTCCTCCACCAAAGGATTTTTAAAAGTCAGCCGGTATCCCCCGGCACCGCTCTCCCCGGAAGAGACAGCCTGAACAGTCCCTTCCTCCGTCACATATTCATTGGCGGCATCTGACAGAGTATAACCCAGGGACACCGGCGTATGGCCATTGCTGATCACCTGAAAAGTAATACTTCCGTCGCTGTCCAGCAGAGATACGCTTTCTCTGAGATAGCCGCAGTCAATGGGAGTGACATAGGCGTTCATTTTATTGACTTGAGTTTCCTGATAGTTTACATAAAGTACAGGCAACCCTGCCGAAGTCTCAAAAGAATCTCCCCCTACGCCATAATTCTGAATAAAGCAGGTGGCCACCAGAACGAAGACAAAGGTCAGCACATATCCCGCCGCCAGAATGAGCTTAGTCCTTCGTTTCACTGTGGCTTTCCTCCTTCCCGTCAGGAGTCTTTTGGCCAAAGGCCCCTGTCAGAAGTCTTTCCAACGTAGGGGACACATGAAGGAGCCCACGGCATGAAAGATACTTGTCACTTAGGGCAAAAGGCTTTTCCCCTTTTTCCCGCACGCCCCGGATAAGTATATTTTTCGGGGTATGCTCCATGTCGATAAATTCCAGCACCTGAGTCTTATACCCGGCACATGTGAGAAGCTCGGCCCGCAGCCCGTCGGTGACAAGAGCAGCCATCCTCTCCTTTAGAATGCCGTACTGAAAGACTGCCGTCAGAGCCCCGCACTCCATCTGCTGATTCAGCTCATGCTGGCAGCAGGGCACTGATAAAATAACCCTGGCATTCCACAAAACCGCCTTGAAAAGGGCGTAATCCGTGGCTGTATCGCAGGCATGAAGGGTTACTACCATATCCACCTGATCCTGTCCTTCATAGGACGCAATATCCCCATGAAGGAATCTCAGGCTATCGTAGCCGTAGCGCCGGGCCAGTTGGTTACAGTGTTCGATCACATCTTTTTTAAGATCAAGTCCTGTCACCTGGATATCGTAGCCATTCAGAACTTTCAGATAATAATACATAGCAAAAGTAAGGTAGGACTTGCCACACCCGAAATCAATAATATGGACAGTCCGCCCTTTATCCAGGGCCGGCAGGATATCTTCAATAAACTCCAAAAAGCGGTTAATCTGGCGAAACTTGTCGTATCTTGAGTGGACAACCTGTCCTTCCCTGGTCATAACGCCAAGATCCACGAGAAAATCTACCGGCTGTCCCTCTTTGAGTATATAACGCTTTTCCCGGTTGTGAGAAGCCACCATCTCAAAGGGGCTGACAGACACGGCCTTCTTACGCCGCTTCACAGTGACCTTTCCCTTTTTACTGACCAGCACAGAAATCTCCTCTGTGCCGGTCGTGATCTGCATCTGCTTATAGCTGCCCTCCATCCAGCCAGCTATTTTTTTTGCCATCGCCTCCGCCTTATCGTTGGAGTGGATCACTTTTGTGTCAATGTAACTGGTAGCCTGAAAGTAAAGCTCTTTTTTCATAAGCACAGGCCGTATTTTTATCTTAGACGCCGGTTCATCTCCCCTGACGCCGCTGATAGTAATATTTATAAGATCAATTGTTAAAATTTCTTTTAACAAAGCATTTATCTGTTCCATGCAAATTCTCCTATACTTGATGGGATCTGACGCAAATCGCAATCTGAGTGTCACAGGCGTCAAAATACCTTTATCCCTTTTGTCACTTGTCTCATATTATAGACCATTTTTCCCTGTGAAACAAGATAAATCCGGCTCCATTTACCGCCACGCCGGAGACTGTGAGATGTTTTTGCCGGTGAAATATCTGTATCGGCGATACACAAGCTCCCCTGCTAGAATAACGTCAATAAGATTTTTAAGCCAGCTCTGGGTTCCCCGGCAGCTCACACAATGTCCCTGGGGATCAATTTCCTCATCCTCTTCGAGAACGGGGCGGAACATATTATCCATGTAGGACGCCATCTGATACACATCATCAGCCATTTTCAGGAATCCTACCCGATCCGGATACTGATCATAGATGAGACTGCCCTCATATTCCGCCCGGTCACACACTATCGAAACATATCCCAGGATTTCTCTGGCCATGGGCGGATAAAACAGACGCATATATTCCGCATCTCCTATAAACTGCCACATATCCGATGCCATAAGCGCCTCTTCTATCCACTTCTCATCCATGGCCTTTGGTTCCACCCCTGACCCTTTATTTTCCAATACCATAACTGCTCCTTTCCTTCATGCCCCCGCCATACTCCCGGAGCATTCCCTAAAACACATATATCCCATTATATGCGCCCCCATGGGAAAAGAAGTACATTTTTTATTTTTTCTCTATGCTTTCTGCCAAAAATCGTGTATGATATATTATGAAAGCCAGTCTCAAAGCAAAGCCGATCGGGCTGCTTGCAGACCAGACTGGAAAGCAACAGTTCAGGGAGGCATACATTATGATCCGGCTTATTTTTATTATACTTTTTTTGATCCTTTATTTTATTTTCAGCATTCCCATGTTTCTCATTGAAACAATCATCGGGTGGATCAACAAGGAGGCGAAAGTCAAAAGCTCCCAGTGGGTCGTCTGCAAACTGGGCTTTAAACCCATTCTTTTCCTCTCCGGTGTAAAGCTGACAGTAAAAGGCAGGGAGAATATCCCCAAAGGTATTCCCGTCCTTTATGTGGCCAACCATCGCAGCTATTTTGATATTATTATTGGATACACCCTGGCGAAAAATAACACAGGTTTTATCGCCAAAAAAGAGATGGAGAAACTTCCCTTTGTCAGTCTGTGGATGAAATTTCTTAACTGCCAGTTTCTTGACCGGGATGACATTAAAGCCGGACTGAAAATGGTTCTCCACTGTATTGATCTGGTAAAATCCGGGACATCCATATGGATCTTTCCCGAAGGTACCCGAACTCCCGGTGACGAAATGCTTCCCTTCAAGGAAGGCAGTTTTAAGATTGCCGAGAAATCCGGCTGTCCCATCATCCCCGTGTCCATTAATAACACGGAATCCATTTTTGAGAATCACATTCCCTGGGTCAAAGGCAGCCATGTAATCTTTGAATTCGGCACGCCTCTGGATGTTAAGAGCATGAGCCGGGATGACAAAAAACACCTTGGGCAGCATGTTCAGTCCATCATTAAAGAAATGGTGGAAAAAAACCGGGGCGCTGTTTAAATTGCCTATTTCCTTTTACAGGAAAAAATGCTACAATGTATTTTGCCGCTGTGATTCGGCCCCAAGGCTGCATCGCTGATTCCGGTTTTGTAACTTAAGAATAAATGTTACTGTTCACCAGTGAGCAATAACGAATAAGGAGGGTCTATTGTGACATTAACACCACTCACACTTTTTTCCGTATCCCCATGGATCATCGTTCTCATTGTCGTTCTGGCGATCCTTGTAGCGGCCATTATTGTACTTTCCATCTGGGGAAAGAAACAGCAGAAGCGTATGGATGAATCCCAGAAAGAGATCGAAGCCAACGCTCAGAATGTAACCATGCTGATCATTGATAAAAAGAAGATGCCTCTAAAACAGGCCGGGCTCCCACAGGTCGTTGTGGATGCCACGCCAAAGCTTCTCCGCCGTTCCAAAGTACCGGTGGTCAAGGCTAAGGTCGGCCCTAGAGTTATGGTTCTCATCTCCGATGATAAAATTTTTGATATGATCCCTGTAAAGCAGGAAGTTAAAGCCACTGTCAGCGGCATTTACATTACTAAAGTGCGCAGTCTCAGAGGACCTGCCCTTGTAGCTCCAAAGAAAGTAGGATTCGTACAGCGCATGAAAAACAAAGTCATGAAAAAATAATTACACACTCCATGAAAATCAAATACAGGCCAGAGCATCGGATATATGCTCTGGCCTGTATTTTTCTACTGAATCATGGTTTTCATCTGGTCGATGGCCGCCTGAAGCTGATTATCTATGTCATTCTCATCCTCCGCGGCTGTCTCACTGTCTGCCGCCGTCCCGCCATCGGTGGCCGCTTCGCTGCCTGTCTCCAGCTCCACCTCAATATCCGGGGTCACGCCCTCGCCGTGGATACAGACGCCATTTGGGGTATAATACTGGGACTGGGTCACTTTCACTGCGGAACCATCATCCAGCGGCAGGATCACCTGGACAATGCCTTTGCCAAAGGTTGTTGTTCCCATGATCGTTGCCTTACCATAGTCCTGAAGGGCTGCGGTAAATATCTCCGAGGCACTGGCGCTGTTGCCGTTGACAAGAACGATCATAGGAATATCCAGAGTATCCGCGTCTTGGGCATAGTGGTCTTCCCTGTTTCCGTCTTTATCCATAGTATAGACAATAAGATCCCCTTCCGGCAGGATCCGGTCCAGCATACTGCACACACTGTCCAGCCGTCCTCCCGGATTATCTCTCACATCAAAGATCAGACCCTTCATCCCCTGGCCGGAAAGATCATCAATCGCTGCGTTCATCTGCTCCACAGTCACCTTGTCAAATTCAGTGATCTGGATATAGCCGATATTGTTCTCCAGCATCTCATAGGTCACTGTAGGATTCTGTACAACCCGGCGCTCCACGGTCAGATCCAGGTATTCCCCTGTGGACGGGCGGTATACTGTCAAATTTACTGTGGTGCCTTCTTCACCTTTGATCTTGGCCACAACATTGTTAATATCTTCGCCTGTCACTTCCTCACCTTCCACCGCGTAAAGGATATCATCCTTGCGGATTCCGGCTTCATATCCAGGACCATTTTCAAAAGGATTGACTACGGTAATAATACCTGTCTCCACATTCTGGCTCACGCTGACACCAATGCCGGAGTACTCTCCCGATGAAGATTCCATAAGATCTGCATACTCTTCTGCTGTATAGTAGGTGGTGTAAGCTTCGCCAAGGCCCGCCACATACCCGGCATACATGCCTTCGATCATGGCCTCCTCGTCAATCTCAGATTCATTAAGATAGTAATTGTTAATAATCTCGTCAATGGTGCCAAGCTTTGCTGCGATCTCATCCGCATGGCTGGCCGCGTCTGCCACTCCTGTTTCATAGGATTCTTCCTGTCCGCCCTGATCCTGAGCCTGAAAAAAGCTTGAAAAATCCCAGGACCCCATACACCCGGCAAACACAAACATACAATTAAGTACCAGCGATCCGGCCAGAACTGCGTATACAATTCTTTTCTTGCCCATGATATTGCCTCTTCTTTCTATGATAGATTAAATCATCTGCACCGGTGTCTCGCCGCCGGCGGCAACCCGGTCTCATTTCATTCTATGTTACCACAAAACTTTTCGGAATAAAACCCGATTCACCATAAATTCACAAAAGGCTCGTAACTATTCAGCCATGCGGCTGGTTTAATAAAAATACGGCGCAAGTTTACTTGCAGAGGATTTTTTATTAAACCAGACATATGGCGTTTAGCCATAATCGAGGATCCAGCCGCGCAAGCGGCGGGAAAGCAGCGTTAGCTGCGGGAATCCGAGAGGCATGGCTGAATAGTTACAAAGGCCCTCCGCACATTTGTACAGAGAGCCTTTTATGTTTAGACACGGATATGTTTTCTAAGTGTAATATAACTTCCGATAAAGCCGATTCCCAGGCCAATCACAAGGGAGACCGGCAAAAGGATAATAAAAATCCTCTGGACAGGCACAAAATTCATCAGCACATTCATCACCGGGAACTGCCCCGTAACGAACTGGACAACCTCCACATAGAGGAAACGGATAATAGCCACAGGGATAAGAGAACCGACAAGACCAATAACAATACCTTCCACAAGGAACGGTCCCCGGACAAAAATATCTGTAGCGCCGATATACTTCATAATAGCTATCTCTTCCCTGCGCACCGCGATACCGATGCGCACCGTATTACTGATAAGGAAGATGGCCACAAGGATAAGTATAAGGATAATAGCCAGGGCCACATAGCTGACCAGCCGGCTGATATCCGCAAAACTGGCCGCCACTGAATCCAGGGAGTTGACATGATCCACCTCCTCAAAAGATTCCAGGTAAGTCACCAGATCGCTCTGCTGTGAAGCATCACTGAGGGAGATCTCCAGGTTGGCCATACCAGTCAGAGGGTTGTCCTCATCCAGATTAGTGAGGATACCTTCATCCCCATCGGGGAAATACTGCTCTTTAAACTGATTCCAGGCTTCATCCTCAGATACATAGGTCACTGAGGCCACTTCATCTCTCAGCTCAACTGTGTCTCTGATCTCCAGAATACGTTCTTCCGTTACCCCATCTTTAAAGAACACAGTCACTCCAACGGACGTCTCCATATTTTTCATTAATCCCTGAAAATTTACAAGGACACAGAAAAAAATACCAAACAGGAAAAGGCAGGATGTGATCGTACCTATAGACGCCAGGGAAAACGTATGGTTTCGGAAAATATTTTTCAAACCTTGCCTTATACAGTAAAAAAAGTTGCTAATCCTCATAATATCCACCTTTTTGTTCATCGCTGATAATCACGCCGTTGCTCAGTGTGATCACCCGTTTTTGCATTTGTTCCACAATGTCTTTATTGTGAGTGACAACAACTACTGTTGTTCCCCGAAGATTAATCTCCTCAAGAAGTTTCATGATTTCCCAAGCATTCTTAGGATCCAGATTACCTGTGGGCTCATCGGCGAGAAGCACCGGCGGATTATTGGCCAGGGCTCTGGCCAGGGCGACGCGCTGCTGCTCACCGCCGGACAGCTCGTTGGGGTAGGCCTTCTCCTTATCGGAAAGGCCTACAAGGCTTAAAAGGGCAGGCACGCTGGACCTGATCTGCTTTGATGATTTTCCGACTACCCGCTGAGCAAAAGCAATATTTTCATAGACTGTCCGATCCTTTAAAAGGCGGAAGTCCTGGAACACTACGCCGATGCCCCGGCGCATTTTAGGGATCTTGCGCCGTCTCAGACGGCCGATATTTTTATTATTGATATAGATGGTACCGGAAGTTGGCTCCAGTTCTTTTAATAACAGCTTAAATAATGTCGTCTTACCGGAACCGCTGCTGCCCACTACAAAAACAAATTCACCTTTTTTGATCCTCATGCTTATCCCGTTAAGAGCAGATACGCCGGTGGAATAAGTCTTATAGACATTATCCAAAGCAATCATGGTATGGTTTTCCTCCTTAATACTCAAATGTCTCCATATATTTCATATATTTGACAACCATAAGAGCAATCTTAAATGTAATGGCATCTTCAAAAACTCTCAGATCCAGCCCTGTGCTTTTCTGGAGCTTATCCAAACGGTATACAAGGGTATTCCGGTGGATATAGAGCTGGCGGCTTGTCTCGGAAACATTGAGACTGTTCTCAAAAAATTTATTAATAGTTGTTAATGTCTCCTCATCAAAATCATCCGGGGACTTTCCATCAAAAATCTCGCGAATAAACATCTTGCACAGAGGAATGGGAAGCTGATAGATCAGACGGCCAATCCCCAGGTTACTGTAAGCCACAACATTGCGCTCGCTGTAAAAGATCTTGCCCACATCCAGAGCCATCTTTGCTTCCTTGTAGGAGCGGGAAACGTCTTTAATCTCATTGACTATGGTGCCAAGAGCCACACGCACATCGGGAAGATTTTCTCCCACAAGAATATCCCGAAGCCCTTTAGCCGACTTACACAGTTCCTCGTAGGACTCTGAGGGAGCCACTTCCTTGACAAGAATCACGCTCTTCTCATCCACTGCAGTAATAAAATCTTTAGTCTTACTGGAATAAATGGCCCGCACCGTCTCCAAAGCGTTCTGATCTCTGTCCATGTTGGTCTCTATAATAAATACAATGCGCCGGGCGTCCGTATCAATATGGAGCTTTTTGGAGCGATTGTAAATATCCACAAGGAGCAGGTTGTCCAGCAAAAGGTTTTTAATAAAGTTGTCTTTATCAAACCGCTCTTTATAAGCCACAAGAAGATTCTGAGTCTGGAAAGAGGCGATCTTTCCAACCATATAAACATCCTCGCTGTCTCCCCTGGCCAGAATCACAAATTCCAACTGATGTTCATCAAAAACCTTAAAAAACTGTATCCCCTGTAATACCTGGCTGTCCGCCGGTGAATTAACAAAATCCAGCACTGCCTTGGCGTAATCCTGGGCATTATCAAAGGTTGACGCCAGAGTGTTGCCCTCTGTGTCCATCACACACAAATCGACACGTGTAATTGTCTTCAAACCTTCCATCGTGTTTTGAAGAATCTGATTTGATATCATATTTTTCTCCCCTATTCATATATGTTTTATTACACGACCCATAAGCCGGAATGCGCCGGAAAACCACACATCCCCACTTCCGGCTGCACTCTATCTATATATTAATGCAATAACCACAAAAAATAAAGAGGAATTTGTATTTTTTTTCATGGAACGGTTTATTTCTTTACATTTCTGTTACATAATAATTGCATTTCTATGATTTGTCAAGATGTAAGCCTTGATTTTGTATAATTTCATTGTAAAAAAGTTGTGAATTTTGCCCATGACTTCCTTGTCTTCTCTGACAATTTAAGGTACACTGTTTTCATGTGATAGTCATCCGTCAGGGAAGGGTAACGCCACAGCAAATGTCATAATAAAAAGAATTATGAGGTTTGCTATAATTTAACTTCAACATCATCTTGATGAAAGGAACAATAACTTATGTCAACTATAGAGAACACAAAAAAAACGGTCCTCATCACCGGCTCAAGCCGGGGAATCGGACAGGCCGCCGCTCTGCGCTTTGCCCGTGATGCCGGGCAGACCCACAGCGTTAAAAACAGCGCTGGGGCCCGGCCACAGTGGAATATTGTTATCAACAGCAGCCACAGCCCGGAGGCTCTGGAAGATACCGCCAGCCAGATCCGGGCTCTAAACGTCCCGTGCCTGGCTCTGACCGGGGATGTAGGAAACTATAATTTCTGCGCTTCTATGTTTGAGGAGATCCGGAAAAATTTCGGCGATGTTGATGTTTTAGTCAACAACGCCGGGGCCGCCCACATCGGCCTTTTTACCGACATGAATCCGGACCAGTGGAAGCGGCTTTTGCAGACCGATCTTCTGTCTGTGCTAAACTGCTGCCACCTGGCCATTCCTGCCATGGTTCGCCGCCATCAGGGCAAGATCATTAACATTTCTTCGGTATGGGGAAGCGTGGGGGCCTCCTGCGAGGCAGTCTACTCCGCCGCAAAAGGCGGCGTCAACGCCTTTACAAAAGCCCTGGCCAAAGAACTCGGACCAAGCAGTATTCAAGTTAACGCCATCGCCTGTGGTCTGATTCAAACCCATATGAACAGCACCCTCTCTCCCAAGGAACAGCAGGATATTATTGACGAAATTCCTGCCTGCCGCATGGGCCGCCCTGAGGAGGTGGCGGAACTTATCTTCGCTCTGGCCACAGGCCATGACTATCTTACCGGCCAGATTATTACTTTAGACGGGGGATGGATATGAAATCCTATTCCGTTCTCAGTCCATCCAGTATATTCTCCCGGCGCGCCTTGCTGAATGAGTAGGCCATGGCAAGGAGAACAACGCCAAAGAGAGCTGCGATCGCACCGATATAGTAAGGCAGAGGCAAGAAAAATCCAAAAGAAAACGTGCCTCTCATCATCTCAAACTCTGCCAAGATCAGAAGGATACTCAGGGGAATGCCGTATATCAGCGTCTTTATCCCGTAGAGCAGGCTCTCAAACACAAGCATCCGGTTAAAGGCTTTCGAGTCCATGCCCACAGATTTCAGCATGGCAAACTCCCGCCGCCTCAGATCAATGCTGGTGGATATAGTATTTAAAATATTGGCGATACAGATCAGCGTCATGAGGGCAATAAAGCCGTAGCAGAACACCTGCATGACAAAGGCCAGAGACCGGTCGCTCTGCTCTGTCTCCCACACTGAATAGTAATCAATAAAAATACCTCTATGCTCGTCATAAACCTGGGATACGGCCTCAGACAGCTCTTTGGGATCTGAAGATGACATATAGACAAATGCGGTATTGCTTCCGCCGATATTATATTTATAGTTCTGAGACTGCTTTAGCATATCTGTAACACACTGATCCAGTGTGATCACATAAAAATCAGTGAATGGTCTGAACCGCTGTGCAATCCCCATCGGTACCTGGTCTGTCACTGCCGCCACCGTCATCTGTGTAAAATCACTAATAGGATGACTGTTGCCGTCAACATCATATCCAAACAATGTCATTCCAAAAGTGTCACCGGAAGCCACGTCCGCCACTTCCATCTGAGCCCACTGATAACTGTCGGTCACCACATTATACTGATTCAGAAAAATTACTGGTATCTGGCCATTTTCAAGACTTTCATCAAAAGTGTCCATCACCGATGCGTCCAGTTCCGCCGACGCCACATATTTCTCCAGTTCTTCTCTGGGCATACCGATAAACTGTACGCCGTAATCCTCCCATTGAAAATCCATAGTAATATTCCGGTAATCCTGTGTAATAATTTTCTGGCTGTCTGCCTCTTTAAAATAGAGTGACAGGTAATTGCGCACAATAATATTGTAATCATCCACCTGGTCCAGAGAAGTACACAAAGACGCCTGCTCAATCCGATCCGGGTTCATGGTTACATACACATCGTAACTACTTGTATTGTCACTGACATCCATAGCTCTCTGGATCATGGACGCATATCCCGCCACTCCCAGAAACAGTGTAAAACTCAACACAAGAGAAACAACCGTGATCCTGTAACCCTTTTTATTTCTTTTCATATTTTTGACAGCCAGATCCCCCTCAAAACGAAATAAAAACCGGGTCAGCCGGGAGGTCTTGACTTTCCGCCGGGTCAGCTTAATATCCTTGTTCTGGCGGATCGTATCTATAGGCGAAATTCTGGAAGCACGGGCCGCAGGAATCCAGGAGGATATAAAAATTGTGAGAACCGCCAGCCCTGCGGCGGCAGCCACAATATCCGGACGAATCACACAGCGGATTGCCAGATTGGAGTCCATAACCATAGAAACCATGGGGGAAATGCACCGGAAAGTGATTGTCATTCCGCCGAAACCGGCCACAAGGCCCAGGGGAATGCTGATCCCGCCGATGACTGCCCCTTCAAAAAATACAGACCGCCGCTTCTGGGCTTTTGTTGCGCCAACACTGGAAAGCATACCAAGCTGCCGGCTCCGCTCCGACAAAGATATGGCGAAAGCATTGTAGATCAGCAACACGGAACCCACCACAATAAGGACGATAAGAAAGCCTGCAAACACATAAAGGAAGTCGTTCATATGATCATTTGGTGTTACTCCGTAGTAACGGAGAAGGTCGTCATGCATACGGAAGTTTTCGCAGCCGGTAAGTTCAGAGATCTGTCTGCCCCGCTCATAAATATTTCTGTCTACATGGTCGAAAATTACTCTAGCGGAAAGTTTTTTCTCCGCCGGCCATGTATCCAGGTCAAGAAAAGTCACCGCGTTATACCCGGCAGACCAGGTGTAATCGGTGCTTCCCACATTGACAAAACCTACCACCGTGTATGTGACTTCCAGATCATCAGAGACAAAACGCTCTCCCCCGGAATCGGGATATTGCTGGTTATTCACATACCCCCAGTCCTGACCAAGGATCTGTGTCGTTCCATCCATCTCCATCTCCCGGTGGCCAATATCCAGGGTAATCTCATCCCCAATGGCATAAATATCGCCCATATCTGCAAGAAGCTGGTTGGAAATCGCAATTTCACCGGGGGCCTCAGGAAGCCTGCCCTGGGACACTTTTAGCCCCATATCTTCCATAGCTCCGGCGTCTGCCGCCTCTATATAGAGGTACTGTTTATTCATGTCCCGCATATTTTCTTCCGGCAAAGGGCTGTATCCCAGTTCTGTCCGCAGCATAACTGCTGAAATATCCGACTGAGCGTAAAGCTGATCCAATCCTTCCTGGTCAATGCCGTCATACTCTGCCATCCATGCGCCTCCGTTTTCTATTTCCCGACGGAGAAATAAATCTAAAAACGATCCTATGGATGTCAGCACGGCAGTGATCATGGCCACAGAAATAATGACCCCAAACATAGTCACGAGAGTTCGTTTTTTATTCTTTTTCATATACCGCCATGTGACTTTGGATACAATACTCATGGTGTCACCTCCGGCATATACTCCCTGTGGGACGGCTGGCGCAACACCTCATCCCTGGTAATCCGGCCATCCTCAATATTAATAATGCGGTCCGCCTGAAGAGCGATACTCTCGTCATGGGTAATAACGATCAATGTCTGGCGGTAGCGCCGGTTGGAATATTTCAGCAACTCCACAATTTCTCTGCTGTTTTTCCGGTCCAGATTGCCCGTAGGCTCGTCGGCCAGGACAAGGGCCGGATGGGTCATTAAAGCCCGTCCGATGGACACCCTCTGCTGCTGCCCTCCGGAGAGCTGGTTTGGCAAATGATGAAGCCGGGAACCCAGCCCCAGAGTTTTCACAAGCTCCTTCACATAGTCCTGATCCGGTTTCTGCCCGTCCAAAAGCAGGGGAAGCGTCATATTTTCCAGCACATCCAGCACCGGAATAAGATTGTAAAACTGATAGATCAGGCCGATCTGCCGGCGCCGGAAAATCGCCAGCTTTGTCTCATTAAGTTTATAAATGTCTGTCCCTTCAATTGTCACATTTCCTCCGGTGGGCGCATCCACGCCGCCGATAATGTGGAGCAGGGTGGATTTTCCCGATCCTGAAGGCCCGGTAATCGCTACAAACTCGCCTTTTTCTACAGTAAAACTGACGTCATCCAAAGCCTTTACCGCGTTCTCCCCTTTTCCATAAATTTTTGTCAAATGACTGACTTCCAGAATATTCATAATGTCCTCTCGCTTTCTTTTTTCCTTTTGACAAACATAGTATGAGACAAGCGGCAAAAGGTCATGCGGGCTGCGCTTGCACAGGCAAGCATGACCTTGTGACGCGCAAAACACCGAAAAGCAGCCATTTTTCGCAGAAAAATGAGCGGATTTGAGGTGTTTTTAGGATTGCGGGAGTACGAAGTGCGGAGCAATCCGTGTCTCATATCCATTTGTCGGGCAACTCATAGTATATCCCTGGGGAATGACCCGGCGGTGACAAAAAAAGTGACAATTCTGTCATTTTTCTAATTTTCCAAAAAACCGGGATAAAACAAGAACAGCGGCCGCCGCCAAAACAATTTCTGCTGTCATCTGAGCATAGGCAAGCCCGTACAGAGGGAACAGCCAGTTTAAAATACACAGAGCCGGGATTTCCAGAACAATTTTTCTTAAAACAGCAAAAATAAGGGCTTCCTTTCCCATACCGACAGCCTGAAATACTCCTACAGCAAGAAAATCAATACACAAAAAAGGTAATCCCAGGCAAAATCCCCGCAAAAACCGGGTGCCAAAATCAACGATGGACGGATTATCCATAAACAGCCCCACTACAAAATGCGCGCCGACAAAATAAATAAGTGCCATAAGGATAATAAAAATAAGCGCTGCCTTATAGGCAAATACAACTGTTTTTTTCATCCGTTTATGATTGCCGCTGGCATAATTGTAGCTGATCAGAGGCATAATACCCTGAGACATTCCCATGGAAATATTCATGGGAACCATATTGACTTTATAAGTAATCCCCATAGCGGCCACCGCGTCAGCGCCAAAAGAGGAAGTAAAATTATTTAAAACAGTCATTCCGGTCACGTTAAGAAGGTTCTGAATAGATGCGGGAATTCCCACGCCAAAAACTCCAAGGACAATTTTTTTCCGGATAGAGAACATGGCCGGACGTATACACACATAAGTATGCCCCCGCTTCACATAAAGAAGAACAAAGAAGTAAATACATGCCACGCAGTTGGATAAAAAAGTGGCAAGTCCAGCTCCTGCGGCGCCCATATGAAGCCCCCAGGGGAGAATAAATACAGGGTCAAGAAGCATATTCAAAAAGCATCCGCTCATCGTTCCGATACTTGCATGCATAGCTGCCCCCTCCGATCGGACAAGATAAGCCATTACAACATTTAAAATAGCCGGAGCAGCGCCACAGGTCACTGTCCAGAACATATAAGCTTCCGTAGCCTGGACGGTTGTGGCATCCGCACCGAGTAGAGATAACAGCGGGCCGCTAAACAGGGTGCAAAGCAGTGAAAAAACAATACCACAGATAATGGAACAGTAAAACCCGAAGGCAGAACTCCGATAAACCGTTTCATAATCTTTCCTTCCCAGAGCCCGACTCATCATACTTGAAGTACCTACGCCAAAAAGATTGTTCACCGCATTAAATGCCAAAAGAACCGGCGCCGCAAGGGCAACTCCCGCGTTTTGTACCGGGTCATTAAGCATGCCCACAAAAAATGTATCCGCCAGATTATAAAGAACCATCACCAACGAACTTAATATAGTAGGTATGGCTAGTTTAGTAACTGCCCGGATAATAGGCACTTTTTCAAACAACTCTATTTTTTTCTCATCTTCCATTATCTCTCTCCTCCTATTTCCCTCCATACACCTTTTCAATATCTCTGTTTTTGACAGCAAAGCCCGGCCGAAATATACGGCCGGGCTTACAATCATATTCATACGTTTTTGAATCTTAATGCAAAGACTTTTCGGTCTGCAAGCAGCCTGCCCATTCCTGCTGGCTGAACTGTTACTTATAAATAGCTTTTAAGAAGCTCTACTTTGTCCAGCTTTTCCCACGGCAGATCCAGATCATTGCGGCCAAAGTGACCGTAAGCTGCAGTCTGTTTGTAGATAGGACGTCTTAAATCCAGCATTTTGATAATACCAGCCGGGCGGAGGTCAAAGTTTTCACGGATGATCTCAACAATCTTTTCATTTGAAAGTTTGCCTGTGCCAAAAGTATCTACCATGATAGATGTGGGGTGAGCCACACCGATAGCATAGGAGAGCTGGATCTCGCATTTGTCAGCGATACCTGCGGCTACAATATTTTTAGCCACATATCTTGCAGCGTAAGCTGCGGAGCGGTCTACCTTTGTGCAGTCTTTTCCGGAGAATGCGCCGCCGCCGTGACGGGCATAGCCGCCATAGGTATCTACAATGATCTTACGGCCTGTGAGACCGCTGTCGCCGTGAGGTCCGCCGATAACGAAACGGCCTGTAGGGTTGATAAAGAATTTTGTTTCTCCGTCAACCATATCTTTCGGAAGGATCACGTCAAATACATGTTTCTTAATATCCTCATGAATCTGTTCCTGAGTTACATTTTCATCATGCTGTGTGGATAATACGACAGCATCCAGACGGAAAGGCTTTCCGTCCTCATTATATTCAACGGTCACCTGTGTCTTGCCGTCGGGACGAAGGTAAGGCAGTGTACCGTCTTTTCTGACTTTTGTAAGCTGACGGGCCAATTTGTGTGCCAGGGCAATGGGATAAGGCATATACTCTTCAGTTTCGTTGGTTGCGTAACCAAACATCATACCCTGATCGCCGGCGCCGATGGCGTCAATCTCCTCGTCAGACATTTTGTTTTCCTTTGCCTCCAGAGCTTTATCCACGCCCATGGCAATATCTGCGGACTGCTCGTCAATAACGGTCATAACGCCGCAGGTTTCCGCATCGAAGCCGAATTTTGCCCGTGTATAGCCAATCTCAGCGATAGTGTCGCGCACAATCTTCTGGATATCCACATAGGCATTAGTTGTGATCTCACCCATAACCATAACAAGACCTGTCGTGGTACATGTCTCGCAGGCCACACGGCTCATAGGATCCTGTTCCAGTAAAGCGTCCAGGATCGCGTCTGAGATCTGGTCGCACATTTTATCCGGATGTCCTTCGGTTACAGACTCGGAGGTAAATAGTAATTTTTCCATTGGTAAAATACTCCTTTCATAATGTGTAACTGTTTTGCCGCGAACAGGCTAATCCCTGCATTTCTTCCGGTAATCCGAAAAGCATAACAAAACAGTCAATATTTTTATGTCAGAAAAAAGTCCGCTGTAAAGCGGACTTGATTTCATCTTTTCAAATCCTCTTATTGTTCGATTTCACTCGCTTGGGTAAGGCACCTTCCATATTAGGGGTTGCCGCAATTTCGCAGATCCTTAGTCTCCATTGCTCTGAATAAGAGAGTTTTTCTTGTAACTGATCAGCCACAAAATGGCCGCACAGCTACGCCTTTATCCAATTTTTAATTTAAATTTCTGAGCTTCCTTTTCACTGTTGACGCGCTCGATCATACCGCCCAGGGAACGAAGCTTTCCTTCAAAATTTTCATAACCCCGCTGGATATAATGAATGTCGTCCACTGTTGTGAAGCCTTCGGCGGCAAGACCGGCAATCACAAGTGCCGCTCCCGCTCTGAGATCCGGTGCCGTCACTTTGGCGCCCCGGTACTCACTGACTCCGGTGACAAAAGCCGTATTTCCTTCGACTTTAATATTGCTTCCCATCCGTGCCAGTTCATCCACATATTTAAACCGGTTTTCAAAAATACTTTCAGTAACAATACTGGTGCCATCAGAAAGCCCAAGGGCAATGAGTATCTGTGGCTGCATATCTGTCGGAAAACCAGGATATGGCAAAGTCTTAATATTGGTAGGATGACACCGGCGTGTGGCAACCACCCGTACAGCGTCATCGGATTCCTCAATCTGCGCGCCCATTTCCAGAAGCTTCGCAGTGATGGACTCCAGATGTTTTGGAATAACATTTTTCACAGTGATATCGCCTTTGGTGGCCACAGCAGCGCACATAAACGTTCCAGCCTCGATCTGATCCGGAATAATAGCATATTCTGTACCTTTGAAACGCTTTACGCCACGGATACGGATCACGTCGGTTCCTGCGCCTTTAATATCCGCGCCCATGCTATTAAGGAAGTTGGCCACATCCACAATGTGCGGTTCCTTCGCGGCGTTTTCAAGAACGGTACGGCCTTCGGCCATGGAGGCCGCCAGCATCACGTTAATGGTAGCACCTACTGTAACCACATCAAAGTAAATGTGGGCTCCCACCAACTGATCCGCTTCGGCAACAATCATGCCGTTCTCAATGCTCACCTTGGCCCCCAGTGCCCGAAAACCTTTAATGTGCTGGTCAATGGGCCGGCTGCCGATAGCGCAGCCTCCGGGCAGGGCCACTCTGGCCCGTTTATACTTTCCAAGAAGGGCTCCCAGCAGATAGTAGGACGCCCGGATCTTTCGGATAAAACCATCATCAATACACAAAGACCTAATATTGGCCCCGTTAATCTTTACTGTATTATTATCAATGCGCTCCACCTTTGCTCCCACAGAAGCAATCGCCTGAAGCAAAATATTTGTGTCGTTTACATTTGGCATATTTTCAACAAGTACGTCGTCATTGGACATGACTGCGGCTGCCAGAATACCGAGGGCCGCGTTTTTCGCACCGCTGATATTAACTTCGCCAACCAGAGGGTTGCCGCCTTTGATTATATATTGTTCCATTGCACACCTCTTAATATGTGTATCTATCCAGCCGCGGCCGAATAGCTACGGATTTCTACGCGGATGCTGCCGCGCCTCTGACCAAAATTTCAGCGGCAGGGGCTTTTCCTTATCCTGCTCGCCTCGCAGGGCTCCGCCCGGATGCGTACTTTTGCGCAGATGAATGCTCCCTTCGGTCGCTGCGCAAAAGACGCGGTATAATAGCCGCTCTGCGACTATTATACCATATTGGCCTGATTTGTAAATTAGTTTTTAAGTTTTTATTACAGAGTTGTGTGGAACTGTTTAAGGTCATGGGCTCTCTTTTTCTGTTTTCTAAAGAAAATCACAGCAAATATCAGACAGCTTCCCGCAGTGATGATAAAACCGGGAATAAATCCCGTAGGAGTATATGTCATTTCCACGGTGTGATCGCCGGCGGAAAGATGAATGTACAGCAGAGTACCGTCAATAGACTCTGTCTCCACTTTTTGACCGTCCACTTTTACCGTCCAGCCGCTGTCGTATGGAATAGACGTAAACATAATACCGTCCTCATCGGCGTGGATGGTTCCAAAAATATGGGTATCGGAAAATTCACTGATCTCCCACTGATTCTGGCTGACTTCGTTATAAAACTCTTCAAAAACTTCTGGATTATAAGTAAACTGGTAAATCTCAATAGTGCCGCTGCTGTGGTCGCTGTCAGTGACAAATTCCAGCTCCACATGGCCGCTGTCACCCAGCTCCACAATGTGGCCCCGGGTATCCGAGTATGTTTCCACAGAGTCATTCCGGCTGACCTTCAGGCTGCTGCAGTTGGACGCCCTGTAGTAAATATACCGGGTCTGTCCATCCGTAATATCCATCGTAAGTCTTACACTCGCCTCATCGCCCGCATTGTCCTTTGTATAGGAATACTGTCCGTCACCCACATCAGAAACCTGACAGTTTTCCCCGGTCAGCTCCCCGACTTCTTCATCCATAAACATAAAACGGTTCGTTCCTGTGGTTTTCTGGACAAAATCATTGAGAACATACTCCGGACGTCCAACGGTCCAATTCCAGTCTGCATATGCCTCATCCACCATAAAACCGAGAGACAGAGCATAAGGATTTTCATAGAGGTACTGGTTTCCCGATGAATACAACTGGGTAAATGTCCTTATATGGTCTGTATCCTCTGTGGCCAGAAGATATTTAATCCCGAAAATACTGTCCGTCAAAGGTGTAGCTCCCACATAGCTGTACTTATTGGTCGCCTCAAAATAGCCCACCCGGCCCATAAGGTCATTAATATCTGCCCCCATAGTAGATGCGAACAGTGAAACTCCTGGAAGATCCAGCCACATATTATTGTTCCGGGCACTGAAAGAATCCAGTTCCATGCGGTAAAATCCGCCGCTCTCCCGGTCATCGGCTATACTTTTAAGCTCCCCGGCAGATTCCAGATATTGATTATAGCTTGTTCGGTTAATACTGCCATTCTCACATAAACCGTAAATACTATTGCCCGCTACCTCAATGGTGAGTACAGCCATCAGAGCGCCCCGCAAAATACGTCTGCGCCGAAAGCTGATCTTATACAGGCACATCCATATAAAATACAGCAGCAAAAGGATTTCCGTAATAATATATGCGTAGGATTCATGATCCACCTGGTCATCCATCCAGCACCAGCACACAAGCCCCTGCATCATGGCAAAGGCGAGAAAATACTGCCAGAATCGGTACCTCTGGATGCGGATCACAACCTCATATGCCATGGACAGGGCCAGAAACGCGTAAATAAATGTAAATCTGGCCGGCAGGCTATTTGGAAAGTGAAAACCATGCCAGATATAATCCAGTATTCTGAAATTGGTGGAAAACAGTATAAAAGCCAAAAGGCCCAGTTTAAGTATCCGGGTTCGGACAGGGATACCTCTGGCAAAAATATACAGCACTACTAAAAGTAAGGTCAGCACGCCAAAATACAGGTTGGGATCACCGCTGAGATCCGTAGGCTTAACAAAGGCAAACTGCTGGCTCAAAAGCTGGGTAAAACTGTGATAAAACTCTATCTCCGTGGGGAACTTTGACCCGGCGGAATTAGACACCGCAAGAGCGCTCAGGGTAGGCAGTACCAAAATAGCGCTGGCAGCTCCCGCCAGGAGAGAATAACCCGCAAAGAGAAATCCCCGCCTGAAAAATAAGGCCACGGATTTTTTCTTCATGGCAAAAAATGTCACAAAGAAATAAAGAACAAGGAAAATACACACCATAATGGCAATGTAGTAATTACAGATAATACACAGGGCCAAAGAAATGCCATACATCCATCCCTTCCCCTGCTCCACCAGACGCTCCAGCCCCAGGATAATCACCGGAAGGAGAACAAGGCAGTCCAGCCACATAATATTCCAGTTATACCCTAAAGTCCAGCCGCACAGGGCGTAGGCAAGGGCAAAATAGACAATAGTAATATTATAGCGGCAAAAGCGCCGGCGGATGTACCATGCAAAAACTGTGCTTGTCAGAGCGATCTTCAGCATCAGAATAAAAGTGAATCCTTCCAAAAGCAGCCCTGACGGGAACAGAAGAAGCAGTATGTTGAGCGGGCTTGCCAGATAGTAGGCCACAATAGCCCAGAAATTCATGCCAAGGCCGCCGTTCCAACTGTAAAAAAGACTTTCCCCGCCCCAGATTTTCCGGTGAAGTTCTGAGAAAAAAGGCGCATACTGATGGTAAGAGTCAATAATCTGTACCTGCCGATCCCCAAAGGGATAAACCCCGATAGCCACATAGGCCACCGTCAATATGAGCAGCGGGATAATAAAAGCCAAAAGATAATATCTATACCGAAAAACCAGCCGTCCGACCCTGTTGTCCGCATAAAAAGTTCTAAGACAGCTTTTTATTTTACTATTCATACTTCTCCTTCCAGGGCCTCCTGCACCGCTGTGCGGACTTTCGCGATCGCCCCTTCAATAGTCATGCTGTCCACGTTAACAGTCACATCCGCATACTTTTCATAGAGAGGGCAGCGCTCTTTGTACAGATCCAGAAGAGTGCAGCCATTATGGATCACCACGCCTCTCTTATCCAAATCTCCTACCCGTGCTTTAATATTTTCGTAGGACAACTGTATGTATACAATAACGCCTTCTTTTCCAAGGGATTCCATAGCCGGCTCACGATAAACTACACTTCCGCCGGTGGCGATCACGCTGTGGGTGACATGGATATCCCGGTTCACCTGTTCTTCTATGGATAAAAATCCCTCAATTCCGTGTTCTTCAATCAGCTCATGGAGAACTTTTCCTTCCTGACGTTGGATCAGAAGGTCTGAGTCAATAAACTGGTAGCCCAGGATTTTCGCCAACACCACTCCGATGGTACTTTTCCCGGCGCCGGGCATACCGATTAATACAATATTTTTCATAGTATTCATCTCCCAATTAAACACATTGTTACTGCCCATTCTATGACCAGCAACACGCCCTCATTTTATATTACTGTTCACGGAGTGAACAGTAATATGCGCTTAAACCATGCAAAATTCGCTGCGCAAATGGTTTAAGCGCACCCCTGAATCACTTTCTTACGCCGGCAACAGCAAGTGTTTCCGGCCACCGTGAATAATAACCATTTTATCACCAAAAAAAATGAAAGACAACTATTTACACAGTTATTTCAAACTTTTATACTTATATCAGAGGTGATGGCCATGGCCAATATTATTTTTCATATTGACGTCAACAGTGCCTATTTAAGCTGGACTGCTGTGGAGCGGCTAAAAAAGGGAGATAAGGACACACTGGATATACGGACAGTTCCTTCCATTATCGGCGGTGACATTTCCCGCCGCCGGGGAGTTGTCCTGGCCAAATCCATTCCGGCAAAAAAGTACGGGATCGTCACCGGGGAACCTGTGGTGGACGCCTTTAAAAAATGTCCGGGCCTGCGCAGCTTTGCCCCGGATCACAAGCTTTACGCCCGCTACAGCCAGAATATGATCCGCCTTCTTGAGGAATACTCACCATCTATCAGCCAGTACAGTATCGACGAGTGCTTTATGGAATATGTGCCTCTTCCAGGCGCCAATTCCCCCGCAGAGGCTGCATGCCGCATTAAAGACCGTATCCGGGATACCTTTGGCTTTACTGTCAACATAGGGATTTCCTCCAACCGCCTCCTGGCCAAAATGGCCTCAGACTTTAAAAAGCCGGATCTGGTCCACACCCTTTTTCCGGAAGAAATACCGAAAAAAATGTGGCCTCTCCCGGTTGAGGATCTGTTCATGGTCGGCCGTTCCAGCGCGGCCCGCCTGAGACTTTTAGGTATCCGAACCATCGGAGATCTGGCACACACAGACCCAGAAATCCTCACCTCCCATTTAAAGACTCACGGAAAGGTTATCTGGGAATACGCCAATGGTATTGAACATACATCCATCGACACCCGGTCAAAAACTGAGGCCAAGGGGATAGGCAACTCCACCACCATCTCCTTTGATGTCACTGACCGGGAGACTGCCCGGTATTTTCTCATGGAACTGTCGGAGTCAGTATCCCGCCGTTTAAGGCAGCATCATGTCCTTGCCGGCACGATCAGCGTTGAGATCAAGTACAGCACCTTTGAGTCGGTATCCCACCAGACCCGCCTGCTGACGCCGGAAAACACTACCAATGCCATTTACAAAACCGCCTGCCGCCTTTTCGACGAGCTTTGGAAAGGTGGTCCCATACGTCTCCTTGGCATACGGACGGCCAATCTGTCTTCCGATGATATACAGCAATTGAGCATTTTTGACCATCCGGAGACAGAAAAGCAAAAAAAGCTGGACACCGCTCTTGACGCCATCCGCCAGAAGTACGGCAGCCAGTCTATTGTCCGGGCCAGCCAGCTTAAAGATATTTCAAAAGGAGTTTAAATTATGGATACTGCAAAAAAAGAAATTTATGTTTTCGGTCACAAGAATCCCGATACGGACTCCATATGCTCGGCCATTGCCTACGCCTGGCTGAAAAACCAGATCGGAGCCCAGGCCAGGGATTCCTTCGCCTCCCTAACGGCTCAGGCTTATGCCCAGGAACAGCAGCCGGATACAGTTTATGTCCCCCGCCGGGCCGGACAACTTGGCCCTGAAACCGAATATCTCCTTAAACGTTTTAACACCCCGGCCCCGGTCTACACTAACGACGTGCGGGTTCAGGTCAGTGATATTGATATCCGGAAAGTTGACGGCATTAAGGAGACTCTCTCACTAAAACAGGCGTGGACAATTATGCGTTCTGTCAATATCGCCACCCTTCCGGTCCTCAATAAAGACCGGACGTTAAAAGGACTGATCACCATCGGCGATATTGCCCGTTCCTATATGGCTGTCTATGACAATACCATCCTTGGCAAGTCCCACACGCCATTTACCAATATTCTTGACGCCCTGGACGGCACTATGATCGTGGGAACTTCTGACGGATATGTAAAGGATGGGACTGTGACCATCGCTACAGCCACTACAGAAATGATCCGGGATCATATTCATCCCGGAGATGTGATCATCCTTGGCAACCGGTATGAAACTCAATTGTGCGCCATTGAGCAGCACGCTGCGCTCCTCATTGTATGTGAAGGTTCCCCTGTGTCACGCACCATCCAAAAGATCGCGGAGCAAAACGGCAGCGCAGTCATCAGCACCCCCTATGATACCTACACTGTGGCCCGTCTCATTAACCAGAGCGTACCGGTCAGCTATTTCATGAAAAAAGAGGATCTTGTCACCTTTAAAACCACCGATTTTATCGCGGAGATCAAAGGGACTATGTTAAAGAAGCGGCACCGGGATTTCCCTATCCTTTCCAGAAGCAAAAGGTTTGTAGGCATGATCTCCCGCCGTTCTCTTATTAATATGCCATCCAAGCAGATCATCCTTGTGGACCACAATGAGATCGACCAGGCAGTGGACGGGATCACCGACGCCAGTGTTATTGAGATCGTAGACCACCACAAACTGGGGACCATCGAGACTATGAGTCCCATCTCGGTACGCAATCAGCCGGTGGGATGCACGGCCACTATCATTTACCAGATTTTTGTGGAAAATGCCGTAGATATCCCGGAAAATATCGCAGGACTTTTGTGCGGCGCCATTTTATCCGACACCCTTTTATACCGTTCCCCCACCTGCACCCCGGAGGATCGGGCGGCGGCGGAAGCTCTGGCGGACATTGCCCATATTAAGACCCATGAGCTGGCTCAGGCCATGTTCGCCGCCGGAAGCGACCTTCACTCAAAATCTGATGAGGAGATTTTCTACCAGGATTTCAAACGCTTTACCGCAGGCAGCGTCACTTTCGGCGTAGGCCAGATCATGTCCATGACCCAGAACGAACTGGACGAGATCAAGGCCCGGATGATCCCGTACATGCACAAAGCAAAGAAGAATCACGGGGTAGATATGGTATTTTTTATGCTCACCAATATTATGGATGAGTCTACCCAACTTCTTTATTCCGACGAACAGGCCCGGGAGGTGGCCGAGAACAGTTTCATGATCCCCGCAGAAAATGACCAGCTCTATCTGGCCGGCGTCGTTTCTCGTAAAAAGCAATTGATTCCCAGGCTTATGGCCACATTACAGCAGTAGGAGGGTCTTATTATGCAATTACATTCAAAAGAGATCAATATTATCGGGCATAAAAATCCGGACACAGACTCCATTTGTTCAGCCATCGCCTATGCCTGGCTGAAAAATCAGATCGAGGAGCGCCAGGGAGGCTCTAACCACTACACCGCCCGCCGCGCCGGGCAGATCAGTTCAGAGACTGCCTTTGTCCTCAACTATTTTCATAAGGATGTTCCTTCCTATATAAATGATGTGCGCAGCCAGGTCGGTGATGCCGCTCTTGACGAGAGCCACCCTGTCTCCTGCCACATGTCCCTGAAAAATGCCTGGCGTATTTTAAACGAGGAACATCTTGCAACCCTCCCTGTGGTAGACAGCCAAAGACATCTCACAGGGCTCATTACCCTGGGGGATATTGCCAAATCATTTATGGGCGTTTACGGCAGCACTATTTTATCAGAGGCCGGAACTCCTTATAAAAATATTCTCGAAACGATCGACGGCAAACTGCTCGCCGGTTCCGCAGACCAGAAGGTGGACCGGGGCAAAGTGCTGATTGCTGCCGCAAATCCGGATCTTATGGAAAATTATATTGAGGAAGGGGATATTGTGATCCTGGGCGACCGGTACGAATCCCAGCTTTGCGCTATTGAGATGAATGCCTCCTGCCTTATTGTCTGCATGGGCGCCCAAGTGTCCGATGGAATTTTAAAGCTGGCAGCGGAAAAAGGCTGTGCCATTATGACGACTGAATACGACACATTTATCACCGCCCGTCTCCTGAATCAAAGCATCCCTATTTCCCACTTTATGGTCCGGGAACATCTCATCACCTTCCGCCAGGATAATTTTGTGGAAGATATACGCCCTATTATGTCCAGACAGCGCCACAGGGATTTCCCGGTGCTGGACAATGAAGACCGTTTTATCGGTATGCTCTCCCGCCACAGCCTCATTGACATGGATAAGAAAAAAATGATCCTTGTGGACCACAATGAAAAATCCCAGGCTGTGGATGGCATTGACGATGCCCAGCTTCTGGAAATCGTCGACCATCACAAGCTGGGCCATGTGGAAACCTTACAGCCGGTAAGTTTTCGCAACCAGCCGGTAGGGTGTACCAGCACGATCATTTACATGATGTACCAGGAAAATAAAATAGATATCCCTAAAGACATTGCCGGCCTCATGTGTTCCGCTATTATCTCGGATACCCTTCTTTTTCGCTCCCCCACATGTACGCCGGTGGATAAAAAAGCAGCACAGGCACTGGCACACATTGCCGGTATTGACATGGAAAGCTATGCACGGGACATGTTTACCGCAGGAAGCAATCTGAAAAATAAGGCAGCGGAAGAAATTTTTTATCAGGATTTTAAAAAGTTCACTGCGGGCAATACTACCTTTGGCGTGGGCCAGGTATCCTCTATGAACCAGGAGGAGCTGGACGAAGTTCTTCCAAGATTGAAAGAATATATGTCCCTCGCCCGGTCTCACCATGAGGTGGATATGATCTATTTTATGCTTACCAATATTTTGTCTCAGTCCACCCAGCTTTTGTGCTGTCCGGACAACGCGGCGAAGATCGCCGCCGATGCATTCTCCATGGAGGCGGGAGGCGACCTGATCCCTCTTCCCGGAGTTGTCTCCAGAAAAAAGCAGCTCATTCCAAAACTTATGGAAGAGCTGCAGCAAAATTAGAAAAGGAGGGCCATTAATGGCAAAACAACAATGGAAACCGGGGAACATGGTCTATCCCCTGCCGGCAGTTTTAGTGAGCTGCGGCGATAAAGAAGGAAATATTAACGTCATGACTGCGGCGTGGACAGGAACCATCTGCTCCGACCCGGCCATGGTCTATGTATCTATACGGAAAAGCCGCTATTCTCACCATATGATCAAAGAGAGCGGCCAGTTCTGTATTAACCTGACTACCGAAGATCTGGCCTACGCCACAGATTTTGCCGGAGTGCGCTCCGGAAGAGATATGGATAAGTTCAAAACTCTTCGCCTGACTCCGGTGAAAGGCACTCTGAAGTACGCTCCAATGATTGATGAAAGTCCGGTATGTATTGAATGTGAAGTGACACAGATTTTAGAGCTGGGGAGCCACGATATGTTTATGGCAAAAGTGGCCGCCGTCCATGCCGACGAAAAATATATGGACGTCAATGGCCGCTTTGACCTGGAAAAGGCCAAACCCCTTATCTACTCTCACGGCCAGTACTACGGCACCGGCCGCCATATTGGAAAGTTCGGCTACTCTGTGGAGAAAAAGAAGAAAAAAAATTAAGTTCAGGTATCCCTGCCGCAAAAGCGCCTGATTTTCAATGGATCAGGCGCTTTGCTGTCGACTGTTTATCTTACAGTATCGGCTCAATGACCGCCCGGAAATAGCGGTCTAATTCTTCCGGAGTTTCCTTCATCCGGCCTTTAATCCACCACAATACCATTTCCACAAAGCTTCCTGAGATATGATTGATTAAAAAATCCTGTGGAATATTCCTGTTATTTTTTCTATTTTGGATAACAAACTGTTTTTGAATCAAGTCGTTTAAACTGTTTTTGAAATACCGCAAAAACGGTTCTCCGCTTTCGCAGGAAAGCAGCTCAAGAATGTTATTCTCGTTTTCCTGCAAGTGTTGTAATAGATGGCAGAATACAGACTCCGGCTCGTTTCTGTCAGAATATAAATGGAACAATCATAAACGGGGAGACATCTGTTGACCAGTCTGTTATGACCGGAGAATCCCTGCCGATAGACAAAGGTCCTGGAGAAGAGGTGTTTTGCGGTACCATCAACTGCTTTGGATCCATTGATATCACAGCGACAAAAGTGGGAGAAAACAGTTCGCTGCAAAAGCTGATCCGCATGATACAGGACGCCGAAAACAAGCAGGCGCCCATGCAGAGAATTGCCGACAGGGCCGCGAGCTGGCTTGTTCCCGTGGCTTTACTTATCGCGGTCGGATCCTATGTATTCACCGAAAATATCATTACCGCCGTAACCGTGTTGGTTGTATTCTGTCCCTGCGCCCTTGTATTAGCCACACCTACCGCGATAATGGCAGCCATCGGTCAGGCGACAAAACACGGTGTAATCATCAAGTCCGGGGAAGCCCTTGAAAAAATGGGAAAAGTGGATACGATTGCATTTGATAAGACCGGCACTTTAACCTATGGCCGTTTAGATGTCAGCGATATCATTTCTTTTGATGAAACCCTCAGTGAAACAGACATGCTTTCTCTGACCGCTTCCGCCGAAGCCAAAAGTGAACATCCGCTGGGAAAGGCTATTGTCGCCTGCGCCAAAAGCAGGGGAATCCCATTGACCGAATCTAACAGTTTCAAAATGACTGCCGGCAAGGGGATTTTCGCAACGGTAAATGAGCGCCGTTTACTCTGCGGCAGCGAAAAATTTATCACTGAAAACGGAGTTCTGACCGACACTAATGTTCAGGATACATTAGAACAGCTTCGCGCACAGGGAAAAGCCTCTGTCCTTGTCGGTGAAGGAGGCAAATGTTTGGGGGTTATCGCCCTTTCAGATGTACTGCGTCCGGAAGCGAAAGACATGGTCGCCCGGCTTTTAGATATGCACACCCAGACTGTTTTACTTACCGGCGATCATCAAAAGACTGCCGATTATTTTGCACGCCAGGTTGGCATCTCCAGGGTTTGTGCAGAATTGCTGCCGGAAGAAAAAGTGCGCAGCATCGAGAATTTTCAGGCAGAAAATCACAGAGTCTGTATGATCGGCGATGGAGTCAACGACGCTCCGGCTTTGAAAACAGCAGATGTAAGCGTAGCCATGGGAACTATGGGAAGCGACATCGCCATAAATGCCGCCGAAATCGCCCTTATGAGCGATGATCTTTCCAAAATTCCATATTTAAAACGCCTGTCCAATGGAACGGTAGCTACAATCAAAGCCAGCATTACCCTGTCCATGTGCATCAATTTCGCGGCGATCGTCCTCTCGCTTATGGAAGTGCTGACACCGACTACCGGGGCGCTGGTGCATAATGCCGGTTCATGTTTTGTCGTTTTGATTGCCGCCCTGCTTTATGACAGAAAATTTGAATAATCCTCATAAAAGTTTCCTGCGACATTAAAATACCCCGCTGCACGGGCGGGGTATTTTTACTCTATTATTTTAAGCGCTCAAGAAGCTGGGCTGTCATAGCCTCATATCCCGGTTTTCCAAGAAGAGCAAACATATTCTTCTTATAGCTTTCAACACCTGGCTGATCAAATGGATTGACGCCGAGAATGTTGCCGCTGACGCCGCAGGCAAATTCGTAGGTGTAGAACAGTTCGCCCAGATAGAACTCGTTCTGTTCCGGAATAGAGAACATCAGGTTCGGCACATCGCCATCAGTGTGAGCAAGGATTGTGCCGTTCATAGCGCTCTTGTTAATAAAATCCATATCTTTTCCGGCAAGATAGTTCAGACCGTCTAAGTCTACTGGCTCCTCGTTGATAGTGATCTGAGCCTTAGGCTTCTCCACATTCAGAACCGTCTCAAACATAATGCGGGAGCCATCCTGAATAAACTGGCCCATGGAGTGAAGATCGGCAGTAAGGGTAACTGATGCCGGGAAGATACCTCTCTGGTCTTTGCCTTCGCTCTCGCCGAAAAGCTGTTTCCACCACTCGCCAATATACTGGAGGGATGGCTCATAGCTGGCTGTGATCTCCACAGATTTGCCTTTGCGCAGTAAAATATTGCGGATCGCCGCGTACTGCATAGCGTCATTTTCCTCGAAAGCGTTGTTCAGGCACCGCTCTCTGGCGCTGGCAGCTCCGGCCATAAGCTGGTCAATATCCGCGCCGCTGACAGCGATTGGGAGAAGACCTACGGCTGTAAGCACGGAAAAACGTCCTCCCACATCGTCAGGCACAACAAAAGTCTCATAGCCTTCCTCATCGGCAAGATGCTTTAACGCGCCTTTCGCTTTATCTGTGGTGCAGTAAATACGCTTTGCGGCCTCTTCTTTGCCATATTTCTTTTCAAGTTTTTCTTTAAATACTCTGAAAGCTACCGCCGGCTCTGTGGTTGTTCCGGATTTTGAGATCATATTAATAGAGAAATCTCTGTCTCCCACAAGTCCCATCAGGTCATACAGGTAAGAACTGCTTAAATTGTTGCCACAGTAATAAATCTCCGGTGTTTTGCGGGCTTCCTTTGGAAGCATATTGTAGAAATTATTCTGTAAAAATTCAATAGCTGCCCGGGCGCCGAGATAGGAACCGCCAATACCGATGACTAAGAGAACTTCTGAATCCTCTTTGATCTTCTCCGCCGCTTTCTTAATCCGGGCAAACTCCTCTTTATCATAATTCACTGGCAAATCAATCCATCCAAGGAAATCATTCCCTGCACATGTTTTATTAATAAGGGCATCTTTCGCATCCTGTGCCAGTTTACTCATCAGCTTCACTTCGTTTTCCCTGATAAATACTTTGGCTTTTGAATAATCAAACGTAACCTTATTTGCCATTATTTTTTACCTCCATTTTCGTCATGTTGCGGCCTAAGGCCGCAGTTTTCAGGTTCATTGTATATGTACCAGATTAATAATAGCAAATCGACAAATATTTATCAACTAAATCATGGAATTTTTTACAACCGTTCAGCCATCAGGGACAGGGCAGGATGGCTTATGCTTGCATAAGGGCCAGCCTGACCTGTCCCTGATGAACGGAGCGCCAGATTATGAGCAAAGGAGCGGCGTAAGCCGTGGGTCAGCGCGTCAGCGCGGCTTTGCGAATGGCGCGGACTGAACAGTTACAAAAACTCCTTCAATATATCCGCCACGATCCCGGCGTCAATCTCATCTTCCGGCGCGTCCCCCCGGATCCGGGACGCGGCGGCTTCGCTGCTGCCGTCTGCTCTCAAATTTTTCTTTTCGGCTCTTGCAGTCCCTCTCTCTTCCGCCAGATCCATACGCAGTTTTCCGTCCTCGTTAAATAACTGACGATCTTCTGTCCTCTGGACATTCCCCTTATCCGAAGACGCATCTGTCTGTAGACGGGTTCCCGACTCAATTTTGTTTTTCAGAAAATTTTCCAGGTAATCCAGTAAATACCATTCCAGCATATCTCTTTTTTCAGAGAAGTCATAAACCCGATGCTGGATATATACGAGGCCGACGCCGATAATGGCACAGCACAGAATGGTAGCGATCCGTGAAACAGCCGCGTTTTCCCAGATCAGAAAAAGCATATATCCCAAAGCCACGATGCCGATGGCCCCCGCTGCCAGCTTTGACAGTTGTATCCATGTAGTTACGCTTAAAAAGCCGGTTTTGCATTTGTACATATAATGGCGGGTCAGCGCCCTTGTATCCTGTGGCCGCATGTTCAGCTTATAGTAACTGCCAAATTTAAGTTTTATGTACTTGAGCAGCCGATTCTGGGTATTTCCCATAATCTCTGACTCCCGTATCAGCTTTTTGTAGCCATGATTCGCCATAAAAGCCGACAAAAGCCCCACAATAAGACAGCCTGTGAGAATATACAAAATCACACCTTGTCCAACGATCCAATCTCTCATAAAAAATGCTCCCTTTCAAGTTTTTTGACAGACAACAGTTAAGGCACAGAATAAACGGGCTTAAACTGTTGTTTTTTTCATATGAGTATTATATATAAGAAAAATGGTTTTTTCACTTATCATCGGTCGCAGTATTTGTCATTACTCAACACGCTCAGAGAAAAAATCCAATCGAGTAGGAGAAAATTCCTCTGATTGAGGAATTTCCGACCTCTCACACCACCGCTCATGCGGTTCCGCAAGCGGCGGTTCAATCAACTTCACATATGACACACCTCTCGGCGTAGTAGTTGCTCATGGCGACTAGACCAAATGCGGCTAGTCTTTCGTTGCTTATTGCTTTGTGTACCCAGCCGTTATGAGCTAGCCGCGCATATCGGTTTCCGCAGTAAGAAATATTGTATGCCGCCCAGCGGGGTACTTCCAGCTTCATCAGGTTCTTTGCCCTATTCTGTGGTGTTTTCCAATGCTTCCAAATACACATCCGCAGTCGGTACCGTATGTTACTGTCTAGACGCTCACATAATCCCTTCATCGCATTTATGCTGATTGACTCAGCATAATGAAAGTGTCCGCATAAGGCGGGTTATGTGGAACTCCACATAACCCGCCCTGCGGTGTGCCGACGATTGTATCCTCATACTCGTCATCAATCATCACTCCACTGGCCAGAAATTTCCTTACCACTGAAATAACGTCTCCGTCCTTGATTGTCCGTCCGAAAATCGTCATCAGTTTGTCATGGTCTACCGTGTCGAAGAACTTTGCAAGGTCGATATCCACTATCCAGCTATGCCCGTCATTCATCATTTCTAATGCTTTCAGCACTGCCTGTTGCGCACACCGATTCGGTCGGAATCCATAACTATGGTCATGGAACTGCTCCTCAAAGATTGGTGTGAGTACTTGTGCGACTGCCTGTTGTACAAAGCGGTCAAGGCTTCTTCCGGCTTTATATTAAAGAACTCGCGGTTCTTACGAATACGCTTATCTGCTAAATCTGTAAGAATTTTGTGGAGACTTGATTCAATGTAAGAATACTTATTACTCTTTACTGTGGCGTAGATTTCAAATGGTAGCGGCACAGCAGTATTGTCTAATTCTTTTGAACGAACATCTACGGGCCTAGAGCTTTTCCCAATCTTAACCCAATCCTCTCGAAAACTGGGATTCGTTAAAATATATACATATCCTTTTTCTTGCATGTTTCAATTTTCCTCTCGATTTGCGATAATTGCGTTGAACTGATGGGGCTATTGTATCACGGATGGAATTGCATAAAAAAGAGCGGTCATTGCTGGCCGCTCATATTCTTGGTATATAGTTTGCGTTGAGATTAGATTGTGATTTTTATCTTCTCGCCATTCTTAAACTCGAAGATAAGATTTTTCGGGTTTACAAGGACTCGCTCAACGAGGGAATTCCATGTTACCGAATCAAATATCGGTTCCGAATCGAAGGACTCAAGCGCCTCGACAAAGCGGGATAATTTCTCGCGAACACCTACGAGACGAAGCTCCTGTTCTTGAAGCTCTGCGATAGTATTCTTCTGACGCTCAATTTGTTCCGACATCTCCTCGAATCGCTGACGATAAACCTGCTGATCTTGGGAGATGTAGGCGTTTTCGCGCACGAGGCCTTGGATTTTAGCCATGTCCGTTGCTAGTGCTGCTTCCGCCTTCTCGCGCTTAGAACGTATTTTTTCGAGAGCGTCCGCTTCGTCCATCTGCGTTCTGCATGCTGAGATATACTTATCCTTTGTATGTACCTGTATAGTTCCAGTCCATGTAGAACGTTGCGGTTCCGTTCGATTCAAATTATAAGGCACAGATGTCAAAGGCATAGCTCTCACATTCATAGTACCCGGACAAGAACGGCAAATCACTGCCGCCTCCGCAGGCACTCAGCATGGTCGCACACAGGATGACGGTCAGAAGTACAGACCGCAGCTACATGTTTCTTTTGCTTTCATAATCGCTTTCTCCTTTGTTCTCCCTTCAAATAGAAAAGAGTATCCATCACACTTAGAATTCGCCATCCATGGGGTCTACTTTCATCTGAAGGTAAATTTGAGTTCCGTCTTTTTGGTAAAATTCATAGCAAGGCTCGTAGACATGGGCATAGCCCGTCCCGAGATCTGCCTTGACTGTGAAAATTCCCTCGCTGTATGAATACTGGTCACCATCTGTGGTGACGCCCTCAAAGGTCACATTGTCGGGCAAGAAGCTCATGTCATCTGTAAGGGGGATATAGGTTTCGCCGGTGACGTCATAGAAGGTATTGTCTGCTCCATAGGCTTTTGCGAGAAAATACCCGCCGTCAATCAATTCAATATCCGAAGAGCCGTCTTCACACATAAAGGGTTCATACATCAGATTGCCCTGGGAATCGAAGCAGGCATAGAATTTGCTTCCGTTGTCTTTTGCCTCCAGAATTACCCCGGCGTGGCCATTCAGGAAAGCGCCCATGCTGTCAAAATAATATCGTTCGGTGTATTCTTTCAGATCGACAATGCAATTTCCGTTGACATCAAAGTACCCGGACCGATAATCATCATAGTTATCATACGGGTAGACACTTATAAATCCAATCAAACCTTCTGCATAAACGGTATTTCCCCAACTAGGTCCGCCAGCGTGTATGTCCTCACCAAATGTCCGTGAAACATTCCCGGACATATCCATCTTTTTGCAGTCCTCGGAACCTTCAACAATATATCCGTCATAGAACTTAGCGCCGTCAAGCAAGCCGGGAAATTCTGAAAGCTTGACAATACTTCGGTCCGACAAACTGCACAGCCGTATATCATCCGTCTCTGCGCTTCCCGAGGAACCGGTATTCAGCAGGTACATCCCTTCACCCAGATCATAGTCATATGCGAATCGGTCTGCTACGTCCGTCCAGGCTTCCGGCTCCGAACCATATGGATCGGTAAAAGCAATCTGATAGGTGGCGTCAACGTTAAAGCCCTGCAAATAACGCTGCACCAAAATGGTGTTCCCATAGCCTCCAAGGTAGGTCCAATCATGCTCATCGTCCTTTGTGCTGTCATAGATGATGCCTTCGGAAATACTGAGAATTGCGAATTCGTCGTAATAAACCGCAAAATGGACACCTTCTCTTGCCACCACCAGCAGGTCATCATTGAGCCAGTTGGTATATTCGTATTCCATGGCAAAGGGGAACCGGGCAACCTCGATTCCGTCCATATCAAAGACAGCAGAGGTTCCGTCATTGAAGGTGACGTAGTTGTACCCATTGTGATAGCCGGTGGCGTTCTTTATAGTTGATCTGTCAACGGTGATGAATTCTTCTTCCGACTCAGTATATTCGGATTGTTCTGATTCGGAATATTCAGCTTCCTCTGATTCTTCCATATTCTCTGTATCGATACTTATGCTGTTTTCTGGTGAACTCGTATCCGTCTTGCCGCAAGAGGCTAAAGCTAGAAGCATGCAGAAAGTAAGGGAAATTGTGATGCATTTTTTCATTTAGATTTCCTCCGTTTTTAGTATTTCCGTATTCTCATCCAACAGGGATGTCCTCATAGTTCAATATGGTTGCCTTGCTTCGTATGATCACTTCCTTTGATTGTGGGACGCTTTGTACCGCAGGCACCGCAGAAATCCTCATCCGGCGGAAGCTCTCTGCCGCAGCCAGTACAGAATACCTTTTGTGCGGCGTCTGAAACGCCAACGCTCTGATAGACCGGCTGTCCATAAGGCTGCGCGACGGGCATTTGATAGACCGGTTTCTCCTTTTTATAAGGATGTGTCAGCCACCAGCCCAGCAGGAATGTCATAGGAACTAGGAACAGGATAGACAAACAGTAGAAGTCGCTACGCATAAAATAGATATTTCCCACAAGATGCGCAAAGGCGATAAAGACACCGAGTATGCCAGGCAGGAACCACAGCCTGTGCAGCCTACGCTTGTGCTCACCGTCCTCGGCGCACGGCGTGATCGTCATGAGGGTAAGGAGCAGATAGCATAGAATTTCCAACACATAGCAGCCGCAGATGCCGATTGCCCACATCATCGGGCCAAAATGAAGCTCATACTCATACACATCAAAAAAGTCCCGGGAACTGCAGTTCATAAGAAAGCTCGTAAGCGTAAAAGCGGGCAAAAGTACTTGAATTGATAGTGCGCCCGCCAGAAGGCTGTTCCGCTTCCGCATGAACAGCAGAACCGCCAGCAGGATCATGCTGCCAATCAGCAGAACTTGGTATAGGATATGGAGAACAGAGTAGGTGCTACCAAACTCCACCACCATGCGGTAGCCGATTTTGCCGTCCATCCAAGCGCTTCCGGCCCGCAGCCACTGTAAATTGGTCAGGAGGCCAAAAGCCAGAATTGCCGTGAAAATAGAGGCAATCGGGAATTTAATCTTCTTCGTTTCGTTCATGTTTCTACCTCCAAGAAATATAATTAGACCGCCAATGGCCGCAATCGCTATCGGCAGAGCATATGCGCCGCCAAAAGCCTAGATCCTTTTCTAGCTCTCTTTGGAAAGGATGATCTTGTCCCCGGAGATCGCATACGTTCCGCCGCCTGTGATACCGGTTGCCGAATAGGTGTAATAAAAATGTGTTTCATCCATCGTATAGGTATAATCAAGCCAGCTTCCGTCCTCGGCTCTTAAAGTCATCGTACCGTCAGCGTTCAGTCTAA
Source organism: Catenibacillus scindens (assembly GCF_014202115.1). Taxonomy (GTDB): domain Bacteria; phylum Bacillota; class Clostridia; order Lachnospirales; family Lachnospiraceae; genus Catenibacillus; species Catenibacillus scindens. The sequence continues at coordinate 613,229 of NZ_JACHFW010000001.1, forward strand.
TCAGGTGACGGCTGACATTTTCCGTATTGGGCTGCGCAACTTCAAGCGTCCACTCGCCCAGCATAGAGGTGATGTCAAATTCCGATTGGCTGGTCTGCGTTGATGAATTCTCTGGAACAGTAAGCTCCAACCGTTTCAGGATATCTTCCATATCTGTCTGGAGTGATTCCTTCATCAGGTTTTTTTGTGCTCCGTAATCAGTGACACGGTCGCATACGTAGAACTGAACTGAGCTATATTCCGTAAATTCCATATCATCCGGAAGCTGATTCATATAAAAGGCGTTGTTTTCATATTGATAAACCTCTCCAAATTCCCCATTCTCGTCGAAGCCATATAAATGAACATACACGGGATTTTGATCCAGAGAATCATATACCGGAACATACAGGTTTCCGCCATTTTGATAAATGCGGCTGCTAATGGCAGCTTCGTGGTTTTCCTCCTGCTGCCTTTCGCAGAAAAGCTGAACCGCTTCGCCGTTTTTTACTGTCCATACATCAACAAACGGAAAAATACTCTCGCGATTGTTATAGAGCATCACCAATTCCTTAGTACCATCCTGATTAAAGTCCATCAAATCAATTTTGAATACTCCACGTGCGCAGCATTCATACTCAACTTCATCAAACCAAAGAGCGCCATGCTCTGCAATGGTTCGGTCAATCACATCCGCATACAGCTCGGCGGTATTGACAGTCTCCTGATGATCTATGGAAGCGTCCTAATCGGATTCTCCAAAATAAATAAACGATTCACCTTGTTTATCCGGGCGGAAGCAGTTATACCGATGACTGGTTGCATCATCCTGCATCCAGCATGCATCATCAGCTCCGGCATAAATCAAGTTCGGAATCCCTTCAACCTCGTCAAAAATCGTTTCCTCCAGGGTCTCTGTATTGAGGAAGTGGAGGGTCATATCCTTATAATAGTAGAGTCCATTCTCGCATAAGGCAAATCGGTTATATGTGCTATCGTCATAAGATGTAAGCTTTTCGATCTCGCCGTCGTTGATGCTTAATCGGTAGATATTTTCCGAATCTGCATAATACAGATAGTCACCTTTGGGAATGAAGGGGTAATATTTCTCCCGGAAATCCAGCACGTCTTCATCGTCCCGCAATGGCACTTTCCCGATTTCCTCTGCCTCTCCGAGTACCCCTTCCTCAATATCTCTATACATTCGGTACAGGGTTTCGCCCATGCGATTATTCTCTGTATCGGGAACAAAGTAATAATAGTATCCGTCGTTATACGCGACAAAGCAGGCAGGCCCCTGGATGGAAAGCAGAGTGTCGTATTCGAACATCCCACCGGTATTCAGATTCAACTGACAGAAGGAATATCTGTCGCTGAAGATGAGATAGTCTCCAAAGAAGTAAACCTCTTCCATTAGGGGCTGAAAATCGTCTCGATACAGTGACCTAGCATATCCAATGAAGTCCTCATAGCTTACAAGGGTGCCGTTTTCCTTGCCGTCTTTGCTGAGCCAGTGAATTTCGTATTCTTCATCGCCCTGCTCTGTGGCATTTGTGAATTCCAGAAAGCAGATCTTATCGTTCCATAGAAACAGCGCTCCCAGCGGATACTTGGACCATCCATCGCCTTCAATTTTCTCTGTTTCGTATAGAATCTCCGGCTGTCCGCTCAGATCATTGCTGACCCGCTTAATACAGGGCGCCCAGGTTTCGGTCTCACTTAGAAAATATGTATACTGGTCATCGTAAACAACTGTGGAATATCCCAGATTGATAGAGCCGTCGTTGCCTTTAGAGCCGCCTTTCAGGCCGAACACAAAAATCAGCCCCGCGGCAAGAATGACCGCAAGCAGCACGCCGCCAAAAGAAAGGCCGATGATAAGCCCCTTTTTAGATTTCTTTTGAACCGGAGCCGCCGCACCATAGCCCATTTGCCCATTAAAATTAGGCTCCTGCATCAGTGGCTCCGGTTTCGGTGTTTGGATGTTTTCCGTTTCATCCGATATACCTGCCGGTTGCTGCGGCACCGGCGAAGCTTCTTGTGATATCTTTACAGGTGCACCACACACACTGCAAAATCTCGCGTCATCCGACAAAGGATTTCCGCACTTTGAACAGAACATAATCTCTACTCCTCTCGCTTGCCGGAGACAAAAGCAACCCCAGCTTATTTTCTATCCCATTTTACCTGAACCGACAAAAAAGCACCCCACACAATCAGGTAGTTTTCAGAAAATAATTTGAAATTATTCTGTGCACTACCCTTTTGTGTGGGGGCAAAGTCCCTTTCTGCAAATATAATATTGAACAAGGACAAGCGTCACGTATTGCCGATATGGCGTAAATTCTGAAATGCGGATATTTATCAGATTATGTACAGGAGGAGACAACCATATGAAGAAGAAAAGTTTATTAGGGATTTTAGCAGTACTCATGGTGTTCGCCCTGGCTCTTACGGGCTGCGGGCAGCAAGGCGAGCAGAACACGGGAGCAACCGGTTCTGAAGGTCAGAATGAGACCGTGGAGAACGGTGATGGAGTTGTAGAGTCAGATAATGACGATATAACCGATGTGGTTCGCCTGTGGGCGACACGCCAACGCAAGATGCTGATGGTAACTACGTCTATGTTATTACATTAGACGGCGTGCAAACCGAGATAAGGACCTGCGTAAATGTCTAGGATTACATCACTAACGATACGCCATACGATCGCGTGAATCTGAGTGGGATAGCCGATGATCTTGGTTGGGATGTTATTTCAGGCGGATATGGTGCATCTGTTTTTACTTATGAAGACGGTAGCCGCGCTGGAATAAGCGAACAGCATACTGGGAATGACTATGATTTGCCAAGTGGCGAGAGGAGGTCTCACACGTGGTCAGTGTCGTGTATTGACGCGTCGGGCGATGTTATCAAGTTCAGTGGGGATGTTATAGCGAGCGAAAACATATCAAACGATCCATATTTAATTGGAAAAAGCAGTGTATATGTGTCATTTGATCAGATTGTTGTATATGCGTACTTGGTAGATTACTATCGCTATAGTATTGAGCCCGCATTTGAGACCGATCTCTATTTTGTTACTGTTCCATAAAGCTAAACTTGGCTTTTAGGCCAAGATGCCACGCCATAAGAGGCGTGGCATTTTTTATACAGCGTAGTTGCGTTGACGATACTCGTTTATAAATAGTTCGAAAGGAAGGCCTGTCTTCAGAAAAATCGTTATCCCTACCCTTTTGTGTGGGGCGAATTTGGCTTATTGTGCTATAATATCCTTATCCTGTTCTAACTGTATCCATCGGCTGGAACCATCTTTTGTAAGGGGGGGATTCGATGGGCGAGCGCAAAAAATCCGTTGTCCGTCTTTTTGCGGCAGCAACGCTGTTGTTTGCAGTCTCCGCATACCGGCAGCTCAGCATGCGGTATTGGCCGGAGGATTTTCTACAGCCATATCTTGTCTGGGCGGTCTATATGCTGCTCCTCTTTGGCTGGCAGCATACCATTACAACAAAAATCATGCAGAAGTCCATGCGCAGCCACCTGACGGCGCAGAATATCGTCAGTATCCTGTATTTAACGGTTCGCTTCGTCCAGGACGCCTTCCTCTACACCGATATTCCATGGATGCGCTTTACCGGATACTTTATCAATATAGCCGCCGTTTTCATACCGCTGTTCGGTCTTTACAGTGCATTCTATCTTGGCAAAGCTGAGGATTACCGAATCAGCAAAAAGTGGTATCTGCTCCTGATACCGGCTTGTTTTCTGAGCGTAATGGCGCTGACCAACGATCTGCATCATTTTTTCTATTATATCGTGCCAAATGAGCCACAGCCGAATTTGTATTTTCACCCATACATTGGCACATATATGATTCACATATGGGCGCTTAGTATCATTGCATATCAGGTGTATGTGATTTATCAACGTAACGGCACGGCAAAGTCAGATCCGTTTTACCGAAAGCTGGCTCCCTTCTACGAGCCGATTTTACTCTTTCTGTTCAGTATTCCTTATGCTGCGACGGCCTACGTAGTGCGGTTTGAGCTTGTGGAATATTCGGCGGGACTGATTTTCATCATCGTGCTTTGCTGGCAGCTCTATATTTTGACTGGGCTGATTCCCGTAAACACGCAGTACGGCGAAGTGTTCCGGCGGTCTACGGTGGCAATGCAGACTCTTTCCCCAAGTGGGGAGACGATTGCAACATCGGAAAACGCGGCAGATATCACACCGGTTATACTGGAATCCCTAAAGCAGAATCAGCATTTTTCTGTTACGGAAGATGTTATCATGCACCTGCATCAAATCCCGGGTGGGTATATGGTCTGGCAGACCGATCTCTCGCAGATCAATCAGGCTTTACGGGAGCTTCAGAGACTGAATGCGGAACTGGAAGAAGAACAAGATCTGCTGGCGCAGGAAATCCGCGTTCAATCAGATGAGGCAAGCATTCAGGCGCGCAATGGTATTTATGACAGCTTATCCTCAGAGGTTGCCGGACAGCTCACCCTGCTGACAAAGCTTTTATCGAAGGAATCCCTTTCGTCAGACGACTGGAATCACATCTGCCTCATCGGTACTTATATCAAACGATTCTGCAATCTGCAGCTTACTTATCAGGAAACACAAACGATACCGATGGGTGATTTGGCTCTCAGCTTACAGGACATGGCCAAATGTATGAAGAATATCGGCATCCGAACAAGCCTGGATTTTTGTCCCATATCGAATTTAGAACCAGAGCTGATTCTTCTCATCATGAAAACTTTGGAAGAGATTTTAGAGGAGGCAGATTTTCGTCTGACTTCTGTGGCAATCCAAATCAGCGATACGGTTTGCTTTGAGATTACCGGTACAGATCACGAGTTTGTTTCCCGTTCTTTAGAAGGCGGATATAGCCTTCAGACAGAGAAAATTCCGGCAGGCTATCGGCTTCTACTTTTGAAAGAAGGAGAGGTGGGGCAGTCATGAAAAAGAAAACATCAGCCAAAATGATCAAAAAGGCAATCGATTCCTATCCCGGCGGTATCTGTTTCTCTGCATTGGACGGGCGGGTCATTCTTGTTAATGAGAAAATGAATCAGCTGATGCTTGAACTGACCGGACACACGATTTTGAATGCAAAGGTGGTATGGGAGGAACTCGCAAACTTTGCCAATAACGGCAAGGCGGAAAAACTGAATCAGTCCTGGTTACCGAAAGATCCGGACAATGAAAATGGAAGCACCCACCAACAGTTGTTCTTCCGCTTCTCCGACAGCTCGGTCTGGCGTTTTGAACTGAGATTTCTTGATTCCAATACCGTTCAGATCGAGGCGGCGGAAATTACAGAACTCTACCGACTCAGCGAAGAACTGTACGAGAACACCATTCGGCTACAGGATATGCAAAAGCGTCAGAAAGCCTTGCTGGACAGTATCGTTGAAGTCAATTTGAATAAAGAGATTCTCACCGCGAAAATGCATATCCATGATGAGCTGGGTCATTGTCTGCTGGCCACCACTAAGGCAATTACGGAAGACAGTCTGGCTGAGAATGCCGACACACTGCGGAAAAGCTGGAACAGTACCATTCAGGATTTTTCCAATATTTCTACCGTGTGGACGGTTCCCGATTCCTCTCTGCAGCCCGAACTGATGCAGGTGGCAGAGCTGATTGGCTGTAAGGTTGTATTCCTTGGCGAACAGCCAAAAAGTCGCAAGGCATTACAGCTTTTGTATGCCGCCGTCCGCGAGGCACTCACCAATGCGGTACGCTATGCGGACGCTACGGAACTGACGGTAAAAATCGAGCAGAACGAGAAAAGTTATCACATAGAGATATCCAATAACGGCAGCGTCACTGTCTCAAAAATCACGGAAGGCAACGGCCTTAGCGCATTAAGACAGCGGCTGGAGCAGGAAGGGGCTTCTTTGGAAGTATGCTGCAATGGCAGTGTTTCTCTGCTTGTAGATATTCCCTTTGATTTTGATAAGCCACAGAAAGGAGGACGGAAATGATACAAGTTTTAGTAGTAGAAGATTCCAGGATTACCCGGGACGCCATCGAGAGCCAGATTGCCAAATCAAAAAAATATGTCCTGTACGCCTCCATAGAAAATGCGGCAAATGCAGAAATTGCCTGTCTGCGTGGAAGTGTCGATTTGATCCTGATGGATGTCTGCACTGCCGATGAAGAATCAGGGCTGAAAGCTGCGGCAAAGATCAAACAGTACAATCCTAAAATCAAGATTGTCATTATGACTTCCATGCCGGAGCATTCCTTTATCCAAAAGGCGAAAACATGCGGTTGTAATGGCTTTTGGTACAAGGAATATGGCAGCACTGCTTTGATGGAGGTTTGCGACCGGGTGATGAACGGCGAATTTGTTTATCCCGAGGACACGCCGGTAATTCGTATTGGGTATAGCAACAGCGCTGAGTTTACCAGTCGAGAATTTGATATTATCCGGGAGCTGGTGCAAGGCAGAAAATACGAGGAGATTGCGGCAGATCTGGATATTACACTAAATACAGTCAAGTACCACATCAAGAATATCTTGCAGAAAACGGGCTATCAGAACACCTTGCAGTTGGTGGCTGAGGTCGTAGAAAAACGATTGATTTTACCAAAATATTAATTAAGAATCCACTGGACTTCCTGCAACATATGCCGTAAGCTATACTTCTAAAAAGGAAAGGCGGGGTTATTATGGTTTGCACTTATGAAGAATATTTAAAGCAACCAAAAGCGATTACATTTGGAAAAATGCAAATATTTCATGCGGAAATGCTTGCCGAGATTGGCGCAGACACGGAAGCACTAGAGCTATATGACGAGTTAATGAAGGTTGCAACTCGCTATGCTGCAATCCGGGCAAATTGGCTACTGCTTAGCCGTGAGGAGAAAAGCGAGCAGGACTCTGGCAGGACTTCCTGCCACAACTCCGTGATAACGCATTTCAATATGCTGGTGCGTTATTTAAAACAACAAGGCAAAGCCGCCGCATGGCGTGACGAACTTGGCTATGAAGAGGATAATCCATATAACCGCAAAGCCATCGGAGACTTCGCCTGCTATTTAGCTTTCGTGAATGGAATAAATGCAAGATAATTTTAGACCGCCGAGTTTAGCTCGACGGTCTTTTACTCGCGTGAAACTTCTCGGCTCAATTCTGTTGCGGATTGATTTTTAGGAGAGCCGATCTAAAAGTATAAAAGCATCGAACTTATGCTTTTAATGCTTTCCTATATAAGTTATCTTGTTTCTACAATTAATCAGGAGACTCGATATGCTCGAGAAAATAGTTTGGTGGATTGAGGCTACGTGGGGACGCTATAAGTTATATAGAAAACTAAAAAAGATAACATAAAAATAGGCTCGCAGCAAAGCGAGCTTATTTTTATGTCTATTTTATTCCATACGCATTAGTGGCTCGTTTTTCTCGCGACGATTCTGGTCCTCTACTGCGTCCTATTGACCGCTTATGGCATATTCTATAATCTAAAACTCAGCATTTTTTATATTTAATTTTGGTTGTCATAGATTGCTTCTATTACAGGAAATACAAAGCATTTGGAGATTATCATATTCCGTTTTTCCTCCTTTTGACCAGGGCAGAATATGATCACCATCCATATCGGTATACGCGAAGTGATTGCCACATTTAGCGCATACGCCTTCTTGTTCGTTGTACTTACGTAATTTATCTTTTTCGTTAAAAGTTCGGATATTGAGATGCTTTTCCTCCCCGGTTAACAAATATGCATAGATGCCTTTGTTATTTGTAACATCGTCATCCATTTCAAGCTCTGCAACTCTTGCTTCAAGTTCATCGGAGTTATAATGCTCATCTTTATGGCGATTGTAATAAATCCCCCACGGAAGCCCTTTCATATATTTGCGATAGTTAGGAAATACAGTTTTGACCCAGTTAATAACATTTTGGAAATACATCCATAAATCATTGGCTGAGGTATCATGCTGATGTTTCGCCATATAATCTTCGAGAGCTATACCTTCAGCGTCAGATATCCAGGTAAGAACTGTATGTAAATAATCCTGTCGGATTGGACTCCCGTTTAAATAGTCACTGGCAAGATTGTAGGCAACGCAATTTGTCTTGCTAAAATACTTTTTCGCTTCAGTGGTCCATGTACCGGAATACACAGCATACGGAAAATCTGGAATCGGTTAAAGATACGGCCTTATCAAACTGTTGGTTTTCAGAAGACGAGATTTACATGCTATAGAATTATTGCCTGCAGGATATAATCACCCTGTAGGCATCCATTACCCGTTTGGCTAAGTCAGATTAGTATCGACATTGTTAGTGAATAGATAGTAAATCATCCAATGCCTTGACATTATTGCCGAGCTTAATGAGTTCAGAATGATTTTCATCAATCGAGATCTAACAAGAAACTTTCTTACAATTCATATTATTGGGAGATTCAAGATAGCGATAGCAACATTCGGGTTACTGATGCGGACTCACAGTTTACAGTAGATGACGCCCTCAATAGTAGTGATTTAGCTTCGAAGGTAAAAAGTCTGCTGATCTCTATTTTCAAGTACTTAAAGATGACGCTAGTCCAGTGCTTCACTACAAAGCTTCATTTTGGCAAGATAAGACACTGAATATTAAGCTATAGCATTGCCGCTCGCCGACCAGTACAAAAATTGGTGCAAATTCTCATTTTCTCACGGCTTTCGCTCTAGGCGTAACCGCAAAGCAAAGCCGTGAGAAATGCATATTCTGCTATCAGAGTGACGTCCTAACACAGAGGTTTGCCTACAGCTTCCTCCAGATTCCACCTCACGATGGGCACCCTTGCTGTTCAGCTATGTGCTTCGTCGTTGCCTACGCGCACTCGGGACTTTCACCCGTTAGAGCCCGCCCATGGCGGGCGAACTAAAAAAGGAGCCCTGAGATTTCTCTCAAAGCTCCTCGATTGGATAGGATTGACATATTATTCTTCGCTGTCGTCATTGTCCTCAGAAACGTCATCGCTTACGTCCATATTCTCATCTGTCTCAGCAAGGAAAGCATCCTCTTCTCCCTCTGTCGGGGCATCTGCAAGGATATCCTCCATATCTTCTTCGTCGTCAATGATCTCGTCAGACACGTCCTCCATGGCTTCACTTTCCGCAGCCTCAGCTTCAAGGGCCGCTTTCTGAGCGGCTTTCTGAGCCCGCTCCGCCTTTTCAGCGGCTTTCTGCTCTTCCATAGCTCTCTGGACAGCAGCCTCCTCCTCGCGCTTTTTAGCCATCTCGGCCTCAAAAGCCTCATCTGTATCCAGCTTTACGCTGCGGTAGCGCTTCATACCTGTACCCGCAGGGATCAGCTTACCGATGAGAACATTTTCCTTCAGACCGATCAGCGGGTCAACCTTTCCTTTGATAGCGGCCTCTGTGAGAACCTTCGTCGTCTCCTGGAAGGAAGCCGCGGACAGGAAGGAATTTGTGGCAAGGGAGGCTTTTGTAATACCAAGCATTACCTGTGTGCCTTCCGCCGGTTTCTTTCCTGCATCCACAAGGTTTTCATTGATCTCCTCAAAATCAAGGACATCTACAAGTGTGCCCGGAAGATAATCCGTGTCTCCGCTGTGTTCAATACGGATCTTTTTGAGCATCTGGCGAACAATCACCTCAACATGCTTATCGTTGATCTCAACACCCTGGAGACGGTATACACGCTGAACCTCCCGGATCATATAATCCTGAACAGCGCGCACGCCTTTGATCTTTAACAGATCATGAGGATTAATGCTACCTTCTGTCAGCTCATCACCGGCCTCCAGTTTCTGGCCGTCGATGGCTTTGATACGGGAACCGTAAGGAATGAGGTATGCCTTGGATTCACCAGTCTCATCGTTAGTGACAATAACTTCACGTTTTTTCTTTGTATCCTTGATGGTAGCCACGCCGGCAAACTCAGCGATAATAGCAAGACCCTTAGGCTTACGGGCCTCGAAAAGCTCCTCGACACGGGGAAGACCCTGTGTGATATCGTCACCGGCAACACCGCCGCTGTGGAATGTACGCATGGTCAACTGTGTACCCGGCTCACCGATAGACTGGGCAGCGATAATACCTACAGCCTCGCCCACCTGAACAGCCTGGCCAGTAGCCATGTTAGCGCCGTAGCACTTAGCACACACACCAATATGCGACTTACAGGACAGTACAGTACGGATCTTCACCCGCTCAATACCGGCAGCCACAACTTTAGCCGCCCGCTTAGGAGTGATCATGTGGTTAGCCTTAACGATCACCTCACCGCTTTCAGGATCAACAATATCCTCTGCGGCATAGCGTCCAGTCATACGATCTTCAAGGCTCTCGATCATTTCACGGCCATCTGTAAATGCCTCGATCCACATTCCCGGAATCTCCTTACCTTCCTCGCAGCAGTCGGTCTCACGGACAATAAGATCCTGAGAAACGTCTACAAGACGGCGGGTCAGATAACCGGAGTCAGCGGTACGAAGAGCCGTATCGGAGAGACCTTTACGCGCGCCGTGGGCGGAAATGAAGTATTCCAGTACATCAAGACCTTCACGGAAGTTGGACTTGATCGGCAACTCGATGGTACGTCCGGATGTATCGGCCATAAGACCACGCATACCGGCCAACTGTTTGATCTGCTGGTTAGAACCACGGGCGCCGGAGTCCGCCATCATGAAGATGTTGTTATATTTATCAAGACCCGTCAACAGAGCGTTTGTAATCTTATCATCGGCAGTCTTCCAGGCTTCGATAACCGCTTTATAACGCTCTTCTTCGGTCACAAGACCACGGCGAAAGTTCTTTGTAATAGCGTCGATGGTCTTTTCAGCCTCAGCCAAGTATTCTTTTTTCTCCTTAGGCACGGTCATATCTGAAATAGATACAGTCATAGCACCGATGGTAGAATACTTGTAGCCGATAGACTTAATATCGTCCAAAACTTCGGCAGTCTTTGTGGCGCCGTGGTTATTGATCAGCTTGTCAATGATCTTCTTTAACTGCTTCTTTCCTACGAGGAAATCAATTTCCGGAAGGAAGTAATTGTCTGGGTTTGTACGGTCTACAAAGCCCAGATCCTGAGGGATGATCTCATTAAAGAGAAGACGTCCCAGTGTGGTTTCGATATTTCTCACCACATGCTCTCCGTTGATCTCGCCTTCACGGCGCACTTTAATCTTGGAGTGGAGAGTGATCACTTTATTTTCATAGGCCAGAATGGCTTCGTTCATGCTCTTGAATGCCTTACCCTCGCCAATGTCTCCCGGTTTGTCCAGGGTCAGGTAGTAAATACCAAGGACCATATCCTGGGAAGGAACGGCCACAGGACCGCCGTCGGAAGGCTTTAACAGGTTGTTGGGTGACAGCAGGAGGAAACGGCACTCCGCCTGGGCTTCCACAAACAGCGGTACGTGAACGGCCATCTGGTCGCCGTCAAAGTCGGCGTTGAAAGCGGTACACACCAGGGGATGGAGCTTGATCGCTTTTCCTTCCACAAGGATAGGCTCGAAAGCCTGGATACCGAGACGGTGGAGCGTCGGGGCACGGTTAAGCATTACCGGATGCTCTTTGATCACGTCTTCCAGAACATCCCACACTTCCGGCTGAAGGCGTTCAACCATCTTCTTGGCGGATTTAATGTTGTGCGCCAGTCCTTTAGCCACAAGCTGGCGCATAACAAACGGCTTAAACAGCTCGATGGCCATCTCTTTGGGCAGACCGCACTGATAAATTTTCAGCTCAGGGCCTACAACGATAACAGAACGTCCGGAGTAGTCCACACGTTTACCAAGAAGGTTCTGGCGGAAACGTCCCTGTTTACCTTTAAGCATATCGGACAGGGATTTTAAGGCACGGTTTCCGGGGCCTGTCACAGGCCGGCCCCGGCGTCCGTTATCAATAAGGGCATCCACAGCCTCCTGGAGCATACGCTTTTCGTTGCGGACAATAATGTCCGGAGCGCCAAGCTCAAGCAGTCTTTTCAGACGGTTATTACGGTTGATAATACGGCGGTAGAGATCATTTAAGTCGGATGTAGCGAAACGTCCGCCATCCAACTGTACCATAGGACGGATATCCGGCGGGATCACCGGGATCACGTCAAGGATCATCCATTCTGGACGATTGCCGGAGCTTCTGAAGGCCTCCACAACTTCCAGACGTTTAATGATTCGGGCACGTTTCTGGCCGGAAGCGTCCTTTAACTCTTTTTTAAGAGTCTCAGCATCTTTATCCAGGTCAATGCGCTTTAAAAGCTCCTGAATGGATTCTGCGCCCATGCCGGCACGGAAAGTATTGCCGTATTTATCGTAGGCTTCCCGGTATTCTTTTTCGGAAAGTACCTGTTTTTCAGTGAGATCTGTATTTCCCTTATCCAGCACAACATAGGAGGCAAAATACAGAACCTTTTCCAGATTCCTTGGAGACATATCCAGGATCAGACCCAGACGGCTTGGGATTCCTTTGAAATACCAGATGTGGGATACCGGAGCTGCCAGTTCAATATGTCCCATACGCTCACGGCGCACGCTGGATTTTGTAACTTCCACGCCGCAGCGGTCGCAGACTACGCCTTTATAACGGATTTTCTTATATTTGCCGCAGTGGCACTCCCAGTCTTTGCTGGGCCCGAAGATCCGCTCACAGAACAGACCGTCTTTTTCCGGCTTTAATGTCCTGTAATTAATGGTTTCCGGCTTTTTCACTTCGCCGTGTGACCACTGTCTAATCTTTTCAGGTGAAGCCAGGCCAATCTTGATGGCATCAAATGTCATCGGCTGGTAGGTTTCATTGGTTTTTGTTTCAGGCATATATGGCACTCCCTTCTTTAGTCATCTAAATCGGAATCACTGCTGCTGTCGAAAAAGTCATCAAAATCATCGTCAGACTCCTCAACATCAATCAGTTCATTATTGTCATCAAGCTCCTGCTCCTTATAACCATAATCGCCCATAGATTCATTATCATACTCGAAATTATGGCTGCCGTTCATCATATTAGTAATATCCTCATCGCTGTAGTCGATGTTCTCGCCAATCTCAACCTCTGTCTGGTCATCACGAAGAACGCGCACATCCAAAGCCAGTGCCTGAAGCTCTTTGAGAAGTACCTTAAAGGATTCAGGGATACCGGGCTCGCTGACATTTTCGCCTTTGATAATCGCTTCATAGGTCTTCACACGTCCGGTCACGTCATCGGACTTGAAGGTAAGGATTTCCTGAAGGGTATAGGATGCGCCGTAGGCTTCCAGCGCCCAAACCTCCATCTCACCGAAACGCTGTCCGCCGAACTGCGCCTTACCGCCCAGAGGCTGCTGGGTTACAAGGGAGTACGGGCCGGTGGAACGGGCATGGATCTTATCATCAACCAGATGGTGAAGTTTCAGGTAATGCATGTAACCTACCGTAACCGGGCTGTCGAATTCCTCGCCGGTGCGGCCGTCGCGGAGACGGATCTTACCGGTACGGCTGATAGGAACGCCCCTCCATTCCTCTCTGTGAGCTTTATTTTTATCCAGATAATCATAAACCTCAGGGTCAAGATTATCTTTCCATTTCTCTGTAAATTCTTCCCAGGAAGTGTTCACGTAATCGTTAGCCATTTCCAGGGTATCCATAATATCTTCCTCGTGGGCGCCGTCAAAGACCGGAGTCTCAATCTTAAATCCGAGAGCTTTTGCCGCAAGCCCCAGATGGACTTCCAACACCTGTCCGATATTCATACGTGAAGGCACGCCCAGGGGGTTAAGAACAATATCCAGCGGACGTCCGTTGGGCAGGAAAGGCATATCTTCCACAGGAAGTACACGGGAAACAACACCCTTATTACCGTGGCGGCCGGCCATCTTATCACCTACGGAAATCTTACGTTTCTGGGCGATATAGACGCGAACACATTCATTAACGCCTGGAGACAGCTCATCGCCGTTTTCCCTTGTAAATACCTTGGCGTCCAGGATAATACCGTACTCGCCGTGAGGCACTTTCAGTGATGTATCGCGGACTTCACGGGCCTTCTCGCCGAAAATCGCCCGGAGCAGGCGCTCCTCAGCGGTCAGCTCAGTCTCGCCCTTAGGTGTAACTTTACCTACAAGGATATCCCCGGCGCGCACCTCGGCACCCACACGGATAATTCCCCGCTCATCCAGGTTCTTCAGTGCTTCATCACCGACGCCCGGAACATCTCTTGTGATCTCTTCCGGCCCCAGCTTTGTATCTCTGGCTTCCGCCTCATACTCGGCAATGTGGATCGATGTGTAAACGTCTTCCTGAACAAGACGCTCGCTGAGCAGTACGGCGTCCTCGTAGTTATAGCCTTCCCATGTCATAAAACCGATCAGCGGGTTCTTTCCAAGGGCCAGCTCTCCATTGTATGTGGACGGGCCGTCGGCCAGAACATCACCGGCATTGACACGGTCATTTTTATAGACAATTGGGCGCTGATTATAGCAGGCCCCCTGGTTGCTTCCAATAAATTTCAGCAATTTATAGCGGTCCTTGTCACCGTCATCTGTCTTGACAACGATCTCGCTGGCGGAAGATTTCTCAACCACACCGGAACGCTTGGCAATGACACACACGCCGGAGTCCACAGCGGCCTTGCCCTCCATACCTGTACCTACGATAGATGAATCGGTAAGCATGAGAGGCACTGCCTGACGCTGCATGTTGGAACCCATGAGGGCTCGGTTGGCGTCGTCATTTTCCAGGAAGGGGATCATGGATGTAGCCACAGAAAATACCATCTTCGGGGATACGTCCATCAGGTCGATCCTGGAGCGGGCAAACTGGGATGTCTCCTCGCGGAAACGTCCGGATACGTTATGTTCCACAAAGTGGCCCTCCTCATCCAGAGGCGCGTTAGCCTGAGCCACAATGTAATTATCTTCCTCATCGGCTGTCAGATAAACAACCTCATCTGTTACCTTTGGGTTCATCGGGTCAGATTTGTCCACCTTGCGGTAAGGCGCCTCAATGAAACCATACTCGTTAATGCGGGCATAGGTAGCCAGAGAGTTGATCAGACCGATATTGGGACCTTCAGGCGTCTCGATCGGACACATACGTCCGTAATGAGTATAGTGAACGTCGCGGACCTCGAATCCGGCACGGTCACGGGAGAGACCTCCGGGACCCAGGGCTGAGAGACGACGCTTGTGAGTCAGCTCGGACAGAGGGTTATTCTGATCCATGAACTGAGAAAGCTGGGAGCTTCCGAAGAACTCCTTCACCGCCGCAGTTACCGGTTTGATGTTAATGAGAGACTGTGGTGAGATACCTTCCAGATCCTGGGTAGTCATACGTTCACGCACCACACGTTCCATTCTGGAAAGACCGATGCGGTACTGGTTCTGGAGAAGCTCTCCGACAGCGCGGATACGGCGGTTGCCCAGGTGGTCGATATCGTCAGATGTTCCAACACCATATTCCAGATGCATATTGTAGTTGATGGAAGCAAAAATATCTTCCTTTGTAATATGCATAGGCACAAGCTCATGGACATTTTTCCGGATCGCTCTCTTAATATCTTCTATATCATCAAACTCGTCAAGAATGGATTTAAGCACAGGGTAGTAAACCAGTTCTGTCACGCCAAGTTCTCTCGGATCTACATCCACATAAGCGGAAAGATCTACAGCCATGTTGGACAGCACTTTTACCTTACGGCCTTCCTCATTTGTAATAAATACTGCGGGGATAGCAGCGTTCTGGATGGCTACCGCCAGTTCTTCCGTAATGGTAGTTCCTGCTTCCGCCAGAATCTCCCCTGTGGAAGTGTCAACTACATCCTCAGCCAAAGTAAAATTTTTGATCCGGTATTTGAATGCCAGCTTCTTATTAAATTTATAGCGGCCCACCTTGGCCAGATCATATCTTCTCGGATCAAAGAACATAGCGTTGATCAGACTCTCCGCGCTCTCCACAGACAGAGGTTCGCCCGGACGGATCTTTTTATACAGTTCCAGGAGACCATCGTGATAATTGTCAGAAGTATCCTTGGTCATGCTGGCAAGAATCTTTGGCTCTTCGCCAAACAGATCAATGATCTCCTGGTTAGTGCCAACGCCCAGAGAACGGATCAGCACAGTAATAGGTACCTTACGGGTACGATCCACACGAACATAGAAAACATCATTAGAATCTGTCTCATATTCCAGCCATGCGCCTCTGTTAGGGATAACTGTACATGTAAACAGCTTCTTACCGATCTTGTCGTGGCCAATACCATAATAAATACCCGGAGAACGCACCAACTGGCTGACAATAACACGCTCAGCACCGTTGATCACGAAGGTACCTGTCTCTGTCATAATCGGCAGATCGCCCATAAAGATCTCATGCTCATTGATCTCATCAGTTTCCTTGTTAATAAGACGGACTTTAACCTTCAGCGGAGCCGCGTAGGTCGCGTCGCGTTCCTTACACTCTTCAATACTATACTTAACATCATCTTCACATAATGTGAAGTCTGTAAACTCAAGGCTCAGATGCCCGCTGTAATCAGCGATTGGAGATATATCATCAAAAACTTCCTTCAGACCCTTTTCCAGAAACCAATTGTAGGAATTTTTCTGGACCTCGATCAGGTTGGGCATCTCAAGGACTTCTTTTCGATGAGAATAGCTCATTCGGATGCCTTTACCGGCTTTTACTGGTTTAATTCGTTTGCTATTCATTAGACGTTTTCACCCCTTAAATCGTTGTGTACGAGTTCCTTTTGTGCAGTTTGACAGTGGGCTTTCCGGCCAAATGGCCTAGCACCCCACACTAATTGCAGTATAATATCTTACCACGAAAAGGATAAAATTGTCAAGTTTTTTTTACAGCAACTTGATCCCCGGCAAGCTGGTGGGGCACAGAAATAAAGCCGTACTCTGACAGTCCGGTCAAAGTACGGCTTTCATATGACTTAGTCTTCAAGTTCGGGGATCATCTTTGAGCAGGCGATGGCCAGGGCTCCCGGCCCGATATGACAGGAAATACTCAAAGACAATGGCGCGATATAAATATCATGGTCAGGGAAGGACTTTAATATCTCCTCGCGAAAGTCCTCCGCCAACTCCTGATTCTGAGTGTGGGCAATCTCAAGGTAGACCTTTTCTCCTTTTTCAGACATACCGATGCGCTTTTTCAGATCATCCTTCATAGCGTCGATCATAATCGACCGTGCCTGCTTTACAGTGCGGGCCTTGGCAAAAGCGTCCAGCTTCATGCCCTGGATCTGCAGCACCGGCTTTAAACGCAAAAGTGTGCCCAGCGCCGCGGCTGCTGGCGTCACACGCCCGCCTTTTTTCAGATATTTTAAAGTATCTACCATAATATAAATACTGGATTCCTGGCGCTCCCGTTCCAAAATATCACAGATCTGACGTGCATTATAGCCCCGCTTCGCCAGTTCCAGGGCATCAAGAACGCTCTGACGCTGGGTTACGGAAATGCGGTGATTATTGACAACACAGACGCGGCCGTCATAATCTTCCGACAGCATCCGTGCCGTATCGCAGGAGCCAGAAAGGCCGCTGGACATAGGGATATGAACAATCTCATCATAATCCTTTAAAAGTTCATCCCATGTATTGAGAACATTTTCCGGAGTTGGCTGGGATGTTCCTATATCCACGCCGTCCCCCAGCATATCATAAAACTGCTGCTGTGTCAGATCAATATCTTCATAATAAGTCTTATCCCCAATGTTAAAGGGCATCGGGATAACATAAACCCCAAGTTCTTTCCCCTGACTCTGTGTGATGCCGCTGTTGCTGTCCGTCATCACTGCTATCTTTCCCATATTTATCCTCCTTATCAAGATGTAAAAATTTAAACCTTCTTTTGTATCTTCACTTTATCCTCTGCCACATTTCCATCATGTATGCCTTTTACCAGCGGCCAAATTCTGACAGCTCAAGGCCCTTATTTTTATCAAGGACTGTATTGACCGCCCACTCATGGACAAACAGGAGAAGCGGATTTCCTTTAAGATCCTTAATGCGCTTCATGTCCGATGTTCCAACAATGCGGGCTACGTCCACCTCGTCTTTATTAGCAATCCACCGGATATACTCATGAGGCATCATATCCATGCGGATCTCAACGCCATATTCTGAGTGGAGACGGTGTTTCAGCACATCAAACTGCAAAACACCCACGACACCGACAATAATTTCCTCCATACCGGTGTTATACTCCTGAAAAATCTGTATAGCGCCTTCCTGGGCAATCTGGGAAATACCTTTAATAAACTGCTTGCGCTTCATCGTATCCACCTGACGAACTCTGGCAAAATGTTCCGGCGCAAATGTGGGAATACCCTCAAACCGGAACTTTTTCCCCGGCACACACAGCGTATCTCCGATAGAAAAAATACCCGGATCAAAAACTCCGATAATATCTCCAGCATAAGCCTCGGACACAACCTTACGCTCCGACGCCATTAACTGCTGGGGCTGCAAAAGTTTTTGTTTCTTATTGCCCTGGACGTGGTATACCTCCATACCGGCATCAAAGCGCCCGGAGCAAATGCGCATAAATGCAATGCGGTCCCGGTGAGCCTTATTCATGTTGGCCTGGATCTTAAATACAAAGGCGGAAAAATCCGGATCAAAAGAATCAATAAGCCCTTCATCAGACATTCTCGGCAGCGGCGGCGAAGTCATTTCAAGGAAATAATTTAAAAACAGCTCGATACCGAAATTTGTCAGCGCCGACCCGAAAAATACCGGAGACAGCTTTCCCTCTGTGACTTCCTTAATATCAAATTCATTGCTAGCCCCGTCTAACAGCTCCACATCCTCAATAAGCTTCTCGTAAAGCGTATCACCGATAACGCTGACCACATCAGGGGAATCCACCGTAAGATCCGTGTCATCCACTTCTTTCTGGCCGTTGGCAAACGCTGTGAATGCGTGGATATGCCGTGTCCGCCGGTCATAAACGCCGCGGAAATCCTTGCCGTTTCCAATAGGCCAATTAATGGGACAGGTTTTTATGCCCAGGACAGATTCGATCTCATCCATAAGATCAAAAGGATCTCTCGCTTCCCGGTCCATCTTATTAATAAAGGTGAAAATAGGGATATTTCTCAGAAGGCAGACTTTAAACAGCTTAATCGTCTGCGCCTCCACACCCTTTGACGCGTCGATGACCATAACCGCAGAGTCTGCCGCCATAAGCGTCCGGTAGGTATCTTCCGAGAAATCCTGATGGCCCGGCGTATCCAGGATATTAATACAGTACCCGTCATAATTAAACTGCATTACCGATGAAGTTACAGAAATACCACGCTCTTTTTCAATCTCCATCCAGTCAGAAACCGCGTGTTTTGCCGTCTTTTTTCCCTTCACCGATCCGGCAAGATTAATGGCGCCGCCGTAAAGGAGAAACTTTTCCGTCAGGGTGGTCTTTCCCGCGTCAGGGTGGGAAATGATCGCAAATGTCCTTCGACGCTCAATCTCTTTTTTCAAATCCGCCACAAAATGACCTCCTCATATCTCTTGAAAGTTTTCCGTTCTCTTATACGAACCCGTTATCTATAGTATTTCACATTTTGGGCATACTATCTCTTAAACTAAGTTATTATATCTGTTTCGCACATCACTTGTCAAGTCATTGAAAAAGTTCCTCTTCGGCTGCGGGGCTAAACTGCGCCTTCAAAATACCGGAACGTATATCAGGTGGGGATTGACCCCCGCCGCAGGCACTAATTTATTGCTTGCCGCCTAGAGAAGAAGAAGTCTCTTGGCACCTGATATATGGCTATATTGTTATATGCATATTAGTTATTGTCTTTTTAGTTATTTCACAATTTTATTTTGACCTGCTACACTGAATAAAAAGATGAGGGATGGAGAGCTATGGAGAAATATATTGGGGAAAACATAAAAAGGGCGCGGATCAAAGCGGGATTTACTCAGGAAAAACTTGCTGAGAGGATTGACGTCTCTTTAAGCGTGATCAGCCGTCTGGAAACGGGTCGCACTATGGTCAGTGTTTCTAAGCTACTGCGCATTGCCAGAGTATTAAATGTATCCGCCGCATCTCTCCTTGAACAGAATCCGCAGACTCACCTATATCCGGTCTCAGGGGAAAGCGTGGAGGACGGCCAGCAGCCCAGCTCCTATTTTTCCACCCGCGACGCCCACCTCTATCCCATAGACGATGAACTTTATGTATTAATCCAGCAGCTCCCGGATAAAGCCAAACAATACTTTAAAGAATCCCTCCGTTGCTATCTGGAAATCTTCTGAAACAAAACAGACATGGAAATAACAGACAGAAAAGAATAAAAAAACAAAGACAGAAAAACAGACATATAAGGCCGCAGTCCTAAGTAATCTGCGGCCTTTTCAATTTTTTCATCGCTTATCGCCCAAGTAAAACAATGCCACTGTCCCAGGCCCGGAATGGGCTCCGATCGTTGGATTGACCATATCAATGTAAAACTTTTCAATACCAAAGCGTTCCTTCACTAAATCCGCCACATACCTGGCATCCTCCAGGCAATCCCCGTGGCTGATAAATACAATGTCATTTTCATCCCGGTAACTGCCTATAGTCTCCGCCATCTTGTCCACAAGGGCATTTAACGACTTCTTACGCCCACGGACTTTTCCTACAGCCACAAGCCGCCCCTCATCATCTACGTGAAGCACCGGCTTCACCTGAACCAATGTCCCCAGCACTGCGGCTGTTCTGGATACCCGTCCGCCCCGAAACAGATGGAAAAGGCTATCCACTGTAAACTGATGGCATATGTGGCCTTTATGCTCTTCTACCCAGGCGGCAGTCTCTTCGATAGAAGCGCCCTTCTCTCTCATACCGTTAGCCTTATGGATCAAAAGCCCCTGGCCTAAAGACGCGCACAGAGAATCTATGACAAAAATCTTTGCCTGGGGGAACGCCTCCTCAAGCTGCTGCCCCACCATGGCCGCCACATTATAACTTCCACTGAGCGCTGACGAAAAGGCAATATGTAAAATATCATATCCGTCTTCCAGGACCGAGCGAAATGTTTTTTCCACAACTTCCGGATTTACCGCCATAGTCGTAGGCATCTTCCCCGCCCGCATCATATTGTAAAAATCTTCCGGCGGCAGCACATCGTCTCCCCCGTAAATCCTTCCGTCCATATTATAATACAGAGGAATCAGACGGATCTGATGTTCCCTCCCATAAGCCTCTGTCAAATCACTGTTGCCATCGGTAGTAATCAAAAATTTTCTCATACAAGCGCCTCCAATATAGTTTCAAAAACCAGATATCACTGTTTTTATTATAACATCCTTGTCAGCCCTTGTACAGGTTCTTTTTCTTGCCGGCGGCAACAATAAGCATCATCGGTCTGCGCATTTCGTTCTTCATTCCGGGAATATCCATCATATCTTCCGGAGGCTCAGGTTCTTTCACATGTTCCAAGCAAAACCCAAGTTTCAGAAGGGTTTCAAGATAGGTTGTCAATGTCCTGTGATACTTTGTCACATGTTCCCCAAGAAATATTGCGTCCCGATCCCCCTCATAATAGTAATTATCTACAGGAAAATGCATGATCTCTCCCTCGTCATTATAATACCAATCCTGACTTCCCATGGCTGTAAACACCGGATGCTCCACAGAAAAAACAAACTTTCCCCCAGTTGCCAGCCAACGGTAAATCTTTCCGGCCAGAGCGCCGAAATCTTTTACATAGTGGAAGGCCAGAGAACTAAAAATCACATCGAAGCTCTCATCTGGAAACTCCAGATCCTCCATGGCTGCCTGCCGGTACTGGATCACTCCGGCGCTGTTTTTTTCCCTGGCAATCTCCAGCATTTTCCCGGAAATATCTGTTCCTAAAACATAGCTAGCTCCTTCTGCGGCAGCGTAAGCGCAATGCCACCCATAGCCGCATCCAAGATCCAACACTTTTTGGCCGGAGAAATCCGGAAGTACTTCTTTAAGTGTGCGCCATTCCCCCG
This sequence comes from Catenibacillus scindens, assembly GCF_014202115.1. Taxonomy (GTDB): domain Bacteria; phylum Bacillota; class Clostridia; order Lachnospirales; family Lachnospiraceae; genus Catenibacillus; species Catenibacillus scindens. Next base: position 635,148 of record NZ_JACHFW010000001.1, read on the forward strand.
CTCCTGATAATCCCTGGACTGAGCGGCTCATCTGACCGTACTTTGCAAAAAAGACCGGATCGTCATATTTATTTTCTTTCATCGGAAAACATCTCCTTCCCGGCAGCGTTACCGCCACCGTCATACATACCTGAAAATTAAAAACGGACACACCAAAAAGCCACTGCCTTTACCGGCGCAGACTTTCTGGTATGTCCGCTCAGTTTTATCTTATGTGTGTGCAGTATAGTCTGTTGCGGCAATAACGGCAATTCAGCCCGCGCCATCGGCTCTGCCGCGCATACGCGCTGCCCCTCAGCTTACGCCGCTCAAACCCATTATTTTTCCAACGTCCTGCGAAAAATGGCCCTAAAGATAAGACGAATCAGCGGGCCGCAGTAGCACATCTGCCAGAAAAACGCCATAGGAAAATTCATGACTGTTGTCTTAAACCATACAGCTACAAACTCACTTCCAGCATCCTTAAACAGAATAGTTGCGATCAGACTCATTACCGGACACATGATACAGACGATCATAATAGATATGGCCAGCGTAATAAAAATCGGCCGGTCCGTCTGTGGGTCCACCACACGGAAAGCAAGTCTATGGGCCACCTTATCCACAATAAAGAACTCCAGAATAAAGGCTGCAGGCCACATAATCGCCAATTCATGAAAAGCGAGGATAAATACCTCGTTGGTCATATCTCCCCTGTTCAGGGCGATATTGTAGCAGATCATCACGTAAACCATGAGAAATGCCATCATCAGGGTGAAAATCACATTTTGAAATTTTGTCTTTGGCATCATTAAAAACTCCTTTTCTGTATAACTTCCATGGTCCGCTCCCGGCGGTGCCACCACACAGGAAAGCCTATTGGCGGCTTTCACAGTATCTTAACAGTTCACGTGTGTTGTTCGTTAGCAGAAAAATCTGTACGTTTCCAATTATACCAGAGATACCTGTTTATTAAACCTTAACGATTGTATCACAACAATCCGTTTTCGTCAATTTATAGATTTGCAGCAATTCAGCCATTGGAAATAGCCCGGAGTAGGGGAACTTTACATAGATTTCTCCAAAATCCTCTTTATATAAGCGCCGGTATAGGATTGAGGAACCTGAGCCACCTGCTCCGGCGTGCCTTTGGCGATAACGGTTCCGCCACGGTCGCCGCCATTGGGACCAATATCAATAATGTAGTCTGCGGTCTTGATCACATCAAGATTATGCTCAATGACGATGACCGTATTTCCTCCTTCTGCCAGCCGGTGAAGAATATCAATCAGTTTATGGACATCCGCGAAATGAAGCCCGGTGGTGGGCTCATCCAAAATATACACCGTCTTTCCCGTGCTGCGGCGGCTCAACTCTGTGGCCAGCTTCACCCGCTGGGCCTCACCGCCGGAAAGCTGAGTTGATGGCTGCCCCAGCTTAATATAGGATAACCCCACATCATTAAGCGTCTCCAGCTTGCGCCGTATAGAAGGTACATTTTCAAAAAATGCGAGTGCCTCCTCCACAGTCATATCCAGAACGTCGTAAATATTCTTGCCTTTATACTTCACTTCCAGCGTCTCCCGGTTATACCTCTTTCCCCGGCAAACCTCGCAGGGCACATAAATATCAGACAAAAAGTGCATCTCAATCTTGATAATACCATCGCCAGCGCAGGCTTCGCAGCGGCCGCCCTTCACATTAAAGCTGAACCTGCCCTTTTTATATCCCCGCTCCTTGGCGTCTGTAGTCGCCGCGAAAAGATCCCGGATCATATCAAACACCCCGGTGTAAGTTGCTGGATTAGACCGGGGCGTCCGCCCAATGGGCGACTGATCAATGTCGATCACCTTGTCCAACTGTTCAATCCCCTCAATGGCTCTGTGCTTGCCCGGCCGGGCTGTCCTCGAATGATTCAGGTCTCTCGCCAGCCGTTTATAAAGGATCTCATTGACAAGAGAACTCTTGCCTGAGCCAGACACGCCGGTAACGCAGGTAAACACCCCAAGAGGGAACTTTACGTCTATATTTTTAAGGTTGTTCTCACGGGCGCCTCTCACGGTCAGCCAGCCTGTAGGCTTTCTACGGATCTTTGGCACCGGAATCTTTATTCTTCCGCTGAGATAAGCGCCGGTGAGTGAATCTTTATTGTCCATAATATCCTGAGCTGTACCCTGAGCCACCACATATCCCCCGTGTTCTCCGGCTCCCGGTCCGATATCCACAATGTAGTCCGCCTCCAGCATGGTATCCTCGTCATGTTCCACAACAATCAGGGTATTTCCCAGATCTCTCAGATTTTTTAAAGTCTTGAGGAGCTTATCATTATCTTTCTGATGAAGACCGATGCTGGGCTCATCCAGAATATAGGCCACACCCACAAGCCCGGAACCGATCTGAGTGGCCAGACGGATGCGCTGGGCCTCACCGCCGGACAAAGTAGCGGTAGCCCGGGACAGCATCAGGTAATCCAGCCCCACATCAATGAGAAATCCCACACGGGAACGGATCTCCCGAATGATCTGGTCGCCAATCAAACGCTGCTGATGGGTCAGATCCATATGTTCCATAAAATCCGACAGTTCCAGCATAGACATATCTGTAAGCTGTGAAATATTTTTATCACATACCGTTACTGCCAGCGCTTCTTTTTTGAGACGCCGCCCGCCGCACTCGGTACATGGGGTAATAGTCATAAAATTCTCATACTCCTGCTTGAGGGTCTCGGAGCTTGTCTCACGATAACGGCGCTCCATATTTTTAATCAGGCCGTCAAAAGCCACATCGTAAACCCCCTGACCTCTCTGCCCTCTGTAATGAACCTTCACCTCATGACCGTTAGTTCCATGGATGAGGATATTCTTAATATTCTCCGGATAATCCTGGAAAGGTGTGTTCAGGTCAAAATCATATTCCTTTGCCAGAGCAACGAGGATAGCATGGGTGAAACTGGAACTGTCTGTGGCTGACTGCCACCCCATAGCTACAATGGCTCCCTGGGCAATACTTAACGACTTATCCGGAATCATGAGGTCCGCGTCAAACTCCATTCGATAGCCAAGACCGGCGCAGACCGGGCAGGCGCCAAAAGGGTTATTGAAGGAGAACACTCTCGGCTCAATCTCATCCAGACTGATCCCGCAGTCCGGGCAGGAGAAGCTCTGGCTGAAAGTCATCGGCTCGCCGCCGATCACGTCCACGATCACCAGACCTTCTGCCAGCTTGAGAGCGTTCTCCAGGGAATCGGTCAGACGCTTTTCAATGCCCTCCCGGATGGCCAGACGATCCACAACGATCTCAATGTTATGCTTTTTATTTTTCTCAAGTTTAATCTCTTCAGACAGATCGTAAAGGTTCCCATCCACCATAACCCGGACATAGCCGCTGCGCCGGGCATTCTCAAAAAGCTTTACATGCTCGCCCTTGCGCCCCCGGACAACCGGAGCTAAAACCTGGAATCGGGTCCGCTCCGGAAGAGCCATCACCGCGTCCACCATCTGATCAACGGTCTGCTTCTTGATCTCCTTGCCGCACTTAGGACAGTGGGGTATGCCAATTCTGGCGTATAACAGCCTGAGATAGTCATAAATCTCCGTCACTGTACCTACAGTGGAGCGGGGATTCCGGTTGGTAGATTTCTGATCAATGGAAATGGCCGGCGGAAGTCCGGTAATACTGTCCACATTCGGCTTCTCCATCTGCCCCAGGAACTGACGGGCGTAGGAAGATAAAGACTCCATATAGCGCCGCTGCCCCTCCGCATATATTGTGTCAAAGGCCAGGGAAGACTTTCCCGACCCGGAAAGGCCGGTCAGAACCACAAGCTCGTTTCTCGGAATCCGGATGTCGATGCCTTTCAGATTATGCTCTCTGGCCCCTTTAATTGTAATATATTCTTTAACAATATCTTTTTTTGCCATAGTCATTCCTCTTTCAACAAATCGTAACAGCTTTGCCCGAACCATTCAGACGATAAACTGTTACAACAAATCTGCTGCTGTGTAGTTCTCAGTATAGCATAGGCCGCAAAAAAGTTCAAACATTTGTTCGTTTTAAAAGGTCACAAAGATAAGGGCAGTTTTCGCACATTTTTTATGCAAAAACTGCCCTTTTGTCTGTCACCGCTCTATTAATGACCACAGCCTTGTCCGTCATGGCCGCCGCATTCATGACCTCCATGACCGCCGCACTGGTGATCACCATGGCCATGGCATTCGTGTTCCCCGTGATGTTCATGATGGCTGCACACTGTATCCGGATTATAATTGAGATTACCGGCCAGGAAAGACTCTACCTGAGCGTCAGCATCCCCGCTGGCTCCCGGAAATAAACGGATGCCTGCAGCCGCCAGCGCGTTGCGGGCCCCTCCGCCAATACCGCCGCAGATCAGCACATCTACGCCCTGGTCTTTAAGAAATCCGGCCAGGGCTCCATGGCCGCTGCCATTAGTATCCACCACACGGCATTCTTTGATCTTTCCATCCTCCACAGTGTAGATCTTAAATTGGCTGGAATGGCCAAAATGCTGAAAAACCTGTCCATTTTCATAAGTTACACCGATTGTCATATTCAATTCTCCTCTCTGAAATTTCTCTTGTTTTCCGTTGCCCAAAACCTGATCTGAAGTTCTGGTATCCACTACATAATTTCCTCCGCCGATTTTCAGGCTGGCAGCCTCCACCAAAAACCTTGCCAGCTTCTGCCGCGCACCCATATACAACGCCTGTACCGTCGCCCGGCCCACATTCATACGTCCGGCGGCCTCCTCCTGGGTCATCCCCATATAGTCAATCAGGCGGATCGTCTCATACTCCTCACAATTCATACAGATTTGCGGGGAACTTTTCCCTAAAACAGAAGTTTCTCCCTCACCATCATCGTCTTTACACGAAACAAACAGCGTACAGGAAGGAATCTTACCAACAATTTTCGGTTTATTTGGCCGCGGCATTGCAGCGCCTCCTCTCCAAAGTTTATTAACATATGTTTATAATATATCTTTTATTGGAATATGTCAATAATTTTCTGTAAGTAAACTTGCGCCGTATTTTTATTAAACCAGCCGCATGGCTGAATAGTTACCTCTGTTTTTCAAAAATTTTCCCCAAATAGATGTTTTTATGTAAAATATATGTTAAAATAAATTTTAAATAACTATCTTAATGCAAATGGCGTCAGACTGACTGCCGCCTGAAATAATATGACAAAGACATCAAAAGGTATTTTGACACTTGTATCATGACATCAGGAAACGGAGCGAACAATCACTATGCCATCTTTGGGGAATCAGGAATATATACGTGACATGAACAGCCGGCTGGTCCTCCAGCACATCATACACCATGGACCTATATCCAGGGCAGACATTTCAAAGGCTCTGGGACTGACAAAGGCCACAGTTTCTTCCATTGTACAGACGTTTATTGATGACGGTTACGTCTGGGAAATCGGCAGCCTGGATACAACAAAAGGCCGCAAACCCATTCTTCTCCAATTTAACGGGAACTGTGGATTCACTCTGTCGGTGTATCTGGATGTGGATGCCACATCTATACTCATTGCCAGCCTCACCGGAGAACAGCGGCAGTTTTTTTCTTATCCAGGCATTTCAGGGAATCCAAGCCCGCTTGAAAAACTGTGCGAATACATTCAGGACGCCATGAGCCACTGCCCGCCCTCCCGCTATCACATTGTAGGGATCGCTGTTGGCGTTCTCGGAGTTGTCCACAAAAACCGGATTGAGTTTACCCCATACTATGATCTAAACTGCCCGGACCTTGGCGACCTTCTGGAACAGCGTTTTCATATTCCAGTGTATATTGAGAATGAGGCCAACCTTGCGGCCCAGGGAGAACGGACATTTTTCCATTTTTATCCCAACCTGATCAATCTAAACATCCACGCCGGTATAGGTATGGGTATTATTCTGGATCACCGCCTTTATACCGGTCAAAACGGATACGCCGGAGAGTTTGGCCACACCATCATTGAGCCCGGCGGGAAGCCCTGTCCCTGCGGAAACCGGGGCTGCATCGAACAGTATGCATCCCGCAGAGCCATTGTATCCATGTTTCGTGAGATCACCAGGGATCCTCAGATGACCGCTGCAGATCTGTGCCGCGCCTACAATAAAGGGCGTCCGGAAGCTGTCCGCTGTATTGATATTTTTGTGCGGTACATGGCCATCGCCCTCAACAATATCCTCAATATTTTCAATCCGGATATTGTGATTATCAACAGCGATTTTACCACTGGCATTCCCGGACTGACCGATGAAATATCCCGGCATATGCGCAACACATTTAACCGAAACTGCACTTTTGTGCCTGCGTCCCAGGATCAGGAAACAGTGATTCTTCTGGGCGGATGCTGCGTCTGCGCCAAAAAATTTCTCAAGATCAAAGATCTCCAGTTAAAAACATAAATCCACACAGTCAAGTTAAATACCCCGCAGCAAGCTGACGGGGTATAAAAACAGTCAACACAGCGTAAGCTTCAGGGCTTTGGTTTTCTCTTCGCTGCGGTTGCATTAATAAAGGGAGCGCCATTAGTCATCGTGGCGCTCCCAGCTATTTTCATAAGTTTCACAAAAACGGGCGGCAAATGAAGGCGGCTCGTCATTGGCATAGAGATGAGAAATATCCGCAAATCCGTTCATCCGGAAATAGGCGATGCCTTGCCGCCGCTCTTCCGTGATCAGCGTTGTCACTGATGACGGAGGCGCGCAGAACCCATGCCACAAAACCATGGGGGAAATATTCAGCAGATGGGAAAGCAGCACGCACTCCACTCCAAAATGGCAGAAAAACGCGATGGCGTCATTACTGGCATTAACCGCACGATAGAAATGCCCGTCCCGGACATAGCCGTGGTCTTTCAAAACCTGATCCAGCCCATCAACTACCCAGTCATATTCCTCCTTAACCCGTCCCTGGGCCATGACCGGCACATCATACCACTGGTCATAACTAAAAAAACGCTCCTCACGGGTCCAGTCCTGAGGCAGCCAGTCCCAGGCAATCTTCTGGTGATCTCTCACATCCGGCCGCCATATATGAGTATCAAACTCTCTCAGCCACAAACACTCTCTTCCTGCGATCCCTATCTTTTTAAGAGTGAGGGATGCCGTATCTTTGGCCCGCCCCAAAGGGGACACATAGGCCGCCTTAATCCCCGCATTTTCAAGACGTCTGGAAAGATACTCCGCCTCCCGCCAGCCCTTAGGGGTCAGAGAATCCCGCTCATAATCCGGATCCCCGTGTCTTACAATCAATAATTTCATAACATTCTCCTTTGTGCCCGGCTTCTCCCATCATAAAGTAGTCTTTCACCCGCTCCGCCTTTATCAGGATCAAACTTTAAACCGGTAGCCAACACCCCAGATTGTCTCTATATACTGGGGTTTAGATGTGTTAAACTCAATCTTTTCCCGGATCTTTTTAATATGGACGGTGACTGTGGCAATATCGCCCACAGACTCCATATCCCAGATCTTGCTGAAAAGCTCTTCCTTGGTAAATACATGGTTTGGATTTTCCGCCAGGAAAGTCAGCAGATCAAACTCTTTGGTAGTAAAAGCCTTCTCCTCACCGTTAACATAGACCCTGCGGGCCGTCTTGTCAATTTTAATTCCGCGAATCTCAATCACTTCGTTCTTTTTCGCGCCGCTGCCTACAAGGCGATCATACCGGGCCAGGTGAGCCTTAACTCTGGCCACAAGCTCGCTGGGGCTAAATGGTTTTGTAATATAATCGTCGGCGCCTAGGCCCAGGCCCCGGATCTTGTCAATATCCTCTTTTTTAGCTGAGACTAAAATAATGGGGATGTTTTTCACTTCCCGCACTTTTTTGCACACGTCAAAGCCGTCCATATTTGGAAGCATTAAATCGAGGATGATCAGATCCACATTTTCTCTGAGGGCCGTTTCCAGTCCTTTATCGCCGGTTTCTTCTATAATCACATTAAAACCGCTCAGTTCCAGATAATCCTTCTCAAGCTCTGCTATGCTGATCTCGTCTTCAATAATTAATATCTTACTCATCAATTTTATGCTCCTCATATTTTCTCAGGACAAAACAGATGCTTGTCCCTATATTTTCTTTGCTGGTAGCCCAGATACGGCCGCCATGCTCCTCAATAATCTTCTTAGCGATGGAAAGTCCCAGGCCACTGCCGCTTTGAGCAGAATTTCGGGATGCGTCCGCCCGGTAAAGGCGCTCAAAGATATGGCCGATATCTTCTTTGGCAATCCCTTTGCCATTGTCCTCAATCTCGATCTGGACAAATTCCGCCTCCTCCCGGATACGGATGTTAATAATCCCCTTTTTATTACCAATATATTTGGATGAATTATTCACAATATTAATGATCACCCGTTTAAGCTGCTCCGGGTCTGCGATAATGACCACATCTTTGTCAGCGTAATTAAAAAATCCCAGGTCAATATTTTTCCGCTCTAAGTCCATGCTGATCTCCTCAACACAGTCCTGAAAATAGTCGTTAAGATTAAGTTTAATAAAAGAATACGGCACTGAATTGCTGTCCAACTTGGAATAAAGAAACAATTCTTCAATCATCTTTTCCATATCCGTAGCCTTTGTGTAAACAGTCTTCAAGTACCTCTCCGACTTCTCCGGCGTATCCGCCACACCGTCCATGATCCCTTCAATATAGCCTTTGATGGCTGTAATCGGAGTCTTTAAGTCATGGGAAATATTGCTGATCAGCTCTTTATTTTCCCGCTCGTACTGCATACTGATATCAATTTGCTCTTTCAGCTTTTGGCGCATCTCCTCAAAGGCAATGCACAGTTCACCGATCTCGTCATTGGTTTCCGCTTTCACATTAAAGTTCAAGTTTCCTTCTTTAATATTCTCAGTGGCCGCTTTTAAAAGGCCGATAGGCTTGATAATACTTTTATAAAGCCACATCGTCAACACTGCCCCGCACAAGACAAGGACGGCAATGGCCAGCACAATCCACTGGAGCGCCGATGAGCGAAGCTGGGGAACCATAGCGGAAAGGTTCGTCACAATACATACCCTGCCGCTGCTGCCATCAGGGAAAGTAAATCCCATCTGGGTCAGATGATAAGGAACAGGATCAGGGACGTAAATATTCCCTTCCCCAATGTCCAGCTCCAAATATGCCTCATCGAGATAATCTTTCTCCGATTCCGGTTTCCCGGAATAGATCGTCTCGCCATTTTTCCTCACAATTAAATAAGAGGAATATCCCATCAGCTCTGAATTGACAGACTGAAGATATTCCATATTCTCAAGTTTCTCAGGCTCCGACGCCATAACTTCATCAAGTTCTGACTTGATGCTGCTTGTCAGGCTCCCTAATATTTCCATAGGATTTGTAAGCATATCCACGCTACCATCTGAAACGTCATAGCGCTTCTGCAATGAGTTTGATCCCAGCATACTTACAGCATAGGTGACAGCGCATATCAGTAAAACAGGAACAATACACAATAAGAAATAAGAAATCTTAATTCGGGTAAAAAGTTTCAAACGATCACCTTTTTCTATGTGAAATCCCGCCTAAAAGCAGACTTCTCCCTGCCTTTAGTCTCTTTTTGATTATAGCATACTTGATAAAAAGAGTGTCTAAACAATTTCATATATTTATAAACTTTTTATTAATTCAAGACTCACAGGTCGCATATCCGGCGGAGGGAAATTAACTTCCTCCCCTGATACTCATTTGTTACTCACGACCTATTGTGGTGGTAATCATCTTCCCACCGGATATACGAGGCAACATTTTCCGGTGAATAATAAAAGCCCCACAGACAGGCCGCGCTGCCGCAGCCGACTGTGGGACCTTCCCTCAAAGGGACCAGCCTCTTAGGGACAAGAAAATAGAAAATCCTGCATTCTTTATCCATGCAGAAGGTGCTGCATATAATCATGAGCATTGTTCTCGAAAGTATCATCCAGTTCTTCCAGACAAAGATCCGGATACCGGCGCAGCAGCGCCGTTTTTAAAATATGATCGGCCAACTTTGGATTCTTCGGCAAAAGCGGGCCGTGACTGTAGGTTGCAAACACATTTTTATAGCGGGCGCCCTCTGTCTTATCTTTGCCGTTATTTCCATAGCCGGCAAGCACTGTACCCATAGGCCGCACGCCTTGTCCAAGATAAGTCTTTCCGGAATGATTCTCAAAGCCCACCACGGTAAGATTGCCGTCCCCGGCTCCGCACTGATACATATAGTTTCCGATCATGCGCTCCTTCTCACCTACAGTGTACAGATCCAAAGCTCCGATGAAATCGCACTGCTGTCCATCCCATGTCTTATAATACTGGCCCAGCATCTGATATCCTCCGCAGATAGCCAAAAAGACTTTTTCCGCTTCAATGGCCTCAGTAATCTGCCTGGCTTTTCCCTGTGCCAGATCCTCCAGGAGAACCCCCTGTTCAAAATCCTGGCCGCCGCCAATAAAGAAGATATCATAGTCCTCATAATTCAGGGCATCGCCCACGGAAATTCCCGTCACCTGGGTTTTGATACCGCGCCATTCCATACGTTTAGTCATGCAGATAATATTTCCCCGGTCACCATAAAGATTTAAAATGTCCGGATATAAATGACAAATTCTCAATTCATACATTTTATTTTCTCCATTCTCAAGTATCCTGGCGCTTTATTCCCAAAACTCTTTAAAGCCAAACTTTTTGCTGATCTTCTCCCGAATATCCAACATAGCTGTATATGTCGGCATTATGTAAACCGGAGCATTCTGAAGAATCATCTGCTCAATAAGCTGATCGTAATCTTTGATCACCCGGATCTTCTCCATAGGAAGGCCGGTATATTTAAAGCGCATAGCCATCTCGTCGGCACGACGTCCAGTCACCCAGATTCCGGTAAGCCGTTCCTCCACTGTGTTCAGTTTTTCAAAATCCACATCCCAAATCCAGGAAATATCTGTTCCGTCAGCGTAGCGGTCATTAAGTGCCACCACAAAAAGGGCTGGCTGGGTCGTATTGCTCAAAAAGTTCAATACCTGATTACAACCGGCAGGGTTTTTGATCAGGATCATGCGGATATCTGTATTTTCAATGGTAAATTTCTCCATGCGGCCAAAACCGCATTCAAAACTGTTTAATGCCGCAATAACTACTTCGTCCTTCAGTCCAAGAACATGACCTGCGGCCACCGTGGCAATTGCATTGTAAATATTATAGCCGCCGGGCAGATTAATGGTGGCCTGATAATGCTTTCCGCCCACCCGGATCTCGATCGTGGAAGCGTCGGCGGTACTTTCCAGCACTTTTTCCACAGCGATCTCTGTCTTTGGACGGTGATATCCACAATTAGGACACCGAAATCCACCCAAATGACCGTAAGTCACATAGTCGTAGACATACTCCGTCTTGCAGTGGATACAGTAGGGGGCGTCAGATACCTCATGGACACGGTTTTTATAAATCTCGCTTTCCACGCCGTAAAATACCACTTTATTGGAAATCTCATCTTTCATGGACACGGACAGAGAATCATCGGCATTAATACATACCACAGCGTTAGGAGAATTTTTAATGCCCGTGAGAATACTATTCAATGTGTGGGTCACTTCACCATACCGGTCAAGCTGATCCCTGAAAACATTGGTGACAACCACACACTTGGCGTCCACATACTTGCTAACGGTTTTAAATGCTGCCTCGTCGCACTCTACAAGGGCGACGTCATATTTATTTTTACCTCCAAGTGATGAATTCATGGCAAATTCCGCGGTAATACCGGGAAGCATATTTGCCCCAGATTTGTTAGCAAAATAACGTATTCCTGAGTCCGCCAGACTCTTTTCAATCATTCGCGATGTCGTTGTTTTTCCGTTGGTTCCAGTAACAATAATGGTAGTAACGCCTTGGGCCAGCTCTCCAAGGAGGGTCGGGTACAATTTCAGCGCCACCCGGCCGGGGACATTTGTTCCACCTTTTCCCAGCCATCTTAATATACTCCGCGACATCTTACAAGCTGCTACTGAAAGGATTGTTCTAATTTTCATAATGGTGATTATAGCACACCCCCCTGCTAAAAACAAGGCCGCCTTTTGGCGGAAACTTCCTCTCTGAAGCTCCCCCTCCAAAAGACGGCTCAAATTGCGTCACTAATTTTTACTGCTCATGCTCCTGTATAAAAGCAATGTTGGCCTTCTCGTACTGATTAAATACGGAAGCGTCAAAGGCATCAGGAGCGATCGTGCCGTTGTACCAGCTCTTTGATTCAAAATAAGCGCGGATATCTGGATCGTCAAACTGACGGCCATGGCGGGCATAGATCTCATTTCTTGCCAGAAGAAGTTCCCAGTCGCTCAGTCCGGCCAGATCCGCCTCAGTAAGATATCTGGTGCTGCTGTCCGGGCAGATATAATCATTCTTCGCCTCTTCTTCGCTCTGTCGGCGGGCCTCCTCCTCGCTTTGTCTGCGAGCCTCCTCCTCACTCTGGCGGGCCGCTTCTTCGCTCTCCTCCTGCCGGGCAAGAATAGCCATAGCTACCTGTTCCGCCCGATTAGCATATTCCTGGGCTCTCTCAATGGCCTGTTTAAAGTTTTTCGCTTCCACAAGCTCCGTAACTTCATCCAGACAGCTCTGAAGGGAGTTTTTCTCGTCATCGGTCATATTCTTCTCGTCAAGGCTATCGCCGGCGCTGAGGAAAGAATCAATCATTTCCTGATTTTTTTCCTCAAGCCCCTGAATCAGCTCCTCCATCTGCGAACGCATATTTTCAAGCTGGTCGCCGGCGCCATCATCAATGGCCTGCTGGAGACTTGCAAAAATATCATCCACATACTGCTGGAGATCCTCAGGGACATAGTACTGATCAGCGATCAGCTCCTGATATGTATTTTTAAGCTCCTCAAGAGATGTAATCTGATCAGTAATGGCCGTAAGCTGCTGACTCAGATCATTGATCCTCTCTTCCAGCTCGCTGATACTGCCCACATCACGGTTTTCAATAGCCTGCTGGCACTCTGCCATCAGATCGCTGACTGCGTCTTGAATACTTGTGTAATTGGACGAATCAAGCTGCTCCTCAAAACGTTCCACCGCGTCGCGGAAAGCAGCAATCTGCTGACTCCGGTTTCTCTGTATCATAATAAAAATAACGGCACCCGCAATGATAGCCACAACAAGAACTGCAATGATCACTATAAGGGCGATCATCCCGCCTTTCCCCTTCTTCGCCGGTTTTGGCTGATTCCCTCTGGTATTCTGGGGATTGGGTCCGGCATTTACAGGCCTGCTGCCAGGTGCCGCCCCCATTCCCGGCCCAGGTCCGGGAAAAAATGTCTGGGATGGCTGCCCGCCGGCTTCCTGGCCCTGCGCCCCTGAAAAATCCGGTCTTACCGGTGTCTGAGACGGACGGTCTTCATCTTCAATTTTCGCACCGCAATTGGTGCAAAACAGAGAATCATCATCAATGGAGCTGCCACAATTTGGACAAAACATACACTTACCCTCCTCTGCGATTTCGCCGCGCCCTGAAATTCAGAGCGCCGGAAAAAATTTCCGGCGGCAGTCACACCGCCGGTCCGTTGTTTATATGTTAGTTTACCACATCTGAAACGAATGTGCAATTCTTTGCAGCGCCTTCTTTTTTACGGCCTATTACTTCTTTTCCAGGCCAAAATACCTAGCGATGCCGGTGGCATCGGCAATACCCATAGCCTTTAGATTTTCGTCCTCCTTCAGCAGGGCGTTGTCATGGGGATTATCCATAAAAGCATGTTCCACAATAATTCCGGGAAAGCCTCGCTCTACACTTGTGCTGATGAGATAATACCAATCTTTTACATTTCCGTCATCGTAATAGCCCTTCTCCGGTTTTGTCCGGGTCAGGACGCCTCTCCCCGCGAGATCCACCTGTGTTGTCAGTTCCTCAAGAATACATTCCCCTAACTTCTGGCTTTCCTCATGGAAAGGGGAGTAAACAGTCACGTAAACCTCTGTGCCATTGGCCTCTGATGGATATCCCAGTCCGGTGGCATTATTATGTAAACTCACAAAAAGATCCGCTCCAACGCTCTCGGCATAGGCTGTCCTCCCTGTAACATCGTCAGAACCTTCCCCGTTGTCTGGACATGAGCCATCCTCACGGGTCATAAAGACCTCCACGCCCTTGTAAGTTTCCAGTTCCTCCCGGCAGGCCAGAGCAATCTTTAAGTTCAGGTCCTGTTCGTTAAATCCAAGATCGGGATGATTCCTTGAACAAATATCATCGTGTCCCGGATCAAGGACAATTCGGATGGGATCCGCCTCTGCTTCCGCCTCAGTCTCCGGCTCAATATCTATCTCAGTTTCAGCAGCGGTTTCTGATTCTGTCATGTTTTCCTCTACCGCCGCAGTTTCGGTTTCCGCCTTTGTCTGCGCCGCGCTGTCATCCACCTTCTGATTTTCACCTGCGCTCTGGCTCTGCTCCGCCGTCTGAATACCGCCGTCACTTTCAGTGGAGCTGTCGATTTCTGTCTCAATCTCAGCGCCTGCCGCTGTGTCATTCACCGGCGTCCGGGCCGGTGACAAAGTGCGAAACACAAGAAAAATAATGGCACAGAGTATGACCGCCAAAACAGCGATCACTCCGCAAAGCAGCCATTTTATCTTAGGATTCTTTTTCACGATCGCTACTCCTCCGTATTTTATTTCTTCCTCCACAGTATATCACATTGTCGCGCACCGCGCACCCCAAAGCGAAAAAATCCCAGAGGATTCATAATAGATTATCCCTCGCCGGCCGCAGCGTAAGCGCTTATAGTCTTACCGTGACGAATAAGAAAAAGCCCGGAACAGAAATAGATCTGTACCGGGCCGATAGCTTAAATCGCATGCTAAAATTATTTAATTGTAACTTTAGCGCCTTCTGCTTCAAATTTGGACTTGATGTCTTCTGCTTCTTCTTTGCTGACAGCTTCTTTGATAACCTTAGGAGCGCCGTCAACAGCTTCTTTAGCCTCTTTAAGGCCAAGACCTGTGATGTCACGAACAACTTTGATAACTTTAACTTTGTTCGGGCCAACTTCTGTAAGCTCAACGTCGAACTCAGTCTTTTCTTCTGCTGCTGCGCCTGCATCACCAGCGGCTGCTACAACAACACCAGCGGCTGCGGATACGCCAAATTCTTCTTCACATGCTTTTACTAATTCATTTAACTCTAAAACGGATAACTCTTTAATAGCTTCAATAAATTCAGCTGTTGTTAATTTTGCCATGATATTTTACCTCCAATTTTCAAATGGTTTAATAAATCCTGTTTTAACCAAGGGCTAAAACATCCATTAAGCAGCCGTTTCGTCCTTTTCAGCAATCTGCTTAATAACACGCGCAAAGTTTGCGATCGGAGCCTGGATACTTCCAAGCAGTCTTCCAAGAAGAACTTCTTTGGATGGGATGCTTGCGATTACTTCGATCATCTTCGCGTCGTAGAATGTACCTGCTACAACACCGCCCTTGAATTCAAGGTTCGGCATATCTTTAATGTTCTTCGCAAGGATTCTTGCCGGAGCTGTAGCGTCTTCTTTGCTTACCGCAATGGCTGTCGGTCCTTCAAGAAGATCGGCAACAGCTTCAAACTCTGTACCGGCAATGGCACGTTTGATGTAGGTATTTTTGAATACCTTGTATGTCACGCCACCTTCTCTTAACGCTTTACGAAGTTTTGTATCTTCTTCTACTGTAAGTCCACGGTAGTCAACAATGACCATCGCCTGAGCGCCGTCAAGTAAAGAAGAAATCTCTTCGATAATCGGCTGTTTTAATTCTACTTTTGCCATTCTGGTCGCACCTCCTTATAAAGTCGCAACAGTTTAGCCAGCTCTATTTCTGATAGCTGAACTGTTACGCAAAATCAATGCCCCACACACGGTGAGAACTGCCTTTATAAGCGCCGGTTTTCGTCCGGTCTTAGAAAAAGGAAACGCCCCTTCGTCCAAAAGACAAAGAGGCGTAAATCACTATAAGAAATGCTCATAAGAGCGCGCTTATAATCTTCCTCGGCAGGCGTTTTCAAACTTATGCCTTACGGCACCTGCTGTCTTTGGCAGCATTCGCTTTGCTAGTATAGCATAATATATATCGGTTGTCAATCACAAACCGCAGATTTTTTAAGCCAGTTTAACAGTGTTGATCTTAATGCCAGGGCCCATTGTAGAAGAAATTACAACGCTTCTTAAATACTGGCCTTTGGCTGCTGCTGGTTTTGCCTTAATGATTGCACCCATTAATGTATGGAAGTTGTCCGCTAATTGTTCTTCGGTAAAGGAAGCCTTTCCAACTGGAACATGGATAATATTTGTCTTATCCAGTCTGTACTCAATCTTACCGGCTTTGATATCGTTGACAGCTTTTGTAACATCCATTGTTACTGTACCAGCCTTCGGGTTTGGCATTAAGCCTTTAGGTCCAAGGATACGGCCCAGACGACCTACAACACCCATCATATCCGGTGTAGCAACAACAACGTCAAAGTCTAACCAGCCTTCGTTCTGGATTCTCGGAATCAGCTCCTCGCCGCCTACATAATCTGCGCCGGCAGCTTCCGCCTCGGCAACCTTGTCGCCTTTGGCAAATACAAGAACGCGTACAGTCTTACCTGTTCCATGAGGTAATACAACTGCGCCACGTACCTGCTGATCTGCGTGACGTCCATCAACGCCCAGACGAATGTGAGCTTCGATTGTCTCATCAAATTTTGCGCTGGCAGCCTTTTTAACAAGAGCCACTGCTTCTTCTACATCATAAAGATTGGAGCGGTCTACTAACTTTGTAGCCTCAACATATCTCTTACCTTTTTTCATTATAAAATCCTCCTTGTGGTCATATCGGGAGCGACCCTCCCACGATTGTTTGCAACAAACTTAATCCCTGCGAAAGGATCAGTCTTCTACTGTGATACCCATGCTTCTCGCTGTTCCGGCGATCATGCTCATAGCAGCCTCAAGGCTTGCAGCATTTAAGTCCGGCATCTTTAACTCGGCGATCTTCTGGATCTCAGCTTTGGAAATGGAAGCAACTTTTGTCTTTTTCGGGTTCGCGGAACCAGACTGGATCTTGCAGGCTTTCTTTAATAAAACGGCTGCAGGCGGAGTCTTTGTAATGAAGCTGAAGCTTCTGTCGTTATATACAGTAATAACAACAGGAATGATCATTCCGTCCTGATCTGCAGTTCTTGCGTTAAATTCCTTTGTGAACTGAACAATATTTACACCATGCTGACCTAAAGCAGGACCAACTGGGGGTGCTGGTGTTGCCTTACCAGCAGGGATCTGTAATTTAATATATCCTGTTACTTTCTTTGCCATTTTAGGCACCTCCTGAATATTGTGGTAATGCGGGAATGTCCCTCCCACCGGCTCTCACGAAAAAGCCGTATTTCATATGTTACATCTTTTTGATATCGTAGAAGCTGATCTCAACGGCAGTTTCGCGGCCAAACATATCCACACCGATAGTCACTGTGGATTTACTCATGTTGATCGCTTTGATCTGTCCCACCGTATTTTCCCAGACACCGGAAATCACCTTAACTGTATCTCCAACCTCATAATCAATCTGAAGCTGTTCCGGACGAATGCCCAGGTTGGCCATCTCAGCTTCTGTCAAAGGTACGGCCTTAGATTCCGGACCGACAAAACCTGTAACACCGCGGGTATTGCGCACGACATACCAGGTTTCATCATTCATGACCATATGAAGCAGTACATAGCCCGGAAAGAGCTTTTTCTGCACAACTTTTTTCTGGCCATTACGCACCTCGACAACGTCCTCCAGTGGAACTTCGACATTTAAGATCTGATCTTCAAGGTGAAGATTCTGGATGGACTTTTCAATATTTGCTTTGACTTTGTTTTCATAGCCTGAATAGGTATGGACTACGTACCATTTTGCTTCTGCCATATTCTCACCTTTTCCTACAATGATATAAGGAAATCAATACCATACTTAAAGATAAAATCGAGAATCGCGATAATTACTCCAAGTATAACGGAAATTACAACGACAGCGATCGTCCGCTTTGCAGCAGTCGCCTTGTCAGGCCAGATAACTTTTTTAAATTCTGCCTTTATCTGGCTGAATTTACTGGGTTTTTTTACCTTCTGAGCTGTGTCACCCATAAGTTGCCTCCTTGTAATTATCCAATTACTTTGTTTCTTTGTGCATTGTATGCTTTCTACAGAATCTGCAGTACTTCTTAGTCTCCATTCTGTCCGGGTGAGCCTTCTTTTCCTTTGTCATGTTGTAATTACGCTGTTTGCACTCCGTACATGCCAATGTGATCTTAACGCGCACAACTTCCACCTCCATATCGTTTATTCGTTGACGCGGCATCCAGTAAAATCACTGCATCGCCGCACTTTACGGGTTCACCTGCGAAAACGCAGGCAGTATATGAAATGTTGTCTGGTCTGATTTTTAGGCATAAAAAAAAGACCGCCTTCCATAGCTAGTCTAATATAGCATACTTGACACCATTCGTCAAGCATGAAAAAAAGATTTTGGGTAACTATTCAGCCATGAGTCAGAGGAAAAAAGAAACTGAGCAAGTTTACTTGCGCAGAATTTCTTTCTTCCTCCGACATATGGTGTTTAGCCATCAGCGAGGATTCAGCCGCGAATCAGCGCGTTAGCGCGTCTTTGCAAATGGCACGGCCTGATCATGTTCAAGAATATATTTAGATATCACAGTGACCGTCACAGCTTTCTGAAAATATTCTTTAAGGCCGTACAAGAGAACCTTTCCTGAACTTAATTTCCAAAAAGCACAGCACTGTCAAATCTGATTCATTGCGACCAGTTGATTAAAGTAATTGTAATAAATCACATCAATGAACAGGACTAGAGAAAATGCGACATACACCAGCCGCAAGACTCTCTTTGTCACTTCTGTACAATTATAGTACAGATAGAGGGCCAGGGCAAAAAAGACCAGTGTCCCCCCAGCTCTGGTTTCCCGGTCATTATAAAAGAAATTTATAAAAAGCTCTGTCCAATGAATAAAAAAGTTTTAAAAATCTTCAGTAGTCACTTCCAATACACAAATTAAGAATCCATACATAACTTACGCCTGCGCCTTTAAGAATAGAACTGCATATTTTCGCTGTACTTCCAGTAGTATAAATATCATCCACCAGAAGGACACTTTTATATTTTCTTATATTTTTTCCTGGACCAAAGGCTTTCTGTAGATTTTTCAGCCGCTGTGTCGGCGTAAGATTTTTCTGAGGTTCAGTATATCTGGAACGTACCAGCAATTCATTATCCACAGGGATGTTCAGCATTTTTCCAATCCCCTGGGCGATGAGCAAAGCCTGGTTAAAACCTCTCATCCGCTGTTTCCGTGGATTCAATGGAACCGCTGTAATGCAGTCCGGCCTTCGCTGGCAAATCCACTCCCCACATTGTCGTACTGCCCGATCCACATAAAATCCAGCGTATTCCTTTTTTCCTTCATATTTATATTTCGCAATGGATTGGGCCATCTCTTTTGTGTATACCCACACAGCAGTACCTCCATCAATAGGAGCATCTGATCTGGAGCAATCCATACAATACTCTTGCAGAGGACTGTACACAGGTTTTCCGCACCTGAGACATACCGGTGGTTTTACATAGATAAGCTTCTTTTCGCATTTTTCATGCACCTTTCTTTTAGTATCATCCAAAATTTCAAAGCATACCGGACATCTCGGTGGATAAATAAGGGATATCAGTGATTGAATATTCATAGTTTCCTTTCCCAGCGTCTCTCCAGGTGTGGGAAATTTTAATAGCAGTTTGGCGGCAATAAGCATGTGTATGCAGCTTAGCGATAGTACAGGATAAGCCGTTACAATTTTAATTTTTATAATGATAATATTGGGATATGATTCTTAGAAATGTAATGAAATGATAAGGGATTGGAAGGAAATAGACGTGTGTCCATATCGGCTTCTATTTCCTTCCTGGTACTTATTTTATTGGGGCGTCAGTGAGTTTTCAAATGCTTTGTGCTAAATCAATAGTAATTCACTTCATAAGAATAATCCATAAAGTGGTCGTAACTTCTTCCGCTGTAAACATAATAGCTGCAACGCAGGCGGTATTTATACCCTTTGGGGACGGAATAGGTATGTTCCACTACAGCATAATCATCATTAACGGTATCTTTCCAGGTTTTATAATTCTTCCATCCACCATCGTAATACTGTTGTAGATAAAAATAAATTTCAATTTTTGTTGTTATTCCACTATATCCTGTGACTGTTGCATCCATGATTGCTGTTCCATTTTCAATACCCATATCCAGAGTATACGAACTTGTGTAACTCCATCTTGATAAGTTTGGCGTTCCCTCCACATGATATTCATCTTCCATGAAATCATTGTTATCCTCAACAGGACTTGCCATAGCCATTGAACTAATGGACAATACCATAATAGACACTGCCAACATAATCTTCAATAAAATCTTTTTCATTCTTTTACCTCACTTCTCAAACTTTCCTGTAAATCAGTTAATTGTTCTTCAGTTAATTTTCCTTCTATCCTAAATAGATATCCATTATATTGCCAAGCCAAACCATATCCGGACTCAAACTGGTATAATTGCGCCAAACCATACATTGTATTTAGTTCTTGTACATTAGAATATTCTGTATTTACACCTAATTTAATTGAATCTCTTTGTTGATAAAAAATATATCTATCATCAGTTTCCTCATTTTCATATATATCATAAGATACAAAATAGGTATCTACAGAATCTATCAATCTATAATTAGGAATAATTCTTCCCAAAACATACCTATTTTTTTCGTAAGTATTATTTTGTTCCGACTCTCCAAAATTATTATTATAAATAAATTTTTCCGGAAGCAACTTCGTATAATCCTCTTTCAACACAGCCTCAAATCCGGCTTCAGGCAATTTAAAAGCTAATGAATCATCGAAATTGGCAATACTGAGTATGACCACAACAACTGCGGCGGCGGCCACCATTCCCCCTTTTTTCAGATATTGAAGCAGGCGCGCGTTGCGCCGCTGCTTCCATCGGCGGAGGTCCTCCCTGTAATTTTTCTTCTCCTGATCCATGATCTCTCTCGCCTTTTCAGGGCCGAGCCACTGGGTAAAAAGCTGCTCCATATTTTTCCGACCTTCCGGAGAAAGGGCGAAAGGCTTCTCATCCCCAGTATCTGACAGCAATTCATTGATCATATTATCTTCGTATTGCTGTAAAGCCTCTTTCAGCAGATCATCTTCAGGGAACCACTCATCTTCCAGGTCCGTTTGGTCAGGCCCGCCAACTTCCAAATCAGAAGTCTCTCCTTCTGACACAGTTCTGTCAGAGTCATCAGAATAGATGTGGATATCGTTCGCTGCTCCATCTCCTTTAATTTGTGCTTTTTGTGTGTTGTCAGAACTTTCAGCCGCCGCACACTCTTCTCTTTTCACTGTCATGCCCGCCCCTCCTTTCAACTGTGGAGCCGAACTGAAATATTCTGCAATAGATAAAACACATTAAACAAAGGTTTTGTGACAAAATAATTCAGTTTTTTATCATTAATCACCGGATTTAAAAAAGTTACACCCCGCTACGGTTTTTAGGCTTCCTGGCACTAACGGGGCTAACCGCCCGATAGCTGTCGGACAACAATAATCGCGACTGTGTCCCGGTGCGGACGCTGGGCCGCGCGTAACGCAGTGGCCTGTAACCCACGCCGCTCCTTTGTTTTCCGGCACTACTATATCTCCTCCCTTCATAATAACACAACTTTGGTAAATTGCTATTAACTTTTTGCAACATGATCATAACGCATATGTGTTCTTTCCTTGTCCATACCGCCCGGCACAGGACAGTGGCCAAAAAAGGGGACAGCATCCTGCCTCGCGGCCCACATCGCCGATCCATTCAGAGGGAACACAGGTACTTTCAGCAAGATAAGCTTACATAAACGTTCGCTGCCGTCAGAAATAAAAAAGGCAGAAAACATCTTCAGAACTTCCTGAAACGTCTTCTGCCGTAAGGTGTCTCGCAAAATCGGACCCATCTCGCTAGATAGTACTTTCTTAAATCTTTTCCATCGTATAAAAAGAAAAACCTGTGTTGCAAGCATCATCCCGTCATGTCTTTGCAATGTCTGTCCGCACTTTGGTAATCTACCGTAACGATCTTCTTGCAGTGGGGGCACTTCAACTCTACGATCACATGACCGGAGTTTGGCGCGCAAATATCGAAAATTCGCTTGGAACAGTTGGGACAAAGCTGTTTTTTTAATATTCTGTCTGGACCAGTGTTCATAATCATAATCCTCCTGACGGTCACCTTCTTTGTCTTCCGGAAGAAAAGGTATAAACACCTTTGTTGAAATTTCATCCTTATTATATCGAACAAATGTTCTGTTGTCAATACCTATTTTTATTTTTTAACCTGTGGCAACGGTTCGCTGCTACTCACAGTTGTGGAAATACTTGCTGCTTTCGGCGTAAACCAGTAATTCAGGCATACGCCTAAACTATTTTCGAAGCCAATTTTGCATAATTTAAGCGCATGTTCCGGTTCACTGGACAGAGGGGAATGAATAAGCTGAGCTATTCCAAAGCTTACTGTCTCAAATACTTTTATAAGAAATTTAGCTGAACAAGAAAACAACACCGCCACCAGGGACATTTTCCTGGTGACGGTGTACTTATAGACCTTCATTTATTCCATTTTATTAATAGGCCGGCTGAGTTTCCGTCTCAGAGGCATCATCTGTTGATACAACCTGTCCGTTAAGTACCTGATTGATCTTATCGGAAGCTGCCTGAACAGACGCCTGATCCGGAATCATAACATAAGCTGTATCATTGAGAGAATAACAATAATCATTACCGTCGCTTCCCACAACACTCTGTGACACAATATTCCACTCGGAACCGTCATCCAACTGCATTTTGATCAGTTCTGTAATATCATTCATGCTCATGTTCGTCTCAAAATTACCGGTAAGGCTGCTGAGCAAACCTGTGTAATTGGTAAGGATCGCCGGTGACATGGCTTTCTGGATTAAAGCGGTCAGCACTGCCTGCTGATTCTTTCCTCTCTGATTATCTCCGCCAGCCAGGGATTTTCGCTCTCTGGCAAAGGACAGAGCAGTCTCGCCATCCATATAGTTATAGCCCTGCTGGAAAGTCTTTCCATCAAAACTTGTAAAACTATAATCTGAGTAAACCTCAACACCGCCTAACTGGTCCACAATGTTTACCAGCGATGTAAAGTTGACCTTCACATAATAATCAATATTAATACCATAAATCTCTTCCAGTGTGCGCATAGAGCAGTCCACACCATAAATTCCCGCATGGGTCAGCTTATCCAGTTGTCCGTTAGTTACGCCCGGAAATTCCACATAGTAATCTCTCGGCGTTGTTGTGAGAATAATCTGCTTTGTCTCCGGATTTACTGTGGCCAGGATATTTACGTCGCTTCGGCCGTTGGAAGAAATAGTTCCGTAGGCGTCATTGCCGCTGATATAAATGGTGAAAGGTTCTTTCGTAACCTTTTTATCAGAAGCAGCCACTTGTACTTGTGTCTCGATTTTTACATTGTCCAGAACACGGATGTCATCATTAAATGTGGGAAACTCTTCCACAATATTTCCGTTAAAGGCTTCATTATAGATAATAGCTCCTACTTCGCCGTTATACAGGGCATTAATCTGGGCCTGAATGCCGTCGTACCCTGCGGTAGTAATCTCCTTGCCTAGATTTTCATTAATCTGTTCAATGGTTTTGTCCACATTTTCCCGGTCGATAGTGGTCTGAATACCAAAGGTATAGTCCGCCGCGTCTGCCAGCGTCTGGGCCGGGTCATCGGCAAGCACTGCGATGACAATATTATCCACCTGGGTGGTTGTCCCTGTAATGGCACCGAGGAAACTGTTAGTAACAAATAAATAGTAACTTCCCACTGCGAGAACAACGCATAGGATCACGGATTCCACTTTTCCCGCAATATGAGTTCCCCTGGTAAACTGAGAAAAATAAGCAAATACCCATAAGATCAGTAAAAGCACTGCCGCGATGGCAATATAGCGGATCGGAAGAATGTCCAGAAGGAGAAGAAAACCTAAGACAACAATTGATAAGCCGCCCTGGATAATGGCAAGCACCCGCCCTACCATATGCTTCTTTTTATGATTTCCTTTTTGTTTGCCTGAGAAATCTCCACCCATCTCATTTCTGGGATCAGGCATTTTTCTATGAGTTTTTTCCCCGGCAAAGCTCTGATCTCTGTATGCATCAGAGGAACGTTTCACCCGGAAACGGTTTTCGCTGCCAGCAGATGATGCTGTATAATTGTTTTGATTATTCTGACGGTTCTGGCTGCTGTAATGGGGAGTATAATCTTCTTCATATCCTCCACGGCTGCGGCGCCGGCTTCCCTTGGCGATTTCGTCCGGATTCTGCCGCTGATACCGAGATTTTCGACGATCTCTGTCCATGACACACCTCTTTTTTATTCGATTTCTAAACAATGCAAAGCCAGGATACATCTGACTTTGCTATTAAACAATTCACCATTATACTACGGATATCCTATGATTTCAAACAAAAAGCGCATTTTTTTCCGTTTTTTGATATAATAATCCCAAGGAGGCGATAATATGAAACTCGAAGGTTACTATTCTTCCGGTCAGTTTGCCCGGCTGGCCAACGTTTCAGTGCGCACGATACGCTTTTATGACGCTAAAAATATATTAAAACCATCTTATATTGCGCCCTCCGGCGCCCGTTTTTATACAGACTCTGACCTGGCCCGGCTCCAGCAAATTCTCCTTTTAAAATATCTGGGTTTTTCTTTGGATGATATCCAAAAGCTGACCATAAAGGAGACAGACCTGCCTTTGATGGTCAATTCCCTGCGTCTCCAAAAAAAACTGATCCAGGACCGGATCGAGCAGATGGAACAGGTGGAACAGGCCATTGACAGCACTATTGAGGAGATCCGGGATTCCCACGAAATCGACTGGAGCCACATGCTCCATCTCATCCACCTGACCAACCGGGAAAACCGGCTGCGCCGCCAATATCAGGACGCCTCCAACATTAATGCCCGGATACGGCTCCACAGAAATTATTCGGTCAATCCCCAGGGATGGTTTCCATGGATTTTCCAGCAATGCCATATTAAAGATCACGCAAAAATTCTGGAACTTGGCTGCGGCAACGGCGCTCTGTGGTACGAAAATATTGAAAAGATACCGCCAAACTGCCATATTATTTTATCGGATATTTCTTCCGGTATGCTCTCAGATGCCCGGAGAAATATCGGCAAAGATGATCCCCGGTTCACCTTTGAACAATTTGACTGCCAGGATATTCCATATGATGATCACATATTCCATCTGATACTCGCCAATCATCTTCTATTTTATCTGGACGAGACCGGCCATACCCTGTCCCAGGTTTGCCGCACCCTGCTTCCCGACGGCACTTTTGTGTGCAGCACCTACGGCCGCCATCATATGCGGGAGATCAGCGAACTGGTCACCGGCTTTGACCGGCATATCACTCTCTCCGATGAAATCTTATACTATAAGTTTGGCCTTGAAAACGGGAAAAATATACTCTCTGAATTTTTTTCCTCTGTGGAATGTATTCAATATGAAGACTCCATTGAAATCCATGACCCACAGCCTTTGATCGACTATATTTTATCCTGTCACGGCAATCAGAACCAGTATCTTCTTGACCGCTACAGAGATTTCCGCAATTACGTGGAAAAACAGACAAAAAAAGGCTTTCATATTACAAAAGAAGCGGGAATATTTGTTTGCCGGCCATAGTCAAATACCCCGCTGCTTCCGCAGCTATGCTCGCTCATTTTGTGGAGTTCCTGCTTCGCAGTCCGATTTGAATAGTAACAAACGGATTCATAAAATTCTTCTTGAAGCTTACGTTACGTCACCATTTATAATCCAATTATAAATTTCAGTGTAAACGTCAACAATGACACAAGAGGAGTTGAATTTTTATGAAAGGTATTATTCTGGCAGGCGGCTCCGGAACCCGCCTGTACCCCCTGACCATGGTCACATCCAAACAATTGCTGCCTGTCTATGACAAGCCGATGATCTACTATCCTATGTCTGTCCTTATGAACGCGGGCATCCGGGAAATCCTTATTATTTCCACACCTCAGGATACGCCCCGTTTTGAGGAACTTCTTGGAGATGGACATCAATTGGGCATCCAGCTTTCCTACGCCATCCAGCCAAGCCCTGACGGTCTTGCCCAGGCATTTATTATCGGAAAGGATTTTATCGGTAATGACGCTGTTGCTATGGTTTTGGGTGACAATATTTTTGCCGGACACGGCCTGAACAAACGGCTTAAAGCCGCTGTGGAAAATGCGTCCACAGGCAAAGGAGCTACTGTTTTTGGTTATTATGTGGATGACCCTGAGCGTTTTGGCATCGTGGAATTTGATAAAAACGGTAAGGCCATTTCCATTGAAGAAAAGCCAGAACATCCAAAGAGCAACTACTGTGTTACCGGCCTGTATTTCTACGACAATGACGTTGTAGAATATGCCAGAAATTTAAAGCCAAGCGCAAGGGGTGAGCTTGAGATCACAGATCTGAACCGGATCTACTTAGAAAAGGGCAAGCTTAATGTGGAGCTTTTAGGCCAGGGCTTTACATGGTTAGACACAGGCACCCACGAAAGTCTTGTGGAAGCCACAAATTTTGTTCAGACCGTAGAAAAGCACCAGCACCGGAAGATTGCCTGCCTTGAGGAGATCGCCTATCTTAACGGATGGATCAGCAAGGATGACGTCTTAGCTGTTTCCACAAAAATGAAAAATAATCAGTACGGCCAGTATTTAAAAGACGTCATCGACGGCAAATACCTGGATGTACTCCACGGATAAATTTATAAGGAGGTTCATTATGAACATTATTGTTACCGGCGGCGCCGGTTTTATTGGAAGCAACTTTATTTTTCATATGCTGAAAAAATATCCGGAGTACCGGATCATCTGCGTAGATTGCCTGACTTATGCAGGCAATCTCTCTACTTTAGCTCCGGTTATGGATAAGCCAAACTTCCGCTTCGCGAAAATCGACATTACCGACCGGGAGGCTATTTACAACCTCTTTGAGGAGGAGCATCCGGATATTGTTGTCAATTTTGCTGCGGAAAGCCATGTGGACCGCTCCATCGAGAACCCGGAAATTTTCCTGGACACAAACATTAAGGGGACTGCCGTCCTTATGGACGCCTGCCGCAAGTACGGCATCCAGCGGTATCACCAGGTATCCACCGATGAAGTTTACGGCGATCTGCCTTTAGACCGCCCGGATCTGTTCTTTACCGAGGAAACCCCCATCCACACAAGCAGCCCTTACAGTTCCTCCAAGGCCGGCGCCGATCTTCTCGTCCTTGCCTACCACCGCACTTACGGCCTTCCTGTGACCATCAGCCGCTGCTCCAACAATTACGGCCCCTATCATTTTCCTGAAAAACTGATCCCTTTAATGATCATCAACGCCCTCAATGATAAGCCTCTCCCGGTGTATGGAACCGGCGAAAATGTCCGCGACTGGCTTTATGTGGAGGATCACTGCAAGGCCATTGACCTGATCATTCACAAGGGGCGAGTAGGCGAGGTTTACAATGTAGGCGGCCACAATGAGAAAAAAAATATTGACATTGTTAAATTAATCTGTAAAGCCCTTGGAAAACCTGAAAGTCTGATCACATATGTCACTGACCGTAAAGGACACGACATGCGCTACGCCATTGACCCCACCAAGATCCACAACGAGCTTGGATGGCTTCCCGAGACAAAATTTGACGATGGTCTTAAAAAAACGATCCAGTGGTACCTTGACAACAGAGAATGGTGGGAAACTATTATTTCCGGTGAATATCAGAATTATTATGAAAAAATGTACGGCAATCGGTAAAATTGCTGACAACCGCTAAAGTACGCGGCTGCCACTGAAGTTTTTAATCTTCCGGCTGCGGGCTTAGCGGCTCATGTCCGGATTGGGCCAAGTTTTAGGAGGTTATTATGAAAGTATTAGTTACAGGCTCCAAAGGCCAGTTAGGCTATGATGTGATCCATGAACTTGAGAAGAGAAATCACACCGCTGTGGGCGTGGATATTGATGAAATGGACATCACCGACAGTGAGAGTGTCCGCCAGGTGATCACCCAGGTTCATCCCGATGCCGTAATCCACTGTGCCGCCTGGACCGCTGTGGACGCGGCTGAAGCGGAGGAAAATCAGGCCAAAGTATATAAAGTCAACGGCGGCGGTACTGAAAATATTGCCCTGGTATGCCGGGATCTTGATATTAAAATGATGTACATTTCCACAGATTATATTTTTGACGGCACAGGCACAAAACCATGGACGCCGGACTGCGTCGATTACAAACCTCTCAATATTTACGGAGATTCAAAACTCTGCGGCGAACAGGCGGTGACAGCGGCGCTATCCCGGTTTTTTATTGTCCGCATTGCCTGGGTTTTCGGAAAAAACGGGAACAACTTTATTAAGACTATGCTAAAAATCGGAAAAAATCATGATGAGCTTCGGGTAGTTAACGACCAGATCGGTACACCGACATATACCTTTGATCTGGCCCGGCTCCTTGTGGATATGATCGAGACAGACAAATACGGCATTTACCACGCCACCAATTCCGGCGGCTATATTAGTTGGTATGACTTTGCCTGTGAGATTTTCCGCCAGGCCGCTGCCGACGGTCACGAAGAATATGACGAAAAACACCTTACAGTCCACCCGGTGACCACAGCGGAATACGGTCTTTCAAAAGCAGCCCGCCCTTTTAACAGCCGCCTTGATAAAAGCAAGCTTGAGGAAAATGGTTTTATGCCCCTGCCAGACTGGAAGGACGCCCTGCACAGATATTTGCGGGAGATTGAATATTAAAAGGAGAGATGACTGTCATGGGACAGATTACTGTAGAAAAAAATGCCGGAGGAATCTCCGGATTATGTGTTATCACCCCCACAGTCCACGGAGATGAGCGGGGCTATTTTGTTGAAACCTACAATCAAAATGACATGAAAGAAGCCGGTCTTGATATGACCTTTGTCCAGGACAACCAGTCCTGCTCTGTCAAAGGGGTGCTTCGCGGTCTTCACTTTCAGAAACAGTTTCCCCAGGGCAAGCTTGTCCGGGTCATTAAAGGCTCTGTTTTTGATGTAGCCGTGGATCTTCGTCCCGGCAGCCAGACATACGGCAAATGGTTTGGTATTGAGCTGACGGAAGGAAACAAAAAGCAGTTCTATATCCCTAAAGGTTTTGCTCACGGCTTCCTTGTCCTCAGCGACATTGCAGAATTTTGCTATAAATGCACCGACTTTTATCACCCCGGAGACGAAGGCGGTCTCGCATGGAACGATCCGTCCATCGGCATCGCATGGCCCCAGGTCCAGGGAACCTATGACGGCACAGCCAGCGCTAAGGGCTACACCCTGACCGACGGCACGCCGCTGATTCTCAGCGAAAAAGATCAGCTCTGGCCAGGGCTGACCTCACTTCAGGCGTAAACAGCAAGTGTTTCCGGCTGCCGTGAATAGTAACGAATTATTACAATTCATTTGCGCATTTGACATTTTTTAATTGCGCATTCCTTTTTTCTATGCTATAATTTTTTCAAGATTTCAAATCTACAAAATACTAAAGATAAAACAGGCAGTAACGCAGCGTTTGGATTTACAATCCGCGCTGCGTCTTTGTCCTAAAGACAGAGGAACTGCCAATGAAGCAAACGCCACTTTTATAATCTGCGCCCGGATGGTCTTTTACCGCATATATACCGCCAAAAGCCCCATCATTGATCGTCCGGAACAGTGCCACAGGGACCAGCCTTATTAAAGGCAGTCACATTAAGGAGGAATTCTATGACAGACACACAATTGCTGCAGGCGATTTATGGCGATTTGCAAAATGTAAAGGCAGATATTAGCGCCATGAAGGAGGACATTAACTTTCTTAAAGAAGAGATTTCTGATCTCAAACAGGATGTCGCCACTCTCAAAAACGACGTTGCCACGCTCAAAGACGACGTTGCCACGCTCAAAGACGACGTTGCTGGACTTAAACTCGACGTCGCAAATTTAAAGACTGATATGTCTAATGTAAAATCTGAAATCACTCTATTAAAGGAAGGATCCGCCAGAATGCAAGCAGACATTGCTTCCCTGAAAGAAGAGATGACAGTGATGAAGACAGACATTGCTTCCCTGAAAGAAGAGACGGCAGTGATGAAGACAGACATTGCTTCCCTGAAAGAAGGGATGGCAATGATGAAGACAGACATTGCGTTCCTGAAAGAAGAGACGGCAATGATGAAGACAGACATTGCTTCCCTGAAAGAAGAAATGGCAGTGATGAAGACAGACATTGCTTCCCTGAAAGAAGAGACGGCAATGATGAAGACAGACATTACTTTCCTAAAAGAAGAGACGGCAGTGATGAAGACAGACATTGCTTCCCTGAAAGAAGGGATGGCAATGATGAAGACAGACATTGCGTTCCTGAAAGAAGAGACGGCAATGATGAAGACAGACATTACTTTCCTGAAAGAAGAGACGTTAGCGATGAAGTCTGATATCGCCTTCCTTAAAAATCAGGTAAAAAGAAATACTGAGACGTTGGAGCTGCTTAAAGTCATTCTGGATATGGAAACTAACCGCAATATCAAAATAGTTGCGGAAGGGCATCTGGATCTGTCCCGGAAACTGGACAACGCTATCCAAATATCCAATCAAGTTTATGCAGAACAAGAGATATATAAGATTTTAGTCAACCGTCATGAAAGACAGCTCAGTGAAACAGCATAGGCAAGATAAAATCTGACAAAACCAGGGGGACAGCCATAAAAGTATCATATTCATGACTGTCCCCCTTATTTTATGAGTTGCCCGACAAATGGGCATGAGACACGGATTGCTCCGCACTTCGTATTTTCGCGTCTTCGCTCCGCTTCGGTCGGCGCTAAGCGGCCGTCCCCCGGACGCCCAGCGCCCTAAAACACCTCAAATCCGCACATTTTTCTACGAAAAATGGCTCCTTTTCGGTGTTTTACGCGCCACAAAGTCATAAATTTTCATGCAAGCATGAAAATTATGACCTTTTGTCGCTTGTCTCATTTTATTCCGCCAGCGCCATCAGCGCTTTTGTCAGTTTAGCCAGCATCCGGTCTCCATCTTCAATAGATGTTCCCTTAACGCCCATATAAAACTTGATCTTTGGTTCTGTACCTGAAGGTCTTGCACAGCACCATGCATCATTTTCCAATTCGTAATAGAGAACATTAGACACCGGAAGATCCAGTTTTGTCTTTGCGCCGGTGTTCATATCCAGACGAATGGAAGTTTTATAGTCCCGAACAGCTTCCACCTTAAAAGTATCAAATGCTTTCGGCGGATTGATGCGAAGTTTTTCCATCATCGCATGAATCTTTTCTACGCCGTCAATACCTTTCAGTGTAATGGACTGAAGGCCCTCTCTGTAATATCCGTACTGTCTATAAATATCCATCATCTGATCCCAGAGAGTCTTGCCCTGGATTTTGCACCAGGAAGCCACCTCGCACAGCGCCATAACAGCCGCCACAGCATCCTTATCCCTGGCATGAGTGCCTACAAGGCAGCCGTAGCTTTCTTCCAGACCGAAAACATAGGAATATGTGTGCTGCTGCTCAAAAAATTTAATCTGCTCACCGATATATTTAAAGCCGGTAAGGACTTCAATGAGCTTCACATGGTACGCCTCCGCCAGAGCGTCCGCCATGTTGGTGGTCACAATAGTCTTTACCAGGGCGCCGTTTTCAGGAAGTGTGCCGTTTTCTTTCCGCTGACGGAGAATATATTCCGCAATGACCATACCGGACATATTTCCGGTAAAACTTACATACTCTCCGGTAGCGCTATCCTTAGCATACACGCCGAGACGGTCAGCGTCTGGGTCCGTAGCCAGTACAATGTCCGCGTCCACTTTTTTCGCAAGCTCAAGGGCCAAAGCAAAGGCTTTGGGATCTTCCGGATTTGGATAGCTTACTGTAGGGAAATCTCCGTCGGGAAGTTCCTGTTCAGACACCACATAAACATTTTTAAATCCCAGTTCCTCAAGCACACGGCGCACAGGGAGATTGCCGGTTCCATGAAGGGGCGTATAGACAATCTTAATATCCTCGGCCACCTGCTGAATATATTCCGGGTGGATGATTTGGGTTTTAATAGCCTCAATATATGCGTCGTCAATCTCTTTGCCGATGGTGTGATACAGTCCGGCCTTTACCGCGTCCGCCTCAGACATAGTCTTAACATCATGATAATCGGTCACTTTATTGACCTCGGAAATAATCTCCTTATCTTTCGGGTAAGTGATCTGGGCGCCATCCTCCCAGTAAACTTTGTAGCCGTTGTATTCCGGCGGATTATGGCTGGCAGTGATGACGATGCCTGCCACACAGCCAAGCTGACGCACCGCAAATGAAAGCTCCGGCGTAGGACGCAGGGAATCAAAACGGTAAGTCTTAATGCCATTGGCGTTAAGGCACAGAGCTGCCTCCCTAGAAAATTCCGGGGACATATGTCTGGAATCGTAGGCGATGGCAACGCCCTTGTCCTGACCATTTTCAGAAATAATAAAATTTGCCAGCCCCTGGGTGGCCTTGCGGACTGTATATACATTCATCCGGTTTGTCCCTGCGCCGATAACGCCGCGCAGGCCACCGGTGCCAAATTCCAGGTCTTTGTAAAAACGGTCTTCAATCTCGCTCTCATTGCCTTCAATATTTTTCAGTTCTTCCCTGGTCGCCTGGTCAAAATAATCATTTTCCAGCCAGAAGCGATAAGTGTCTTGATAACTCATTTTTATTCCTCCTCGTCAGGGCCTATTAAACATGGGTACGGATAAACGTACATTTGCCGCTGATCTGTATTTTCTTACGTCCCGCCGGCACGAAAAAGCTGTCTGCCGGCTTAAAAGAAAGGACTTTTTTATCACAACTGATATGGCCCTCCCCATCAATGATTAAAATGGAATTAAAGGACGTTTCATCAATATCCAGTGTAACCTCTTTGCCTACTGTATATTTACTGCTCTCAAAATATTTGCAGCTTCCCAGAAGCTCGATTTCAAAGCCGTTGCCTGTGGTGATCCGGTCCGCCACGTTCACCGCTTTATTATGAAGAACCTCAAGGGTTGAAACATCGGTAGCTTTCTCCAGGTGGAGTTCCCGGGGATTTCCGAATTTGTCCCGGCGGTCATAATCATAAAGACGATAAGTGCAGTTGGAGTTCTGCTGGATCTCACAGATCAGGATTCCGGCGCCGATGGCGTGGATAGTTCCTGCCTTGACAAAAAATGTATCGCCTTTGTGAACCTCCACTTTATTGAGAACT
The DNA here is from genome assembly GCF_014202115.1 of Catenibacillus scindens. Taxonomy (GTDB): domain Bacteria; phylum Bacillota; class Clostridia; order Lachnospirales; family Lachnospiraceae; genus Catenibacillus; species Catenibacillus scindens. The sequence goes on from NZ_JACHFW010000001.1 coordinate 668,556, forward strand.
TCAAGAACTGTATTGTCTTTTACCCTTTGCTGCAGCTCCTCTTTGGAAATATCCCTGTTCACGCCATAATAAATACTGGCTCCAGGATCGCAGTCCATAATGTACCACATTTCATTTTTTCCATACTCGTTTTCGCGGCTAAGAGCGTATTCGTCATTGGGATGAACCTGAATGGACAGAGGATTTTTCGCGTCAATAAACTTGATCAAAATGGGAAAACGCTCAAACGCCTGGCATTTCCATCCCAGCCCCTCTTCGCCAATGCCTTTAATGTACTCGCCAAAAAGCATACCCTTGTAAGGGCCCTCGGCGATAATACTCTGCCCGTCTTTGTGGGAGGACAGCTCCCAGCTCTCAGCGATCACGTCATAATCACATTTTTTGTGATAAATATCCCTCAGCTTCGTTCCGCCCCACAGGTAATCTTTGAAGGCCGGCTCCAGTTTGACAAATCCGGCATCCTGGATATAGCGTCTTGGCATCGTCTCTGATTTAATAGAATCCTCGTCCACAAGTTTCTGCCCAATGGAAATCTCAATAATGATCACTTCGGAATCGGTATTATTGGACACAGCATGTTCCACGCCAACAGGCACGTACACCGTCTCTTTTGCCCGGTAATCCCGGCATTCCTTCCCAAGAGTAATGGACGCCACGCCTTTGACCACCGTCCACTGCTCACTGCGCATGCCGTGTTTGTGGAGATGGTGGGTCTTTCCGGGAAATACAACCACTTTTTTGACCTTAAAGAAGGAATCATCCTCAAGCACCTGCTGGGTTCCCCACTCATAATAGAATGTACTGTGGTTCTCAAAAAAGCGGCTGTACTGATCATGGTTTTTACGCATGATCTCCTTAATATTCCCTGACTGTCCTTTCTTTGAAATATACAGAGCGTCGTCAGTGTTGACAATGATGGTATCCTCCAGACCATTGGCCACAACGAGCTGTTCTTTGGAGCGGTTGATCACAGTAACATTGCCACATTTTTCTTCAATGACATTTTTGCCGACCCCGGATTTTGTATAATCGGAAAGTTTTTCCAGGTCGCCGATATCAAACCACTGGAAACCGGATTTAATGACCCGCACATTGTCCGATTTTTCAAAAACTGCGTGTTCAATACTCATAGCCGGAACCGGCGCCATGGACTTCTTATCTAAAAGGATCATCTGCCGCCCGTAATTAATCTTTTTCTCAGCATTCTCGCAGGAAGAATAGATCTGCGGAGCGTGAAGCTTCAGCTCATGAAGAAAATCTCCGGACCGGAATAAAAAGTTTCCGCTGTTCCACAGATAATCCCCGGACCGGATATAGCGGCTAGCTGTCTCCACATCCGGTTTTTCCTTAAATGCCAGCACTTTTTCACCATCATACTGGATGTAACCGTAGCCGTTATTAGGGGAGTCCGGCTGCATGCCAAAAGTAACAAGAGCGCCTTCCCGAGCCATATTCTGGGCACGGATCACAGTATCCTTATAATTCTCCCCTTCAATGATCTGATCTGCAGACAAAACAAAGACAAGCTCCGATGGATTCAGGCCCATACAGATCATGGCCACCGCCGGAGCTGTCTTTTTGGCATCCTCCTCAAGGAAACACCGATAGCGCAGCCCCTGGAAGGCTTTCATCTGGCTTTCGATAATAAATTTATAGTTCAAATTCGACGAAATGATAAATTCATCACAAAAGGGAATATTTTTAGCCACCATCTCCTGCAACAGAGAGCGGCCTTCCTTAACCTCCATAAACTGCTTTGGATAATTTTCCCGTGACAGCGGCCACATACTGTTCCCTTTGCCGCCTGCCAGTATGATACATTTCATTTACATTCTCCTTCTATAATCAAACTGCTTCTTCAATCATGGTTTTATATTAAACGACAAATATATTTGTCGTTTAATATAAAACCTCCGGGGGATGCGCACGATTTTTGCAAGGAAAGATCGGCGCTTTGCGCAGCAAAAACCGGCGCAGGAAACGTCATAATAAAAATTATTATGACGTTTCCTATAGTATACCCATTTCATTCCGGGTTGTAAATATAGTAAACGATAAATATATTTGTCGTTTACTATAAATATTGCCGAAAAAGAACAAATTACTCCTAAGGTTTTAACAGCAGGCAGAAATTGCCGTTCTTTTCCACGGTCTTTCCGGAAAAAATAAAGGCAAACTATTGTTTTTTAAAACTCTTTAGTGTATGATTCTTATTGAGAAAAAACAGCCTTTCGCCTGTAAAAGTGCGAAGCGGCTGTAAAAATTTATAAATGGAGGATGAATGTCATTGAAAAAAACAGCATTAATCATGGCCGGCGGCCGCGGTGAGCGTTTTTGGCCCCGCAGCAGGAAAAGTCTTCCCAAACAGTTTCTTTCGTTAACTAACGACGGGAAAACTATGATCCAGCTTACTGTTGAGCGTATTTTGCCGCTGGTTGCCATGGAGGACATATATATTGCCACCAACGAAGCTTACCGGCCTCTGGTGCGCCAGCAGCTCCCGCAGCTTCCGGAGGAAAATATTTTATGCGAACCTGTGGGACGCAACACGGCCCCATGTATCGGACTTGGGGCCGTCCATATCCATCACAAATATGAGGATGCCATCATGATGGTTCTTCCCTCAGATCATCTCATAAAAAATAATGAGATGTTTGTACAGACACTGACCGACGCCTGCCAGATCGCAGAGCAGGGACAGAACCTTGTTACCCTGGGCATTACACCCAATTACCCGGAAACCGGCTACGGTTATATCAAGGCGGACAAAAACACCCCCAACGGTCCAGCCTACTTGGTGGAGCGCTTTGTTGAAAAGCCGGATCTTGATCTTGCCCGCCAGTATGTCCAGAGCGGCGAATATTACTGGAACAGCGGCATGTTCATATGGAAGCTTTCTTCCATCCTGACAAACCTTAAAAATCATATGCCCGCCACCTTTGAGGGGCTTAGCGCTATCCAAAAGGCTATCGGCACACCTGACCAGGAACATGTCTTAAAAGAAGTTTTTCCCTCACTTCCGTCTGAATCCATCGACTATGGCGTTATGGAGAAAGCTTCCGGCATTAACATTCTCCCAGGAGACTTCGGCTGGGACGATGTGGGTTCATGGCTGGCCATTGAGCGGATTAAAGGCACCGACGCTGATGAAAACACCTTCACCGGCAATGTTGTGGCTATAGATACATCCCATTGTATCATTGAAGGCCAGGATAAGCTCATCGCCGCCGTCGGCCTGAAAGATATCATTGTGGTGGACACACCTGATGCCACCCTGATCTGCCACAAGGAAAAGACCGGCGAAATCAAAAAGCTTTTAGATCTGCTCCGCAGTCAAAATAAAGAAACTTATTTATAGATTTTTAGCTGGCATCCGGCAGGCGGCATCTTAAACAGGCGCCTTTCTCCGGAGATTTACAGACCTTTACGCCAGCCAATCATAGATATTCAGGAGGATTTTTATTATGAAAAACGCATTGATCACAGGTATTACCGGACAGGACGGCTCCTATCTTGCCGAACTGCTCCTTGAAAAAGGCTACAATGTGTATGGTATCATGCGCAGAAAAAGTGTTGTAGACTACGGCAACGTGGATCACATCAAAGATAAGATCCATTTTATCTACGCCGACATGACCGATCCGGTGTCCCTGATCACCGCCATGAAGATCTCCCAGGCCGACGAGGTATATAACCTGGCCGCCCAGTCCTTTGTGGCCACAAGCTGGGAGCAGCCTTTGGCTACCGCAGACATCGACGCTTTAGGCGTGACCAACATGCTGGAAGCTATCCGCATTGTAAAGCCGTCCGCCCATTTCTACCAGGCTTCTACCTCTGAGATGTTCGGCCTTGTCCAGGAAATCCCTCAGACAGAGAAGACCCCCTTCTATCCCAGAAGCCCCTACGGCGTAGCAAAGCTTTACGGCCACTGGATTACCAAAAACTACCGTGAAAG
>NZ_JACHFW010000002.1 GCF_014202115.1 Catenibacillus scindens
ATTGAGGGAAATGTACCGGAATGAAGGTTTAACTGATGAAGAGATCAGCCAGATTCTTGTTCTGGATATCAAAGACGCGGACTACTTTGAAAGCCAGGGAATGACAAATCAGCACGGCGGCGGAGGTTTATTCGCCCAGGATGAAGAGATTATGGAATTGCCGATGGAAAAATCCGGGAAATGATCGTGGTCTGCCCGACCTATAACAATACAAGTGAGGAAGACAGCTCCGATTACAGTCTGGCTCTGAGGCTGACGGAGAATTATCACAATGAACTGGTAAATGATCCGATTCCAGCGGTGGAAGGTACTTTCAGCACCTACGCGGAAGATACGACGCCGGAAGGGCTGCGGGAATCAAGGGATCACCGGGCATTCTGCGGCTTTTCCATGGGCTCTGTGGCCACATGGCGGACTTTTCAGTATTGTCTGGATTATTTCCGCTATTTTATGCCATCCAGCGGAAGCCTGACATCTGACGGCGCATACATGGCGTCCTTAGTGAGAGAGTCGGGACATGACTGGGATGATTTCTTTATCTTTGCGGCGTCCGGCACAGATGATTTTGCCTATTCTTCATTTAAAGTCCAGATTCAGGCCATGGCGGATGTGGAAGATGGGACGTTTTGTTTTGCCGATAATGAAAGGGAAGGCAACCTGTATTTTCTTGAGCAGGAGGGCGGCGTCCATAGCGGAGAGTACGCAGAGGAATATTTTTATAATGGTCTGTGCTGGATCTGGAAAAATTCGGACAGCAGCGCAGAATATACCATGACGACAAAAGTGGCGGATGTGATTAATGACCCGGTGTTTGAAGATTATGGAAGGCTGATCTTTCCCGTTGACAGAACCATCAGTGCTGATCTTGAACTGCAGGACGTGGGAGATATCCTGGTATGGTACAACAATGTGAATCCAAACCGTACAGTGGAAATCGCAAATTATCTGCGGGATCAGGCTGCGGCGGGAACGGTGATCATGCAGTACACCGGCCTGTCTGATGTGACAGGCGCAGAGCCGCCCACCTATGCCTGTGTGGGAACCAGTGACGGGATCGCTTCTTATCGCTCCATGGAGGACTATATCCGCAGGATACAGAACAATGGAACGGACGCCCAGATCGAAGTCTTTGACGGATTAAGGCACGGATTCGGACTGGGCGAAGGAACCGTGGCCGAAGGCTGGCTTGACCATGCCGTCAGTTTCTGGGAGAGGAATATGAGTGATACCCAATAGGGCATAATCCCTTACTTTGCCTTGTCATAAAGAAAACAAAAAACGTCTGGAAAGATTTTTCTGCTCCAGGCGTTTTTTGATGCAGCGTATTCGTAATGAAGCTTTTCTGTGAAACACAGCCTAAGATTCCATGTACCCTGTGTGAAATCACTTTGGAAGATGCATATATTTATGTAAGCATTCATTTCTCTGGTAGCATAGATGAAGAAAAACTAAAATTATGCATACAGAGCATGAAAAACAATAAATGACAGGTATTAGACTTGAGCAGAAAGTTTTTTTATAATAGTATCAGAAAACGAAGCCAGGAGAAATGATAATAAATGTAGGAGGGAAATTAATATGCAGTACGAAAAATTAGGAACATCAGAGTTAAATGTCTCAAGAATTTGTATGGGATGCATGGGATTTGGAGACGCGGCCCATGGGCAGCATTCTTGGACGATTGATGAGAACCATTCACGTGAGATTATCCGCCGCGGGCTGGAACTGGGGGTTAACTTTTTTGATACAGCCATCGGCTATCAGAACGGTACAAGTGAACAGTATCTTGGTCGGGCTCTAAACGATTTTACCAGCCGGGATAAGGTTGTTGTTGCTACAAAATTTCTGCCCCGCACAAACGAGGAAGTTGAAGCAGGTGTTACCGGACAGCAGCATATTGAACGGATGCTGAATAAAAGTCTGGAAAATCTGGGAATGGATTATGTAGATCTGTATATTTACCATATGTGGGATTATCAAACACCGATTTATGATATTCTTGATGGTTTAAACCGGATGGTCAAAGCGGGTAAGATTCGTTACATTGGCATCTCCAACTGTTATGCCTATCAACTGGCAAAAGCTAATGCACTGGCAGAAAAAGAAGGGTTTGCTAAATTTGTGTCCGTCCAGAGTCATTATAATCTGATTTTCAGGGAAGAAGAGCGGGAGATGGTAAAGCTGTGCGCAGAGGACAACATTGCAATGACTCCTTACAGTTCTCTGGCAAGCGGAAGGCTTTCTAAACATCCGGGAGAAATGTCTAAAAGATTTAGGGAGGACGATTATGCACGTTTGAAATATGATGGGACGGCTGAGCAGGACAACGTAATTATTCAGCGGGTTGCCAAACTGGCGAAGTGTCACAATGTGAGCATGACCGAGGTTTCTCTTGCATGGCTGCTTACAAAAGTGACTGCGCCTGTAGTGGGAGCGACAAAATTGACCCATATTGAAGGAGCGGTTAAGGCAGCAGATTTAAAATTAAGCGAAGATGAAATTCATTATTTGGAGGAACCCTATGTCCCTCATCGTCTTGTCGGTGTGATGGCTCAAAACACAGCCGCGTCTTCGAGAGAACCCCATGTCTGGACAGCCGCAAATGTAAAGGGGGACTGAAAAGCATGTTCCAACTTTGCCTAAATTCCACATTTATGTGATGTACCTTTTAGAAAATGCCGGTACAGGGAACGGAAGTTCTCTGTACCAGCGCTTTTTATTTTATAGGCAGAGTCAGAAAGAATGTTGCCCCGCCGCCACAGGTATCTTCAAATCCAATTTTTCCTGCCAGTATCCTTGCCAATTCTTTTGCAATACTAAGTCCCAAACCGAAGTGGGATTTATCTGTTCGGGACTTATCGGCACAATAGAACCGGTCAAAGATAAATGGTTTGTCTTGTTCGGCAATCCCATGTCCGTGATCTATGACAAGAAAAGCAAGCTCCCTTGCTGTCCGTCTGGTCTGTATTTCAATGCTGCAGTTTTTTTGCGAATAGGAAACAGCATTGTCTAAAAAAATGCTCAATATCTGAAAGAGGCGTTCCTGATCGGTATGAAGCTGCGGATAGCTTTCCTCGCCTAAATTAAGATGTAAATGGATGTTTTTTTCCCTGCATACTGGCTCGTAAGCCTCATACAAAGTGATCAGTAAAGTATCTATATTCACTTCCTGTATCTGGACTGTCCATTGATCCGTGTCTGAAGATGCCAAAAGCACCATGTCCCTGACCAATCTCGACATTCTTATGCATTCTGCGTCAATCACATTCAGATGGTTTTGGACCTGCGGCTCCGTTAATTCCTGATTCTGGATGTTCTCCACATTTGCCATGATCACCGCCAAAGGAGATTTTAATTCATGGGAAGCGGCAGCAACAAAGTCTTTTTGACTTTGCAGTACCCGCTCTGTAGGCTTAAAGGCACGGCATAATAGAAAGCGGCTGACAAAAAAGATGCATATGAAAGCCAGAAGCCAAACAACGATGTAGGATGGAGCCTGCCGGAGCAATAATGCGCCCATGGATGGCTGCTCATAAAACAGTACCAAAGAATACCAATTTCCTGATTTTGTGCTGATACTTGCAGGAATGACGTAATATCGGTCATGATTATTTCCTGCAATTTCTCCATATCCCCCCTGATCGGTGACGGGGGAACTGTTTGTTTGAGCTGTCGGGGATTGGATTTCAATGTTGTCCTTTGCAATTTTCCCTAATGTATCAAGATCTGTGAGTGTGTCCGGGTCGCTTTGAAACAGAACATGTCCTGTGTTGTCCTCCAAAATACTGTAAACATTCATTTCTCTCTCATAATTGGAAAGCAGTTCATCCGGGCTTTCCGGGTCTGCTTCTAACTGATAGATAATCAGGGAAGCCATCCGCTGGATATAAGTAATATCGGCAGTTTGCCGGGCCTGCCACGTATTCCGGAAGGAAAAGCACAGGATCAGCGTGATAACAGCCATAAAAAAGATTATCAGAAAAACCCGAAGCCGGGTTTGTAAACGCTTAAGCATGGGGATCCTCCAAACGATATCCCGAACCGTAGATGGTTTTGATTTCGCAGTTACTGTGAAGCTCCCTTAACCGTTTCCGAAGAAAGGAAATATAGTTGTCCACGTTTCCCGGCTCTATATCCGCATTGCTGCCCCAAACTTTTAAAACAAGCTGTTCCCTGGAAAATGCTGTTTTGGGCTGCTTCATCAATACGCTTAAAAGCTCTGCTTCTCTGGCGGTCAATACAAGGTCCCGGTTATTACAGGTGATTTTCCGATTGGGATAATCAAAATGAAGATCCGAGTAAGATAGCATCCCCGTTTCCCGAATTTGCCGCGGCCGTCGCGTCAATGCCCTGACCCTTGCCATTAGTTCCCGGATATGAAAGGGCTTTACCAGATAATCGTCAGCCCCTCCATCCAGCCCGTCCACCCGGTCATCCAAAGCAGACATTCCTGTAATGATAATAACAGGGATTTGAATGTTTTTCCGGCGCATCGCCTTGATGATCGTCAGACCATCAATGACAGGCAGCATACGGTCTACGATGGCAAGGTCATAGCCATAATCTGTATTCAGGGCGTACAGCATAGCTGTTTCTCCATCATTGCAGCAGTCTGCCAAATAACCATTTTTCATCAATTCCTGTTGAATGGCCTGGCATAAGTCAAGATCATCTTCCATGGCAAGCCGTTCTGCAAATATTGCTACGAAAGACAGCACACGGCAGGCTATCGGTGCGGGATTTTTGCTGGAATATAATCCGGAAAACCGAAGCCAACGATTAGAAGAAGCCTGTGAAAAGATTTTAGAACTTAATCCGGACGGCCAGGGAAGTTACGGTGGAGTGCATCAGGAAAAAATAACGGTTAATGGTTCTGAAAACTGGCGTACAACAACGGATAATTCCTTTGAGTCATTAAAATTGGATGATATTGAAAAGATCGCATCAGTGGGGGGAATCGCTGACTATAATATAACGACGGTTCCAACCGCAGTAAAGCAGGCAAACTTTGAACGGATCGAAGATGCCGACGCAGATCAGACTTATGACTTTCAGGGGGTGGCCCTGATTGGTAATCGGGATATGTCAATGGACGCCAATGTACTTAGTGGCAATGTCGCCATTCTGGAGGGGCGGATGATAACAAAGGATGATACAAATGTTTGTGTCATTTCCGAAGAACTGGCAGAAAAAAACCAGCTAGAGGTCGGCGATTATCTGCAATTTCACTCAGTAGAAGCGGAAGAACCTGTGCAGGAGGCAACAATTGTAGGGATTTATCTGGTCAAGGAGCAGATGGAACCTTATATGTCCGGCGATACTTACCGTTCCGAAAATATTATTTTCACAGATTTACATTTTCCTGAGAAGGTGGAGCAAGATGATCCGTTGTATGAAACGGCTTATTTTAAAGTGGCGAATGTGGATGATTACGATGCCGTAAAAGAGGCCATCAAGAAAGTGGATGTTAACTGGCAATGGTATGATTTGATCGACAATAACGGAAATCTGGACACAATGGCTTCCAATTTCAATGATTTGGAAAAAATCAGCAACACACTGCTTCTGGTTGTGACCGGAGCCAGCTTTGTGATCCTTTTTCTGATTTTCATTTTCTGGATCAAAAACAGGACAAATGAGATCGGCATACTGCTGTCCCTTGGTATTGCAAAAGGAGAGATTCTCCTGCAGATTTTGTCCGAAGCTGTTCTGATCGGCGTTCTGGCGCTTGCGCTTTCTTTCCTGATTGCTCCGGCAGTTTCCAATGCCGGTGCGGATTATCTGGTAGGACAGCAGGCGGGACAGGCCGAATTGCAGGACGAAATGGACGCGGGCAAAGTTGCCACCGATTATCAGGCGCCGGACCTTACCGTCACTAATGTAGAGACGGAAATAACATCATATATGCTGTTAATAGACAGTCTTAGCGTAGGCGTCTTGATTGGATTATCTACTTGTGCGGCAAGCGTCCTGATTTTCCGCAAGAACCCGAAAGATATTCTAAGTGAAATGAGTTAGGAGGACTGGAAATGATTTTAGAGGCAAAAAATGTTTTATATTCCTATAAATCGAAGCGGGACAAAATTGTCCTGAAAAATGTATCGGCCACTTTTGAGGAAGCCACGTTCTATGCGATTGTCGGTTCCAGCGGTTCGGGAAAAACCACCTTTCTTTCCCTTTTGGCGGGATTAGATCATCCGGTATCGGGAAACATCCTTTATGGAGGCGAGGACATCCGTAAAAAGGGATTGAACTATCACCGCAGGCACAATGTTTCTCTGGTATTCCAGAACTATAATCTGATTGACTATCTTACCACCGAAGAAAACGTAAAGCTGGGGGGCAGGAAGAACGCCGGAGAATTATTGCGGGAAGTCAGTATTTTTCGGGAGGATTGGAAGCGGAACGTCTTGCAGCTTTCCGGTGGACAGCAGCAGCGTGTGGCGATTGCCCGTGCTTTGGCAAGTGAGGCCAAGGTGCTTCTGGCAGACGAGCCGACGGGAAATTTGGATGAAGACACCGCTCAGGACATCACAGAAATCCTCAAAGAGAGCGCCCACAAAATGAACAAGTGTGTCGTGGTCGTTACCCACTCAGGTGAGCTGGCGAAGCAGGCCGATGTAGTTTTCCGGATGAAAAATGGTGAGCTGCAGGTGCTGGAGCGTATTGACGATTCTTCTGCACAGCCACGATCCTGAAGAAACAATACTTTCCGCAGTGAAAGAAGGGCGCGCTGATGGAGAAGGACAGCAATCAAAAAACTGTTTGCGGTTAAAAATGAAATGCCGGGCCAGACCATCCAGTATATGACAGCCGATAGGCACGAAAAACCGCCGCTATGGTATTACCCATGCGGCGGCATACATAATTTACTGATTTTGTTTAGACTGGGTTTGATTTGTTATTCCGACACTCTGCAATATGAAGCATTTTATGTCCGGTTTCCTCTTGTCCGATTTGAAGCATTACAAATGCTGTAGAAACCATTTGGATATATCCCCATTCCCAGATTTCTTGCTCAGGAACACTTGTCAAGTGATGAAGATACGAACATCGCTCCTTTCCTGCTTTCATTGGTTCCGGCTCGTATTCTTCACGCCATTCCCTCATTAGAACGCCTAAATCGTAGGCTTTCTCATAAAAGATACCGTCGGGGTCAATAAACTTAAATCCCTCTCCCGTCAATGATTTAAGCGTATTTTCACCGTGAGCATCTCCATGAAGCATAACAAATTCGTCAGGATTCTCATTTTCTGTTCTCGATTTCAGATAAACAAGAGCCTGTTCTATGACTTTACGAGGACAAGGATGGTTTAATTTTTCATAACCACTTTCCAAAAATTCGTTGAACCATGAGGTATCTCCTGTGGTAAGTTCTGCATTTTCCACAGGCAATTCCCACACCTTCTGCAATGCCATGCAAATGATTTGAAGCTTTTCTTGAACCGTATAATCCAGCTTATCAATCGGTTTCCCCAAACGCTCTAACAGGCAGGCTTTTCTTTCTATGTCATAGGCATACAGCTTTGTATAGCTCTTGCCATTCGCTGTTTTCAGTACGGAAATTTCTTTTGAAAATTCTCCGCCCAAATCTTCAGGCATATCAATTTTCAATACATACTTTTCGCCATTCTCACCGTCTGCATTTGCTACAAGGGCGTGCGTACCGCCGGAAAGAGCGTCCTCACCGGAAATATGCCATTCTTTTTCTAATTCGGAAACCATATTGTCAAGATTAGCAAGCCATGCTTCACCGACAGTTCCCACAGATTTTGCCCTACTGACAACAAGCTGCGGAATGTGTCTCTGTTTTACTTTTTTGTTTTCGCCGCACAAGGTGGTACTCAGGATACGGTAAAACTGTTCACGGTCAACTGTTCGTGCAATCTCGACATTACCTTTTTGCGAAGGGGCAAACGATGTACCGCCCATATTGCTTTCAAAGTTCGTTTCCACCTGCACATTTCCACGCTCGAAAGAACAAATATCAGGGTAAAAAACAGAAACTGCCGCTAACGGATCATGCAAGGTCAGCTTTTCGGATTTTTCCAGCCACGCACCACCGAAAGAAAAGACGGATTTCATCAAATCACTGCCTGAATTTAGTAAAACTCTCGCCTGCTTTGCTTCAATCGTAAGCGTATCCGTAACTTCCAACGGAATAGCACGGTGTACAGATACATTAGAGCTGAAAACAATTTTGGAAGCCAACGGGTCTGCCCAAGAGTTCCAGTTATAATAAGGCTCCGGCAACGGTGCTTCATCAAAATAGCCGTTCATAACATATAAGCCTTTCAGCAGTCCGGCAGCATCCGGGTAAGTCGTGAATAGTGTGGCGATATTTGTCATATTGCCTATTCCAATTAAAATGATTTCATGCGGATTTTGTTTTATATTTTGATACAGAAAAGCGGGTGCGCCTCCTTAGTTTATTACTTTTAATTATACCACGAGGATGTTGTTTTTTCTATATGTACGCCAAAAGGCGGCGCAGGCGGGACAATGGCCGGAGGCAGTCAGGCTATTTTGCAGGAGGTTCCCACTCTAAAAGGGGCAGCAGTTTGACCAACGCTATTCCAAAAGACAAAAGGTTATTGTATAATAGAATACATGACAATTTTGTTGATGATAGCCCGCCTGCGATGATTGCGGAAGCGGATATACGAGGAAGGAGAGTGGATGATATGAGAAAGAACCGGGGTGGCCGTTGTGATAAAAATAGCCATATGTGATGATGAAGAAAAGGCTGTCGATTTACATGAGCAGATCGTCAGAGCATGTTTACAGGCAGAGGGAATCGGCTGTGAGATAATGACCTATACCCGGAGCCAAAACCTTCTTTATGATATAACCGACGATGGTTTTTTTTATGATCTGATTTTGCTGGACATAGAAATGCCGGAAATCAGCGGCATGGAAATCCCACAGCAGATCAAAGGATTTCTGCCAAATGTCAGGATTATTTTTGTGACTTCCCATAGGGAATATGCCATTGATGCCTTTGAATTATCCATCTTTCGATATGTGCCGAAGAATAATTTGGAGACAAAGCTGGTCGCCGCAGTGATTGATGCCGCCAAACTTATTGAGTTGGAAGCAGGACAGGAGTACACGATCCGGACAGCAAACCGTATGGAGAAAATTCCTTACAAAGATATTTTTTATATACAGCGGGATGGAAAAAATGCCAGCATTGTATCCGGTATTGGAACTTCAAAAGTGCGAAAGAGTTTGCAGCAGGTATTTGACGAGCTAAATACACCGGAGTTTATTTTTATTGACCGGGGCTATATTGTCAATATCATCCAGATTATGAAAATCAGTGATGGGATGGCGGTACTAAAAAATGGCGAGCAGCTTCCCATCAGCCGTTCCCATTTACAGGAAGTAAAGCAGAAAATCAATCAGTTTTGGGGGGCGCATATATGATGGGATATATTCCGATGATTTCCTGCTTTCTTACCAATGAAATGCGCCTGTTTATAGGACTTTTTCTTGCCGCAAAGGTGATGGACTTTTTTCCGGAAAGAAAGATACTGCTTTTGTCTGCGGCTGGCGGTGCCCTAGTGACAGCTCTGCAAATGGCAGGATTGCCGATGTTTTCTGTTTTGGCCGTTGAATTGCTGGTGATAACCGGAATTGTATGGTACTGTCTGCGGGACAAACTAAACATTTGTCTGTTCCTGATATTCTTTTATGAAGTCGGTGTGGGGTTATGGGATTTTCTGCTGCAGGCAGGTTTGGGCATTATGTTCCGTCGGGAAAATTTTATCAATCCAAATGCTATCGAATACCTTGCAGGCATTTGGCTGGTACGTCTTTTGATGCTCATTGGCGTCATAATACTGGTAAAGCAAGACAAACAAAAAAGGACACTTCGTGCTTTGTCTGTTCTCGTCATTCTGGGAATGTTTGGCGCTGTAACATTGTCGGAGCAGACCATTCTGCCGTTGAACGAAGATCAGGTAGGTACATGGATTATTCTATCTATCATATTGCTGTTTGCAATCTTGTTCTATCGTGTCAACCAGCAGCGTGAAATGGAGGCGGAAATTGCAAAATTGAAACAGGAGCAGGCAGAAATTGTAGAACGCGATTATCAGGCGTTGCGCCGTACATATGCGGACAATGCCAAGCTGTATCATGATCTGCACAATCATATTGAGGCCATTTACCAGTGCCTTATGCAAGGCGATACCGGGGAGGCAGTACGGTATTGCCAGGATTTGCGGACCCCTGTCCAGGAAATTTCACAAAACATCTGGACAGGCGACAAAGCCATTGACTATCTGATCGGCAGTAAAATGGCATTGGCCGGGCAAGCGGAGATTAAAACAAATGTTAATATCGAATATCCCCATAATACCAATATACGCAGCGTTGACTTAACAACTATTTTAGGCAACCTGCTGGACAACGGTTTGGAGGCGGCAAAAACAGCCCCGGAGGAATTTCGTTTTCTCAATCTGACGATCCGGCGGATTAACGCCATGCTCATTATCAAAGTAGAAAACGGATATGGTAACATGCCTGTACAGAAAAATGGAAGGCTGATGACTTCAAAAAAGGACAAAGCCTTTCATGGGTGGGGACTAAAAAGTGTCCAGACAGCGGCGGATCGTTACGATGGAACTATTAGCACTGATTACAAAGATCATGTATTCCGATCCGTTGTTGCCTTGTCTTTCCAGCCGGTCAAAACAGAATAAGACTTACCTCGACAAATGGCGGGCGGCCGGAAGACTGCCTGCTTTTTTTCGCGGCCAAAAACCTGCCATTGGCGGACATTTCTGCGGGCAGGGTGATTTTGGTGTATGCTTGCATTGTAAACAGTAAAGCCAATGACATACAGAAAATATAGGAGGTTGTTTGTATGCGTCACTTTTATATTCGTTTGACCCTAGGTATCGTGTTTATCTGTTGTATGATTTTTTGCTTTGTCACGATGAATATTCCCTTTGCTCTGCTGTATATTTTCCTTGGCGGCGTATTCTTATATTCTGCCTATTCCATCTGGAAGAAAGAAAAAGATCATTGGAGGTAAGGCATATGAGCGGTACGACACTTCTTTCTCTCCAAAATTTAAGCGCCTGGTACACTGCCGATCATCCCGTACTTTCTGATTTTTCACTGGATTTGGAAACAAATGAGATTGTCGGGATGATCGGGATGAACGGCGCCGGAAAAACAACATTTATTAAAACTGTTGCCGGTTTACTGCCGGGTTATCGCCTTGAGAGCGCCACATGGGGCGGTCAGCCATTCTCCTTCCGTGACAACAGGTTCAAGGGGAGCCGATACATTGTTTTTGCTCAAGACCGGTCTTTCCAATATTTTACATTCCGGGAATATCTGGCCTATGTGGCTGCGTCTTACGGCGTGGAACTGCCCGATGTGTCCGGGCTGGTAAAAGGCTTCCACTTCGGGGATTATACCGATGTTCTCTTAAAGGAACTGTCCACCGGAAATTTGAAAAAAGCTTATCTGATTACAGCGTTTGCCCTGCGGCCCAGGCTGCTTCTCCTGGATGAACCTGTCAATGGGCTGGACTTTCAAAGCACAGAGTTTTTATACCAGCTTATGGGCGGTTATAAACAGTATGGGACGCTTCTGTTTTCGTCTCACATCTTAGAAAGTATTTGTCTGACTTCTGACCGCGTATTAGTTTTAGAACATGGAAGGATCAGCCGGATATTTGCTGGCACGGACATTACAGCCAGGAACATCTGGGAGGTGCTGGGCCATGACAAGCACCAGGAGGTGGCCTGCGATGAAGAATACTATTAAAGCATTATTGAAACAGTTTTTTGGCGCAAAGTATGAGAGTGGCGGAAAAAGCCTGGCGGCTGCGGTTATCCTGTTTATGGCAGTCTATGGTACAGGATTTCGGCTTGCGGTCGCGCCCTTTATTTTCTATCTGACTTCAGTCTTTTTTACCGCCGGTATTATGTGGCAGGTGCTTGCCGGCCGGCGGCACATGGAAACGCTGCAGGGGATGTTTATGCTACCCTTTGATAACCGCAGCTTTGTCTTTTCCTATGTGCTGGTGATAGGTGCGCATACCCTGATGACAAAAACGCTGCTGATCTGGGGGCTGTTTATCGCTGCTGCTTCATGGAGCCCATGGGAAATTGCGGTTGCAATAGCCTGCGGCTGCATGGCCTGTGTGGTGACCGCAGCGGGGTATGGGATGCACAGGAAAGGTCATGACGTGCTGCCGATTCTTTGGAATGCTGGTATTTTGGCTATTATTTTGCTGGTACGCCAGAGGGTGGCGGTTCTTATTGCGGCGGTGATCAGCGTGATAGCCGCAGTGCTGTATCTGGCTTTTGCAGATGCCTATGATTTTTACAGTGCCGGCACTGCAAAGAAAGCTATCCGGCATACAGGCCGCACCGGTGACGTGTTCACCTACTTGACGCGCTGTTTGATGGCCAACAAGACTTATCTGATCAACACCGCAGGCCTGTGTGGGATTGCCTGCTTCCTGCCTCTGCTGTTTGGCGAATTTGGGGGATTTAATATGTTTCCTTTCGGCCTTGCGATCCTTTCTATAAACACCCCAATCTGTACCCTGCTGTCCTGCGACCCGGATTTGGAGCAGGCGATCCGTATGCTTCCCGGACAAGCGGGGCGATTTTGGCGGAAGTTCTGCCTGTTTATCTTTACAGTCAACAGCATTGTCTCCGGCATCTATCTTTTAAGCTGGCAGATTGTCGGCGGCGGCATGGATTTTGTCCATGTAGGGACGCTTCTCATATTCGCTATGCAGAGCGCCATTTTGTCGGTTATTCTGGAATGGAAATATCCGATTCGTGGCTGGAAAACAGAAAGCGATTTGTGGCATCATCCCCGCAAATATCTCGTTCCGCTGATCATGCTGCTGACTGCAGCGTTTGCAGCTACATAGACGCAGACGATCTATTTATTGGATAGGCTGATGTGTTTCCTGCCTCACAGAATTGTGGTAGAATAGAAATGACGGAACTAAAAATTGGAAGCTATGGAGGGACAAATGGATTGGATAGACGAGGTATCTGTAAGATTACATGCTCAAATAAATTGCCCATAAGGGCATTTTTCAGCGTTCCGGAGAACGGGACAACACTTATTAAGAGACTGCTGTTTCAAAATGAGAAAGTTTCCTCCTGCCAAAGACAGGAGGAAATTACTCCTTCAGCGCATCTATAATGGGTTCAATATATTTTTTGTCGGAAATATCGTAGGATGAGGAGATCATCTTTAACATCTCCTGCTCATAGTCACTTTTGTTTTTCTTTGATTTTAAAACTTTGGTAAAAACTTTCATCATGAGTTTGGAGGGAAGAGGCATTTTCTCATAATCGAAACCGCCGGGACAATAAAATACTTTGACGTTTTTCTTCTCCTCATCCGTGAAATTCTGATCCAGAGCCGGCTGAACCTGGGGACTTTCTATAGGGCTTGCGCCGACGCAGAAAGCAATGAGTTTTTTTCCTTTCCATTGATCTATGTGACTCTTAAACCAGGCAAGTTTGCTGATCGTGCCGCCGCAGGCCCAACCGCCGAAAACGATAGCGTCATATTGGCTAAAGTCTTTGTTTTTGGCAGCGGACAACTCCACACAGTCTGCTAAAACCGCGTCGGCGATCCACTGGGCGTACCGCTTTGTAAATCCGGTCTGAGAGTTATAGATGACGGCTGTTTTCATAGTATGTTTCCTCCTTTTTTGGAAAAACTGAAGATTTTGTCTTGTTTTCAAGTCGTTCAATGCCGTGATACATTTTCATCATAAGATGATAAAGGGTGTGGATTTCCTCTTCGCTGTAAACCTCAAACAAAATTTTTAATTCCTTCATGTAGGGGACAAATTCATCTTTAAAGTAAGCGTCTGCCTGTAGGGTCGGGCAGATTCTTATAGCTCTGGCATCGTCGGGACTTTTTTCAAAGGTGACAAACTGCTTTTTTTCAAGTACAGTGGCTATTTTTTTCACATTTTGCCGGGAGCATCCCAGGACATTCCCTAACTGGGTTAATGTCATGGGCGCTTTGGCCTGGCGGAGAATAGACAATAGCATAAACTGTTTTAATGAAAGTTTTGGAATGCGGCTGTCAAAAAGAGTCTGCAATTTATTTCCGGCGATAAAAAGTGTGCTGAAAATGCCTTTTTCCTGATTTTCAGTAGTAGTTGAAAACCGTGTGATCAAATCTTTTATCATATTCGTTCATCTTTTCTGTTATTCTAACGGTGGGACTGAAATCGGTCTATCTATTATCAGTATAGTAACAAGTTACCTATTTGTCAATATGTTTATAAATATTAGGATTAAAACAATGTTAAAGCTGTTCTATATCTATTATAGATATTGACGTGGTGTCAAAAAGAAGCGGTCACACGATCGCAAAAATTTAAAAAAGTAGATAAATTGTTGAAAAACATATGGTATACTTCCTTCTTGGGAGGTGTACAAAATGTGTGCTAAAATACTCATTGCTGATGATGAAAAAGATATAGTATCTATGCTTTGCGCTTTTTTTGAAAGCAAAGGTTTTTGTGTTCTGCCTGCCGCCAACGGTGAGGAGACGCTGAAACAGATAGAAAGAAAACCGGATATTATTTTGCTGGATATCCAGATGCCTGATTTGGATGGATTGGAAATTTGCCGCCGTATCCGTAATCATATATCCTGTCCGATCCTGTTTCTGACTGCGCGGATCGAAGAAAACGATAAGGTCAAAGGTTTTGCCGCAGGCGGGGATGATTATATTGTCAAGCCTTTTTCGCTGAGGGAGCTTGAGGCGAGAGTTTTGGCCCATCTGCGCAGGGAGGTCCGCCACAATGCCGGGGCGAAAGTCCGTTTTTTAGGAGACCTGACCATTGACTACGCCCAGAGATGTCTCTTTTTTGGCGATCAGCCCGTATGTCTTGCGAAAAAGGAATTTGACATTGTTGAGCTGCTCTCCCAAAATCCGGGACAGGTTTTTGACAAAGAGCGGATCTATGAGCGTGTCTGGGGCTGGGACAGCGACGGGGACAGCGGTGTTGTCGCTGAACATATCCGGAGAATCCGGGCAAAGATCGCCGCCTTTACACAGAGAACTTATGTGGAAACTGTTTGGGGGTGTGGCTACAAGTGGGTAAAATAAAAATTATGTGGCGTGATTTGTCTTTAAAGAAAAGTATTGCCCTTTATATTTTTGTGTTTGCCGCTCTGGCCATGATACTGAGCGCAGTAACCTCCGGGCTGTGCCATTACGCTGTTGAGAGAATCAAAGACTCTTACCCGCCCGCAGGGGAGCGGTATTATCTGACCAATGCCCAGGGGGAACGGCTGGGCGAGGGGGCCTATATTTCCACTGAACCGAAAGCCATGAGTGAAATGGATGAGCGGTTTACCTCGCTGTTGGAAAATATCCCTATAATTGCCACGCCCGTCTACTGTGCCCTGTGTATTTTTCTTGCGGCACTGCTGTTTTACCGCGGCAAATTGAAAGTACCTATTGAAAAACTTCGGACAGCTTCGGAAAAAATATCCCATAGCGATCTGGCTTTCAAGGTAGATTATTCATCTAAAGATGAATTAGGGCGGCTCTGCGCTTCTTTTGAGATGATGCGTGAGGCTTTATCTGACAATTTTTCCAGAATGTGGCGGCAGGTGGAGGAACGCAAAACCCTTAATGCTGCTTTCGCTCATGATCTGCGAACGCCTCTGACAGTGTTAAAAGGGTATAATGAGCTGCTACGGACAAGTGATCAGATTCATACAAGAGAAATTGCGGCCACCATGGAAAAGCATATTGTCCGTATGGAGAATTATGTGGCGAGTATGAGCCATCTCAGGCGCATGGAAGATATGCAGCCGGACTGTATAGAAGTGCTGCTGCAGCCTTTCTTTGATTCCCTCTGTGAAAGTGGGAAGATCGTGTGTGAACAGAAGGGTAAAATTTTGTGTGTGCAAAATGATATTTCAGTCCTTAGGTTATCCTTGGACAGCGGCTTTGTTTCACAGGTATGCAATAACCTGATCGCCAATGCCGCCCGGTATGCCAAGTCCAAGGTTGTTCTGTCTTTTGAGCTACAAAGCGGAGGTCTGTTTCTTTCTGTGTCCGATGACGGGAAAGGTTTTAATAAAAACAGCCTGTATAACGGTACAAATCCTTATTTTACAGAAGAAGATAACCCTTCTTTACATTTTGGCCTGGGACTTTATATTTGCAAAGTTCTCTGTGAGCATCATGGCGGCTGGATAACCCTTGAAAATAATGCCGGAGGTGGAGCAAAGGTGTCTGCCTGTTTTAAAGTTCCGAATTTGTAGATAAAAAGTAGATATTTGTGTTTTATACTCTCTATGGTAACCCATAGAGAGTATTTTTTGTTACAGAAAATTGGGTTTTCTGTGGCAAAAAACGCTTCCCACGGGGATAGCACTGCGTGGAAAGGAGTTTT
Source organism: Catenibacillus scindens (assembly GCF_014202115.1). GTDB lineage: Bacteria > Bacillota > Clostridia > Lachnospirales > Lachnospiraceae > Catenibacillus > Catenibacillus scindens. Next base: position 16,427 of record NZ_JACHFW010000002.1, read on the forward strand.
TAAATGATGGAATTAAAGACATTGGAGCTGACTAAAAAGTTTGGCCATAAAACAGCGGTGAAGGAGGTGAATATTACATTGTCCAACGGCGTTTACGGATTGCTTGGAGCTAATGGGGCGGGAAAAACGACCCTAATGCGGCTGCTGTGCAACATCCAAAATCCCACTTCCGGAACCATTCTCTTAAACGGCAGGAATATCGAGGGCCTTGGGGAAAGATACAGAAATCTTCTCGGATATTTGCCTCAGAATTTTTGCTATTACCCTGACTTTACCGCCTTTAATTTCCTTTGCTATATTGCAGCACTGAAAGGACTCGATGAGAGAAAGGCGAAGAACAGAGCGGAAGAACTGTTGGAAGCAGTGGGACTATTGTCAGAGAAAAAACAAAAAATCAAAACATTTTCAGGCGGTATGAAACAGCGCCTTGGGATTGCTCAGGCCATGCTCAATGATCCTAGAATTTTAATTCTGGACGAGCCGACGGCAGGTCTTGACCCGAAAGAGAGGGTACGGTTCCGTAACCTAATCAGCGCCTTTTCCAAAGAACGGATTGTGATATTGTCCACACACATTGTCTCAGATGTGGAGTTTATTGCAGAAGAAATTATTATGATGAAATCTGGCCGGATTGTTCATCTGGGAAATCCCCAGAAGATTACCGCCGAAATTAACGGCAAGGTGTGGGAATGCATGGTTCCGGCATCCTGCGCGGAGCAGTATGCTGCGGCCTATAATACAAGTAATCTGAGGAATATCAGTGATCATCAGGCTGTTTTGCGGATCATCGCCGATGGCCCGCCCTTGAAAAATGCTGTGAAAGTACAGCCGACTTTAGAAGATCTATATTTGTTTTATTTTAAAGGGGATGAAAGGCAATGAAAAAATTGATTGAATTTGAACTGAAGAAAATTTTCTCAAAACGATTATCTTTGATCGTTTTGATTGGGCTGCTTGTGTATTCTGCCCTGACGGCCCTGTCAACCTATAACAATAAATATGCCTTTGACGGTAAAAGCGCCGATGGCAGCGGGAAAGCGGCGGTAGAGATTGACAAGGCTCTCGGAGCCAGGTACGAAGGTATACTGACTGATGAAAAAGTACAGCAAATGATGGAAGATTTTGCCCTTACATATGACCTTCATGGCCTTAACGCGGCATATATTTACCAGAATGCCATGCAGTCCGCAGTTTTTGCCCGTTTTGCAGATATGGACGGCCATTGGAACGGCCTGAGTGTTTCAGATGTTTTTGGCGATGAAGAAATCAGGATCGGCTATGTGGATGGCTGGCTTTCCACAAGCAAAAATCTTGTGAGGGTCTTTATGGTACTTGCTCTGGCAGTTATTGTAATGACAGCCCCGGTTTTCTCTGGTGAGTACGAGGGTGTTGACAATCTGATACTGACAAGTAAATATGGAAAAACCAAAGGTACAGCAGCGAAAGTGGCCGCGTCTGTAATCGCGGCCCTTCTCGTTACCGCCCTGACGGCAGCTTTTAATTTGATTTTAGCCGTTGTTCTCTACGGAAAATCAGGGTGGGACTGCAGTATTCTCTTTGCGTCCAGCGACTATGTGGAAGGTTTTATTCCTTTTAATATTACATGCGGTACACTGATCAGGTATCAGGTTCTCCTGGCATTTACCTGTACCCTGAGCGTTACAGGGATGACCCTTCTGATATCTGCGGCAAGCAAAAAACAGATCGTGGCTTTTGTGGCGTCTATGGCGTTATTTCTTTTTCCCGCTTTGCTGCCTCTTACAGAGACCAATCCGCTGTTTCGGTACGTGGGCCTTTTGCCTTTCTATCATGTCCAGGCCATTTCCCTGCTGTCTGTGGAACAGATAGGCAGCGGTATCCTCTATGGGGTGTGGGCAGTTCCTGTGGCGGCTGTGTTTGTGGGAATTGGAGGGGTGGTTTCTTCCAGAATATTTTTAAAACATCAGATCGTATGAAATTTTGACTTTTCTTTCTTATTGTGATATGGTAAAAAATGTTGGGAGATGATCTCAGCGGATTTTAATTTGCAAAAGGAGAATTTCCAATGTCTATTGAAAAAGTAAAAGCGTATTTTGAAAAATATAGTATGGAAGACCGTGTCCGGGAATTTGAGGTATCCAGCGCCACCGTCGAACTCGCAGCCCAGGCACTCCACTGTGAGCCCTGTCGTATCGCGAAAACCCTGTCGTTTATGGTTAATGATCAGCCTGTTTTAATCGTTGCCGCAGGCGATGCAAAAATAGATAACAGCAAATATAAGGCTGCATTTGGGACAAAAGCGAAAATGATTCCGCCGGATGCTGTGGAAGACTCTATCGGCCATGGTATTGGGGGTGTATGTCCTTTTGCGGTGAAGGATAATGTTAAGGTTTACCTTGATGAATCACTGAAAAGGTTCCGGACAGTTTTTCCTGCCTGCGGAAGCAGCAACAGTGCCATTGAATTGACCATCGAGGAACTGGAAAAATACTCCCTATATACAGCATGGATCAACGTATGTAAAGGATGGAATGAAAATAACCAGTAAAGCTTTTAAAATGTAAAACAGTAGATAGGAAAAAGAAAATAGATATTAATTGCTATATAGAAGTGGGGTAGAAATAGTCTCCCTGAGAAATATAGATTATAATCAGGGAGACTATTTTGCGTTCGAAAAGTTATGCGGGAGCGGAAACCTCGTCCACCTTTTTAAAAACAAGGATTCCTTTGGCAGATGGCATAATGGCACAGGAAATAAGTTCAAAACCTTTCTGTTCCATTTCATTGGCAGTAGATTCGATCTTAGCCGCCATCTCTTTAACTTTTGGCGTATACTTGATGACTACAGTCTTGTACATATGTCTATCTACTCCTTTCGACCTTATAAAACGAAGTTATTTGTAACTGTTCAGACTGTCCATCTCTGCTGGATGAACGCTTACAAATATTTTACAAAAATTTTAAAAAAATTGCCATCTTGCTTAGGTTAAATCTATGTAAAATATGTAAAGATGGCTAATTTTGAAAATATTGGATCGGGGGAACTTACCGATGATGATTGAGAAAAATCAAAAAGAATTAGACGCTATGGAACAATTTCATAAAGGAAACCGGCAGGAAGGTCTTCGTCTACAGGAAGAATTTGCTGCCGCTTTCCGTGAGGAATACAAAAACAAAGATCACTGTTCCTGCAAAAAAGCTTGCCGCTATCATGGCAACTGTAAGGAATGCGTGGCGATCCACCGTGCCCATCAGGAACATGTTCCCAATTGTATGCGCCCGATTATTAACGCAAAGATTAAGCTCCTCTCTGAGCTTACCGAGCATACGATCGCCTATGAAATCGAACCGCCCAAAGAAGTATTGAGAAAAGAGTAAATATAGATGAATTTAAAATGGGAGGTACATTATGCAATACATTACTCATTACGAGTCTCCTTTGGGGGATATTTTGCTGGCCGCGGATGAACTTGGCCTTAAAGGGCTATGGTTTGCTGGACAGAAATATTTTGCCAGGGGACTGGCGCCGGAGCATGAAGAGCGGGAAACATCTGTATTGAAGGACGCGAAAGCGTGGCTGGATATTTATTTTTCTGGAAAAGAGCCGGATATTTCAGTATCTCTCCATTGTCAGGGAACCCCATTTCAAAATCAGGTTTGGGAAATCCTGCGCCAGATTCCCTATGGACAGACAACAACTTATGGAGCTATCGCAAGGCAGATCGCCATGAAAAACGGACTGGATCATATGTCTTCCCAGGCGGTGGGGCAGGCGGTGGGACATAATGAAATTTCCATTATTATCCCATGTCACCGTGTCGTGGGGAGCAATGGAAGTCTTACTGGATATGCCGGGGGAATTGATAAAAAGATCCGGCTTTTGACCATTGAAAACGTGGATCTTTCATCTTTTTCAATACCAAAGAAAGGAACTGCCTTATAAAAGGCATTGAGTCAGTAATGGAAGTACATACATTAGATTTAACAGATATCGAAGCTATAAAAAAATTGATGCTGGATATTTTTTCAGGAGAACCGTGGAATGACCGATGGAGCGACAGGCAGCTCCATGCCTATATTACACAGCTCACCGGAAATGCAAATTCTCTGGCCTTTGGAGCGTTTATTGACGGAAAACTTGCGGGGATATCTCTGGGACGGATCATTAACTGGTATGAAGGCACAGAATACTGGATTGACGAATTTGGCATCCATCCAGGTATGCAGCAGGCGGGGGTGGGTTCCCGTTTTATGGGAGAGATTGAAAGGCAGGTGGCAGACCGTAAAATTTCCTATATTGTCCTTCTCACAGAGCGCCATGTGCCGGCCTATAATTTTTACAGGAAGAACGGATTTAATGAAAATGAGGAAAATGTATGTTTTATAAAGAAAGTTCCTTGTGGAGGCGCTCATAAATAAGATAGATAATACCTCAGGGTTTAAAGTTATCAACTTTTTACTTCTTCAAACTTGTAGATAACAGGTCTATGATGCAAGCGGGGGATCGGAGCTTTGCTGACGCGGACTGCCGGACGAAGATGTATCCCGTGCTACAGTTATTATCCGGGCGTTTCAGCAGATTGGCGGTTCCTTCGGCTCTGCGGTGGTGGCTGCCGCTGTGACCAATGTTTCTCAGGGAGCGGCCGTTTTGAAGGAATCTCAGGAAGCGGCAGGGACGCAAAATACAGGAAGTTTTATGATGGCTTTCTTTGTCCTTGTGGCCATTTCTGCCGGCGGCGCTGTGGCGTCATTTATATTCCCTCCAAAAAACTGAATCTTTTGTGTAAAAGTCTTGCGGGGCTTGGGGATGAAAATATTTAATAATGTACTGGATGTGATAGATGATGTGCGGCAGATATTATACTGATGATGAAACCACCAAAATAATAGAAAAAATGACAGGCGTTGCCGCGCCTGGGATAAATTTAGGGGGAAGGGAAGATGTGTGTCCCTCTCAAAAAACTGTTGTCCTCAGGGCCAAAGAAGGGAAGATGATCCCCCAGCTTATGCTCTGGGGATTTCCCCGGTTTGATCACAAGGGCCTGATTATCAATGCCCGGACGGAGGGGGCCCTTGAAAAGAAAAGTTTCAGGGAGAGTATATTGCGTCGGCGATGTGTCATTTTGGCCGGGGGCTTTTACGAGTGGAACAGGGTTAAAGAAAAATTTATGTTTGAACAGGCTGATGGATCGCCTCTTTATATGGCGGGATGTTTCGCCGGGTTTGACGGTGAAGACCGTTTCGTCATCCTGACGACTTGTGCCAATGACTCTGTGTCCCCGGTCCATGACCGGATGCCTCTGCTTTTAAATGAGGATGAGGCAAAAGCGTGGGTGCTGGATGACGGGGCCACAGAATTTATTCTGGCAAAAAAACCAGCGCCTCTTAAAAAGAAAACAGAATATGAACAGATGTGCCTTTTTTAGCTTTCGTGAATATACATCCTTGACAAAGCTTCTTCGCCGTCACCCTGGACCATGCAGAGAAATTTCCAGCCATAACGCTCATAAAAAGATGTATGGTCGGTGATCAGGTATAAGGTGTCGATGCCTCTGGATTTCATATCCTGGCACACGTAGTTTAGGAGGGATCCAGCGATTCCGCGGCATCGCCGGTCTTCTTCAGTATAGACGGCGCACACATTTGGCGCCAGATCTTTCCGGTTGTGAAAATCATTTTCTATGACGCCCATGCCGGCAATAATCCGCTCATTTTCCAGGGCCACATACCACTGGGGAACAGGCCCTTTGCAGGCCAGGCATTCGTCCATACTCTGGGCGTAGGCATCCAGAGGAATCTCCCATTTTTCATGAAACCATAAAGCTGCCTTTTCTTTTAAATCCGGCTGGTCAATGAGCCGTATGATCTTATATTCCATAATTAAAAACCCCTTTTGTGTAATATCTGTGTCAGGCCCGGTCGCCAAGGATTCCATAAATTAGCCCTTTGTAGGGGGTGAGCATATCCCATATCCACCGGTTGTTGTCTATTTGGCTTTCACCGCAGTCAATAATTTCCGTATGATTTTTTATGCTTTCCATAAGTTTGTCCAAAGGTTCCTCAAGAACATCGGGGAGAATGCCATCTGCCGTAGATATGGACCGGGAAAAAGAGTCTATATATGTATGGGCAAGGATCTCAATGGCCAGGGAATCAAGAGAAATATTTAATGCCTTTTTGTAATGTTCTTCATAAACCCGTAGAATGTGGCTGCCAAGTTTCAGGGCGCCGTTCCCTTTTTTATCTAAGTATTCTTTCAGGGCGGTATCACAGGTGATCTGAACAAGCCCTGGACAGTATTTTATTTTAACGTTTTCCACGTTTTTTGTCATTTGTTTCTCCTCCATCCGGTATTGAACTTAATCATAACATATTTTATAGGAAACGTCATAATAATTTTTTGTGATGTTTCCTGCGCCGGTTTTTGCTGCGCAAAGGGCAGATCTTTCCTTACAAAAATCGTGCGCATCCCCCGGAGGTTTTATAGTAAACGACAAATATATTTGTCGTTTACTATAAATATATATGTAATCCGGAAGAAAAGGGCCGTCAGCCGGTTCAACCTTTTTGTTGTTCCCAGGTAGGATGTGTGTTATGATAATGGCAGTTAATTGACGGGAGGAATGGCTATGGATCATTATGACAGTGAACTTTCGCGTTTACAGCAGGATATTGTTGAAAAAAAACGGACAGAAGTCAAATTGGAGGATCTTTACGCACAGCAGCGTGATCTGGGGATCCGGGTGGATCAATTGAGAAAGGAAAAGATTGACGAACAGGAAGATGTTGACCGGCTTCAGAACCGGAGTTTGAAAGCCCTTTTTTACCGGGTCACAGGAAAAATCGGAGAAAAACTCACAAAGGAGCAGGAAGAAGCTTACGCGGCGGCTGTCAAATATGACGCGGCGGAAGGAGAGCTTCAGGCAGTCAATGAGGATATTGATCACTGTAAAAAAATTTTGGAAAGGCTCATGTGGTGTGAGCAGGAGTATGGCAGAGTTTTTGACCAGAAGTTGGAGCAGATGAAAGCTTCAGGGAGCATCCAAGGACAGAAGATTCTTGAGCTTGAAAAAGAGGCGGGCATTTTAAAGGGCCAGAAAAAAGAAGTGGATGAGGCGATAGTAGCGGGAAATAAAGCCAAAAGAATTGCCGGGTATATTATCGCGGATCTGGACAGCGCTAAAAGCTGGAGTACGGTAGATCTCATCGGCGGAGGTATTCTGGCAGATATTGTAAAGTACGATAAGCTGGACAATGTCCAGAAGAATGTGAAGGAACTGCAAAACGCCCTGAGAAATTTCCGCACAGAACTGGCCGACGTCAAGGCAGAAATCCCAGCGGATCTTCATCCGGAAATCGGAGATTTTCTCCATTTTGCCGATTATTTCCTGGACGGACTGTTTATTGACTGGGTTGTCCGGGATAAAATTAGTGAATCCCAGAAGCGGGCCGGGGAGACATTCTCTCAGATACAAAAGATTATGGAAAGGCTTGAGCAAATCGACCGGGAGATCATGGAAAATCAGGAAAAAAATTCCCGGGCGCTAAAGGATATTGTAACAGAGGAGAAAATTTAATGGCTAATGACAATGTTTCAGAAAATATAACTGCCTGGGTTCGCCGGGAACTTGAAGATAATACAGATCCTAAATACCGGGAATTTCACAAGTCTCTTGTACCCGGCCTGGATAATATCCTTGGAGTGCGGGTGCCAAAACTCCGACAGATCGCTAAAAAAGCCGCAAAGGACGGATATGATTCGTTTGCGGGCCAGGCGGATATAAAGGTTTATGAGGAACTGATGATCCGGGGAATGATGATCGGCTACGGGAAAATGGATGACCAGCGCAGGCGCAGGGAGCTGGACGCTTTTGTTCCGCTGATCAATAACTGGGGAATCTGTGACTGCTGCTGCGCAACATACAAGTTTATGGAGAAAAAACCCCAGGACTGGTTTGATTATTTAAAAAAATATGCCGCCAGTGACCGGGAGTATGAAATCCGCTTCGCTGTTGTGTGTATGCTGGATTTTTTCCTGACTGATCCCTTTATCGACCAGGTTCTTAATATTTTGGGGCGGATCCGTCATGACGGCTACTATGTTAAGATGGCCGTGGCCTGGGCGGTGTCCATCGCCTACATTAAATACCCTGAAAAAACAGAGGTTCTCTTTGAAAAAAATATTTTAGATGATTTTACCCACAATAAGGCCATTCAGAAGATCAGGGAATCTTACCGGGTAGGTAAAGAGGATAAAGAACGGCTGAAACTTATGCGCAGGCCTACGTCACGCAGAGGTGCAGCCAATGATCCGGGTAAGATCACAAATCGCAAAGGTGGGACTTTAGATGGCGGAGATTATTGAAATCACAGATTTTTTAGATCCCCGGCTGGATATATACGCCCGGTGCAGTGAGGGACAGCTTTTAAACCGCCATGAGCCGGAAAAAGGAATTTTTATCGCGGAAAGTCCCATGGTGATCCAACTTGCCCTGGACGCAGGCTGCGAGCCCATTTCCTTCCTGGCGGAAAAACGGCGCCTTGCGGGGGACACGAAAGCGGTTTTAGACCGGTGTGAAAACACGCCTGTATTTACCGCAGAATTTGATATTTTAACACAGCTTACAGGTTTTAAACTGACGCGGGGGATGCTGTGCGCCATGCGGCGGCCCGCCCCCCGGAATGCGGGAGAGATCTGCGCCGGTGCCCGGCGGATCGCTATACTGGAAAATATTGTCAATCCCACTAATATCGGGGCAATTTTCCGCTCCGCAGCGGCGCTGTACATTGACGCGGTTATCCTTACCCCAGCCTGCAGCGATCCTTTATACCGGCGTGCGGTGAGAGTGAGTATGGGTACAGTGTTTCAGGTGCCATGGGCCTATATGGAAGACGAGTATGCCTGGCCCCATCCGGCGATGGAATGGCTTAGCTCCATGGGATTTAAAACGGCGGCCATGGCCCTTGGTGATCAGTCCAGGTCTATTGAAGATCCGGAAGTGATGTCCCAGGAGAAGCTGGCCATTGTTCTGGGAACGGAAGGGGACGGCCTTGCACCGGAAACCGTGGCAGAATGTGATTATACACTGCGCATTCCCATGGCCCACGGGGTAGACTCGCTGAACGTAGCCGCCGCCAGCGCTGTGGCCTTCTGGCAGTTGGCCGCGCCCCATGACTTTGGCTTTGGACGGAAGATAACTGGAGGAAGACGAAAGAATGAAGATTTATAAAAATTGTATATTTGACCTGTATGGAACACTGGTGGATATCCATACCGATGAGGGACAATCACTTGTGTGGGAGAAACTGGCTTTGTTTTACGGGTACTACGGGGCTCATTACTCGCCACTGGAGCTGAAAGGGGCCTATGAGCGTATGAGCCGTCAGGACGCCGCGAGCCACGCCGTGGAGGGCATGGTGGAGCGGAATATCGGCCATGAGGCATTTCCGGAAATCCAGATTGAAAAGGTGTTTGCCGGACTTTTTCGGATGAAAGGTGTGGAAGCGGATCCGGAACTGTCCGTTTTAGCGGGACAGTTTTTCAGAGTGTTGTCTACAGAGTACGTCCGTTTATATGACGGCGCAGCCGGGCTCCTTAAAAATCTCCGGGACCGCGGGCGCAAGGTGATCCTCTTATCCAACGCCCAGCGGATTTTTACGGAGTATGAGATGAAAGCTCTGGGAATATGGGATCTGTTTGACAGGATTTTTATTTCATCGGACTATGGCGTGAAAAAGCCGGACATCCGATTTTATAAAAAAATGATGGAAGTCTGCCGGATTGCTCCGGAGGAGAGTATTATGGTTGGCAACGACGGTATTTGTGATATCCATGGGGCTAAAGCCGCGGGGCTGTCCACTTTATATCTTCGTTCCAATCTTTCTCCAAAGGAAGATATTCCGGATGCGGACTGGGTCGTTGATCCCCTGGACATGGGGACGGTACAGTGCATACTCCTGGAAGGCACCAGCGATTGAAGGCAGTAAAGGAAAGAGAGATTTGATGAAGCAGGAACATTATTACCGGCAGATGAATAAGAGCCAGCAGGCGGCTTACTATGCCATGATGGAAGGATTTTTAGCCATATCTCCGGAATTTGACGTGCCCAGACTTGAAAACCGGGATCTGACGGACATTTTTTTCAGGCTCCGGCTGGATCATCCAGAAATTTTTTATGTGAATACATTTTCCTACCGTTTTACAGATATTGGTGACTCTGTCCGTATGACGCCCCGGTATATGTTTGAGAAGAAAAAAATCCTGGAACACAGGAAAGCTCTGGACGCCCGTGTCACCCGCCTTGTACGTCAGGCCCAAGGGCTGACGCCGCTGGAAAAAGAGTTGTTTATTCATGATTTCATCACCTCCAATGTGACTTATGATAAACTGAAAAAACAGTATTCACATGAGATTATCGGACCTCTGGCCCAGGGGATAGGAGTGTGCGAGGGAATTGCAAAAACAGTAAAAATTCTCTGCGACCGCCTGGGGCTGGGATGTATTATTGCAGTCAGCGATGCCGACCCGGACAAGGGTGTCCGCTACCGCCACGCCTGGAATCTCATTGAACTTGACGGAAAGTGGTATCATATGGACGCCACTTTTGACAATTCTCTTGGGCGGTATGGGGCGAAACGATTTGACTATTTTAATTTAAGTGACCGTCAGATTTTCGCGGACCACCGTCCGTCCATGTATCTTATACCAGAATGCGGCGACAGCCGCCGGGGATATTACATTGAGAACCGTCTGGCGCTGACAAAAACTGAGGATGTGGGTAAACGTTTAAAGGCTGTAGCAAGAAAAGGGCAGCCTCATTTTGTCTTTCAGTGGCGGGGCGGTTATCTGAACCGTGATATTTTAGGGGCGATTCTTGAGGAAGCGGCCCAGGCCGCGGCTGAGAGGGGAAAAGAGGTCTATATGTCCATGAATCCGGGGCAAATGGTTATTGAACTGACTTTAAAGGACAACGGCGATGGCGGCTCTGGAGAAAGCCGCCCGGCGATCTGTGTTGAGCAGGCCGATGAGGGGGATATTGACGAAAGAGAAAGAATGCAGTAAGATTACCAGTGGTAAAATTTAGTGGAGGGATCGGACTTTGAAAAGAAGTAAATTTGAAATCGACATGTGTAATGGCTCGATCATGGACAAATTGATCTCGTTTTCACTTCCACTGATGATTTCAAGTATTTTGCAGCTTATGTTTAACGCTGTTGATATTATTGTTGTGGGAAGATTCAGTGGCAGTCAGGCGCTTGCGGCCGTCGGTTCGACGACCGCGCTGATCAATATTTTTACTAATCTCTTTATCGGGATTTCCCTGGGAGCCAATGTTTTATCCGCCAGGTTTTACGCGGCGGGGCGGGACAAAGAAATGTCTGAGGCGGTACATACGGCCATCACTCTGGCCCTCATCAGCGGCATTGTTATGATCTTCGTCGGTGTAGGTATGGCCCGGCCGGCCCTGGCCCTTATGGACACGCCGGCAGATGTGATCAACCAGTCGGTGGTCTATATGCGTATTTATTTTATGGGAATGCCATTTTTCATGCTGTATAATTACGGAGCGGCGATTTTACGGGCGGTGGGCGATACAAAGCGGCCCCTGATCTTTTTGATCGTGGCCGGGCTGGCCAATGTAGTTCTTGACCTGCTTCTGGTTATTGTCATTCCCCTGGGGGTTGCCGGCGTAGCTATCGGCACTGTGGCCTCCCAGATGATTTCCTGTGTTTTAGTGCTGTGGTGCCTTTACCGCAGTGAGGGAAGCTATCAGCTCCGTTTCTCAAAGCTGAAACTGAGAAAAGAATATTTGAAGCGGATTTTTCAGGTAGGCATTCCCGCCGGGGTTCAGAGTACGGTCATTAATTTTTCAAACGCCCTGCTCCAGTCCTCGGTCAACTCTTTCGGTTCCACAGCCATGGCGGGATACACTGCGGCTAATAATATCCTTGGATTTCTATATGTAGCCGTCAATGCGGTTACTCAGGCATGTATGAGTTTTACAAGCCAAAACTACAGTGTAGGAAAGCGCAAGCGCATGGACCGGGTTCTCCTTGACTGTGCCATTCTTTCCATCGGCGTATCGCTTATCCTTGGAGTTGGCGCCTATGTTTTGGGTACCCAGCTTCTGGGTATTTACACATCGGAGGCGGATGTGGTGGCCTGCGGCCTGGAGATTTTATCCATCACAACAGTTCCTTATTTTTTCTGCGGCATTATGGATCTGATCCCCGGTGCGCTGAGAGGTATGGGGCACTCGGCGGTGCCTATGGTTTTATCCATTATTGGTACAGTGGGAACAAGGATTCTGTGGATCTACGCCTTTTTCCCTCACAACAGGACGCTCCAATTTCTTTTTATTTCCTACCCCGGCTCATGGATCTTGACCATAATCATGCAGGGCGTATGCTTTTATTTTGTTCGGAAGAAATGTATACGGGAAATGAAAGCCATCAATCTTTAAAATTTTTGCAGATTTACAGACATAGTCTTCCCCGGAAAAAGGTTTTTCCGGGGCTTTTCATATGACGGAATCTGTACTTTCTCTAAGATGAAAAATTTGCGGGCTGGAGCCGGTACGGGGGAAATACGGGGAATGTTGACAGTTTCGGTTCCCGCTGATATGATAAGTTTGTAAAGATCAAAATTAAAGTAAGTGAAAAATATGCTGTATGTATCTAAAAGAAACTATTGGGATTTTGTAAGGAGCGATGACCATGAATATTACTAATGAATTGCCGGCATGTCCGGTGGAAACAACGTTAATGCTGATCGGTGATAAATGGAAAGTCCTGATATTGAGAGATCTTTTGCCAGGGACAAAGCGTTTTGGAGAATTAAAGAAATCTATCGGCAATGTGTCCCAAAAGGTTCTGACCGCCCAGCTTAGGGATATGGAGGAGAAAGGGCTGGTCAGCCGGGAAGTTTTCGCTGAGGTGCCGCCCCGGGTAGAGTACAGCCTGACGGAACTTGGACAGAGCTTAAAACCTATTCTGGACGCTATGTCCCACTGGGGAGAAGCTTATAAGGCGAAAAAGATCGTCTGACGGGAGCGGTGAAAAATGACTCTGAACCAGTTAAACTATGTCATCACCATCGCAAAGACAGGCTCAATGAATAAGGCTGCCCAGCTTTTGTATATCTCCCAGCCGTCTTTAACAAGCGCGGTGCAGGAGCTTGAACGGGAGCTAGGGATCATTTTATTTAACCGCAGCGGCAGGGGTGTGACCCTGACCGGGGATGGAGCCCAGTTTCTCCAGTATGCCAGGCAGCTCTACAGCCAATATGAGGATATACTGGAGCGCTATGGCGCAAACTGTATGCTAAAGAAAAAGTTCGGCGTCTCTACACAGCATTATTCTTTTGCCGTGAAAGCTTTTGTTGACATGGCGCAGCAGTTTGATATGTCAAAGTATGAATTTGCCATCCGGGAGACCAGGACTGCCGATGTGATCCGGGATGTTGGCACAATGAAAAGTGAGATCGGCATTCTCTATCTGTGCGATTTTAACCGGAGAGGTCTGGAGAAAATGCTTCGGAGCGCCGGCCTTGAATTTCATCATCTGATCCAATGTAAGGTATATGTCTATCTCTGGAAAGGTCATCCTCTGTCTGGTGAGGCTGCCATAAGTTTTGATCAGCTTTCCAAGTATCCCTGCCTCATGTTTGAGCAGGGGGATGACAGCCCCTTTTTTCTCGGAGAGGAGATCCTATCAGACCGGGAGTACCCTCAGATCATCCGGGCAAATGACCGGGCTACTATGTTGAATCTTATGGTGGGACTTAAAGGTTATACCCTCTGTTCCGGGATTATCTGCGAGGAGCTTAACGGCAATGAATTTGTGGCCATTCCTTTTTTGGATGACACAGAAAACAGAAATTCTGTTATGGAGATCGGGTATATTGTGAGAAAAAATACCTTTTTAAGTCAATTGGGGGAATTGTATGTTATGGAGTTGAAGAAATATCTGGAGGAAATACAATGTGGATCGCGGATAAATACATCAATTATGTAAAAGAACAGACCATCGCCCACCCTGAGGAAAGCTGGGGAAAAATCCTTCTCGGTTTCCGGTTAAATAAATTCCGCATGAAGGTGCTGCCCACCAAAGGAATTTCCAAAGGTAACCAGCGCCTTGAGACGATGATGATGTCCTTTGTTGCGGACTCACTGGCCCGCCCGGACAGCTATGTATGGGGCAATATTTTCGCCCCCTGTGAAATCATCCAGTGTTTTGGCCTGAATACCCTTTCCATCGAGTGTCTGGCCTGCTATTTTAGCGGATATCACTTGGAAGATTTCTTCATTGACCACGCTCAGAACGCCGGTATTGCGCCGACCCTTTGTTCCTACCACAAAACCTTTGTGGGTGCCATTGACAGCGGTGCGGTGCCGGTGCCGGAGTACGCGGTGACTACATCCCTTTCCTGTGACGGGAACTTAAATACATTCCGTTATCTTGAAAAAAAGAAAGGGGTACCTTTTACTTTTCTTGATGTCCCTTACCGGGATGATCCGGCATCCGTGGAGTATCTGGCAGAGCAGTTAAAGGATTTCGGAAATGCTCTGGCGGCCCGCTTTGGCGGTCGCTTTGACGCGGCGGCCCTTGGACAGAGGCTTGACATTGAAAATCAGACAAGAAAAGCGCTGGAGGAATTTTTCAGGCTGCAAAGCGAGCGCTATTACCCAGGAGAGCTGATCCATCATCTTTATCTGATGATGGGGATGCATCTGCTCATCGGTACACGGGAATTTCTTGATCTTATCCGCTTTATGATTGAGGATATTAAAACCTATCCTAAATTTGACGGAAAGAAGATCCTTTGGGTCCATCTGATCCCATTTTATCAGGAAACCCTCCAAAGTTACTTTAATACAAATAAAAAATATCAGATCATCGCCTGTGACATGTCCATGGATTCCATGGAAGCTATGGATATTACAAAGCCTTTCCACGCTCTGGCCAGAAAGATCATCCACAACCTGTATAATGGCTCCTATTCCAACAAAGCCCAGATGGTGGGGCGTCTTGCCCGGAAACTTCAGCCGGATGCCCTGATCCAGTTCTGCCATTGGGGCTGTAAACAGTCTTCCGGAGGGAGCTTACTGCTGAAAGAAAAAATGCAGGAAATGAATATTCCCATGTTGATCTTAGACGGGGACGGGATTGACCGGCGCAACAGTCATGACGGGCAGATTCGCACCCGCCTTGAGGCGTTCCTTGAAATGTTGGATGAGAAGGAAACAGCGGAAGAATCAGAAAGGGAAGAACAGATATGCTAGGTTATATATGCAAATATGCGCCTGTGGAGATTTTTGAATCCATGGGCGCAGACATGGAGCGGATTGAGCCGGACGTGACCAGTTTTAACCAGGCGGAACAACGGATGCACCCTAACATATGCAGTTTCGCTAAAGGAGTTTTGGAGGAGGTCATGGACAGAGATTACGAAGGAGTGATCCTGACGACATGCTGCGACAGCATCCGCCGCCTTTACGATGTTCTTGTTGAAGAATTTCCCCAAAAGTTTATTTATATGCTGGACACACCCCGGATCACAAAAGATGCCGGCGTTACGATCTATGAACAGCGGATCAGGGATATGATCCGGGCCTATGAAGATTTCAGCAAAAAGGTATTTGATCAATCTGTATTTGAAGCCCGCCTTAGAGCAGACCATGAAAGCCGCCAGTTTAATGTGAAAAGTGATCAGGTAAACATTGGTATAATCGGAGCCAGAGCCAATGACAGTATTAAAGAAATACTTAAAGACAATGGCGCCAACGTGGCCTTTGACCTGACATGCACTGGCCTGGAACGTCGGCTTGTCTACGATGAGAAAGGGGTTATGACCGGATATGTCCGTGGCCTTTTAGGGCAGTTTCCCTGTATGCGTATGGAACAGGCAGCTAACCGCGATGAGCTGATCCGGAAAAGCGCGGGCAGTGTGGACGGGGTCATTTATCACACCGTTCAGTTTTGTGATAATTACGCCTATGAGTATGCATGGATCAAAGACTGGATGGACCGCCCAATGCTTTTGCTGGAAACTGACTACACACGTCAGAGCTGCGGCCAGATCCGGACCCGGATCGAGGCATTTTTGGAATCTTTGCCGTCCGCGAAAGATAATTCTCATAAACTGAAGGAGGTGCATGAAACTATGGAGAAAAATAAGCCTGTGTATGTCATGGGTATTGACAGCGGCTCTACGTCTACCAACGCGGTTATTATGGATCAGAACAAAAATATACGGGCCTTTGCCGTGGTGCGTACGGGGGCAAAATCCGGTGACAGCGCCCATAAAGTATACGGTAAAGTTTTAAATTCAGCCGGCCTTGAGCCAAAAGATATCTCATGGATCGTATCAACGGGATATGGCCGGGTCAGCATCCCTTTTGCCGATGAAAACATTACGGAGATCAGTTGCCATGGCAAGGGAGCCCACTATTTTAATCCGAATATACAGACAATTCTTGATATCGGAGGCCAGGACAGTAAAGCAATCCGTTTAAGCCCGGAGGGTGACGTAAAAGATTTTGTCATGAATGACAAATGCGCGGCGGGTACCGGGCGCTTCCTGGAAATGATCGCCCGTACCCTGGAAGTATCCTTGGACGAGCTTGGAACCATTGCTCTGACGTCTACGGAAAATATTGAGATTACAAGTATGTGTTCCGTTTTTGCCGAATCGGAGGTGATTTCACTGATCGCTAATAATAGGGAGAAGGCGGATATTGCCAATGGCGTCTGCCATGCCATTGCCAACAAAGCTTACGGCCTTCTGCGCAGGGTGGGGATGGCGCCGGAGTTTATGATGACCGGGGGTGTGGCCAAAAATCCGGGAGTTGTCAGGGCTGTGGAAGAAAAAATTGGCCATAAACTTTATATCTGTCAGGAGCCGGAGATTGTGGGAGCTGCCGGAGCGGCGCTTTACGCTTTGGAAAAAATATCTTGATAAATATAGCTGCAGGCATTACTATACAGGTACAGGACGCTGTAGGCTCTGCACGGCTATGTTCTGAATAATTATCTGAGGAGATTTATGTATGAGTATGAAACTATTATTTAAGCAGAGAATATTTTCATGGTTTGACAGCTATGATATCTATGACGAGGAGGGCAATAACCTGTTTACAGTCAAAGGGGAACTATCCTGGGGCCACTGCCTTCACATTATGAACAGTGTGGGGGAGCATATTGCCACTGTAAAAGAAGTTGTCCTCACCTTCCTGCCAAAATTTGAACTTTATGTGGGACAGCAGTATATCGGCTGTATTTCTAAGGAATTTTCTCTTTTCACGCCCAGATATAACATTGACTGTAATGGCTGGCATGTGGATGGAAATTTTATGGAGTGGGATTACCGGATCTTATCAGGAGATCAGGTGGTT
Organism: Catenibacillus scindens; assembly: GCF_014202115.1. GTDB lineage: Bacteria > Bacillota > Clostridia > Lachnospirales > Lachnospiraceae > Catenibacillus > Catenibacillus scindens. The sequence goes on from NZ_JACHFW010000002.1 coordinate 33,802, forward strand.
GCCATGGTATCAAAACAGTTATTTCACTGGAGCGATACATATGTGATCGAGGTTAGTGATCCCCGGGATGCTTTAATGGCGCTTATGCTTGTTCTTGCCATTGACGCCGAGAAGTGTTCGAGAGATTAAGGCCATCTTTGCTAAAAACAGGCGGCTTTTTACTGCCACCTGAGAAATCAGGAGGATATAATATGCTTGAGATTAAAAATTACACAAAAATTTATAAAGGCGGGAAGAGGGCTGTAGATCATCTGAACCTGACCATTGAGGATGGGGATATTTACGGTTTTATCGGTCATAACGGCGCAGGAAAAACAACGACTATTAAGGCTGTGGCCGGGATACTGGATTTTAATGAGGGCGAGATCCTCATCAACGGGAAGTCTATTCAGACACAGCCCCTGGAATGCAAGCAGGAGATGGCCTACATTCCGGATAACCCGGATATTTATGAATACATGACAGGAATAAAATATCTGAATTTTATCGCCGATATTTATGGCGTTGGAAAAAAAGAGCGGGAAGAACGGATAAAAAAATACGGGGATCTGTTTGAAATCACCCAAAATCTGGGGGATATGATTTCATCCTACTCCCACGGTATGAAGCAGAAGCTGGTACTGATCTCGGCGCTGATCCATGAGCCAAGGCTGCTCATCCTGGATGAGCCTTTTGTGGGACTTGATCCGAAAGCCTCACTGACTCTTAAAAACCTTATGAGAGAAATGTGCCGGGAAGGATGCTCCATTTTCTTCTCTACTCATGTGCTGGAAGTGGCCCAGAAGCTGTGCAATAAAATTGCTATTATCAAAAACGGTAAATTGGTTGTTTGCGGCGATATGGACACCGTCCTTGGTGACAGCAGCCTTGAGGATGTATTTATGGAGGTGAGCGAATCATGATCCGTAAATGCGTGAAACTGACCAAGGTTCAGCTTAAAGGCATTGTCTTTTCCGGGCAATTCGGGGCAAAGCGGGGGCAGAAAGCGGCCAAGGCGGCCACCATGTCCCTTGTTCTGGCGCTGGTAGGACTTGTTTTTATATTTTACAGCGCTTTCTTTTCTTGGGCCTATATTATGATGGGCCTGTCGGAGACTGTGATGCCGCTGATGATGACGGTCTCCAGCATTATGATCTTATTTACAACAATGGCAAAAGCCAGCAGCTTTATTTTTTCGTCGAGAGACAACGATCTTTTAATGTCTCTGCCTGTGACCAACTGGGCCATCATTGTCAGCCGGTTCGCTTCCCTCTACATTTATGAGACAGTGATCACGGCGGTGATCATGCTCCCAGCACTTTGTGTTTACAGTTTTTTATGCGGCCCGTCCCCTGTGTTCGTTTTAGGGGCAGTAATTTCCATGTTTTTTGTGCCGCTTGTTCCTCTGGCCATTGCCACGGTGATCGGCATTGTGATCACCTATATTGCGGCACGCTTTAAATACAAAAACATTGTAGTCATGGTTTTGGGAACAGCGGCTTTCCTGGCGGTGATGTATTTTTCCTTTAATATATCTTCTGTGGATGAGACAAAGCTGCTCCAGATGAATACGCTGATCATGGATATGGTTTCACGGCTGTATCCTTTGGCTGCCCTTTATATATCCGGTATGGGCGGGAATTTTCTTGCTTATGCAGGCTACCTTGTAGTTTCAATTGCTGTGGCTGGGATCATCATTTCTCTGATCGCTTGGCGGTTTAACCGGCTCTGCGCGGCGCTCACCGCCCATAGAGTCCGGGGAAATTTTAAAATGACACAGTTAAAGACCGGCACTGTTTTCGGCTCCCTGTTAAAACGGGAGTTTAAGCGGTATTTTTCATCTACGATCTATGTGCTGAATACCGCCCTCATCTATGTGCTTTTGATCATCGGCGCGGTGGCCCTGTTCTTCATCAAGGATCTGGACGCGGTTTTAAATATTCCCGAAGCAGGGACGATGATCGGCGCCCTTGTGCCGCTCCTCATTGCCTTCTTTGCCGGGATCACAAGCACCACAAGCGCCTCCCTTTCCCTGGAAGGAAAGAATCTTTGGCTGGTCGCCAGTTTTCCGGTGCGGTCTATCACAGTCTTTCACGCCAAGATCGGGCTGAACCTTATCCTTGGTATTCCCTGTGTACTGATCGCCGCGGTTTTATGCGCCGTCCGTTTTCAACTGGGATTTACGGATATCGTATTTACGGTACTTATTCCGGTTCTTTTCACGTTGCTGGCGGCTGTGGGAGGAATGGCCCTAAATATTCATTTTCCCAACTTTACATGGACGAATGAAGCGGCCGTTGTCAAGCAGGGGGCTGCGCCCACGATTACAGTGTTTGGAGGTATGGCTCTTGTGTTTATTCCCGGAGCAATTCTGTTTATGACACAGACTCCGTCTCTGGTTCTATATACAATACTTGCTGTGGTGCTGATTATCCTTATTATCCTTTTTTATATGGATGTGAGAAGGACCCGGCTGGTTCAGTTTCTGGATTAACCGCCTTTTTTACTTTACAAGGGAATATTTAACCACTATAATAAAAGATGTGTTGCCGCGCACAGCGCGGCATATCCATCTGTAGAGATGGGGGCTATCCCCCGGAGGTTTTATATTAAACGACAAATATATATGTCGTTTAATATTTTTAAGAGGATATGACATGCTGAAAGATGACTATATTATGAGAATGATCAATGAAATGATCCATGCCGTGCTGGTACTTCTCCTTGGTAAAGACAGCGAGAACGGTGAAAAACTGGAGCTTCCCGAAGTGACAGAGGATAACACCTTCCAAAAGCTCATCGCTATGGCTGGGGAGGGGCAGATCAACGAGGCGGAAAATATGCTCTGGGATCTTCTGGAAGATAATGAGATCAAATATTTCCAGATGGCACTGTTGTTTTATGATTATCTCAATGATCTTGACGATGACGTTCTTGAACAGGGAGACTTTTCCAGAGAAGAAATTGCCGACGGGCTGGCCAGAGTTATGAAACTTTACGGCTATGAAGATATGGCCCGAACATTTTTAATCTGACGGATTATTCTAAGAGGTAGGCGTCAAAAGGAGGATTTTAATATGACGGGGCAGACGGCAAATGTCCATAAAAAAACGGTTATTTTCGATATGGATGGACTGATGTTTGATTCAGAGCGTCTGTGTATCCGGGCTTATGACTATGCCGGAGAGAAATACGGTGTGGGAAAGCTGGGGTACCTGGTCCTTGAAACACTGGGGATGAATCACGCCGCTTCACAACCTATATGGAAAAAATATCTGGGCGAGAACTATGACGCGGCGGGTATACGGCGGTATGTGGATGAATTTTACGAAGATTTTCATAAAAATAGTAAAATGCCGGTGAAAAAAGGATTGTATCGTCTTGTGGAATATTTAAGCACTCACGGCTATGATATGGCTGTGGCTTCATCCACGTCCACAAAAACGGTAATCGCCAACCTGGAGGAAGCACAGATCCGCCAGTACTTTAAAGTGGTCATCGGCGGCGACCAGTTAAAGGCTTCTAAGCCTGCGCCGGATATTTACCTTATGGCCTGCGAATGTCTTGGCCGCAGTCCGTCAGAATGCTACGCTTTGGAAGATTCCAGAAATGGTGTGCTGTCTGCCAGCAGTGCCGGATGTATGACTATTATGGTCCCGGATATCTGGCAGCCGGACGATGAATTTTTAAATCATGTCCACAAAAAATTTGAGGATCTTGACGAGGTGAGAGACTATTTTACAAAACTGGACATGGAAGACAGTGAATGACTGACGGCTTTTGTGTCCGGCAATTTTGGAGCAAATTCTTAATTTTGGAGGACGGATATGGAACAGAAGTTAATAAAAAAATGGGGGCTGTTTATAGCCGCCTGCCTGCTCTATATAGCGGTCTGCGTTTTCCTTTATGTCATTCAATATGTAATTTACGGGGGTACCATACATATGCCCTTAGTTTACGTCATCGTCATTCCCCTGGCTGTCCTCGCCGCCTGGCTGATCCAGGGCGGCTATCCGGAGAAAACTCAAGAAGATAGGGAGGACGCTCTTTTGAGGTCGGGGATTTATAAAAAAGAACCGGCGAGAAAGCGGGGCCGGTGGCACCGTCCTTTTAAAGGTTTTGGCCGGAAATGGAAGTCTGAGATGACCACTGGACAGCGGATCAATTTTTTGCTTTGCACCCTGCTGCTGACCGGGGCCACAGTTTTTCTGACCTATGCCCTGATCCGAAATCCATACATGCTCATGATTTATTTTTATTTTGCTGTTCTTCTTATTGTAGGGATTTCCAGCCTTTACGAGCCGGCAGGACAAAGGCGGCTTTCAGTGCTGGCCTGCTTTGTCTTTGGCGCCCTGTTTGCTGTGACCTTCCTTTATCTGTGGATTGTATCGCCTATGACAGTCAGGGAAGCCAAAAAAGCTTTGGAGGACGCCGGCTATGAGCAGGTGACCTACAGCAAAGTGATAGAGAGCGACGCCACCATGACCCTGATCTTTGAGGATAATATCCAGTATGAGAGCGAGAATGGGATAAAACTTGGCTGCTATCTCTTTGGCGTTCGCAAAGACGGCGTCAGCATGGGCGCCGCAGTCAGCGTTCTGGACAAAAATATTGTGGCGGTACAGCCTTTAAGTGAAGGCAGCGCTTTAAGCTTTTTTTATGAATTTCGGTAACTGTGAAGGTACTGAACAGTTACGAATTTTGATTAAAGGGGGTGACAGTCATGAAAAGAAATGTTTCTCTGGATGAAATTTCCGATGGTAAGCTTCTTGGGCCGGAAGATATGGCCCGCATGGGAACTGGAGATTGCGGCGGCTGCTGCGCCTGCTGTCAAGGTATGGGGACATCGGCGATTCTTGACCCTATGGATATATTCAGGCTGTGTCAGGGATTAAAGACAACATTTGAGCAGCTTTTGGCAGAAAAGATCGAATTAAATGTGGTGGACGGACTTATTCTGCCAAACCTGAAAATGGTTTCCCAGACAGACGCCTGCGGCTTTCTGGGGGATGATAAGAGATGCCAAATCCATCCATTCAGACCCGGCGTCTGTCGCCTGTTCCCCCTGGGACGATATTATGAGGACCATTCATTTCGTTATTTTTTACAGATTCACGAATGTAAAAAGGAAAATAGGACCAAAATAAAAGTAAAAAAATGGATGGATATGCCGGATTTGAAAAAGTATGATCAATATATCTGTGATTGGCACTATTTTTTAATGGATCTGGAAAAATTGATCCAGAACCGTCAGGATCTTATGAAGAAAACGGACATGTTTATTCTGGAGCTGTTTTTCCTTACGCCCTGGCATCTGAACCAGAATTTTTACGCTCAGTTTTATCAGCGCCTGGACACAGGCAGGAGATGGCTTGAAAATATTTCGGGTTAAAGGGGAACTAAAATGGAGATTCTTATTGAATTTTACCACAAAAATATTCTTGAAAATATGACTGCCGTCCTTGGAGTACAGCCGGATATTGTTATGTTTTATTTTGATCCCCGCTTTTTTACTCATACGGCGGTTTATGACACTTATCTGGCCTGCAGGAAATATATCCCCCACTTAAAGCTTGAGCTTGGGGTCATGGATTCCGATAATTACTGGGCTATGGAAGAAAAACTTCTCCGGTACGCCAAGGATAACGGGAATGACCATATTATCATTGATCTGTCCGGGTGTAATCCTCTGTCCGCCGTGGCTGCCTGCCAGAGCGCCGGCAGATATGATCTTCCCATGGTCTGCGCGGATCTGACTTTTTCAAGGATTATCTGTTTAAATGATCCGGTACGCCATTATGGTTTTCACAGTTTTGAACTGTCAGACCTGATTGAAGCTTGCGGCGGCAAAGTGATCGCCTGCGCCGACAGCGATTATCTGGATAAAAACAGGGACAATCTTTTATCCATGGCCGCCAAAGTCCTTGAGAATTCCAAAACCTGGCTGTCGGTCTGCACTTATCTGCAAAAGCACGGCGGCAACGGGCGGGGCGGACACAGCAGGCATTTTTCAGGACCTGCGGAATACCGGGGAAAAAATAAAAATCCGGTGCCGGACACAAAGATTATGCATTTTCTTGCCCGTACCCAGTTGATCCAGAACCTGACGATAAAAAATAATCAGATTCAGTTTGATTATAAAGATAAGGAATCTGCCGGATATCTGACAACTTACGGCATATGGCTGGAATTTAAGACCTACTATGCTCTAAAAGCGTCAAAAAAATTTCATGACGTAAAAAATAGTCTGAAGGTGGACTGGAACAGAAACGACACCCAGGATATTATCGGCAATGAAATTGATGTGACAGCTATGTACGGCTGTATTCCTGTAGTGGTTTCCTGCAAAATGTCGGAAAATGCCACAGACGCCGACGCGGTTAATGAGCTGTACGCGGTCAGCCACCGCATCAGCCCAGGCCATGTGATTCAGGTTCTTGTCACATGGAGCGATATTAAGCAGAAACGCCAGGGAATTTATATGAAAGCGAAGGAAATGGGGATTATCGTTATGGATAAAGAGGATATCCGCCACGGAGATTTTCCCGCGAAGCTTGAGCGGGCTATTTGCCAGAAGCGGACGATCATACGTTAGTTTACAACATCTCCACACATTTAGACAAAACGTTCAGAAAGGGAATCTTTATGGAAAAAGACAGACAGAAGGAATTACAGGAAACACTTTTAGGCGTGGGAGCTGATAAAAAGCCATTCCCACCTCAGCACTATACTCAGCTTTCCATGCAGGATCTTATTCTTCTGCGCAATATGGCGGCGATCTATACCCAGAATACGACGAATAATCCAAAACAGAAATTGTTTTTTGCCCAGAGGACCGGTTTTTTTGAAAACCATATTATGATCCGGCTTTGGGGACTTGAGGAGTGTTATCTCCTCGTCCGGGAGAACTCTCAGGTCATGATGACACAGCGCAATGAGACGACAAAGGATGTGCAGATTTTTCTCTTCAGCACTAAAGAGCTGGCGCAAAAAGAAGTGGAAAGACTTTCCACAGATAAAGAGAAGGTGGAGATCAAAGTGATCCCCCACGGTCAGTTCCCTTCATTTTTCTTAAATCTGTTTCCAAGAGGCGTCACGGCCATTGTCCTTGATCATGGGCAGAATGCTGTCGGGCTTCCAGTATGGGCCATCTGCCGGCGCCTGAAAGACGAATTTGTCTCGGATGCCAGCCGTTCGGCGGTTCATCTGTGGATTCAAAAAGAAATGTACATGCTTTATTCGACACTGACAAACCTTCCCTATGTGGAGTGCGACAGCGAGACTTTTGATGATCTGGTCTACGTTTACCCGTCAAAAGACGAGGCTGATGCTGCCATAAAGGACTTTGAGATAAAAAAAATCCCGGTCCGGGCAGAACTTATCCACAACAGAGATTTTCGCCAGCATTTTCTTAACCTTTATCTCCAGGGCGTCAACGCTGTGAAAACCCCTTCTGAGGGGATCATCCAGTTAAATCATTTGGTCCAGAAACCGGATTATTCCAATCTGGAGGAAAGTAAAAAGCCGGTGCTAAATCCGGAACTTTTATTGACAGCCGTTTATGTATGTCAGGAAGAGAGACGTCCGGAAGGTGATAAAGACACAGATGAGTTAAAACAGATGAAGGAGGAGCTGTTTACTCATTTAAGAGAGGGTATTCTGGCTATGCCTGTCTTTGTCACAGAGGAAAGTGAGAAAGGGCAGGTGAGATTTCCTCTGATCACCCTGACTAACGGTGAAAATTATTGCCCTGTGTTTACGGATATACAGACCGCTGCCGCCTTTGAAATGCGTGAGACTGCCAGATTAAAAGAAAAAGGGGAAGAAAAGCCCCAATATAAGTACCTGAAGCTGCCTTTTGATAAAATTCTTCAGACGCTTCCTGAGCAGATCCACGGAGTGATCATTAACCCTAACACGATTAATCTTACAATGAAGAAAATGAAAAAATAGTTATATTTTCTGTAACAGTTCAGCGCGCAATGTCATTTAGTTAACACCTTGTGTCCAGAATGGTTAGAGTACCTATTAGGGGTCTAACCATTTTTTTGTAGGGTATTGACAAAATACCCAAAATGTGCGGCCGCTCTCGCTGTTGATTATATTTAAGAGGCAGCGAGAGCGGCCCCTTGAATTTGCAATATATCGCTTTTTCAAGGAGGCACATCTCTATAATTCATCAAAAAATTAAAGATCTGTTTGAATCGTCTGTAGAACATATTTCCATTCCTATAAACCACAGTATATTGAACAGGAGATCTGGGCAAAACTCATTGCCTATAATATAACGGAAACCATGGTCAACTGTACGGTACTGGAAACCCATGACACAAAACATGAATATAAAGTCAATTTTACAATAGCCGCACATATATGCAGGGTCTTCCTCCGTCTGACCACGGAGAAAGACCAGTATGATGTGATGTCACTATTGCAAAGGGAATTGATCCCCATCCGGAGAGATCGTCAATATCCAAGACTTCAAACTGCTCATTTCCGGAGACCACGATATTTCCTATATCGGGCTGCATAAACATCATTATCATTATACCTCTTGAAAAGGCAGATATGCAATCTGTCTTTTTGTCGTACAAAAAATTCGTACCACAAACCGTAAAATGTCTCCGATTCCCCTGAATTATGGTCACAAGGATGTGATCACTGCTTTATTCCAAAGAAGATAGACTTCTTTTATCGTAAACTAAATGACATTGCTTCACCGCCGGATAAATCTTGTTCATGTCATCCTTCTGGACGCATGGACATTCCCGGCTGCTGTGACCGCCAAAACAGCCCTTACATCCGTGAATATCCATGCCGTCAAGGAAGAACTCTGTCACGGTGTTTCCGACGCTTTCCGCTCCTTCCGTAAACGCTTTGACAAGGGTGGATGTGTTCCCGTTCCGGCGGGGACTTCCGTTCAGAATGACAATTTTCTTACTCATCGCAGTCTCCCTCCTGAATTACATTTTATCCGCAAGGGCAGCCGCCTGCTGGCAACCGTTTGTTTTCGCAATGTCGCCCGCATTCAATACGCCGGGAACCAATACCTCACCCAGCATGTGCCATTTCATCAGTGCTGCGGAACGCTCCACGGGAATCCGCACACCGTCCAGAACGGACATATCATCTTCCTCGCAGCAGGCTATCAGCGCACATCCTTTTCCGGCAATTTCCTTGCCCGCCACGCAGAACGAATACAGCTTATCAATAATAGCCTTAATCTGAGCCGGGATGGAATACCAGTACACTGGCATAGTAAACACAACAACATCTGCTTCCAAAATGGCCGGAGCGATGGTGTTGAAATCATCGTCAAAGGAACAGGCTTTCCCGGTTTTGTAGCAGGTTTCGCAGGCATGACAGCCGCTCACATTCATAGCGGCAGCATCGAACCGGGTAACACTGTGGCCTTTTGCCTCGGCGGCCTGGATGAAAGCGTCCGTCATGGCAAAGCTGTTCCCGTTTTTACGTGGGCTGCCGGTAATCACGACGATTTTCTTGCTCATATCAATTCCTCCTATGAACCGGCGGCCAGCCGGGCTGACTGGCCGCCGGGTATCCTTACTTTTTCTGAATCGTGTTGGAGTTCTGGTTATAGGCTTTTGCTACGCACTTCCATTCGCCGTTCATCTTCAGCAGAAGCAACACATCGGTAAAGTCGATACGGTTGCCCCAGCCTTCCTCCAGAACGCGCACCACAGCCAGAGATTCCTCTACCAGCAGCACATCCACACGGGCCTTGAAATTGTCGCCGCCGGGTACGGTGTCTACGTTGTGGTAAAACTGCTCAATAGAGCCATGCTCCAGCTCGCCGTCCAGATAGCCGAACAGAACCGCCTCATCAGTGAACAGCTCCTTCGCATACTTGCTGTTGCCCTCGGCCACGCTCTTGACAAACTTCATTGCCGCTTCTTCTACGGCCTGGTATTCTTTGATTTCAGATCTCATGGTGATTTCCTCCTTAAAAATTGCATGATGATTTTATATAAAGCGTTTTGCCTTATACCTTGATTAAATGTTGTTGCCGACCTCATAGCCGTCCCATACGGCGTGGAGAATCGTGCTGACCTGCTGACCATCGCCAATCTCATAGACAACAGCGCCGCAGCCTGCAAGCTCCTGCGCCATAGACGGTGCGGGACGGAAGCCTACGGCGATGACAATGGAATCTGCGTCCAGTTCTTTCTTCTGTCCGGCACATTCCAGAACCGCCTTTCCGTTTTCAACGGCAGCAAGCTTATGTCCTTCCATGACATTCACATGGTGGTATTCAAACAGATCAGGAATCATCTGTCCGTTGGGAATGGGGGACGGAATTCCTGCGGAAAGAATCTTTGGCAGAGCCTCGACAACCGTGACCTTCTTGCCTTCCTGGGCGTAATCCAGAGCCATCTCGCAGCCTACCAGACCTCCGCCAATCACGATTACCTTTTCTCCAACCTTTTCCGGGTGAGCAAATGCGTCCATACAGCCGATCACCTTTGCGTCGTCGATACCCGGAACCTTCGGCATAATCGGGACAGAGCCAGTCGCCAGCACAATCACATCAGCGCCCATGCCTTTCAGCTCCTTGGCGGTCACTGTTTCCCCTGTATGGACTTCTACCGGCAGCAGACTCAATTCATCCTGATACCAGGCGTTCAATTCCCGTACCTCTTTTTTGAAGCTGTGAGAACCACCGGGAATCAGATTGCCACCCAGCTTATCATTTTTTTCATACAGAGAAACCTTATGTCCCCGCATGGCGGCAACTCGCGCCGTTTCCATACCGGCTACGCCACCACCTACAACGACTACCTTCTTCGGTTGTATTGCGGGACGCATAGCAAAGCGGATTTCACGCATAGCGGTTGGATTCACTGCACAGGTAGGCTGTTTTCCCTGCTGAAGTCGGGTAATACAGCCCTGATTGCAAGCGATACAAGGACGGATACGTTCCGTGTGTCCAGTCAGTACCTTGTTCGGATATTCCGGGTCAGCCAATGCTGCCCGCCCCATTACCACAGCGTCGATTTTTCCATCCCGAATCGCTGCTTCGGCAATGTCCGGGTCGTTCATCCTGCCACCTGCAAGAATAGGAATGCTCACGGCTTCTTTTGCCTTTGCTGCCATTTCCACAAGATAGCCTTTCGGCATATACATGGGCGGGCAGGCATAGTAGAAGGAATCGTAAGTGCCGGTGTCCACACTCAGGCAGTCATATCCGTAAGATTCCAGCAGCTTCGCAATCTGGATGCCTTCCTCCAGTGTCCTTCCGGCTTCGTCCTCGCCGGTAAGCGTTGCTTTTTCAAAGTCTTTTACAAAGGTTTTCAGACCCAGCCGCATACTCACAGGATAATTGCTGCCGCACTCCTGCTTGATTCCTTCTAAGATTTCTTTTGCGGCGCGCAGACGGTTCTCCAAACTGCCGCCATATTCATCAGTACGGTGGTTCATCATGGACAAAGCAAACTGATCCAGAAGATAGCCCCAGTGAATGGAGTGGACTTCCACACCGGCGAAACCGGAATCCTTTGCAATTTTCGCTGCCTTAATAACCGACTCAATCTTTGACTTGATCTGGTCATGGGTCAGCTCCGGCGAAACTTCTCCCGGATGGCGAAATACATGAACAGAGGACGGGGCGGGAAGGTTCGGATAATTACGCCCCAAGCCCATCGTAATCTGTGCGAAAATTTTTGTTCCATAGGCGTTTGCCCGTTCATTCAGTTCCGTTGCAGTCATTTTGAAAGCGTCCGGATTTTGAAGAATTGCAGGCCCAATACCTGTATAAGGGTCAACCGTACAGTCCGCTGCCAACGCCCCGGTGAAAATCAGACCAAAGCCACCCTTCGCACGTTCCACCAGATACTGTATGGTTTCGTCCTTCAGTCCACCTCCGGGAAGGTGATGTTGCCCTCCGCCGATGGGAGCCATGCAAAACCTGTTTTTGATTGTCAAGCTGCCGATTTGCAGCGGCTTGCCTAAGTATTCATAACTCTGCATGGGATTTTTCCTCCTTTTCTTACGGGATTGACTTTTCCCGGTGCTTATATTAAAATTGTAGCGAGAATTAAAAGAAAAACAAGTACGCACATTGAAGTGCGATACTTACAACAAAGTTAAATACTTACCTTAAGGAGAGCGTAAAATGAGCGAGAGATGTATTTCCAATGAGTGCCTTAGCTCCACCGGATTCAGCTACACATTGTCGCTGATTAACGGAAAATATAAAATGACTATCCTTTATACCCTGATGGAGTTCGGTGTTGTCCGATTTAATGAAATGAAAAAGTACATCGGTGAAATTTCTTACAAGACGCTTAGTTCCACCTTGAAAGAGTTGGAGGCCGACCAGCTTGTTCATCGGGAAGAATACCCGCAAATTCCGCCAAAAGTAGAATACAGTTTGACGGAGAGAGGAAAGTCACTCATTCCCATTCTGGACGGAATGTGTGACTGGGGAGATAAGAACAGGTTGCCGTAAAAATGAAAAGGCGGATTGAGGTCACTTCTTGATTTCAATCCGCCTTTTCGATAGTCCTATTGATAGATTATTTCCTCAAATATAGTTTCCTCCACCTGCGTTTTCAGCGTGTTCATCAGCCCCACCCAGCGCATAGGGTCACGGGCTTTCAGTTCTTCGGTGACGCCCGCCGCCTCCACCTGGGCCTTGCGCTTGGCGTTATAGCGTTCTTCCCATTCCTTCTGCTTGCCGTTAGCCTTGCGGCGCAAGTAGTTCTGGTGAAGCCTGTCCTTGCGTTCCTCCTTCTTCCGCAGTTCTTCCTGTTCCTCCGGGGTCAGGGGAACCGGCTGCAAGGCAGGAGGGATATAGCGGCCCACAAAGTTGAAGTAGATTTCAACCTCCTGCGTGGTGTCCTGGCTGCCTTTGCGGGCGCGTTCATGGACAAGGATTTTTTCTACAAACTCGTTGAGCATGGTGTTTGTCAGTGTGTCGAAGTTCTCGTACTTATCAATCAGGGCAATAAACTTCTCCGCAGATTTCCGGCCCTGCTCATAGCCGGTAACGGCCTTTTCCAGTTCCGCGATTTCTGCATTGAGGGCGTCCTGCTCTTTGGCGTACTGTGCGTCCAGGGCCTCATACCGGGCGTCCGGCAGCTTACCCAGGGCATTGTCCTCATAGATTTTGCAAATCAGCTTTTCCAGTTCCCCGGCCCGCTTTTGGGCGGCGGCCAGCCGTTTCCGCTTCTTGGATATATCGGCGGTCTGCTGGGCGGCCTGCGTTTCCTGGACGGTGCGAATAAACTCGGCCCGGTCATTCCTGGAATACTCCGCGATGGCTCGGAGCATATCGGTTATCAGGGTCAGAACAGCTTCGGCCTTGATACGGTGCTGTGTAGGGCAAAGGGAGCCGATAGGGTACTTCCCATACTGGCCGCAAGTGTACTGTGGGACGCGCTTGCCGTTGTAGGTACGGTGAACATACATCTTGCCGCCGCAGTCGGCGCAGTACATCAGGCCGGTCAAGGGATGGGCCTCCCCAAAGCCGTCCGGGTAGCGTCTGGCGTTTCCCCGGATACGCTGCACATTGTCAAAGGTTTCCTGGTCGATGATGGCCTCATGGGTATTCTCGAAAATCGTCCATTCGCTTTCGTCAACATAGTGGCTTTTCTTGTCCTTAAAGTGCTTGCGGGTCTTAAAATTGACCGTATGACCTAAATACTCACGCTTTTTTAGGATTTCAACAACGGTAGAGGCACTCCAACGGTAAATATCCGCAAAGGTCTTATTTTTGTTCACTCCCTCGCCATAGCGGGCAAGGTGAACGGCGGGCATTTCGATTTTTTCTTCTGACAGCTTGGTTGCAATCTGATAGGGGCCGTAGCCCTCCATCGCCAGCGCGAAAATATGTCGCACTACTTCGGCGGCTTCTTCGTCAACAAGCCAGTGTTCCCGTTTTTCGTCCCACAGGTAGCCATAAATGACGGTGCCGGTCAGGTGTTTGCCACTCATGCCTTTGGACTTAAACACGGAGCGGATTTTCCGGCTGGTGTCGCGGGCGTAAAACTCGTTCATAATGTTGCGGAACGGGGTAAAATCATCATCGCCTTTCAGACTGTCCACACCATCATTGATGGCGATCAGCCGGACGCCGCGCTGCCGCAAAATCTCCATAACCTGGCCGACTTTTAGATAGTCACGCCCCAGGCGGCTCATGTCTTTGATAACAATGGCCTCCACCCGTCCGGCCTCGACTTCCTCCATCATCGCCAGAAATCCGGGGCGGTCAAAACGGGTTCCCGATACGCCATCATCGGTGAAATGGGTGGGGTTCGGCAGCCCATTCCGGCGTGCGAAGTCCTCTAACATCTTTTTTTGGAAAGAGATTTTTCAAGGGTGTTTTCTCAACTAAAACACCCTTGTTTTTTATAAATAACTATGATGTATAAAACATTGCACTAAATTATAATATGGTCTTAAGTGCATTTACCAACACATCAATATGCTCTTTCTGCAAAATCAACGGAGGCAACAGACGAATTACATGTGAACCCGAGGGAATTACGATAATCCCCGCTTCTTGCAAAGCATTTATGAAGTGTGCAGCAGGCACAGACAGTTCAATGCCTTTCATAAGGCCCAATCCACGTACCTCTTTGATTACAACTTTTTGGGCAGCCAATTCAGATAACGCCTTATCCAGATAGAGCGTCATCGCCCTGACGTTTGCTAATATGTCATACTGTTGGTAAAGCTGGAATACAGCAGTAACGGCTGCTGCTGCCAGAGGATTGGAACCGTAAGTTGTACCATGATCTCCTGCACGCAATACACCGGTCGCTGCCCCTCTGGTTCCAATTGCACCTACCGGAACTCCACATCCCAAAGCCTTTGCCGAAACAACAATATCGGGAACAATATCATACAATTGATACGCAAACATATTTCCGCTTCTACCCATGCCACATTGAATTTCATCCGAAACCATCAAAATTTCGTTCTCATCACAGAGCTTTCGAACTCCTTTGATGAAGTAATCAGTGGCAGGATAAATTCCGCCCTCTCCTTGTACTGTTTCCATAAAAATTGCACAGGTATTGTCAGTTATCAAACGTTTGACGCTTTCCAGATCATTGAAGTCAGCAAATTTAATATGGGCAAGCATAGGAGCAAAAGGTTCCTGGTAGGCTGCTTTTCCCGTTACCGATAATGCTCCCATAGATCTACCATGAAAGGATTTCTTCATGGCAATAATCTCTCCATTATGATTATTATGCTTCAAAAAATGATATTTCTTAGCAATTTTAATTGCACCTTCAATGGCTTCCGTTCCAGAGTTAGTGAAAAACACCTGCTCCATATCTGATGCCTGATTAAACAGCTTTGCAGCTTCAATTGCCGGAACATTATAAAAAAGATTAGATGTGTGCAGCAGCTTTTCCATCTGTTCTTGCAGTGCGCGTGTGTAATTCGGATCGTGATATCCCAGGGCACACACACCGATTCCAGACCCGAAATCCAGATACCGGTTTCCCTCTGTATCATAAAGGTACATACCTTCTCCATGATCCAAGACAATAGGATAACGGTTATATACAGGAACAAACTGCTGATTTGCTTGTTCAATATAAGGATTCATTTCAGTCCTTTTCCTCCACCACTTCAATTTTAAACACATTGATCACATCCACATCTGGACAACAGAATACAATGGAGCCATCCGGTTGGCTGGGAAGTTTTCCTCCGTACCGCAGAATGTCAATGTAAGGGAAAGCCACATGCATGGCCATTGGACAGAGATTGCCTCTTTCGGTATCAAAGTCAAAGGTGTCTCCAATTTGATGACCACGATGACACCCCATATGACCTTTTTGATCAATTAAACTGATTTTAATTTTAGGCTTTTTCATCATTGATTTCCTCCAAAAATTGTTCAATGGGAATTCCCTTGTATTTATCAGTATCATGCACATTGGCATAAATAATTTTTTCGAGTTGTCTCATTGCGATTTCTACGCTCTCTAAAAGCAGTCCTGATTTTAAATAATGCCCTACTACAATTGCCATAAAAATATCCCCTGTGCCTGGAAAACGCACCGGTATTTCATCATAAGGGAGCAAGACACACGAATTTTTCGGAGAGTTTTTTACAACAGTAAACATTCTTCCGTTAATGTTTGCGCTTGTAATCACAACCGATTTAGCACCAAGCATATGTAGTCGATTTGCGATTACTTCAATTTCCGCCTCAGAATAGGTGTGTTTAACTGTGTATCCGGATAAAAAACACGCCTCCGTAATATTGGGGACAATCACATCTGCAATAGAACACAACCGTTTCATATAAGTGACTGCTTGATCTGTCACACCATTGTATCGTTTTCCGTCATCCCCCATAATAGGGTCAACAAAAATCGAAGTACCTGATTTTTGTTGTTCTTTGCAATATTCATATATGAGACATGATTGTTTTTCTGACACAATAAATCCAGTACAGATTGCGTCGAAAGAAAACATGAGTTTCTTCCATACCAGAAGCGTATTTTCCATATATTCTGTTGTGTCCAAAATATCAAACTGCCCATAATCCAGAGTGTTGGAAACGAGTGCAGTCGGCAAATTGAAAGTTTCAAATTTCAAGTGAGATAAAACAGGAATCATGACAGATAAGGCGACCTTTCCATACCCCGCCATATCATTGACTAGTAAAGTTCGAGTTTGCTTTTTATCTTCCATAGCCATACTCCCTCAGTAACTCAAATAACAAAGTCTGCACAGCATTTTTCCTGACTCTGTTTGAAAAATCTTCTGTAATGTGGTTTCTATTGTGTTCTTTCCCAGATTATCTTCATAAAAATTCACTAAAAAATCCGCTTCCACAAGAATTTGATAGTCAATCCCGTCTATATTTGTGTAAGTGTGATGATGGCCAACCAAATAGCAGATGCGTTCAATATCTGTTTCTTCAAACTTAAGCTTTTTTAACATTTTTCGAGCATATGCAGGACCTTCCTGCTCTTGCAATTTTCCATTACACCTTCCGTATTTTTCTTCTGACGGACGGATTCCGATATCGTGTACCAGTGCTGCACATTCGGCTAAAAACTGGGTGTGTTCATCCAGCTGTTCCATATGGCCAATCATCTGTGCAAAGCGATGCACCTTTATCAAATGGTGAATACGCTGGGGATCGTTTTGATTGAAAGCAATCATTTCTTGCGTTAAAAGATCGATTATTTTTTCCAGATTCATAAAGTCCTCCTATTTCACTTCCTCTTTTAAACAAAGTGCCAACAACTCTTTCCCTCCATCAGTTTGGAAAAGCCCTTTGATATATTCTGCTTTTTTTCGATCTGGGCGAGTTTCGTAACAGTTTACAATGAGATCTGCTTCTATCAGAAGCTGTAAAAGTTTGTTTTTGATATCATCGTAATCATGATGGCAGATAACTAAGTCGATAATTCTTGGAATATACGAGGGAATGTAATTTGCTTCTTTTAAAAAACGAGTGACAAGAAGCGGAACCGCCTGCTTCTGATTATCTTGACTGGCATCCCCGTTATAATGTTCTTTACAATACTTGATTGCAATATCATGTAAAATCGCGGCTGCTTGTAGTATCTGCTGTTCTTCGACGGGAAGCTTCTCTTGCTCTCCCAATAATTTAGCCAATGCGTAAACCTTAAGGATGTGCTGTGTACGCCTGCTATGCCCTTCCTCATAGCACATTGCGTTATACAAGAGATGAGTTTCATCGTTTATCACGTTGACAATCATCCTTTCATGAAAAGATTGTAATATCTCTTTATAGAATATAACATTACAAACGAGTCTTGCGTTGCGCTTGCAACATATAATTCAAAATGCTATACTTTAAATTAGGAAAGGAGGGACAGCATGAGGCTTGATATTGAACAACTAACCTTACTTCCAATTTTCAAAGGCATTCGTGAGGAAGATCTTCCGGCAATGTTGACCTGCCTGGGAAGTTTTCAGAAAAAATATCAGAAAGATGAAGTTATTTTTTTGGAAAGCAATGAAGTCAGAAATGTTGGTATTATATTGTCTGGAACTGTGCATATGGTCAAGGTGGACTCCGAAGGCTATCAAACACTTCTTGTTGTAATGAAAAAGAATGAACTATTTGGGGAATCATTTTCCTGCGGAAGTCATTTAGATGCACAGGTCAGCTTTTTGGCCGCTGCACCCTGTGAAATTTTGTTTTTGCCCTTTCACAAAGTCATCCATTCCTGTAAGATGAGCTGTACCTTCCATCATCGGCTGATTGAGAACATGGTCCAATTGATTGGAGATAAAAATGTCCAGTTGATGCACAAAATTGAAGTGATTTCCCAAAAGACACTTCGAGAAAAAATATTAGCATACTTACGACAACAGGCTATGGAGCAGAGCAGCAAACAATTTACAATTCCTTTGGGACGGCTCGAATTGGCTGAATACCTGTGTGCGGATCGTAGTGCAGTGACCAGAGAATTGTCCTATATGCAGCGAGATGGTCTAATTATTTATGATAAGAACACATTTCAGCTGTTATAATTAAAAAGCACAGATCTTTATGCTATAAATAGGAAAAACCTGTTTGAGAAAATATTGGGGGTTACTCATGTTTTAAAATTCCATAAGGTCCCAATTAGCTCATTGGCACAATCCAATTAAAAAAGAATCCATGTTGCGCACGCAACATGGATTCTTTTTTGTTTATGTTACACTTCGTATAGTTATTATGAATTCATATGAGCATAAGGAGGAAAATATATGGGCTTTCATGTTACCAATATGCAGCTGAGTGCATTATTTCAGACATGGCAAACCAATTATGACATCTATGCTCCCCGTAATTTTTCCGGCGGTGGGCGCTTTTCAGACACAGACTGTATCCGATACGGAAAAATCGACTGTGTGGATGAGATCGTATTCGATAAGAAGTCGGAGTATTCCTTCAAGGAGATTCTGACCCCCATTTCCCAGACACTGTTTTTCTTTACGGAAGGCGAAACCAAAGAAGCAGATGCGCCCAAGAAAGGGGCGGTTATTTTCCTGCGCAGCTGTGATCTCCATGCGCTCAAGCGGCTGGACGATATGTACCTGCACAACGGCCCTGCTGATTACTACTACCAGCGCCTGCGGGAGAACATCAAAATCGTGCTGATGGGTTGTGCTCACTCCTTTGGAAACTGCTTCTGTGTCAGTATGGGCACCAATGTAAGCACCAACTACAACATGAGCATTGATTGCCAACCAGACGGCACCTACCTGGTGGACTGCAAGGATGAGGCATGGGCACAGCAGCTGGAGGCTGCGGAGACGCCTCGGTTGGAGGTTATTCCGAGCCATGTGGAAGAAAACAATGTCACTGTGCAGATTCCGGAACATCTGACCGCAGAGGTAGCCAAAAGCACCATGTGGAACGAGTATGACAGCCGCTGCATCAACTGTGGACGCTGTAATTTTGTTTGTCCCACCTGCACCTGCTTCACCATGCAGGATCTCTTTTACAGCGAGAATGGCAAGGTAGGAGAACGCCGCCGTGTCTGGGCCTCCTGCATGGTGGACGGCTTTACCGATGTGGCTGGCGGCGGCAGCTACCGAAAGAAGAACGGCGAGCGGATGCGGTTCAAAGTGCTGCACAAGGTGCTGGACTACAAGCAGCGCAATGGCTATCACATGTGTGTAGGCTGCGGCCGGTGTGATGACATCTGCCCGGAGTACATTTCGTTCTCGGGCTGCATCAATAAATTGGACAATGCTATGGCGGAGGTGACCGAGCAATGATGAAAAATGATTATATCCCGTTTCCTTCTAAGATTTTGGAGGTCATCCGGCACACGGAGATTGAGTATACCTTCCGTATGGAATTTCAGGGGGAAGTCAAGCCGGGACAATTTTTTGAGGTATCCATCCCCAAGTACGGAGAGGCACCCATCTCGGTCAGCGGCATTGGGGAAAACTTCGTAGATCTAACCATCCGCCGTGTGGGCAAGGTTACCAATGAAGTGTTTGAGCGCTATGTGGGTGATACGCTTCTGCTGCGCGGCCCTTATGGAAATGGGTTTGATGTATCCGATTATATGGGCAAGGACATTATTGTCATGGCTGGTGGCACCGGTCTGTCTCCGGTTTGTGGCGTAGTCAGTTACTTTTCCGAGCATCCTGAGCAAAGAGGTCATATGACCTTGATTGCAGGTTTCAAAACGCCCCATGATATTCTCTTCCGTGATGATCTGAATCGCTGGGGAAAGAACATGGATGTCATCCTTACCGTTGACTGTGCAGAAGAAGATGCGGCCTGCCATGTAGGTCTGGTCACCCAGTACATCCCGCAGATTAAGCTGGGCGATGTGCAGAATACCGTGGCCGTTGTGGTCGGTCCTCCTGCCATGATGCGCTTTTCTGTGCAGGGACTACTGGGCATTGGCCTGCCGGAGGAAAACATCTGGATCTCTCAGGAGCGGAAGATGTGCTGTGGCTTGGGTAAATGCGGCCACTGTAAGATTGGCGATACATATGTCTGCCTGGACGGGCCGGTGTTCAATTATACCAAAGGAAAATTCCTGGTGGATTGAGGAGGGGTACCATGGATATCAACACAAAAGCATTAAAAAAGAACGCATTCCGTGTCACCAAGGAGCGTGGTATGACCGCCTCCCGAATCCGTGTTCCAGGTGGACATCTGGATGCCAAATATCTCGGAGAGATCCAGAAAATTGCGGAGATCTACGGCAACGGTACGGTTCACATCACCTCCCGTCAGGGCTTTGAAATCCCCGGTATTCCCTTTGAAAAAATGCCGGAGGTCAATGCTGCTCTTCAGAGCCTGATCGACGGGCTGGATATCAATCAGGATGAGGTGGGTTACGGCTATCCCGCCTCTGGAACTCGAAATATCACAGCCTGCGTGGGCAACCGTGTCTGTCCCTACGCTTGTTATGATACCACAGCCTTTGCGCAGCGCATTGAGAAAGCGGTGTTCCCAAATGACCTGCATTTTAAGATCGCTCTGACCGGCTGCCCTAACGACTGCGCAAAGGTGCGGATGCATGACTTTGGCATTATGGGTATGACAGTGCCTCAGTTTGAGCCAGACCGCTGTGTCAGTTGCGAAGCTTGTGTGAAAGCCTGCAAAAAGAAGTCCGTAGAAGCTCTGACACCGGTGAACTTCCGTCCCCAGCGAGACGCACGGCGCTGCATCGGCTGCGGTGAGTGTGTGCTGGCCTGTCCCAATGCCGCATGGACCCGCAGCGATAAAAAGTATTATCGGCTCACACTGCTGGGCAGAACCGGTAAGAAGAATCCCCGCCTGGGTGAAGATTTCATCAAATGGGTGGACGAGGATAGCATTATTAAGATCATTCTCAACACCTATGACTATGTGAAGGAGTACATTGATCCCAACGCTCCCGGTGGCAAAGAACACATAGGCTATATCGTAGACCGAACCGGCTTTGAGGAATTCAAGCGGTGGGCCTTGCGGGATGTCACCCTGCCGGATATCGCAGAAGTTATGACACCCATGTACTGGAAGGGTGTGAAGTATTGATATGCGCCGGAAAGATAGAGAAATTATGGGCGAAGAAATCGAAATGATTCTCCAAAAGGGAGAATACGGAATTCTGTCCACGGTTGGCCAGGATGGAAAGCCGTATGCAGTTCCACTCAGTTATGTCTGGAAGGACGGGCTGATCCATCTGCACTGTGCTGCAAATGTGGGAAAGAAACTCGAAAATATATCCTACTGCTCGGATGTTTGTTTTGTGGTCGTTGGTGATACCACAGTGCAGCCCGAAAAGTTTGGTACTTTGTATGAGAGCGTCATTCTGACCGGTCAAATGATGCCGTCAAAAGATAAGCAGGCCAGCCTGATTGCATTGCTTGAAAAGTACAGCAAAGAATTTCTGGAAAAAGGGATGCAGTACATCCAGGCAGCATGGGACAAGACCGGCGTATATATTATTTACCCCGAACAAATAACCGGAAAAGCGAAACGAACCGCAATGCACAGTAAAGTATAATTTTTTGTGTTCGATGAAAAGAAATTTACAATGCCATAATATCGCTTACAGGTCGAATTACCGTTCCTGCTCTTTGTGCTTTCTCTTATAATGGGTCTGCTGCCCCTTCTGTGCCTGCCGCACCAATCTCCGTACAGCCTGCTGCTCCATTTCTTCATGCAGCATCCGAGAAACCGCCTTTTTGCTGTCAAACATCAAAAGCGGGCTGTACTTCTCGCCGTAAACCTCCTGCGCTCGGTTCTCCGCCTCCTGCTCCTTGCTGGGGCGGATGGCCTGCCTTGCTTCATACAGCTGCACCGGGTCAACGTCCTGAGCCTGCTCCCGAAGCCCGGCATACTCGTCCAGGGCAGCGTCCAGCTCAGCAGAATATTTCTGTTCCTGTTCTTCCAGCCGTTTCAGGCTCTGCTCCATGGCGGCGATGTCTTTGGGAAATTTATCGGCGGCATCTTCCTCGGAATATGCCAGCGACGCCAGAAGCAGATTTTTCTCCGAACGCAGTTCCTCCAAATCCTCTGTCAGTGCCGCAATCTTAGCCGCCAGTTCCCGGTGCCAGAATACATGAACCGCAGAGAGCGCCTTTTTCTCGGAAAGCAGACTGCGGCGCTCCTTCGTCTTATCCCGAATGTCCTTTGCAAGCTGATTGTACTGTGCGAGAGCAGGGCGCAGCGTATTCAGCGAGGTGTTCAGACGCTCCTTGCCTTTGCGGAGATACCTCAGCTGATAGCAGAACAGCAGCAGATTTTTACGCAGATTCTCCATGGCAGCGGCAAGTGCCGGGATGGTATTTTTAACTGCCTGCGCCAGTTTTTTGACCTGCCCTCTCAGTTCACGGAGCAGGGCATTGTCGGTCTTGATCTGCCGGTTCAGTTCGCACCGGTCAGAGATTTCCAGAATAGGACGCACCAGGACACGGCTGCACAGAAAGGCGCCTGCAGCGGAGATCACCATGATCAGCAGCAGTATGAGTGGGAACATTTTCAAAAAGGCTACAGTCAGTTCGCGGCCCGGAGAAACCGGTGCGGTAATACTCAAAGTGCAGGTTTCCGGTCGGTCTGCAAAATTGACTTCCAGTGAGGTTGTCAAAACATTGTCCCGATCACTATTGGGCAAGGAGCCAAAGGATAGAGTTTCCCCTGCCCCGGTAAGAATGACCAACGCCTGATTTTCCAGACTGAATTGCTCCAGGAGTCGGCTTGAATCCCTGTAATCCGACTGGGAAATCTTTTCTGTCAACCGCTGGATTTCTTCTTCAATCCGGCTGCTTGCAACAACCGTGTAGCTTTGAGGAAGAAAGATCATCACTATGTGAACGAAAAAGCTGTAGGCCGGGCAATAAAACAGTCAGGGATCAGCCGGGAAGATATTTTCCTTGAGACAAAACTGTGGCCGGCATTTTATGAGCAGGCGGATGCTGTGGAAAAGACGCTCAAGCGTCTGGATACGGATTATATTGATCTTTTGCTGATTCATCAGCCCTCTGGAAATTATATCGCCGGGTACCAGCTTATGGAAAAAGCCTACAAAGAAGGTAAAGTACGGGCTATCGGCCTCTCAAACTTTACGCCGGAACAGATTCATGAAATCCTCAATATCTGTCAGGTAAAGCCTGCGGTACTTCAGACTGAAGTTCATCCCTACTCCCAGGAAAAAGAACTGAAAAAGTTTCTTGCCGGGGAGAGTATAGTCATTCAGGCATGGTATCCTTTAGGTCACGGGAACAAAACACTGATCCAGGAACCTATATTTACCCGCCTGGGACAAAAGTACGGCAAATCAAACGCCCAGATCATTTTGCGCTGGCATATTCAGGACGGCAATATTGTAATTCCAGGGTCAAAAAACACAAAACATATTAAAGAAAATTTTGACCTCTTTGATTTTTCTCTCACAGACAAGGAGATGAAAGAAATCGCCGCCATGGATCAGCAAAAGCGGTATTATGTCAGCACTCCGGAGCTGTTGAACAGCTACGCAAAAATGGTTCCTCCGGTGGATGAACAGAAATAAGCGGTGTATAAACCGGCGATCAACCATAAGAAAGGGGAACCGTAAAAATGGATGAAAAAATGTTTGTGGTTTGTCACATGCTCTCGTCTTTAGACGGAAAGATTGATGGCGCCTTCTTTGGAACGTCCAAGGCTGCAGCGTCCATAAAAGCCTATGGGGATCTGAGAAATTTCTATCACTGCCAGGCCACCCTTTACGGGACAACGACAATGCTTGGCGGCTATGCCGACGGAAAGCTGGAGAAATCCTTGCCCCAAGATCAGTATATGCTCAGGGACGACTGGATCAATAAAGATGGTACATGCCAAAGGCATTTCATATATATTTGCCGGGAAGGACCGGTTTGACTGCCGCCTGCTGTTAAAAAAGCTCAACTCCTCATTTCATATCAATCGGCTCATGATTGCCGGCGGCGGTATGATAAACTGGTCTTTTCTGCAAGAAGCTGGATGACGACGGTCTGTGGCTCCGATATACAATATTAAAAAAAGGATAAATTCTGATAAAGCCTGGACAGCAACTCCCTCCTGTCCGGGCTTTTTTTCGCACCGATGGAAGGAGATCGGAACTGTTATAGATTAAATCTATAACTGGATATTTTTTTTGAATATTGGAAAAAATAAGGTTTCCATGATAGGATGAGTTCAGAAAACAGATCTCCTCCAGGGAGAACGACAATGATATTATGGAGGTTACAAACAGTGAGAGATATAAAAAATCCTAAAAACTGGAGTTTTGAGACAAAACAGGTTCACGCGGGGCAGGAACAGCCGGATCCGGCCACAGGCGCACGGGCCGTGCCGATTTACGCTACAACATCCTATGTCTTTGAAAATTGCCGCCATGGAGCGGACCTCTTTGCATTAAAGGAATCAGGAAACATTTACAGCAGACTGACCAACCCTACCGAAGATGTATTTGAACAGCGTATCGCCGCTCTGGAAGGAGGTGCGGGAGCCCTGGCCACAGCGTCGGGCGCAGCAGCCATCACATATGCATTTCAGGCATTGGCAAAAGCGGGAGAGCATATTGTGGCCGCGAAAACGATTTACGGCGGAACTTACAATCTGCTGGCCCACACCCTTCCCCTTATGAGCGGGATCACTACAACTTTTGTCGATCCCCAGGAGGAGAACGCCTTTGAAAACGCCATTAAAGAGAATACAAAGGCTATTTTTGTTGAAACTCTGGGAAATCCAAATTCTAACGTGGCGGATATTGAAGGGATCGCCAAAGTTGCCCATAAATATCAGATTCCCCTTGTGGTGGATTCCACTTTCGCCACGCCCTATCTGATCCGGCCCCTGGAACACGGAGCGGACATTGTCATTCATTCCGCCACAAAATTTATTGGCGGACACGGGACTGCCCTGGGAGGCGTTATCATAGACGGAGGATGCTTTGACTGGAAAGCATCAGGAAAATACCCATGGCTTACTCAGGCAAATCCAAGCTATCACGGCGTTTCCTTTGCCGACGCGGTGCCAGAGGCGCCCTTTGTCACCTATGTGCGTGCGGTGATTTTGCGGGATACTGGTGCGGCCATCTCCCCATTTAACGCCTTCCTTTTACTCCAGGGACTGGAGACATTGTCCCTTAGAGTAGAACGCCACGTGGAGAATGCCTTAAAAATCGTGAAATATCTGGCTGCCCATCCCCAGGTGGAAGCTGTGCATCACCCTTCTCTTGAGACAGAACCGACCCACGGCCTGTACCAAAAATATTTTCCGGAGGGCGGAGGTTCAATTTTTACCTTTGAGATTAAAGGGGACAGTCAGAGGGCCCAGATATTTATCGACCATTTGCCTGTTTTTTCTCTTCTGGCCAATGTGGCGGATGTGAAATCCCTCGTTATCCATCCTGCCACAACAACCCACAGTCAGTGTACCACTGAAGAACTGGAAGAGCAGGGCATCCGGCCCAATACTATACGTCTCTCCATAGGCATTGAAAAAGCAGAAGATCTTATCGCCGCTTTAGATGAAGCCTTCAGAGCAATTTAAGAGGCGGCTTTAAGAGGACGGTTTATGATGGGGTTTTGGCGGCCCGAAACTCCCTTGGGGTTTTGCCATATTTTTCCCGAAACTTCCTGTGGAAGAAGCTGCTGTTTTCATAGCCCACACTATGGAAAATGGCTTCGGTGGACAATTGGGTGTTTTTCAGGAGCCATGCCGCCTGGCTCAGCTTGCCATCCATGAGAAGTTCCTTGAAATTTTTCGACGTATGCTTTTTCAAAAGGCGGCTGACGGTGTATGTTTTCTCATGGTGGAGGCGGCAGAAATCTTCCAGTGTTCCCGATCTGTAGTAAATTTCAATATATTTTAAAGCGGAAAACACAAGATGCTGTTCATATTGATTTTCTTCCTCCTTGTTGATGGCGTCCCCAAAATCAAGGAGATTTAGAAATAAAAGACCCATGGAAATTTTATTGATGGTGTTGGCGGTCTGGCTCTTTTTCAGTATCGTCCACACCATATTTTCGATAAGGTTGTTTACCGGGAGGGCGTTTTTCAGATGAAAATGGAGGTAGCTGGACAGGCCGTTGCTTGAGGACAGGGCGGATACAATAAAATTGTACAGGACGTTATGATGGCCCACCATGGCCATGGCCTGGTCAAAAAATTCCGGGAGGATGATAAAATTTACGGCAATATCTTCCATGCCGGCGGGGAGGATTTCCTGAGTCACATTTTGATTCAGCAGAAGAAGATCCCCCTCCTCAAGGACTACCTTTTCCCGGCCGTTAATGATATGGGTCGTTGATCCGGCGCACATGTAGACCATTTCCACGTAGTTGTGGCGGTGGCAGGGAAAATGGATAAACCGGGTGTGCGGCCGGATCTCAATGAGCTGTCCTTTTTCTAAAAGTTTGCGGCTGTCAATAATAAAACTCTGGGAGGATGTATACAGGTCCCTGTTGACGGACATTTTTCCGTCGAGGATCTCTCTTTCTTCCGGCGTCACAGGTCTAAGTAAATTTAATATCTCATTATCCATGGATTTCTCCTTTCAACAGGGATTTTATGTGCAGGCAGGGGTTGCCCGGATGGGCGGGGCTGTTTTGCGGCGGGCAAAACATATGTATCGCAGCCCCCTTTGCGGTTATTTTACCACAGCCTGCAAATAAAGTCCTATTTTTTTTGCTTTCAGGACCTAAAAAAACTGTTGAAAAAGATGTATCCTTAAAACAGATCAAAACAGGAGAGGAGCAAAAAATCCATGAGGACTTTTTTGGCAGTTGATATCGGGGCTTCCAGCGGCCGTCACATTTTTGGCTGGATGGAAGATGGAATATTTCACATGGAAGAAATTTACCGCTTTGACAATGGATTGGTAAATATTGGCGGGAGAGCCTGCTGGGACGCCGGACGTCTGTTTCAGGAAATCCTCCGGGGCATGAAAAAATGCCGGGACACGGGGCGGATTCCGGAAAGCATAGGAATTGACACATGGGCTGTGGATTTTGCCCTTTTGGACAGTGATGGACAGCTTTTAGGGCCTGTGGTCGGTTATCGGGATAACCGGACAGCAGGTATGGATGCTAAAGTTTATGAAAAGATCCCGGAGGGGGAACTGTATCGGCGCACCGGCATTCAGAAACAGATCTTTAATACGATTTATCAGCTTATGGCAGTGAAGGAGCAGACGCCAGAACTTTTGGAAAAGGCAAAGACATTGCTCCTTGTCCCCGATTATTTTCATTTCCTCCTCACAGGGAAAATGTGCTGTGAATATACCAACGCCACCACAACCCAGCTTGTCAATGTGCAGACCAAAGATTGGGACTGGGAGATTATTGAAAAGTGCGGCTACCCTAAAAACATATTTCCTAATATTGCTCAGCCGGGCCATGTTTTGGGAAATCTCACTGAGGAAATACAAAAAATCGTGGGATTTGACTGCCAGGTAGTCCTTCCGGCAACCCACGACACCGGCTCAGCGGTTCTTGCCATGCCCTGCCGGGAAGATACAGGTCTTTATATCAGCTCAGGGACATGGTCCCTCATGGGTACGGAAGTCAAAGAAGCTATCTGCACACAGGAAGCCAGAGCGGCCAACCTGACCAACGAGGGCGGATATGAATTTCGGTTCCGCTTCCTGAAAAATATTATGGGACTTTGGATGATCCAGTGTGTGCGCCATGAAGAAAAAGACGCCTGGTCATTTGCCCAGCTCTGCCAGATGGCTGAGGAGAACCGGGATTTTCCTTCAAGGGTGGACGTTAATGACGGACGTTTTCTGGTGCCAGAGAGTATGGAGGAGGCAGTGAGAGATTACTGCCGCAGTACCGGGCAGGAAGTTCCGAAGACTATTGGAGAGATGGCGTCGGTGATTTATCAGAGCCTTGGACAATCTTACAGTGAGACTTTAGCTCAGCTTGAGGGGATTTGCCAAAGATCCTTTGACTGTATACATATTATCGGGGGCGGCTCCAACGCCGATTATCTCAACCAGGTAACGGCCAATGTTTCCGGGAAAACAGTGGTGGCCGGGCCAACGGAAGCGACGGCCATCGGCAATCTTTTAGTCCAGATGATCCACGGTCAGATTTTTCCCGACTTAAAAGCAGGACGAGAATGTATTTTTAAATCTTTCCCTATAAAAATTTTTAATCCGGAGCAATCGAAAGGAGAATGATCATGATGACAACAAAAGAGCGCTATGAATCCGCCAGAGAAATCTACAGACAGGCAGGAGTTGATACTGACGAGGCGTTAAAAATTCTGAAAGATATTCCAGTGTCCATGCACTGCTGGCAGGGGGACGACGTCATCGGTTTTGACCAGAGAGGGGCGTTGAGCGGAGGCATCCAGACCACCGGCAATTATCCGGGAAAGGCGAGAACACCCCAGGAACTTATGGACGATATTGACAAAGTGTTATCTTTAGTTCCTGGCAGGACGAAACTGAACCTTCATGCAAGCTACGCTATTTTTGAGGAGGGAGAGTTTGCCGACAGGGACGCCATCGAGCCGAAACACTTTGCCAAGTGGGTGGAATTTGCCAGAGAAAGACATATGGGCATTGACTTTAATCCCACATTTTTCTCCCATCCCATGGTTAAAGATAATCTCACGCTGTCAAGCCCGGACCCGGAGGTGCGCAAATTCTGGATACGCCACGGACAGGCATGCTTAAAGATCGCCCAGTATTTTGCCGAGGAACTCGGCCAGCCCTGTGTGATGAATATATGGATTCCTGATGGATATAAAGATATTCCCGCGGACCGGCTGACGCCGAGAAAACGATTTAAAGAGTCCCTGGATGAGATTCTTGGTATCCCCTACGATAAAGAAAAAGTTCTCGTATGCCTTGAATCCAAAGTATTCGGCATCGGCATGGAATCTTACACTGTAGGATCCTCTGAGTTTACTGTAAATTACGCGGCAAGCCGGGGTATCCTTCCTCTGATGGATAACGGACATTATCACCCCACAGAGGTTGTATCTGATAAAATATCTTCAATGCTGCTGTTTTTTGATAAGATCGCGCTCCACGTTACACGGCCGGTGCGCTGGGATTCCGACCATGTAGTCCTCTTTGATGATGAGACAAAGGAGATCGCCAAAGAGATTGTGCGCAACGACGCCCTGGAAAGAGTCATGATCGGCCTGGACTTTTTCGACGCCAGCATTAACCGTATTGCCGCCTGGACCGTAGGCATGCGCAGTTTCCGCAAAGCTCTTCTCTATGCTCTGCTGACGCCTAATAAAAAGCTGGCCGATTTCCAGGAAGAAGGCCGCCTGACAGAAGTCCTTCTCATCCAGGAGGAGATGAAGACCTATCCTTTCGGCGATGTATGGGATTATTTCTGTGAGAGCTGCGGTGTTCCGGTGCGGGAGACATGGTATGACGATGTGAAAGCCTACGAGGAACAGGTTTTAAGCAAAAGAGATTAGTGTGGCGCCAGGCCGCGATAAGTGGTATCATAAGATCATTAATATATGGAAGGAAAAGGAAAAATGAGAGTATTAGATGCTGAATTTACAAAAGGATTTATACGGATGTGCAACGACGGATGGGAGCAGGGCTGGCATGAGCGCAACGGCGGCAATCTGTCCTACCGCATTAAAGATGAAGAAATCGAAAGCGTTAAAGACGATCTGAGCTTTGACGGGGAGTGGAAGGCTATCGGGACTTGCGTTCCACAGCTTGCCGGAGAGTTCTTTCTCGTCACAGGCAGCGGCAAATTTTTTCGCAATGTGATCCTTAAACCGGAGGAGAGTATTGGGATCATTAAAGTGGACGGCAGCGGCGAAAATTATCAGATCTGCTGGGGCCTTGAGGGCGGCGCACGTCCAACCAGCGAACTTCCAAGCCACCTGATGAACCACGAAGTGAAAAAGAGAGTGACCAACGGACAGCACAGAGTCATCTACCATGCTCACACCCCCAATGTTATCGCCCTGACTTTTGTTCTCCCTCTCACCAGCGAAGTGTTCACAAGAGAATTGTGGGAGATGGCTACAGAGTGCCCGGTAGTTTTCCCTGACGGCATCGGCGTTGTGGACTGGATGGTTCCCGGCGGCAGAGATATTGCCGTAAAGACAAGCGAATTAATGGAAGATTTCAACGTGGCCATCTGGGCTCATCACGGAATGTTCTGCTCCGGCGAGGACTTTGACATTACCTTCGGCCTGATGCACACTGTGGAGAAATCCGCCCAGATCCTTGTAAAGGTTATGTCCATGGGACAGCCAAAACGCCAGACTATTTCGCCGGACAATTTCCGCGATCTTGCCAAAGATTTCCATGTGACCTTGCCGGAAAAATATTTATACGAAAAATAATCCATATAAATTTTTAAGGGCGTTAGGCCCTTAATTGCCGGTCTGCTCCCCAAAAATCGAAAAAGCCGCAGATGAAAGAAGTGTTTCGCCACTTTTGACATCGGCGGTTTTTCCATTACTATTCACAGTCCCTCCACGCTGCATTCGCAATCTCGTCTGCTTTGCAGTTCGATTTGAAGCAGTTACCCATCTTCTTGTGAGCAAGCTTGACGAATCTGTGTATCTGCTTCAAATCGACTGTGAATAGTAACGCTTTATCACAAATTTGGAGAACTGGTGTCTTGACATCTTTATTTCTCTCAGTTAAAATACAACTTAAATATTTTGGCAAAATTCTACAAATTTTGCGGTCTTATATACAGTTAATCTTTATTCCCTATTTCACATTCAGTTCTCGGAATATATCCATTTTTAAGGCATTAACATTTAGGGATTTTTTGGCCTATAAATGAAATACATTGCTATTAAACTGAAAAACTGAACGCAAGGAAAAGAAAGTAAGTGAGAGAATGATAAATAACACAAAAGAAAATATCAATCAGGGAAAGTTGCTGGTTGGCATTGACGTGGGTTCCACAACGACGAAGGTTGTCGCTGTGGATGGGGCAAAAGGAACCCTTCTCTACTCAGATTACCGCAGACACCATGCCGATCAGTTTCAGAGCATTATTAACGTGCTGGAGCAGATGAACCAACGTTTTCCGGGGAATTTTTTACAGGTAGCCCTTACCGGTTCCGGCGCTAAGCCGATCGCTAAAAAGCTGGGACTCACCTTTGTTCAGGAAGTGGCCGCCAACGCGGAGGCATTGAAAAGTCAGTATAACAGTATACAGACGGCCATTGAGCTGGGCGGTCAGGACGCCAAGATGATCTTTTTTGGAAAAGATGAAGTCACCGGGGCGCTGACTGTGTCGGATATGCGCATGAACGGAAGCTGCGCCGGAGGAACCGGCGCTTTTATTGATGAGATCGCTTCTGTCCTCAAAGTTCCGGTGGAAGAGTTTAACGCGCTGGCAGGGAAGGGCCAGTGTGTCTACGACATTTCCGGACGTTGCGGCGTATATGCCAAAACGGATATACAGCCCCTTTTAAATCAGGGAATTGCCAAGGAGGATCTTGCCCTGTCCGCTTTTCACGCCATCGCCAAGCAGACCATCGGCGGTCTCGCCCAGGGCCTGGAGATCAAGCCTCCGGTGGCTTTTGCGGGCGGTCCTTTAACTTTTAACCCGGTTTTAGTCCAGGTTTTTGCCCAGAGACTTGGCCTTTCAAAAGAGGATGTCCTGGTTCCGCCCCATTCAGAATTGATAGTGGCTTACGGCGCGGCACTCTCCATGAAAAATATACCCTCCGCCAGAGTATGCTCTACGGCGGGAAAACTTCTTGAAATATTAAATTCCCAAAAGACTTCCTCTGTCAGTACGGCCATGTCTGAGGCAAAACCTCTGTTTGAATCGGAGGAGGAGAAGCTGGCCTTTTTAGAGAGGCATAAAAAGCCGGAGCGGGATTTCGGCGATATGGAAAAGGCTCAGGACGTCTGTGGATATTTAGGCATTGATTCGGGAAGTACCACGACAAAATTTGTTCTTGTGGATAAAAATGAAAATATTTTGGACTGTTTTTATGCCCCAAATGAAGGAACTCCCTTGGATGTGGCCAGAAAGGCGCTGATTCAAATGCGGGATAAGTATAAAAGGGCAGGAAAACAGCTTCGTATTCTGGCTGCGGGAACCACTGGCTACGGGGAAGTCCTTTTTGCCAAGGCCTTTGGGGCGGATTACCACACGGTGGAGACTGTCGCCCATGCCCGGTCCGCTGAAAAGTATGTCAAAGATGCCACCTTTATTTTAGATATTGGCGGACAGGACATGAAAGCCATCTGGCTGGACCATGGGATCATCACCAACATTCTTGTCAATGAGGCATGTTCTTCGGGATGTGGCTCTTTCCTTGAAAACTTTGCCTCCACCCTCCACATCCCTGTGGGAAAAATTGCCGAAGCCGTTTTTGCCTCCAAACATCCGGCAGTCCTTGGCAGCCGGTGTACCGTATTTATGAACAGCAGTATTATCACTGAACAGCGAAACGGCCGCAGGGGCGAAGATATTATGGCCGGACTGTGCCGTTCCATTATTGAAAATGTATTTACAAAAGTAGTGCGTTTGTCCAATGTGGACGCTCTCGGCGATAAAATCGTCGTTCAGGGAGGAACCTTTGAAAATGACGCGGTGCTTCGCGCCCTGGAGGAGTACATTGGAAAGGAAGTGACGCGTGCGCCTTATCCGGGACTTATGGGCGCCATCGGCGTGGCCCTGATCGCCAAAGAGCAGTATGAGAAAGCTCCGGCCCAGAGTACTTTTATCGCCCTGGACGAACTGGACAGCTTTTCCTATCATCAGGAGGCCAACAAACCTTGTCCTTTCTGTACCAATCACTGTAAACGGACGATTTTAACCTTCTCCAACGGGCAATCCTGGATTACCAATAACCGATGCGAGCGTGGAGAAATTTTAGGAGATCCAAAAGAGGAAGCCGTTAAAAAACAGCTTAAACAGAAGCGGGAAAAAGCTCGGAAGATCCCCAACCTGTTTAAAGACCGTCAAAAGCTTCTTTTTCAGGATTACGACTGTCCCAGGTTGCTGCCCGACCAAAAGGTCACTATCGGTATGCCCCGGATTCTGTCTTTTTGGGAGACGGCGCCCTTTTGGACAACCTTCTGGAAAAGTCTTGGCTTTGGCGTTGTATTCTCAGATTTCAGCACCCGGAAGATTTATGAGGACGGGCTATCTGCGGTAACGTCAGATACGGTATGTTTTCCGGCAAAACTTGTCCACGGACATCTGAGAAACTTAAAAGCTAAAGGGGTGGACCGGATTTTTATGCCCATCATCACAACGGTGCCCTCGGAGAACACAGAGGAGACAAGCCAGTCTATGTGCGCAATTGTCAAGGGATATCCTCTGGTTATTAAAAACTCAGACAATCCTGAGGAACACTGGGGCATCCCCTATGACGCCCCCATGTTTCACTGGTATACTCAGGAAGATAAGCAGCTCCAGCTTATAAAATATATGAGCGAAACCTTTCATATTTCCAGGAGAGATACAATAAAGGCCATGGAGGCCGGGGACCGGGCCCAGGAATCCTTTTCCCGCCAATTAAAGGAGCGGGGCGCTGCGGTCATTGACCAGGTGAAGAAAGAGCATGCCTTTGCTGTTGTCCTGGCCTCCCGGCCCTATCAAAATGACGCCCTGGTTAACCATGAACTTCCGGAAATGTTTGCAGGATACGGTATCCCTGTACTGACGGCGGATTCCCTCCCGGAGGTCAACAGAGTTGACCTGAGCAAAAGCCGTCTGGACATTGTGAACAATTACCACGCCAGAATGCTTTCCGGGGCTATTACAGCCGCTGAGGAGGACGCTCTGGAATATGTGCAGATTGTCAGTTTCGGCTGCGGACACGATGCCTACCTCTCCGATGAGATCATTCGTCTTATGAATGAGATCTCCAAAAAGACGCCTCTGGTTCTGAAAGTGGACGAGAGCGATGTTCAGGGGCCGCTGCGCATCCGCGTGCGCTCATTTTTGGAGACTGTAGCCATGAAACGGAGCCGGGGACTGACGGGAAAGCCGGAGCCTCTTAAAGATCCTTATCCGGTTAAATACACAAAAGACGACCGGAAGCTGCGGACAGTGCTGGTACCCAATACATCCCACGCCTTTTCCAGGATCATGGCGGCGGTATTTGCTTCCCAGGGAATTAAGGCAGTGCCTTTGGAGCTTGGCCGGGAAGAGGCCATCCGTCTTGGGAAAAAGTACGTTCACAATGATATTTGTTTTCCGGCCCAGATTGTTATCGGAGAGGCTCTGGCCGCCCTAAAAAGCGGCAAATATGACCCGGATACAACTGCCATAGGTATGGCAAAATATATTGGCGACTGCCGGCTGACCCATTACAGTTCATTGCTGAGGAAGGCCCTGGATGACGCGGGATTTGAGAAGGTCCCCATATTGACCAATGATGACACCGACGCCCACAATCTCCATCCAGGATTTTGCTTAAACGTTACGTCTGCTCTGCGCATTGTCTACGCGATGCCTATGATCGACGCTCTGGAAGAGCTGCTGCGAAAGATTCGTCCTTACGAGCTGACGCGCGGCAGCGCGGACCAGGCTTTTGAGAGAGCTATGGACGCTCTTGTGGACGGCCTTGAACACGGCGGAGTAGCTGGCGCCAAGGAAGGTTTTAAGAAGGCTATAGAGATGATGAAAGAGGTAGCCTACGACCGCTCCCATGTCAGACCTCAGGTGCTGATTGTAGGAGAGTACCTGCTGAATTTTCATCCGGGGGCCAATCACGATATTGAAAGATATCTGGAGGATAACGGATTTGAAGTCATCGAGGCTAAAATGACCGACGTCATCCGCAAGACTTATTTTTACCAGGACAGCCAGATTAAAGAATACCATGTACACCGGGGACTGGCGAAGCGAGTCTTGTTTTTTGCGGAAGACCATATTTTCAATCTGGCTCACGACACTACAGATAAGATTGCCAAAAGCCACCCATTATATCATCCGGCCTGCCGGATGCAGGAACTGGTGGGTGAGAGCGATCCTATTATTCACCATACATTTGACGCCGGCGAAGGCGTGCTGATTCCGGCGGAAATTCTCCATCACGCAAAGGAAGGATGCCGGACCTTTGTCATCCTCCAGCCCTTTGGATGCCTTCCAAATCATGTGGTAGGGCGGGGAATTTCCAAAAAGTTAAAGGCGGTCTACCCGGATGCCCAGATCCTTCCTCTGGACTATGATCCGGACGTAAGCTTTGCCAACATTGAAAACCGGCTGCAAATGCTTGTAATGAACATGAGAGCAGCTCAAAGCATGGAAGCTGCCAAAACCGAGAACACAAAACCAAGAAACCATCTGTCTGGTCTGCTGAAAAAAGAAGGCAAAGAGCGTCTGTCCCAGGCTCCTGTAACCGGCTCATAATAAACATGAGACAAGCGCTGGATTTGTCGGCACCTCATGAACATAATGCGGGAGGCGTTACACATGGATACAGAAAAAAATGAAACAGGACTTAGGCGGCGGAAACGTATTTGAGATCGGTGATCCCAACACAGCTTTCGCCCAGTATTTTATCGGACAGAGTTATCTGAAAATGCTCACTACAGAGAGAGTAAGCGTAGGCAACGTGACCTTTGAGCCTGGATGCCGCAATAACTGGCACATTCATCACAAAGGCGGGCAGATTCTTTTAGTTACCGGAGGCCGGGGCTATTACCAGGAATGGGGCAAGGAAGCCCGTGAACTTCATGCAGGCGATGTTGTAAATATTCCGCCGGAAGTAAAACACTGGCACGGCGCCGCGAAGGACAGATGGTTCCAGCATCTGGCCATTGAAGTGCCGGCAGAGGGCGCGTCCAACGAGTGGCTTGAAGCGGTTTCAGATGAAGAATATAATAAATTATAATTAAGCAACAGTTCGTCCGTCAGGAATGAGCAGGACGAACTGTTGCCACAGGACACTGGCCGGGCCGCTTTGGCGCCGGCCAGTTTTTTTAAATAAGCTGAAAATGGGCCAATGCCTTGTACACTCCATCCCGGCCAACGTCATCGGTAATATAGCTGCAGGTTTCCAGGATGATTTTGTCGCTGTTTCCCATGGCAATACTGTGGGGGACATATTCCAGCATAGCCAGGTCGTTGGTGCTGTCTCCCAGAGCGTAACAGTTTTCGAGGGGGATGTTCAGGCGGTCACACAAAAATCCGATACCTGTGGCTTTAGAATATCCCCGCTGGATAATTTCAGCCACATGATTTCCCCGGTCAATATATTCCAGGTATGGATCGCTGAACTTGCGGAAACTTTCCACATCGCTGTCCGGCTGAATATAGGCAAGGATCTTGTCGTATGTAAATGTGGGATCGTAAATATTTTCCGGAAGATCATATGCTTTCGCACCAAAAACTTTGCGCACAGTGGCCATGATTTCCGGGGATGGGGCTGAGGCATCTGTGTCAAAATAAATATGATTATTTTCCTCATAAAAGGCCGGAATACGGCATTGGCGCAGCTTTTCGATCAGTTGGATGCACAGCGCATGGTCGATGGTGTGGGATAAAAGACACTGGCCTTTATAGAAAATATAGGTACCGCAGCCGCAGACGTAGCCGTCAAATGGCAGCGCGTGTATAAAGGGATCAATATTAAAACTTGTCCGACCGGTATTGATAAAAAGGAGATGTCCTTTTTCACTGGCCAACGCTAAAGCTTCCTTTGTACTTTCCGGGACATCTTGCCATCCCTGGGGCAGAAGGGTACCGTCAATATCAAAAAAGATCATTTTTTTATCTGTCATTAAAGTTTCACCTCATGTT
This sequence comes from Catenibacillus scindens, assembly GCF_014202115.1. Taxonomy (GTDB): domain Bacteria; phylum Bacillota; class Clostridia; order Lachnospirales; family Lachnospiraceae; genus Catenibacillus; species Catenibacillus scindens. The sequence goes on from NZ_JACHFW010000002.1 coordinate 70,942, forward strand.
TTTGTAAAAAAGACAACACGGGAATTATTATGCATGAAAACACATATTTTCGCAAGTTTTTTCTCAATAGGCTTTGATCTTTTTTCCTGTTCTTGTAATTTTTATATAATTGCCTTATAATACATATCGGGCAGAAATGCTTTTAAAAAAGAGGAAGGAGCAGAAAAATGCTTGAATTACGCAATATTTCTTTTGATGTTGACGAAAACAGTAAAACAAAAGGAATACTTAAAAATATTAATCTGACACTTGAAGATAATAAATTTGTTGTAGTCACTGGTCCAAACGGCGGCGGAAAATCCACCCTGGCCAAGATCATCGCTGGGATTGAGACACCTTCCCAGGGACAGATCTTTTGGAACGGGGAGGATATTACCCAGTTAAACGTGACAGAGCGGGCAAAACGTGGGATCAGCTATGCTTTTCAACAGCCGGTCCGTTTTAAAGGAATTACTGTATTTGATCTGATCCAGTTGGCGACAGGCAAGCCTATCAATGTGGACAAAGCCTGTGAGTACCTGTCAGCGGTAGGCCTGTGCGCCAAAGACTATATCCGCAGGGAAGTCAACGCAAGCCTCTCCGGCGGTGAATTAAAACGTATCGAGATCGCCACAGTTATGGCGCGGAATACCGCCATGACTATTTTTGACGAGCCTGAGGCTGGGATCGACCTGTGGAGCTTCCAGAATCTGATCCAGGTTTTTGAAAAGCTCCATGAGCAAAACCATGGCAATATTATGATCATTTCCCATCAGGAGCGTATCCTCAATATTGCCGATGAGATCGTCATGATCGCTGACGGACAGCTCAGGGACAGAGGCCCCAGAGAAGAGATGCTGCCAAAGATTTTCGGGCAGATCGACCGGCCGGAAGGCTGCGGATGCAGATATTACGAACAGTGTTGACAGATGGGAGGAATCAATCATGGATGAGATCAGATTACAGTTATTAAAGGAAGTTGCGGGCCTTCATGATATTCCTGAGGGTGCTTACAATATCCGCGAAAACGGCAAGAGTATCGGCCGCCAGTCTACCGAGGAGATTGAGATTGTCCCTATGGAGGATGGCAGTGGTTTAAATATTTATGTAAAGCCGGGAACAAAGAAAAAAAGTCTCCACATCCCGGTGATTATCAGCCAGTCCGGACTGAGCGAGGTTGTCTACAATAATTTCCACATTGGCGAGGACTGCGATGTAACCATTATAGCCGGGTGCGGCATTCACAACGGCGGCAGCGCCGACAGCCGCCACGATGGCATCCACAGCTTTTATATCGGTGAAAACTCCCGTGTAAAATATGTGGAGAAACATTATGGCATGGGAGATGGCAACGGCGAGAGGATCATGAATCCTGAAACTAATGTGGAAATGGCTAAAAACAGCTACATGGAGATGGAGACTGTTCAGATCAAAGGCGTCGATTCCACCATTCGCAAGACTCATGCCAAGCTGGCCGAAGGCGCTAAGATTGTCATTACAGAGCGGCTCATGACCCACGGAAAACAGACGGCGGAAAGCTATTTTGACGTGACCCTGGACGGGGAAGATTCGGGAGCAAACTTAATCTCAAGGGCTGTTGCCAAGGAAAATTCCTACCAGAAGTTTGTCTCTAAGATTATCGGAAACACGGTCTGCAGCGGCCACTCTGAGTGCGATGCCATTATTATGGATCACGCCAAAATTGAGGCTATACCTGAGCTGACTGCCAACAGCACAGAGGCGGCGTTAATCCACGAGGCTGCCATCGGAAAAATTGCCGGCGAGCAAATTACAAAGCTGATGACTTTAGGTCTGTCAGAGGCTGAGGCTGAGGAAAAGATAGTTGAAGGATTTTTAAGATAATACGGCCACCATAAACATCAGGCTTTTGAAACAACCGGCTGAAAATGTATAAGAATCTCCCTGGACGTTTATACTATAAAAAATGTCAAGGGAGGTTTTTTATGCCATTTATTAAATCCATATATGCCAGAGAAGTGCTGGACTCCAGGGGATATCCCACAGTGGCCGTGGAAGTTTGCGCACAGTGCGGCATGGCTGCTGGAGCCATTGTTCCGGCCGGATCCTCCACAGGAATTTACGAGGCCCTGGATCTTCGGGATATGGAAGAAAAGCGCTATCTGGGCCAGGGTGTCAAAAAAGCGGTAGAGCATGTGAATCAAACCATCGCCCCACAGCTTTGCGGCATGTGTATCTTCGATCAGGTAGGTATCGACCAGGCTATGTCTCTTCTGGATGGCACAGATAATAAAGGAAATCTGGGCGCCAACAGTATTCTTGGTGTGTCTTTGGCCTGCGCGAAAACTGCGGCAGCCTGCCTCTCCATGCCGCTGTACCGGTATGTGGGCGGCTGCTTTGCCCGGCGGCTCCCTGTTCCGATGATCACTATGATCAGCGGGGGAAAACATGCCAACAACGGCTTGAGTTTTCAGGAGTTTATGATCATGCCTGCGGGTACAGACTGTTTCCGGGAAGGCGTCCGCGTGGGCGCAGAGGTTTTTCATCATCTTGGCCGGATCTTGGATATGGAAGGCTATTCTACAGCCGTGGGAGCGGAAGGGGGCTATGCCCCGGATATTTCCTCCAACGAAAAGGCGCTGGCCCTGATTATTCAAGCCATTGTCAAAGCCGGATATCAGCCGGGAAAGGACGTGGTCCTGGCTCTGGACGCTGCCGCCACTGAATTTTGGATCAATGGGAAATATTGTCTGTCCCAGAAGGAAAATATGTCTATGACTACCGGTGAATTGATCCAGTATTATCATTATCTGTGCGATAAATTCCCCATACGGGCCATTGAGGATGGGATGGATCAGGATGACTGGGAAGGATGGTGTGGACTGACTGTGGAACTTGGGCAGAAAGTATCTATTATCGGCGATGACTTTTTTGTGTCCAGTCCGTCCAGAATCCAGATGGGCGTTCAAAAGAGGGCCGGCACAGGAGTTTTAATTAAACCGAACCAGGCCGGTACGCTGACCCAAGCCATGGCGGCGGCGGATTTTGCCAGAAATGCCGGATATGAAGTGATCTTTTCCCACCGCTTGGGGGATAGTGAGGATACGACTATCTCTGACCTGGCAGTAGCATTAAATACAGAAAAAATAAAGATCGGAGCCCTATGCCGGGCTGAGCGCACCGCCAAATATAACCGGCTGTTAAAAATTGAGGAAGAGCTGGGGGAGACGGCGCTGTACAGTCATTAAAGACTTTTGTTTCTTTTTCTGAAAATAACCTAAAAGATTTGCAAAACCACCAAAAAAATGCTAATATGTGTTTGGTGATTTAGTAAAATAAGTCAAAAACGCATAAGGAGATGCAAGAAAACTATGAAAAATGGCAAAGTTCAGATTGGTATCATCGGCTGCGGTGGTATCGCAAACCAAAAACATTTACCATCTCTTCGTACTCAGAAAGACCGTGTAGACCTGGTTGCTTTCTGCGATCTTATTGAAGAGAGAGCTGTGAAAGCAGCAAAAGAATACGGCACACCCGATGCAAAGGTATACACAGATTATAAAGAATTACTGGCAGATCCTGAAATTGATGCTGTCAATGTCCTTACACCCAACGTTGCCCATTGCCCGATCACTGTGGACGCTTTTAAAGCAGGCAAGCATGTCATCTGTGAAAAACCAATGGCTCACAATCCTCAAGCCGCGAAAGAAATGATCGACGCATGGAAAGCATCGGGAAAGAAATTTACTATCGGTTATCAGAACCGTTTCAGACCTGAGGTTCAGGCACTCCACAAATCCTGTGAAGAAGGGGAATTGGGAGATATCTACTACGCCAAAGCTCACGCTGTGCGCCGCAGAGCTGTTCCAACCTGGGGTGTATTCCCTAACAAAGCCCTTCAGGGCGGCGGCCCCCTTATCGACATCGGAACCCATGCCCTGGATATTACATTGTGGTGCATGAACAATTATGAACCTGACCGTGTCACAGGTTCCGTATATTATAAATTAGGACACCTTCCCCAGGCTACAGAAGGCAACCTTTTTGGACCATGGGACCCAGAGACTTATGAAGTAGAAGACTCCGCTTTCGGATTCATCAAAATGAAAAACGGGGCAACTATTGTCCTTGAAGCATCCTGGGCTCTGAATATTCTTGAATCCAGGGAAGCATCCACCACACTTTGCGGAACAAAAGCCGGCGCTGAGATCCGCTCCGGCATGAGCTTTAAAGACAACGAACTGATCTATAACAGAGGCAAAAACAACCTTCTCATGGAAGAACATATTTCCGGCTCCGGCCAGGTCGCCTATTTTGAAGGCGGCGCCTCCGAACCCGGCGCTCTGGAAGCAAAACAGTGGATCGACTGCATTATCGACCCAAGCAAAGATCCGTTAGTGCTGCCTGAGCAGGCGTTTGTAGTTACAGAAATCCTCGACGCTATCTACAAATCTGACGCTGAAGGCAAAGAGATCGTTTTTTAAAAGAAAACAGTAGAAATTAAAAAACAGTAGAAACTAAAAATAAAAGCGCGTCCCGGCGGCACAAATTTCGCCAGGACGCGCTTTTTTCCCACAGCGCTGCTTACGCCGCGGGGCATATAGATTTACAAAAAATCCCGGTTTAACAGATTCTTGGAAGCTGGTGTCCGGATAGTTTTCCAAGGAGACGCCTCCCTCCAAGGCTGGTGTTTAATATTACCTGACCGGGGCGCTTCTGGGTAATGGTGCCGATACAGGCAGCCTTTTCCCCGCCGGAAAGACGGTGAAGGGCGTCAAGAACCGAAGGCACGTCCTCCGGGGCCACAACAGCTAACATTCGGCCTTCGCAGGCGCAGTAGAGGGGATCAAGGCCGAGAAGATCACAGGCAGAGGCCACGGTCGCATCTACAGGGATGGCCGTCTCATTTAGTTCCACCGTCAGGGGGGAATCTTCCACAAACTCGTTCAGTACCGTGGCAATGCCTCCACGGGTGGGATCTCTTAAAATCCGCACATTTCCGGCGTCCTGGGCGGCCACGGCCAGGTCGGTGAGTATCCGGCAGTCGGAGCGCAAAGGCCCGTCCCCATCTAAAAGGCCGCTTCTGGCCATCATGACACTGGCACCATGACAGCCCACGCTGCCGCTGACGATCACCCCATCCCCTGGGCGAATATATTCTTTTCCAAGTCTTGGATTTTTTAAAATACCAATACCGCTGGTATTAATATATATGCCGTCCCCTTTTCCATGTTCCACGACCTTCGTATCACCTGTGACGATCATAACTTGGGCCTTTTTTGCTTCGTCAGCGATGGAGGCGATGATCTCTTTTAAATCCCACATTTTAAATCCTTCTTCGAGGATAAATGAGAGGCTCAGGTATTTTGGAATGCCGCCGGCCATGGCAATATCGTTGACCGTCCCGCAGACACAGAGACGTCCGATATTTCCGCCGGGAAATTTCCAGGGTGAGACGACAAAGCTGTCTGTGGAAAATACAAGGCGCTCTGCGCCGTCTAGCACCGCGCCGTCGGCAAGCTTGTTTAGAGGAGTATTATCAAAAGCCGGCACCAGCAGATTATCAATAAAGTCGGAGGTTTTGATACCGCCGCTGCCGTAATCTAAAGTAATAATATCATCCATGATCTGCGATCCTCCTTCTGATTGTTACAATTCATAGCGGAAAGCCGCGGCACAGGAACCTTCTGAAGATACCATGCAGGGGCCTACCGGATCTTGTGGGGTACATACTGTTTTAAAAAGTGGACATTGTCCCGGCGCCAGACTCCCACGGATTACCTGGGCACACCGGCATCCGGCAGGTTCTTTGCCCTCATGCCAGGTGAGATGAAAGCGCCGGGCCGCATCAAAGTCTGAAAATTCATCCTTTATTTTAAATCCGCCGCCGGGAACCATCCCCAGTCCGCGCCACTCACAAGTCACAGGCTCAAAAACCCGGCGGATCATTTCCTGGGCCGCCGGATTGCCTTTTGGACGCACCAGGCGTACATATTCGTTGACGAGCCCCGGAGTTTTATCCGCCAGCATCTCCATAAGAAGTAAAATGGAGCAGAGAAGATCTGCACCCTCAAATCCGGAGACAACGGCGGGAAGACCATAATCTTCCGGAAGAAAGGCAAAGGCGTCGCTCCCTGTGACCGCCGCCACATGTCCGGGACACAAAAAACCGCTGACATTAAAATCCGGACTCTCAACCAAGGTGCGCAGGGCGGGCTCCGTAGGTTTTAAAAGGCACAGAATAGAGAAATTCTCCACCCCCTGTCTGACCGCCTCCAACAGACACGATGCGGTTCCGGGAGCCGTTGTCTCAAAACCGACGCCCAGAAATACCACTTCTTTGCCCGGATTTTTCCGGGCCAGAGCCAGGGCGTCCATAGGAGAATAGACATCCACCACATGCGCCCCAAGGGCTTTTCGGCGAAGAAGGCTGTCCCCCCGGCGGCTTCCTGGAACTCTCAGCAGATCCCCATAGCTTGTGATCACAATATTTTTATGGTCACTGAGCTTAAATATTTCGTCCATCACCCCGGAAGGCGTCACACATACCGGGCAACCGGGGCCGGAGATCAGTTGAATCTCCGGAAGAAAAAGCCCCCGAATCCCTGATCTGGAAATAGCCATAGTGTGGGTGCCGCAGATTTCCATAAGGCGCACCGGCCCAGTCATCTTTGCCAGGTCCCTGACCTTGGCGATTACCCCGGCAATGTCTTTAGGCTTTTTAAAGTAACTTTCATAGAGCATGTTCCAGTTCCTCCATGAAGTTAATATTGTCAAGAGCTTCCTTCTCGCTCATTTTCTCAATGGCAAAACCGGCGTGGACCATAACATAATCTCCCGGAGAAAGATCTTTGATAAAATCAACCCGTATTTCCCTGGTCAGCCCGCCGGCCTCCCCAACTGCGGAATTTCCTTCAATCTCTTTGATTTTCATGGGCATGGCAAGACACATAATATTTTCAAACCTCTTTTCGCGTAGTTGATGATGTATATAGGGCGATAAAAGCCTGACCCAAAGCAAGTCCCTCATCTGTCGGGGATACTTTATGATGGGTATAGACTTTAAAGGAATGGCGGGCCAGCAGCTCTGTCACTCCTGAAAGTAAAAAACGATTCAAAAAAACTCCTCCGGACAAGACAACAGGAAGATGGCGGGGATTTAAAGCCTGGGTCTGAAAAAGAGCCATATAGCATAATGTTTCCATAAATTTTTTGGCGATGGCGTCTGACTTCACCTTATGTTTTATATCTGACACAATAGCCCTGACCAGAGGCCGGATGTCAAAACGGCGCACCCCGGCGTCGCTGTAAAACAGGGCAGGATAGGGCGGACAGTCTTTGGAAAGATCCGGCATACAGCCGGACGCAAGCGCTTCCACGGACATAGGCCCTTCACCGTCAAAAGTAATGCCGTTTAAGGAGCATAAAAGGGCGGCAACCCCGTCAAAAAGCCGTCCCATGCTGCTGGCCGCAGGACATGATAAATGGTGATCCAGGAGGGCTGTAACAGCTTGCCTTTTTTTGACAAACAGGGGCGCGAAATCTGTATCAAGTCCGGCGTCCCACAACAGAGACAAGCCGATGCGCCCGATCTCCTCTGTCGCTTTATCGCCACCGGGAAGAGCGATGGGGCGGATACTGCCCACACGTTTACAATTTTTAAAATCTCCTGTCAAAAATTCCCCTCCCCAAATCTCCCTGTCGCTGCCAAGACCGGTGCCGTCCCAGATGATTGCAAACACTTCCTCATCCAGCCCGTTATCTGCCATACAGGCAGCCATATGGCCGTGATGGTGCTGAACACGGATCAGGGGGCGACCGGCCTCCTTCGCCGCTTTCTCGGCAATGTGGGTGGATGCGTAGTCCGGGTGCAGATCACAGGCTATGATTTCCGGATGTATTTTAAACAGTTCGTTATAGGTTTTTGCCATAGACTCATAGTGATCCATAGTTTCCATATTTTTGAGATCACCGATGTGGGGGCTTAAAAAGAGATAAGGCCCACGGCCGAAGGCGAAGGCGGCTTTTTGTTCTGCTCCGAAAGCACAGATCCCTGTGAAATCCTTTGGGGAATAAAAAGGGGCTGGCGCGTAACCTCTGCTCCTTCTGAAAAAGACCGGCCCTTTATGTCCATACATGACCACTGAATCATCACACCGGTTGACAATATCACGGTTGTTGAGCAAAAAACCGTCAGCCACGCCGGACAACGTATGAAGGCTCTCATCGTTATCTGTCAGCACAGGACAGCCGGAACGGTTGGCGCTAGTCATAACAAGAAGTTTCATATTAGAGCCGTGAAATAAAAGTCTGTGGACCGGCGTGTATGGGAGCATGACGCCGATACTTCCGCAAAATGAAATATTAGGCAAAATATCCGGCACCCTTTTTTCCAGAAGCACAATGGGCCTTGACTCACTTGTGAGCAACAGCTCTTCCTCTGGCGACAGGCGGCAAATGGACCGCACAGCCTCCGTAGAAGCAGCCATAAGTGCCAGAGGCTTTCTAGGCCGTCCTTTTTTTTGACGAAGACGGGCAACAGCCTGGGGATCTAAGGCGTTGCAGGCCAGGTGGATGCCTCCGATACCTTTAACAGCAATAATCTTTCCCTGGGCTAAATAGCGCCGGGCATGGGAAATTGGATCATCTAAGGCGCTGCCGGGCAGGCGATTGCCCTGGGAATCCAGGAAGAAAACCTCTGGACCGCAATCCGGACAGCAGTCCGGCTGGGCATGGTATCTGCGGTTGTCAATATCCCCGTATTCTCTGGCACAGACCGGACACATGGGGAAAGGGGCCATGGACGTATTTTTCCGGTCGTAGGGCATACGGCGGATAATGGTAAAGCGGGGGCCGCAGTTGGTACAGTTAATAAAAGGATATAAGTATCTCCGGTCTGCGGGATTTAAAAGCTCTCGTTCACAATCCATGCAGGTGGCCATATCCGGGGATATCAGAGTGAAGCCGTCCCCAACGTCACTGTCAAGGATTTTAAAATCACTGTAACCCTCAAGGCTTTGTAATTCTTTTTTTTCAATATTCTCAATCCGGGCCAGGGGCGGAAGGCAGGAAGGGAGTGCCTCAAAAAAAAACGAAAGGTCATCTGCCTTACCCTCTAGTTCTCCGCAAACACCGCCTGAAGTGTTTTTAGCCCATCCCCCTAAAGAGAACCTGCGGGCCAGGCGATGGAGAAAGGGGCGAAATCCTACCCCCTGGACCACACCCTCAATGGTAAAAGAGATTCTTTTTTTCATCGTATCTGTTCCCGGATTTTTTTAGATAAAAAATTGCAGAGAAGGTCAAGGCCGTCCCCGTCTTTACAGCTTACCTTAAATAAAGGCCCTGAGGGGTTTACTGTCTCATAATTTCGGGCCACCCGCTCCTCATCAAAATCAAAGTAGGGGAGCATGTCATATTTGTTAAGAACAAGACAGCCGGTATCGGTAAACATGAGAGGATATTTTTCAACCTTATCGTCCCCCTCTGGAATACTTAAAAGGGTTATCCGCAGAGATTCCCCGATATCAAATTCTGCCGGGCAGACAAGGTTTCCGATATTTTCCACAAAGATCACATCCAGATCGTTTATCGGCAGGAGCGGCAGTATTTTTTGAATACTCATGGCCTCAATATGGCAGGCACCGTCAGTATTTAACTGAACTGCCGGGACGCCAAGGCTTAATATTTTTTCTGCGTCGATTTGTCCCGCAATATCCCCCTCGATGACGCCGACACAAAATTCCCGGCCCAGTTTCCCGATCAGAGCAGTGATCAGGCTGGTCTTGCCGGCACCGGGGCTTCCCATAATATTAATCATGCAGATCTTTTGCTCTTTAAGGGTCTGGCGGACCTGGCGGCTGACGTCCTCATTCCACTCCATGACCTGATGTAATACTTTAATCTCCATCTGTATCTACCTCCAGACTGTCAATAATAAAATCATTTGATGATAAAATTTCAAGTCTTAAACTTTCGCAAAAAGGACAGGCGATATGCCGGCGCGTGATCTCGCTTTCCTTTCCGCAGTCCCGGCACCGAACTTTTAAAGGGAGGGTTGTGGCCTTAATCTTAACTCCCTGGGCAATGGTCCCCTCGGCCAGAAGATCCATATACATCTGGATGCACTCCGGGACAATGCCGGAAAAAGGGCCCAGGAGAAGGCGAATTTCCCGTATCTTTACACCGCCGTGTTTTTTTGCTTCACTGAGACTGTAGTCAAGAATACTTTGGGTAATGGACAATTCATGCAAGATTATCCCTCCTTTTTAAAAGTAACTATTCAGCCATGCATTTGTCGTATTTTTCTTAAACCAGCCGCATGGCTGAATAGTTACATTGAAACATATTTTATCACGACTGGACAAAAAATACCATAGCCAGACTTTTTGTTTATTTTTCAGTGCAATATCACAGTTTTTAGAAGAACTCTTGTAAATTTTTACAAAAAGTAATATAACTATTAGAGAGGGATTGTTATTTTTATAACGGAATGTATATTAACAGTTCAGCCGTCAGTGCTGATAGGGATGAATTGTTACAATATACAAAAGACAGGAGGTATTTTTATGGATCTGATTCCCATTCTTATTGGGTTTCCGGCGGTGATGGCCGTTATCCTTCCATTTCTGAAAAATGAGAGGGTGCGTGGGATCGTTGTCTACATCGGCGCCGGATGTGTGATCGCCCTTGCTCTTGCCAATCTTGGAATGTGGCTGGCCGGAGGCGGAGTTACAGTAAATTTGTACATGGATACAGAACTTATTGACCACGCTATGACTGTGGTGGATCTCTTTTTAATGTGCCTGATCATTTATATGGGCATCAAATATAGAAAAATCCTCGTTATTATTTTAACTGTTGTTCAGACCGGACTGCTTATGTATGTTGAATTTACTGCCCAGCTTCCGGAAAACTACCACATGATGGAAGACGGCCTCGCTATCCTTATGTGTATCATTGTAGCCATCGTCGGCAGTTTGATCTGCATTTATGCTGTAGGCTATATGAAAGGCTATCACAGCCACCACAAAGAATTTAAAGACCGTCAGCCCTTTTTCTTCTCGATGCTGTTTTTATTTCTTGCGGCTATGCTTGGTCTTGTACTGTCCCAGAGTCTGATCTGGATGTATTTCTTCTGGGAGATTACCAGCGTTATTTCTTTTCTTCTTATTGGATATACCCGCACTGATGAAGCAATCCATAACAGCTTTACTGCCCTGTGGATGAACCTTCTGGGTGGTCTTGGATTTTCTGTGGCCATCGCTGTGCTTGTTCAAAATACAGGAAGTGTTCAGCTTTCCGACGCCATTGCCTTTGGCGGCGCTCTGCCTTTGGCATGTCTCGCCCTTGCCGGCCTGACAAAATCCGCCCAGCTTCCTTTTTCATCCTGGCTTTTAGGGGCAATGGTAGCACCCACCCCATCCAGCGCCCTTCTTCACAGCGCCACAATGGTCAAAGCCGGCGTCTACCTTCTTATCCGCCTTGCTCCGGCCATGCACGGAACGGCTGTGGGCATGATGGTGTCCCTCATTGGCGGCTTCACCTTTATCGCCGCCAGCATGATGGCCATTGCCCAGAATGACGGGAAAAAAGTGCTGGCATTTTCAACCATTTCAAACCTTGGCCTGATCGTGGCCTGCGCGGGCATTGGCGTTGAGGAGACCGTGTGGGGCGGCGTTCTTTTAATGATCTTCCATGCGGTGAGCAAATCTATGCTGTTCCAAGCTGTGGGGGCCACAGAAAATTGTCTCGGTTCCAGAGATATTGAAGATATGCATGGCCTTCTTTTGAGGCTGCCAAAGCTGACCTATATTATGGGTATCGGCATTGCCGGAATGTATCTGGCCCCCTTTGGTATGCTTATCTCAAAATGGGTGGCTCTGAAAGCCTTTGTGGATTCGGAAAATGTGCTTCTTGTTATTTTCATCGCCTATGGCAGCGCCACCACTATGTTTTACTGGACGAAGTGGCTCTCCAAGCTGACGACCCAGCACCGTGCCCGTCAGAGTGTTAAAGATATTACACGCAAAGACGAATATTTATCCATGTTTATCCATGCCGGGGCAATGCTTTTGATGTGTTTGCTGTTCCCATTTCTGGCCACAGGTGTTGTCAATCCTATTTTGGAATCTATGTTTGGCTACGCCAGCACTGTTCTCTCCATGAGCGTGCTGGCAACCATGGCCATCATGCTGATTTCAGTTCTGATCGTGCCGACGATTATGGCCTTTGTCACCCGTATGGCAAAACGCGAACTGGTACCCATCTACATGAACGGCGTTAATGAGGGGGACAACCGGCACTTTGTCAACAGCCTGGGCGAACCGACCCACCTCTATCTGAGCAACTGGTACCTGCGCTTTGAATTTGGCATGCGGCACCTGATGAAACCCTGCGTTTACCTGTCCGCGAGCCTGCTCATTGTTGTCTTTTGTCTGATCATAGGAGGTGCCGTACAATGAGAATCGTTTTTGTCATCTGCTATTTAATCCTTGCACCCTTTTTGGGCGCACTCTTAGACGGCGTAGAGCGGTGCATCAGCGCACGGATGCAGGGAAGGAGAGGGCCCTCGGTCCTTCAGCCTTTTTATGATCTGCGCAAGCTGTTTTCAAAACAGATGATCGCCGTTAATAATGTACAGCTCTTTTTGAATTTAAGCTATTTAATCTTTCTTGTCATCGCCGGCTGTATGCTCTTTAGCGGAACGGATATTTTAATGTGCCTGTTTATTTTGTCTCTGGCGGATATGTTTTTAGTCATCGCCGCCTCCAGCGATTCATCCCCCTACGCCAACATGGGCGCCGGACGTGAGATGATCCAGATGATGGCTTATGAACCTTTGACGCTGATTATCGCCGTGGGATTTTATCTCTCCTCTGGCTCATTCCAGGTGGCGGATATTATACAGATGTCTGTCAGCCCTGTTGTCTTTATGCCGGGAATGCTTATTGGTTTTATGTTTACTGCGGCCATCAAATTCAGAAAATCTCCCTTTGACCTTTCCACAAGCCACCACGCTCACCAGGAGATGGTCAAAGGTCTGACAACGGAAATGTCGGGGACAACCCTTGGTATTATGAATATCGCGGAATATTATGAGATGATCCTGATCCTGGGTATTTTCTGCCTTTTTATAATTAATAAAAATTGGTGGAGCTGGCCTCTGGCCATTGTGGTGTGTCTGTTTATTTTATTTCTTGAGATTTTGTGGGATAATGCCACCGCAAGACTGAAATGGCAGCATCTTCTCTATGGAAGCTGGCTTGTCACACTGCTTGCCGGCGGTCTGAATCTTCTAATCCTGATGCTGATTAAATGAGAAAGGAAGGGTTTTTATGGGCGTTATGTCAAAATCCCCGTGGCTGCTCCATTACGATGCCAGCAGCTGCAACGGCTGCGATATTGAAGTGCTGGACTGCCTGACTCCCAAATATGATGTTGAGCGTTTTGGAATCATCAATACCGGAGACCCTTTTCAGGCGGATATATTGCTGATCACCGGTGGGGTCAACAGCCAGACAGAACCTGTGGTAAAACAGCTCTACAGTCAGATGCCTGATCCAAAAGTGGTTGTTGCTGTTGGAATCTGTGCCTGCACAGGAGGCGTTTTTAAAGAGTGTTACAATATAAAAGGCGGCATCGACACAGTTATTCCTGTGGACGTCTATGTTCCGGGATGCGCCGCCCGCCCTGAATCCATTATTGACGGTGTGATCCAGGCTTTAAATATATTGGATGAGAAAAGGGCCGCTTTAAAGAGCAAGGCCAGGGAAAAATAGGAGGAATTATGGACTATTCAAGTGAAATACGGCCGGTTTCTATGGACGAATTTCTTGCCCAGGTCATCACCATGAAAATGGAAGGGTGGCGCCTGGCCCAGATTTGCGCGGTCCGAGTGGACGACGGCTACGAGATGAGTTATTCTTTTTGTAAAAATTACCGGATGGTGACTCTGCGTCTTGTGGTAGCCACCGATGAAATCGTCCCAAGTATTACGGAAATTTATTCCTGCGCTTTTATCCAGGAGAATGAAGCGTCGGAGTTATTTGGCGTCCGGATTGAGAACCTGAATATGGATTATCACCGGAAGCTGTACCGTATTGATAAAGAGACGCCATTTAAGGAAAAGGGGTGAAGTCATGGCAAAGCGCAGTATTATTCCTTTCGGCCCCCAGCATCCTGTTTTGCCGGAACCGGTACACCTGGACCTTGTTCTGGAAGACGAGGTGGTTGTGGAAGCCATTCCAAGTATTGGTTTCGTCCACCGTGGACTGGAAAAATTAGTTGAGAAAAAGGACTTTAAGCAATATGTTTATATCGCCGAGCGCATCTGCGGCATTTGCAGCTGCGGCCACGGCATGGGGTACTGTGAGGCTGTTGAAAATGTTATGGGTATTGAAGTTCCCAGACGTGCCGCCTATCTGCGGACTATATGGATCGAGATGAGCCGTCTCCACAGCCATCTTTTGTGGCTGGGACTTCTCGCCGACGCCATGGGATTTGAGAGCCTGTTTATGGAATCCTGGCGGCTGAGAGAGAAAATCCTTGATATGTTTGACCTGACTACCGGCGGCAGGATTATTTTCTCCGTTATGTGTGTGGGCGGCGTGTCCAAGGATATGGACAGCGGCATGTTAAAAGCTATCAAAGATACTGTAGATGATATGGAGAAAGATTTCAGACCCATCATGGAGACTTTTCTGAAAGATTATTCGGTCTGCGCCCGACTGAAAGGGCTGGGCGTCCTCACAAGGGACAGGGCTATGCTCCTTGGGGCCGTAGGGCCCATGCTTCGGGCCAGCGGCGAAAACTATGATGCCAGGAAGCTTGGCTATGAGGCATACAACGATCTGGATATTCAGCCGGTGACAGCCTATGACGGCGACTGCTACGCCCGGTGTGAAGTCCGGTTAAAAGAGATCCTCCAGTCTTTCCTCTTAATCCGGGAGGCCATTGATAAAGTGCCGGAAGGGGATATCAGCGTTCCGGTAAAAGGCAATCCCTCCGGCGAGTTTTTCGCCCGCATCGAACAGCCCAGAGGTGAAGCTATCTATTATGTGAAAGGCAGCGGGACAAAATTTCTTGACCGTTTTCGATTAAGAACTCCGACCACAAGCAACATCCCCCCCATGGTTGAGCTGCTCAAAGGCTGCCAGTTAGCGGACGTACCGTTGATTATACTGACTATTGACCCATGCATCAGTTGTACAGAGAGGTGAGAAATTGTGGATGATAATATAAAATTTCTAACTTTCGCCCGCACGGCCTTAAAGAACTTGTTTTCAAAGCCGGCCACAGTAAAATACCCCTATGAACCGGCCAAATTTACACAGCGGTCCAGGGGACACATCGAGATTGCCAGCGAGCAGTGCATCGCCTGCGGACTGTGTATGCGAAACTGTCCGCCGGGAGCCATTAAAGTTGACCGGGTGGCCGGCACCTGGACTATCAATCCTTTTGACTGCGTTCAGTGCGGAAACTGCGTCAGCCTGTGTCCGAAAAAGTGCCTCTCCATTGTGGCGGGATACACAAAACCTCAGGCTCACATAGAAACGCAAACGGTGAAAGTCTCACCGCCTGGGCCATCAGGAAAAAAAGCGCCTGAAGCATCACAGGCGCCCTTAGCGTAAAGAGACAACAAAAACCTGCAGGCTAGGACCGTTGGAAGGCCCGTTTTGCCTGCAGGTATTATTCTGCCTTTCCCTATTCTGAAAGATATAATTTGCGGTACTCGATGGAGAGCAGCGACACAAGCATGTCAAAGCAAAATGAGTCCACAATATGTAGATTGCCGTTAAAACTTAATATAAAGTCCGCCATTTTATTCAATTTGGAGTATTTTGTATTGGACATAAGAATGATCTTAACATGGTTTTCTTTCAAAATATTGATAATGTCATCCATATAACGGGATTCAAGACGCTCTGGTTTCAAAAATAGGGCAATGCTGTCTTCACCGAGAGTTTTAGCGTAGGCAAGCTGATCCGCCGGCGTCTGGCAAAAAGTGACTTCGTGTTTTGTCAGAAGAAGATCCGCCTGGAGATACTGGAGCTGATAGGAAGGGACAGAGGAAAAGAAACCAACCCTTTTGTGGTGGTGAAGGTTTTGGGCAATTTCTTGAATATATTCTCTTGAATAAGATTTTTTTAGAGCCTCTGAATACTGGCCGATCTGAAAGAGAAAGGACGCGCTTTCACTGTCCTCTGTGTCCATAGAAGTATCGACGGAGACAAAACGGTTGTTATAGTTATAATTGGAAACTGCCTGGGACAGTTCGTTTTTAAAAGAACTGTATGATTCATAGCCAAGACGCTTGCAAAAACGGCTGATGGTCGGCGCAGATACATAGCACATTTCCGCCACTTCGTGAATACTGGCATTCTTCATACGGTCGAGATTCTGCAAAATATTTTGGGCGACCTTATAATATATGTCCGTTGGATTTGTGCTGTTTAAAAAGTTTATGAGTGCGATATATGCATTCACAAATATGCCTCCCTTTTTTTAATGTCAACTGGTAACTGTCAAGTTACGTCAATTTTTTTTATTATACAATGATTATCCCTGTTTTGCAATGTCAGAATTGTTGCCTTTCATTGACAAAGCTCACCATTGTTGTTAGAATGTTCATGAGGTGAAAATCATGGAACATAAAAAAGTACTTTCCATACTTGTTGATAATACCACCGGCGTTTTAAGCCGTGTTTCAGGTCTCTTTTCCAGACGCGGATACAATATTGACAGCATAACTGCCGGGGAGACGGCTGATCCGAGATATTCCCGGATGACTGTTGTTGTTAACGGGGACGACCAGGTTCTCGACCAGATCTACAAGCAGTTAAACAAGCTTGTGGACGTGGTGGATATTAAGGAACTTAAAGACGACCATTCTGTCTGCCGTGAGCTTGTTCTTGTAAAGATCCGCTGCAGCGCCCAGGAGCGCCAGGCGGTCAATTCTATCGTTGATATTTTCCGTGCCAAAATCGTTGACGTGGGAAAGGAATCCATGATCATCGAGATGACTGGAGCCCAGAGTAAGATTGACGCATTTATCCAGCTTTTGGACGGCCATGAGATTCTTGAACTTGCCCGTACAGGAATCAGCGGCCTCTCCAGAGGGTGTGATGATGTCAGATTTCTTTAACATCCGCTATTCATAAGCTATGTCAGTGAGTTAAGATATATAAAATGATCCGGACATTATCCGTGAACAGTAATACCCTTAACAATTTTACATAAAAAACTTCTTGACAAAGTCTGAAAAAGTAATACAATTAATTACATCATCGTGATAAAGTATCACATAGATGAAGATGAATAGGAGGAAACGAACATGGCAAAAATCTATTATCAGGAAGATTGTAATCTTTCATTACTGGAAGGAAAGAAGATCGCCATTATCGGTTACGGCAGCCAGGGACACGCTCACGCATTAAATCTTAAAGATTCTGGTTGTGATGTTATTATTGGTCTCTATGAAGGCAGTAAATCCTGGGCGAAAGCAGAAGCTCAGGGATTTGAAGTATATACAGCCGCTGAGGCAGCCAAGAGAGCAGATATTATCATGATCCTTATTAATGATGAAAAACAGGCGAAGATGTATAAAGAGTCCATCGCTCCAAATCTTGAGCCCGGCAACATGCTTATGTTCGCTCATGGTTTCGCCATCCACTTCGGACAGATTATCCCTCCGAAGGATGTGGACGTTGTAATGATCGCTCCAAAAGGACCAGGACATACTGTAAGAAGCCAGTATCAGGAAGGCAAAGGCGTTCCTTGTCTCATCGCTGTTGAGCAGGACGCTACAGGCAAGGCTCATGACCTTGGTCTTGCTTATGCTCTCGGTATTGGCGGCGCCAGAGCCGGTGTTTTGGAGACAACCTTCAAGGTTGAGACAGAGACTGACCTGTTCGGCGAGCAGGCTGTTCTGTGCGGCGGTGTCTGCGCTTTAATGCAGGCCGGTTATGAAACACTTGTTGAAGCGGGATACGCTCCGGAGAACGCTTATTTTGAGTGTATCCATGAGATGAAACTTATCGTTGATCTGATCTTTGAGAGCGGATTCGCCGGCATGAGATATTCTATCTCCAATACTGCAGAATTTGGTGATTACATTACAGGACCAAAGATCATCACAGAGGATACAAAGAAAGCGATGAAACAGATCCTTTCCGACATCCAGGATGGTACATTCGCGAAAAACTGGCTTCTTGAGAACCAGGTTGGCGCTCCTCACTTCATGGCTATGCGCAAGCGTGCTGCTGAGCATCCATGTGAGAAAGTGGGCGAAGAGCTTCGCAAACTGTACAGTTGGAATGATGATGACAAACTGATCAATAACTGATCTGATCAATCTATAAATGAAACCGGCAGTTTTTCTATGTAGAGAGGCTGCCGGTTTTTTCTTTACATATGCCGGGATTAATGATAAGATGAAAAGAAGTCCATTCATGGATCACAGGAACAGAAATGTTTTGGACAGACATAAAGCATCTGCATCAAGAAATGGAAAAGGAGAAGGATTATGGATTCCAGAGAGACGATTTTACTGGTTGTTGTCATTATTGCCATCCTGATCGCGGCAAAGATGATCTATGACGGCGCCAGCCGGAAAAAAAAGCTCTTCCAGAAAATAAAGAAAGCCTATGGAAAGCTTCCCGATAACGATTATTCCGCTCCCCGGTACAGTGACAACGGGATCGGATATTATTACAAAAATAAAAGTCATGATACTCCGGTGATTGATGATATTACGTGGAATGACCTGGACATGGAAACAGTCTATATGATCTTAAATAATACCGGCAGCGGTGTGGGAGAGGAATATCTTTACGATATGCTCCACACCCCTTGCATGGATGATAAAAAGCTTAAAGAGAGGGACCGCATTGCCCGGTATTTTGACAGCCACGAGGAGGAGCGCCTTAAAGTTCAGTGTGAGCTTTACAAACTTGGAAAGTTGAGAAATTCCAGCGTAGGCCAGTATTTAAGCGGCGTCCGGTCACTCAGACCCCACAAGCCGGTCCTTCATATGGCCTGTCTGGCCGCCCTGATCCTCATTGCCGCAGGCTGCGCAGTGCGTCCCGGTACATGGCTCCCCTACATCTTCCTCATTATTGTCATTAACATGGTCGTCTATTTTAAGAGAAAGGCCAGCATCAGCAGCTATTTTGTGGTGTTTTCCTATCTGGCGAGAATGACTGAGACCGCGAGAAAGATCGGAGGATTGAAATGTGAAGGCATTGACGGGGCCTCCAAAGTCCTTAAAGAAGCCACCCGGCCGTTAAGGAGCATTAGCCGGTATTCCTGGCTCTTTGTCTCCGGTACAGATTTTTCGGCGGATCTTTTGGCTATTGTTCTGGATTATGTCAAAATGCTGACCCACGTTGATATGATTGTTTTTGACTATCTGGCTTACCGCCTGTTTAAATACGGCAAAGAGCTGGATCAGATCATGGAAACTTTAGGGGAAATCGACTGCGATATTGCCATCGCTTCCTACCGCCGCTATATGAAAGACGGACAGGGCACCCCCATATGTACGCCGGATCTGTGTGAGGAAGGGCCTCTAAAGATTCATGCTGAAAATATTTACCATCCCATGATTGTCCATCCGGTAACCAACACCTTTAACGCCGAAAAAAGCGTCCTCGTCACTGGCTCCAATGCTTCGGGAAAGTCTACCTTTTTAAAAACTGTGGCCATCAATGCCATCTTCGCCCAGACCATCTATACCTGTCTGGCAGACCGCTTTGAATCCCGGTTTTTCAGGATTTACTCCTCCATGGCCCTTCAGGACAACATAGCCAGCAATGAAAGCTACTATATTGTGGAGATCAAATCCCTGAAACGTATTGTAGACGCGGCGGCCCCGCCGCCTGCAGGCCAGGCCGTCTTAACAGGAGAAAATGAGACAGAGCCATGGAGCCGCGTGCCGGTACTTTGTTTTATCGACGAAGTTCTCCGGGGTACCAACACTATTGAGCGTATCGCTGCCTCCTCAAGGATACTTTACGCTCTGTCTGCCATGAACGCCCTGTGTTTTGCCGCCACCCACGATATTGAGCTGACCTCCATTCTTGAAAACAGTTTCGCTAACTACCATTTTCAGGAAGAAGTCAACGATAATGACGTAATTTTTGACTATATTTTGTATCCCGGCCGGGCCACATCCCGCAACGCTATTAAACTTCTGGGAATCATCGGCTTTGACCAAAAGATTATCAATGAAGCTTCCGCTGCGGCCAGAGATTTTGAAACCAAAGGCGTCTGGGCTCAGCTTAACGAAAGGTGAATAACAGGAGGAAATCAATGAAAGTCACTGTGTATACCGACGGCGCCGCCAGGGGCAACCCGGAAGGTCCGGGGGGATATGGCGCTGTCCTTGAATATATAGATACAAAAGGCCTACTCCATGTGAAGGAATTGTCGGCAGGTTTCCGCCGCACTACGAACAACCGCATGGAAATGATGGCTGTCATTGCCGCCATGGAGGCCCTTAACCGGCCTTGCCAGGTGGATCTGTTCTCAGATTCCAAATATGTTGTGGACGCCTTTAACCAGCACTGGATCAATGGATGGATCAGGAAAGGCTGGAAAAGAGGCAAAAACGAGCCTGTAAAAAATGTGGACCTGTGGCAGCGGATGCTGTCAGCTATGGCGCCCCACCAGGTAACCTTTCACTGGGTCAAAGGCCACAATGGCCATCCTCAGAATGAGCGGTGCGACGTTTTGGCAACTACAGCCGCCGACAGCGGCGATCTGCTCATTGATGAAATCTATGAACAGACATTGTAAGACAAACGCTGAATTTTTAAACCAAACTTTCTATAGAAAAGGAGCCTGCGGTCAATGATAGATCTGCCTCAGAAATTTTTAGACGAGATCCGGCTATTGCTTGGCGATGAGTACGACGATTTTTTAAAAAGCTATGATAAGCCTATGAATTATGGGCTCAGAGTCAACACATTAAAAATCTCCCCGGAGAATTATCTGAAACTGTCCGGAGAGAATCTTCGCCCTGTCCCCTGGAATGAACTTGGCTTTTATTACGACGGCAGCCGGCGGTTTACAAAAAATCCCCTCTACCATGCGGGGCTGTATTATATCCAGGAGCCTTCGGCCATGTGTCCGGCCCATATGCTCCCGGTGGAGGAGGGGGATATTGTCCTTGACATGTGTGCCGCCCCCGGCGGAAAGAGTACGGCCCTTGGCGCGAAGCTTAAAAATACAGGGCTTTTAGTGTCCAATGATGTCAGCGTCTCCAGGGCAAAGGCGTTGCTTAAAAATATTGAGTTTTTCGGCATCAAAAACAGCCTCATCCTCAGCGAGGATCCGTCAAAACTTGCCGGCGTGTTTCCCGAATATTTTGACAAGGTGCTGATTGACGCCCCGTGTTCCGGGGAGGGAATGTTCCGCAAAAAGCCGTCGATGACAGCGGCATGGGAGCGGTCGGGGCCGGATTATTTTGGCCCGATCCAGCGGAGGATTTTACTAAATGGCGCTGACCTTTTAAAACCCGGCGGAATGATGGTATACTCTACATGCACATTTTCAGAATATGAAGACGAGGGCAGTGTGGAGTATCTTTTAAAACACCGTCCGGAAATGTCCGTTGTTAAGGTGAAGAGGCTCTGGCCCCACAAGGTAGACGGAGAAGGACATTTTTGCGTTCTGCTGAAAAAGGCCGGAGAAAAGCCGGCTCCATCCCAGGAATGTTACTGTCCCCAAAGCCGGGAAGACCTGACGCCTTTTCATGACTTTGTCAGGGCGGGGAATGCCGAAGATTTATTTGACCCTTCCCGCCTTGTGGCCCAAAAAGGAAGCCTTTATTATTTTCCAAAGATCATGCCGGAGTTTACAGGACTTCGGGTGATCCGCAACGGGTGGTATTTGGGGGAACTAAAAAAGAACCGTTTTGAGCCATCCGGCGCTTTTGCCAGAGCCCTGACCAAAGACCAGTGGAGTCACGTTTTGGATCTTTCCCTGGAAGATCCGAGAGTGATTAAGTACTTAAAATGCGAGACTATTGAAGGGGAAGAAGGTCAGGAAAATGGCTGGTATCTTGTATGCGCTGCCGGCTATCCCCTTGGTTTTGGCAAAATGAACCGTGGAACTTTAAAAAATAAATATCCTGTGGGATGGCGCTGGGAGTGAGGTGGTGTATTTGAAAACAAGTGTACGTTTAGATAAATATCTGGCGGATATGGGCTTTGGCACCCGAAGCCAGGTAAAAGAAAAAATCCGCCAGGGCCTTGTCACCGTCAACGGGGTGACGGTCCAAAAAGGCGATGTGAAAGTGGATACCCAGGCTGACCAGGTGCAGTATGAAGGCCAGCCGGTGGGTTATGTTCATTTTGAATATTATATGCTCAATAAACCGGCGGGAGTGATCTGCGCCACCTCCGACCGCTCCCAGACAACAGTTATCGACCTGATCAGCGATAAAAAGCGGAAAGATCTTTTTCCGGCGGGAAGACTGGATAAAGATACGGAGGGGCTTGTAATGATCACCAACGACGGCGCTCTGTCTCACAGGCTGTTGTCCCCTAAAAATCATGTGGCTAAAATTTACTACGCGAAGATTGCCGGCCTTGTTACCCAAAAAGATATCCAGGATTTTGCCGACGGCCTTTATGTGGATGAGGAATTTCGGGCCCAGCCTGCCCGCCTTGTAACACTCCAGCGCTTTCAAAAAGAGGAGGAGAGCGAAATTCTTGTGGAGATTTTTGAAGGAAAGTTCCATCAGATCAAACGCATGTTTGAGGCTGTGGGAAAATCTGTACTTTACTTAAAACGATTGACTTTCGGCTCTCTGAGTCTGGACGGCTTTCTGGCTCCGGGAGCTTTCAGGGCCCTGACAGACAGGGAGCTTAACGCTTTAATGGCGCCAGAAAATAAGAAAGTTTGGGGCCGGGATATTTTAGAGGATATCCGGGCGGTTATCTTTGACCTGGACGGTACTCTCATTGATTCTATGTGGGTGTGGAGAGACATTGATATTGAATATCTGAAAGGCTTTGGCCTGGATATGCCCGATGATCTCCAGGAAAACATTGCCGGCATCAGCGTGACCCAGACCGCAGTTTATTTTAAGGAGCGTTTCCACATTCCGGACAGTATTGAAAAAATCATTGGCGACTGGGACCGGATGGCCCTGGAGAAGTATACGACCCAGGTGCCGTTAAAACCGGGAGCCCTGGAATTTTTAAAATATCTAAAATCCAGGGGCATCCCCTGCGCCATCGCCACAAGCAACTCCCGGAGACTGACGCAGGCGGTCCTTGAAGCCCACAATATTACCGGATATTTTCAGGTTATCTTAACCGGCGAGGACATTCACAAAGGCAAACCGGAGCCGGATGTTTATCTGGAAACTGCAGGCAAGCTGAAAATCGAGCCAGGCCACTGCCTTGTATTTGAGGATATCCCCTATGGGGTCATGGCTGCCAACCGGGCGGGAATGACCTGCGCCGCCATTGACGACCCGGATTCCCGATGGCAGGAGGAGGATAAGCGCCGCCTGGCCCGGTATTATATACAAGATTACTTTGATATTATGTTTCAAACTTATGAGGAGTTAAAATAAATGGTTAAAGATTTCTTGCCAATTTGTCCGGAAGATATGAAAAGGCGGGGATGGGATCAGGTGGATTTTGTTTACGTCATTGGCGACGCCTATGTGGATCACCCATCTTTCGGGCACGCCATTATCAGCCGGGTTCTGGAAGCGGCCGGCTACCGGGTTGGGATCATATCACAGCCGGACTGGAAAGATAAAAACAGCATTAATGTTTTTGGCCGGCCCCGCCTTGGATTTCTTATTTCCGGCGGGAACATGGATTCCATGGTCAACCACTATACCGTTTCTAAAAAGCGCCGCCACAATGATGCTTACACCCCCGGCGGCGTCTACGGAAAACGGCCGGATTATGCCACTGTGGTTTACGGCAATCTCATCCGCCAGACCTACAAAGATGTGCCGGTAATTATCGGCGGCATTGAGGCCAGCCTCCGCCGCCTGGCCCACTATGATTACTGGAGCGATTCCCTGAAACGCTCCATTTTGCTGGACAGCGGCGCAGACCTGCTTTTGTACGGCATGGGCGAAAAAAGTATTGTGGAGATGGCTGACGCCCTGGACAGTGGTCTGAATATCCGGGACCTGACCTTTATCCGTGGCAGTGTCTACAAAACAAAACATCCGGAAGATGTTTATGACGGCATTACCCTGCCGGATTTTGACGCCCTCAAACAAGATAAAAAGACTTACGCTGCCAGCTTTTATACTCAGTATATTAACACAGACCCCTATACGGGAAAGCCTTTAATCGAAAAATATAACGATCATTTATACGTGGTCCAGAATCCCGCAGCCTGGCCCCTGACCACCGAGGAGATGGACAGAGTTTATTCCCTGAATTATATGCGGGTCCCTCATCCCTCCTACGACGCCCTCGGCGGCGTTCCGGCCATCTCTGAAGTAAAATTCAGCCTGGTGAGCAATCGGGGATGTTTTGGCGGATGCAGCTTCTGCGCACTGACATTTCACCAGGGCCGGATCATCCAGGCGAGGAGCCATGAATCCATTGTCAACGAGGCCCGCCAGTTTATCTGGGATCCGGACTTTAAAGGATATATCCATGATGTGGGCGGCCCTACGGCAAATTTCCGTTTTCCCGCCTGTGAGAAACAGGAAACTGCCGGAGTGTGCAAAAACCGCCAATGCCTTTTCCCCACCCCCTGTAAAAATTTAAGGGCGGATCACAGCGATTATCTGTCCCTTTTGAAAAAGCTTCGGGATATCCCAGGGGTAAAGAAGGTATTTATCCGCTCAGGCATCCGCTTTGATTACCTTCTGGCAGATAAAAGCGACCGTTTTCTGGAGGAATTGTGCCGGTACCATGTGTCCGGCCAGTTAAAAGTGGCCCCGGAACATGTGTCCGACCATGTACTGCGCCTGATGGGTAAACCTTCCAACAGAGTTTACAGGGAGTTTACTAAAAAATATAAGGCCATGAACGAAAAACTGGGGAAAGAGCAGTACCTTGTCCCCTATTTAATGTCCTCCCACCCCGGCTCTACTATGAAGGACGCCGTAGAACTGGCACTTTATCTCAAAGAGCTGGGGTATATGCCGGAACAGGTCCAGGATTTTTATCCGACCCCTTCTACCTTGTCCACATGTATGTATTACACCGGCTATGATCCAAGAACTATGGAAAAAGTTTATGTTCCAAAAGATCCCCATGAGAAGGCTATGCAGCGGGCTCTCATCCAGTATCGTGATCCGAAAAATTATGAGCTGGTGGCGGAGGCATTAAAAGTTGCCGGACGCCAGGATCTTATCGGCTATGATAAACACTGTCTGATCCGTCCCCGCCGTAAAAAAGGAGAGGAGCAGGGGGGATGGCGGGACAATAGAGCATACCGGGAGGGGACGGCTCCCCGCAGGAAGAAAAAGACAATCCGAAACGTACATCAAAAGAAAGGCTGATTTTTGTGAAGATCGCAGTTATAAGCGGAGCTTCCTCCGGAATCGGGAGAGAGCTTGTAAAAATTATTGACAGACGCTGTAAAGTCCTTGATGAAATCTGGGTGATCGGCAGACGCCGGGATCGTCTGGAAAAGCTCCAGTTTCATTTAAACCATCCTTTAAGGATCATTGACATGGATCTTTCTCTTACAGAGAACCTGAAAAAACTCCAGGAACTTTTTGAAAAAAAGAAACCCAGGGTCTTCGTCCTGGCCGCCAGCGCCGGCCTTGGGAAATACGGACTTTGCCGTGACCTTGATCCAAAGGACGCCATGGATATGATCAATATTAACGTGAGGGCGCTGACCGCTCTCACCCAGATGGCCCTCCCTTATATGGTCAGAGGCGGCCGGATCATACTTATGTCCAGCAGCGCGGCATTTGTACCCCAGCCGGGATTTTCCATCTACGCCGCCACGAAAGCTTACGTTTTAAGCTACGGGCAGAGTCTGAACGCGGAATTAAAAAAGGAGCGCGTCCACGTTACCGTCGTTTGTCCGGGGCCGGTAGATACAGAATTTTTCCAGCACTGCGGCAGCGGCAAAACCCTCTCCGCCATCAAGCTGTTTTTCATGGCCAACCCTGAAAAAGTGGCCGCTCTGGCCTGGCGGGACGCCCTGCGCAAAAAGCCGGTGTCCGTCTACGGCCTGGCCATGCGATTGTTTCGCACAGGCACAAAGATCATTCCCCATAAAGTGCTTATCACAGGAATGAGGTTGTTTTTATGACAGATTCCAGAAAAAATTTAAAAGACTCCCCAAAAAAGGCCCGCCTGCAAAAAGGCGACGCCGGGTATATTAAGACCGCGAAGCAGAGGCAGAGTATTATCGTCCTGATCTGGGTTGTGGTGATCGGGGCTGTCCTGATTGCCGGATACATGTTTACAAAGAGCCGGCTCAATGCCGCTACAGTCCTTGGGATCGTCCTTGTCCTTCCCGCTGCTAAAGCGGTTGTCCGGCTGATCCTTCTCCTTCCATACACATCGGCTGACCCTGAAGAATACGCGCGGGTCAAAAAGATTCTTCCGCCCTGCGCTCTTATAGCCGCTGATCTGATCCTGACCCGGTCTGAGGGGGCCGCCACATATATTTCCATGGCCGTCATCTGCGGAGGAAACGTGTTTGCATTTTGTCCCGGCCACAAAAAAACGCTGGCACAGATTGCCAAAGAATTGACGGAGAGCGTCAAAGCAGGCGGCGGCAAGGCCTCCCCCGCAGTCTTTGGGGATTTTCAGGCATTTTTTATGCAGATTCAAAAACTGTCCTCCAAAGAGGAGACGCCGTCAAATAAAGATGAGAAGATCCGCCGGGACCTGTTAAGCCGGGCGGTGTGAAAGGAGCAGACCGATATGCAGAGCCGTACTGTTAGCCCCAATGAGGCGGGGCAGCGCCTGGACAAGCTTCTGTCAAAAATATTGAATCTGGCGCCTAAAAGTTTTATATATAAAATGCTTCGAAAAAAAAATATTACCTTAAATAATAAAAAGGCTGACGGCAGTGAGAAAGTCGCTTTTGGGGACGAGATCCGCCTGTGGCTGTCCGATGAGACTATTGAAAAGTTTTCTGACAATCCGGTGACTATTGTCAGAGATGCTCTGGACATTCTCTATGAAGACCAGGATATCCTTGTCATTAACAAAAAGGCGGGAGCCCTGTCCCAGAAAGCTTCCGCAAAGGATGTTTCCGTTAATGAGGAGCTGATCTCTTACATGATCCACAGCGATCAGGCTTCCCCGGAAGATTTTAAAACATTCCGTCCGTCAGTGTGTCACAGGCTCGACCGAAACACAAGCGGCGTCCTCATCGCCGGAAAGACGATGACCGGTCTTCAGGATATGGCTACTCTGATACGGGAGAGAAAGGTAAAAAAATACTACTGCTGTCTTGTCCGGGGATGGGTAAAAGAGAAGGCGGTGATCGAAGGGTGGCTTGTCAAAGACAAAGATTCTAATCAGGTCACTGTGACAAAAAGGCCCGGTCCGGGCAGCGACTATATTAAAACAAGCTATGAACCTTTGGCCACCAATGGAAATCATACCCTTTTGTGGGTTCAGCTTTTTACCGGGCGTTCTCATCAGATCCGGGCTCATCTTGCCAGCATCGGCCACGGAATTATCGGAGATCCAAAATACGGCGACAAAGACATGAACCATTATTTCTATGAAAAGTATCATTTAAAATATCAACTCCTCCACAGCATACAGATGACTATGCCGAAGGATACGTTAAGACTGACAGCCATATCGGGCATGGTTTTTCGGGCTCCGCTCCCGCCCCTTTTCACAAAGATTTTGCAGGAGGAAAAAATTACAGACAGGGTGGATAACTATGGCAACCTGGAATTCAAGAGGTCTTAGAGGCTCTCATCTGGAAGAAATGGTCAACCTGACCAATGAGCGCTACAGAAGCGGAGGGCTGGCGCTGATCCAGAAGATACCCACACCTATTAAACCCATTAATATTGACAAGACAAGCAGGCACATAACCCTCGCCTATTTTGAGCAGCGTTCCACCGTGGATTATATCGGCGCCGTCCAGGGTATTCCTGTATGTTTTGACGCCAAAGAGTGCCATGGGAAAACCTTTCCCGTGGCCAATGTCCATGAACATCAAGTTGTTTTTATGGAGGACTTTGAGCGGCAGGGAGGGATTGCCTTTTTGTTGATTTATTTTGCCAGCCAGAATTTATATTATTATATGCGGTTTAAAGAACTCGCCGCTTTTTGGAACCGGTCAAAAACTGGTCACGCCAAAAGTATCCGTCTTGAGGAACTTAACATGGATTATACCATCCAGGTCAGAGGCTATTACATCCAATATCTGCCCCTTATCCAGAAAGATCTGGACAGCCGGGAAGGGCAGGCCAATACATAAAGGTCTACAAACGTTAGACCTTTTTTTATTGACAAAAGCCGTCTGTCCATGTATAATAGTCACACATTAGCGAATTATCAATTTACTATAATAAAGCATACGGTTTTGCCGGTCATGCATGAAAGGAGCCTTTATGCGCGACATATTACTGCACACCCCTGAAGGTGTCCGGGACATTTATGGTATTGAATGTGCCCGCAAAGTTAAGCTTCAGGAAATATTATCGCAGGTGTTTGGACAGTATGGATATCACACGATCCAGACACCTGCTTTTGAGTTTTTCGATATTTTTAACGGAGAGCGGGGAACGGTTAAATCCAGGGAAATGTACAAATTTTTTGACCGTGAGGGAAATACACTTGTTCTTCGCCCCGATATCACTCCATCCATCGCCAGGGCAGTGGCCAAATATTATAAAGATGATCAGGTTCCGCTGCGTTTTACCTACCTTGGCAACGTGTTCATCAATAATTCCAGCTATCAGGGACTGATGAAGGAGACGACCCAGATGGGAGCGGAGCTGATCGGAGCTGACAGCGCCCAGGCCGACGGGGAGATGATCGCCCTGGCGATTGAGCTTCAGATGAAAGCCGGTCTGAAGAAGTTTGTCCTCGACATCGGCCATGCCGGTTTCTTCCGGGTTCTTATGGAGGAGGCCGGCCTTGATAAAGACAGTGAGGACCTTTTAAAATCCCTCATAGAAAATAAAAATTTCTTCGGTATTGAAAGTTTGATTGAAGAAAAAAATATCAGCCGTGAGCTTAGGACAGTCTTAATGAAACTGCCGGATCTGTCCGGATCCTGGGAAATCCTGGACAATGTGCGGGAACTGACATCCAGTAAAAAAGCCCGGTCTGTCCTTGACCGGCTGTCCAGCGTCTACGAGGTTGTTAAAGCCTACGGATATGAGGAATATGTGACCTTTGATCTGGGTATGCTCACCACTTATGATTATTATACAGGGATCATTTTCAGAGGATACACTTACGGCACCGGCGACGCCATTGTCAAAGGCGGCCGTTATGACCACCTTGTTGGACAGTTTGGCAAAGATTCGCCGGCAGTGGGATTTGCACTTGTTGTGGATCAGCTTCTCGCCGCCCTTGGACGCCAGAAAATCCAGGTTCCTTTAAATGATCAGTCTGCCTTGATCTTATACGCTCTCCCGGATTTCTCCCAGGCGGTGGCTATGGCCAAAAATCTCAGAGGACAAAATATCCAGGTAACACTTATGCAGAAAAATGATCAGTTGTCCGAAAAGGAATATATGGGATATTGCCGCCAGAATATGATCCAGTCGTTGATCACTTTACAGGGCGGCGAAAAAAATGTAAAGGAGGTGGGGTAAATGGAGTATTTAACCTTTGCCCTTGCCAAAGGCCGTCTGGCTAAAAAGTCTCTTGAACTTTTTGAAAAGATCGGGATTACTATGGAAGAAATGAAAGATCCAAATACCCGCAAACTGATCTTTGTCAATGAGGAGAGGAAGATCAAAATGTTCCTCGCCAAAGCCAGTGATGTTCCCACCTATGTGGAATATGGCGCGGCGGATATCGGGGTTGTTGGAAAAGATACTCTTCTTGAGGAAGGCCGCCGCCTCTATGAAGTCATGGATCTTGGATTCGGCAAGTGCCGTATGTGTGTCTGTGGCCCTAAAAGCGCGGGGGAACTGCTGCGCCATCAGGAGCTGATCCGCGTGGCATCCAAATACCCCCACATTGCAAAAGATTATTTCTATAACCAGAAACACCAGACCGTGGAAATCATTAAACTTAACGGTTCTGTAGAGCTGGCTCCCATTGTGGGGCTGTCGGAAGTGATCGTGGATATTGTAGAGACCGGGTCTACATTGAGAGAGAACGGCCTTGAAGTTTTGGAAGAAATTTGCCCTCTATCCGCCCGTATGGTTGTCAACCAGGTGAGCATGAAGATGGAGAACGAGCGGATTACTCAGCTTTTATACAATATCAAGCCTCTGCTTTAGCTCATTGAAATTTAAAAAGACCTTTGGTATAATATGTAAATGAGACAAGAAGTGCGGAGCAATCCGTGTCTCATGCCCATTTGTCGGGCAACTCATGTAAATAAAGATTGTCTGTTTAAAGACAGGAGGAACTTATGAAAACGATACATTTGGCCCAGGATAGCATCCGCGACCTGCTCAACCATTTACTGAAAAGAAGTCCCAACAATTATGGCGCCTATGAAAGTACAGTGGCGTCCATTGTCTCCGATGTTAAGGAGAGGGGGGACGAAGCTCTTTTTGAATACACTAAGAAATTTGATGGCGCTAATCTTACTCCCCAAAATATCCAGGTGACACAAGAAGAAATCGACGAGGCTTATGCCGCTGTAGATCCAAAGCTTCTTAGCGTGATCCGCAGATCCATGGAGAACATCCGCGTTTATCATGAGAAGCAGAAGCGCTACGGATGGTTTGACACCACTCCTGACGGTACCATCCTGGGGCAGAAAGTGACGCCTCTGGCCTATGCCGGCATTTATGTTCCCGGCGGAAAAGCCGCTTACCCATCCTCTGTGCTGATGAATACGGTTCCGGCTAAAGTTGCCGGCGTAGAAAATATTATCATGGTCACTCCTCCGGGCAAGGACGGTAAAGTGACGCCAACAACCCTTGTCGCCGCCTGCGAGGCGGGAGCCACAAAGGTATACAAAGTGGGAGGGGCTCAGGCCATCGCCGCTCTGGCTTACGGCACCCAGTCCATTCCAAAAGTGGACAAGATCGTAGGTCCCGGCAATATTTATGTAGCACTTGCGAAAAAAGCTGTCTATGGCCATGTGAGCATTGACTCCATCGCCGGCCCCAGTGAAATCCTTGTCATCGCCGACGAAACGGCCAATCCCGAATATGTAGCCGCAGATCTTTTGTCTCAGGCAGAACATGACGAGCTTGCCAGCGCTATCTTAGTGACCACAAGCGAAACACTGGCCGCAGAAGTATCCCGATGGATCGGCATTTTTGCGGAAAAGCTTTCCCGCAGGGAAATCCTGGAGAAATCTCTGGAAAATTACGGCTATATACTCATCGCCGATTCCATGGACAGCGCTGTGGACATTGCCAACGAAATCGCTTCCGAACATTTGGAGATCGTCACAAAAAATCCTTTTGAAGTGATGACAAAGATCAAAAATGCCGGCGCTATTTTCCTTGGAGAGAACAGTTCCGAGCCTTTGGGCGATTACTATGCCGGCCCCAATCACATTTTGCCAACCAACGGCACAGCTAAATTTTTCTCCCCCCTTGGCGTTGATGATTTTGTGAAAAAGTCCAGCATCATCTACTATTCCAGGGAAGCACTGCAAAAGGCAAAAGATGATATTATCCGTTTTGCCGAAGCGGAGTCTCTGACGGCCCATGCCAATTCCATCCGGGTACGTTTTGAAGATAAGTAAGCTGCCCAAGGGCAGAACGGAGGTGCGTAAATATGACGGAACGTATTGCGTCTTTGCGCCGGAAGACCGGCGAGACTGATATTTCCATGACACTGAATCTGGATGGCAGCGGAACGTCCGAAATAAAAACAGGTATCGGTTTTTTTGACCATATGCTCAACAGCTTTGCCCGCCACGGTTTTTTTGACCTGAAGCTGGATGTGGACGGCGATCTGGATGTGGACTGCCACCACACAATTGAAGACACAGGGATTGTCCTGGGGGAAGCTATAAAAAAAGCGCTGGGAGATAAGCGGGGAATACGCCGTTTTGGTTCCTTTATCCTCCCTATGGATGATGTCCTCGTCCTTGTGGCTATGGACCTGTCCGGAAGACCTTATTTTTGTTACGATGTAGCATTGACAACTCCCAAAGTGGGAGATTTTGATACGGAAATGGTCCGGGAATTTTTCTACGCAGTTTCCTACAGCGCCGGAATGAATCTCCATATAAAACTCCTTTCCGGTGAGAATAACCACCATATTATTGAGGGTATTTTTAAAGCTTTCGCAAAAGCGCTGGATGAGGCATCCAGTATGGACGCCCGCATACAGGATGTATTATCTACAAAAGGCGCACTATAATTACAAGAAAGGGCATGAGTCATGCAATTATATCCAACCATTCATATTAAAAACGGCAAATGCTATAACCCGGCTGCCGGATCAGACGCGAAACAGAATATTTTTACAAGTTCCCCGGTAAAGTTAGCCCAGATCTGGGAGCAGGCCGGCGCCTCCTACATCCATATTGTCGATGTGGACGGGGCTAAGATGGGATTTCCTGCCCATGATGAACTGATCGGTGAAATTGTCAAAGCGGTATCTATTCCAGTTCAGACCGGCGGCGGCATCCGTTCCATTAAGGACATTGACCACATGCTGACCCTTGGTGTGACCAGGGTTGTATGCGGGACTGAGGCAGTAAGAAATACCCGCTTTGTTGAGGAGGCCCTGAGCGCTTTCGGAAGCGATCGCTTTGTCCCCGGCATTGACGCGGTCAATGGCATGGTGGCCATTGAAGGCCGTGAACGGCTGAGCAAATATAACCCTATTGCTCTCACTAACGGAATGGGACGTTACGGCGTCAAAACAGTGATCTACACAGATATTATAAGTTCTTCATTACATAAAGGCCCCAGTATTGACAACACAAGGGAACTTGTGGCCCGGACCAATGTGGGTATAATCTACGGCGGAGGCATCAGCAGTCTGGAAGATGTGGAGGAGATCAGTAAACTGAATGTGGACGGGATCATTATCGCCACTTCGTTATATAACGGAACTATTGATCTGAAAGAACTTATCGAGATTTATGAAAAAGGAATGACTGGAAATGAAAAAGAACTTTTTGATCCCGTCAGTGTCACTGACCGAAAATAATGACAAAATCTTAGCGGCGGCTGCTCTGGGGAAAACACTGGCCGCCATTGAAAACGGCGGGGGCGACGGCATATTGCTGTGGGGGGATGCGAAGCATTCCACCGACGACGTGACCCAGGTTCTCTGTGAAGCTGTCGCTGCTGTAGATATCCCGGTGATGTTTTATCAGGTTTATCCCCGGTTTGAGGATATTAAAAAGATCATTTACGCCGGCGCGTCAAAGGCCGTCATGAATCCCTTAGAAGGCGGCGGCCGGGAAACATTGAAAGAGGGCGTGGCCCGCTTTGGCAGCGAAAATGTATACGGAACATTTATGACTGTCTCTGAGGAAAGATTTCCCTCCCCGGAAGATTTTCGTGAAATAGTGGTATTTACAGGATGCAAAAGCTGGGTTATGGATATGGCCGCTATGGAACGCTACGACACTGTGATCAATGAACAGGAGCTGAACCTTCTCGCATGTGCCAGGGAGTCGCTTAGCGGTGACGCCATTAAAGAGATCCTTCTCATGCCCCAGGTCATTGGATTTACAGCACTGGACATATCTTCCCAGGTTCCCGGAGACATTGCCGGCATAAATGACTGTATGGCTTTAAAAGATTATTTGAGATCTGAAGGGATGGAAATCTGTCTTTTTGAGAGCAGCATATCCTTTGAGGATTTTAAACTGAACAGCGATGGGCTCATCCCGGTAATCACCCAGGATTATAAGACGGGAAAAGTTCTGATGATGGCTTATATGAACGAGGAGTCATACAATGAGACGATCCGAAGCGGTCGCATGACTTATTTCAGCCGCAGCCGCCAATGTCTCTGGAAAAAAGGCGAGACATCCGGCCACTATCAGTTTGTCCGTTCTCTGGAAATTGACTGTGACAAAGATACTATATTGGCCAAGGTACGCCAGATCGGCGCCGCTTGCCATACCGGCCATGAAAGCTGCTTTTTTACCAACTTGGCCAGGAAAGAGTATGTCAGCGTCAATCCATCCACTATTCTCCAGGAGATTATGGATACGGTCACTGACCGGAAGCTCCATCCAAAAGAAGGTTCCTACACAAACTATCTGTTTGAAAAGGGCATTGATAAAATATTGAAAAAAGTGGGAGAAGAAGCGACGGAGATTGTTATTGCCGCTAAAAACCCGGACGCTGGCGAGTTAAAATATGAAATTGCCGATTTTCTTTATCACATGATCGTCCTTATGGCCGAGAAAGAGGTTTCCTGGGACGAGATCTGTGAGGAGCTTGCCAAACGCCATTGATTTTAAATTTTTAAAAAAGCCGGAACCCAGCGTCCATCTGAGTTCCGGCTTTTCTTCCGTTTCCCACCCCTGATGGCTGAACTGTTACATAAGATCCCTGGAATAGCTTTTAATCCGTTGACAAAGAATTTAATTCACCGTATAATAAAATACTGGTAGTAAACCCAAAAAGTTTTTACATGTCTTGACAATCAAATATCCTGGATTTGGAAGGGTCACAGGACGCTTTGCAGCCGGGATATTTTTTATCATATACTAGGAGGTAATAAACGTGAATAAATTTTACGGTTTAAATGAATTAAGAAAAATGTATCTGGACTTTTTTCAGAGCAAGGGACATCTTGTAATGAAAAGTTTTTCCCTTATCCCTCACAACGATAACAGTCTTTTACTTATAAATTCCGGTATGGCCCCCTTAAAACCTTATTTTACAAAGCAGGAGATCCCCCCCTGCCCAAGAGTAACCACATGTCAGAAATGTATCCGCACCGGCGATATTGAAAATATCGGAAAGACAGACCGCCACGGAACATTTTTTGAGATGCTGGGCAACTTTTCCTTCGGCGACTATTTTAAACATGAAGCTATCGCCTGGTCATGGGAATTTCTCACACAGGTCATCGGTCTGGAGGAAGACCGCCTTTATCCTTCCGTTTATGTGGACGATGATGAAGCTTTCGATATCTGGAATAAGGAGATCGGCATCCCTGCGGAAAGGATCTTCCGTTTTGGCAAGGAGGACAATTTCTGGGAACACGGCGCCGGACCATGCGGCCCCTGTTCTGAGATCTATTATGACCGGGGTGAAAAGTATGGCTGCGGTAAACCGGACTGCACTGTAGGCTGCGACTGCGACCGGTACATGGAAGTTTGGAACAACGTATTCACACAGTTTGAAAATGACGGCAACGGCCATTATGAACTGCTGGAGAGCAAAAACATTGACACAGGTATGGGCCTGGAGCGTCTGGCCACCATTGTCCAGGACGTGGATTCTATTTTTGACGTAGATACTATTAAGGCTCTGAGAGAGCAGGTGTGCCAGATGGCCGGCGTCAAGTATAAAGAAAACCCGAAAGCCGACGTTTCCATCCGTATTATCACTGACCATATCCGGTCTGTGACATTTATGGTGTCTGACGGCATCCTCCCCTCCAATGAGGGGCGCGGATATGTACTTCGCCGTCTTCTGCGCCGGGCTGCCCGCCACGGACGTCTCCTCGGCATTACCGAAAAGTTTTTGACCACATTGAGCGACACTGTCATCGAGACATCCAAAGACGGATATCCGGAACTGGAAGAGAAGAAAGACTTTATTTTTAAGATCATCAGCGAGGAAGAAGACAAGTTTAACCGTACTTTAGACCAGGGTCTTGGCATCCTGAAAGACATGAAAGCCCAGATTCTTGCCGGCGGCGGGGACGTGTTATCCGGGGATGATGCCTTTAAACTCTACGACACTTACGGATTCCCTCTTGATCTCACAGAGGAGATTCTTGAGGAGGATGGAATTACCATTGACCAGGAAGGCTTTAAGGCAGCTATGGACCGCCAGCGTGATATGGCCCGCAAGGCCCGGAAGACAACCAACTATATGGGCGCCGACGTTACTGTATACCAGTCCATTGACCCAGCGGTCACCAGCCGCTTTGTGGGCTATGAATATACAAAGTATACTTCAAAAATTTCTGTCCTGACCACAGAAGAAGAGATCGTGGAAGCTCTTGTGGACGGACAGAACGGAACAATCATTGTGGACGAAACGCCTTTCTACGCCACCAGCGGCGGTCAGGAGGCAGATACCGGAATCATCACCTGGGGGGACAGTGTGTTTGCTGTCAAAGATACGATCAAGCTCTCCGGCGGAAAGATCGGCCATGTGGGAACTGTTGTTAAAGGTATGTTTAAAACCGGTGACTCTGTAGAGCTGGCTATTGATGAGAAAAAGCGCAGCGATACAGCCAAAAACCACAGTGCCACCCATCTGCTCCAGAAGGCTCTCCAGATGGTTCTGGGCAGCCATGTACAGCAGGCAGGTTCCAGCAATAACGACAAACATCTTCGCTTTGACTTTACCCATTTTTCACCAATGACCGCGGATGAATTAAAGCGGGTGGAAGATATTGTCAATGATGAGATCGAGGCCAATCTTCCTGTTCTGACAAAGATCATGGATCTCGATGAAGCCAAAAAGACGGGGGCCATGGCCCTTTTTGGCGAAAAATATGACAAGGACGTCCGGGTGGTGACCATGGGCGATTTTTCCAAAGAACTGTGCGGCGGTACCCATGTATCCAATACCGGCGTTATCCGGGCCTTTAAGATTGTCTCTGAGGCCGGTGTTGCCGCAGGCGTGCGCCGTATCGAAGCGCTGACCGGCGATGGCGTGTTTAACTATTACGCAGGTCTTGAACAGGAATTAAAGGAGGCCGCCCACGCGGCGAAAGCTGAACCTTTTGCTCTTGTAAAACGTATTGAAGCTCTGATGGATGAGGTTAAAACTCTGTCCTCAGAAAATGAAAAGCTTAAAAATAAAATGGCCCGCGAAGCTCTGGGCGATGTCATGGATCAGGTTCAGGACATTAAAGGCACCGCGTTACTTGCGGTCAAAGTTGACGGCGTGGACATGAACGGTTTGATGAACCTTGGCGATCAGCTTAAAGCCCGGTTAGGTCAGGGCGTTATCGTCCTCGCCTCCGAGAAGGACGGGAAGGTGAATCTTCTGTCCATGGCAACAGATGAAGCTATGAAAAATGGCGCTCACGCAGGGAATCTCATTAAAGGCATCGCAAAGCTTGTGGGCGGCGGCGGCGGCGGCCGGCCAAATATGGCTCAGGCTGGAGGTAAAAATCCTGCCGGCATTGACAATGCCTTAAAAGAAGCGGCCCAGGTACTGGAAAGTCAGCTCCGCTAACAGGAGGTGACACCAGTGAAAGAGATTAAAAAATTAGCTCTGGTCCTGGGATGCGTTGTGCTGTTTGCTGTCTTCTACATTCTCTGCTCCAACAGCGCAAAGAGTGTGAGAGATTATTATGCCTCCGGAGGACTTTCCAATAATAATATGGAAGCGATCCAGAATGTTTCCATCGAGGACGCCATTATGGAATACGTGGCGAGAAATATGGAACAGGAGGTTAAGATTACCGGCACCGGCGACATAATGTTCTATGACTATCAGATGGACCGGGCCTATGACAGCGGCAGCCAGACTTTTGATTTTTCTCCAAGTTTTTCCTATATTTCCAAGTATCTGGATGACTCTTCCTATGTTCTTGGAAATCTTGAGGCTACAATGGCGGGGGCGAATAACGGTACCGGAAGCAATACTTACGGTTACTGGGCCGACAGCCAGAATATGAATTTTAATGTACCGGAACAGGCGGCTGCAGATTTAAAGGCGGCCGGATTTGATATGCTTACCACAGCCAACAACCATGTGCTGGACAGCGGTTTGGAAGGCGTTTCTTCCACCATTGATTTTATCACTGCCGCGGGACTTGAGCAGACCGGCTCCTTTAAATCAGAAACAGGGCAGAGGTATGTGATACGGGATGTGGATGGCATCCAGGTGGGCGTAACCGCCTACACTAATGTGGTCAACACTACATTAGACGACTCCAACAGTTATGTTGTCAACCACCTGGACGATTTTTCTGAGTCCCAAATCAGCCTTATGTGCGAACAGATCCAGGAGATGCGCGCTGCCGGAGCGGAAGTTGTCATTGTCAATCTTCACTTTGGTGTAAGATACAGCAGTACGGTCAGCGACGCCGAGCGAAGTCTGGCTACCCAGTTAGTGGAAGCCGGTGCGGACGTAATTTTCGGCAGCTATCCCCATGTTGTCAAGCCTATGGAAGTGATCTCTGTCACAGATGAGGACGGCACGTCCCGCCAGGGCGTTGTCTTTTATTCTCTTGGCAATTTTATCTCTTCCATGCAGTATCAGTCTGCCAACGGCTATCCGAGAGATCTTGGGGCTGTGGCCAGCGTCTTAATCTCCAAAAACAGCTCCGGCGTACAGATTGACAGCGTTGAGATTATCCCCACCTATGTGGACTGGACTGATGAGGATATTGCTGTCCTGCCGATATGCGAGGCGATTGACAATCCCCAGGCTTTTGAATCCCGCTTTGGCGATGACGCCAACTCTTATCTGGATCAGCAGCGCATGGAGGATGGGTATGACTCTGTCATTGAGACGATCATTGGCGATTCCGGACTGACTTACACATATTCGGACTATAAATATCAAATTAGTTTAGAAAAATAGTTGACGAATAAAAAAAATATGCTATAATTCATATAGTGCTATGAAAAATATACCCACAGTTGTATAAGCACAATACGCAACTGGAGGGAGGTAAGGTGTGAGCTATGTCAAACGTTATCGTTAAAGAAAACGAAACTCTGGACAGTGCTTTACGCAGATTCAAGAGAAACTGTGCAAAAGCAGGTATTCAGCAGGAGATTCGTAAGAGAGAACACTACGAAAAGCCCAGCGTTCGTCGGAAAAAGAAATCCGAGGCCGCTAGAAAGCGCAAGTTCAAATAATTATTTATGGATATCTTTAAAATAAAAAGCTATGACTTAGGTCATAGCTTTTTTGTTTTATACTACAGCGCTCCGGGGATGAATGGTTGTAAAAAATGTAACCATCCAGTCCACGCATTTCTGATGGCTGAACCATCACCAAAAACCCTGTCTAACTTCATGTATCCCCACATATAATATATCAATTTTATGACCGGATTTTCCCGGTCGTCCCAGCGGGAGGTTTTATGAGGAAACATAAAGCAATGGTCCGGCAGACAAAAAAAGCGCTGTTTAAGAAAAAAAGGCCGGAGCCGGAAATATCTGTAAAGCGGCTGTTTAAAGATTCCATAAGCGATATGAATATCCTGGGTTCTCAGGCGCCCACCATTTACCTGTGCGGCAATGAAAGTATGTATATTGAGCATTATGAAAATATTCTGGAATATACCGGCGTCCATATCCGCATACAGCTTGAAAAAAAGGAGATGGTCCTTGACGGCAAGGATCTGATCCTGGAATTTTTTTCACCTCATGATCTGAAAGTCCGGGGGCATATTGACAAAATCATGTTTGCGTCAACCCCTGACGGGAGATAAAATCTGTGAGCCGATTTAAAAATTTTTTGTCCGGTACACTTGAGTGCAGCATTAAAGGTCAGTCCCCGGAGCGCTTTTTTAATCTATGTAAAAGCCGCCGTATTGAACTTGAACATATCCGTGAGGAAAAACAGCAGATTTTGTTTTCCCTAACTCTGGATAACTACAAAAGACTCCGCCCCATTGCCCGAAAATGTCATATTGTTCCCCATATTGCCGTCCGCCGGGGACTTCCATTTATCCTCCACAAAAACCGCCGCCACAAATTTTTCTTCGCTGGTATGGCTGCGGCCGCTGTCATAATTTTTATTTTATCCCGTTTTATATGGAATATTGAGATCGACGGAAATTTGTCCCACACCGACACTTCCATTATTCTTTTTCTAAGGGAAAAAGGCATCTGTACCGGCAGACTGAAAAAAAATATTGATCTCGACAGTCTTGAAGAAGATCTCCGCTTAGCCTACGATGATATATCCTGGGTCAGCGCCCGGATTGAAGGCACAGTTTTAAAAATCCAGCTTGAGGAGGGACTTGTTCTGACACCGCCGGAAGACGATGAAAATATTCCCGGAAATATTGTGGCCGTCCAGAGTGGAAAGGTCAGCGCCATCGTCACTCGAACAGGCACAGCCCAGGTTCAGGTCGGCGATGAGGTTCAGGCCGGCGATATACTTATTTTAGGTGCCGTAGATATTTACAATGACGACGACACAATAAAAACAACCCACTATGTCCACGGCGATGGTGATGTATATGTGGAGGCTACTTACCATTGCAGTGATTACTATCCCGGATTCTATATGGAGAAAAACTACATGGGATCAAGCGTTTGTGTCCCCGGACTGGAACTTTTCGGCAAACTTTTTACCTTTGGTAATTTTTCCTTTGACGAGGAGAGCAACATGGAGAATGGAAGTAAGCTTGAAGTGACTTCAACAGTGACAAAATATCGGCTGACCCCCAATTTTTACCTGCCGGTCCGCCTTTATATGACAAAAATCCGCCCTTATGAAACTGTCCCGGTAAAATACACCCGCGAGGCCATGGAAGCCCTGGGGGAAGAGGCCATAGAACAGCTTCTTCAAAATTTTGAAGAGGCGGACGCCACAGTTCTTGACCATAATCTCTCAACAGTAATCTCTGACACCGGTTACTCCGTCACCGGGGACGTGGAGATGATCGTTCCGGGGGGAGAATTTCGTCCATTTCTTGACGTTGGCGCAAGAGACTGATAAAATGATATCGGCGCAGGAAACGTCATATATGACGTTTCCTATAAAAGAATTGAGGGAATAAATCATATGCATAACCAATTATCACATTTTGATCACAGTGGCAACGCGGTGATGGTGGATGTATCCCGGAAGGAAATCACAAAACGTACCGCAGTGGCCAGAGGACAGATCAATGTCAGCCCTGCCGTCATTGACGCCGTCATTGGAGGAACCTCAAAAAAAGGGGACGTCCTTGGTGTTGCCCGGATTGCCGGAATTATGGGCGTAAAAAACACATCCGCCCTTATCCCCATGTGCCATCCGCTGATGATCCAAAAATGCGGCCTGGATTTTACTGTAGATAAGGAAAAATGCCGCATTATCGCCGTCTGCCAGGTGAAGGTAGACGGAAAGACCGGCGTGGAAATGGAAGCTTTAACCGGGGTCAGTGTAGCCCTTCTCACTATTTATGATATGTGTAAGGCCATTGACCACTCTATGACTATTACGGATATCCATTTAGAGAAAAAAACCGGTGGGAAGAGCGGGGATTTTTACTTTTCAGGAGAAACATCAGACAATGATTGATGGATTTGGACGTAATATTGATTATCTGCGGGTTTCAGTGACCGATCACTGCAATTTAAGATGTGTCTACTGTATGCCCAGGGAGGGAGTCTCCTTTCTCCCTGCCAATGAGATTCTCAGCGATGATGAAATCTGCCGGGTTGTCGCAGCCGCGGCCAGCCTGGGAATCAAAAAGGTCCGTCTCACCGGAGGTGAGCCTTTGCTGCGGCAAAAGCTGTGGAACCTAGTTGCCCTTATCAAAATGATTCCCGGCATTGAGACAGTGACATTGACTACCAATGGGATACTGCTGGGAGACCAGGTGGAGCGTCTTGTTCAGGCCGGACTTGACGGCGTAAATATCAGCCTGGACACCCTTGATCCCATAGAGTACCGCCGCATCACCGGAGGAGGGAATATTCGCGATGTGCGGGAAGGTGTTAAAAAGGCCCTTATGTGGACGCCTCCTTTGACGTTGAAGATCAACTGTGTTTCCGGTGCCGCCGGCAAGGAGCATCTTGAGGCTGTGGCAGGGCTAGCCAGGACTTTCCCTGTTCATGTACGTTTTATTGAAATCATGCCCCTGGGCCTTGGTCGCCAATTTCCGTTGATTTGCCAGGAAGAGATTGTCAAACAGCTCTCAAAAACATTTGGGCCTTTCACGCCCTGCCCTCAGAATCTTGGCAGCGGTCCCTGCCAGTACTACACTGTGGAAGGTTTTCGCGGACGCATCGGATTTATCAGTGCCATGAGCCACCGGTTCTGCACACAGTGCAACCGCATCCGCCTGACCGCCGACGGCTGTGTCAAAACATGTCTTCAGTACAGCGGTACAAATGCCATAAAAACTTTACTGGGCCAGGAAGCTTCAGAGGAGGAGATCGCAGAGGCGCTAAAGAAAATCATCTTGGAAAAGCCGGAGGGCCATCATTTCCGGGAAAGTTTGTTCCGGAAAGATCACTTTCAAACAGATCAAATTAGCGAAGAACAGCGCTCTATGTTTCAGATTGGAGGTTAAAGATGAATGTTGCCATTATTACATCCAGTGATTCCGGCTATGCCGGGACAAGGGAAGATTTAAGCGGTCCGATCATTGAAAAAATGGTGACCCAGGCCGGATACACGGTCATAAAAAAGCTGCTGCTGCCAGATGAGCGAGACATACTGTCCAAAGCTATGGCTGCCATTGCCGACAATGAGGAAGCATGTCTGATCCTCACTACCGGTGGAACAGGTTTTTCCCCCAGAGACTGTATGCCGGAGGCCACCATGGATGTGGTTACCCGGCCTGTCCCAGGCATTCCCGAAGCCATGCGGGCTCTGAGTATGAAAATTACTCCAAGGGCAATGCTCTCAAGGGCCGCGGCGGGGATTCGTAAAAACACACTGATCATTAATCTCCCCGGCAGCCCCAAAGCCGTGGAAGAAAGT
Organism: Catenibacillus scindens; assembly: GCF_014202115.1. GTDB lineage: Bacteria > Bacillota > Clostridia > Lachnospirales > Lachnospiraceae > Catenibacillus > Catenibacillus scindens. The sequence goes on from NZ_JACHFW010000002.1 coordinate 113,750, forward strand.
CTGGGATTTATCCTCCCCCACATCAGACACGGGCTGGAAATCATGTTAGGCGAAGTTAAAGACTGCGGTGCAAAAAAGTCAATTACTCCGCAGCAAGCTGATGGGGGATGGAAATAGTAAGCGCAGCGTGAGCTGCGGGGGATTTGCCCCTCGCGGCGTTCGCCAAATGGGCGCGTAAGCGCGTCCGCTTGGCGAACTGCCTGCGGGAATGAAAAGGAGCCGATTATGAAAAAAATTGAGACAAAAGACGCGGTGGGACACGTTTTGTGCCACGATATTACCCGCATTATTAAAGATGTGGTCAAAGACACGCCGTTTCGCAAAGGCCACATCGTCACCCAGGAAGATATTCCCCTGTTGTTATCTCTTGGGAAAACCCATCTCTATGTATGGGAAAATGATGCGACAAAATATCATGAAAATGAGGCGGCTGAAATTTTGTGTTCTGTCTGTATCAATGATCATATGGAACGGACACCGGTGCGGGAAGGAAAGATTGAACTGATCGCCGCCTGCGATGGTCTTTTTACTATAGACCTTCCAAGACTTGAAGCTATTAACAGTCTTGAGGAGATCATGATCGCCGCCCGGCACAATCATTTCCCGGTACATAAGGGGGACAAGCTTTTAGGCACCAGAGTCATTCCCCTGGTCATTGACAAAAGCCGTATGGAAAAAGTCAAAGAGATCGGAGGGAACCGGCCCCTCGCCTGCCTTCACCCCTACATTCCGGCAAAATGCGGTATTGTGACTACCGGCAGCGAAGTTTTTACAGGGCGGATTAAAGATACATTTACCCCTGTGGTTGAGGAAAAGCTGGCACGGTATCATATTACCGTCAGCGGTCATATTACTGTGGACGATGAGCTGGCCCATATCCGGGACGCCATCCTTAAACTTAAAGAAGAAGGGGCCGATATGATCGTCTGCACCGGAGGGATGAGCGTGGACCCTGACGATATGACGCCGGGCGCCATCAAAGCCGCCGGCGCGAAGATTGAGAGCTACGGCGCCCCGGTCCTTCCGGGAGCCATGTTCCTTCTGGCCTACATGGATGACGGCACGCCGGTTATGGGGCTGCCCGGCTGTGTCATGTATTCAAAGGCCACAGTCTTTGACCTGATCCTGCCCCGCATCGCCGCAGGGATCAGAGTCAGCCGGTCAGATATTATCAAGCTTGGAAACGGCGGTCTCTGCCTGGAATGTCCGGTCTGCCATTTCCCGGAGTGCAGCTTTGGGAAAGGATGGTAATTTGCGTGGGAACAGTGATGGCTGTATGTATCAGCGAAAAAAAAGGCACTATTAAAAAAAATGTCCATGAGGGCCGGTTTATTGAAAACTGGGGCATTGCCGGCGACGCCCACGCGGGGAAGTGGCACCGCCAGGTCAGCCTTTTGTCCGACGAAAAGATCCAGGCATTTAAAGCAAAAGGCGCACCCGTCACCTACGGATCTTTCGGTGAAAATCTTGTAGTTTCCGATCTGAATTTTTCCACCCTGCCTGTGGGAACCATTTTTCAGTGCAATGACGTAATCCTTGCACTGACCCAGATTGGCAAGGAATGTCACCATGGGTGCGCTATATATAAAGAAATGGGGGACTGTATAATGCCGAGAGAGGGCGTTTTTGCCACTGTCCTTCATGGAGGAGTGATCCGGGAGGGGGACACTTTTACGATTAAAGAGGAGTAGGGAGAAAATGAAAAAAACTGTTATTTTGCTGACAGCGGCCTTTTTGGGCACCTCACTTATGTCCTGTCAGAGCAGCCCGGAGGCATCTGCACAAAATACAGAGCTTACAGTTTTTGCCGCAGCTTCTATGACAGAAACCATCAGCAAGATCGCCGACATATATACAGAGGCTCATCCGAATGTGACGATCACATGTACCTTTGACTCATCAGGAACTCTGGCCACACAAATTGCCCAGGGAGCGGACTGTGACCTATTTATTTCCGCTGCCCCTAAACAGATGAATCAGATTGATATTAACGGTGGTGAGGACAATACCGACGGAGCGGATTTTGTTCTTGAAGAGAGCCGCATTGATCTTCTTGAAAATAAAGTTGTCCTTGTCACTGCCCAGGGCAGCGACTCAGGGATTTCCTCCTTTGAGGCTCTGACCGGCGACAAGCTGAACATGCTGTGCATTGGCAATGAGGATGTTCCTGTGGGCGCTTACTCGTTAAAAATTCTGGAATATCTTGGAACCAGCGCTCAGGAACTGGAGGATGAGGGAAAAATCACTTACGCCACCAATGTAAAGGAAGTGACGACTCAGGTTCAGGAGGGCGTTGTGGACTGCGGCATTATTTATGCCACAGACGCTTTTTCGGCCGGGCTGGAACCTGTGGATGAGGCCACGCCCGATATGTGCGGACAGGTCATCTACCCGGCGGCGGTGATGAAAAACTCAGAAAATATCCAGGCAGCCCAGGAATTTCTCGATTACCTTACCGGTGATGAAGCAAAAGAAGTTTTTGAAAGTGTAGGTTTTACACCTTTAAGCTAATTACAGAAGGAGGGGTAGAGATTGGATTGGTATCCTCTGTGGAACTCATTGCGGGTTGCGGCCATCTCCTGTGTGATCGTATTTTTCACCGGGATTTTTGCCGCCTACTATATTTCACGCCTTGGGCGGGTCGTCAAGGGTATTCTGGATGTAATCCTCACCCTTCCCATGGTCCTGCCGCCCACCGTTGTTGGGTATCTGCTTTTGCTTGTCCTTGGCCCAAAACACCCTGTAGGTGCCTTTTTTCTGGATTTTTTGAATATCCGCCTTGTTATGACATGGTATGCGGGAATCTTCGCCGCCGTGGCTGTATCTTTCCCTCTGATGTACCGCACAGCCAGAGGGGCTTTTGAGAGCTTTGACATGACCCTGGCCTACTCCGGACAGACTTTGGGCCTGTCCAATACATATATTTTCTGGCGGGTGCGCATGCCCGCCTGTCGCCAGGGGATTTTGGCTGGGACGGTTCTTTCCTTTGCCCGTTCCCTGGGAGAGTACGGCGCCACAAGTATGCTTGCAGGCTACACACCGGGGCGTACGGCAACCATATCCACCACCGTCTACCAGCTCTGGCGCACTAACGACGAGGGGATGGCTTTTCGATGGGTTCTTGTCAACCTGGCTATTTCGGCGGTTGTCCTTCTGGCTGTAAATCTTCTGGAGAGAAAGGAGAAATAATGTCTCTGATTATTGATATTGAAAAAACACTTGGAAATTTTTCTCTGGATGTGCATTTTAAGGCGGAAAATGAAGTTCTTGGACTTTTGGGCGCTTCCGGCAGCGGAAAGACCATGACGTTAAAATGTATTGCCGGCGTCATCACTCCGGACAGAGGGCATATCGAGCTGGACAGCCAGGTTTTATTTGATTCGGAAAAAAAGATCAATCTCTCTCCGCAAAAGCGGAGAGTGGGGCTGTTATTTCAAAATTACGCCCTTTTTCCCAATATGACTGTCTGGCAAAATATTCGCACAGGGCTATTAAGAGACCATATGGGACGGGCTTCGGCTGACGCGGCTGTAAAAGATATTATAGAGAAGCTTCGGCTGACCGGTCTGGAAAAGCATAAACCGTGGCAGCTTTCCGGGGGACAGCAGCAGCGTACTGCTCTGGCCCGCATTCTCATATCAGCCCCTCAGATCATCCTGCTGGATGAACCTCTGTCAGCTCTGGACAGTTGCCTTAGGTGGGAGGTGGAGACCCAGCTTTCTGATATTTTGGCGGAATATGGGAAAACAGTGATCTTAGTGTCCCATGACCGGGACGAGATCTATCGCCTGTGCAGCCGGGCCAGCGCCATGACCGGCGGATGCGCCGGCCAGCCGGTACCCGTGGAAGAGATGTTTGAGCGGCCTTCCAGCATCTCCGAAGCCCTTCTTTCCGGCTGTAAAAATATTTCCCGGGCGCGCCGGCTTACATCCCGCACACTTTTGGCCCAGGATTGGGGCACAGTCCTTAAAACGGACCGGGAAATCCCTGAAAATCTCTGCGGCGTAGGACTTCACGCCACAGATCTGTGCCCCTCTTGGTCCGGAAAAAATGAAAATTCCATCCGCTGCCATATTGAAAAACGGATTTCTGATCCTCTTTATGATATTTACCTTCTCCGCCCTCAGAGCGGAGATTGGCCTGAAGGTGAAGATCACTTTAAAACCATCAGTAATCTGCCCCAGGCAGAAGATAGCGCATCTTCCAGGCTTCTGCGGATGGACTGCCCTAAAAACAGCTCTCAGCCTTTTTCCAAAGAGCAGGAGCTTACCGTTTCCATGCCCTGTCAAAAACTTATGTTTTTTACATGACGCTTATTCGCCCCATTATATTCTGCGCAAACCTTCCCAGGCCACCATGAGAAGATCTCTTGGGATAAACTTGGCAACCAGACGGTGGAGGGTGCAGGCAATTCCCGGAGTTGACACACTAAACATTAGCTTCGCGTCTGCCATGGCCCATCGGGCGACACTGCGGCTGCGGGAGGCCAGAGGAAAATGGCGTACACCGGAGAAATTGTTCTCCCCTCTGGCCACAGGGATAAATTCAGTATCTTTAATCCAGTAAGGGCAGACGGCAGTGACAAAGATTTTCTTTGGAAAAAGCTCGTAGTAAAGTGAGCGGCTGTAACTGAGCAGAAATGCCTTTGTGGCCGCATAGACGCCCAGGCCCCCCAGGGGCATAAAGGCCGCTGTGGAACAGATCTCAAGAATATGGCTTCCCCGCTCCATATAAGGGATCGTTACCTGGGTCATATCCATGGCCCCTTTACAGTTAAGCATCACCATGGCGTCCAGGGCCTCCCGGCCGATCTGGGCGTTGGCCCCCATTTTTCCAAAGCCGGCGCAGTTGATCAGCCAGGCTACCCTTGGCCGGTGTTTTTCCAGAAGCTGGCTGTAATGGTCGATACCGCTTTCCTTTGACAGATCCAGGGATATGGATCGCAGCCGGGCCCGGCTTTTTTCGCTGGCGGCGATTTCATCCATTTTCTCTTTTCTTCTGGCGATCATCCAGATTTCATCCAGATCTTTTTCTTTTATCAGACGGTACACAAATTCCCGGCCGAGGCCACTGGAAGCCCCGGTCACCACAGCAATTTTCATATTCGGTTACCTCCTTAGCCAAATTTTGGATTATCATATATCTTACCATTTTTATCGGCATGTGAACAGAGTGCTTGCCAAAATAAGTATTGTATTTTGATTTGAAAGTGGTATAATAACTGTTATGGAAGCATAGCTCAGCCGGGATGAGCGTTCGCCTCACACGCGAGAGGTCATGGGTTCGAGCCCCATTGCTTCCATTTTTTATTGGCATCGCCCCGCACAGCGCGGCATATCAAAAAGAAAGGGGAAATATCATTGAAAAAACATATACTCTTTATCATTGGCTCTGTAATCTTCTGGGCCATCATTGTCTGCTTTGCCCCGGTGGCAGATTATCTGGCAGATAAAACATTAACGGAGTATACAGCAATCTATGCCTATTTGATCCTGCTATATGAAGCTGTAATCATCACCGCCATAAGCATTGCTATCTATACTTCCCGTGGAATGAGCGGAAAACATCTTCACATTTTCTATCTTGTGTCCATCGCTGTCTCTATTGCGGTTGTGGTTCTGTTCAAATTCAGCCGTTATACAACCTTTATTATATTTATCGCTTTTTGTATGATCGTCAACTATTTTATTGGCATCTATCATCAGCTTAGACAGATACCGGTGGAAGATGAACAATAGGGAGAGGCCATGGTACTGGAAAAAAAACCTATGCTTTTAAAAAATCTGGCAGTTTACGGGACCAACGGTTCAAAATCGGGAATGCAGTACACTCTGAAAAAAGAAGGAGATATGCTGGCGGCCTACACTTTTCCGGCGCCTTTTTCTTTCGCTTATACCGATGACCGGTATAAGACACGAGAAGAATTTCCATGGACAGAAGATGGCTATGACGCTGCCATCGCCTGGATCAACGATCAGTATGAAAACCGGAAAGAAGAGTGGCTAAAGGCAGAAAAAGCCGGGATTTTAAAGGCAAAAACTCATATTTGACATTAATTAAAAGAGGCTGTCCCATGAGTAATAAAAGTTCTCATGAGACAGCCTCTCTGTATATTTTTCGGAGCCGTTTTATGCTTCCGCAGAAGCTTCCCCTTCATCGCTCTCTGTTTCTGGAACAACATTGTGGACTTCTGTCACTGTAACAATAGTTGCCTCCGGGTCTGTGAGAAGATCCACTTTATCATTGGAAGCGATGTCCAGATCTTTAACCTTAATAGAATCACCGGTTTTCAGACTGCTGACATCAATTTCAATCTTTTCAACAAGGTCTGCCGGAAGAGCGCGGTAGGAAATTTCTTCCAACTGTTGCTGAAGGACGCCGTTCTGCACCATTTCATGGTTGCGCAATATAATTTCTGCTACAGAATGTACTTTTTCGTCACTGACAAGTGCCTGAAAATCCATCTCAAGAATTTGATGTTTCATCGAATCATAATCAATCTCTTTGATCAGAACATCCATTGAGCTGCCATCAACATTCAACATAATCTGGCTGCCTTTGTTACTTGTTTTCAGAAGTTCCTGGGCATCTTTTACACCGATTTTTACAGGTATGGAGCCTTCGATTTTCTTTCCAAAAACATTGCCGGTGACATAACCTTCCCGTCTAAGCTTTTTTGCCTTTGTGTTCATATCTCTTTTTTCAGCTTTTAAAGTATTCATTTATCTTTTCCTCCAATCACTGAGCTTTGCTTAGCGGCCTTCTATAATTCAGGTCTGTTAAGTACTCCTTCAAGTTACAGCTTTATTATAGTACCGTATTACAGAAAAGATTAACCAAAAATATATTTCATTTTGGCCTGTTTTATTAAAATTATCACAAATAATGGCTAAAATGCCGATAATATCACAGAGGAAATGTAAAATCAATCGTATGTATCTTCCGAAAGCCTTGAATTCCCTGAAAAAAAACCTATAATATTTTTTAGGATTTTAATCTTTTTTTAATCTTAATGGGTTATATTTAACTCATAAAAAGAAAGAGAGGATATAGATTATGAAAAAGAAAAATTTATTATTAACAACTGTTACTGTAATAGGTATCCTGGCAGCCGTGGGATGTGGAAGTCCGGCACCATCTTCTTCAGAAGACACAACGGCTCAGAGTACCGTAGCTCCCAATTATGAAACCAGCAAACAGACAAGCGTACCGGCATCTTCCGGTACCACATCCGGTACTGGGGTGACAGAGGAACAGGCCAAGGCAACCGCTTTAGCGGACGCCGGCGTTAATGAGGCCGATGTAACCCGCATCAGAGTCCGCAAAGACCGTGATGATGGACGAAATATTTACGAAGTTGAATTTTATGTGGAGCGTGAAGAATATGACTATGACATTGACGCGGATTCAGGCCAGATTGTCAGCAAAGATTTTGATATTGACGATGATTTCCACAATAACTCAGGCAGCGCCACAACCCAAAACAGCGATGTGATCTCCGAAGATCAGGCCATTCAGATTGTCCTTGAGCGTGTAGAAGGGGCATCCGCCTCCGATGTGTGGATCAAACTGGACTATGACGATGGACGGACCTATTATGAAGGCGAAATCTATTATAACAACACGGAATATGAGTTTGAAATGGACGCTTACACCGGTGAGATCCTGGAGTGGAGCGAAGAATCCTACCGCGGATAAATTAAAGACTGCCGGAAAGCGGCGCGGGCCAAAGGGATGGCAGCCCATCCTTATGGCCTGCTTTTGCGGCTGACCGGAAATAGATAAGGAGGAAAAAAAGGTGCGTATTTTACTGGCAGAAGATCAAAGAGATTTAAACCGGCTGCTCACAAAGCGGCTGCGGGATGAAAAATATAGTGTAGACTCCTGTTTTAACGGTCAGGAAGCCCTGGACTATCTTGACGGAGCCCAGTATGACGCTGTAATCATGGATATTATGATGCCAAAGATGAGCGGCCTGGAGGCGCTAAAGATCATCCGTGCCAGAAAAAATTACGTGCCTGTTCTCCTTCTGACCGCAATGGACAGCATTGAGGACCGAGTCCGCGGGCTGGACGCTGGAGCCGACGATTATCTTGTAAAACCTTTTGCTTTTGAAGAACTTATGGCCCGTATCCGTGTCATGCTGCGCAAACCGGTTGCCGTACAGACTAATGTTTATACCGTGGGGGATCTGGAAGTCCATGTGGACACAATGAAAGTCAAACGAGGCGGAAAGGATATCCCTCTTTCCGCCAAAGAATTTGCCCTCCTGCGCTATATGGTACAAAATGCTGGCATTGTCCTGTCCAGAGAACGGCTGGAACAGCATATATGGAACTATGATTACAGCGGCGGCTCCAATGTGATTGATGTGTATATCCGCTATCTCCGAAAAAAGATTGATGATGGGTTTGACAATAAGCTGATACACACCATTCGGGGCGCCGGGTATGTTATAAAGGAAGGGGAATCCTGAATTGTCTCTGAAAACGAAGCTGACCCTTTTATACACGCTGCTTATGACCGCTGTGGTCTGCGGCATACTGATTCTGCTCTTTTTGCTTGGAAACCGGCAGATCATTTCTTCTGTCCAGAGCCGTCTGCGGGAGAGTGTGTACAGCGCCACAGAGGAGATCGAATGTGAGGATGGACGGTTGGATTTTGATTCTGACCTCAGCGAGCTGAAATCCGGCGTTTATCTGTCCGTCTATGACAGCAGCGGCACCTATCTCTACGGCCAGGTTCCCAGGGACTTTTCCAACACCGCCGTATTTGAGGACGGACGGGTACGAACAGTCGCAGAGGGCGGGGTTAGCTACAGTATTTTTGATGTTTATACATCCATTCCCGGCTATGGGGGAGTATATATCCGGGGGATCATCTCTGTCTCTGAAGTGGAAGAGGGCGTCCACGTTCTCCAGAACATGGCACTGATCTTTCTCCCGCTCCTTGTGGCTGTCACAGCTATCCTGGGCTATTTTATGACCAAAAGGACCCTGCGTCCTGTCAGCGTTATGACCGAAACGGTGACACAGATACGCCGGGACCGGGATCTGTCCAAACGTATTGGCCTGGGCAAAGGAAATGATGAGATCTACCGCCTTGCCAGAACCTTTGATAATCTTTTAGATGAGATCGAAGAAGGGTTTAAGCGTGAACAGCAGTTCACCTCTGATGTTTCCCATGAGCTGAGAACACCTATATCCGCCATGATGCTTCAGTGCGAAACACTGCTGGCCGGCCAGTCTCTGGACAGGGATACACGGGAGGGAGTGGAATTTCTACACCAGAAAGTTTCCTACCTCTCATCTATGATCTCCCAGCTTCTCCTCTTATCCCGGGCGGATCAGGGGAGAGAGCAGATGGTCATGGAAGCTGTGAATTTAAGCGAACTTATGGAAATGATCCTCCTGGAGGGTACAGAAATGGCCCAGTCCAGGTATATCCAGGTAAAAGGGGATATTGTGCCGGATCTGTATGTATGGGGTGATGAGACTCTTTTGATCCGCATGGTCATGAATCTTATGGAAAATGCTGTTAAATATGGAAAAGACTATGGCCATATCTATATCCGGCTCTGGCAGGAGGAGAAAATGATCCATGGATCGGTGCAGGATGACGGCATCGGTATTTCAAAAGAGGATCTCCCCCATATATGGGAGCGCTTCTATCAGGCGGACGCCTCCCGGAGCGCGGATACCAGTTCAGGTCTGGGACTGTCCATGGTGGCGTGGATCGTTGCGGCTCACAAAGGGCAGATCACCGCTCAAAGTACCCTTGGGGAAGGAACCTGCTTTTCCTTTGTCCTGCCCATAATGTATTGATTTTTTTCCATTAACCCATTATAATTTTCTTTAAACTTGCACTTATAACCAGCAGTGAAGTCCATCAGCCCGTACAAGCGGACATGTATGCTTTGGTCGCTGCCTGTGAAAATCAGAAGTTTAGGGGAATGAACATGAATGAAACCTATGACACTTTAACATTAATGGAACCTAACGCTTTGTGGGATATGATCCAAAGCCATGAGGGGGAACAGTTTTTTGCGGCCAAGGGACTGCCCTTTGTCTACGCCATCCGGGGCGGGGAAATGTTTGTTGACCGGCGGGAAAAAGCAAAATCCATTACCCGTTCTACGGTCTGGCGCGCCTATGAAAAGATCTGCGGGGGGAAACGGGCAGGACAGCCAATCACCGGACCTAAAAAGCTGAATCTTTTTGACGCTCCCTATATCTGGGCTATACTGACCACATTATTCCCGGAATTCAAAAACACAGCTTCCGATTAAGGGGAGTTGCGGCCTCATCCAGATGGCAACATCTGGATGGGGTTTTTTATATTGACAAAAAAAAGAATTTGATTAAAATAGTTTATCAGGCAACCCCAAGGAGAAGATAAACATGAATGAAACACAGATAAAAACCATCGGTATCCCCAGAGGATTGATGGCATACCGCAACGGCCATTTGTGGAAAAAATTTTTTGAAAATCTTGGATTTAACTGTATTGTCAGCGGGCGGAGCAGCCGACAGCTCCTGGACGCGGGAATAGAAAGAGCAGCCGACGAGACATGCCTTCCTTTTAAGATCTATCTCGGCCATGTTATGGAACTTTTGGGAAAGTGCGATGTAATCTTTGTCCCAAGGATGGGAGGTTTTACTTCCCGTGAAAAAATGTGTACCCGCTATGAATCCCTGCCGGATCTTATTTATAATATTTTCAAAGATGAGCAGATCCGTATTTTATCCGTCAGTTATGATTGGGATACACCGGTAAAAGAAAGCGGCGTCTTTTTGGAGCTGGGTCAAAAGCTGGAGTGCAAACGTCGGGATGTGAAAAAAGCTTATGCCGCTGCAAAAAAATATCAGGAACAGATTTTAAAAGAGCGGGAGAAACGTCAGGAAGATCTTCTTAATGAAAGTCATATAAAAATCCTTATGGCCGGACATCCCTACGTCCTCCATGACGCCTATATGGGCCGGGAGCTGGAACGTATTTTTAAAAATCTGGGCGCATCTGTTCTTTTTACAGATTATGTCAGCAGGGAGGCGGCTGTGAAGCGCAGCTACCATTTTTCCCAAAACATGCCTTGGCTCATTAACCGGGAGATCACCGGCGGGATTTTGCTCAACCGCTCAAAAGTGGACGGCATTGTTTTAGTCAGCGCCTATCCTTGCGGCCCTGACGCTCTTGTCAACGATATGCTGGTGCGCAAAATTAAAGATGTTCCTCTGCTCCAGCTTACCTTAGATGCCCAAAACGGCACAGCCGGTCTTGAAACACGGATTGAGAGTTTTATGGATATTATACAATATCAGAAAGCAGGCGGTTATGGAAATCAACATTGACAGAAGAAAAGGCGTGGCTTTTCCAAGATTTAGCCACTACAATAACGCCATCCGGTACCTCATTGAACAGGGTCTTGGAGCCCGGTATATTATGCTTCCCCAAGCCACAAAAGAGACCATAGAGCTTGGAAGCAGATACAGTCCGGATTATGCCTGCGCTCCATTTAAACATACTCTTGGAAGTCTTATTGAGGCGGTTCATGCCGGAGCAGATGTCCTGATTGAAACCGGCGGACTGTGCCGCCTGGACTATTACGGTGAACTCCAGGGCGAAATCCTCCATGAGCTGGGGTATTCCTGTGAGTTTATTAATCTTGCCCCATACATGGCGGGAAAGAAAAAAGACTGGCTGGCTCTGGCCAGGGAACTGAGTCCAAAATTAAATCCCGCGAAACTTATCGCCGCCTTTTATGACGCTGTCAAAATGGTGGAATATATGGATGAACTGGAAGCCTTCTATTATCAGAACGCCGCCTTTGAGGAGGAGAGCGGGAGACTTGGTAAAATATACCGCCGGTTCCTGCTGGACATGCAGACAGCGGAAAACCACGGCGAGATCAAAAACGGCTACTTAAAGGCCCGGCAGGAGATGAATAACGTGCCGTTAAATATGCCGCCCCATCCTATCCGCATCGGAATTGTGGGGGAATATTTTACGGTTATGGACGCTCACTCCAATCAGAATCTCCAGGAAAAGCTGGCACGCTTAGGGTGCAGCACTTACCGTTTTATGAGTGTGACTAACTGCCATTTCCGCGGGAAAGAAAGCGCCCTCAGACCGGGGATCAAAAACTATGTCCAATATAACATGGGCCCTACATCCACATGGACGATCCGGTCTTCCCTGGATTATGCCCGTCAGGGCTTTGACGGGATCATCCACGTCAAATCTTTCGGCTGCACGCCGGAGACAGATGTTATCCCTGTGCTGCAAAATATCAGCCAGGATTACCACATACCCATTTTATATCTCAGCTATGACACGCAGAACAGCGATACTGGCCTGGACACCCGGCTGGAAGCTTTCTGCGATATGCTGGAAAGAAAGAAGAAGGTACTGCGATGAAAGAAAAAGCATATATTGGAATCGACATCGGTTCCATATCTACGAAAGGTGTGGTGATCGACCAGAACAATACCTTTCTGGCAGAAAGTTACCTGTGGACCCAGGGCAATCCTACCCAGGCCACAAAAGATGTCCTCCACGCCCTGAAAGAGCAGATCGACACTGAGAAATACCAGATTGTGGCTGCCGGCACGACAGGCAGCGCCAGAAAGCTTATCGGCACTATGATCGGCGCCCAGGTTATTAAAAACGAGATTACAGCCCACGCCGTGGGAACAACCACACTCCACCCGGACGTACGCACCATTCTTGAAATCGGCGGACAGGATTCCAAAATTATCTGTGTGGAAAACGGCGTCGCCACCGACTACGCCATGAACACGCTGTGCGCTGCCGGCACAGGAGCCTTTTTGTCCAGCCAGGCCCATCGGCTCGGCGTCGATGTAGAAGAGTTCGGCGCCATTGCTCTGAAGGCCAAAAACGCCGCGCCCATTGCCGCCCGATGTACGGTTTTTGCCGAATCCGACCTTGTACATAAGCTCCAGGTGGGCTATCCCAGAGAGGAGATCATCGCCGGCCTGTGTAAAGCTGTGGCCGGCAATTATCTCAATAATGTGGCCAAAGGGAAAAAAATCGTCCCTCCTGTCGTTTTCCAGGGAGGCGTCAGCAAAAATGCCGGCGTTGTAAAAATGTTTGAAGAAGCCCTGTCTATGCCTGTGACTGTTGATGAAAAAGGCCATCTTATGGGCGCTTTTGGCATTGCGGTTTTGGCCAGGGAGAGCGGTGTTTTTGCCCCCTTTTCTTTTGACGTGGCAGATATGGACTTTATCACAAAAGAGATCACCTGCGGAAAATGTGCCAACCACTGTGAGATCATCTGCGTCTACCGGGACGCCGACCTTATTGACGCCTGGGGCAACCGGTGTGAAAAGGGGCGGATCACCGCCTGAAAAAAATCGTAACTATTCAGCCATGCCTCTCGGATTCCCGCAGCTAACGCTGCTTTACCGCCGCTTGCGCGGCTGAATCCTCGATTATGGCTAAACGCCATATGTCTGGTTTAATAAAAAATCCTCTGCAAGTAAACTTGCGCCGTATTTTTATTAAACCAGCCGCATGGCTGAATAGTTACAAAAAATCAGTTATAAATTTTACATCCCCTTGCATATACTGTATAAGCATATATGGAAGGGGTATTTTTATGGAGCAGTTTAATGTATATAAAGATATACAGGCCCGCACCGGCGGGGAGATATACATAGGCGTCGTCGGGCCGGTGCGCACGGGAAAGTCTACGTTTATCCGGAGATTTATGGAACAGATCATGATTCCAAACATGGACGAAAAAGACAGGGGGATGGCCACAGACGAGGTTCCAGTCAGCGGCAAAGGAAAAATGATTACCACAGTGGAGCCGAAATTTATTCCAAAATCCGCCGTATCCCTCCGCCTTGATGGGGATATTTCCGTAAAAATGCGTCTTATTGACTGCGTCGGCTTTATGGTGGAAGGCGCCACGGGACATATGGAAGATGAGAAGGAGCGCATGGTAAAAACGCCCTGGTTTGATGAAGAGATTCCATTTAGCCGGGCCGCCCATATAGGCACAGAAAAAGTTATTCGGGATCATTCTACCATCGGTATTGTCATGACCTGTGACGGAAGTTTCGGGGAGCTTGACCGGCAGGCTTTTGAGGACCCGGAGCAGCAGACGGTGGCTGAATTAAAAAAGATCGGCAAACCTTTTATTATTGTCGTCAATTCCGCAAAGCCTTACTCAGACAGCACCAGCCAGCTTTGTACCCAACTGTCGGATAAATACGGGGTGGCGGCCATTGCCATGAACTGTGACCAGCTTTGCAAAGAAGACATTCAGCGGCTGATGGAAACCCTCCTCATGGAATTTCCCGTATGCCAGATTAACTTTTATACGCCTAAGTGGCTGGATATTCTTCCACCCAAGCATCCTCTCAAGGCGGCAGTTTTAGACAGCGTCGGCGGGTATCTCGCGAAGATCTCCGTGATCCGGGACGTGCGCCAGTGGCAGGAGCTTCTGAAAAATGACTATATGGATAAATTTTTCATTGAAGAGATCAATATGTCCACAGGCATTGTCAAGATCACCCTGTCCTTCGCCATGAAATATTACTATGAACTGCTGTCATCCACCCTGGGATGCCCCATCCAGGGCGAGTATGAACTGTTTAAAGTCATGAAAGAGCTTGTTGCCAAAAAACAGGAATTTGACAAAGTCGCAGAGGCCATCAGCCAGGTTCATCAGAAAGGTTACGGCGTTGTCACCGCCGGAAAAGAGGAGATTCAGATCATGGAACCTGAACTTGTCAAACACGGAAATAAGTTCGGTGTAAATATCCGGGCCAGCGCTCCATCTATCCACATGATCAGCGCCGGCATTGAAACGGAGATTGCCCCCATTGTGGGTACGCAGCAGCAGGCCCAGGATCTTGTGGACTATATCCGCCTCGCCCAGTCTGGCTCCGGAGAAGCAATCTGGGACACACTGATTTTCGGGAAATCCATCGGCGAGCTTGTGGAAGAGGGCATGAAGGGAAAAATTGCCAAACTTAACGACGAATGCCAGCTTAAACTCCAGGAAACCCTGCGCAAGATCATTAACGACAGCCGGGGCAACATTATTTTTGTCATTATCTGAGCCTACAGGGCCCCAACCGGGAAATGTCTGCGACAGTTCCGGCCGGGGCCCGGCTTTTATACCCGCTGGTAGGAGAGCGTCATTGTTTACTTCCGGTCCCCAGGCGATAAAGAGAGTTCTTTCCACTGGGTGATAAAACTCTCCACCCCTGGGGACATATAAGCCTGCTTTGCCGTGACAAAACCAATCTTTCTTTTGTGTATGGGAAATCCCAGAGGAATTTCCGTCAGCAATCCGTCCTCCAGCTCATCTTTGACAAACTCTTTGATAACGCAGCCGATACCCAGACCGATCTTGCTGAATTCAATGATCAGATCCATGGTACTCACCACAAGAAGATTTTTTGTCAGAAGATGATTTTTTTCCATGTAGTCATCAATATACTGACGGGTCATATTTTGTTTGTCCAAAAGCATCACCGATGCAGTCTCAAAAATTTTCCGTGTATCCCACAGGCTTCCCAGTCCCATCTGTTCAATATAATTATCGGTGGCCACAAAAATATCTTCAATTTCCTCCAACTGAAAAAAACGGTACTTTTTAGGATTTTCCGGGATACCCACAAGGCCAAGATCTATCTGCCCACGGTCTAAAAGTTCCATTGTCTGGTTGGATGACTGACACAATATAGTAATGCGTATATTTGGAAATTGCCGGGTAAAACTTTTCAGATAGGGCAAAAGCATATATTTGCACAGAGTTGTGCTGACACCGATACGTATATGGGAAACTCCCTGTTCTTGCCGGCGGCGGATCAGCGCCTCCCCCTGCTGGAGAGATGTAAATGCCTCACGGACATAATCGTATAGGAGTTTTCCCTCCTCGGTCAGACGAACTCCACGGGATGAGCGGGTAAAGAGGGTGACGCCAAGGTCACTCTCCAGCTTTTTAAGGGCTTTGCTCAAGGACGGCTGTGAAATAAACAACTGTCTGGCTGCTCTGGAAATATTTTCCGTATTGGCAACAGTATAAAAAATGCGGTATAAGTTTAAATGTTCTTCCATAGGACCTCCATAACTTCTATTCTGCGGCAGGTGAGCAGCAGTATTATTCTTGCAAGTTATAGCAAATATTCTTAATATGTATTTCAATTATAACAGCAAATATGCTATGATAGCAATATAGAAAAAAGGAAAGGGTTGCGGTTCATTTAGTGAACCGCAGCACAAAATGTCAGTTAAGGAGGAATTTACAATGGGTATGACAATGAGTCAAAAGATCCTGGCACATGCCGCCGGCCTTGAGAGCGTGGCTGCCGGAGATTTGATCATGGCCAATCTGGATATGGTCCTGGCCAATGACATTACCGGACCGGTATCCATCCATGAAATGGATAAATTTACAAAAAAGGGTGTCTTTGATAAAAATAAGATTGCTCTGGTTCCAGATCATTTTTCACCAAATAAAGATATCAAGTCTGCTCAGAACTGCAAATGTATGCGAGAATTTGCCTACGATAATGATATCACCCATTTTTACGAAGTGGGCCAGATGGGTATTGAACATGCTCTTTTGCCGGAGCAGGGCGTTGTCACCGCCGGGGATACGGTCATCGGCGCCGACTCCCACACATGTACCTACGGAGCCATCGGAGCATTCTCCACAGGCGTGGGAAGCACTGACGCTGCGGTGGGAATGGCTTACGGCAAGGCATGGTTTAAAGTGCCCTCAGCTTTAAAGTTTGTCCTCACCGGCAAACCTGCCCCATGGATTTCCGGAAAAGATATTATTTTACATATTATCGGCATGATCGGCGTGGACGGTGCCCTGTACAAATCTATGGAATTTACAGGGGATGGCATCCAGTATCTGTCCATGGACGACCGCTTTACCATCGCCAACATGGCCATTGAGGCCGGCGGAAAAAATGGTATTTTTCCGGTGGACAACAAAGCTGTAGCCTATATTGAAAGCCACATGAGCCCGGAAAAGAAAGCCCAGTATGAAAAAACCGGCAAAAAGCCTTACACCATCTATGAGGCTGATGAGGACGCAATCTATGATGAAACCTATGTGATCGACCTGAGTACATTAAAATCCACTGTAGCCTTTCCACACCTTCCGGAAAACACCCGGACCATCGACCAGGTGGGAGATATTAAGATCGACCAGGTTGTTATCGGCTCGTGTACCAACGGACGTCTGGAGGATCTTGAGATCGCGGCGAAGATTTTAGAGGGCCGCAAAGTGGCAAAAGGCCTGAGAGTCATCGTCATCCCGGCAACCCAGCAGATTTATATGGACGCCATGGAGGCAGGATATTTAAAGACTTTCATTGAAGCCGGCGCGATTGTCAGCACCCCAACCTGCGGACCATGTCTTGGCGGGTATATGGGTATTCTGGCGGAAAACGAGCGGTGCGTATCCACCACCAACCGGAACTTTGTGGGACGTATGGGACATGTGACCAGTGAAATTTATCTGGCAAGCCCGGCTGTGGCCGCCGCCAGCGCGGTTACCGGAAAAATCTCCGGGCCGGCGGAACTTGGATTATAATCATAGGAGGTAGCATAGACATGAAAGCATGTGGACACGTTTTTAAATATGGCGATAATGTGGATACCGACGTTATCATCCCCGCAAGACACCTGGCCACCACAGACGCCAAAGGGCTGGCTCAGCACTGTATGGAAGATATTGACCCGGATTTTGTTAATAAAGTTCAGCCTGGGGACATTATTGTGGCCCGGAAAAATTTCGGCTGCGGCTCTTCAAGAGAACACGCACCTATGGCCATCAAGGCTTCCGGAGTAAGCTGCGTCATCGCTGAAACTTTCGCCCGTATTTTTTACCGAAATGCTATCAATATCGGCCTTCCCATCATCGAATGCAGGGAGGCCAGTGAAGATATTGAGGCCGGCGATGAAATTGAGATTGATTTTGACAGCGGCATCATCTACAATAAAACAAAAGACACCAGCTACAAAGGTCAGGCATTCCCTCCCTTTATGCAGGAGCTTATCGGCGCCGGCGGCCTGATTAATTATATGAATCAGCAAAAATAAGACCCAAAAGCGCCAGGCATTGGCCTGGCGCTCTTTTTTAGTAACAGTTCAGCCATCAGGAAGGGGCGGGATGAACTGTTGCCTTTTTTAGCAGATTAAAGTGGCAGCGTCTTGAAAAACACCGTAATCTTTGATATGATATAAAATAACGCATGAAAAAGCAAAAGAGGTATGACAATGGATTTTAATATTGCAGTCATCCGGGGCGACGGTATCGGCCCGGAAATTGTAAACGAAGCGGTTAAAGTTCTTGACCGCGTCGCGAAGAAATATGATCATCACTTTAACTATACGGATGTCCTTTTAGGGGGTGCCTCTATTGACGCCACCGGCGTTCCCCTTACTGATGAGGCCATCGACACCTGTAAGGCCAGCGACGCCGTACTCATGGGTTCTATCGGCGGCGATACTACTAAATCCCCATGGTATAAGCTGCCTCCCCAGCTTCGCCCTGAAGCGGGCCTTTTAAAGATCCGCAAGGCGCTGGGACTTTTTGCCAATGTGCGGCCTGCCTATCTTTACAAAGAACTTAAAGCGGCCTGTCCCCTGAAAGACGAGATCATCGGCGACGGATTTGACCTTGTCATTATGCGTGAGCTTACCGGAGGCCTGTATTTTGGCGAACGCAAGACTGTAGAGGAAAACGGGGTTTTAAAGGCCTACGATTCCCTGACTTACGATGAAAATGAAATACGCCGCATTGCCATTAAAGGTTTTGAGATGGCTATGAAGCGGCGCAAAATCCTCACCAGCGTGGACAAGGCCAATGTTCTGGATTCCTCCAGATTATGGCGGAAGGTTGTGGACGAGGTGGCCAAAGATTATCCCCAGGTTTCCTACTCCCATATGCTGGTGGACAACTGTGCCATGCAGCTTGTAAAAAATCCCCGACAGTTTGACGTTGTCCTGACAGAGAACATGTTCGGCGACATTTTATCCGATGAGGCCAGCGAAATCACCGGCTCCATCGGAATGCTCTCCTCTGCAAGTCTGAGCGCCACAAAGCTGGGCCTTTACGAGCCGAGCCACGGCAGCGCCCCGGATATTGCGGGACAGGATATCGCCAATCCCATCGCCACAATACTCTCGGCGGCAATGCTTTTAAGATATTCCCTGGATCTTGATAAAGAAGCGGACGATGTAGAGGCCGCCGTGCAGAAAGTTCTTGAGAAAGGTATGCGCACCGTGGATATTATGTCTCCGGGCATGACAAGACTTGGCTGCAGCGCTATGGGAAGCGCCATCGCAGCGGAAATCTGAACAATCAGAAAAAAATTAAAAATATAAAGGATGGTATAAAGCAATGAAAAGTGACGCAGTAAAAACAGGTATGCAGCAGGCACCTCACCGTTCCCTGTTTAACGCCCTTGGCATGACAAAAGAAGAGCTTGAGAGACCTTTAGTCGGTATTGTCAGCTCCTATAACGAGATTGTCCCTGGCCATATGAATCTGGATAAAATCGTTGAGGCCGTAAAAATGGGCGTTGCCATGGCTGGCGGAACACCGATCGTATTTCCCGCCATCGCTGTGTGCGACGGTATTGCCATGGGCCATATCGGCATGAAATATTCCCTTGTAACAAGAGATCTCATTGCAGATTCTACCGAAGCCATGGCCATGGCTCACCAGTTTGACGCCCTTGTAATGGTGCCCAACTGTGATAAAAATGTTCCCGGCCTTTTAATGGCTGCGGCCCGCATTAATGTTCCCACAGTTTTCGTATCCGGAGGTCCTATGCTCGCCGGTCATGTTAAAGGCCGCAAGCGCAGCCTCTCCAGTATGTTCGAGGCTGTCGGCGCCTATGCCGCCGGCACAATGAGCGCCGAGGACGTGGAAGAATTTGAAAATAAAGTATGCCCTACCTGCGGTTCCTGTTCCGGTATGTACACCGCCAACTCCATGAACTGCCTGACTGAAGTTTTAGGCATGGGCTTAAAGGGCAACGGTACCATCCCGGCAGTCTACTCAGAGCGTATTAAGCTGGCAAAACACGCCGGCATGGCCGTTATGGAAATGTACCGCAAAAATATCCGTCCGAGAGATATTATGACAAAAGACGCGATCTTAAATGCCCTCACTGTGGATATGGCCCTGGGATGCTCCACAAACAGTATGCTCCACCTTCCGGCCATCGCCCATGAGATCGGCTGGGATTTTGATATTACTTTTGCCAATGAGATCAGTGCAAAAACACCGAATCTTTGCCACTTGGCTCCCGCCGGTCCTACATATATGGAAGATCTCAACGAAGCCGGCGGCGTTTACGCAGTGATGAATGAGCTGTCCAAGTTAAATCTTTTAAATCTTGACTGTATGACTGTCACAGGTAAAACTGTGGGCGAAAATATTAAAAACTGCGTTAACTTAAATCCTGAAGTTATACGCCCGGTTGACAATCCTTACAGCGCTACCGGCGGTCTGGCTGTACTTACAGGCAATCTGGCTCCGGACGGCAGCGTTGTTAAACGCTCCGCTGTCGATCCGAAGATGCTTGTCCATGAAGGTCCTGCCAGAGTTTTTGACTGCGAGGAGGACGCCATCGCCGCCATCAAAGGCGGGAAGATTGTTGCCGGCGACGTTGTAGTTATCCGCTATGAAGGCCCCAAGGGCGGTCCCGGCATGAGAGAGATGCTGAATCCCACATCCGCCATTGCCGGCATGGGCCTTGGAGCAAGCGTAGCTTTAATTACCGACGGACGTTTCTCCGGAGCTTCCCGTGGCGCATCCATCGGACATATCTCCCCTGAGGCAGCCGTTGGCGGCCCCATCGCCTTAGTGGAAGAGGGGGATATCATTAAGATCAATATTCCGGAAAACACCATCACCCTGGATATTTCCGATGAAGAAATGGCCAGCAGAAAAGCTAAATGGCAGCCGAGAGAGCCGAAAGTGACCACCGGCTATCTGGCACGCTATGCTGCCATGGTGACCAGCGGCAACCGGGGCGCTGTACTTGAGATCAAAAAATAATCCTAAATTCCAGGATTTTCCGCCCGGAGTGTATTGGAACCTCTTCAATTCGCTCCGGGCGGCAGACGATTAAATCCCCGGATACTTATACAAATGGAAAGGCAGGCGTAAAAATGGAATTAACGGGTGCCCAGATCATTATCGAATGTTTAAAAGAGCAGGGTGTGGATACCGTCTTCGGTTATCCCGGCGGCACCATTTTAAACGTCTATGATGAATTATATAAACACAGTGATGAAATCACTCATATTTTAACTTCCCACGAGCAGGGAGCCGCCCACGCGGCGGACGGCTATGCCAGGGCTACCGGAAAGGTAGGTGTGTGCATGGCTACCAGCGGACCGGGAGCGACAAACCTTGTCACCGGAATCGCGACAGCCTACATGGATTCTATTCCTGTTGTGGCCATTACATGCAATGTAGGCGTGAGTCTTCTCGGAAAAGACAGTTTTCAGGAAGTAGATATTAAAGGCGTGACCATGCCCATTACAAAACACAATTTTATTGTCAAAGATGTAACTAAGCTGGCAGATACTATCCGCCGCTCCTTCTACATCGCCCAGTCCGGAAGACCCGGACCGGTACATATTGATATTCCAAAAGATATTACCGCGTTAAAGACAGAATACGAATATCAAAAGCCTGAGGAGATTCATCCCCAGACTGATGAGATCCGGGAAGAAGACCTTGACAAGGCAGTACAACTTATCGCCCGCAGTGAGCGTCCCTTCGTCTTTGTCGGCGGCGGTGCGGTATTGTCCGGCGCTTCAGAGGAACTTAAACAGTTTGTGGATAAAATTCAGGCGCCGGTGGCGGATTCTCTTATGGGCAAAGGTGCCTATGACGGCCGCAGCCAAAATTATACAGGCATGCTTGGCATGCACGGCACAAAAACCTCCAATTTCGGCGTCACCGAGTGTGATCTGCTCATCGTTATCGGAGCCCGTTTTTCAGATCGTGTTATTGGAAATTCTTCTACCTTTGCAAAAAATGCCAAAAAGATCCATATTGACGTGGACGCGGCGGAGATTAATAAAAATATTCAATGCGACTGCAGCATTATCGGCGACGCAAAGGTGATTTTAAGAAAACTTAACGCCCGGATCGAACCGCTCGACCACACAGACTGGCTGAACCATATTTACAGTCTGAAGCAGACTTACCCCATGACCTATCATAAAGATGTCCTTACCGGTCCGGGGGTTGTGGAAAAAATTTATGCGATGACCGGCGGCGATGCTATTATCGCTACAGAAGTGGGACAGAACCAGATGTGGGCGGCACAGTTTTTCAAATATGACCGTCCCCGCAGGCTGATCACCTCAGGCGGACTAGGAACTATGGGCTTTGGCCTTGGCGCGGCCATTGGAGCCAAGCTTGGATGTCCGAACCAGCTTGTATTTAACATTGCCGGTGACGGATGTTTCCGCATGAATATGAACGAGCTTGCTACAGCTTCCCGGTACAACATTCCTGTCATCGAAGTCATTTTAAACAATCATGTCCTTGGAATGGTCCGGCAGTGGCAGACGTTGTTCTATGACCAGCGCTATTCCAATACAATACTTAATGACAAAGTAGACTATGTGAAAGTGGCCGAGGCCCTTGGCGCCCGGGGAATCCGGGTAACCTCCAATGAGGAGCTTGGCCCCGCCCTGAAAGAAGCCATGGAATCTGACGGCCCGGTAGTCATCGAGTGCGTGATTGACTGTGATGACAAAGTATGGCCTATGGTAGCTCCCGGCGCTTCCATATCTGAAGCATTTGCCGAGGAAGATATGCAGAATGGAAAGTAATTGAAAGGTGATGAATAAAGATGAGTAGAATTTATAATTTTTCAGCCGGCCCGGCAATGCTCCCTGTGGAAGTTCTCCAGGAAGCCGCTGACGAGATGCTGGATTACAGAGGATGCGGCATGTCTGTCATGGAGATGAGCCACCGCTCAAAGGTTTATGAGACCATCATTCAAGAGGCACAAGCGGATCTTCGGACACTCCTTGGTATTCCCGACAACTATAAAGTGCTGTTTTTACAGGGCGGCGCTTCCACCCAGTTTGCCATGATCCCCATGAACTTTATGAAAAACAGAAAAGCCGGTTATGTTGTCACCGGACAGTGGGCCAAAAAAGCTTTTGCCGAAGCCAAAATTTTCGGTGAGGCTGTGGAGCTTGCTTCCTCCGCAGATAAGACTTTTTCTTATATTCCGGACTGCTCAGATCTTCCGATAACCGATGATATGGATTATGTCTATATCTGTGAAAATAATACGATCTACGGCACAAAATTTAAAACCCTCCCCAATACTAAGGGCAAAAACCTGATCGCCGATGTATCTTCCTGCTTTTTATCTGAGCCTATCGACGTTACAAAGTATGCTATGCTTTACGCCGGCGCTCAGAAAAACGTAGGTCCCGCCGGAGTGACCATCTGCATTATCCGGGAGGATCTGATCACTGAGGATGTTCTCCCTCAGACGCCGACCATGCTCCGCTATAAGATCCACGCTGACAATGGTTCCATGTACAATACGCCGCCGGCGTACGCCATTTATATCTGCGGTAAAGTCTTTAAATGGCTCTTAAAGACCGGAGGACTGGAAAAACGCAAAGAGGTCAACGAGGAGAAAGCCAAGATTCTCTACGATTTCCTTGACAGCAGCGAATTATTTAAGGGGACTGTTGAGCCGGCCAGCAGGTCGCTCATGAATGTTCCTTTTGTCACCGGCGACAGCGAACTTGACGCTAAATTTATCGCAGAGTCCAAAGCCGCAGGTTTTGAAAATCTGAAAGGCCACCGCACTGTCGGCGGCATGCGGGCAAGTATTTACAACGCCATGCCTGTGGAAGGCGTCAAAGCCCTTGTTGAATTTATGAAAAAATTTGAAGCAGAAAACAAACACGCATAAGATATGCCAAGGCATATCTCCACTATGGGAGGCTTTTTTAAATGTATAATATTAAATGTCTCAATCCTATTTCGCCCCTGGGAATGGAATTATTTTCAGACAACTATCAGGTCATTGACGACGCGGCCTGCGCCAACGCTATTTTAGTGCGCAGCGCTTCAATGCACGATATGGAACTTGGGGAAAATCTTGACGCTATAGCAAGAGCTGGCGCGGGTGTTAACAATATTCCTCTGGAAAAATGTGCTGAGAAAGGCATTGTTGTTTTTAATACCCCTGGAGCTAACGCCAACGGCGTCAAAGAAGCAGTTCTTGCCGGCCTTTTAATGTCCGCCAGAGATTTTATCGGCGGCGTCAACTGGGTTCAGTCTGTCCGTGAGGACCCGGACGTGGCAAAACTTGTGGAAAAAGGAAAGAAAAAATTTGCCGGAACAGAGATTAAGGACAAAAAGATCGGTGTTATCGGCCTTGGAGCCATCGGCGTCCTTGTAGCTAACGCCTGCAACCGCCTTGGCATGGAAGTGTACGGCTACGACCCCTTTATTTCCGTTCAGGCCGCCTGGAATCTCTCAAGAGACATACGCCATATTAACAACCTGGATGATATTTACGCAAAATGCGATTATATCACCGTCCATGTGCCCCTCCTTCCATCCACAGAAAAAATGCTCAACGCCCAGGCCTTTGAAAAGATGAAAGAGGGCGTTGTCATCCTGAATTTCGCCAGAGATCTTCTGGTGGACGAGGACGCGCTTTCCGGAGCCATTGCCTCCGGAAAAGTGAGAAAATATGTCACCGATTTTCCAAACGCCCGGACTGCCAATATGGAAAATGTCATCGCCATCCCCCATCTCGGTGCCTCCACTGAGGAGTCTGAGGATAACTGTGCCATGATGGCGGTGAGAGAGTTGAGAGACTTTATTGAAAACGGAAATATTACCCATTCCGTCAATTATCCGGACTGCTCCATGGGCGTTTGCTCATGTGCCGGACGTATTGCTGTCAACCACCGCAATATCCCTAATATGATCGCCCAGCTCACCAGCGTATGCGCTGCTGACGGTGTGAATATCACTGATATGATCAACAAGAGTAAAGGCGACTGGGCCTATACCATGCTGGATCTGGCGGCCCCTGTCACCCCAAAGATGGTGGAAGATATACGCAGGATCGACGGTATTGTCAAAGTCCGTGTAATCAAATAAAATTTCAAAAAGGATATCCCGCCCAGATGACGGGATATCCTTTTTAACCCTGAAGATAAGAAATGGAGGCAATTTATGGCTCAGATCAGACCCTTTTGCGCCGTCCGTCCGGACAGTGTCCTCGCGTCCCGCATCGCGGCGCTCCCCTATGATGTTTATGACCGCAGTCAGGCATTAGCAGAGGTCACCCGTGAACCATTATCCTTTTTACATATTGACCGTCCTGAAACATGGTTTGACAATTCTGTAGATATGTATGCTCCACAGGTTTATGAAAAAGCAGGTCAGGCCCTTAAAGAGTGGATCAGCGACGGATATTTCATCCGTGACAGCCGCCCATGTTATTACATTTATGAGCAGGTCATGGACGGCCGTGCCCAGACCGGTATTGTGGCATGTGCCAGTGTCAACGATTATGTCAATAATGTCATCAAAAAGCATGAGAATACCCGTGAGGCCAAAGAGCAGGACCGCATCCGCCATATCAGCGCCTGCCAGGCACAGACCGGCCCTATATTTCTCGCTTACCGCCACGATCCCAGCATTAATGAGATCATGGCTAAAGCTATGGCAAAATCCCCGGTCTATGACTTCATTACCCCTGACAACGTTTCACAGCGCGTATGGATCATTGACGATGCGGGAGATATTCAAAATATCAGCCAGGCATTTGCCAATATTCCGGACATCTATATTGCCGACGGGCATCACCGGGCCGCGTCGGCTGTAAAGGTATCCCTCATGCGCAGAAAGGCCATGGGGCTTTTGCCGGATCAGTGCTGCGGCGATGAGAGCGACTATTTTCTCTCAGTGCTTTTCCCTGACGATCAGTTAAAGATCATGGCCTATAACCGGGTAGTAAAAGACCTTAACGGCCTTGAGGCAGATGAATTTCTGAGGCGGGTGGAACAAAAATTTTCCATTCTTTCTCTTCCGGGCCGCCCTACAGGAGATTTTCCTGAAACAAAAGGAACTTTCGGTATGTATCTCGATGAAAAATGGCATCTGTTAAGCCCTAAATTTGAGATTTCAGGAGACAACGCTGTGGATGGCCTTGACGTCTCTGTGCTTCAGGACAGTCTCCTTGGGCCTGTCCTTGGCATTCACGATCCCCGGTTAGATGAACGCATTGATTTTATCGGCGGTATCCACGGCCTTGAAGGGCTTGAGGCGTACTGCAGGCAAAAGAAGTGGGCCGTGGCCTTTGCCATGTATCCCACATCCATTGAGGAATTATTTGACGTGGCTGACCAGCACCTGCTTATGCCGCCGAAATCCACTTGGTTTGAGCCGAAACTTCGTTCCGGGCTGTTCATTCATGAAATTTAATAAGCTGCACAGCAAAAGAAGCGCGTCCCTCCAGGAGAATTGTCCTGGGGGGCGCGCTTCTTTTGCTGTCATAGCAAGCGATTATATCAGATCAGCTTGTCAATCCGTTCCATGGCCTCGATAGTATTTTCCCGTGTACCAAAACCTGTGAGACGGAAGTAATTTTTCCCGTTTTCACCGAAACCTGCTCCCGGCGTACCCACAACCTGAGCATTGTTCAGCAGATAGTCAAAGAATGTCCATGAGTCCATACCGCCTGGGCATTCAAACCAGACATAAGGCGAATGTTCCCCGCCAAAATAGCGGATACCTTTTTTGGCGAATACATCGCAGATGATTCTGGCATTTTCTTTATAGTAGCTGATGTTTTCCATGCACTGGGCCATGCCTTCCTCAGTAAAGACAGCGGCGGCGCCTTTCTGGATAATATAAGACGTACCGTTAAATTTTGTAGTCTGGCGGCGGTTCCAAAGGGCGTTTAAGGACACCTCACGGCCGTCGGAAGACTTAAATACAAGTTCTTTGGGGACAATGGTATAGCCGCACCGAGTTCCTGTAAAACCGGCAGTCTTTGACAGGGAACAAAATTCGATGGCACACTTTTTAGCGCCTTCTACGGCATAGATGCTCCGTGGGAGAGTGGAATCCGAGATGAATGCCTCATAAGCGGCGTCAAATAAGATCACAGCCTCATTTTCCAGAGCATAATCCACCCATGCCTTTAACTGGTCATAGCTGTAGACCGCGCCTGTAGGGTTGTTGGGGGAGCATAAGTAAATCAGATCCGCGTGAACATTTTTATCCGGCAGCGGCAGGAAATCGTTTTCAGCAGTGGCAGACATATAAGTTATTTTTCTTCCGCACATAATATTGGAGTCAACATAGACCGGATAAACAGGGTCCGGGATCAGGATCACGTTGTCATTTCCGAAAATATCTGTAATATTCCCGGTGTCACTCTTAGCGCCGTCAGAAATAAAAATATCCGATGGATCAATGGAAATATTGTGGCCCGCATAGTAGGAAGCCACAGCGCTGCGTAAAAATTCGTAGCCTTGTTCCGGTCCGTAGCCTTTAAATGTCCCGGCGCTGGCCATAGCGTCCACGCCCTCATGAAGCCCTTTAATGATCGCATCGCCCAGAGGCCGTGTCACGTCGCCGATGCCAAGGCGGATCACCTTTTTATCCGGATTCTGTTTTGTATACTCAGCAACTCTGTGATTGATCTCGGAAAACAGATAGCTTTCTTTAAGATTGAGATAATTCTCGTTGATTTTAGGCATTGTTTACATCCTTTCTTCACTGGATTTTCTCACATATTTTACCAGATTTTATACACCTTTGTCAACGCCGCTAAAATCCAGTAACAGTTCAGCCATCAGGGATGGAGATCATGAGCAAAGGAGCGGCGTCAGCCGCGGGTCAGCGCAACAGCGCGGCGCAGCGTAGGTGCGGGCTGAACTGTTGCAAAATCCATAGGATTTGTAAGATAATCATGGAAATCCCCCCTGGGAAGTGGTATAATATCCAGGAAGCAATACGCCTTCAGAAACTGAGGGGAAACAGGAGGTTACGTTTTATGGAAGAAAAACTATATTCAAAAATGCAGTGGCCTGAGATCGAGGCTCTTGTATATTCTGAACACGACCGGCCGCGCCAGATTCTTGGCCAGCAGGTAACTGAGGATGGTATACTGATCACAGCATTTAACCCCGACGCTATAGATATTACTGTCAAGAACACAAAGAATCACCGGGAATATCCCATGGAGAAAGCAGATGAAGGCGGGTACTTCGCCGTACTTGTGGACGGTGACAAGCCTTTCCCCTATGTATATATCGTCAATTACGGGGAAGATAATATTGTGGAGCAGGGCGATCCTTACGCCTTTGATTCCATTATTACCGAGGAAGATCTAAAAAAGTTCGAGGCTGGTATTCATTATCAGCTTTATAATATTCTTGGCGCCCATGTGACCACCATTCAGGGCGTATCTGGTGTCCATTTCGCCGTGTGGGCTCCTGAAGCTATCCGGGTCAGTGTTGTAGGCGATTTCTGCAACTGGGACGGCCGCAGGTATCCTATGCAGCGTCTTAGCGACAGCGGTGTCCATGAGCTTTTTATCCCCGGACTGACAGAGGGAACCCTCTACAAATACGAGGTGAAGATCAAAGGGGACACGGTTGTATTAAAATCAGACCCTTATGGCTACTTTACAGAAGTGCGGCCGGACACTGCCTCTATTGTCTATGATATTAACAAATATACATGGAATGACAGTGCCTGGATGAAGCAGAGGGACAAGACTGACACACGGTCACAGCCCATGCTCATTTATGAGCTTCATCTGGGCGGCTTTAAAAAGCCAGACGAGGAGGATGGACGGTATTTTTACAATTACCGGGAACTGGCGCCAATGATCGCCTCCTACGTCAAGGAGATGGGCTATACCCATATTGAGGTCATGCCGGTCATGGAACATCCTCTGGATGAATCCTGGGGGTATCAGGTGACCGGGTACTATGCGCCTACATCACGCTACGGCACTCCCGACGATTTTATGTATTTTATGGATTATATGCACCAGCAGGGCATCGGAGTGATCCTCGACTGGGTTCCGGCCCATTTTCCAAGAGATCTTGCCGGCCTTGCCCGTTTTGACGGAAGCTGTGTCTATGAGCATCCGGATCCGCGCAGAGGCTCCCACCCCCACTGGGGAACGCTGATCTTTAATTACGGACGGCCTCAAGTCAGCAATTTTCTCATTGCCAACGCCCTGTATTGGGTAGAAAAATATCATGCCGATGGCATCCGTATGGATGCGGTGGCCTCCATGCTTTACCTGGACTATGGAAAGCAGGACGGAGAGTGGCTCCCCAATATTTACGGCAGCAATGAAAATCTTGAAGCCATTGAACTTCTTAAACACTTAAATTCTGTTATGAAAAAGAGAAACCCTGGAGCCATTATGATCGCGGAAGAATCCACGGCGTGGCCAAAAATCACTTACCCTGTGGAGGATGACGGTCTTGGTTTTGATTATAAATGGAACATGGGCTGGATGAATGATTTCACCGGATTTATGAAGCTGGACCCATTGTTTAGAAAGTATCACTACGGTGAACTTTTATTCAGCATGGTCTACGCCTACAGCGAAAACTTTATCCTTGTCCTTTCCCACGATGAAGTAGTTCACGGCAAATGCTCCATGATCGGCAAGATGCCTGGGGAAGGCTCAGAAAAATTTGACAACCTGAGAGTGGCTTACGGCTTTATGACCGCCCACCCCGGCAAAAAGCTGCTGTTTATGGGGCAGGAGTACGCTCAATTCACAGAATTTAACGAGGCTAAAAGTCTGGAATGGTTCATGCTTAAATACCCTCAGCACAAGCAGATGCAGGAGTATGTACGTGACCTGAATCATTTATATACTTCTCATCCGGCCTTTTATAAGCTGGATACCGATCCAGACGGTTTTGAGTGGATCAACTGTATCTCCGCCGACGAAACCATTGTTGTCTTTTTGAGAAAGACAGAAAAAGAAGACGAGACGCTCCTTTTTGTATGCAACTTTACGCCGGTAGTCTATGAAGATCATAAGATCGGCGTCCCCTTCCCCGGAAAATATAAGGAGATCTTTAACAGCGACGCAGTAATCTACGGCGGTCAGGGGCACACAAACCCCCGGTTAAAACAGTCCAAAAAAGATGAATGTGACGACCGGGAAGATTCCATTCGCATCACAGTTGCGCCTATGGCTATGGCTGTGTTTTCATGCACCCACCTGGAGCCTGCAAAAAAGCCGGCGAAAGCCCAGGCCAAAGGCAGCGTGAAGAAGACTGCGTCCAAAAAAGCGCCTGGCAAAAAAACAGCTTCCAGCGCTTCGTCCAAAAAGAGCGTGAAAGCTTCCGTGACCCCTGCGAAAAAGGATACCGGCGCAAAAAGTGCAGCTAAGAATGCGGATACAAAAAATGCCGGCACAAAGAATACCAGGGTAAAAGATACTAACACAAAAAATACTGACACAAAAGGAAAGGCTAAAAGCTAAAATAGAAAGGAACAGGGATGCCAATGCATCAGTGGATACAAATGAGCGCCGATCTGGAAACCGGCATTGAAGAGATAACTCAGGCGGGAGAGGTGATTGAGCAGGCCGGCGTCAGTGCATCGACTATCTCCATTCTCCTGGAGCGCCTGGGCGAGCTGGCTGTCGCTGCAGGGCTGACTTTGCTCCGGGCAGTTATTGTGGGAGTAATCGGCTGGTACATTATAAAACTCATCAGCCGATGGGTTCGATCCCTTTTGAACAGGTCTAGTCTGGACGACGGCATGGCCGGTTTTCTCACCTCTGTGATCACCACCGTTTTAAGATGCCTTCTGGTGGTTATCATCATTGGTATTTTAGGAATTCCCATGTCTTCCGTTGTGGCCCTTGTGGGTTCCGCGGGCCTGGCCATTGGCCTGGCCCTCCAGGGGTGCCTGACCAATTTTTCCGGTGGCGTACTGATCCTTGTTGTCAAACCCTTTAAAGTTGGGGATTATATTATTGACAGCGACGGCAACGAAGGCACTGTGACGGCCATTGATATTATCTACACAAAACTTCTCACCGCCGATAACCGCACAGTGACCATCCCAAATGGAACCCTGGCTAACTCCACAGTCATCAACACCACCCGGGAGCCGATACGCCGTCTGGATTTTAATGTTTCCATCAGCTATGAGGAAAACATCGACCGTGTGAAGAAGGTTTTGCTTCACACAGCCCAGGAGAGTGGTTTTGTTGTGGAAGGTCAGGAGAGCCGCGCTTTTGTCGCCAGCTTTGACCCAAGCGCGGTTAAGATCACGCTGCGCTTCTGGGTACAATCCGAAGCCTACTGGGAAGCCAAGTGGGCTATGCAGGAGGCAATCAAAAAGCAATTTGACGCAGAGGGAATTTCCATGCCCTTTGACCAACTTGATGTTCATGTTGTGAATAAGCAGTAAAACTCCTCCAAACGGGGTAAATCACCTTTGAAATCCAAGGTTATTAACTCTATCTAATATGCTACTCAATTTAGAAGTAACTATTATACCTGTTTATAGTGCATGTTTCGCTCGTCTCTGTTGTACAATAAAGGTACACCATGAAAGGAGTCCCTCCCACTATGGATTTGGTAGAGCGTATTATAGAATTGAGAAAAGAGCGGCATTGGAGTGAATATCGTCTCGCGAAAGAATCAGGTATTTCTCAGTCCACATTATCAAACCTGATCAACCGGGGAAATAACCCTTCGGTATACACCCTGGAAAAAATTTCTCAAGCTTTTGGACTGACACTTTCACAATTTTTTCAAACAGATGAAGAGCAGATGTACCTCACAGATGAACAGAAGGAGCTTTTAACATACTGGAACCGTATGGAAAGCTTACAGAAAGAGAAGACGTTAAGCTATATGAAAGGACTTCTGAATCTCTGACAGGATTAAAACCGCCAAGGCTTAAAAGCCGGACGGTTTTAATCCCGGACATTCCCATTTAAAGACCACAGCTTAATCCTGGTCTTTTGCAAGGATTGGATTTTCAGTCAGATATTTTTTATTTAATTCAATGACTCTGGCCATTGCTTTTTCGCCGGGGCCTCCGATGGTATTGCGCATGTTTACGCAGGTTTTCAGCGCGATGGCATCGTAAATATCTGACTGGAAGGCAGGGCAGATCGCCTGAAATTCATCTAAAGTCATTTCCTCGATGGAAATCCCTTTATCAATGCAGTACAGCACGATCTGACCGATGATGCCATGGGCATCTCTGAAAGGAACGCCATGATTGACTAAATAATCCGCAGCGTCTGTAGCATTGGTAAAGCCGTGCTTTGCGCTGCGCTCCATGGCTTCTTTGTTGATCTTCATTGTGGAGATCATACCTTCAAACAATTTAATGCATCCTTTAACTGTATCAACAGCATCGAAAGTAAATTCTTTATCTTCCTGCATATCTTTGTTGTAAGCCAGAGGCAAACCTTTCATGGTCGTGAGTATGGAAATGAGAGCGCCGTAAACCCGGCCGCACTTTCCACGGACTAATTCCGCGATATCCGGATTCTTTTTCTGGGGCATAATGGAACTTCCGGTGGAATAGGCATCATCCAGCTCAATAAACTGGTATTCATTAGAGTTCCACATAATAATTTCTTCGCAGAACCTGCTCAGGTGCATCATTATCATTGACAGTGCGCCAAGAAGCTCGATAATGTAATCTCTGTCGGAAACAGAATCCATACTGTTAAGTGTGGGCCCGTCAAATCCAAGGAGATGTGCTGTCAGTTCCCGGTCCAGAGGATAAGTTGTCCCTGCCAGGGCGCCGGCTCCAAGAGGGCAGTAGTTCATCCGGTGGTAAATATCTTTAAGACGTGAGCGGTCTCTTTTAAACATTTCAAAATAAGCTCCAAAATGATGAGCTAAAGTTACCGGCTGAGCTTTTTGAAGATGGGTAAAACCTGGCATATAGGTGTGTGTATGATCTTCCATAACCTTCATGATCGTCTCCAGAAGTTCTGTAAGGAGTTCATCAAGGGCAAAGATCTCGTCCCGAATGTACAGCTTCATATCCAAAGCCACCTGATCGTTGCGGCTGCGTCCGGTATGAAGTTTCTTCCCTACATCTCCGGTACGTTCAATAAGAGTAGCCTCGACAAAACTGTGGATATCTTCGTATTCCGGGGAAATCTCCAATGTTCCATCTTCCAGTTCTTTTTTTATCTTTTTTAACTGATCAATGATAATATCTTTCTCATCTTCTGTAAGAATATGGCAGGCTGCCAGCATAGTCACATGGGCAATACTTCCGTCAATATCCTGTCTGAAAAACTTCTGGTCAAAAGAAAGCGACGCGTTAAAATTATGGACGAGCTGATCGGTTTCTTTTGTAAAGCGTCCGCCCCAAAGTTTCATAGATGATCCCTTCTTTCATTCGTAATGTAAAAGTTCTTTTACCCGCCCTCGGACAGATAAAAAACTAAGGTTATCTTATCGTGTTTTCCACAGTTTTGCAAGGAATTTGTAAAAATTCTGGTTTACAATAACAAAGACATATGCTATACTAGACGAGCGTAGGCATTAACCTGTGTTCAGATGTTGGAATCTCCAACCCCATCTTAGCACAAGGCATTTATTTAATTTTAGGAGGAGTTTTAAATGATCACAACAGAAATGAAAAAAGAAATCATTGCCAAATATGGCAAAACACCGGAGGACACAGGTTCACCGGAAGTTCAGATCGCATTATTATCCGCGAGAATCTCAGAGCTTACTGAGCATCTTAAAATCCATAAAAAGGATCATCATTCCAGACGTGGTCTTTTAAAGATGGTAGGTCAGAGACGTGGTCTTCTTGACTACTTAAAGAAGAAAGATATCGAAAGATACAGAGCGATCATTGAAAAACTGGGCCTGAGAAAGTAAAGCGCCCATACGGCTTCTTCAAGCCGTCTGCCATAGGGTATTTCTTTTACAATTGCAGGGTGGACGCATGTGCCACCCTGTTGTTGTGAAAAGAGGATATGCTATTGCAAAGGGACAGACTGTCAAGAACAAAAAACGTTTTTCAGAGCGGGTACTGCCGAGACCACTGAAAAGGCTATCAAGAGCCTTTAAAAAAGTTGTCAGATCACCAAAAGACATTTTCAAAAAAGACTCTGACATTTTTATCCGGTTCCTGAGTTTGATAGATTTTTCAGTAGTTTCGGAATCGCTCCTGAAAAACACTTATAATTTATAAGGAGTAGATTTATGACCAAAGGAGTAATACAAAAAAAAGAATTTAAGACTTTTTCCATGGATCTGGCTGGCCGTACATTGACCGTTGAGATCGGAAGAGTGGCAGCACAGGCTAACGGTGCCGCTTTTATGCACTATGGAGACACTGTAGTATTATCTACAGCCACAGCCAGTGAAAAACCAAGAGACGGCATCGACTTTTTCCCTCTGAGCGTTGAATACGAGGAGAAGATGTACGCTGTTGGCAAGATCCCCGGCGGCTTTAACAAGCGCGAGGGGAAGGCCAGTGAAAACGCCATCCTCACTTCCCGTGTTATCGACCGGCCTATGCGTCCCCTTTTCCCCAAGGACTACAGAAATGACGTCACATTAAACAACCTTGTTATGTGTGTGGATCAGGATTGCTCCCCGGAACTTACAGCCATGCTGGGTTCTGCCATCGCCACAGCCATTTCCGATATTCCTTTTGACGGTCCATGTGCCATGACACAGATGGGTCTTGTCGGCGGAGAGCTTGTATATAATCCTACGGCAGCCCAGAAAGCGGCCTCCGATCTGGCCCTCACAGTGGCTTCCACCAGAGAGAAAGTGATCATGATTGAAGCCGGCGCCAACGAGGTTCCTGAGGACAAAATGATCGAAGCCATTTTCGCGGCCCACGAGATGAATCAGAAAATCATCAGTTTTATTGATACAATTGTCGCTGAGTGCGGCAAACCAAAACACAGCTACACAAGCTGCGCTGTTCCAGAAGAATTAATGGACGCCATTAAAGAAATTGTTCCTCCCCAGGCTATGGAGGAGGCTGTCTTCACCGATGAAAAACAGGTTCGCGAGGAAAACATCAGCCAGATCAAAGATATGCTGGCAGAGAAATTTGCTGACAATGAAGAATGGCTGGCTCTTCTGGATGACGCCGTGTACCAGTACCAGAAAAAGACAGTGCGCAAGATGATTCTTAAAGACCACAAGCGCCCTGACGGCCGCGAGATCAACGAGATACGTCCCCTTTCTGCAGAGATTGACATTCTTCCAAGAACTCACGGTTCCGGTATGTTCACTCGCGGACAGACACAGATCTGTACTGTAACAACACTGGCCCCATTATCTGATGCTCAGAGACTGGACGGGCTGGATGAGGCCGAGACAGCTAAACGCTATATGCACCATTACAATTTCCCTTCCTATTCTGTAGGTGAGACAAAGCCGTCCAGAGGACCGGGAAGACGTGAGATCGGTCACGGCGCTCTTGCCGAGCGGGCCCTTATCCCTGTACTTCCAAGTGTGGAAGAGTTTCCTTATGCCATTCGCACAGTATCTGAGACATTTGAGTCCAATGGCTCCACATCTCAGGCAAGTATCTGCGCATCCACACTATCCCTCATGTCCGCCGGGGTGCCTATCAAAAAACAGGTTGCCGGTATTTCATGCGGTCTTGTCACAGGAGATACTGATGACGATTACCTTGTACTGACAGATATCCAGGGGCTTGAAGATTTCTTCGGCGATATGGACTTTAAGGTGGCCGGTACCCACGACGGCATTACCGCTATCCAGATGGACATTAAGATCCACGGCCTCACCCGCCAGATCATTGAAGAGGCTATTGCCCGGGCTAAGGAAGCCAGAGAGTTTATTATCAATGAGGTTCTCACACCTGTCATCGCTCAGCCGAGACCTGAGGTTGGGCCTTACGCTCCAAAGATCGTTCAGATCCAGATTGATCCCTCCAAGATCGGCGATGTGGTTGGTCAGAAAGGCAAGGTAATTAATCAGATCATCGAGGAGACCAACGTTAAGATTGATATTGAGGATGACGGCAGCGTTTCCATCTGCGGCGTATCCAGGCCGGATATTGACAAGGCCGTAGAGATCATCGAGATGATTGTCAATGAATTTGAGGAAGGCCGCATTTACCAGGGCAAGGTTGTAAGTATAAAGGACTTCGGCGCCTTCATTGAATTTGCACCTGGAAAAGACGGAATGGTCCATATTTCAAAACTTACAAACCACCGTGTCAATAAAGTGGAGGATGTCCTTCATTTAGGCGATGTTGTCCGGGCTAAGTGTATGGGCAAAGACAAAATGGGCAGAGTAAGTTTCAGCATTAAGGACGCTCAGGATTAAATAATATGAGACAAGAGCCACAAGGTCATGCAGGCTGCGCTTGCGCAGTCAAGCATGACTTTGTGGCGCGCAAAACGCCGAAAAGGAGCCATTTTTCGGAGAAAAATGTGCGGATTTGAGGTGTTTTTAGGATTGCGTGAGTACGAAGTGCGACGCAATCCGTGTCTCATGCCCATTTGTCGGGCAACTCATAATAAGATGAAGCCTGCGGATTTCTTAAAAGACGTCCGCAGGCTTTTGCCTATAGTCAAACACTCCACAGCAAGCGGACAAGGCGTGAGAATAGTGAACGCAGCAAAAGCCCTTTGGCTCACTGCCCACGGGAATAAAATAAACAAGGAGAATTGTGAAAATGAAAGATTTTGTGATCACTACGGAAAGTAACTCAGATATGCCCAAAGAATTTCTGGAAGAAAATCATATCTGTGTAATCCCACATTATTACAGCATTGACGACCAGGTTTACGGCGACGGGAATGAACTGACAATCAAAGAATTTTATGACGCTATGCGGGCCCGGAAAAAGGCGGCAACCATGGCCAGCAACCCGGCGGTGATCCTTGATAAATTTACAGAAATCGCACAGTCCGGTAAGGATATCCTCCATATTAGCTTTTCCTCAGCACTGAGCGGCGGTTACAATAACATCATGTCTGGAGCGGCAGAAGTCATGGAGGAATTTCCCGGCATAAAGATCAACGTAGTAGATACATTAAGCGTCTCCCTTGGTGAGGGCATTCTTATAAAAGCGGCTGTAGATATGCAAAGCCAGGGCAAATCACTGGAGGAGACGACAGACTATGTTCAGTCCCTTGTCCCTCATCTGTGCGTTCAGTTTACCGTAGACGATCTCAACCATCTTTACAGAGGCGGCCGTCTGTCAAAAACCACGGCTATTGTGGGAACTCTGGCCAACATTAAGCCCATCTTATATGTGGACGACCAGGGAAAACTTGTGGCTCTGGACAAGACAAGGGGCCGAAAAAAATCTTTAAATCTTCTTGTAAAAAATATGGCTCAGCGTCTTGGCTCTTTTAAAGACCGCCAGATTTTCATAGGCGTGGTCCACGGCGATTGTGAGGAGGACGCCCTGTATCTGGCACAGCTTATCCGCCAGGAATTTGGCTACGATAATATTCTGATCCAGCCGGTGGGTCCGAGTATCGGCGCACATTCCGGCCCCGGCGCCATCGGCGTACTGTTTTTGGGAGATCACCGCTGAGACTTTTGACGGGTACAGGAGTGGACTTCATGTGTACATTTAAAAACTATAAAGATTTTATTTCAGATACTGTCCCGGAAGTTTTTAATATTCCGGAGTATATTAACCAAAAGCCTGTGGAGGAGATCGGCCCCAGAGCTTTTTACGGCTGCCGGGGCCTGCGCCGCATTGTTGTTCCAAAGACCGTACGGCGTATCAGCAGCTACGCTTTTGCCGAATGCCGGGAGCTTGAATCCTTTGTTTTTCCCTGGCACCTGAACACAGTGGACGATTACGCCTTTTACAACTGTATGGGGCTCCACAAAATTACCTTTGGCCCGGAGGTAGCTTCCATAGGCTACGGCGCCTTTAAAAACTGTCTGGAGCTTCATGAAATCTCTGTCTCCATTAAAGACGGACAGAATAACTGCCTCAATGCAATTCTTCAGGATGAATTTCAGGAAGTGGATGTGGCCATTGATTACCTGGACAAAGACGAACAAATCCACGATCAGGCCCGTCTTGTGTTTACTGATTATCAGTATGAATACGTTCCTGAGATCGAGGCTCGGCAGTTTAACTGGGAAACTTATGGTTCCGGCGACTCTTACCGCATCAGTATCCGTGATACCGATATTGATTATGACAAATATGATTCCGTCTTCTCCCTGGCCGTGGTGGAAGACGATATGGAAACGCTGCTAAAAATCTGCGCCGGGCGCCTATGCTGGCCATACAGACTCTCAGACCAGGGCAGGGATCGGTACGAAAATTATATTAAGGGCCATATGTCAAAGGTTCTTGAGCGGCTGATCAAAGACCGGGGGACAGCCGCCCTTTCCAGACTTTTTGATTATATTCTAAATCATCACCTTATGGACGATGACAGCCGCCGGCTGGCTTTAGACCTTTGTCAGCGCTTCGGACAGCCCCAGCTTACCGCCCGGCTGATGGACGATTTTCGTCCTGCTGAAAATAAGGGATTGGAAGCCGTGCAAAATCATACCGTCCGCTCACGCTTCGCCCTTTAAAAAATAGGAGAGCAGCTATGAATGACATTAAAGAAAAACTCTGTCAGACCGGAAAGCGCATCCTCACCCTGTCACGAAACGAGCTGTATCTTTCCATGCGCTTTTTGGACATGGCTCTGTCACAGCTTGGCTATGAGATGAATCTTTCCACAAAGACCATAGGTACCGACGGACTGTCCATTTTGTTTAATCCAAGATATCTCATGGACGCTTACACCGCCGGAAGGATCAATGTTAACCGGGTCTATATGCATATGCTGATCCACAATCTTTTTTGCCATGATTTTACCGGCAGGGACAAGAACAGGGATTGTTGGGATCTGGCCTGCGATATTGCCGCAGAATCCATTATCGACTCCATGGACTCCCCGGCAGTTTTCGTCACCGTCAGCGACTACCGGGAATATATTTACCGTCGGCTGAAAAAGGAGATGAAGGTTTTAAACGCTCAGGGAATTTATCATTATCTTAACGAGAACATTATTCCTCAACGGGAATTTGACCGGATGTACCGGGCCTTTCACAGAGATGACCATCAGTTCTGGGATCACGATGAGGATCAGCGCCAGCAAAAATCCCGAAAAGAAAGTTATAAAAACTGGCAGCAAATCAGCCAGCGGACCCAGACAAACATGCAGACTTTTTCCAAAGACTGGGGCGATACCGCAGGCGATCTTTTAGCTGCCTTGACCCTTGAGCATCGGGAGTGCTATGATTACAGGGATTTTCTCCGCCATTTTGCTGTCTGGGGGGAAGAGATCTGTCCTGACGATGACAGCTTTGACTATATTTTTTACACTTACGGTATGGATCACTACAAAAACATGCCCCTCATCGAGCCTCTTGAGTATAAAGATGTAAAAAAAATCGACGAATTTGTCATTGCCATTGACACATCTCAGTCCTGTCCCCCGGAAGTAATTCGGGATTTCCTTGAAGAAACATTTTCCATGCTCTCAGACCGGGAGAACTTTTTTAAAAAAATTAACATACACATTGTCCAATGTGACGCCGGCGTATCCTCCGACACAGTGATCACCCGCCCTGGAGAATTTAAAGCATATATGGATCATTTTGAGGTCAAAGGCTTTGGCGGCACAGATTTCCGACCGGTCTTTGATTATACCCGCAGTCTTATGGACGAGGGCGTTTTTCAAAATCTGAAGGGACTGATCTATTTTACCGACGGATACGGTGAATTTCCAAAAACAAAACCGCCTTTTGATACGGCTTTTGTTTTTATGGGAAAAGACTATAACG
The DNA here is from genome assembly GCF_014202115.1 of Catenibacillus scindens. Lineage (GTDB taxonomy): Bacteria > Bacillota > Clostridia > Lachnospirales > Lachnospiraceae > Catenibacillus > Catenibacillus scindens. The sequence goes on from NZ_JACHFW010000002.1 coordinate 153,629, forward strand.
ACAGACAGGTGCCGCCCTGGGCCATAAAGCTTGTGCTTACGCCCCGGGATCTGGATAACGGAAGGGAAACAGACCAATGAATATATTACAGGCAAAACAAGAAATAAAAACAGCGATTAAAGCTTATCTTATGAAGGATGACAATGACAGATACGCCATACCGGTAACTGCCCAGCGTCCGATTTTACTTATAGGGCCTCCCGGCATTGGAAAAACCGCCATTATGGAGCAGATTGCCAGAGAGTGCCATATCGGACTTGTGGCCTACACAATGACCCACCATACCCGCCAGAGCGCTATTGGCCTTCCCATGATCGTCAGCCATACTTATGGGGGGAAAACTTACAGCGCCACGGAATACACTATGAGCGAGATCATCGGCTCTGTGTACGATTATATGGCGTCCACAAAAAAGACTGAGGGTATTTTGTTCCTGGATGAGATCAACTGTGTCTCCGAGACGCTGGCACCCACCATGCTCCAGTTTCTACAGAAAAAAACCTTCGGCAGCCATAAGATTCCTCATGGGTGGATCATCGTCGCCGCAGGAAATCCTCCGGAGTACAATAAGTCTGTCCGGGAATTTGATATCGTCACTCTGGACCGGGTGAGAAAGATTGATATTGAGGAAGACTTTTCTGTGTGGAAGAGCTACGCCTACGATCAGAACGTCCATCCTTCCATCATCACTTACCTGGAAATCAAAAAAGAAAACTTTTACCAGGTGGAGACAACCCCTTCCGGAAAGCGCTTTGTCACTGCCCGGGGATGGGAAGATCTGTCCAGTATGATCCGCGTCCTGGAGACGCTTTTGGAACCGGTAACGGAAGCCACGATCGCTCAGTATGTCCAGCATGACAAAATTGCCAGAGATTTTGCCAATTATTACGATCTCTATAACAAGTACCGGGACGATTATCATGTCCAGGAGATCATCAACGGCAAGATCCGTCCGGAAACTGTTGAGAGAGTCCGCCAGGCCCGCTTTGATGAAAAAGTCAGCCTGATCGGTCTGCTTATGGGATACCTCAATGAGGATTTCAAAGAGTGGAACAGGCAGAACAACCATTTGGAAATCATTTTTGACGCTTTAAAAGATATAAAAGAAGCGGTTCCCTCAGAGGCTCCGAAACTTTTAGAAGAAAAGATCAGCGCCCTGGATGACAAAGATCCTGGAGTGGGAAAAGCGCTGTACCACTATAAAAACCAGCTTTTATCCGGTCATTCCTTTGATGAGCTGAGAGAGGATTTTAACGGCCGCGTCGCCCTTTTGGAAGATCAGACAGCTCTGACCCAAAAGCATCTTGAAAGCGCCTTTGATTTTATGGAAGAAGCCTTCGGGGAAAGCCAGGAGATGGTTATCTTTATTACAGAGCTTAACACAAGCCGCCCTGCCGTAGATTATATACGCATGAATGGATGCCAGCGCTATTACAAATACAATGAAGGACTATTGTATACGTCGAAAGAGGATAAAATGCTTGAGGAGATCCGAAATGTCCGCCGCCAGGCCGATTTTTTGGGTATTTAACCAGCCGTCTCGGAATAAGCTGTAGTAATCTTATTTTTTTGAAAATCTGCCAGTTTTGATTTTCAAAAGCAGGAGGCTGTTGTGGCACCAAAGGACATCGGGTCTGTTCTGGAAAATATAAACGCATGGGTCTGGGGGCCCTGGACTTTCTTCCTGTTTATTGGAACCGGGATTTTTCTTACTGTAAGATTAAAACTTCTACCGTGGAAAAATCTCGGTTTTTCTCTGCGTCAGGTATGTTCGGATATTATTCATCCCAGGAAGGGTGACGGAAAAAACATTTCCCCGTTCCAGTCTTTAATGACAGCCATGGCGGCCATGATGGGTACGGGAAATATTGCCGGTGTGGCTGCCGCCATGGTTCTTGGCGGACCGGGCGCGTTGATATGGATGATCCTCTCAGCATTTATTGCCATGGCTCTAAGTCTGACAGAAAATGTGCTGACTATGGACTGCCGGAAAAAAAACGGCAGAGGACTATTTTTCGGAGGGCCCATGTATGTCATGGAAGAACATATTCGTCCCCGAATACTGGGGAAGCTCCTTGCCGTCCTGTTTTCTTTGTTTATGCTGGGTGCCTCACTTGGTATGGGAAATATGACCCAGGCAAACTCCATATCCGAGGCTTTGCGGGATACCTTTCAGATTCCACCGGCCCTCACTGGCGGAATTTTGTTTTTTTTATGTCTTCTGATCCTTACCGGCGGGATTTCCTGTATTGGAAAAGTATGTGGTTTTCTTGTACCCATAATGTCTGTGGCTTATTTTGGTGCCGCCATCCTTGTAATCCTGATCAATATTGAGAATCTTCCCTCCGGTTTAATGGAAATGATTTCTATGGCCTTTTCCCCATCTGCCGTAGCCGGAGGACTTGGCGGAAGCATTTTGGCAGGTATGGGGCAGGCTATGCGGTGGGGCATCGCCAGAGGGGTATTTTCCAATGAGGCCGGGCTTGGCTCCGCCCCTGTGGCCTCCGCCGCCGCAGATACAGATGACGTGATACGGCAAAGCTACATTGCCATGACCGGTACTTTTTTTGACACTATAGTAGTATGTTCAGCCACCGGGCTTGCCATTGCTTCATCGGGACTGCTTGGGGCCAGGGATCTTCAGGGACAGTTTCTCTCCGGCGTAGCCCTGACAAACAAAGTCTTTGAATCAGCCCTGGGCCCGGCAGGCCGGTTTATCATTAGCGGGGGAATCACCATGTTTGCCTTTGCCACCATTATCGGCTGGGAGTATTACGGGGAAATGGCCTTAAATTACCTTTCAGACCGATGCAGGCATTTGCGCACCCCCCTTAAAATAACTTTCATATACCGGATCGTCTACTGCGCCTTTGCCGCTGTGGGCGCTATGGCTTCCCTCCAGGCTGTCTGGGATTTTTCCGATATTATGAACGCAGCTATGGCTATCCCAAATCTTATCTGCGTCCTCCTTTTAAACCGCCGGGCATGTGAATTACTTTTTAAATATGAGGACATAATAAAACATAACTGAACATGAACAATTACTTAATTCATCAGAAAAAAAGCGGAATCCATTGACATTTTAGGGAATCCATGATAAACTGTACAAAAATAGGAATTATTCCTAAAATAATACAGGAGGTAAAATTATATGGAATTAAAAGGATCAAGAACAGAGGCAAATTTGCGGACAGCTTTTTCGGGAGAATCCGAGGCGAGAAATAAATACACATTTTTCGCCAGCAAGGCAAAAAAGGAAGGTTATGAGCAGATCGCGGCCCTTTTTTTAGAGACGGCCAACAATGAAAAAGAGCATGCTAAGATCTGGTTTAAACTTCTCGACGGCATTAACGATACCCCGACAAACCTGAAAGCGGCAGCGGCAGGTGAAAACTATGAATGGACAGATATGTACGCCAATTTCGCCAAAGTCGCCAGAGAGGAAGGTTTTGACCATATTGCCTATTTGTTTGAGGAAGTTGGAAAAATTGAGAAAGAACATGAGGAGAGATATTTAAAACTTCTTGAAAATGTAGAGAACGGCCTTGTATTCTCAAGAGACGGGGATATGATCTGGCAATGCGCCAACTGCGGACATATCCATATCGGCAAACAGGCTCCTGAAGTATGTCCGGTATGTGCCCATCCCCAGGCATATTTCCAGCTCCAGGCTAAAAACTATTAATTTAAGACCTGCTCACGGGTCTTGGCGCGGGAGTCAGGGCGGCTTCATCCGACATAATTCTTATCCGGCTCCCTGCGCATCCCCCATCTGATATATTGCAACAGTTTCCGCCATCCGGAATGGCCAGAACTTATCTGCCGCAATATATTTTTCAAAGGCACATGCTGTCCTGCATTTTTGTCAGGGCAGCATTATTTTTTATGTTTCCGGTAAAAATAAAACAAAAGTAACAGTTCAGCCCGCGCCATTCGCATTTAGCCATTGAATTTGCCATAAATTGTGATAAAATAAAGAAGAAGTTTACAGCTTTTTAGCCTCCAGACATTCCATACTGGCGGCCGCTCTATAACCCATTTAGGAGGATAAAAGAATGAAATTAGGTTTAGTTAGCGCTATTTTGGGCGATCTCTCTTTTGAGGAAATGATTGATTTTCTTGCTGAAAACGGATTTCAATGCGTTGAAGTTGCCTGCTGGCCCAAAGGCAAGGCTGTTCGCCGGTACGCGGGTGTAACTCATATCAATATTGATGAGCTGGATGATGAAAGGATTACCTATATAAAAAAATATGTGGCTGAGAGAGGCATTGAGATCTCTTCCCTCGCATATTATCCCAATACGATGGATCCTGATCCGGAAAAGAGAGCGGTCTATGTGGAGCATCTCAAAAAGTTGATCACAGCTTCCGCCAGACTGGGCGTCAATATGGTGACAACCTTTGTGGGACGTGTCCCTGATAAGACAATCGCCCAGAACCTGGAGATTATGAAGGAAGTCTGGCCGCCCATAATCAAAGTGGCCGAAGAATACGGTGTTAAGATAGCCATTGAGAATTGTCCTATGCTTTTCACTGATGACGAGTGGCCGGGGGGACAAAATATCATGACAAGCCCAGCCAACTGGAGAAAAGTATTTGAAATCATTGACAGCCCTAATTTTGGCATTAACTATGATCCCTCCCATTTTGTATGGCAGCAGATTGATTATATTAAACCGATTTATGAATTTAAGGATAAAATCTTCCATGTACATTACAAGGATATTAAAGTATACAAAGATAAGCTGGCAGACGTAGGTATTATGGCCACCCCTCTTCAGTTTATGTCTCCAAAGCTTCCCGGTCTTGGAGATGTGGACTGGGGCAAATATGTATCCGCTCTGACAGATATCGGGTTTAACGGCTATACCTGTATTGAGGTTGAGGATAAAGCTTTCGAGGGAAGTCTTGAGGATATGAAAAAATCCATTATTTTGAGCAAGAGATATCTTGAACAGTTTGTTATCTAACCGTTTTTCGCTCCCGGGATATGGCAGATATTCCGGGAGTTTTGTCTGTCTGCCCCCAGTACCCGCAAAAGAAAACTACATTCAGAGACGCACCGGTTGAAAGGAGACAGGGACTAATGAAAAAACTCATGAAGATTTTGCTGAGCCGTCTTGTACTTGTAGGAGTTTTGATTATTTTACAGATCATATGGCTCCTGATCCTTTTTTTCCATCTTGGAAACTATTCCGTATATATACGCACCTTTCTCACTGTATTAAGCATTATTGTTGCTCTGTGGATCATTAATAAAAAGGATAATCCGGCTTACAAGCTGGCCTGGATCGTTCCCATCCTTCTGCTCCCCATTCTAGGAGGAATGATGTACCTGGCCCTGGGCAACAAAAATCCCACACGGGGAATGCGCCGCCGGCTGGAACACTCCAAGTCAAAAATATGGCCCCTGGTCCATCAGGATGAGGAGGTTATCTTTGCCCTTGAAAACCGGAACATTAACGTGGCCGGCCAGGCAAAGTATCTTTCCCGCTGCGGTTTCCCCATCTATGAAAATTCCACGGCCCGCTATTTTGAATCAGGGGAAGCCTGTTATCCGGTAATGCTGGAAGAATTAAAAAAGGCAAAACATTATATTTTCATGGAATATTTTATTGTAGCCGACGGTACCATGTGGAACGGCATCCTGGAAATTTTAAAAGAAAAGGTCAAAGAAGGAGTGGATGTCCGTTTTATATACGATGACGTAGGCTGTGTCACACGCCTTCCATATCATTACTACAAACAGATGGAAGCAGAGGGAATCAAATGCATTGCTTTTAACCCCTTTATCCCGGTATTCTCTCTGGCTATGAATAACAGAGATCACCGCAAGATCCTTGTCATAGACGGCCATACCGGTTTTTCCGGCGGCATCAACCTGGCCGATGAGTACATTAATACTATCGAGCGTTTTGGCTACTGGAAGGACACGGCCATTATGGTCCGGGGTGAGGCAGTGTGGAATTTTACAGCCATGTTTTTACAGACCTGGAATGCCTTTTATCCCAAAAAAGATCAGGATTTTTCTATTTACAAGCCCAACGTCCATATTCAGGGAAACTACCAGGACGGCTTTATCCAGCCTTACGGGGACTCACCCCTGGATGATGAGGTTGTTGGGGAGAGTACCTACCTGAACATTATCAACCAGGCCAGCCGCTATGTTTACATTTTCACGCCTTACCTGATTATTGATAATGAAATGATGACCGCTCTGTGTATGGCTGCCAAAAGGGGTGTGGACGTACGCATTGTCACTCCCGGCATACCGGATAAGAAGATGATCTTTATGCTGACCCAGTCCTATTATGAGCAGCTTCTTGAAAACGGGGTACGCATTTATGAATACACTCCGGGATTTATCCACGCGAAAAATTTTGTGGCTGATGATATTATCGCTACCGTAGGTTCCATCAACCTGGATTTCCGAAGTCTTTACCTCCACTTTGAGTGCGGCGTCTATATGTACCGCACCAGGGCCATTATGGATGTAAAAAAAGACGCCATTGACACCATCCGGGAGAGCAGGGAAATCATGCTTCCCGACACCCGCCCCGGTTTTTTCAAAGGTCTATTCCAGGCGGTGCTGAGAGTGTTCGCTCCGCTGCTGTGACAGTATATCTTCTTGTCAGCTAATATCAGACAAGAAGATACGCCGTCCTAAACAGTTGTAATAAGACATGGAATTTATATTTATAAAGGAGAGTGTTATGTTATGTTTGAACAACTGACCATTAAAAATCTTTATGATCTGAAAGAAACCATTGCCGCCGATCTGTTTGAAGGACTCACTTATCCATGGGAAGCTCTTCCGAAAATCGGAGAATTTATTATGGCTTTGGGAAATTCCCTCCCGGAAAGCGAATATGAGAAAAAAGGCGACAATATATGGATCGCAAAAGACGCCGTCATCTATCCGTCAGCAATGATCAAAGGACCGGCGATTATCGGAAAGGGAGCCGAAGTGCGCCACTGCGCTTTTATACGGGGCAACGCTATTGTGGGAGAGGGAGCCGTAGTCGGCAATTCCACAGAGCTGAAAAATGTAGTTCTATTTAATAAAGTGCAGGTTCCCCACTACAATTATGTGGGCGATTCCATTTTAGGCCACAAGGCCCACATGGGCGCGGGTTCCATCACCTCCAATGTTAAATCCGACAAAACTCTTGTGGATGTAGTTGTGGGAGAGGAGCGCATCCATACCGGTCTAAAAAAGTTTGGAGCCATGCTTGGCGATTGCGTGGAAATCGGCTGTAATACCGTTATGAATCCGGGAACGGTGATCGGCAAACATTCCAACGTGTATCCGGTGTCCATGGTACGGGGCTTTATCCCTGCAAACCATATCTACAAAAAGCAGGGCGAGGTTGTAAATAAGCGATGAAAAAAATTTCCACAGCACACTGGCTTTTGGTGTCTATTGTAGTTTTACAGTTTGTGATCAGTCTTGGGCTGGCCGCCGCGATCCGTTTTCTGCCTGTGACCATTCCTGTGTGGGCGGTGCTTCTCATTTCACAGGTGTCACTGATCCTCCCGCTGACCCTGTACTGCGCCATCACCCGGTCCAACCCTCTAACGCTGATTCGTTTTAAAAAGACAAAGCCGGTCAATGTCATTATGGCTTTGCTTGTCATGACTCTGTCCTATCCGGTGATCATCCTGCTGAATTTTATTTCCATGCTTTTTGTGGACAACGCCATGGCCAGCGTCCTGCCATCAGCGCTGGATCTCGGTCTTATACCAGCGGTAATCTTAATGGCACTGCTTCCCGCCATTATTGAAGAATCCGTTTTTCGCGGAAGCTTGTACAACACTTACAGCCTCCGCAGGCCCCTGGCCGGCGTATTTTTCAGCGCCTTTTTATTCGGTCTCATGCACATGAACTTTAATCAGATGCCTTATGCCTTTTTTCTGGGCATTATCATGGCCCTTATGCTGGAAGCTACGGACTCCATCATAACAACGATGATCATGCATTTTTCTCTTAATGGATTTACAACCGTTTTAAGCTTTTTTACCGCCCAGAGCGGCGTGTCCACCCAGGCTGGCGCAAATTTCAAGGAGACTCTTTTAGAGACTTACAGGGAGACATTGGCAGCCCAGGATTTCAGCGGTTTAAGCCCTGAAGAAATTGATGCCATGGCTGAAAATATGCTCCCTATGGCACTGGGTATAGTCATCGGTATCCTTGCGGTCATCGCCATTGCGGCACTGGCCGCCGTCCTCGCCTTAATTTACGCCACCTTCCGAATCAACGGCCGCCGTCCGGGAGAGGTTCTTCTGGCAAAACATGTGGAAAACGATTATGTCCAGGGTTTTCACGGAAAAATGCGAAAAAACGCTATGCTGGATCTGCCTGTAATCCTGTTTATCATTTATGGGTTGGAAGAGTGTATACGCAGCGCGGTCATGATGTAGATGCACTGTGTAAAATGTCCCATAGAAAATCTATTTTCACTGTTCTTCTATTAAGGTTGCTAATTTCGTCAAAAAATGCAAAAAAGGCTGGACGAATTGAAAAAAAAGTGAGAAAATAGAGCCATGTATGATGATTATTTAAAGTAAACGGCAAATATATTTGTCGATTACTTTAAACCCTCCGGGGAATGCACACGATTTTTGTAAGGAAAGATCTGCGCTTCGCGCAGCAAAAATCGGCGCAGGAAACGTCATATTAAAAATTATTATAACGTTTCCTATAACAATCATACGCCTGTGTCAGGCATAAGACCTGCCCGATATCTGTTTCGGCGGGTACTTAAAATTTCATATTTTGAAAGGAGTCTCAAAATGATTTATTCACATGAAGTAGAAATGATGTGTCCTGTGGCTCAGGGTGTAAACCACGGTGCCGCGCCAATCCCAGAAGAAGCAAAATGGGTAAAAGCAAAAGAGATTAAAGATATTTCCGGTTTAACACACGGTGTTGGCTGGTGCGCTCCTCAGCAGGGTACCTGCAAACTCACATTAAACGTTAAAGACGGTATTATCCAGGAAGCTCTTGTAGAGACCATCGGATGTTCAGGTATGACTCATTCCGCAGCCATGGCTTCTGAAATTCTTCCCGGAAGAACTCTTCTTGAAGCTCTGAACACAGACCTTGTATGTGATGCCATTAACACAGCTATGAGAGAACTGTTTTTACAGATCGTATACGGACGTTCCCAGTCTGCGTTCTCCGAAGACGGACTTCCAGTAGGTGCCGGCCTTGAAGACCTTGGAAAAGGCCTTCGCTCTCAGGTAGGTACAATGTACGGCACATTGAAGAAAGGCCCCCGTTATCTTGAAATGGCAGAGGGCTATGTCACAGGTATCGCCTTAAACGAGGACGATGAGATCATCGGATACCAGTACATCAGCTTCGGCAAAATGATGGATTTCATTAAAAACGGTGATGACGCCAACACTGCCCTTGAAAAAGCAAAAGGTCAGTACGGCCGTGTGGATGACGCTGTAAAGATTATTGACCCAAGAAAAGAATAATTCGTTCGGAGGTATAGAAAATGGCTTTATTTGAATCCTATGAGAGAAGAATTGATAAAATCAATGCGGTATTAAACAGCTATGGCATCGCTTCCATCGAAGAAGCTGAAAAGATCACAAAAGATGCCGGCCTTGACGTATATAATCAGGTAAAAAAGATCCAGCCCATCTGTTTTGAGAATGCGTGCTGGGCATACACTGTAGGCGCTGCCATCGCCATCAAAAAAGGATGTAAGAGAGCAGCAGACGCTGCAGCCGCTATCGGCGAAGGTCTTCAGGCTTTCTGTATCCCCGGTTCTGTTGCCGACCAGCGTAAAGTAGGTCTTGGCCACGGCAACCTTGGCAAGATGCTCCTGGAAGAGGAAACTGACTGCTTCTGCTTCCTGGCCGGCCATGAGTCTTTTGCTGCTGCTGAGGGCGCTATCGGTATCGCAGAAAAAGCAAACAAAGTTCGTAAAAAACCCCTCCGCGTTATCCTTAACGGTCTTGGAAAAGACGCAGCTCAGATCATTTCCAGAATTAACGGTTTTACATATGTTGAGACAGAATACGATTACTATACAGGTGAATTAAAAGAAGTTTTCAGAAAAGCCTACTCTGACGGACTTCGCTCCAAAGTAAACTGCTATGGTGCCAACGATGTTCGTGAAGGCGTTGCCATCATGTGGAAAGAGGGCGTGGATGTATCCATTACAGGTAACTCTACAAACCCGACACGTTTCCAGCATCCGGTTGCAGGCACATATAAGAAAGAATGTGTGGAAGCCGGCAAGAAGTATTTCTCCGTTGCTTCCGGCGGTGGCACAGGCCGTACACTTCATCCGGATAACATGGCTGCCGGCCCTGCTTCCTACGGTATGACAGATACTATGGGACGTATGCACTCTGACGCTCAGTTTGCCGGTTCCTCTTCCGTACCGGCTCACGTTGAGATGATGGGTCTGATCGGCATGGGCAACAACCCAATGGTTGGTGCTACTGTAGCTGTAGCTGTTTCTGTTGAGGAAGCTGCGAAAGCTGGGAAATTTTAAGAAATCCAGTAAAATCAAGGGTTATAGACGTTAATAGAAATGATAAAAAGTGCCAAAAAAAGGGTCATTGGTACATTATTGGTACATTATTAGCACATCATATTGGTACATTGATCCTGAGTATGCCTGACTGGAAAAACACGCTATTTTATTTTTTCAATTTCAGTCTTTAGCCAGTCAATATTTCGATGGGTGTAAACCCTCTCAGTTAAGTCGGTTATTTCGTGGCCTACGATGTACTTGATGGCATATTCGTCCACTTCATACTTTTTAGCCATTGTTATGAAGTGGGCCCTGCCATCGTGGGCTCTATGGGCTTCGTTAAGGTTAAGTGTGTGTTTGATTTTCTCGAAGCGATGCCTGTATTTATCGTAGGTCATGAAATAATTATTATGTCTTGATGTATCGCAGCAATTAAACAACCGGTCGCTGCCAATGCTTTGAGCTTCATCGTACCGTTTTACAACAAGGTCCAATATTTTATGGTGTATAGGAACTGTACGGTCGGTCCCGGCTCTGGTTTTCATTCCGCCGACTATGATCTTTTTTTCAAGATCAACATTTTTTAGACGGATCAGACCAAGCTCCTGAGGACGCCATCCGGTATAGCATTGTATAAGCAGTACGTCTATGAAGTCGATTTTATATAAATTCTCCCACAATCGTTTCATTTCTTCATCGGAAAAAGGTATGTGGGCGTTTTTATTTGTCTCCATCTGGACTTTTAAATCTCTTGACAGATCAAATGTCCGCGCATAATTTGTCTGCACCACTTCATGCTCGACCGCGTAGTCCAGCATCAGGTTAAACAAGGACTTTATCCGTCCCTTTGTTGAATCTCCCGGAAATTTCTTTTTACCGTCTTTATCGAGTATATAACCGTCTTCGATGCAGCCTTTGATATGCCTGGCTTTCAGTTCCTTAACCGGCATAGAGTAAACCGAGCTGCAATAGGCCCAGGCTGCTGTGATTGTCCGCACACTGGACATGGTCTTTAATGTTTCAAAATATTTTTTGCTCCATTTCTCATACAATTCTTTGACGCTTATAAATTTATCAATATCATAAGGATTTTCATGATATTTGACCAGGGCTTCATACGCCTCGTTGTAGGTTTTAAAAAACGCCTTGGGTTTTAAAAGTTTTGTTATTGGTCTTCCCTCTGGTGTTTTCCCAACCGTAATTCTCACTCTAAAACGATTTCTAAGATTTTGATCCTTAATCTCAACAATGCTTCCGAAACCATTAGGGAGCCTCATCCGTTTTTTGCTGGTTGAATGACGGATTTTTTGAATTGCGCATTTATCAATAGGGTAGCCGCAATGGGGACATTGGATCGCTTTGTCACTGATCCAGCATGTAAGAACTGTAAAGAAAGAACTCTTTACTGCCATGTAACTTGCGATAAATATGATAATTAAAAAAAAGGAGTTAAGGAGGCTAAGGACTACAACAAAATGAAAAGCAAATTTGATCCGAGATTCTCGTGGTAAAAACTTGAGATAAGAACGACACTATGTTAAAATACAACAAAAGGGGTGATTTTTATGCCATTGGAACAGAAGAAACAATATACTGTTGATGATATTTACGCATTGCCGGACGGTGTGAGAGCTGAGCTTATTGACGGAGAAATGTATATGATGGCGCCGCCGGGACTGACACATCAGAATATTTCCGCATTCTTGCATAATACGATTTACTCTTATATACATTCAAAACATGGAGAATGTGTAGCATTAGCAGCACCCTTTGCAGTTTTCCTTAACGATGACGATCAAACTTATGTTGAGCCGGATATTTCAGTTATTTGCGATAAGTCCAAGCTGGATGAAAAAGGCTGTCACGGCGCTCCGGATTGGGTGATCGAGATTGTCTCACAGAGCAGCCGATCCAGAGATTATTTAACAAAATTATTCAAATATCAGACTGCTGGGGTAAGAGAATACTGGATTGTAGATCCCATTAGCAATCAAGTAATTGTATACCAGTTCGAGACCGGAAATGTGGCATCATACCCATTTGCTGATGAAATCCCGGTTGGAATCTATGACGGTGATTTGAGGCTCCAGATAAAAACAGAATAGAGAAATTATTATTTAAAGAGTCTTACGATTAGATTTATAGGACTCTTTTTTATTGAAAGAAAAGTAGAGGAATATTGTCATGGCTGTCCAAAATTTGAAGCTGATGTAGATAAAGATATTTTATATGCGTCTGCCTAGCTCCATTCAAAGGCTATGCCGTCTTTTCCTGTCTTTGCGGCTATACAGCACCACTCGCTTTAGGCGGTGTATCTGCTGAAAAACCACTTTATCATAGTGCAGGGCGACGGGGATTCTGGTATAATAAGAATGTATTCGTACGACCTTTCAAAATTAGCAGGCTACATTAGAATGATGTTGAGGTCAAATTAAAATTTGACCTCATGATACCACGGATCGCTCCGTGCTATCGCACTCTCGCGTCTCCGCTCCGCTGCGGTCGGCGCTGGGCAGGCGTCACTGGCGCCTAGCGCCCTAAAAACATTCGAAATCGCTCATTTTTCTCCGAAAAATGGCTCTTTCTCATGTTTTTGCGGGTCAAGTAGACATGCTTTTTCATACAAGTATGAAACGCATGTCTATTTGACCCTGGTATCATTAGAATACAGAAATCAAAATGATTACAATTTTCCATTGGTGCCATGATTGGGATGCTGGTTCCAAAAGACAGAAAAAAGACCGTCTTTGACATTGGCGCTGCGGCATTCCCTGCAACATATCTTCCGCTGATGGTGAAATTTTTCCGCACATGGCAGGCGGAAGAACAGGAGAAAACAGTATGAACAATGAAAAAGTTTATAGCATGAACTTCAGCAAAATCTATCCGCTTCTGGTCAGCAAAGCTCAGAAAAAAGGGCGTACATTAGAGGAGGTGACGCAGGTCATCACCTGGCTGACCGGATATACCGCAGAAGAAATTGAAAAGGCTGCGGTTCAGCCATAAGGAGGTGGAATGCCATGTGGGAATGCCCAAAATGCGGACGAAAGTTTAAGAATACCAATCAAAGCCATTACTGCGGTACTGCCCCGCAGAGCATTGAGGAATACATTGCACAGCAGCCGGAAGATGCCCGGCCGTATCTCCGCCAGATCAATGAAGCCATCAAAAACGCACTGCCTGACGCTGTGCAAAAAATTTCATGGAGTATGCCGACTTACTGGAAAAATCGGAACCTGATCCAGTTTGCAGCAGCTAAAAAGCACATCGGGCTGTATCCCGGCCCTGCGGCGGTAGAAGCCTTTGCAGACCGGCTGCAAGGATACAAAACCAGCAAGGGGACCATCCAGCTCCCCTATAACAAACCGCTACCGCTTGGTCTGATTGGTGATCTTGCGGCATGGTGCGGAAAGGAGTTCGGAAAATAATGGACACGGACACACTTCTTTTCTTTGAAGGACACATGGACGCCCTTTTGCTTTATGAAAAACTGGAAGAACGGATTTTAAAGGAAATCGACAATGTGCGCATCGAGGCACAGAAAAGCCAGATTTCCTTTTATAACAAGCATATGTTTGCCTGCGTGTCGTTTGCACGGGTTCGTAAAAAGAAGGATTGCCCAGAAAGTTATATTGTGGTGACTTTCGGCTTGAAGTATAGGAAGGAATCTCCCCGGATCGACATTGCCACCGAGCCTTACCCCCACCGTTGGACGCACCATCTGCTTATTTTCAAGCCAGATGAAATTGATGAGGAACTGATAGGCTGGATCAAGGAAGCGGCGGATTTTGCTTGCCAAAAATAGTATCTAACTTCACTTCATGGAAACAAAACGAAGGAGCGTACTGGAATGAAAGAAGCTCTTGGGAAGAATATGAACGAGCCAAGATGGTATACCGTCCGCAATGCGAAAAATCTATAAATGTACCGCTGATTTCATAAGTAACTGTTTCGTGTTGAGGCTTGCCGCGTTTTGGCAAAAATTCGTTATCTTTATGCTTTTGTTTTCCTTCCATTCCTTACTCTCTGATACGGGGACGTTTTAGAAATGCCAAAAGTATGAAAAAGAAATTTTTGGTTGGTTGATAGAAAATTATGATTGTGCTACACTAAATTCAAGCAGATATTCTTTGAAAAATGAAAGAAGTGATTAATATGTGCATAAATGAAAAAAGGAAAAATGATGTTTTCCTCCATGCAAAGCCAGTAGATTGCGACATTTGCATGGAGTAATCATAGTCGCAGAATAGAAATGCTGGCTTTGCCACTTGACTATCATATCAAGGAGGAAAGTCCGCATGAAGTATTTTAATGCAAAACTGATTCTTCCAGACGCATTGGTAAAAGAATTACAGAATTATGTTCAGGGTGGATATATCTATATTCCTATCGAACAGGAGCAGAAAAAGCGTTGGGGAGAAGTTTCCGGCTATCGGCAAGAATTGGAACAACGGAATGAACAAATAAAAAGAAAGTACCAGAATGGCGTTTCTATGGAATGCCTGTCTGAAAAATATGGTTTATCTCTTTATGCTGTTCGGAAAATTATATATCAGAAATAATCGTAAGGGGCTGTGTTTTACAGCCTCTTATTTTATACAGATTGGTTTGGTTTATCGGGGAGATGATATGATTACAGGGTTCAATTTTGATATTGACCTCTCTGTATGGAAACATAAAGTGATTGAAGAAAAGGAGCGTTTCTATATCGGAATTTTGCGACCAGACGGAACGTACCATTCTTATCATGGAGTGAATAAAAATGGAAATGTTGGAACGTTGTTATATGTACATGGAAACTCTGACGGAACATATCAAGACAGCCAAAACTGTATGACGATTGCAGATTTGACGGAGCAGTTTATTAAAGCACAAATTTCTTTTGATGAAGCACTTCAAATTGTAAAGTTAAAGAAGATTACCTATGCGCCGGACGCTACTATGCAGGCGATGTTATCAGATGTTTATGGACGCGTGTTGATAATTGAGCCGGGGATTGGATATTTGGAAGAGCATAAAAGATATTCCTTAATAACGAATTACTCTTTGATGAATCCAAAAAGTACCAAAAATTTTATTGTGCAGGGTGATAACCGATACGAAAGAGCTTTGCAATTATTAGACAGCTACAAAAATGATTTTTCAATCTCTAACGCATTTGCATTGCTTCATACTGTTCGGCAAGAAGGTGCATGGGCTACCAGAGTTTCATTTGTTTACTCTGCAAAAAAACAGGCAGTATATTATGCAGAGAATAACCACTTTGAACATATCACGAAATTTGTGTTTCCGTCAGCGGAGCAGGAAAGGAGTAGTCATGCAACAGAAAATCTATCCCCGTTCAAAGGATAAAGAAACAGTTTATCTGCAAAATGTTATTACTAATCCTAATATCACAGTTGGAGATTATACGATATATAACGATTTTGTCAGAGAACCAAAAGATTTTGAAAAGAACAATGTTTTGTACCAATATCCAGTTAATAAAGATAAACTGATAATTGGAAAATTTTGTTCCATAGCATGCGGAGCAAAATTTATTTTCAATAGCGCAAATCATACGTTATCTTCCTTGTCAACCTACCCATTTCCTATCTTCTTTGAAGAATGGGGATTAGATGCAAAGAATATTACGAAGGCATGGGATAACAAGGGGAATATAGTTATCGGGAATGATGTTTGGATCGGTTATGAAGCGGTCATTTTATCAGGCGTTACGATTGGTGACGGTGCAATTATTGGAACGCGTGCAGTTGTTACGAAAGATGTTCCACCTTATACAATCGTTGGTGGTGTACCTGCACAGACGATAAGAAAGCGCTTTTCACAAGATACGATTGACACTTTATTAAAAATAAAATGGTGGGATTGGTCTAAGGAGTGTATTACGCAACATATATCCGAAATACAGTCGGGAAATGTTGAACATCTGATATGAATTGCCGGACGGCGTTAGAGCAGAACTTATTGACGACGGTGAAATGTGAATCTATTGCGGTGATCTGAAAATTAGAATTGAATAGAGAAGTTGATAAATAATATGCAACTCGAAATTTATTTATTCGATTTCAAAAAAATTCAGGACTTCCAGTCAGCGGAAGTCCTGAATTTTTCTACACAATATCCCCATCTGTCAGGGCAATACAATTTTGTAACTATTCAGCCATGCGGCTGGTTTAATAAAAATACGGCGCATGGCTGAATAGTTACAAAATTCTATGTCAAAAAATAAATTATGTTGAAGATTGACAATTTCTGCCCTATAATATATTATACACTTTATGATTGGAAATACAATGGGAGATGATAGAAATTTGAAAATACATTCAAAGAGAAAAAATGTTGATAGCAACACATATTTGCTCCTAATGTTTATTGCCATTGAACTTTTTATGTCTTTTTCTTTTGTAGGCTATATTCATATCGAACCAATTTCTCTGACTTTTGTTTATATACCTGTACTTATAAGTGGCTGTATCCTCGGACCCAAAGAATCCACCATTGTAGGGGCAGTTTTTGGACTGGCGTCCATGTGGAAAGCTTCCGCCTTTTATGTAGGTGTTGGGGGCGCTATTTTTTCTCCGTCTATGAGTGGAAAGCCTCTGGAGAGCATTGTTCTCAGCATCGGTTCCCGTGCCCTGTTTGGCCTGGTCACAGGTCTTTTGTTTTCTTTGGCAAAAAAAATCCCCTGCCCAAGAATCGGCATTGCCGTTGTCGCCTCTTTTGGCCGGATACTCCACGCTTTCATTGTATACACTTGTATGATGACTCTTTTTCCCGAAGCTGGATTTACCGTCAGGGATACGCTGACAGATATCCAGCAAAACGACTTTGTTCCGTTCACTATAATCACTGTCGTGGCCGTGATCGTATGCTATGAGTTTTACCGATCCCCTTTTTTTCAGAAATTTATGCAACGGATACATAAAGTCAATCAGGCCAGCGCAAAAATTGCTTCCGGAAAGTGGGGCGTAATCGCTACAGTCATCCTTGTCACCCTGGCGTCTGTCAGTGTAGCTGTCTACTTTACAAACCGTATTGAGACTGTTATGTCCCAATACAATATCCGGCTTTCCGATGATATATCCTATGATCTGATGCACCTTCAGATCCAGTTTCTCCTTGGTATTCTCTCCCTGGCTATGATCGTGATCATTGTGATCATTCTCCACCAGAAGAATTACAGTTACCTCTCTTATGAGGCCAGACTGGACGGCCTTACAGGACTTCTCCGCCGACGTTATTTCTTTCATATTGGAGAAAAGCTGGTGAAAAGCAACACTGGCGGTTACTTTATTATTATGGATATAGACAGGTTCAAAATGATCAATGATACCTATGGCCACCCTGTGGGGGATCAGGTTTTGGCGAAAGTGGCCGATTACTTTCAGGAAGCTTTCAGCCGGCAGAATATTTTTGGACGGCTGGGCGGCGATGAGTTTGTGGCACTAATCATCAGCCCTCTTTCCAAGGCTGATATTGAAAACACTCTCAATGATATGAAAGACCGCTTAAAAAAACTCCAGATTCAGGATCTGACAGTGACGTGCAGTATCGGGGTCATCCCTGTGGACAAAAACTATTCCCTGGAAGAACTGTACCGCCAGGCGGATCATCTTCTTTACGAGGCAAAAAAGAATGGCAAAGACCAGTTTGTTTTTGGAAAATAAGCACATATTCCGGGGCTTCGTTCCCTGGATATCTGTTCTTCAGCGCAAAAAAATTGAAAATCTGGCAGATTTGGGGTATAATTTATTCGACTTAATTTTTTACTTGTTGAAAGGAGAAGTTTTATGGAAAAGATTAAGGTAATGCTCATTTCAGGTAAGGTGACATCCGAACACTATTACCCGAAGGCTAATGAGGCGATCCGCACCATGCTGGAATCTACCGGTCGTTTCGATGTAAAAGTCGTGGAGGAGTTTAATGGAGCCACCCCCAGGACACTGGAAGGCTATGATCTGATTTTCCTTAACTATGACGGAAAATCAGCACCCACAGATTCCTATGAGCGCTGGGAGCCCGGTGCTGAAAAGGTCTTTTTCGATTTTGTAAAAAACGGGGGAGGACTTTATATCCATCATTCCAGCGTCTGGCTTGAGGATGATATGCCAGAAGAATATAAAAAACTGTGGGGGTATTATGTAACTATGCCGGAAGGCCGGAAAGCACCGGAGGATGACCTCATCGTCAGAAACCTTGCGCCGGAGGATCCGATCATGAAAGACATTAATGATTTTATGATCGTTGTCGATGATCTTTTTGCCGGTGTCAAAGAAGCGCCCGGCCAAAAAGAAGTTCTTGGCGGGATTTATGACGATATTAAACTGTATCAGAAGGATTGGTGGCCTCCAAAGCATCATCCTGTACATATTCCAGGAGGCAAGCTGGAAAATATGCCTGGCGTAAATACGATGCAGCCGGTAATCTGGAAAAACTATTACGGCAAAGGCCGGGTATTCGGTTGTAGCATTGGCCATGGTATTGATACTTACCGCCGTCTGAATTATGTGACAATTCTCGTCCGGGGCGCAGAGTGGGCAGCCACAGGAGAAGTGACTCTTGATAAACCTAAGCGTACCGGAAACGATCGCTTTAATGAATGGCCCTATTACCATAATAACGAAACTCACTAAAAAATCATATATTTTTATTGCAGCGCTTCAGTCCCGCAGCTGAAGCGCTGTCTTTTGCCAATCATACAGGTTCCTGCATATTAGAGAAACGTAACGCCTATCCTCTGGCATATATTTTTATACCTTTACTAAAAAGCTCCTATCTGGTATAATTATTAATTAATTGTGACATAAGCCTGTCACAGAACTTTTATGAAAGGAAAGGTTAGGAAGATATAATTTGCAGACAATTGTAATTGAATTTGACAGTCTGGATCAGATGACTCAGATTTTCGGCCCTTTTGACAGCAATATAAAACTTATAGAAAAAACCCTCCCCGTAACTATCACCGGCCAGGGTGACCGGGTTAAAGTCACCGGCGAGGAAGGGGCTGCGCAGAAGGCCGCCCAGGTACTTGAGACATTGAAAAAGATGCGGGACAATCACGAGATCGTCAATGAGAACGTGGTGAGCCAAGCCATTGACCTGGTGGATGATGGCGCTGCCGATGAGGCGGTCATGGTCATGAAAGACGTCATTACCCTGACCAATAAAGGCAAGCCTGTCAAGTGCAAGACCATCGGACAACGCAATTATATTAATGCGATTAAAGACCACGCAGTGACCATATGTATCGGCCCGGCGGGGACAGGCAAGACCTATCTGGCCATTGCTATGGCTGTAGATGCCCTGAAAAGGGAAGAAATCTCCCGGATTATCCTCACAAGACCTGCTGTGGAGGCCGGAGAACATCTCGGTTTTCTTCCCGGTGATCTTCAAAGTAAGGTTGACCCTTATTTGCGTCCTCTCTATGACGCTCTTTTTGAAATGCTTGGAGAGGAGAGCTTTAACCGAAATCTGGAGCGGGGCATTATTGAGGTGGCTCCGCTGGCCTATATGCGCGGCCGGACACTGAATAACAGTTTTGTTATTTTAGATGAGGCTCAGAATGCCAGCCTTGAACAGATGTTTATGGTCCTCACCCGTCTCGGTGAAGGATCCAAGATCATTGTCACCGGTGACGTCACCCAGGTGGATCTTATGGACCGGGCATCCGGCCTTGAGCGCAGCGCCATGATTCTGAAAGATGTGGACGGCATCGCAATCTCCCGGCTAAGCAACCGTGACGTTGTCCGCCATAAACTTGTGAGAGATATTATTAAAGCCTTTGAAAATTATCGGGAAAAAGAAGATATAAAACAGAGGAGGAAGACCGATGACACTGAACATCGAAGAAGAAGTTCCCATTCCCGACGGATTGGATTACAAAAAAATCATTCATGACGTTGTCTGCGGTGCCCTGGAATTTGAGGACTGCCCCTATGAGGTTGAAGTCAACGTGATCCTCACATCTAATGAAGAAATTGCGCTGATTAACAGGGATTACAGAGACTTGAACCAGCCCACAGATGTTTTGTCCTTCCCCATGATTGACTATGTAGCTCCCGGAGATTTTTCCGTACTGGAAGAATACAATGAAGAAGACTACTTTAATCCAGAGAGCGGGGAACTGATGCTGGGAGATATTATCATATCCATGGACAAAGTTTACGAGCAGGCTGAAAAATACGGGCACAGCATCCAGCGCGAACTTGGTTTTTTAGTGGCTCACAGTATGCTCCATCTTTTTGGCTATGACCATATGGAGCCGGAAGAAACCCAGGTTATGGAAGAAAAACAGCGTGATATATTAAAACTTGTTCATCTTAGCCGGTAAAAGGCTTAAATAGGAAAGGAGAGTATTCAATATGAAAACATATAAAGGCATAAGTACAGCATTAATCGCGGCAATGATCGCGGCCACAGCCGCCGGGTGTTCCGGAGGTAATACCCAGGAGAGCGATTCCACCGCTGTATCAACCACCGCTCAGAGTGAGGCACAGGAAAGTGAATCCACCCCGGAGAGCCAGTCTGAGACTGAAGCAGCAGCTTCGCTTCCCGAAGGACAGATGTACAGCTTTCTTACCGGAGAACCTGTAGATTCTTCTATCGGCATGCAGCGTCCGGTCGCTGTGATGATCAACAATATCGAGGAAGCCACCTCCCAGCAGTGCGGAACATCCGCCGCTGATATTTTATATGAGGCCGTTGTGGAAGGAAATATTACCCGGCTTATGGCTATCTTCCAGGATACTTCCAAAATTGAGAGAGTTGGCTCTGTCCGCAGTGCGAGACATAATTACCTGGATTTTGCCAGCAACTATGACGCCATTTACTGCCACTATGGACAGTCTATTTATGCTACCAACAAAATCCAGCAGGAGGGTCTCCTCACTGTCAGTGAAAACGTGGGCAGCGCTTATTTCCAGGATAATACTTACCCGGCACCTCACCATATTTTTGCCAGCGGCGAGACCTTAGAAGCCGGCATTTCCCAGATCGGTGCAGAAAGAAACCTTCCGGATGGCTATGAGGGCGGTCTTGTGTTCAATACCGAGGACACTGATCCCGACTATGGAACCATCGCCAACAATGTATCTATACCATTTGTTTACAGCAAATCTACACTGGAATATGACAGCGCCACAAAATTATATAAGAAATATCAGTACGGGGCTCCCCATGTAGACGCTAATAACAATGAGCAGCTTACATTCAAAAACATTATTATTCAATACGCCCAGTACGCGGATATCCCCGGCGGTTCCGGATGCCAGGATATTACTCTGTACGGCGAGGGCAAAGGCATCTATATCACTGACGGAAAAGCAGTGGATATTACATGGGAACGTTCTGACGGCTCTGTGCCTACAACCTATTATATTGAAGACGGCACACAGTTAAAGATTAATCCAGGAAAAACCTACATTGCTGTTGTACCTGAAAACTTCAATATTACTTTAGGTGAATAAAAAATACCGAGGTTGATCCATGGCAAATCAAAAGAGATCCTCAAATAACAGCATTGTGGTGCAAAGCGCCATTCTTGCCGCAGCACAGATTCTGGTCCGGGTTATCGGTCTGTTATACCGTGTACCCATGCAGCGTATCATCGGTGATGTGGGCAATGGTTATTATGGCGCCGCTTATGAAATCTATCAGTTTATCCTGCTTTTATCCGCCAATGGTATCCCTACGGCGGTGGCTCTCCTTGTGGCCCGGCACCTGGCCCGGAGAGAGTATAAAAATGTTTACCGCATTTTTAAAGGCTCCATGATCTTTGCCCTGATCATCGGCGGCGTGGTCATGCTCTTTACACTCTTCGGCGCCAGATGGCTGGCCGTCGCCCTTTTCGGACAGGACTATGCCGATGTATCCATCGCTTTGCGTATACTGGCACCTACACTGCTGATCTCCGCAGTCATGGGTGTTATGCGGGGATTTTTTCAGGGGAAAAATGTTATGATGCCCACAGCCATCTCACAGATGGTGGAACAGGTGTTTAACGCTTTGATCAGCGTTATTGCCGCCTATTTTCTCATTGTACGCGGGCCGGCCTGGGGCGCGGCAGGCGGAACGCTGGGAACCTGTATGGGTGCTTTAAGCGGCTTTATCTTCATCGCCATTGTGTATTACCTTTACAAGCCTACATTCATGCGCCTGCTCAAAAAGGATAAAAGCCATTTTCACCTCCACTCAGAACAGGTGATCAAAATGGTGGCGGTAACTATGGCTCCCGTCGTTTTAAGCTCCACGGTCTACCAGATCAGCGGTATTATTGACACCTCTATGTTTTACCGGATCATGGGCGGGCTGGGCTACGCTTCTGACGTGGCCGCGGAACTTTTTGGTAATTACAGCGGACAGTATAAGATGATCTTGAACATACCTTTGGGGATTACATCTTCCATCGGTATTGCCCTGATTCCGGCGGTCACTTCCCTCATCGCTGTGGGCAAGCGCCGTGAAGCCAGAGAGCGGATTGATTCCATCATTAAACTGACAAACCTTGTAGCCATCCCGTCTTGCGTGGGACTGATCGTATTGGCGGAGCCTATTATGAAACTCCTGTTTGTTATCAATAACGATGTGCCAATCCGTCTGCTTCAGCTTGGCGCCATCACTGTCATTACATATTCTTTTTCCACAGTGACTATCGCCATACTTCAAGGCATGAACCGAATGAAAACGCCGGTGATCAACTCAGCCATTTCTCTGCTGATCCACATTGTGGTTGTTTATATTCTTCTTCAGTTTGCGGATATGAACATTTATGCTCTGATCTACGGGAATCTGGTGTTTTCCTTCGCCATGTGCGCCCTGAATCTTTTTGCCCTGTACCGTTATGTCAATTACAGGCAGGAAGTGTTCCGCTCATTTGTCCTGCCAACCCTGGCGGCAGTGATCATGGGCGCCATCGCTTATTTTATTTACAGAGTCGTTTATTATGTCATCCACATTAACCTGATCGGCATTATTTTCGCTGTTATTTTCGGTGTCGCTGCCTACGGAGTTATTCTGATCCTTCTCGGCGGCATGAATGAGGAGGAGCTGCGAAGTATGCCCAAAGGTCATTTACTTGTAAAATTCTGTCGAAAAATTCATATCATGTAAATTTCATGAGCTGCATAAATGAGCTAAAAGAACAGATAATGTATATCAAAAGGAGGACGTATCCGGATGAAAAAATACATTATCTGTTCTTTTTGTGGTCTTATGGTTCTGACCGGAGCCTATATTTTCAGTTATCAAAAACTTTCCGGAATATCTGAGGAAATCCCCCAGGAAACCGGACAGATTGAGGTCGCCGTTCGTGAGGATACTGTAAAGTCTACAGCTAAATTAATTGTGGAGACGTATAATGCCACCGACCAGTCACTTACCCGCAAGGAGAGCGCCATGCCCGCCATGTATCTGGGCCTCACCCGTGCCGGAGTTCTTCAGAAGCTGAGCAGTTATATGGACAATTTATCCATCAGCGACCTGGAAGATGGATTAGTCAGCTTCGATCTTATGTATTTTTCTCCGGACTGTTTGATGCTGCGCAAAACTTATGAACCCAGCGAAGATTTCCACAAATACTATATCAAATTAAACAAGGGCTGTATCACCGTGTACTACAGCGACAGGAAAACCGTCTATGAATATACAGATATCGACTTTAATACCCTGCCTTCTGATGTGGCCGCCGACGTTGTAAGCGGGGTGGAAATCCGGGATGAGAAAGCGCTGTATGATTTTCTTGAAACTTATTCCTCCTGAAATTTCTGAAAAGTCACTTGTCTGCGCCGGATAATGATGATACAATGGAGAAAAAGTTTTAAGGGAGGAAATTTTTTTGTCTATTTTAGTTACCGGTGGCGCCGGATATATTGGAAGCCATACCTGTGTTGAGCTGCTCAACGCCGGCTATGACGTTGTTGTTGCGGACAATCTCTATAATTCCTGTGAAGAAGCCCTTAGAAGAGTGGAAAAGATCACGGGAAAAACCCTGAAGTTTTATAAAGCCGATATGCTGGATAAAGAGGCTCTTGTCCAGATCTTTAAAAATGAATCTATTGATTCTGTCATTCATTTTGCCGGCCTGAAGGCCGTTGGAGAGTCCGTTGTAAAACCTCTGGAATACTATCATAATAATATTACAGGTACACTGAATCTCTGTGATGTTATGCGCAGCTTTGGAGTGAAAAATATTGTTTTCAGCTCATCAGCCACGGTTTATGGCAAGCCGGCCTTTGTCCCCATTACAGAAGAGTGCCCCAAGGGAATATGCACGAACCCTTACGGATGGACAAAATGGATGCTTGAGCAAATTCTCACAGACCTGAACACAGCAGACAGTGATTGGAACGTTATCCTTTTAAGATACTTTAACCCCATCGGCGCCCATGAGAGCGGTATGATCGGTGAAAATCCCAAGGGCATCCCCAATAATCTTGTCCCATATATTACTCAGGTCGCTGTTGGAAAGCTGGCAAAGCTGGGCGTTTTTGGAAACGACTACAATACCCCGGATGGCACTGGAGTCAGAGATTACATCCATGTCGTTGATCTTGCCAAAGGCCATGTCAAAGCCATTGAAAAGCTTGCCGAGAAGAAGGGCGTACTTACATACAATCTTGGCACCGGCAACGGCTACAGTGTTCTTGACATTGTCAATGCCTTCTCCAAAGCCTGCGGCAAAAATATCCCTTACGAGATCAAACCCCGGCGTGCCGGCGATATTGACACATGCTACGCAGATCCTTCCCTCGCTGAACAAGAGCTGGGATGGAAAGCAGAAAAAACACTGGAGGATATGTGCGCTGACTCCTGGCGCTGGCAGAAAAATAATCCTGACGGTTATCCTCAGGATTAATATCGCTGTCGGTCAAATATCAAGATTTACAAAAGGCACTGCCGATCAGCCCTACGGCCAAAGGCAATGCCTTTTATAATGAGTTTTCTTCATTCATACTTCCTATTCCTCGTCTAAAAACCTGGTTAAACAATTCTCGCCTTTGCAAAATAAGCGGTCTGGTGAAAATCCGGAGTCGGGCAGTGGACCGGCGCAAAACTTCCATAATGCTCAATATCCGGATGGATGGATACTTTGTAGAAATTACATCGGAAAAAACGAGTTTTTTTCCACTTGGCTTGAGGCTGGTAAAAATAAATCGTAGATTCCGGAATTGAGAAAATAATCTGCCAGCCGTAAGGTGTTACTTTCGGTCGAATATTCAGGTCGGTGATTTGGTCGAGGCTAAAATTAGACCGGATATGAGGAACAGATCCGTAGGCAGCAATGCAGGTCCCCTTTGCGTTAAATTCAAAATTAAAATAATTGTCATTCGTGAGATCAAACTGAAAATACGCATTGAGGGCACTGTCTGTGTACACCGGATCAAAGTTGTATACACAATCAGCCTTGGGATGAACTTCCTCGCAGGCGAGCCACACAAGAAATCCCTTGTTTTCAATATACCCGACGCGCCCTCTGGCTCTGGGGCGATAGATACTGCGCCATTGAAAATTTGAAATTTCAAAGGGGTGGCACTGCTCAAGCTCGGATACTCCGGCGATCTTGCGGATTTCGTAAATCATGAAACCACACTCCTTTGTCTGTTACCCACCTGGGGTATTAAAATGATGGCAGATAAATCGGGCACTTCTGCTAATCTAACTTTAGCGCAAACTCCGGCAAATATCAAGGCTTTATAGAGAAAAAAAGTAACTGCCATAACTGTCTTGCTATTTCTTTCTTCCAGTGGTAAACTTGTTGTTAAAATAGTTTTTGACCTCAACATCATTATCATAAATGTCAAAAATAGCCAGGAGGAGCTTATGACCGCGAAAATCATCATTATCGGAGCCGGAGCAAGCGGACTTGCCGCTGCCATCGCCGCCGGAAGAATATTCAAAGAAACCGGGGCAGAGGAGGACAATCCTGTCATACTTTTAGAACGCATGTCCTCTGCCGGGAAAAAGATACTGGCAACCGGAAACGGCCGATGCAATTTTACAAACAAAAACATGTCTCCCGTCTGCTTTCATTCCGATACAAAAGCACCATTTTCTAAAGTGCTGGAACAATTTACCCAGTCCGATACTGAGGACTTTTTCCGGGAACTTGGTATTGTCATCAAAGAACGAGACGGGTATTTGTATCCTATGTCCGGGCAAGCCTCCTCTATGCTGGATGTTCTTCTTATGGAAATCCGCCAGCTTCCCGTTAAGCTGATTACCCAGTGTGAGATCAAAGATATACGCAGGACTAAAAGGGGCTTCTCTCTTGAGGATCTTGACGGCAGGCGCTACAGCGCTTCCCGGATTATTGTGGCCGCCGGTGGACGAGCTTGTCCCTCCCTTGGTTCCAACGGCTCAGGGTATGCCCTGGCAAAAAGTCTGGGGCATCGTATTGTCCCACCGGTTCCCGCCCTTACCGGACTGTACAGCACGCAAAAATATTTTAAACAGGTGGCAGGAGTTCGGGTGGACGGTCAGATCACTCTGTACAGCATCAACAATGGGGAGCATTTACCCATGGTCCAGGACCGGGGCGAGCTGCAGCTTACAGATTATGGTATTTCAGGGATACCCGCATTTCAAGTCAGCCGTTTCGCTTCCCGCTCCCTGCAAAAAGGGATCGCTGTGGAAGCGTCATTAGATTTCATGCCGGATATGGACAATGGCCGTTTATTTATGTTTCTTTTACAGCGAGTCCAGGTTCGTCCGGATAAAAAAACAGATGAATTTCTTACAGGTATGTTTAACCAGAAACTGTGCGCCCTTTTGATCCGCCTGTCTCAAATTGACCCTGAAAAGCCAGCCAAAGGGCTGACAAAAAAAGAACTCCACCGCCTTGTCACTTTTATTAAAGATCTGCGGACCCCCATCAGTAAGACCGGGGATTTTGACCGGGCCCAGGTATGTGCCGGGGGCGTAGACGGCAGCCAGATCAACATCCACATGGAGTCTAAAATTGTCCCTGGCCTTTACTTTACAGGTGAGCTTGTGGATGTAGACGGTATCTGCGGCGGATACAACCTTCAGTGGGCCTGGTCCAGCGGTTATGTGGCCGGATATAACGCGGCTCTAAGCTATTCTGACAGCAGCCGCAGTTCAATCCGACACCCTGTATAAAATGAGACAAGCGACAAAAGGTCATGCGGGCTGCGCTTGCGCAGGCAAGCATGGCTTTGTGGCGCGCAAAACACCGAAAAGCAGTCATTTTTCGCAGAAAAATGAGCGAATTTGAGGTGTTTTTAGGATTGGGGGAGTACGAAGTACGGAGCAATCCGTGTCTCATGCCCATTTGTCGGGCAACTCATAAAATATATCCCAGATAAATTTATTCCCGCGGGCTGTTTGACAATCGGACGCGCGAGCGCGTCCATTTGCCGGTGCTAAACGTGTGCCAGCGGCACACGTTTAGCACCTACCGTAGCGGAACGAAGACCAAATATCCCGCCCCTTGGGGCACTGTTAGCTTGATGCCCCGTTTCTTGCAGCGGGGTATTTGACTCACATCAATTACAGAAAGGAATCTTTCAATGATACGAATCAGCCAGATCAAAACCGACTACCGCAGCGACACTTCCGGACTTCTCAAGGCAGCGGCAAAAAAGCTTCGCATATCCCCTGGACAAATTTTGTCCATGAAGATCGTGCGCAAATCTCTGGACGCCCGGAAAGGGCAAATCCACAACGTCTACACTGTGGATGTGGCTGTCGATAAAGAACCGCTTCTCTTAAAAAAGTTTTCACAGAATGGGACCATATCCAAAGCTGCCGATGTTGTTTACAGATTTCCAAAATGGGGTAAGGAGACGCTTTTCCATCCTCCGGTAATCGTTGGCAGCGGGCCGGCCGGCCTGTTTTGCGGCCTAATGCTCGCCCGCCACGGCTACCGTCCGGTAATTTTGGAGCGAGGGAGCGACGTACACACCCGCTCCAGGAAAGTAAACGCTTTCTGGGAAAAGGGGATTCTTGATCCGCAGTGCAACGTTCAGTTTGGTGAAGGCGGCGCCGGCACATTTTCCGACGGAAAACTAAACACCCTAGTCAAAGATAAATATGGCCGGAACCGTCTGGTTCTTGAAATTTTCCATGAAGCGGGAGCGCCGGAAGAGATCCTCTACTTAAACAAACCTCATCTGGGCACCGATGTTCTTATTAACATTGTGGAACATATGCGCAATGAGATCATCTCCCTTGGCGGAAAAGTTTATTTTGATTCTCAGGTGACCGATATATATATAGAAGATTCCCATATTAAAGCTGTTGAGATTAACGGCAGCCGCCAGATCCCGGCCCAGTGCCTTGTCCTGGCCATCGGACACAGCGCCCGGGATACATTTTCTATGCTTCTGGATAAACAAATAAATATGAGCGCTAAAGCCTTCGCCGTGGGCCTGCGCATCGAACATCCACAGTCCATGATCGACCAGGCTCAGTACGGCAGAGGACAGGATCAATGGCTGAAAGCTGCGGATTACAAGCTGACCCACACCTGTGTCAACGGTCGGAGCGTGTATACTTTCTGTATGTGTCCCGGAGGCTATGTTGTCAACGCCTCCTCAGAACCCCAGTCCACCGCTGTCAATGGAATGAGCTACAGCGGCAGGGGGAGCGCCAACGCCAATAGCGCTGTCATTGTCACAGTGACCCCGGAGGATTTTAAAGGGGAGGGGCCTCTCTCTGGTGTAGAATTTGCCAGAAAGCTTGAGCAGGCAGCCTACGCCCAGGCAAAGAAGGCCGGCGGGGAGGGCCTTGTACCGGTACAGCAGTTTGGCGATTTCTGTGACGGCATACCGAGTACAGAGTACGGCCAGGTTCGTCCGGTACACAAAGGCGGCTGCGTTCTCACCGATCTTAGCCGATGCCTTCCCGACTTTATCTGCGAAAGCCTGAAAGAGGGCATCCACGCCTTCGGGGAAAAAATCCCCGGTTTTGACCGCCAAGACGCCCTGCTGTCAGGGGTAGAATCCCGCACATCTTCACCAGTACGCATTGAGCGGGATGAAAGTTTTGAGAGCAGCCTTCCGGGAATTTATCCCTGTGGCGAGGGTGCCGGCTATGCCGGCGGCATCACCTCCGCAGCCATGGACGGTATTAAGGTTGCGGAGGCCATAGCCCGGCGCTATCAAATTCCTGAAAAAAGTCCGGCGGATAAAACTTGACGAGGCGGCCCAATACCTTTAAAATGTTAGTTACAAAAGGAGACACTTAAATTATGTACGACCGAAACAAACTTAAAGATAAAAAAAGGATCGTTGTCAAAGTGGGGTCATCCTCCCTGGTTCACGACGGAACCGGTGAGCTGAATCTTTACAAGTTAGAGCAGCTTGTCCGGCTGCTGTGCGATGTGCGAAACCAGGGCAAGGATGTGATCCTTGTGTCCTCCGGCGCCATCGGCGTTGGGAGAAAAGCCCTGGGCCTTATGAAGCGCCCGGACACGCTGCCCTTAAAGCAGGCGTGCGCCTCCGTGGGACAGGCG
Source organism: Catenibacillus scindens (assembly GCF_014202115.1). Classification (GTDB taxonomy): domain Bacteria; phylum Bacillota; class Clostridia; order Lachnospirales; family Lachnospiraceae; genus Catenibacillus; species Catenibacillus scindens. The sequence continues at coordinate 183,602 of NZ_JACHFW010000002.1, forward strand.
GCCCTCATGATGATCTACCAAAAGCTGTTTAACGAGTACAACCAGCTTTCCTCCCAGATTCTTATGACCAAACACACCATCATCCGCCCGAATAGCTGCCAGAACGCAAAAAACACTTTCCGTCAGCTTCTGGCCATGGGTGTGATCCCTATTGTCAATGAAAATGACACTATATCCACCGATGAGATCGAATTTGGTGACAACGATACATTGTCCGCCGTGGTAGCCTCACTGTCCGGCGCCGACCTGCTCATCCTTCTGTCAGACATTGACGGACTTTACACCGACGATCCAAACACCTGCGCCGACGCCCGTCTGATTGAGTGCATTCCGGAAATTGACGAGCATTTGTACGACATGGCCAAAGGATCATCCAGCGATCTTGGTACCGGTGGAATGGTGACAAAGATTGATGCCGGGCGCATTGCCACAGATTCCGGCTGCGATATGGTCATTGCCAACGGACGGGACTTTCACATCATCCACAACATTCTCAGCGGGGAATCGGTGGGTACTCTGTTTCTCGCCCATAAAAATAAAAACTTCAACCTGACTGAATATATTGAAAACCGCCACCGTCACCATTAATACTTTATTCTCACAAAGACATAGGCCCTTAAAAAAGGAAAATCCAAAAGGGGTAATAAGAAAGGAAAACTATGATCACAGATAAAGATATCGCACGTATTAATGAGCTTTACCACAAGTCTAAAAAGGAGGGGCTGACACCGGAGGAAAAGAAAGAGCAGGCCACCCTTCGCGGCGCCTATATCGCTTCCATACGTGAAAACCTCCGGGCCAACCTTGAAAAGATCCAGATTGAGAATCCCGACGGAACTATTGAAAATGTCAAAGACCGCCGTCGTCCGCCTAAAAAATATATACAGTAACGCCTATGAATATCTCGTATATTGATAAAGAAAAACAATATCTCCGAAGAACCATGAAAGAGCTGCGTATTCACAGGAACCCTCAGGAGCTTGAAAGAGCAGGAGAGCTGATCTGCCAAAAGATTATCAACTGGGATGTATATAAACACTGCACCTATGTGCTGGCCTATTTTCCTGTCAACCACGAGGCTGATATCCGGCCAGTTCTGGATCATGGCTTGAACCATGGAAAAATCGTCGCTCTGCCAAAAGTCACCGGAGAACGAACTATGGAATTTTATCCGGTTCCCAGCCTCGGTCATCTGGTCAGAGGCACCATGGGGCTTATGGAACCCGGCCCCGGACTATCCCCTGTAGATTTAACCAGCACCACGATGGGAGAAGCCTCAAAAATCTTAATGCTCGTCCCCGGCCTGGCCTTTTCCCGGTCAGAAGTGACCGGTAGATCGGGGCGCATCGGCCGCCTTGGCTACGGGGGTGGATTTTATGACACATGGCTAAACCGCTTTTTTCAAAATTCCAGACATGTGTCTGCCGCCCCTGAGTATTTTGTAACCTGCGGTGTGGCCTATGAGTTTCAGGTGGTTCCAAAAGAGCGACTGCCTATGGATTGCCATGACCTTTATTTAGACTGCCTGGCAACAGAAATAGAAATATAGGGAGCATTATATAATGATTGGAGGAATGACAAATGACTTTAAATGAAATGGGCGCAGCCGCCCAAAAAGCATACCGGTATCTCTCAAACCTGGGCCAGACCCATAAAAACGGCGCTCTTTGCGCTGTTGCCGGCGCTCTGACAGCACATACAGCGTCGATCCTTGAGGCCAACACAGCCGATATTAAAAATGCCTGTGAAAAGGGCATGAAGGATTCCCTCGTTGACCGTCTGCGCCTTACCCCACAGCGGATCGAAGCTATGGCCGAAGGTCTGAGGCAGATCGTCGAGCTTGCCGACCCGGTGGGAGAGATCGTGGAATCCTCTCTGCGCCCCAATGGCCTGGAAATCTGCAAAAAGAGAGTGCCTCTGGGCGTTATCGGCATTATCTATGAGTCCCGTCCCAATGTCACCGCCGATGCCTTTGGCCTGTGTTTTAAAACAGGTAACGCAGTCATCTTAAAAGGCGGCAGCGACGCCATCTGCTCCAACACAGCCATTGTCCAGGTGATCCGCAGCGCGCTGGCCGGGTACGCCGGCCAGAACGGGTTAGACCCGGCCCTTTTATCTGACAGTATTTCCCTCATTGAGGACACAAGCCGGGAGACAACAAAAACTTTTATGCGCCTTAACACCTATGTGGATGTTCTCATTCCAAGAGGCGGGGCAGGACTGATCCGCACCGTTGTTGAGAACAGTACCATCCCTGTCATTGAAACAGGGACCGGAAACTGCCACGTCTATGTAGATGAGTTCGCGAATATTGACATGGCAGTAAAAATCATTGAAAATGCAAAAACACAGCGTACCGGCGTATGCAATGCCTGCGAGTCTCTTGTGATCCACAGAAATATTTTAAAAGAAGCCCTTCCTCCCATCTGCACTATGTTAAAAGGCCATAATGTCCAGATCCGCGGAGACAAAGAAGCTCTGTCTGTGGTCCCGGACCTTGCTCCCGCCACAGAAGAAGATTTTGGAACAGAGTATCTTGATCTGATCCTGTCGGTAAAAACTGTTGGCAGTCTGGACGAAGCTATTGAACATATTAACACTTTCAGCACTGGACATTCTGAGACTATCGTCACTCAAAACTATGACCATGCCCGCCGCTTTTTAAATGAGATCGACTCCGCAGCAGTCTATGTCAACGCCTCCACCCGTTTTACCGACGGCTTTGAGTTTGGCTTTGGCGCTGAGATCGGCATCAGCACCCAAAAGCTTCACGCCAGAGGGCCTATGGGACTAAAAGAACTGACCACCACAAAGTATGTGATTTACGGAAACGGGCAGATCCGTCAGTAAACCGACGGTTTTATAAGAGGAGGTAAATGAACATGCGGCACCTGAATATTTTATGGACCAATGCGGATCCATTGACGTCGCATCATATGGTCATGATGTACGCTACCAATTCCATGCTTCATGGCTGGTGGGATTCGGTCAAAATCATTATCTGGGGCGCGACAGCTAAATATGTGGCAGAAGATACCGATATACAAACACGGATCAAAATGGCCATGCATGCCGGCGTCAAATTTTCAGCCTGTATTTCCTGCGCTGAGAATCTCGGCGCCAAAGAAAAGATGGAAAACCTTGGAATCGAAGTTATTCCGTGGGGAAAGCCGCTGACTCGGATTCTTTCGTCAGAAGAACCTTTGCTCACCGTATAAATTCTTTGACAGAATAAAAATGCTATTGTACAATAGGGAAGAAACTTTTTATAGTAAACCCTCCGGGGGATGCGCACGATTTTTGCAGAGAAAGATCGGCGCTTTACTCAGCAAAAATCGGCGCTGGAAACGTCATAATAAAATTTATTATGACGTTTTATACAAAAACAGCAGAAAATTTTTAAGGGAGTGTATGATCATCAACACAGGTGAAAGCAAATGAGTCAAAATAATTATCAAAACCCAAACGCCCAGGCGATGGCTCCCTCAGCAGAGCCTGACCGCCAGCTTTATTTTATAAAAGTACTGAGAGAGCGGATGGCCAAATACATGACGGATACCGGCCGGACCCTCACCTACAATGTGGTTACTTTCGGCTGTCAGATGAACGCCAGGGATTCGGAGAAACTTTCCGGTATCCTGGAGTCAGTCGGTTATACCCGGACAGACAGCGAGGATGCGGATTTTGTTATCTACAATACCTGTACCGTCCGGGAAAATGCCAATTTAAAAGTTTATGGCCGCCTCGGCACCCTGAAAAAGGTCAAAGAAAACCGGCCAGGTATGCTCATCGCCCTGTGCGGATGTATGATGCAGGAACCTCATGTTGTTCAGAAGCTGCGCGACAGCTACCGCCATGTGGATATTATTTTCGGCACCCACAATATTTATAAACTGGCGGAATTGATCTATGACCGGCTTGAATCCGGCTCCATGATCATAGATCTGTGGAAGGACACGGACAAAATCGTGGAAGATCTCCCCAACCGGCGGAAGTATCCTTTCAAATCAGGGATCAACATTATGTTTGGCTGCAACAATTTCTGTAGCTACTGTATTGTCCCATACGTCCGGGGCCGGGAGCGCAGCCGGCGGCCTGAAGATATTCTTGAGGAGATCCGCAGGGACGTGGCCGATGGTGTAGTGGAAGTGATGCTTCTGGGACAGAATGTTAATTCCTACGGGAAAACTCTGGAAAACCCAGTGACTTTTGCCAGTCTTCTCGAAGAGATTGAAAAGATCGAAGGTTTGGAGCGTATCCGCTTTATGACATCCCACCCTAAAGATCTGTCTGATGACCTGATCCAGGTGATGGCCCGATCCAAAAAAATATGTCCTCACCTTCATCTGCCCCTCCAGTCCGGAAGCAGCCGCATTTTAAAGCGGATGAACCGAAAATATACAAAAGAAGATTATCTTCATCTTGTAGAAAAGATCCGCAGCGCTTGCCCGGATATCTCCTTAACTACAGATATTATCGTTGGATTTCCCGGTGAGACGGAGGAAGATTTTCAGGAGACTTTAGATGTGGTGAGAAAGGTAGGCTACGATAGCGCCTATACCTTTATATATTCCAAACGCAACGGCACCCCCGCCGCAGCTATGGAAGACCAGGTGCCGGAACACGTGATCAAAGACCGATTCGACCGGCTTTTAAAAGAGGTACAGGACATCGCCTCCCATGTATGTGCGAGACATGAGGGGCAGGTCATGGATGTTTTAGTGGAACAGATCAACCATCAGGACGCCGGCCTTGTCACCGGGCGCCTGGGAAATAACACAGTTGTCCACTTTCCAGGGGACGCTTCCCTTATCGGCAGGATCGTCCCGGTACATCTGATAGAATGCAAAGGCTTCTATTATATGGGGGAATTATATGAAAAGAGGTAAGTAAATGGATAAAGGAATTAAGATCACAGACATTTTCGCATCCAACGTATTTGACGACGCCACCATGCGAGAACGCCTTCCAAAACGGATCTATCAGGAATTGAAAAACAGCATGAAAGAAGGCGTAGAGCTGGACAAACATGTGGCCGATGTTGTGGCCAACGCCATGAAAGACTGGGCTATTGAAAAAGGAGCAACCCACTACAGTCACTGGTTCCAGCCTCTGACCGGCTACACGGCAGAGAAGCATGATGCTTTTATCACCCCTACAGGTGACGGCGGTGTAATCCTGGAATTTTCCGGTAAAGAGTTGATCAAAGGTGAGCCTGACGGTTCTTCCTTCCCTTCTGGTGGACTTCGCTCCACCTTTGAGGCCAGAGGTTATACAGCCTGGGATCTGTCCTCACCGGCATTTATCCATGAAGCGCCATCGGGTGCGGTTTTATGCATCCCTACAGTCTTTTTCTCCTACACTGGAGAAGCCCTGGACAAAAAGACCCCCCTTCTGCGTTCCATGGAAGCCATCAACAAGCAGGCCCTGCGCGTAGTTCATCTTTTTGGCCGGACCGATGTCACCAAAGTGACTACATCTGTGGGAGCGGAGCAGGAATATTTCCTTGTAGATAAAGATCTGTATATGAAACGTCACGATTTGATCTTCGCAGGGCGGACTTTATTTGGCGCCCCCGCGCCCAAAGGTCAGGAGATGGATGACCACTATTTCGGTATTATTAAAGAGCGCATTGCCGCTTATATGAACGATTTAAACGTAGAACTGTGGAAGCTGGGTGTCACCGCAAAAACCCAGCACAACGAGGTAGCTCCGGCTCAGCATGAACTGGCTCCCGTTTATGCCACCACAAATATTGCTACAGACCATAACCAGCTTGTCATGGAAGCCATGAAACGGGTGGCTCTGCGCCATAATCTTGTGTGCCTCCTCCATGAGAAGCCATTTGACGGGGTTAATGGTTCCGGCAAGCACAATAACTGGTCTTTGATCACAGACACCGGCGTGAATCTTCTGGATCCGGGCAAAACTCCCCATGAGAACCGTCAGTTCCTGCTGATCCTTGCCGCTATCTTAAAGGCTGTCGATGAATACGCGCCCCTTCTGCGGGAATCCGCCGCAAATCCGGGCAATGACCACCGTCTAGGCGCCAATGAAGCCCCGCCTGCCATTATCTCCGTATTTTTAGGGGAGCAGTTGGAAGATGTATTAAATCAGCTCTGCGAAAAAGGGGAGGCTACCAGTTCCAAAGAGGGAACCGAGTCCAACATCGGACTTGCCACTGTACCCAATTTCCGCATGGACGCCACAGACCGAAACCGCACTTCACCCTTCGCCTTTACAGGAAACAAATTTGAGTTCCGCATGGTTGGCTCTTCAGCATCCATCGCCGACGCCAACATTGTATTAAACACCATTGTAGCGGAAACTCTGCGCCAGGCCGCTGATATTCTTGAAGCTGCCGATGATGTGGAAATGGCTGCCCATGATCTGATCAAAAAGTGGGTCAGCGAGCATATCCGCATTATTTTCAACGGTAACGGCTACTCAAAAGAATGGGTGGAGGAAGCTGTCCGCAGAGGTCTGCCAAATATTACAAACATGGTGGACGCCGCCGGCTACCTTACCTCACCTGAATCTGTTGAGCTGTTTCAGCGGCACAATGTTCTCACTGAGATTGAACTTCGGGCCAGAGAAGAGGTTGCCTACGAGACTTACGCCAAGGCTATTAATATCGAAGCCCGCACTATGATCGACATGGCGAAAAAGGAGATTATCCCTGCGGTGATCAAATATACCACCACTGTGGCGGATTCCATTCACGGGGTTGAGGCTGCAGGTTATGACGCCAGCGTACAGCGCATTGTCATGGCAGATTGTTCCAAGTATCTAAAAGAGATGAATGACGCCCTGATCAAACTTCAGCATAATGTGCGCCGTGCCGCCTCCCTTGAACACTTTAAAGACCGGGCCGTGGCCTACCGGGACGAAGTGTGTACAGCCATGGAAGAACTGCGCCGCCCGGCAGACGCCTTAGAGCTTATTGTTGACGCCAAAGAATGGCCATTCCCGACCTACGGGGATTTAATGTTTAACGTGTAATCCATATGGGGATATGAAAAAAGCCAAAGCTTTTTTCATATCCCCTTTTGGAGATTTTTTGTGACCAATGAGAAGGAGCATAACTATGGCACCATTAACACCAATGATGCAGCAATATGTAAAAACAAAAGAGCAGTATAAAGACTGCATTCTTTTCTACCGCCTGGGCGATTTCTACGAAATGTTTTTTGACGACGCCCTTACCGCCTCCAAAGAGCTTGAGATCACTCTGACAGGAAAAGACTGCGGTCAGGAAGAGCGGGCGCCAATGTGCGGAGTTCCTTATCATGCTGTGGATTCTTATTTGACAAAACTTGTGTCCAAAGGTTATAAAGTAGCCATCTGTGAACAGATGGAAGATCCCAAGCTGGCAAAGGGACTGGTAAAGCGGGAGGTTGTCCGCATTGTCACCCCTGGAACCAATGTAAGTATGCAGGCCCTTGATGAGACAAAAAATAATTATCTCATGTGTATTGTATACATGGATGACTGTTTTGGCATATCAGCGGCCGATCTGTCCACCGGCGATTATTATATGACTGAGGTGGATTCAGATAAAAAACTTATGGATGAAATCACAAAGTTTTCCCCGGCTGAGATCATCCACAACGACGCTTTCTGTATGAGCGGCGTTGACTTAAATGATCTTAAAGAGCGGATGAATATTTCCATATCTCCCCTGGAATCCTGGTATGTGGATGAGGATCAGTGCCGCCAGTGCTTAAAGCGCCACTTTAAAGTATCGGTCTTAGACGGTCTTGGTCTGACCGATTACCCTACAGGGACGCTGGCCGCAGGCGCTCTTTTACAGTATCTGTACGAGACGCAGAAAAGCACTCTGACCCATCTGACCCACATTACCACCTATAATTCCGGGCAATATATGATCATTGACAGTTCTACCCGGAGAAACCTTGAACTTCTTGAGACACTCCGTGAAAAACAGAAGCGCGGCTCCCTCCTGTGGGTGCTGGACCGGACAAAAACCGCCATGGGCGCCAGGCTTTTGCGCACATGGATCGAACAGCCTTTCATTGACAAAAAACCCATTGAGCAGCGCCTTGACGCCATTGAGGAGATCAACGGCGCTCTCATTGACCGGGATGAGATCCGGGAGTACTTAAATCCCATTTACGATCTTGAACGGCTCATCGGAAAGATCAGTTGCAAAACGGCCAACCCCAGAGATCTCATTGCCTTTAAATCATCCCTGGCAATGATCGGCCCTATTAAAATATTACTTAAAAAATATAAATCCGAAAGAATGGAGAAGATTTATCAGCAGATGGACGAACTTAAGGATATTTATCATCTCATCGACATCTCCATTAACGACGATCCGCCCATCGCCTTAAAGGACGGAGGGATCATTAAAGACGGATTTAATGAGGATATCGACCGCTACCGCCACGCGAAAACCGAAGGCAAACAATGGCTGTCAAAGCTTGAGACCGAGGAGCGGGAAAAGACAGGCATTAAAAATCTGAGAGTTAAATATAACAAGGTTTTCGGCTATTACCTCGAAGTGACCAACTCCTACAAATCTCTTGTTCCGGACACATGGACCCGCAAGCAGACGCTGACCAACGCGGAGCGCTACATTACTCCAAAGCTTAAAGAGCTGGAAGATACCATCCTTGGGGCGGAAGATAAGCTTTTCTCCCTGGAATACGATCTTTTTTCCATGGTAAGGGATAAGATTGAGGAGCAGGTTTCCCGCATACAGACCACCGCGAAAGCGCTGGCTAATCTGGATGTTTTGTGTTCCCTGGCCATTGTAGCCGAACGGAATAACTATGTGCGCCCATCTATTAATACCAAAGGTGTTATCAATATTAAAGGGGGGCGCCACCCGGTCGTTGAAAAAATGTCCGCCGGGGAAATGTTTATTGAAAACGACACCTACCTGGATAATCAGGCCCAGCGCATTTCCATTATCACCGGTCCTAATATGGCAGGAAAATCCACCTACATGCGTCAGAGCGCCCTTATCGTCCTCATGGCCCAGATGGGCAGCTTTGTTCCGGCCCAGTCCGCCAACATCGGCATTGTGGACCGTATTTTCACCAGGGTAGGAGCCAGCGACGACCTTGCCAGCGGTCAGAGTACATTTATGGTGGAGATGACAGAGGTCGCCAATATTCTCCGCAACGCCACGAAAAACAGCCTCCTTATTCTTGACGAGATCGGCCGGGGAACAAGCACTTTTGACGGTCTGAGCATTGCCTGGGCCGTGGTGGAATATATCAGCAATCCTAAATTTTTAGGGGCAAAGACCCTTTTTGCCACCCACTATCACGAACTGACGGAACTTGAAGGCAAGCTTTCCAATGTAAACAATTACTGTATCGCGGTAAAAGAGCAGGGGGATGATATTATCTTCCTGAGAAAAATTATCCGCGGCGGCGCGGATAAAAGCTACGGTATCCAGGTGGCAAAACTGGCCGGCGTTCCCCAGCCGGTGATCGACCGGGCCAAAGAACTTGTGGAAGAACTGGTCAGCGCAGATATTACTGAGCGGGTCAAAGAAATAAAAACTGCTCCAGAGAAAAGAGAGCCGGAAGCAAAGACAGATTTTAGCATTTTCCCGGCCGAGGAATACGACGGACAGATGTCACTGTTTGATGAACCTGCTCAGAAGATAATCCCTTCAGCGGCAAATATTCCCTCTCAAATGGAAAAACCGTCAGAATCAGAAATCCCCGCACGGTGGACTCAGGTCATCAAAGAATTAAAATCGGCTGATCTGTCCCGGATGCGGCCTCTGGATGCCATGCTTCTTTTAGACCGGCTACAGCAGCAGCTTTAAGCGAGAGAGGTGAAGGTTTATGGCTACAATCAATGTTCTGGACTCGGAAACAATTAATAAGATCGCAGCGGGGGAAGTGGTGGAACGGCCCGCCTCCGTTGTCAAGGAGCTTGTAGAAAACGCCATCGACGCCCACGCCACAGCTATCACTGTGGAAATCAAGGATGGCGGGACGTCTCTCATCCGGGTTACTGACAACGGATCAGGCATTGAGAAAGACGATATTCCTCTGGCATTTCTGCGCCATTCCACCAGCAAAATACGCACTGCCGATGATCTCTATGTCATCGCGTCCCTGGGATTTCGGGGTGAGGCACTTTCAAGTATCGCCTCTGTGGCCCAGGTTGAGCTTGTGACAAAGACGGCATCCGACTTGACGGGCATACGGTGCTGCGTTGAAGGGGGAAAACAGACTGTCCTTGAGGAAGTAGGCTGTCCCGGCGGCACAACGATGATCGTGAGGAATTTATTTTACAACACCCCCGCCAGGCGTAAGTTTTTAAAGTCGGATATGACCGAAGCCGGCTACGTCAACGACCTGATCATGCGTCTGGCCCTTTCCCACCCGGAAATTTCCTTCAAATTTATAAACAACCGGCAGAACAAGATCCATACCGCAGGAAATATGCAGCTAAAAGATATTATTTACAATATTTACGGCCGTGATATCACTGCCAATCTCCTGGAAGTGAACCGGCGCTCCTCTACTATGGAGATCTCCGGCTACATTGGAAAACCCCTCATCTCCAGAGGGAATCGGGCCTATGAAAATTATTTTATAAACGGCCGCTACATTAAAAGTCCGGTGATCACTAAGGCCATTGAGGAAGCTTATAAAAACTTTGTCATGGTTCACAAATATCCCTTCACAGCCTTCCACCTCCAGATGGATACATCCCTTATGGACGTCAATGTCCATCCCACCAAAATGGAAGTGCGCTTTAATCAGGGGGAGGAAGTGTACCAACTGGTCTACCGGACGATACGGGAAGCGCTGGAAGGCCGTAATCTTATTCCTGACGTCACATTAGAAAGCGATCGGGAGATTTCCCAGCGCCAGCGCCAGGAAGCAAAGGAACATCTTTCGGCCCCGGCTCCGGAGCCATTTGAAGTACACCGCCGGCAAAATGCCGAGCTGGTAAAGCCGTGGGCCGCCACACCGGTCGGTGGCAGTGCGCCAAAGAAGGCTTGGAGCAACAGCTTCGCGCCGGCAAAGGCATCGGAAGATACGCCGTTAAAAGAACAAGACAATATACCTGTAAAGTCTGCCGCCGGCGCTCCAACAATAAAAACCCAAGAAGAGACTTTTGCCGGCGCACCGGCAAAAGTCAGTGAGGAGGCACCGGTTTACGGCAGCGCTGGAAAGGAAACGCGGCCGGAGCAGATGGAACTTTTCGACGACCAGATCCTTCCCAGGAAGAAAAGGCTGACTCACCGGCTTATCGGTCAGCTTTTTGACACTTACTGGCTTGTGGAATATGATCAGAAGCTGTTCATTATTGACCAGCACGCGGCTCATGAAAAAGTGATGTATGAAAAGCTAAAAAAACATTATGAAAACAGTACGGCCCTATCCCAGCTTTTAGAGCCTCCTATGATCCTATCCCTGACCATGCAGGAGGAGGAAACCCTTAACCGCCATATATCCCAGTTTACAAAGCTGGGCTTTGAAATCGAGCCTTTCGGCGGGAGAGAGTACGCCATCCGCGCTGTGCCGTCGGAGCTTTACGGATTTACTGAGAGAGATCTTTTTGTGGATCTTTTAGATTCCCTCACTGCCCAGTCCGGCCATTTAACCGCAGATCTGATCAATGACCGACTGGCAACCATGGCCTGTAAAGCGGCAGTCAAAGGCAATCAACGGCTTTCCGTTCCCGAAGCCAACGCCCTCATCGAGGAACTTCTTGAGGCCCAGAACCCTTATAACTGCCCTCACGGACGGCCTACAATCATTTCAATGAGCCAATATGAACTTGAGAAAAAATTTAAACGGATTCAGTAACGAACAGGAGCTGATACTTATGGGCAAGCCCCCACTGATTGTCCTCACCGGACCAACGGCTGTCGGGAAGACCGCCTTATCCCTGAACCTGGCGAAAAAAATCGGCGGAGAGATCATTTCCGCCGATTCTATGCAGGTCTACAAAAAAATGGATATTGGGACCGCAAAGATCATGCCCGATGAAATGGAAGGTATTCCCCATTATTTAGTGGACGTCCTTATGCCGGACGAGACTTTTAATGTTGTCCGCTTTCAGCACATGGCAAAGAAAGCAGTAAAAACAATTTTATCCCAGGGCAAGATCCCCATTGTTGTAGGCGGTACCGGCTTCTATATCCAGGCACTTTTAAATGATATTGATTTTACGGAAAATGACAGCGACACAACCTTGCGCTCTAATCTGGAGGCACTGGCAAAGGAACAGGGCCCCCAGGTTCTTTTTGAACGCCTGAAAGTGGCAGATCCCCAGTCTGCCGCCCAGATCCACCCCAACAATGTAAAGCGGGTGATCCGCGCCCTGGAATTTTTTGAAAAAACGGGGCAGCCTATATCCATCCACAACACCCAGCAGCGGCAAAAAACATCCGCCTACAACAGCGCCTACTTTGTCCTGAACCTGCCGAGAGCCATCCTCTATGAAAGAATTGACAAAAGAGTCGATAAGATGATGGCAGCAGGACTTCTTTCGGAAGTAAAGCATCTTTTGGATGAGGGATATGATCCCTCTCTTGTATCTATGCAGGGACTGGGCTATAAAGAATTTGTGCCTTATTTCGCAGGGGAAATTTCCCTCGATGAGGCTGTATATATATTAAAACGGGATACACGCCATTTTGCCAAGCGCCAGCTCACATGGTTCGGACGTGAAAAAGACGTTTGGTGGATCGAAAAAGAGCAATTTGAAAACGAGGAAGAAATTCTTAAATATATAATTAATATACTGACAGAAAGAGGAATATATCATGGATGAAACATTAAACCAGTATTACCGTTCCCTTGGGCTTTCAGAAAACGTGTATACATTTTGCCAGAGTGTGGAAAAAGATCTGGAGCCACGGTTTAAAGAGTTTGACCGGGTTGCCGAATATAACCAGCTTAAAGTGATCAAAGCCATGCAGGAACATAAAGTCAGCGACTATCACTTTGCCGACAGCACCGGCTATGGCTACAATGACAGCGGCCGGGACACCCTGGAAGCGGTTTATGCCAGTGTTTTTCATACAGAGGACGCCCTTGTGCGGCCCCATATCACCTGCGGAACCCATGCCCTGACCATTGCCCTTTCCGGAAACTTGAGGCCAGGGGATGAGCTTCTCTCCCCTGTGGGCAAACCTTACGACACCATGGAGGGGATCATCGGAATACGTCCCCAGAAAGGTTCTCTGGCGGAATACGGGATTACCTATCGCCAGGTGGATCTTCTCCCTGACGGCGGCTTTGACTATGAGGGTATCCGGCAGGCTGTCAACGAAAAGACAAAACTTGTGACGATCCAGCGATCCAAGGGCTACCAGCCAAGAAAGACCTTATCTGTCAAGAGGATCGGGGAGCTGATCTCATTTATTAAATCCATTAAACCGGACGTGATCTGCATGGTGGACAATTGTTACGGTGAATTTGTGGAAGTTGCGGAGCCCTCTGACGTGGGGGCTGATCTTTGCGTAGGCTCCCTGATTAAAAATCCCGGCGGCGGTCTGGCCCCCATCGGCGGCTATATTGCCGGAAAAAAAGAGTATGTAGAAAACGCCGCCTTCCGGCTGACAGCTCCCGGCCTTGGCAAAGAAGTGGGGGCCACTCTTGGGGTCAACCGCTCATTTTTCCAGGGACTGTTTTTATCGCCCCAGGTCGTCAACGGGGCGTTAAAGGGCGCGGTTTTTGCCGCCTCTATTTACGAAAAGCTGGGATTTGAGTGTGTTCCCAATGCCACGGAAAGCCGCCATGACATTATCCAGGCTGTAGTATTCCATCAACCGGAGCATGTCATTGAGTTCTGTAAAGGCATCCAGGCAGCGGCCCCTGTGGACAGCCACGTCACGCCGGAACCCTGGGCCATGCCCGGTTATGACTGCGATGTGATCATGGCCGCCGGCGCTTTCATTTCCGGTTCCTCCATTGAACTGAGCGCTGACGCCCCCATTAAGCCCCCCTTCACTGTATATTTCCAGGGCGGACTCACATGGTACCACGCTAAATTTGGCATTATGATGTCCCTGCAAAAACTGTCAGACGCGGGACTCGTTAAAATTTAACAGTTTTTTCACATTTTCTGGTCATTTTATCTAATTTTATAGAGAATTATATAAATTTTTAATAGGCGCTTAGTGTATACTTTTATTGTGTTTTATGTTAAACTTATGGGGTAAATTTCCTGAATAACAGGTCCTGGAGAGACGTGTAAAGGGGGATTTATATGCTTAAAACAAAAGATCTGCCGGAAAGTGAAAGGCCCTACGAGAAGTGCGAGAAGCATGGCGCCTCGTCCTTATCTGACGCTGAACTTCTGGCAGTCATTATCCGCACCGGCACAAAGAGCAAACGGAGCGTAGAACTTGCCATGGAGGTCTTAAATCTTGGAAGTGCCCGCAGCGGACTGGATTCACTCAATGACCTGACATGCGCCCAATTGATGAAGATTCCCGGCATTGGCCGGGTGAAAGCGATACAGATACAGTGTGTCCTGGAACTGTCAAGAAGGCTGTACCAATCACGGGCGGCTTTCGGCCCGAATTTTTCAGATCCGGCGTCTATCGCCGGATATTATATGGAAACAATGCGGCATTACCGCCAGGAACACCTGATCCTGCTCATGCTCAACACCAGAAACAGAAAGATCGGCGATATCCTTTTGTCCAAAGGTAGTGTTAACGCCGCCCTGATCTCCCCCAGAGATATTTTCCTGGAGGCGCTGCGTCATGACGCGGTAAATATTGTTCTGCTCCACAATCATCCCAGCGGAGATCCAGCGCCCAGCCATGAGGACATTGAGATCACCCGCACCGTTGCCGAGCTGGGCAATATTCTTGGCATACATCTGCTGGATCATATTATTATCGGTGACGGACAGTATAAAAGTCTTTTTGAGAGCGGGCTGGTTCCAGGATAAGGGCCCCGGTCTTATGATTTTACCCGACTGATCAGCCGCAGGCTTATCCGTCACAATTATAGTGAAAGGAATTTTTTATGGCAGGACGTAAATATGGTTTGGATTTAGGTACAAATTATGTAAAAATATATGACAATATCCGTAAGAATATTCTTGTTGAAAAAAACATGATCGCAGTGCGCAAGAAAAAAGAGATTGTCGCGGCCGGCGACGCGGCCTATGAAATATACGAAAAGGTGTCAGACAATATTGTAATCAAGCACCCGGTCCGTGACGGTGTCATCGCCGATGTCGATCCCATGGGAAAACTCTTTGACTACCTGCTGAAAAAACTCAACTGCAGCAACAGTATGATGCGCCACAATGAGTTTTATCTGGCGGTTCCCTCCTCCATTACGGAGGTGGAAAAACGGGCCTTTTTCAGCCTTGTCAATTACTCCACCTATAAGACCCACAATGCCAGCATTGTTGAAAAGCCTGTAGCTGCGGCTCTCGGAGAAGGGCTGGATGTAAAGCGGGCAGGAGGGATCATGGTGGTAGATATGGGCGCGGATACCACGGAAATCTCTATTATCGCTCTTGGCGGTATTGTTTTAAGCCGCCTCATAAAAACCGGAGGAAATACGATCAACGAGGCCATCTGCAATGAAGTCAAACTGGCCCACAATATGATCATTGGCTATAAGACAGCGGAATACTTAAAGCTGACTTTGGGGAGCGCTGTCCCCACAATGGCTGAACCGGTCACTGTCTACGGGAGGGATCTGATCACCGGACTTCCGGTCCATGTTCCGATCCCGGCCTCCCTGGTATTTCAGTGTATCCTTACCGTGTTAGACCCGGTTCTTGGCGCCATGCGCAGCCTTTTGGAGCGTACCCCGCCGGAGCTAAACAATGATATTTTTGATCACGGAATTTATGTCACCGGGGGCACAAGCCAGATTCCTAATCTGGAGCGTCTTATTGCCTCCCGCACCCGTATGAAAGTCAATATGTCCTCCCATCCCCAGGAGAGTGTGGTCAAAGGGCTGGACGTGATCATGAACAGTTACGAACTGTCCGATCTGGCTTTTTCTGTGCGGGAATCCGCATTTTATTAAGGAGTCATAAAAATTATGAAGCAGCATAAGAAAAATGGCGGTATTAACCCCAAGTATTTGTTTCTGGCCCTTCTCGCCGTCTGCTGCGTGCTGATCGCCGTCAGCTTTACGTGGGGCACTGCCAATAATATTGTCCAAAGAACTTTAGGAACGGTGATTGTTCCCATGCAGAGCGGCCTGAACTCCATCGGCTCCTGGATTTCTTCCAGAGTGGAGGATTCTAAGACCATCAGTGAGCTTCGGGATGAAAATGAACAGCTCCAGCTCCAGGTAGACACTTTGAAATCTCAGATTTCTTCCATGGAAAATAATCTCAACGAGCTGGATGAACTGCGGCAGCTCCTTGAACTAAAAGAAAGTTATCCTAATTACAGTATGGTGGGCGCCAGGATCATCAGCAGTGACGCCAGCAATTGGTATGATACTTTTACCATTGATAAGGGCAGCAGTGACGGTATCCAGGTGGATATGAACGTCATCGCCGATAACGGCCTTGTTGGGATCGTCATCGAGACAGGGATCAATCATTCCATTGTCCGGTCCATCACCGACGATGCCAGCAGTGTCAGTGCTATGGATGCCATATCCGAGGACCACTGTATCGTCAGCGGGAGTCTGGAAGAGAAGGATACCGGGCTGCTCAATGTTGAACTGATCCACGATGATGCCCAGATTGAAGAGGGGAATGAAATCGTCACATCTTACCTCAGCGATAAATTTCTTCCGGGACTGACCATCGGTTACATTACCAGCGTCACCGAAGATGCCTCCACCCTGACACGCACAGCAAAAGTTACCCCTGTGGTAGATTTTGAACATTTAAGGGATGTTCTTGTGATCACTCAGCTTAAAGCAGACCTTGTGGAAGGCGGAGAGAGCAGTACATCCGAAGAAACCTCCCAATCAAGCACCTCCGAATCAGGCAGTGACTCCACCACTCAGACACAAGAAACAGATGCCCCGGCGGAATAGAGAGGAGAGAACCAACAGATGAAACGGGTTATTATATACATTGTCATCATCCTGGCTGCCTACCTGCTCCAGAGTACTGTTTTTACTTTTTTTGCCCTGGCGGATATTATTCCCAATCTGCTTATTATTGTCACTGCCAGTATCGGCATGATCCGCGGCAGAAATGAGGGATGCGTGGTTGGCTTTTTCTGCGGCCTGCTTATGGATATTTCCGCAGGAGACTATCTGGGAGTGTATGCTCTTTGCTATATGTTTATCGGTTTTATCCTTGGATTTTTAAATCAGCTCTATTATGAGGAAGATATTACCCTCCCTCTGATCCTTATCGGGGTAGCGGATCTGATGTACGGAATTTTTATGTATATCGTCAGCTTCCTTATCCGTGGACGCTTTAATTTCCTGTATTACCTGATCCATATTATACTTCCGGAACTGGTCTACACTGTCATCGTATCCATTGTTTTATACCGCGTAATGCTGTTTGCCTGCAAAAAGCTAGATAAAAAAGGAAGTGAAGATCTCATTGCTTAAATCACTTTTCAGAGGAATATTTTCTGTCATCCGATCAAGGCTGTTTATTGTTGGAGCGTTTTTCGTTATCCTGTTTGTTTTACTTTTTCACCGTCTTTTTGTCCTTCAGGTTGTTGAGGGCGCAGACTACCTTGAACAGTTTACCTATCGCATCCAGCGTGATACTCAGATCGCGGCTCCCAGAGGCACGATTTACGACTGCAACGGAACAGTCCTTGCCTATGACCGTATGATTTATTCTGTTATTATCGAGAATAGCACACTGTTATCAGATAATGATACGCGCAACCAGATGATCGAGCGTCTTATTGCCATCATTGAGGACAATGGAAGAGAAGCGGTGAACAACATTCCCATGGAAGTATCTGAGGACGGCACCATTGAATTTACCGGCTCAGACACAACCATACGCAATTTTAAAAAAGATATTTTTTCCGTCAATTATTCGGACAGCCTTTCCAGCCGTCAGGAAGCCATGACAGCTCAGGAGCTTTTCGACTATATGCGTGGTGAAGATTTCTTTGATATCACAGGTGATTACACGGACAGTGAAATTTTAAAGATTCTGGCCCTGCGCTATGAATTATATATGACACGGTATCAGCAGTATGTATCTGTCACTGTCGTGTCCGATGTGGATGATCAGCTTGTGGCCGCCGTGAAGGAAAACAGTGCCTCTCTTCCGGGAGTAACCATATCCCAGTCCTATGTACGGGAATATAATGACAGTGAGTATTTCGCCCATATTACCGGTTATACCGGCACCATATCGGATACAGAGCTGGAGCAGTTCGCTCAGGACGGACATGACGAGTATACGTCCAGTGATACGGTAGGAAAAACCGGCATTGAAAGTGTTTTTGAATACGAGCTTGCCGGGACGAAAGGCTCCCAGACCCTTTACGTCAATAGTCTGGGAAGTGTTCTTGACACTACTGACGTCACAGCCGCTGTGCCGGGCAACGATGTGTACCTGACTATTGACGCTGATCTGACAAAAACGGTCTATAATCTCCTGGAGGAGAAGATCGCGGGCATTCTCCTGGCAAAGCTTGTGGAATATGTCGATGAGGAAAACAATGAAGACCATCTGATTTCCTATGACCAGGTATTTCACGCCTTTATTGAGAACAATGTTATAGACACAGAACATTTTTACGCAAGTGACGCCACTGCGCTGGAAGAATCTGTAGGGCAGCGTTTTAACACCTACAGGGACGGGGTTATGGCCCAGATGGAAAGCATACTAAACCCGGATAATTTTGTCCCCCAGAATACCCTGTCGGAAGAATACGACCGCTACTGCAATTATATATACACATGGGCCCGGGATAATGATATCCTTAAAACAGATATGTATGACGCTGACGAGGAAGTCTACAGTCAGTGGGAAAACGGGGAGATCAGCATCGGCGAATTTCTCCAGCACGCTATCTCCCAGGGATGGATCGACACCACGCTTCTGGATATTTCCGGAGAGTATGTGGATACTTCGGAAGTATATACATCTCTGACGGAAGCGATTTTAAACGGTTTGCTGGATGATTCCGGATTTCACAAGCTGATCTACAAGTTTATGCTCACTTCCGAAACCATCACAGAGAAGGAGATCTGCCAGCTCCTCTATGACCAGGGCGTTCTTTCCACCGATGACGATGACTACACTAATCTTGTCAATGATGTGGTGACGCCCAGAAGCTTTATTTACAATAAAATTTATACGATGGAGATTACACCGGATATGCTGGCTCTGGATATCTGCTCTGGCGCTATGGTCATCACTGACCCCAACAGCGGGGAGGTAAAAGCACTGGTTTCTTACCCCAGCTATGACGCCAACCGAATATCGGATTCAGACTATTACTCTTCACTGCTTAATAATGAATCCCGGCCTTTATTTAACCGGGCCACTCAGCAGACCAGCGCTCCCGGCTCTACCTACAAACCTCTTGCCGCTATCGCCGCCCTGGAAGAGGGGCTCATTGATCTGACTACAGAAGTTTACGACCAGGTGTTGTTTGATAAAGTTTATCCAAGTCCTTCCTGCTGGAACCAAAACGGCCACGGCAGTGTCAATATCACAGAGGCTATCGGCGTATCCTGCAACTATTTCTTCTATGAACTTGGGTACAACGCGTCTCTGACTGCTGACGGTCAGGAAAACGATCAACAAGGCCTTGAACTTCTGGCAAAATATGCCCGGATGTTTGGCTTCGGACAGACCACCGGCATAGAAATCGGGGAAGCCCAGCCCAATATCTCCGATGAGTCCAGCGTCCGTTCCTTTATCGGACAGGGTACCAATAACTATACCCCTACACAGGTGAACCGTTATATTTGCGCCGTGGCTAACCGGGGAAGCGTCTATAACCTTTCCCTCGTTGACAAAATCACAGATAGCAGCGGGGCACTTGTCGAAGATTTCACTCCGGAACTGATCAATGACCTTACCAATACGGTGGCCGAATCCACATGGAATGCTGTCCATCAGGGCATGTGGCTTGTGTGCAACGACACAACAAGTTACCGGGATGTTTTCACAAGTCTTGACGTAGCTGTGGCAGGAAAATCCGGTACCGCCCAGGAATCCGAACTAAAACCGGATCACGCCTGGTTTACCGGATTCGCTCCATACAGTGATCCTCAGGTTGCTGTTACCGTACTGATCTCCAACGGTTATGGCTCCACAAATGTGGTAGATACTTTCCGCGACGCCATCGCCGCCTATTTTAACCTGCCGCTTTACGAATCCACTCAGACCACAGATACAGATACAAGCAGCCAGCGCCACGCCCGCATGCCTATTAACTACACCAGTGGAAGCACAACTATGGATGACGGCGCCGATTAATCCGTGCCCCATGGTTTTGGTAAACATACAGAAAAAAACACCATGGAAGATACCTTTAAGATACCGCCCTAAAGGGCTAGAGTCAAATCGAATCATTTTGGAGGGAATCGCTATGAGTGAAGTATTTGTAATAACATCCGGAAAAGGGGGCGTGGGGAAGACGACCACTTCCGCCAACATTGGAACAGGCCTGGCTATGATGAATAAAAAAGTTATTCTCATTGACACCGACATCGGCCTTCGCAATCTGGATGTAGTCATGGGGCTGGAAAACCGCATTGTCTATAATCTGGTAGATATCATCGAGGGGAGCTGCCGTATTAAGCAGGCTCTGATTCGGGATATGCGCTATCCCAATCTCTACCTGCTCCCCTCAGCCCAGACCAAAGATAAAAGCGCCGTATCCCCGGAGCAGATGAAAAAACTTATTGACCAGCTTCGCATGGATTTTGACTATATTATCCTGGATTGTCCGGCCGGTATTGAACAGGGATTTAAAAACGCTGTAGCCGGCGCGGACCGGGCTCTTGTAGTCACTACACCTGAAGTATCTGCCATACGGGACGCGGACCGCATTATCGGTCTTTTAAAAGAGTACCGTCTGAACCGGGTTCAGCTTATCGTCAATCGTCTCCGCTACGATATGATCCGCCGGGGAGACATGATGTCGGTAGATGATGTGGTGGATATCCTTAACCTGGAGCTGATTGGTACAATCCCCGATGATGAGAGTGTCGTAATATCTACCAACCAGGGAGAACCGCTGGTTGGTTCCAACACTATGGCCGGTCAGGCTTATCGGGATATATGCCAGCGCATCCTCGGAAATAATGTTCCTGTTATTACATACAAATGTAAGAGAGGGGTTCGTTACCGACTGCAAAACCTGTTTGGAAGAGTCTGACAAAGGAGGTTTTGTACATGAAATTCTGGCGTTTTTTTCACCGGCGGGCTTCAGGCAACATTGCCAGGGATCGTCTGCGGGCTGTCCTCGTATCTGACCGCGCCTGCTGCTCACCGGCGTTACTTGAAAATATACGAAATGATCTTTTAACCGTCCTGACAAAATATGTAGAAGTAGATACAGAAAAAATTGATATCGAGATAATACAGGCTGTGGACACTGCCGACGGGGTTCCGTCCCTTGTTGCTCGGATACCTTTTCGGGATGCCAGGCCCTTACGTTTACAGGAGAAATATGATAAAGCGATTTAATTATTTTTTACACGGACTTTTGCAATATGATTTCAGAAAATATAACATAAGACTTGTCCTCATCGTACTTGCCCTGAGTATTATCGGCGTTCTCACCATCAACAGCGCAGCGGACGGTTTTGCCTCGAAACAGCTCCTTGGTATTGGTGTCGGCGTCGTCTTAATGATATTTTTTTCGTTAATTGACTATAAATTTATTGCAAATTTTCAGTGGATTTTGTATGCTATTAATATAGTGATGCTTGTGGCCGTCCTGCTTTTAGGTATTGATGTAAACGGGGCGACCCGATGGTTTTCACTTGGTTCTTTTGGCACCTTGCAGCCATCAGAATTCGCGAAGATGCTCATGCTGATCATTTTCGCCAAGTTTATCAATGATAATAAAGACAGGATCAGCCGCTTTTCAACGATCTTGATCACAGGGATACTATATGCGGTTCCTCTTTTTCTCATTTTTGAGGAACCGGATCTTTCAACGACACTTGTATTTGTGTTCCTTTTTTGTGTTCTGATGTTTGTAGGCGGTTTAAGTTATAAAATTGTCGGTGGAATATTGGTTACGGTCATTCCTTTGGGGGCTCTGGTTTTATGGTATGTCACTCAGCCCTTTCAGATCCTTCTGGATGAGTACCAGCAGACCCGTATTATGACCTTTTTAAATCCATCAGAATACCTGCTGACAACCTACGCCCAACAGTACAATTCTGTCATGGCCATCGGTTCCGGTATGCTCACCGGCAAGGGATTGAACAACAACACTTTAACGTCCGTAAAAGGAGGAGACTTTTTAGCTGAGCCTCAGACCGACTTCATTTTCGCAGTTTTAGGAGAAGAGCTGGGATTTGTGGGAAGTTGTGTTGTCATCGGGCTTTTGCTCTTCGTCGTTATCGAATGTCTTCTGATTGCAAGGGATGCTGCGGACATGACTGGTCGCCTGATCGCCAGCGGCTACGCTGCCATAATCTCTTTCCAGGCATTTGTTAACATTGGCGTGGCGACGGCTCTGTTGCCAAACACCGGACTGCCCCTTCCATTTATCAGTTACGGGCTCAGTTCTCTGTTGGCAAACTTTATAGGTATTGGTTTAGTTTTAAATGTGGGATTACAAAGAAACAGGAGGTAGATATTTTATGAATATCGGATTAGTTGCACACGACGCGAAGAAGAAGCTGATGCAGAATTTCTGTATCGCATACAGAGGGATTTTAAGCAAACATGAGTTATATGCCACAGGAACCACCGGAAGAAGTATTGAGGAAGTTACCAATCTGAGTATACACAAATTTCTCCCCGGCCCTCTTGGCGGAGAGCAGCAGCTCGGGGCTCAGATCGAACATAACAATATTGACCTCTTGATCTTTTTGAGAGATCCGATGAACGCCCAGTCCCACGAACCCAACGTCCACGAAATCGTAAAACTCTGCGATATGCACAATATTCCTATCGCCACCAACCTGGCCACAGCGGAGCTTCTCATCAAAGCTCTGGACCGAGGCGATCTTGAATGGCGGGAGTTTTATAAATAAAACGCCAACGATTCGGCCGCTAAAATCTAAAAAAGGCATGGCTGAGTAGTTCGCGTAAAATGACAACGTAAAGTGACGAAAATCTGACAAAATGAAGGGAAAAGCTATGAACAAAAAGGGACCCTTACTGATCACCGCCTGCTGTATCTGTGTACTTTTATGCGCTTGCCAGCCATCGGCGGCCCTCTTAAATAAATACTCTGAGATGGATCTGCTTCAAAGCTCTGATGTCCTCAGCCTTGTAGAGCCTGGTAAGGCTTCCGGCTTTGCCGAGGATCTTGCCGTTGTCTCATCTGAGGATAATGAAGCGTCCCTGTCAGACAGCACCATCCCAACAACGGCGGCTTTGCTGATACAGACCAACACAAAAGAGGCGCTGTACTACAAAAATATTTACCAGCCAGTGGCCCCGGCCAGTCTGACAAAGCTTATGACCGCCCTTCTTGTTTTCAAGTACGGGAATCTGGACGATGAGATTACTATCACCCAGGAGATGATCGACGTGGATAATCCTGAAGCCCAGATGGCCGGTTTCGCCGTTGGGGATAAGATCAGCGTCCGGGACATGCTTTACTGTATGCTCATTTATTCCGGAAACGATACATCCAACGCTATAGGGATTTACATTTCAGGGAGTATCGAGGAATTTGCCGATCTTATGAACAGCGAGGCAAAAAATTTGGGCGCCATGCACACCCACTTTGTCAACGCCTGCGGTCTGGACGCGGATGGACATTTAAGCTGCGCCTATGATCTGTATCTCATGTTTTCCGCCTGTATGGAGTATGAGGAGTTTCGCGACGCCATAAGCCAAAGCGAGTATACTGTCAATTATACCAGCGCTTCCGGCGAGGCAGTGAGCAAGACTTTTGACACAACCAATCTCTACTTTACCGGAGATTACTCACCTCCCGAAGGCGTCAACATTTTTGGCGGGAAGACAGGCACCACAGGCAACGCCGGCGCCTGTCTGATCCTGTATACCACCGATAACCAGGATAATCCCTACATTGCCCTGATTCTTGGCGGTGATGACAAGCCGGAATTGTATCAACAAATGAGTAATTTATTATCAATGATTCAGAAAAACTGATTGTATTTTTGTGTATTTTGTACTATAATTATGGTATCTTATATATCCAGTAATATATGTAACAATTCAGGCCAGCTTTTTCACATCGGATGTCCATCCGATACTTCTTGCCAGACTAAAGCCTGCCAGGAAGATACGCCGTTCTGAAAGGTTACTCATATATAAAATTGTAACACTAGGAGGAGAGTACGATGATACAAATTATTTCAGGTGTAAAAGGTAAAGGAAAAACAAAGTATCTTATTCAAAAGGTAAATGATGCTGTAAAGGGGTCCAAGGGCAATATAGTTTATCTTGATAAAAATAATAAGCATATGTATGAACTCAGCAACAAAATCCGTCTTATCAATGTGAAAGATTATCCCCTGGATAACTATGACAGTTTCCTGGGCTTTGTCTGCGGTCTGATCTCTCAGGATCATGACCTTGAAGCGATGTATCTGGACAGCTTTTTAAGTATTTCCTGTGTCACAGACGACTATGTAGGCTACGTATTGACTAAACTGGAAAATATTTCCAACGCTTTCAACGTGGATTTTGTCATCAGTATCTCCATAGATGCCGAAAATATCCCAGAACAGTTCAGAGATAAAATTGTTATTTCTTTATAAACCTTTAAAATTTACACGTAAAGACCAAAATGCCGTACACACGTTTACGCGAATGTGTACGGCATTTTGTGTAATATGACCGGCAGGCAGTTATTCTTCCTCCGTCCGCAGCTTCCAGAATAAAACAATGGAATAGATGGCCGCGATGCCTACAATGGCAAAAATGATCCGTGTGATCATGGACATATCTCCAAAAATAAAGCTTACAAGATCAAATCTGAATAATCCTACAAGCCCCCAGTTTATGCCTCCGATAATAACAAGAAGCAGCGCCAGTATGTCCAGCCAGTTTCTTTTCATAGTATACCTCCTGTTGCAATTGAATAGTTATGATATTCCTTATGTAGTATACACAGATTAAAAGTTTTTATTCGGAAGGGGTTTTCTTATCTGGCAAAAACGTTTATAATGAATGACGAAACCCTTAGATTTTTCAACAGGAGCGAATTCCCATGAAATCCGAAAGATATCATACCTATTCCCAATATCTGAAAAATTTATACGGTGAGAAAGTTTACAAACTTCCGGTAAATCTCCCTATTACCTGCCCGAACCGGTTAGGCGGCAATGGTTGCACCTTCTGCGCTCCGGCGGGCACAGGTTTTGAAGCCAGAGATTCCCACATGAGCGTGGAGAGACAACTGTTGGAAAATAAAGAACATATTGAGAAAAAATATAAGGCCCACAAATTTATCGCCTATTTTCAAAATTATACCAACACTTTTCTTTTGCCGGATACACTGAAAGGCTATTTATACCAGGCCGCCAACGTGAAAGATATTGTGGAGATTTCCATTTCCACCCGCCCGGACTGTATCAGTGACGATATATTGACCATGCTCTCTGATTTTAAGAAGGATACAGAGATTGCCATCCATTTAGAGCTTGGCCTTCAGACAGCCAATTACCACACCCTGAAAAAAATCCATCGGGGACACGGCCTCGCGGAGTTTATTGACGCAATACTGCGGATCTCCAGATATGGTTTTACTGTCTGCGCCCATGTCATTTTAAATCTCCCCGGAGATACCGTTGATGATGTGATCGAGACGGCAAAGATCCTTTCTGTCCTTCCGGTTCAGATGGCAAAGCTCCATTCCCTTTACATCGCAAAAAATTCCCCAATGGCCCAAGATTATCTTGCTGGGAAACTTACCATCTGCTCCCAGGAAGAATATCTTGAACGTGTTGTCGTATTCCTGGAGTATGTGCGGCCGGACATGATCATCGAACGGCTTTTTTCCAGAATCCCTGAGGAGGATGCTCTTTTTTCCAACTGGGGACACAGTTGGTGGAAACTGGACGCCAGGCTGAGGGAAATCCTTGAGGAGAAAGATATCTTTCAGGGAGACCTGTGTCATTATATGAACGGGCCCTGTCTCGCATTGCTAAAGGGCTAAAGGACAGGCCCAGAGCAAAGGAGTGAACTATGAGTTCTGAAAATAATATAACAAATACCCAAAGAAAAAAGCATCCATCAAAAGACAGCCGTCCGTCCCAAAGCCAGACAACAGAAACGGCAGCGGTCAGACGGCGGCGGCCTTCTGTAAATATTGGCATGATCATCTTTTTTATCATACTTGTGTATCTGATCATTAATGTGATCATTGCTCTTTGCAAAGATTCTGTCTCTGTTGTGGAAGTGCAGAACGGAAGTATTGTGGACAACGGCTATTATACCGGAATAATTCTACGCAGCGAGGAAGTAGTCTATTCAAAGGGTTCGGGATATATTAATTTTTATGTCAATAACGGCGATAAAGTGGCAAAAGACGGAAACGTATATATGCTGGCCGCTTCCGATCAGAGCGGGGATACAGCCTCAGATTTTTCCGGCTTTGACAGTTCCGATTATTCAGATATCAGCCGGATCATCTCACTCTACACCGCCAATTATTCCGACAGCAAATACTCTGATCTGTACACTTTTAAATATGACCTTCAAAACCAGATTTCCGAGGCGTTAAGCAACCATAACATCACGGCTCTCCAAAACGCCGGAGAAGAATATGAGAGTGTTGCTTCAGAAAAAAGCGGTATTATCAGTTACACCTACGACGGCATGGAAGGGCTGACGAGGGATGAAATCACCGATGATATGTTTAATTCTAATAATTATGAAAAGCAACAAATTGTATCCAACCAGTGGATCGACAGCGGGGAGCCGGCCTACAAACTCATCACCGACGATGACTGGTCCATTATTATCAAGCTGACGCCACAGCAGGCCAGAAATCTGTCAGAACAAACCTCTGTCACGGTGCGCTTTTCCAAAGACAATGTGCAGACAAGCGCTGATGTGGAAGTCTTTTCCAACGGAGAAGGCAATTACGCCTGCCTCACTCTGACCAAATATATGGTGCGCTATATTTCTGACCGCTATATCGACATTGAGATTATCGCCAATTCCGCAGAAGGCTTAAAAATACCTGCCTCCGCTGTTGTGGAAAAAGATTTTTACATGATTCCATCCACTTACCTTGTAACCGACGAAAATACAAGTGAGTCCGGGTTTTATAAGTATACCTATGACTCCAACGGCGATGCCCACGCTGAGTTTTATAAAACGGATATTTACGCCAACGACGGCAATTACTGTTATGTGGATACGTCCCAGTTCCAGGTCGGCGATTATGTGGGAAAGACCGATTCCGATGATCTCTACCGCATCGCCCAGACCGGACAGCTCACCGGCGTCTATAACGTCAATCAGGGGTACGCCATTTTCCGTATCGTTGAGATTTTGTATCAAAATGACGAATACTGTATTGTAGATAAAAACACATCCTACGGGGTGTCACTGTACGATCGTATCATCCTTAACGCCTCAAGTGTGTCCGAAGATGAGATCATATACTAACTAATTGAAGGAGATGTTTCTCAATGAATGACCGAGAACAGGAGATTAAATACAACATTGAGCAGGTTCAGTCCCGCATCCGGGAAGCCTGCCTGCGAAGCCACAGAGACCCGGCAGAGGTTACTCTCATCGCAGTCTCAAAAACCAAACCTGTGGAAGATATTTTATATGCCGCTCAGGCTGGAATGGAATATTTTGGCGAAAACAAAGTTCAGGAGCTGACTATGAAGATGGATACCATTTCGCAGCCCCTCCACTGGAATATGATTGGACATTTACAGAAAAATAAGGTAAAATATATTGTCGGGCGGGCCGAACTGATCCACTCTGTGGATTCTGTGGATCTGGCCAAGAAAATCCAGGACGAGGCCGCCAAGAAAAATGTCCGGGCGAATATTCTCATTGAAGTCAACGTCTCCGGGGAGGAGAGCAAATTTGGCATAAGCCCAGAGGCTCTTCTGGATACAATAAAAGAGATCGCCCTTTTTCCAAATGTCTGTATCCGTGGATTAATGACTATCGCCCCTTTTACTCAAAATCCGGAAGATAATCGACAATATTTCAAAAAATTAAGAAATTTAGCTGTTGACATAAAAAGTAAAAACATTGATAATGTTAGTATGAGTGTCCTATCTATGGGTATGACCGGGGACTATGAAGTTGCTGTCGAGGAAGGCGCGACGATGGTCCGGGTAGGCACTGGAATTTTTGGTGAAAGAAATTATGTAAGTTAGGAGATTTGATCTATGGGCAAAGGATTAGATAAATTTTTAAATATGATGCGGTTAAACGACGATAATTATGACGACGATTATGATGATGAATATGCCGATGATTATAATGACTATACAGACGATTATGATGAGTATGATGACGATGTGGAAGAGGAACCCGCTCCGAAAAAGAAGAAAACCACATTCCGCAGCCATACAAAGACTTCATCATCTTCTGAGTCTTCCTCACGGGATTATTCTTCATCGGCGGCATCCACAGCACCGTCCATGGGACCTTCATCCCGGACAAGCGCTGCCCGCAGCAGTAAGATTGTTCCCATGAAACAGCCAAGTGTGCGGGGGGCAGGAATGGAAGTGTCTATCCAGAAGCCATCCAGCTTTGAGGATAGCAGCGAGATCTGCGACGTGTTGCTCACAGGAAAGGCCGCTGTAGTCAACCTTGAAGGCATCGACGTGGAAGTTGCCCAGCGGATCATTGATTTTGTATCCGGCGCCTGTTACGCTATGTCTGGAAACATTCAGAAAGTTTCCAGTTATATTTTCATTGTCACTCCGTCAGGCATTGATATTTCCGGAGATATGGAAAATGTCCTTACCGGAAACGGCGCGTCCAAGGTGGACATGTCCGCTTTCCGTCTCAACGTATAAATAGCCAATGATTTTTTGATATACTATTTTTGGGAGGTATAGAATATGCTTACACCCGTAGATTTGCAGGGTAAAACATTTAAAAGCGGCATGGGGTATTCCAAAGCCGATGTGGACAGTTTTTTTTCTACACTGACATCTGATTATGAATCTTTATACAGAGAAAATATGGAACTGAAAGACAAGGTTGGCACTTTGAATGAGGGGATCAATCATTACCGCAGTATTGAAAAGTCTCTTCAAAAAGCCCTCGTCCTCGCTGAACAGACAGCGGAGGAAACGATTTCTTCCGCCAGGACCAACGCTACGGTCATTGAACAGGAAGCTGTCTTGAAGGCCCAGTCCATTGTAGCAGACGCCAAGATCGAGTTGGATCATATTCATGCAAAAACTGTGGAACTGCTTCAGCAGTATCAGCGCTACCGCTCCCAGTTTAAAGCTCTGGCCCAGGCCCAGGCAGAACTTCTGGACAGCGAGTCTTTTAACATCGAGATTGCTTCCTTAGATGCTTTTGCCAATCTTGAACAGGAGACCGCTCAAAATACTGCCGCGGTTAACGCCAAAGTCCAGTATCAGAACATCCCAGAGGAGAGCGCCGCTCACGAAGATGAAGCTGCCGTACCTGAGGATGAGGACGAAACACTGGACGATAATGATATCCAGATTGGTGATCTCGCCAGCCTGTTTAAAGACAGTGACACAAAAGACATGAATATTGATGCTGAGTAATTACAGGCCGGCCAAAAATGTGGATGAGACAGTACACTAGCCAGACTGGCCGGCGCAAAATATATCAAAACACTAAAATGCCGCGGCTTTCAGTGCGCGGCATTTTATAGTAGGAGATCAAACCAATGAAAACATTAACTGTACATGCTTTTGGCAAACCGGTTTACGATATTTTATTTACTGACAGCTTTGAAGGCCTCACCGATGTTCTTCCCTCCTTGGGATCACAAAACCGGAAAATCTGCATTGTCAGCGAGAGCCATGTGGCCGATATTTATCTTCCCACGGTAAAGGCCGCCATATCCAAGGTCTGCCCGGCAGTCACTGAATTTATTTTTCCAGAGGGGGAGGCCCAGAAAAATCTTTCCACTGTGGGGGATCTCTATGAATGTCTGATCCGGAACCAGTTTGACCGGAAAGATCTCCTTGTCGCCCTCGGCGGCGGCGTTGTGGGTGATCTGACCGGCTACACAGCGGCCACCTACCTGCGGGGCATTGATTTTATCCAGATTCCCACGAGTCTTCTGGCACAGGTGGACAGCAGTATCGGCGGCAAGACCGGCGTTGATTTTAACGCCTACAAAAACATGGTAGGTGCTTTCTACCAGCCAAAACTTGTCTACATGAACTTTTCTGTGCTGAAAACATTAAGCCGCCGACAGTTTCTCTCAGGTATGGGAGAGATCATCAAGCACGGCCTGATCAAAGACATGGACTACTACCGTTGGATTAAAGACCACAGAGAAGGTATTTTAAGCCGTGATGTTTCCATCCTGTCTGAACTTGTCTACACAAGCTGTCAGATCAAAAAGAATGTTGTGGAAAATGATCCTAAGGAGCAGGGAGAGCGGGCGCTCTTAAATTTCGGGCACACCCTGGGACATGCGGTGGAAAAGCTTGAAAACTTTTCCTGGCTCCACGGAGAATGCGTGGCCATAGGTATGGCCGCCGCCGCCTGGATCTCCTGTGAGCGGGGCATGATCACCCAGACGGCATTTAAAGACATCCTGGAAACACTCAAAGACTTTGATCTTCCCATCAGCCTTCCGGAATCCGGGCCTTTAGGCGCTGAAGATATCGCAGCGGCCACAAAACTGGATAAGAAGATGGAAGCCGGGACCATTAAATTTATACTTCTCTCCCCGGAAGGCCACGGCATTATTGACAGAACTGTAACACAGGCTCAGATCCTGGACGCGGCCCGCTTTATCGGCGCCAGGTAAATTTAAAGGAGACACTATGAAACTAAAAAAATATGGCATTTCCCTCATTGCCGTTGTGATTTTATGCCTGATTGACCAGGGCACGAAAGCCCTTGCCGTCAAGTATTTAATGGGAAAAGACCCCCTTGTCCTGTGGGACGGAGTCTTTGAGCTGAAATATCTGGAAAACAGAGGCGCCGCCTTTGGTATTTTCCAGAATCAGCAGATCTTCTTTTATATCCTCACTGTGATCATTGGCATTGCCCTGATCTGGTTTTACGGAAAGATCCCTCACGGAAAAAAATATTTTCTTATGAAAATTCCTGTGGTTGTATGTTTCGCCGGGGCCATCGGAAACTTTATTGACCGGGCTTTTCAGGGTTATGTGGTTGATTTTTTTTATTTTAAACTTATTAATTTCCCTATATTTAATATGGCGGACATCTATATTACCTGCTCGGCGGTATTTTTTGTCCTTCTCTTTATTTTCAAATACAGGGATGACGATTTAGGTTTCCTCCACTCTAAAAAGTCCAAATCTTCCGAAAATGAACAGGAGTCCCGCCATGAGTGACCTTGAAATTCTGGTTGACCCCCAGGATCAGGGGACACGCATTGACAAATTTCTTTCGGAAAAATTCCCCCAGTATTCCCGCTCCTGGTTTCAAAAACAGATCCGGGATGAAAATGTCTTTGCCGACGAAAAGCCGGTGAAGGCCAACTGCAAAGTTGTCCCCGGCCAGCGGCTCCGGATCATCGTTCCGGAGCCGGAAATACTGGATGTGGAACCGGAGGACATCCCCCTGGATATTTTGTATGAGGACGAGGATGTTCTTCTTATTAACAAGCCTAAAAATATGGTGGTACATCCTGCCCCCGGACACCCCAACCATACTATTGTCAACGGGGTTATGTATCACTGCCGGGACCAGCTCTCGGCCATTAACGGCGTTCTCCGTCCCGGCATCGTCCACCGCATTGACAAAGACACCACCGGCGTTATTGTCATCTGCAAAAATGACCGGGCCCATTTAAGCCTGGCTGGGCAGCTCAAGGAGCATTCCATCACCCGACGCTATGAAGCCATTGTATACAATAATTTCACTGAAGATGAGGGAACTGTGGACGCCCCCATCGGCCGGTCTGTCAATGACCGGAAAAAGATGTCCGTCAACTACAAAAACGGTCGTGAAGCTATCACCCACTACAAAGTCCTGGAACGTTTCGGCCAGTTCACCTATATCCAGTGTACCCTGGAAACCGGACGAACCCATCAGATCCGTGTCCACATGTCCAGCATCGGACACCCATTGCTGGGAGATACGGTCTACGGCCCGGCAAAATGTCCCTTTTCCCTTCAGGGTCAGACACTCCACGCCCGGATTCTCGGCTTTATCCATCCAACTACAGGAAAGTATATGGAATTTGAGGCCCCTCTGCCGGACTATTTTAAAAATCTGCTGGAAAAGTTAAGGAAACAATAATATAAAAAAGAACCATCCTGTAAGGGCAAAGCTTTGAAAAAGCCTGCTCTTACAGGACGGTTCTTTTTGCTTTATTTATGGCACTTTCAGAGGTAGACTCGAAAAAATGTCAAACAATCCTTAATTCAAAACAGTTGAGTGATCCGAAAGTTTCATTTGAACCTATTGTCTCATGCCATTCCGTAAAAGCAATAAGAAAATGGACTGTTTTGGCAATATGGTAGTAAAGTAGCTCCAATAGTCCTATCGGCGGAACTTTACTCCTGAAGAAGGAAAAAATATAGTTTCTGGTTATCAGTCAGGGAAAACAAGTTCTGAATTAGGAGCAGATGCACAGGCTCTATCAGGAGATGCTTCATCTGACGCCGGAACAGATCGAGCGGGTATACAAATCGGCACACCATATACGGGAATGGTATGATCAGCATCCGGAGATTGAGACATGGGAGGACTATATTCGGTACATGGGGAAATCCGATGAAGGACAGGAAGTGTGAGGGTACACAGAATGAGAAAAGTCCAAATAGGTAAGTAATTTAATTGGGCAGGAATCCAATGCGGTTCCTGCTCTTTTTGCACTTCCGGATGATTGGAAATGTCCGGAATCTTTTTTCGAGAACAGGAAAGTTTGTGATTGTCTGAAAAAAGTATTCCAACTCCACCCCAACTCCACATTCCTGTGATACACTACTGTTGGAGGTGCAAGAAATGTCAAAAGTGATTTTAGTTATAGAGGATGAAGGAGCTATCCAAAGAGTAATCAAGGCGTTTTTGGAAAATAAAGGATATAACGTTATTTTAGCGGAGGATGGCTTGGAGGGCATCGAGCTGTTTCGCGAGCAGCAGCCGGATCTGGTACTTCTGGACCTGATGCTCCCAAAGATCAGTGGATTTACTGTCTGCGAGATGATCCGCAGGGAGAGCCGTGTACCCATTATCATGCTGACGGCGCTGGATGACGATGTCAGTCAGATGAAGGGGTTTGACGCCATGGCGGATGACTATATTACAAAGCCTTTTTCCATGCCGGTGGTGGTAAAGCATATCGAAGCGGTCCTGCGCCGGACAGATCAGAGTTTTGTACCGGACAGGCATGTAATCCGATATAAAGAGATGACTTTGGACGCAGACAGATTTTCCGTATCTGTGGGCGGAAAAAGTGTATCCCTGACCACCAGAGAATTTGAGATCTTAAAGTTCCTTCTCGAAAATACCAACCGGGTGGTGACCCGGGAACAACTTTTAAACAGCATCTGGGGCTATGATTATGTGGGCGATGAGAAGATCGCCAATACCCATATCAAGAACATCCGGAAGAAGCTGGGCGTGGATTATATCGAAACGATCAGAGGGGTGGGATATAAAATTGAGAAAGAAAATCAGTGAAAGTATTCAGGCTAAAACCTTTATCAGTATGCTGGCGCTGCTGGTGGTCTGCTGTGTGATCATCTATGGAATGGTCATGGTCTTTCTTCCAAGAAATTATCATTCCCAACTGGAGGGACAGGTGACTTCCGATTTCTATGATCTTGTGGAGGAACTGGAAAGAAACGGATGGGAAGCCAGCTCACAAAGTCTCATGGAATTTTCTATGAGCAATAATGCTTCGGTGGATATTGCCGATGCCAATGGGAACAGTGTGTTTTCCGTAAATTATGCCAATATGGAAAATCTGGATCTTTCGGCGCCGTCCATGAGCTGCTGGGCATCCTTTAGGCAAGGCGGGCAGACCTATCAGCTTTTTTCCAATGCGTCACTGGTCGCGGTGTCTCAGTCCTATGATCTTCTCCTGAAGCTGATCCCCTTTATCGCCGGTGTGATTGTGTTGATCTCCGTCATTGGGGCGGTGGTCTGCTCCCGGTACTACTCCAGGCCGCTGGTCAGTATCAGCAATGTGGCAAAGCGGATGACTACCCTGGACATGACCTGGAAGTGTGAAGTCAACCGAAAAGACGAGATCGGTGTACTGGCCGCCAGCCTGAATGAAATGGCCCGGCGGTTAAGCAGCACAATGGAACGTCTGCAGGCCGCCAATGAACAGCTGCAGCAGGATATTGAACGGGAGCGGGAGCAGGAAAAACAGAGGATTGATTTTTTTACTGCCGTTTCCCACGAATTAAAAACACCGATTGCCATCCTCAAAGGGGAACTGGAGGGGATGCTCTATCAGGTAGGAGAGTATAAGGACCGGGATGCCTATCTGCGCCATTGCCTGAAAATCACCGATGATATGGGGAAAATCGTGAAGGAGATCCTTATGGCGGCCCGGATGGGCGGCAGTGATTTTCAGCTTTCCTGCTCAGATCTGGATCTGAGTCCGATGGCAGAGCGGGTATGCCGGAAGATCATGGGGCGGATGGAAGATAAAGGAATGGATCTTACTATGGACATCCAGCCGGAAGTTCATTACCGTGGGGATGGGCGTCTGCTGGAGATGGCGATGGATAATGTATTGAGCAATGCAGTGATCTATTCCCCGGCAGGCGCAAGGGTGACCGTTTCATTAAAGAACAGTCTGTTTTCTGTAGAGAACAGCGGCGTTCATCTGCCGGAGGAGGATTTGAAGCAGATCTTTGAACCTTTCTACCGGCCGGATAAATCCCGGAACCGGAACAGCGGCGGCAGTGGTCTGGGACTTTATATTACCAAAATGATTTTAGAACATCATGGGATTGATTGTTGCATGGAAAATACGGAAGCTGGCGTAAGGTTTACGGCATTTTTGTAGTGAATGTTAATGTGCGTTGCTTGTGGCAACGGGCGGTTTGACCTACAATAGCAGTAAGAACTTAAGGTGAAGGAGTGAGTTTCTTAATGTTGTCGGAGAATATTAAGGCAATCATGCAGACAGCCACCTTTAGCGGCCATCAGGGCCATATTATCCGGCCAGACCGGGACATCCCCGGCCATTAACCGTTATGCCGCGAAAGGCTCTTTACATGAGTAGCACATGATAGGCTCTCTGCCTTGGCAAATCCGCCTGTGGTGCTGGTTTGCCGGCTTTGCCAGAATATCATGTGTGATGGAGGCTCATGTCAAGAGTACCGTGGAATAATGGTTAATGGTCGACCGGATAATATGACTCACGCTGGCCGGATAATATGGCACAGGTGGCCGTTTGGGATGACAATCTGCAATCAGAAAATCAAAAGGGCTTTCGCAGCAGGAACTTGCTGTTAAACTGGACGTCGTGCGGCAAACCGTTTCTAAATGGGAGCAAGGGGTATCACTTAGATAAAGATACCACACCATTCCCACGCTGACTTTTGCTCAACCGATGCAGCCGGAGGGCTGGATAACAAGAAAAGGCGGTATGCGCCCCGTGGAGGGGGGGGTAGCGTACCGCCTTTTCTTGTGGGGGTTTCCAAAGGGGGCAACGCCCCCATTTGGCACACGACTTTGCGAAGCAAAGTGTAGTGTGTTATACGCTCTGTCGGCGTTGCCGTGAAAATGCCGTTGCCGCCGGGGATGGCAAGGGCATTTGAAGCGGCAGGAAAACAGGGCTGTGCTTGTGTGGCGTGGAGCCGCAAGCGCAGGTCTGTTTTCGACAGCAGACAGGGCGTATATGAACACCCCCGTTCTTCGTCCTACGCTCTGACTTGTGGACAAAGTGTCCCGAAGTTGTGGCCACACTCCCGGAAAAATAGCAGGACAGCGGGCAACCGTCAAGACTGAAATGAACGGGTTTGCACCCGGTCTTGACCGCCGCCTGCCGTTCCGCTGAATGGGTGGACAAGGCGGCCAATCTCTCGAAGTGCTTGGCCGCTCTCTTTCTGATTTTGGAGCGTTTCTTTTCTAAAAATTGAAATGGGCGGGAAGCCATTTTAGGGCTTTCCCGCATTGATTACCCTTTAGCAAAGACGGGCGTGACTGTCAACGGCGGCGCATGAAATGCGCCGTTTATCTTGACCGTTGACTGGCTCGGCTGGCTTTGCTATCTTTATCCTTAAAATAGCGTCAATATATATCCGTCTATTATGGCGATTATCAGATACAAGATAAATCCTCGAATAAACGACTGTATATGTTTCTGCGGATTTTGATACAATTCTTTTTCAGGTATTTTTGTAAAGTGAGTATTCCGGGTGATTTTACACCACGATTCCGGAAGATGGAAACTGGTATTCCGGAATAAAGGAAACCGTAATTCCGCTGTATAGAAACCGGCATTCCGACAACATGGGAACCGTAAGCTGCCTCGATTATAATGTATGTATGCATCTTCTGATGTAAATACATTATAAGGAGGTCAGCTGATATGACCAAATATCGCGAGATCATCAGGCTTGCCAGCCTGAATCTCAGTCAGACGAACATTGCGCTTAGCTGCGGTGTTTCCAAAAAAACAGTCAACAAGGTTTTAAAAGCTGCCAGAGAAAAAGGTATCTCCTGGCCGCTTGATCCCAACCAGACCGACGCTGTGATTGAGCAGCTGTTGTTCCCGAAGGAAAATCGCCAACAGTCTCAATCAACTAAGCGGATGCCGGATTACGCTCATATCCGAAAGGAACTTCTCCGCAATGGCGTGAACAAGAAACTCCTTTGGACAGAGTACCTTGAGGAATGCCGCCTTGCCGGTGATGATCCACTTATGTATTCCCAATTCTGCTATTACATCCAGCAGGATGAGCAGAAGCGCCGTGCCACCATGCATATCAACCGCAAACCTGCAGAGCAGGTTGAGGTAGATTGGGCTGGAGATCCGGCACATATCATTGATCCGGATACCGGCGAGATCCTGGACGCCCACATTTTCGTAGGAGTAATGACTTACAGCCAGTATCCATATGTGGAAGCATTCATGGACGAAAAGCAGCCATCGTGGATTGCTGCACATGTCCACATGTATGAGTACTTTGGCGGTGTCGCTAAGATCCTGGTGCCGGATAACTGCCGCACTGCCGTGGATCACAACAAGAGTTGGAAGGATCAGCGGATCAATGCTGTTTATCAGGAAATGGCTGAACACTATGGCACTGCAGTCATACCAGCCCGCGTCCGAGCCCCTCGCGACAAAGCAAATGCCGAGGGCAGTGTAGGCAATATCTCCACCTGGATCACAGCAGCCCTGCGCAATGAGCAGTTCTTTTCCCTCAGTGAGTTAAACCGGGCGATCCGTCAGAAGCTGGAAGTTTTCAGCCGACGCCCCTTCCAAAAGAAGGAGGGCAGCCGGTATGAGATCTTCCGCGACGAAGAACTGCCATTACTGGCACCGTTACCTGCCACCCCTTACGAACTGGCGGAATGGAAACAAGCCACCGTTCAGTTCAATTATCACATATCCTTTGCCGGAATGCTATACTCAGTTCCGCATGAATACATAAAGCGCAAAGTTGATGTGAGGGTTACAGATAAAACCATTGAAATTTTTTACAACCACAACCGGATTGCGTCCCACCGCCGTCTGTACGGCCGCAAGGGACAGTACAGCACGGTTACAGAGCACATGCCGACTTCCCACCAGCAGTACCTGGAATGGAACGGCGACCGCTTCCGTAAATGGGCGGAACGGATCGGCTCCAGTACCCATCAGGTAGTTGATGCAATCCTTACCTCCAAGCGTGTAGAACAACAGTCCTACCGCAGCTGTATGGGGCTTTTGAAGCTGGCTGACAAATATTCGGCCGACCGGCTGGAAGCCGCCTGCCGGAAAGCGCTCTCCTTTACGGCCACTCCCAGCTATAAGAGTATTAAAAATATCCTTGATACTGGGAACGACCAGGCGGAAGTATCCGACAAAGGTCAGACAACTGGCAGCCATACAGAATCAGGAAAGAGCAGCCATGCGCTTACAAGAGGCGCTGATTACTACAGGAGGTAAGGAACTATGACTACACAAAGCACCATGGATAAACTCATTGAAATGCGCCTGACAGCTATGTCGGATGCATTCCGTACTCAGATATCTGATCCCAAAATGAAAGAAATATCTTTCGAGGATCGCTTCGGGATGCTGGTAGATATCGAATATAGCAACCGAAAGAGCAACAGCTTGAAACGCCTGATCCGCAACGCCGGATTCGACCAGCCGGACGCATACATTGGTGATATCAACTATACTTCTGGCCGCAAGCTGAACCGTTCATTAATCGAGCGGCTCGCAACATGCGAATACATCACAGAGCACAGGAATCTCTTTATCACAGGCGCAACCGGGAGCGGCAAGACCTATCTGGCATGTGCGTTCGGGATGGAAGCATGCAGGCAGCGTTACAAAACGAAGTATGTACGGCTTCCGGATCTGCTCCTGGAACTGGAGATGGCACGTAACGATGGCACATACAAGAAAGTCCAGGGGAAATATGCCAACCCGGTCCTGCTGATCATTGATGAATGGCTCCTGCTGAAACCAACTGAATCCGAACAGCATGACATTCTGGAGCTTCTCCATCGGAGACGCAGGAGATCCTCTACCATCTTCTGCTCCCAGTATGATTCCAATGGCTGGTATGATCAGCTTGGCGGAGATGACAGTCCCCTTGCGGAGGCGATCCTGGATCGCATCAAGCATGATGCATATAAGATCAACATCATCCCGACAGATCCTGCGAATTACAGATCCATGCGGGAAGTGTACGGGTTGGATCCAGCATTAAGCGAGTAAACTCGCAGGTAACAATTAATTAAGTGCGGTATCCCTGTTCCGGACTCACGGTATCATAGCTCCGGACTTCCGGTATCCGTTCCTCCGGAACAGGGGTACATTTTTACCGTAATATACATAAAGCGAATACGTTTCGTATTCCTCCACCATAAAAGGTCAATGATTAGCAAATCAAATATATTCAGGCTTTGTCCAATTATATTTAGGCAAAATAAATTATGATAAAAGTTATTTTCTCTAATAAACAATCCTAATATGAAAAATAGAGGCAGGAATAGCAGAAAATTCGATATAAATACTATTATTTTATTGCTTTCTTTAAAGCGTCCCTGATACTCTATAATTTCCTTTATTTGATTTTGCACCTTATCTGGATAAGATGAATAGCTTTTCAAATTTTTATCATCAGTGCCTGTTCCACCAAAACAAAGCAGAAAAAAGATAATACATAAAATTATAGTTTCGATTGCTAAAATCATTTGCTAATGCTCCTATAATACTTACAATTTAATATTTTTATTTTCACAAATTTTCTGGCATATTTCTTTATGCGCTGATTTCCCTTCTGGAAAAAAAGATACCATCGGGTAGCAGTGACACATTCCCTTTCCCACATTTAATGTATAGGTTACATTTTCCGCTTTACAAGCTTTTACGAAATTTTCAGCACAAGCATATAGCACTTCGTCGCTACCATACCAAAAATGAATATCTGGTAAGCCTTTAAAATTACCGAGTGTACCTGATAGCATATAATCTGGAACACTTTCGCCATGTTGCATAAGTGTTCTTACATTTTCCATAAAAGCAACATCTACCATA
Organism: Catenibacillus scindens; assembly: GCF_014202115.1. Lineage (GTDB taxonomy): Bacteria > Bacillota > Clostridia > Lachnospirales > Lachnospiraceae > Catenibacillus > Catenibacillus scindens. The sequence goes on from NZ_JACHFW010000002.1 coordinate 223,500, forward strand.
ATATCCTTTGCATTTAATTCTTTCATTTTATTCAGTTGCACATTGCTATCAGGACAGCACCCCGGTGAACACGCCACAATTCTATGCGGCATAGGCAAGGGGTGATCTAAAGTGTTGTTGTATAGGCAAACACCAATAGCTAAAGCTGCTCCAGACGAAAAACCGAGTAGCGTAATATTCTCTGCGCCATAAACCGCAACCATTTTTCGGTAAGTATCAAACACCATCTTATAAGTTTCTAAAATACTATTTCGAGTACAAAGAGGATAATAAGGAAACCATACATCCATATTACAGTCCGCCCCATATTCCCCGGCGCATTTTACGTCACCCCCATCTGGACCAATAATCATTCCGCCACCAAAGAAAAATAATATTGCTTTTTCTGTCCGTTGTTGGTGTTTCTGAATAGACAGACAATGATACTTCCCATTCATTATAGGAATATCGTTATAAATATACTTGCGATTTTTCGGTATTTGAAAATTTCGATTTTTGTTAAGATGTTCTGCTTTTATTATGAGTCTGTTCAATGGCAACTGAAACATTTTTTTGAATCCTAATACCCGTAATGCACTTTTAGCTATACTATATCGAATACTCATAATACGACTTCCTTTCTATTTATCAAATGATTAGTGAAAACTAATTCACTTGTAACACCTTTTCTGATTGTTGAATAGTCTATTACTTCTTCTCCATTTGCTCTATCAGCTTCTTCGCCAACTTCTGAAACAAGTCGGAGGTTTCCTCGTCCATCGGTGCAAGCTGTCCGATTTGTCCGGCAATCATTGCTGTTACATCATCAACAGAAATCGGTTTTTGCTTCTGTTCCGTCAATGCGTCCCGCATGGTCTGAAACATGGCGGCGGTTACAGCTTCCCCCGGCTGTTCTCCGTTTTCCATGTCTTTCTTAATATCCCGCAGGATAGCAAGGAACACGCTCTTGATTTTCTCAATCTCCGCTTCATGCTCCCCCATCTTCTGTGCGTTCAATAGCTGTAAATCCTGTCTTGCTTCTGTTCTGTGTTCCGGGTGTTCTTTCATCAGGTCGGACAGGGAAGCTGTTGCAATCTCGATAAGCTGGTTTCTTGCGGTTATCCCCTTTGCCGCCGTGTCTTGAAAATAAATCCGTATCAAATCTATCAGCTTTGGAAAGTTCCTGTGTTCCAGTAAGCGATTGAGGATTTGCACATCGACTGTGCCCGTCACAAGCCCCCTCACGGCTCCCTCGGATAAGCCCAATTCAGAAATATCATAGCTTTTGCGGACGCTCACGGTGGACAAGCCCAGTATGTAGTCCGTCGATACCTTAAATTCCTTTGCCACTCCCATGAGAATGTCACTGCTGACCGTTCTCGTTTCACCGCTGACAATGCGGCTCAACTGGGAAGCGGAAACACCTATCTTCTCCGCAAGTTCCTTTTGTGTGATGTGGTTCCCGTTGCATAAATCAGAAATCCGCTGTCCGGGTGTTCCGGGTAAAGCCATAGACACGCACCTCCTCCGCATACTTCCATTATACAGAATGATTGCAAAAATGCAATTTCCAAAGTGTAAACTTCATCAAAATGCAATTCTCGCAAAATTCCGGGGATTGCATTTTTTTCGTGTAGACTTAGGGTAGTTCATCGATGGACAGCACCTTGAAAACAGAATGACCGTCCGAAAAGGAATACCCCGGCTGGGGAAGCACCGCAATGAGCCGGACTTCGGGACAAAATGTCCCGAAGTTGCGGGGAGCGTGCCAACGCTGGAACACGCCGCAGGAATGGGGCAGGAAACCTTTTCGGGGAGAACGGCAACGGAAAGCAAAATGGAGGGAACGCATGAGAGATAACCCCTATAAAGACTTGCCGCCGCTGGAACGCAGGCCGGACGGTTCCCTTTACCGCATGGCACCGGCGCAGAGAAAACAGGCGGCCAGCCTGATACGCCGGGAGTGCTGTTGCTGTGAGGATGGCAACTGCATTGTCCTTGACGATGGGGACACCTGCACCTGCCCGCAGACGGTTTCTTTCTCGGTCTGCTGTAAGTGGTTCCGCTGGGCGGTCTTGCCGCTGGACGGAACGCTGGAAGCGGAGATTTTCCGGGATAAGGCCTTGAAACGCTGTGCGGTCTGCGGCGGCGTGTTCGTCCCCAAATCCAACCGGGCAAAATACTGCCCAGACTGCGCCGCCAGAGTTCACAGGCGGCAGAAAACAGAAAGCGAACGGAAAAGGAGGTCTGCTGTGGACAGTTAGGAGCGAAAAAAGCCTTGATTTATCAGGCTTCGCAAGCCCTAAACCGGGGCAGGTGGTATAAAGTATCGCCCGCCCCGGAAAACGGGCTTCTAACCGTCCACAAAACGCACTATGACAAATACCATTTATATCCATCAGCCGGAAAAGGCGTTCAGCTTCACCCGGCTCCCGAATTTCCTCTTTGAAGCCCCCACATTCAAGCCCCTGTCCAACGAGGCAAAGGTTCTGTACGCCTTTATCCTGCGCCGGACAGAGTTATCCCGCAAGAATGGGTGGGCGGATGACTGCGGACGGATTTTCCTGTATTTCCCTATCTGTGAAGTGGTCACACTGCTCCATTGTGGGCGGCAGAAAGCGGTGAACACCCTGCGGGAACTGCAATACGCCGGACTGGTGGAAATCCAGAAGCAGGGCTGGGGAAAACCCAACCGCATTTTCCCAAAATCCTATGAAGTGGTTCCAAACACCGACTTCAAGAAATCCCGTTCTGGTACGCCGGAGGACTGAAAACCGTACCCATGAAGTACGGAAACCGCCCCCTTGAAGTACGAAAACCGGACGGTATATAGAAATACAGAGATTAAAATGATTTATTTATATCCATTCCATTCCTATCGTATCAGAGATAATTCCGGCGGGATTTTCCCTGTGGAAAACCCCGGATAGGAAAGGAATGGGGAAAGGAGCAGAATGGCACAACACGCAATTTTGCGGTTTGAGAAGCACAAGGGCAACCCAGCAAGGCCTTTGGAAGCCCATCACGAAAGACAGAAAGAACAATACGCCAGCAACCCCGACATTGACACAAGCCGGAGTAAATACAACTTCCATATCGTCAAGCCGGAGGGACGCTATTACCACTTCGTTCAGAGCCGTATCGAGCAGGCCGGATGCCGGACAAGGAAAGACAGTACACGGTTTGTCGATACGCTGATAACCGCCAGCCCGGAGTTTTTCAAGGGGAAATCCCCAAAGGAGATACAGGCGTTTTTCCAGAGGGCGGCGGACTTCCTCATTGTACGGGTAGGCCGGGAAAATATCGTGTCGGCGGTGGTACACATGGACGAGAAAACACCCCACCTGCATTTGACCTTTGTTCCGCTGACAAAGGACAACCGCCTGTGCGCTAAGGAGATTATCGGCAACCGGGCAAACCTGATGAAGTGGCAGGACGATTTTCACGCCTATATGGTGGAGAAATATCCTGACTTGGAGCGTGGGGAAAGTGCCAGCAAGACAGGCCGGAAGCATATCCCCACCCGGCTTTTCAAACAGGCTGTTTCCCTCTCCAAACAGGCCAGAGCCATTGAAGCCGCCCTTGACGGCATTAACCCATTGAACGCCGGAAAGAAAAAAGAGGAAGCCCTCTCCATGCTGAAAAGGTGGTTCCCGCAGATGGAGAACTTCTCCGGGCAGTTGAAAAAGTACAAGGTCACAATCAATGACCTTTTGGCGGAGAATGAGAAGTTGAAAGCAAGGGCAAAGGCCAGTGAAAAAGGCAAGATGAAAGATACGATGGAACGGGCAAAGCTGAAAAGTGAACTGGACAATTTACAGCGGCTGGTTGACCGTATCCCGCCGGATATACTGGCGGAACTGAAACGGCAGCAGCGGCACACGGTAAAGGAAAGGTGATAGATATAAGCAGAAATTTTCGCCGCCCCTGTGCGGCATTGTACCTTGAAAACTGAATATGGAGGACACTGTCTAAAGGGACAACATTTCATACAAAAATAGGGCATTGAAAAGAAGGCATATTTTCCTGCCAAGTCTTTGAAATGCCTTGTTTTATGGGGATTTTTAAGTAATCGAGGACGGATTTTCAGAATTACATATGAGAAAAATTTTGTGGCTCAAATGGATATAACCAATCTTAATCTTGTTATGTCCCTATTACGCACCCCATCGGGATGCTTGATTTAGGAAAAGGCGGAAACGCTAAAAAGTATAAAAGAGAAAAAAACATATTCATAATAGTAGAGAACAATTTAGCGCCAACCATATTTTGATTTTTATGAGTGGCGCTTCTTGGTTATTCAGGTTCAAATGCTTCATTGCAGTCGGCGCATATTACATTTACCCGGCGGGTAGCCCGGATGATGGTGCCGCAGCAGGGGCATGTGTATTTGATACTGCGGTTTTGAGATTTCTTACCGCCGCCCTTGCTTGTCCCGATGGTCTGTAGGCGGCTGGCGTGGATGCTGTCGCTGCCTAATGTTTCTTTGATCCAGGCTTCAGCTTCCGGAGATAGGGTGGTTATTGTCCAGCCGTATTTTGGATGTTTTTCAATATGAAGGCCGTGAGCTTCGGCGGTGGCTTTGAATTTCAGGTTGTGGTAATAGCCGTTGTTGCTTACGTCCTGGATGCCATGGACGATATTGTAGAGATGTGCCATTTCATGGAGCAGGGTTGCGGCGAGTTCGGAAATAGGGCGATCCAGGTACTCGGCGCAGAGGTTGATTTCCCGATATTTTTCTCCGTTGGCGTTCCATATTTCATGGATACTGCACCAGCCGTAGGCTCCGCGTCCGCCGTCCGGGGATACGGTAATAGCCGGGCGGGTGAGTACATTATTATAAAAATGCTGGTTAAATTGGTCGAACATTTCCTCGGTTTTCTTTATTATCTGGGATATTTGCAGCATATTGGCGTCCTCCTTAAAGATATGTTTTATTTCTGTGAGTGACAGCTTACATATTTTCGGTCAAAAAGCAAGCTCAAAGGTTTTCAAACCCTCTCTTTTTTGAGAATGGCAAAGCCCCGCCGGGGCGGGGCTGAAATGTTAGGCTGCCTGAAATCCTTGTTCTGCCAATGCGGCGATTAATTCCGGGTTTTCTTCTCCTGTAAGGGTACGTCTCTGCCGATGTTGTAGCTGCCTACCTGATAGGAGTATGTCGGGGCTTTCATATATTGCGGCTTTGCTCCGAGGAAATTTCCTACAGCGGCGGCAAGTTCCTTTCTGCGGGGGCCATTTACATTGTAGTGGATTTTCATGTCTTTCGGTACTTCTACGATAATTTCTTCGTTTACCTTATTCTGTCCGGTTTCACCGATAGAGTCTTTTGAAATTTCCTGCTGGCTGGCCGCTTCGGCTTCCTGCAAGTTTTCTTCGGGGCGTTCTGCGGCGGCGGTTTCTGTATGGGGCGCGGCGATCAGGTCGGCCATATCCAGCGGCCTGATTACTGCTAATGCGGTGATTTCTTTCGGCTCTTGTACTGTGCCTGGGGCTTTCTGTTCCTTTTGCGCTGTTTCTGCCTGTTCCATTTTGGTCTGTGCTGCAGCCTTGGCGGCCGCCTTTTCCGCTCTTGCTATTTTCGCTCTCGGAGCCGGAAATACGTCTGGTAATGCCCCTTTTTCATAATGGATCTGGAAGGTGATCTTTCCGTCCTGGGGGATGTAGAAATGGAAGTCCCGCATTTCGATTTCCTTGATAGCGTCCGGAAGTTCGATATTCTTATAGCGCTTTACTTCTTTTCCTTCTACGATGAGGCATACGGGAACCGCGTCTCTGAGTTTTGCTGTGATTTTACCTGTCTTCATATTGTTTTCCACCTTTCTTATTTTTGTTGGCTGGCTGCCTTTGTTGCTTGTGAGTGACAGCTTACATATTTGGGGTGGAAAAGCAAGGCTTTTTGATAAAAAGATTTCACATTTTATGAAGAATATTATAGAGGTCATGCACTAGAGGCCGATGAACATGCTAAGAGCGCAGATGCAGGAAGCTATTTTTTAAGAATTGATTTACACATGAAATTTTAAGCATAAGTAAAGCCGGGATTTCGCTGCCAAGCGGCAAATCCCGGCTTTAGTCTTATCCGTTTTCCAAATTCTTTGACCGCCTGTATTCCAGTGGAGATAGTCCAAACTGTTTTTTGAATACGGCTGCAAATTTCCCCTGATTGGAGTAGCCAACCTGCTCTGATATTTCAGCAATCGGACGCTTTGTGTCCGAAAGAAGCCTTGCGGCTTCGTTCATACGGATTTCCCGCAGCCAAGTAGATATATTTTGACCATATACCCCTCTAAAATAATTTTTCAGGCTGGTTTCACTGACTGAAAAGCGTTCTGCAATTTGCCGTACAGGAATGTGCTGGCGAAGATCATCGGAAAGGATTTGTGCTGCCCTTTTTGCAATTTCAACCTGCGTTTCCGTGTAGAAGCCGCAGGTTTTCGGAGGCCGGATTTCCATGTTGAGAAGCCGGTGGATAAGTTCAAGCGTATAGATTTGCAAATGAAAGGCAGACGGTCTTTCCGAAAGCCGCCAGAGTTTTTGAAATATATTTTCCAGTTCGCTGTCCGCTTCGTTGATATATGTTTTATGGTTCGCGCAATAGTTTTCTTCCAGGCACATGAGATCAATGGAAAAAGATTTCATCAATTCGCCGCAGGACTGTAATAGGAGCGAAAGGTCAAAGTATATTTTTATGCCCTGATATTGCCGTGTAGGAAAGATGTATTCTTTCTGCGCTGTCTGCCCACTGATACAAAAGTCGTTTTCCTTCAGGTAAATATATGAGCCATCATCGAGGAGCAGTTCACTTCTGCCGGAAATACAATAGTTTATCAATAATGGCCTTAACTCTGAGTTGGCTTCTGACTCCGGCCACACAGGAGCATTTACAAAAATAAAAGCTAATGTCAGGCCCGGAAAGAGCGTATGGAATGTCATGCGCCCTTTACCATTTGCCTGATCTAATAGTAGTTCGCTGCTATTTGGACTGTTTTTTAAGGTCACACCTGAAACGGAATTGCTGTTTTCCAAAATGCTGTATATCATATCACGCAACTGCTTCGCCCCTTTCATCATGTAAAATCGTTGATATTATTATATCGGTGATAAAATTTCCGGTCAATGGTTATTCCGGCCAAAGGTCAAAACTCCTTGCTATACGGGCCTAAAATACCGATATGTGCATAGAAGCATTATCTGATGTGTGCTACCATTAGAACTGGTTAGCGAAGTCTAATCAAAAAAAGAAAGCAATCATGTTAGGAGGTTTCGCAATGAACAAATTGCAGGGAAAGGATTTAATCAACATCGGTATTTTCACGGCGATTTATTTTATCGTCATTTTTGCGGCGGCGTCTATCGGTTTTATCCCGATTTTCATTCCGCTTATCAGCGTGATCGTGCCGCTTGTGGGCGGTATTCCGATGATGTTGTTCTTCTCCAAAATCAAGAAATTCGGTATGCTTACCATCTGCGGGGTGCTGCTCGGTATCATCATGCTGCTGACCGGCATGGGCTATTGGTGCATTCCCACCGGGCTGATCTTCGGCCTGATTTCCGATTTTATGATGAAAGCCTGTGACTACAAAAACGCTAAGCGTGAAGTGCTGATCCACGGCGTTTTTTCCATGTGGGTAATCGGTGCCTTTATTCCCATCGTTGTGACGCGTGACGCTTACTACCAGAGCCTGCTTCCCGGTTATGGTCAGGAATATGCCGACACGCTCATGGCCTATATGCCTGACTGGATTTTGCCGGTACTTCTGGTAGCTGCTTTTGTCAGCGGTCTTGTGGGTGGCCTGATTGGACAGAAGATTTTCAAAAAGCACTTTGAGCGGGCGGGAATTGTGTAATGAGCCGCGAACTTCTTGCAAGTCAAAAAAACAACAGTGGAATTTTATTAGACCCCCGGACAAAACTGGCGGTACTGATTACCATAGCCGTTTTTATTTTAGGCGGTTCATATGAAGGTATCATGCAGTATTACATCATCGTGCTGGCGGCCATCCCTCTGCTGCTTTTGTTAGCGGCCAGGAAATGGAAAGGCGCTGTTCTCTATATCCTGATTTTTGGGGGCAGCTTGTGCCTGGAAATGTTTGGCCTGTCCCGCCTGACAGGTATAGCAAACTATATCGTAGTAGCCATCGTTGGTATCCTGCTAAGGTTTACGCCCAGTGTGGTTATGGGATATTTCGTTGTGACAACAACAACGGTTAGTGAATTTGTCGCGGCAATGGAACGGCTCCACCTGCCACAGCAAATCACTATTCCCATGTCCGTGATGTTTCGTTTCTTCCCTACGGTTGCAGAAGAATGGAGCGCCATTGGGGACGCCATGCGAATGCGTGGTGTCCGCTTTGGCGGCGGAAAAGCCGGCGCGATTTTAGCGTATCGGATTGTTCCCATGATGATCTGCTCCGTCAAAATTGGTGAGGAACTCTCTCAGGCAGCTCTCACACGGGGCTTGGGCGGCCCTGTGAAGCGGACAAATATCTGTAAGTTGGGCTTTCATGTGCAGGATATTCTTTTTCTGCTGATCTGCCTCGGTGCCTTCGCAGCACAAATTTATGTGCTGGCTGCAAGGGGGTGATGAAGTGATTGAATGTAGGGATGTGTCATTTTCCTATCCAGCGAGCGGTTTGCCTGACAGTGAAAAGCAGGCGGTCGGCGCTTTGAAACATATTTCCTGCACCATTGAGGACGGTTCTTTTGTCCTGCTTTGCGGAACTTCCGGCTGCGGGAAAACAACGATGACCCGTCTGTTCAACGGCCTTATTCCTCATTACCATGAGGGGACTTATACCGGCTCCGTCTATCTGGATGGAAAGGATACCCGCGACCTGTCACTGTTTGATATTTCTCTAAAAGTCGGTTCTGTATTTCAAAATCCGCGTTCTCAGTTTTTTAATGTGGACACGACCAGCGAACTGGCTTTCGGCCCGGAGAACCACGGCATGGCTGAAGATATTGTGCGCGAACGGGTAAAGCGTGTAGCTGCACAGTTAAAGCTGGAGCCGCTGCTTGATAGAAGTATTTTTTCTTTATCCGGGGGTGAAAAACAAAAAATCGCCTGCGGATCGGCAGCAGCGATTGCCCCGGATGTTTATGTGCTGGATGAACCATCATCCAACCTTGACACATACGCTATCGCTGATTTTCGGAAGCTTCTCTTTGCTTTGAAATCGCAAGGAATGACCATCATCATCTCTGAACACCGGCTGTACTATCTGTCTGGCCTCTTTGACCGCGTTCTGTATCTGAAAGACGGAGAAATTGAAGGAGATTATACAGCGGAGGAGTTTTGCCGCCTGTCAGCAAAACAGCGAGAGGAAATGGGGCTTCGGCCTCTTGAACTTGCAGGGCTTTCAGGAGTTGAAGGGCCGCCGCAGCGAATAAATGAGGCGGTTTGGACGATAAAGAATGTGTCCTTTGCCTATAAGCATGAGCCGGAAACTTTGCATATAACGGAAACTACTTTCCCATCCGGCAGCGCCACGGCTATTATCGGACATAACGGTGCGGGAAAATCCACCTTTGCCCGGTGCCTCTGCGGATTGGAAAAGCACTTCAAGGGGACGGTGCAGGACCGGAGCAAGATTTATTCCAGGAAAGAACGATTGAAACTCTGCTATATGGTTATGCAGGATGTAAACCATCAGCTTTTTACCGAAAGTGTTCTGGATGAAATTCTGCTCAGTATGGGAACCGAAGATAAGCAAAGAGCAAGAGAAATCTTAAAGGAGATGGACTTGCTGTCTTATGAGGACTGCCACCCGATGGGGCTGTCAGGCGGCCAGAAGCAGCGTGTGGCAGTTGCCTCTGCGATTGCTTCGGAGCGCCCTCTGATTTTATTCGATGAGCCAACAAGCGGCCTTGACCTTTTTCACATGAGGCAGGTTGCCAATGTTGTCAATCAAGTGGCAGATACCGGGAGAACTGCGCTTGTAGTGACTCATGACCCGGAATTTATTTTACGGTGCTGTAATTATGTCCTTCACTTAGAAAACGGGCAAATTCAGGAAAGTTATTCCATAGAAAACAACGATGGCCGAAATCGGCTGCTCAAGTTTTTCCTACAGGATATGGGAACAGGGTAACGAATAAGTTTAACCTTGCTTTAAATGTATGGAACGGCGGTATTCCAACGGCGTTTGTCCATATTGCTTTTTGAATACAGCAGCAAACTTACTTTGGTTCATATAGCCCACCTGTTCTGCTACTTCAGATACAGACAATTTGGTTGAAGCAAATAATTCAGCAGCTTTTTTTAGCCGTATTTCACGCAGATATACAGAAATGTTTTGACCATAAACGCCACGAAAATAATTTTTCAGGCTGGTTTCACTGACAGAAAAGCGGGCGGCCAATTCCCATGCTGGATGGTGCTGGCGCAGGTCGGAAGTGATGATTTTTTCCACCTGCTTCGCAATATCTACCTGTGTTTCTGTAAAAAATGTACATGCCTGTGAAGGAGGAAGGTTATCAAGATTTTGTAAATATGAAAACAGCGCCAGAGAATAAATCTTCATCTGGGTGACAGCAACAGGGTCTGGTAAATCAAAAAGTTCCCAAAGTTTTTTTAAAATGGTTTCTGCTTCTGTAGGGGCCGGGGATATGTAGGTGCTTTCTTCCGGACAGTAATGCTTTACAATTTGATGAAAGTCAATGCCAAATTCCCGCAGCAGCCATGTGTTTTCATTTGCGATCGTTGTAAGATCAATAAAAAATTCCAGCCCTTCATAAATGTGCCGGGGATACTGATATTGACTCTGAGCAAAATGTTCCGTGAAAGACAGATCATTGTCTTTAAGATAAACATAGTTTCCGTTATTAAGGACAATTTCACAGCGTCCTGTAACACAATAATTGAATAAAAGAGGTCCTGTTGCATTGGAGCCATTTTCATGGAAATCCGGTGCAGGCCATATGGGAGAATTAACAAAAATATATGCCAGGTTAAAACCCGGAAAAAGAGAGTAGAAAGTCATGGACCCTTTTCCGGATGTACTCTTGAAAAGAAGTTCTGTACTGGTTTCACTGCTTTTTATTGATATACCGGGGATTTCAATACACTTTTTCAGAATATCATCAATTTTCATATGGAACTCCTTTAGTATGAATGAGAATTGGTTGTCAAAGGCTACTTTTATATTATAGTCTGGCTGGATGATCCGGTCAACGGGAAAACTCGTTGCTGTTTGGAGCCAAAAAGCTGATAGGTCGTAGAGAAACGTAAGAATATCTGATATTCTGTTTTGTGTTAGTGTTATCTAACCAGTAAATGAATGGAGGTATTCGTTATGAGCAACAAGTTACAAGCAAAGGACCTGATTAACTTGGGTCTGTTCACTGTTCTCTACTTCGTGATTGGCTGCTGTGTCGCCATTCCCATTGGGTTTGTCCCCATCTTTCTACCGATCCTCGGTGCCCTGTGGTCTTTGATTACAGGTATTCCTTTCATGCTGTTCTTGACAAGAGTGAAGAAATTCGGCATGGTTACGATAATGGGGATTTTAAGTGGTTTGCTGATGGGGTTGACCGGAATGGGGTTCTGGGGCGTACCCATGGGCGTAATCTTTGGCTTACTGGGGGATTTGATTTTGAAATCTGGTGGTTATAAAAGTGCCAAAAAGAGCCTGGTTGGTTATGCGGTATTCAGTCTTTGGATGGTTGGTACATACATTCCCATGTATTTCATGGTAGAGGACTCCTGGGCCAGTTTTGCGGCCAGCTTCGGTGAGGAATACGCTGATCGGGTAATGGCTGTCATGCCTATGTGGAGCATTGTTCTGGTAATCGTCGGAATTTTTGTCTTTGCAATTTTGGGCGGTCTGTTGGGTAAGGCGCTTCTGAAAAAGCATTTTGCTAAAGCGGGAATTGTGTAATGAACGGGGTATCATTCTCTGCAACAACCGAAAATAGAAAAGGGATATTGCTTGACCCTCGCACAAAGCTCGTCCTATTGTTGACGATTACGACACTGATGTTCAGTACCAGCAACGAAGGAATTATGAATATTGTCAAGCCCTGTTTAAGCCTTGTGCCTTTTGTGTTGATTTTATCGGAGCGTCGTTTCAAAACGGCAGGAAAGTATTTGCTATTATATGTGGCTTGTTTTGTGTTAGAACGGATAGCCCTTACAACATTGAGCGGCCTGCTTTCTTTTATTGTGCTTGCGATTACATCTATCATGACACGGTTTGCACCTGGCATCATGACGGGAGCCTATTTGATTTCATCGACTTCGGTTAGTGAATTTATCGGCGCAATGGAGCGTATGCACATTACAGAAAAAATCGTCATTCCTATGTCTGTGATTTTCCGCTTTTTCCCTACAATCAGCGAAGAATATCAGGCAATCCGGGACGCAATGAAAATGCGGAACATCCGTTTTGGCGGAAAAAATCCTTTTCTGATGGTAGAATACAGGCTTGTTCCATTGATGGTATCCGTTGTGAAGATTGGCGATGAACTATCTGCTGCTGCGTTGACCCGGGGGCTGGGTGCCCCCGTTAGACGCACAAATGTATGTCAGATCGGTTTTCATTTTCAAGATGTGGTTGCAATCTTGTTCTGTATCATCTGTTTTGTTTTATTTTTATTGCAGCAGCAAATTGCTTTTTGAGGAGGTGAGCCTGTGATACGGATCGACCATGTGACCTTCTCTTATGGAGAAGAAAATGAGAGTGCCGGTGGGGTTCAGGATATAAACCTGAACATAGAAGATGGCCAATTTATCGTGCTTTGTGGCGAAAGCGGCTGCGGGAAAACGACAATTACCCGACTAATTAACGGACTAATTCCGCACTACTATGAAGGAAAAATGAACGGAGAAGTGTGGGTGAACGGGGCAAAGGTTTCGGAGCAGCCCCTTTATGATACTGCGAAAACGGTTGGCAGCGTATTTCAAAATCCACGCTCTCAATTTTTTAATGTAGATACGACCAGTGAAATTACATTTGGATGTGAAAATCTCGGCCAGCCGGAGCAAAGTATTCGGGAACGATTAGAAAAAACCGTCCGGGATTTTCGTTTAGAGAAACTGATGGGGCGCAATATTTTCCATCTTTCCGGCGGAGAAAAACAGAAAATCGCCTGTGCCGGTGTATCAATTATGGAACCGGATGTACTTGTCATGGATGAACCATCATCCAATCTTGACGCTTCTTCTATTCTTGATTTGAGAGCCACGCTTGCCTTCTGGAAGTCGCAAGGGAAAACGGTTATCGTATCGGAACACCGACTCTACTATCTGCGCGGCCTTGCAGATCGTTTTATTTATATTACCGCTGGGAAAGTAGAAAAGGATTACTCCGCAGCAGAGTTTGAGCGCCTGTCGGAGCAGCAGAGAGTCAATTTAGGGCTACGCACCTTTATTCTTGAAGATTTGCTGCCGCCTAAAGCATTGCCGCCGGCCAGAGAACAAATGGAACTTCATAACTTTTGCTTTGCATACAAAAATGAACCAGAAACACTTCACATTCGTGAATGTGAAATCCCTGCAAATCGTATCGTAGGTATTATCGGGAATAATGGAGCCGGGAAATCCACTTTCTCCCGATGTTTCTGCGGTTTGGAAAAGCGTTGTGGTGAAGTTATCTGGAACGGCAGAACTTATCGACCTAAAGATAGGTTAAATACTTGTTATATGGTAATGCAGGAAGTCAATCATCAGCTTTTTACGGAAACGGTATTGGATGAAGTTTTAATCAGTATGGAGGAGGAAAATCAAGAACAAGCAGAAGAAATCCTTGCCAAGTTAGATTTGATAGGCTTCAAGGACAGACACCCCATGTCCCTTTCCGGCGGCCAAAAACAGCGGGTAGCGATTGCCTCGGCAATCGCTTCTAAACGCTCTATCTTATTTTTTGATGAACCGACCAGCGGCCTTGATTATAAGCACATGAAGGAGGTTGCAAATGTCCTGCGACAAGTCAGGGACACAGGTATTACCGTGTATGTCATTACTCATGATCTTGAGTTAATATTAGACTGTTGTACGGATATTGTCCATTTTGAGAACGGTTCCATCATTGACCAATTCCAAATGGATGAGGCGGGTCTTGAAAAAATCAGAAACTATTTCATAAAGGGGGTATCTGTAAAATGAAAGAAGAAAAGAAAGAGTCACCCATAGGTGTCTTATGGGGATGGGGCAAACCCTATCACAGGAAATTCATCGGCAGCATTGCTCTTGCGGTATTAGGCGTAGCCTGCCAGATGGTGCCTTATTTCTGTGTAGCTCATATTGTTACGCTGATGTTGTCCGGGGATCAGAATTTTTCGCACTATACAGCAGCTTGTGTTATTGCGCTTTGCGGTTATTTGGGAAAAGTCATATTCTCAAATCTTTCCACAACAATTTCTCACACAGCGACCTATTACACGCTGCGCGATCTACGGGAGAATATCACCACCAAACTGGCCCGCGTCCCGATGGGGACGATTTTAGATACGACCTCCGGCCAGTACAAAACGACGATTGTTGACCGGGTAGAAGGGATGGAGCCAACCTTCGCGCACCTGATTCCGGAAATGACTGCAAATGTGCTGGTGCCTTTGGTGATTATCGTATATCTGTTCGTCATGGACTGGCGCATGGCTCTCCTGTCCCTTGTCACGCTGGTGGTGGGCCTTGCTGTTATGTCCGCTGGCATGAAGAACTATCCCGTCAAATGGGAGGGCGCGGTCAAAGCGGGAAAGCAGATGGCAAACGCCATTGTAGAGTACATTGGTGGGATTGAGGTAGTCAAAGCGTTTAGTCAATCCGCCGGTTCCTACAAAAAATATTCTGACGCAGTAAACTATAACGCTAACTACTATGTGGACTGGATGAGAGAAAACCAGAAAACCATGAGCGCCTACAACGCCATTCTGCCCTCGGTGCTGATTTGTGTGCTACCCTGCGGCTTCGCGTTCTGGCTCTCCGGCAGCCTGGAACTTTCCGCCTTCCTGTCTATCGTAATTTTTTCGCTGGGACTGATTGGACCGATTATCGCGGCCTTTACCTTTACGGACGATTTGGCCGTATTGGGGACAAATGTGGAAGAAATCAGCCAGCTTTTGAACGCTGAAGAATTGAACCATAAGGATACGCCGGTCAAGCTGGCAGACACCGGCATTTCTCTTAGGTCTGTGTCTTTTTCCTATGACGGGACAACAGAGGTTTTGCATGATGTGAACCTTGTCATTCGCCCCGGAACCATGACCGCCCTTGTGGGGCCGTCCGGCTCCGGTAAATCCACGGTGGCAAAACTGATTGCCGGGTATTGGGATGTTACATCCGGCAGCATTACCCTCGGAGGTTATGAATTGAAAGATATTCCGCTGTCCGAAATTTCAGACCAGATTTCCTATGTGTCCCAGGACAACTATCTTTTTAACCGCAGTATCAGGGAAAACATCCGTATGGGAAAGCCCAGCGCCACAGACGCGGAGGTAGAACAGGCCGCCAAACAAAGCGGTTGCGATACCTTTATCCGCAAGCTGGACAATGGCTATGATACGATTGTCGGCAGCGCCGGTTCCCACCTTTCCGGCGGGGAGCGCCAGCGTATTGCCATCGCCCGCGCCATGCTGAAAAATGCGCCGGTTGTCATTTTAGACGAGGCAACAGCCTACATTGACCCCGAGAACGAGGCGCTGGTACAGAAAGCCATTTCCGCTTTAACTGTCGGCAAGACCCTGATTGTGATTGCACACCGACTGTCTACCATTGTTGGCGCGGACAACATCGTTGTTGTGAAGGATGGAACCGTCCACGCACAGGGGACGCATGAGAAACTGTTGGAAATCTGCCCCCTCTACCGGGATATGTGGCAGGCGCATATCGGCGCGAAAGACCAGATGTAAGGGGGCGTTGTCAGATGTATGGAACATTGAAAAAAATCTTTGCTTTTGCAGGCAGCAAAAAGGGGCTTTTGAAAAAATCCCTGTTGTTTGCGTTCCTGTCCGGGCTGTTTTCAGCCATGCAGTTTGCCGCCCTCTTTGTAGTGATCGGTGCGCTGGTATCTGACAACCGGGACGGAAAGTTTATCTGGATTTCGTTGGGAATTATGGCGGTATCCCTCATCGGGCGTATCATCACGACCTACTTTTCCACGATGGAGCAAACGGAAACCGGCTATTGCATGGTAGCGGAAAAGCGTATCCACATCGGAGATCGGCTGCGCTATATCCCGATGGGCTACTTCAACAAGAATAGTATCGGGAACATTACCGCCATTGTCACAACGACTTTGGGCGATGTAGAGAACTCGGCGGCTCGTGTCCTGGTGTCTGTACTGGGCGGATTTTTCAACTCGGTGGCTCTTGTCATTGTCCTGCTGATATTCGACTGGCGGATCGGGCTTGTGGCTGCTGTCGGTGTCCTTCTTTATCTTGCAGCGGCGGAACTGGCCCTCCGCAAGTCTGCGGCCCTAAGCTCGGTGCGCCAGCACACGCAGGAGTCCCTTGTGGAGTCCGTGTTGGAGTACATTCAGGGCATGGGGATTGTCAAAGCATTTGGCCTTGAACGGGACAGCACACAATCCATTGGAAACGCTATTCAGGCAAGCTGCCGGGATAACCTGAAACTGACAAAAGCCAGCGTTCCCTATGACGCTATCAAGCAAGTGGTTGTCCGGGTGTTCAGCGTCCTGCTGTTGCTGGCCTCAGTCTGGTTCTGGCTGGATGGCTCTTTGCCGCTGGCCTACGGCCTGATTTTGGTAATCGCTTCTTTTATGGTGTTCAACGATTTGGAGAACGCCGGGAATATGGCCTCTCTGCTGCAAATGCTGGCGGCCTCGATGGATACGGCAAACTCCATTGATGACACGCCGATGATGGACGAGAAAGGCACTGACATTACGCCGAAGTCCAGCGAAATCGTGTTTGACAAGGTGGATTTTTCCTACGCAGACCGCAAGATATTGGATCAGGTCAGCTTTACCATTCCCGAAAAAACGACTACGGCCATTGTAGGCCCTTCCGGGGCAGGTAAGACAACGATGTGCAACCTGATTGCCCGCTTTTGGGATGTGAACGCCGGGAAGATTACCATAGGCGGTACGGATGTACGGGATTTCAAACTGGACAGCCTGATGAAGAATATCTCGATGGTGTTTCAGAGCGTGTACCTCTTTGCAGATACGATTGAGAACAATATCAAGTTTGGCTGCCCGGACGCTACCCATGAGCAGGTGGTTGAGGCGGCGAAAAAGGCTTGCTGCCATGACTTTATTTCCGCTCTGCCGGAAGGTTATGATACTGTGATTGGCGAGGGCGGCGGCACCTTGTCCGGCGGTGAGAAACAGCGTATTTCCATCGCCCGCGCTATGCTGAAAAATGCGCCCATCATCATTTTGGACGAGGCAACAAGCAGCGTTGACTCGGAGAATGAGGATGAATTGCAGCGGGCTATCGAGGCATTGACCCATGACAAAACGATTATTATGATTGCCCATCGGCTGAAAACCGTTCGGAACGCCGACCAGATCCTTGTGTTAAACAATGCTCACATTGTCCAGTGCGGCACTCATGCAGAGCTGATCCAGCAGAAAGGCTTATATGCTGACTTTGTATCGGCCAGACAGGAGGCCATCGGCTGGAAATTGGTTCAGTAAAGGGGGCTTTATGAAACTCTATGCGTCCGGGGAGGATTATTTGGAAGCCATTCTTGTACTCCATAAGAAAATGGGTATGGTGCGTTCCGTGGACGTGGCCCGGCATCTTGGAGTATCCAAGCCCAGTGTCTGCCATGCAGTAGCAGTCCTGCAGGAGGGCGGATTCCTCATTATGGACGAAGATCACTTTCTCCATCTGACAGAACAGGGGCGTAAGATCGCAGAAAAAATTTATGAGCGGCATCGGTTTTTTACTGCATGGCTTATGGAGGCCGGTGTCGATCTGAAAATCGCGGAAAAAGATGCCTGCCGTATTGAACATGTGGTCAGCGATGAAACTTTTTGCCGGTTGAAAGAAAAATACCAAAGTGAGAATGAAAATGGTGAGCCATAAGAAAAGCAGAGGAGGAGAACGTCGATGCAGCTGAACAGATCTACAGATTATGCCATACAGATGCTGGTATATCTGGCCAAAAACGGACAGACGCTATCCTCTACAAAACTTGCGGCATCTCTTGGCATATCGCATAGGTATTTGCTCCAAATTAGTAGCAAGTTGCGAGCAGTCGGATTTATTGTGGCCGTCCATGGACCGTCAGGTGGATTAAAAATATTTAAAAATCCAGAGGAGATCAGCCTGTATGATGTTATTTTGAGTATGGAGGGAGTCGTGCAAACCGGAAAGATCTGCGGGTTGCCTTCAGATGAATTGGAACAGGAGATGGTTACTTTGGAAATGGCATATCAGAGATTAAATATTTTGCTGGAGAGAGAATTAAAGAAAATAATGCTTTCGGATATTATATGAGAACGTTTTACACTATTTGAAAATACCAGACAATGTCTGGATAGTTATCATGGCTCTATAACTGTGAGCTTCTAAGTGCTTTTTCAAAAGTTAATGTTAAACCGGGACACAGCAGCTACTAGATAACCATGTGTCCCGGTTTTCTTATGATTTTTTGCTTCCCTATTTTGAAAATAGGAAATTGTACAAATTAAGGCAAATTTTTGTTCTTCTGAGCCATCTTACGATATTCCATAGGTAATAACCCTGTACTTTTTCTAAACAATTCAGCGAATCGGCTTGATGTGGAATATCCTATTGTTTGAGCAATCTGTCCTACAGATAGATCCGTATATGCAAGCAAATACTCCGCCTGACTCATTCGCCTTTGTTGGATGTATTCTGTAATCGTACAGTCATAATATTTCTTAAAGCAGCTTTTCAGCTTTGTTGTTCCCATACAGGCAATCTGAGTCAGACGTTCAAGTGAAATATCAGAAGCATAATGATCACCTAAATAGGATGCAACTGTCTGAATACTTTCTATGTCCTGTCGCGATAGCTTTTGAGTAATCTTTTCAGGATGTTTTTTCTGGTATTCTACAACCATTGAAACAGCTTCTGCTACTTTGCCTTCATAAAAGAGTTTTGCTGCAACGCCTTCTCCGCGATAGTTTTTGATCTCTGTAAGAAGACGAGACATTTCCGGAAAATATGAAGTTTGGTCAATTTTCTGAAATGCCTCCACAGGATTGATCTGCGCTTCTGGATATAATCTCTGCAGGTAGTCTTCATAATAAGCCGGCGTGATTTCTATCCCAATGGAACGGATTGGAATATTCTTGTGGATCAATGCTTTATAGGGTGTGTAGCCTCCAATAAAGGTTTTGATACAACCAGCAGATAATCTGCGGTATGGAGATAGTTCTTCACCGGAAATCGAGTCATAGCGTGTAATGCTCAAACATTCCGGCAAAGAAAATTCCAGCATAAAATCCTTGTGAAACGAAAAATTGTGTATCTTGATGTCATAAAGGTCTTTCTGCCCATAAGTCCAGTAAGTGCCTTCTCCAACTTCGGGAGAAAGTTTCCAACATATCCCCAAAGCGCCATACTGCTGATTGTCTGGGTCAGGAATAAAGCCATGACCAGTCAACAAAGGTGTATAAAATTTGTCGATAATTTCGGACATAAAAACAGCCCGCCTCCTTTTTGCAACGATTGGACGAACTTTTGAAAGGAACGGACGAACATTGCCGGAACCTATTGCATGTTGTTCGATACAAGCGTACTGTATTAGATAGCGGTTAGCAGCATCTAACCCAAGAATATCACAAACCCTTTGTCAAGTCAAGACAACGAAAGGTAGGAGGAAAAAATGAGTAATCAAACAAATTCTTTGAGCAAAGGTCTTACCGTGAAAGATCTGGTAACAACAGGTATTTTTACCGCATTGGTATTTGTTTTTGTACTGATAGGCGGTATCTTTTTTGCACCTAACCCGGTTCTTACATTCTTTATGCCGGCCGGGAGCGGACTGCTTGCGGGGCCTGTTTTCCTGCTGATGATCGCAAAGGTTCAAAAGAGGTGGAGCCTTTCTATCATGGGCGTTGTCATTTGTATCATCTGGTTCGTTACGGGTATGCACTGGGCCTTTGCGCTGGGCTATCTGATTATGGCGGTGGTCGCCGATTTTGTTGCTGGGGCGGGACAATATAAGAGCAAAAAGCTCAACAGTCTTGCATATATCCTGTTCTCCTTGGGCGGCACTGGATCGTACATCGTTTTCTTTGCTGACCCCAATGGCTGGGCGCAGACCATGCTGGGTAACGGAACCGAACAGAGCTACATTGACACCATGCAGGCAACCGCCAACACCGGTATCCTGATTGCCATGTTTGCCGCCGCTATCATTACATCGGCAATCAGTGCCTTTGTAGGCTGCAAAATGCTGAAAAAGCAGTTTGAAAAGGCGGGTATCACGGCATGAGCGGTGAGCGCCAGAAGAAAGGGCTTTGGCTTGACCCACGAGCCAAGCTCTTTCTTATCCTGATCTGTGTTTTGGCGTCCATGTTCGCTCCTTCACTTGCATACCAATTCGCACTTGTTGTGCTGATTGCAATATTGGGAATATTCTTCGGAAAATGGAAATATGTCATCAAGGCAGTGTGCTTCTATGCGGTCATCTGCGTTTTGACGGTCTGGATCATGGCTGAAATGACAGGAACGCTGCGGACGATGTTCATCGCCTTTTTAGGTCTGTTTCATAAAGTCTATGCCTGTGGGATGTTGGCCGGAATTGTACTGTCAACAACAAAGGTGAATGAGTTTCTGTCCGCGATGAACCGTGTCCATGCGCCGAAGAAATTAGTGATCCCGTTGGCGGTCATGCTGCGTTATATTCCGACCATCCAGGAGGATTGGCGATATATCAAGGACGCTATGCGGATGAGAGATGTTTCCCCTTCTTTGGGGGGCTTTCTGTCCCATCCGGGAATGACGGTAGAGTGTATCTATGTGCCGTTGATGATGACGGCCTCGAAAGCGGCAGATGAACTTTCCATCGCTTCTGTTACCCGCGGAATAGAAAATCCTAATCCACGCACCTGCCTTGTTCAGATAAAGTGCGGAATTGCTGATTGGATGATTATGGCGGTTGCCGTTGCTTTTCTGATTTTTGAATTGTGTGTGCGGGGAGGTGTCATCGGTTGATTGAGCTTGAAAATGTATCCTTTTCTTATGATGGGCAAGAGCATGATGGCCTGCATGACATCAATCTGAAAATTGCAGATGGAGAATGTGTCCTGTTCTGTGGGCGCAGCGGGTGTGGCAAAACAACGATTACACGCCTGGTCAATGGATTGATCCCGCAGTTTTATCAGGGGGAATTTCATGGCCGTGTGCTGGTAGACGGTCAGGAGATCAGTAATCTTCCCATGTACCAGATTGCCGCAAAGGTTGGTTCGGTCTTTCAAAATCCACGGACACAATTTTTCAATGTGGACACAGACAGCGAGATCGCCTTCGGTATTGAGAATGAGGCCCGCCCTCCCCGGGAATTGGCCGAGAGAGTAGAACAGACAACAGAAGATCTGCATATCCGGAAGCTGCGGAGCAGGAACATTTTTGAACTGTCCGGCGGTGAAAAGCAGAAAATCGCTTTTGCTTCTGTCTATGCTATGAACCCGAAAATTTATCTGCTGGATGAGCCGTCTTCTAATTTGGATATGACATCTATTCAGGAGTTGAAGGAACACCTGCGGCTGATAAAAAGCCAGGGCAAAACGATTTTAATTGCAGAACACCGGCTGTACTACCTGATGGAACTTGCCGACCGTATTGTTTATCTGGAAAAAGGAAAAATCAAAAGGGTTTATACTCCGGAAGAATTTCGTCGCTTGCCGGAAAATGAACGCGAATATATGGGGCTGCGGGCGGTAGATTTGACAGAGGTACTTCCCCCACAGAAGTGCCTGCCTGTTTCAGCACCCATACTTGAACTTCAAGATGTAACACTCCGCTACAAAAAGAGGACGATTTTACATCATATCGCCCTCTCCGCCGCGAAGGGAGAAGTGATCGGCGTAGTTGGTCATAACGGAGCAGGCAAAACGACCTTTTCCCGCGCCTTGTGCGGGCTGCATAAGGACTGTGATGGACAATTCCTGTGGGATGGCAGACCGATGGACCGAAAGGCAAGGCTGAAGAAGTCTTACATGGTCATGCAGGATGTGAACTACGAATTGTTTGCTGACAGTGTTGAGGCAGAATGCTCCTTTGGTATTCGCAATCCCGATCAGAAATTAGTGGTGGAAACACTGGAAGAATTGGGGCTTGCTTCTTACCGGGAACGACACCCGAACACCCTGTCAGGCGGTCAAAAGCAACGGGTAGCGGTGGCGGTCAGTATGATCTGCGGGAAAAATCTTCTGGTATTTGATGAACCGACCAGCGGCCTGGATTTTGACAGTATGGCACAGGTGGCAGGGCTGATCCGGCGATTGTCTGATATGGGAAAGGTTATTTTCATCGTTACCCATGATTTTGAGTTTGTCTGCCGAACCTGCTCCCGCGTCCTGCATTTTGACGAGGGCGAAATGCCCGATGATGTACCTGTTGTGATGGATGCCCTCCCGAAATTGAGAGAGCTGTTCTCTGTCAAGGTGAATGTCTCCGAAGGAGACAGAGAAGGTGGCCTGGGCCATTCAGATGGAAGGAGAGGTAATCTATGAAACAGAAAAGAGAAAACAGAGTAGCTTTGCTGCTCCATTGGGCCGGAGGCCAGAAAATCTGGCTGTTCCTGGCAATCCTGCTGTCCATGTGCAGTGGGCTTTGCATTATTGTTCCGTATATTGGGATTTACAGGTTGATGGATGCCACATTTGACAATGCCTGCACAAAAGAACTTGTGGTACAGACTGTGGCAATGATTGCCGCCGCTGTCACCCTGCGTTTTGCACTATTCGGCTGTTCCGGCGTGGCAGCCCATAAAGGCGCATACGGCGCACTGTTCAAAGTGCGCTGCATGGTTGCAGAACACATGGCCAGAGCGCCTTTGGGGGCCTTGAATGAACGGCGCACCGGGGATATAAAAACGGTTCTGAATGAGGATGTTGAAAAGCTGGAGCTGTTCCTGGCCCATAACCTTCCTGACCTTGTGTGCTATCTGGTGGGGCCGGTAGTCATCTTTATTTATCTGATGACCGTCAATATTCCTCTGGCATTGATTTCCCTGGTTCCGCTGATCCTTGCTGTTGTTGTAATGGGGATGATGTTCCGCAATACGGATGACCTGATGGAACGGGCCAATCGCTCCATTACCACACTGAACTCGGTTATGATTGAGTACATCAGCGGCATGAAATTGATTAAAGCCTATAACATGGGGAGCAAATCGTTTCAAAAGTTTTCAGACGCTATCCAGGAAGAAAACGCCATGTGGAATGAAACTTCCCGGCGCATGGGGCCACCTTATGCGGCCTTTGTTGTTATCATCGAATGTGGGATGTTGCTGATGGTTCCAATCGGCGGAATGTTTTTCCTGAAAGGCTCGCTGGCAGCCAGCGCATTTTTGCTGTTCGTCTATGTAGGTTCCATGTATCTGACGGAAATCCGCCCCCTGCAGGAATTGGGGACTAATTTTGCTAATGTGCTGAACGCTGTTACTAAGACCAAAGAGATACTGGATATTCCAATTTATGAGGGTGGAACGGACTTTCCCCAAAATCACGATATTGAACTTTGGAATGTTCGCTTTTCCTATGATGGCAAGACCGATGTACTGCAAGGCGTCAATCTCAAAATTAAAGATGGTGAACGCATGGCCCTTGTGGGACAGTCTGGTGCCGGTAAAAGTACCGTGATTGAACTAATCTCCCGATTCTATGATGTGCAGGAAGGTGAAGTGTTGATTGGCGGGAAAAATGTAAAGGAACTCAATTATGATACTATTCTGAAAAATGTCGCTATTGTGTTCCAAAAGACATTTCTGACCCGTGACAGCGTTTTAGAAAATATCCGCATGGGCAGTAACGCCACTCTGGAAGAAGTGCGGGCCGCCGCAAAAGAGGCGCAGATTGATGATTTCATCATGTCTTTGCCGGATGGATATGACACGAAGGTGGGCAGCTTCGGCTCTCGCTTCTCCGGCGGTGAAAAACAGCGGATTGCCATCGCCCGCGCTATCCTGAAGAACGCCCCCATTTTGATTTTAGACGAAGCCACAAGCGCCTCTGACCCGGAAAATCAGATGGAGATTGACAAAGCCATTCAAAATCTCTGCAAGGGAAAGACGGTCATTGTGGTAGCCCATCGTTTGAGCGCGTTGAAGATGTGCGAGCGTGTAGCAGTGGTTGAAAATCACACAATTACTTGTGTCGGAACCCATGAGGAAGTCCGAAAGAACAATGCTTACTATCGGAAGGCGTGGGAGGACTACGAAACAGCCCGGAATATTACTTATCAGTTGGAGGGAGGCGAGCAGCATGAGTGAGCATGATGTATTGAAAAAGAACCGTAATTTTTATATTGGCGTTGGCGGGACTGTTCTGGAAGGGCTTCTCTCCGGCAGCTTGTTCATGCTTCTTTACTCAGTCATGCAATTTCTGTGGTCAGGGCAGTTTGACATGAACCGGGCATTGATATTGACTGGTGTAATTGCGGTCATTTTCCTGCTTCGTATTCTGATTTACAGCTATGGTTATACCAAAGCGCAGATTGGCGGCGCAGAGGTCAGTAAAAACATCCGGCTTTTTATGGGCGACCATTTGAAGCGTATCCCGCTATCCCGGTTTACCCAGGGACAGACCGGCGATTATATCAATACCATCACAAGCGATGTAAACAACTATGAAAAAATCCTGACCCATAAGATCGGTGATCTGGCAAAGAGTTTTGCACTTTCGCTCATGCTGATTATTTTTGTGATGACTATTTATGTGCCTGCCGGAATTATCCTGCTGATTGCCGATCTGCTTTTGATCCCTGGACTGTGGCTTTCTTTCCGTATGGTTCGGAAGTATGGTAAAGAAAAGAATGATATTTGTGCGGAGAATGTCAGCAGCATTGTGGAGTATGTGTCTGGTATTCAAACTTTCCGGGCCTATGGCGTAGGTGGATTGAAGAATAAAACCGTTATAGGCGCCATGCGGGAGTTCTGCCGGATCAGCTTTGTGTATGAAGCAAAGGTACTGCCTATCGGCGCTGGATTTGGCATTCTAAGCTGGCTGTCCTGCCCGCTGGTTATTTGGACAGCGTATGCGCCTTGGGCCGCAGGGACACTGAACACGGTAGACTATCTTTTGATCTGTATGTTGCCCCTGTTTTGTGCAAAACTGGCGAACTCGATTTTTGTAGACCTCACCAGCTATAAGAACCTGATGATCTCCAAAAACAAAATCTTGGGTGTAATGAACGAACCAGAGGAAACTGGCAGTATGGAGCCGTTTCAAACGTCCACCCATGAAATCACCTTCGACAGTGTGGACTTCTCGTATGTACCCGGAGAGCCGGTGCTGAAATACGCCACCTTTACAGTGCCAGACCAGAAACTCACAGCCATTGTCGGGGACTCCGGTTCCGGCAAATCTACCATTCTGAACCTGATTGCAAAATACTACGAGGCGAATGGAGGAACCATTTCAATCGGCGGCAAACCGATTAACCATGTGGCCGCAGAGCGTGTACTGGAACAAATCTCTATGGTAGACCAGGATGTATTTCTCTTTGACGATACCATCCGGGATAATATCCGGCACGCCCGCCCCAATGCCACGGACGAGGAAATCGAGGCCGCTTGCCGGGAGGCCAACTGTGACGGCTTCATCCGCAAGATGGAAAAGGGATATGATACGTCGACCGGCGAGAACGGAAACCTTCTCTCTGGCGGTGAGCGTCAACGGATTTCCATCGCCCGCGCTATCCTGAAAAACAGCCCGATCCTGCTTTTGGATGAAGCAACAGCGTCCCTTGACATTGAGAATGAACTGGCAGTAAAGCAGGCCATCGCCAATCTGCTGAAAGAGAAAAAGACTGTGGTAATGATTGCTCATACCCTTTCCATCGTCAAAAATGCAGATCAAATCCTTGTGGTATCTGACGGAAAGATTGCTGAAGCTGGTACTCACGATGAATTGCTGGCTAAAGGCGGAAAGTATGCGGCTATGTGGAACGCCGAACAAAAAATTTCTGCCTGATTGGAGGTAACGATGAAACTCTACGCGTCCGGGGAGGACTATTTGGAGGCTATTCTGGTTCTTCATAAAAAAATGGGTATGGTGCGCTCCGTGGACGTGGCTCGGCATCTTGGAGTATCCAAGCCCAGCGTCTGCCATGCGGTAGCAGTCCTGCAGGAGGGCGGCTTCCTTATTATGGATGAAGATCACTTTCTCCATCTGACAGAACAGGGGCGCAAGATCGCAGAAAAAATTTACGAGCGGCATCGGTTTTTTACAGCATGGCTTATGGAGGCCGGTGTCGATCTGAAAATCGCGGAAAAAGATGCCTGCCGTATTGAACATGTGGTCAGCGATGAAACTTTTTCCCGTCTGAAGGAAAAGTATAAGGAAGAAAGTACAGACAGTGAATTGTGAGAAAGCAGAGGAGGGGATTGGTGATGCAGCTGAACAGCTCTACAGACTATGCGATCCGGATGCTGATCTGCCTGGCCAAGGCTTCCGGAGCCGTTTCCTCCTCCCAACTGGCCAGAACGATTGGTGTCTCTCCGCGTTATCTGCTTCAGATTGGAGCCAGACTGCGGGATGCCGGTTTTATCAGTGTGAGTTTTGGCGCTGCCGGAGGATATAGGCTGTCTCGATTACCGGGAGAGATAAGTCTGCTGGATGTTATTACTGCTATGGAAGGGAGAAAGGATCTGTCAGAATGTCGATCATGTATAAAAGAAAAGCAGGAGTTCAGGCTTTTAAGACATGTTTATGAAGAATTAGAAATTGGGATAACAAGGCAGCTGCAGACAGTAACGATTTGTGAACTGCTGCCGGAAGAATAGGGAGAAGAAAACAACGTCTGGAAAGGTAAGATGGCTTATTTTTCCGGACGTTGTTTGTATGAGATCATTATTTCACAAAATGAATGAATAATATTCATTGACATTTCAGAAAAACCTGATATACTTGTGAAGTGAAAGGAGGTCATAACTGATGGCTGATATAAAAGAAAGATCGAAATCCACATTCAATCAACAGGCGGATACTTATGATGAGGATATCCATGGGCAGCATGCAAGAACACTCTATCCTGTTCTATTGAGTAAGTTGGCGCATATTCCGTTTCAGAGAGCCTTAGACTTGGGATGCGGGACGGGAGAGATGATGAAAATGCTGCTGCAGGTCGATGATCAGAGAGAGTTGTATGGCATTGATCTATCGGAAAAAATGCTTTCGGTTGCTGAGAGCAAATTATCGGGCAAGGTTCGGCTGGTTCTTGGAGACAGTGAGCATCTTCCGTTTGCGGACAATTTCTTTGATGTTGTGTACTGCAACGATTCCTTCCATCATTATCCGGCTCCGGAGAATGTCATTGGAGAAGTCCAAAGAGTTTTAAAACCGGGCGGTACATTTTTGATTGGAGATTGCTGGCAGCCCTTGGTAGGACGCGCGATTATGAATTTTTATATGCGCCATAGCAAAGAAGGCGATGTAAAAATTTATTCAAAAGAAGAGATGATTTCCCTGCTGTCTCAATGTTTCCATAATATTTCATGGGAGCAGGTAGGTCATACGGCTTGCGTTTCTATGGGTATAAAATGACTGATATTCACTCATTGAATTTATGGGAGCGGTATGGTATCATGGAAGAAAGGAGGAACGAGGTATGCGGATTACGAAAGAGCCGGAAGAGCGCAGACAGGAGATCTTTGATGCTGCCCTGAAACTGTTTGGCGAGAAGGGCTATGAAAAAATCACGATTACGGATATTGCCAAATCTATCGGGGTATCTCAGGGCCTTTGCTACCGTTATTTCCCATCAAAGGAAGTATTGTTTGACAGCGCGATTGAGCAGTATGCGGATATATTGGTATCCCAGTTTGCCAAAATGGCTGAAAACACCCATATGCCATTAAAACAATTCATCGAGGAGATGCCGTTGAATGTAGAAGATCAAAATACAAAATATTACGCAGTCTTCCATGGCCCGCAAAACAAAAAGTTCCATAACCAGCTTTCTCTCAAAACCTGTGAAAAACTTGTGCCAGTGATCGAAAAAATGCTGCAGAATGCCCGGGAAAATGGAGAGATCCAGCTTGAGGATCTGAAAACGGCGGCAATGTTCTGCATTTATGGGCAGCTTGGTATTCTGCTGGACGATGGTATGGACCAAAAGGAAAAAGCAAACCGGATTCGTAAATTTCTGATTTACGCGCTCCATCTTTAAAAGCCCCTGCTCCCAGTAGGGGAATTTTAATAGCCTATAAATGAATAATGTTCATTCAATAATAACATTTACATTTTAAATCAATGAAGCCTGTTAGAGCGGAAAGGAAGAACGATGATGAAGAAAATTGATTTTATCGGCGGCAATACAAGGCATTGTCTGCTGGCAATGGCGCTGCCAATGGTTGCGGCCATGTTTTTGAATATGATGTATAATCTGGTGGACAGCCTTTGGATCGGCAACTTACTGGGAGAAACAGCGTATGCTGCCTTAACAAATTCCACACCGATTATTTTAATTTTGACCTCCGTTGCCATGGGAGCCACAAACGGTGTATCCATTTTGCTTTCCCAGGCCATTGGCTCAAAAAATGAAAAACGAACGGAAAGTTTAATCGGCACTTCTTTTTGTGTGGCTGTCGTCTTTTCCATTGGAGTGACTGTCATACTGGAGATTTTGCTTCCGACGATCTTAAATGTTTTAAATACTCCGGCGGAAACTTATGATATGGCATACAGCTATTTATCCATCTATGTGTTAGGTTATCTGGCAATTTATTTATACTGTTATTTCGCTGCGGTGCTGCGCAGTTTTGGAAACTCTATGTTTCAGGCTATTGCCATGCTGACGACAACCATATTAAACGCGATTCTTGACCCTATTTTCATTCATTTTATCGGATTCAACGGCGCGGCTATAGCCACGGTATTGTCAGAGGGCATCTGCCTTGTATTTATGCTGTTTTACATTAAAAAGAAGAAACTGTTTGCATTTAAACTTTCCAGCTTTGATAAAGCGGATATATGGCTGCTGATTCAGAAAGCCGTTCCTTCTGTGGTCCAGCAAAGCATACCGGCGATCAGCACCACGTTTCTTACAGCCCTTGTCAGTACATACAGCATCACAGCCATTGCGGCTTATGGGGTAACAGGGAAACTGGAGATCATTCTTTTTTATCCGGCCATGGCTCTGAATATGGTCCTGACAACGATCATTGGCCAGTGTGCCGGCGGGAACCGGTATGACCGGGCAAGAGATTATCTGAAATGCGGTCTGAAATATGGCTGCGGCCTGCTGGTGATTCTTTCTGTGTTGGTTGTCGGTTTTTCCAGACAGCTTTCCGGACTGTTTGTGAGAAGCGATGAAGTGGCAGAGATTGTAGGTACCTATTTTTTGATTGTCGGCATTGGGTATATTTTGAATACGGTCACAAACTGTTATCTGGGGTCACTTAATGGTTTGGGAAAACCCTCTAAAAGCATGTTTTTGATGATTTTTTACTACATTATCGTAAGGATGCCCCTTGCTTATTTATTGTCCCATTTGAATTTGGGCCTTAATGGGATCTGGGCCGCAGTTTTAGTCAGTCATGTCGTTGCCAGTATTGCAGCCGCTTTAACAGGAAACGTATATTTGAAAAAGGGATGGAAGGGAACGAAAGAAGGAAATCGGATCTCTTCGGAAATGTAGCTATATTTGAGATAAGGAGGAAATCAGTATGTGGCTCAACGCTTCAACAGACTATGCGATCCGGATGCTGATCTGCCTGTCCAGGGCTTCCGGAGTCGTTTCCTCCTCCAAACTGGCAAAAGCTATTGGCGTATCGCCCCGTTATCTGCTTCAGATTGGAGCCAGACTGCGGGAGGCAGGATTCGTCCATGTGGGGCATGGCTCCGCCGGCGGCTATCAGTTGTCACGGCCGCCGGCTAAAATCAGTCTGATGGATGTCATTATGGCCATGAATCGTAAAGGCAATGTGGCTGTTCTGCCGGATAAAAGACTACCGAAGGAGGATTTTCACACACTGGAATGTACATATAGACGACTGGAAAAAGGGATACACAGGCAGCTGGAGAGCATTACGATTTCAGATTTGTCACAGACAGAGTGTGGGGAATTAAACAGACAAATCGGGAAGGCAAATACATAAAAGAGCCGTCAAATGTTGTGCTGTGACTGAAGCGAGCCGTCCACTTTGCTGATTTTATCAACATTTCGGTCCAATGGTGATGACCTGCAAAATATTGCGTATCGTATGAAGTACTTTGTTTTGAATTTCCGTTAAAACATGCTAAAATGAGTCGAAACGGAGGAAATATACATGAATGATTTTGAATTTACAGGCAGGATTATCAAGGAAGCCCGGGAAGCAAAAGGATGGACGCAGCTTCAGCTTGCTGATGCCTTAGATGTGGATATACGAACAGTAAGGCGATTAGAAGATGGAACCAGCAAGCATGGCACGGAAATATTTTTAAAATGTGTCGTAACGCTTCGTTTATCGGCGGACATTTGTATTTACGCGCCCCGCGATGAGACAGGGCTTCTGATGCACAGGCTCTATCAGGAGATGCTTCAGTTGACACCGCAACAGATTGAGCGGGTATACAAGTCGGCACTCCATATACGGGAATGGTATGACCAGCATCCGGAGATCGAGACATGGGAGGACTATATTCGGTACATGGGGAAATCCGATGAAGAACAGGAAGTGTGAAAGTACACAGAATGGGAAAAGTCCGAACAGAATAGTAAATTGATAGGGCAGGAATCCAATGCGGTTCCTGCTTTTTCTGCGCTTCCGGATCATTGGAAATATCCGGGGATTTTTTGAGAACCGAAAAGGTTGTGATTGACTGAAAAAAAGTGTCCCAACTCCACCGGAACTCCACATTCGTGTGATACACTACTTATGGAGGTGCAAGCAATGTCAAAACTGATTTTGGTTATAGAAGATGAAACATCCATTCAGAATATTATCAGGGCGTTCCTGGAGGACGCAGGCTACACGGTGGTCCTGGCCGCGGATGGTCTGGAAGGGATCGAACAGTTCCGGGCGAACAGGCCCAACCTGGTGCTTTTAGACTTAATGCTCCCGAAAATTGACGGCTTTGCCGTGTGCGAAATTCTGCGGAAAGAAAGCCATGTCCCCATTATCATGCTCACCGCATTGGACGATGACGACAGCCAGATGAAGGGCTTTGACGCCCTGGCCGATGATTACGTCACCAAGCCCTTTTCCATGCCGGTGGTGATGAAGCATATCGAAGCGGTACTGCGGCGGGCCGAACAGGGCGGCGCTGCGCCCAATACCGTGATACGCTATAAGGAAATCACGGTGGATACGGACAGCCTTTCCGTCCTTGTGGGAACAGAAAGCGTTTCCCTGACCACCAGGGAATTTGAGATTTTGAAGCTCCTTCTGGAAAACCAGGGCCGGGTGGTGTCCAGGGAAAGGCTGCTGGACACGGTTTGGGGCTACGATTATGTTGGCGACGAAAAAATCATAAACACCCACATCAAGAACATCCGTAAAAAGCTGGGTGTGGACTACATCGAAACCATAAGAGGGGCGGGATATAAAATTGAAAAGGAAGATTAGCGGGAGCATTCAGGCCAAGACCTTCCTCAGTATGCTGGCGCTGCTGGTGGTCTGCTGCATCCTCATTTACGGCATGGTAATGATCTTTCTGCCGAGAAATTATCATACGGAGCTGGAAGGCCAGGTTACTTCCGATTTTTATGACTTGATGGCGGTCCTGGAGCGGAACGGCTGGGAGGCCAGTTCGGACAGTTTGATGGAGTTTTCCATGAGGAACAACGCTTCGGTGAAAGTCAACGATCATTATGGGAATAATCTGTTCTCCGTGAATTTTGCCGATATGGAGAACCTGGACACTTCTGCCCCCTCTATGAGCTGTTCCGCTACATTCCAGCAAGGCGGGCAGACCTACCATGTATTTGCCAATGCCGCCCTGGTCGCGGTGGCGCAATCTTATGACATCCTGCTGAAGCTCATCCCCTTGATCGCCGTTGTGATTCTGCTGATCTCCGTCATGGGGGCGGTGGTTTGTTCCCGGTACTACTCCAAGCCACTGGTTAGTATCAGCAATGTGGCGAAACGGATGACCACCCTGGATATGACCTGGAAGTGTGAAGTCAACCGAAAAGACGAGATCGGTGTACTGGCTGCCAGCCTGAATGAAATGGCCCAGCGGTTAAGCAGCACAATGGAGCGTCTGCAGGCCGCCAATGAACAGCTGCAGCAGGATATTGAACGGGAGCGGGAACAGGAAAAACAGAGGATTGATTTTTTTACAGCCGTTTCCCACGAATTAAAAACGCCGATTGCCATCCTCAAAGGGGAACTGGAGGGGATGCTCTATCAGGTAGGAGAGTATAAAGACCGGGATGCTTATCTGCGCCATTGCCTGAAAATCACCGATGATATGGGAAAAATCGTGAAGGAGATCCTTATGGCGGCCCGGATGGGCGGCAGTGATTTTCAGCTTTCCTGTTCAGATCTGGATTTGAGTCCGATGGCAGAGCGGGCATGCCGGAAGATCATGGGAAGGATGGAAGATAAAGGAATGGATCTTACTATGGACATCCATCCGGAAGTGCATTACCGTGGGGATGGGCGGCTGTTGGAGATGGCGCTGGATAATGTATTGAGCAATGCGGTGATCTATTCCCAGGCAGGCGCAAGGGTAGCCGTTTCATTAAAAGATGGGCTGTTTTCTGTAGAGAACAGCGGCGTTCATCTGCCGGAGGAGGATCTGAAGAAGATCTTTAAACCCTTCTACCGGCCGGATAAATCCCGGAACCGGAACAGCGGCGGCAGTGGTCTGGGACTTTATATTACCAAAATGATTTTAGAACATCATGGGATTGATTGCTGCATGGAAAATACGGAGGCTGGCGTAAAATTTACGGTATTTTTGTAGTGAATGTTAATGTGCGTTGCTTGTGGCAACGGGCATTTTTCCGTACAATAGCAGTACAAACTTAAGGTGAAGGAGTGAGTTTTTTATGTTATCGGAGAATATTAAGGCAATCAGAAAATCAAAAGGACTTTCGCAGCAGGAGCTTGCTGTCAAGCTGAACGTCGTGCGGCAAACCGTTTCTAAATGGGAGCAGGGATTGTCGGTTCCGGATTCGGATATGCTGATCTCCCTGTCGGAAGTGCTTGAAATCCCCGTAAGCACGTTATTGGGAGAAACTGTTGTTGAAACAGAGGTTGATCGCCTAAAAGCTATTTCTGAAAAACTGGAGATCATAAATTTACAACTGGCGCAAAGAAAAATCACGAGAAGGAAAATGATCCGTTGGCTGCTTATTGCACTGTGCGCGATTATAACCATAGGTTTTGCAGCCTTGGGAATCGTAAATAGCCCTTATTTGGGTTGGGATTATAGTGACCCTGAAACCGCTGTTTTGGGAGTGGCTTTTCATTCATTTGAATGGCTGTTTGTCAGAGTAGCGCCGATTCTCTTTCTTGCGGCAATCGTTGGAATTGTCTTGACATTTAAGAAAGAATGAATTGTAAACAGGAGTGTTTCTGAAATGAAGAAAAAAATCATCGGGAGTATCCTTGCAATAGCGGTTGTGCTGGCATTGGTTTTCATCGTTTATTATCGAGCGGTTCCAGACGAATATGTGCCTGCTGCTGATGAAATAGCCCTGCATATACAATTAGATACAGAAGAAGATATTGGATTACTGGTTTATGATTATCGCGCAGACAGTCACGAATACAGCGGAGGCATATCAAATGCGGACGGGTCTTTAATCAAGCATGATTCTGATAACATTGTGGTATGGAATAAAGACGAACTCAATACGCTTTCCGATACTTTCGAGCTGTCCATGCAGTTCCGAATCATAACCGAATATGTAACGCCCAATTATGAAAATATCTATCCGGATGACATTACAAAATATATAGAGCCTATCTCATGGGATGCCAACTTTGGAGAATCATATTTTATTACGATCACCGGTGATAAGACCAATGGATATAAAGCTATATTAAAATAACTATGAAAAAATAAAAGTATGATTCCATGTCGATTTGTAATGTTAGATCGTCAGTATTATCAAGCCGGGAAAATCACTGGCTCAAGGAAAAGGTGTTCACCAATGTAAGCGGAAATGCCGTGGCCTATTCGCCGGTAGGCGCGGTGATTACCGTCACCCAAAAGGACGAGGTGTTTTCCGTGGAGAATACTGGCGTCCACATTGCTGAGGAAGATTTGGAGCGCATCTTCACGCCCTTCTACCGGGTGGATAAATCCCGAAACCGGAACAGCGGCGGCAGCGGCCTGGGGCTGTATATCACCAAAACCATCCTGGATCACCACGAAATCGTCTACAATATGGTGAATACGAAAAATGGTGTGAAGTTTATGGCATTTCTGTGGTGATGGCACCATATTATCATTCAAAAGCGTTGGATGCGTATCTCATGGGGTGGCACATCCGGCGCTTTATTATGGATTATCTATGCCTTTGGGTGGATAACAAGTTTATTTTCCGGTGCCATTCAGCCTAATTTCTTATGCTCGCAGCGCCTTTTGAATGTAAGCCTTTCTTTTACGGGAAGTTGCGTTATTGTTAATCTGCGTTGCTTGCCGTATGAGGGCTAATGTGTTACTTTGGATTTATCAAAGCAAAGGAGTGTAACGCACAATGTTTGGAGAAAACTTAAAAACTCTCAGAAAGCAAAAAGGCTTTTCACAGGAAGAATTGGCAACAAGGCTCCATGTAGTCCGACAGACCATTTCTAAGTGGGAGAAAAATTTATCTGTTCCCGACGCCGATACCCTTATCCGATTGGCTGAAACATTGGAAGTATCTGTCAGCGAATTGCTGGGGGCAAAAATTGAAAATGAAAATACCGCCAGTGATGTCGCAGAGCAGTTATCAAGGATAAATGAGCAGCTTGCAATCAAAAATCGCCGCTCACGCCGTATCTGGAAAATCGTTGCCATTATATTGGCGGCTATCGTTTTAATAAACATTTTCATTGCCGTGTTTTTCAGCGTTCCAAACCTCAATGAAGGCAATCAGAGCAATCAGCCAGAGATAACCGATCAAATACAAAACATAGAGGAATGAATGGCAAAGCCAGCCGAACTATTCAACGATAAAACAAACACCACTTGTAAAACAAGCCCCCTTGATCGCCGTTGTGATTCTGCTGATCTCCGTCATGGGGGCGGTGGTTTGTTCCCGGTACTACTCCAAGCCACTGGTTAGTATCAGCAATGTGGCAAAGCGGATGACCACCCTGGACAAATCCCGGAACCGGAACAGCGGCGGCAGCGGCCTGGGGCTGTATATCACCAAGACCATTCTGGACCACCATGAAATCATCCACAACATGGTTAATACGGAAAACGGTGTGAAGTTTACGGCGTTTTTGTGGTGATGGTACTATAAAGTCTTATAAAAAAACGTCGGGTGTGTACCTAACAGTTACCATGCCCGACGTTTTTTCATGGGATTTTATTCACCTAAATGCGTAGACTGGAGGCGTCTTTTCCGTTGCCGTTCGGCCTCTTTCTTTCGGCGTATGGCTGCCTCTGGACATAGCCTATACTTACACTCTATTATTCATATTTCCTGCCTTGTGTTCTTTGGGCGAATGAAATATAATAAAAAATGTTATCGGAGGTATGAATGTAGGGCGTGTTTGGCTGCTCCTAACAAATACAGAAACATTAGCAGATTGGCACAGGAAGAAATGTGGTGATGAATGTGATAAAAATAGCAATATGTGACGATGAAGAAAAAGCCGTTGCCCTGCACGAAAGGATCGTTAAAGCCTGCTTGCAGTCGCAAGGTATCGGCTATGAAATAACAACCTATACCCAAAGCCGCAATCTGCTTTATGACATAACCGATGATGGCTTTTTCTATGACTTGATTTTGCTGGATATTGAAATGCCGGGGATCAGCGGAATGGAAATCCCGCAGCAGCTTAAAGGCTTTCTCCCGAATGTTAAAATTATTTTTGTGACCTCGCACACAGAATATGCCATTGATGCCTTTGAACTGTCTATCTTTCGCTATGTGCCGAAAAACAATCTGGAAGTGAAGCTGGCCGCTGCCGTGACCGATGCCGCCAAGCTGATTGAATTGGAGGCCGGTCAGGAGTACATCATCCAAACGGCAAACCGTATGGAAAAGATTCCGTACAAGGACATTTTCTATATCCAGCGGGACGGCAAAAACGCCAGCATTGTGTCCAGCGCCGGAATTTCCAAGGTGCGCAAGAGCTTGCAGCAGGTATTTGACGAGCTGAATACACCGGAGTTTATCTTTGTTGACCGCGGATACATTGTCAACATCATCCAGATCATGAAAATCAGCGGCAGTACGGCTATTCTCAAAAATGGAGAGCAGTTACCCATCAGTCGTTCCCACTTGCAGGAGGTCAAGCAAAAAATCAATGAGTTTTGGGGGGCGCATATATGATGGAGTATATTTCAGCGATTTCCTACCTTCTTACCAATGAAATGCGCCTGTTTTTGGGGCTTTTCCTTGTGGCAAAGGCGATGGGCTTCCAGCCGGAAAGAAGGCTGCTGCTTTTGTCTGGGGCTGGCGGTGTTCTGGCAACAGTTCTGCAAATGGCAGGATTGCCGACGATCGGTGTTTTGACCGTCGAATTGCTGGTAATCACTGGGGTTACATGGTATTGTCTGCGGGACAAATTAAACCTTTGCCTGTTCCTGATTTTCTTTTATGAAGTCGGCGTAGGGCTATGGGATTTCCTTCTGCAAGCGGGTTTGGGCATTATGTTCCGTTCGGAAAATTTTATCAATCCCAATGCGATGGAATACCTGGCCGGTATCTGGCTGGTACGCCTTTTAATGCTCATTGGGGCGATCATACTGGTAAAGCAGGATCATCCAAACGCAGGGACACTTCGGGCTTTGTCTGTTCTTGTCATTTTGGGAATGTTTGGCGCTGTAACCCTGTCAGAGCAAACCATCCTGCCGCTGAACGAAGATCAGGTCGGCACATGGATTATTCTGTCTCTTATCTTGCTGTTTGCAATCCTGTTTTACCGTGTCAACCAGCAGCGCGAGATGGAGGCGGAAATTGCAAAACTAAAACAGGAACAGGCGGAAATCGTAGAACGGGATTATCAGGCGCTGCGCCGTACTTATGCGGACAATGCCAAACTGTATCACGATCTGCATAATCATATTGAGGCCATTTATCAATGTCTGACGCAGGGCGATATTCAGGAAGCAGTACAATATTGTGAGGACTTGCGTACCCCTGTGCGGCAAATTTCACAAACTGTTTGGACGGGTGACAAAGCCCTTGATTATCTCATCAGCAGTAAAATGGCGTTGGCCGGGCAAGAGCAGATCAAAACAAAGGTCAATATCGAATATCCCCATAATACCAATATCCGCAGCGTGGACTTGACAACTATTTTAGGAAATCTGCTGGACAACGCTTTGGAGGCAGCCAAAACAGCCCCGGAGAATTTGCGTTTTCTAAATCTTACGATCCGGCGGATTAACGCCATGCTCATTATCAAAGTAGAAAATGGATATGGCAGCACGCCCGTACAGGAAAACGGAAAGCTGCTGACTTCTAAAAAGGACAAAGCCTTTCATGGATGGGGACTGAAAAGTGTCCAGACAGCGGCGGATCGCTACGATGGAACCATTCGCACCGATTACAAAGATCATGTGTTCCAATCCGTTGTCACCCTGTCTTTCCAGCCGGTCAAAACATCATAATCCTTGCTTCGATAGATCAATGGCAGGCGGCCTAAAAGCTGCCTGCCATTTTTTCGTGGTCAAAAACCTGCCATTGGCGGACATTACCGCACGCAGGGGGTCTTTGGTGTATGCTTGCATTGTAAACAAGAAACCCAATGACATACAGAAATATAGGAGGTTGTTTGTATGCGTCACTTTTATTTTCGTTTGATCCTCGGCATCGTTTTTATCTGCTGTATGATTTACAGCTTTATCACCATGAATATCCCGTTTGCTTTGCTGTATATCTTCCTCGGCGGTGTGTTTTTGTATTCCGCCTATTCTATCTGGAAGAAAGAAAAAGATCATCGGAGGTAAGCGATATGAGCAGCACGACACTTCTTTCCCTCAACAAATTAAGCGTCTGGTATACTGCCAATCATCCCGTACTTTCAGATTTTTCACTGGATTTGGGGACAAATGAAGTTGTCGGGCTGATTGGGCTGAACGGTGCCGGAAAAACGACCTTTATCAAAACTGTTGCCGGTTTATTGCCAAACTATCGTTTGGACCGTGCCACATGGAACGGTCAACCGTTCCTGTTCCGCGATAAAGCTTTTAAGCGAAGCCGGTATATTGTCTTTGCAGAAGATCGGTCTTTTCAGTATTTCACATTCCGCGAGTATTTGACGTATGTGGCTGCGTCTTATGGCGTACCGCTGCCGGATGTGACCGGGCTGGTAAAAGGCTTCCACTTTGAGGATTATACCAGTGTTCTCTTAAAGGAGCTGTCCACCGGAAATCTGAAAAAAGCCTATCTGATCACAGCGTTTGCCCTGCGTCCCAGGCTATTGCTTTTGGACGAACCCGTAAACGGGCTGGACTTTCAAAGCACAGAGTTTTTATACCAGCTTATGGGCGGTTATAAGCAGTATGGGACGCTCCTGTTTTCGTCCCACATCTTAGAAAGCATTTGTCTGACTTCTGACCGTGTACTGGTTTTGGAGCATGGCAGGATCAGCCAGACATTCACTGGCGCTAAGATTGCTGCCGGAAACATCCGGGAGGTGCTGGCCGATGACGAACATCATTAAAGCACTTTCCAAACAGTTTTTTGGCTCAAAGTATGAGAGCGCCAGAAAAAGCCTGATGGCCGCGGTTATCCTGTTTGCCGCGGTCTATGCGGCTGAATTTCGAGTTGAAATTGCGCCATTTATTCTCTGCCTGACGTCAACCTTTTTTACCGCCGGTATCATGTGGCAGATGCTTGCCGGGCGGCGGCACATGGAAATAATGCAGGGGATGTTTATGCTCCCCTTTGATAACCGCAGCTTTGTCTTTTCCTATGTACTGGTGCTGGGAGCGTACACTCTGATTACAAAAACATTGCTGATCTGGGCACTGTTCTTCGCTGTTGCCTCATGGAGCGCAGGGGAAATCATGCTTGCGGTCTTATGCGGCTGCATGGCGTGCGCGGTGACGGCAGCGGGGTATCGGATGTGCCGGAAAGGTCTTGCTGCTCTGCTGGTCCTTTGGGCCGCTGGCATTTTGGCCGTCATCGTGCTGGTACGCCAGTGGGCGGCGGTGCTGCCCGTGTCAATGGCAAGCCTTGCGGCTGCGGCGCTGTATCTGGCGTTTGCAGATGCCTATGACTTTTACAGTGCAGCCGTTGCAAAAAGAACTGTCCGGCATAAAGGCCGCGCCGGAAGTGTGTTCGTTTACCTGACACGCTATTTGATGGCAAACAAGAGTTATCTGATCAATACCGTGGGCCTGTGTGGGATTGCCTGCTTTCTGCCTCTGCTGTTCGGCGGATTTCAAGGACTGGATATGTTCCCAATCGGCCTTGCGATCCTTTGCTTGAACACCCCAATCTGTACGCTGCTGTCCTGCGACCCGGATCTGGAACAGGCGATCCGTATGCTTCCCGGACAGGCGGGGCGGTTTTGCCGGAAGTATTGCCTGTTTATTTTTACGGTCAACAGCATTGTTGCCAGTATTTACCTTTGCAGTTGGCAGATCGTAAACAGCGGTCTTAATTTTGCCCATGTGGGGACGCTTCTTATGTTCGCCCTGCAAAGCGCCATTTTGTCGGTGATTCTGGAATGGAAGCATCCAATCCGTGATTGGAAAACAGAAAGCGATTTGTGGCATCATCCCCGCAAATATCTTGTTCCGCTGATGATGCTGCTGGCTGCGGCAGTTGTAAGCACATGGACATTGGCCCTTTGGATATGTGTTGCTGTTTTGCTGATGGAGTGCTGTGTTTTGTTTTTTGTTACAAGGAGAGGGTGACAATGAAAAATTCAAAGTGTTGTCCGAAGTGCCATTCGGAGAATATTGTGCGAGTGCCGGATAATCCTGCTCGATACGCCAGCGGAAACAATATCTATACCACAAACATGACCTTATTTGGGAAAATTCCCGTGATCCGCTATGTTTGCTGTAACTGCGGTTATGTAGAAAATTGGGTGGAAAACCGACATGAATTGGTCGAGATCAAAAAAACATTCGGATAAGGAGGTCTTGGACTGTATATCACCCATTGTCCTTTTCACTATGTGCTTTTGAAAGTTTCCTGGCAGTTGATTTTTCGGAGAAAAGTGAAATACGCCTCCATTGAATCTGCTATCTTTTTCCCTTATAATGACCTCACGAGGTGAATATTATGAAGGAAATGAATCTTGGCCGCATCCTGATCGAGAATCGTCACAAAAGAGGAATCACACAGGATGAGCTGGCCGCTCATATTGGCGTTTCAAAAGGAGCTGTTTCCAAATGGGAAACCGGATCGTCTCTGCCAGATATTTCGCTGTTGCCACAACTGGCGTCTTATTTCGATATCAGCATTGACGAGTTGATCGGATACCAGCCACAGATGGAAAAAGAGGATATTCAGAAATTATATATCCGCCTTTCAAAGGACTTTTCTGTATTGCCCTTTGATGAGGTCTTGGCCGAGTGCCTTGAAATTGTAAAGAAATATTATTCCTGCTATCCGCTCTTGTTTCAATTAGGATCTCTTTTGGTCAATCATATTGCGCAGGCTTCCAATCCGGAGCAAATGACACAGATTATGGAAAAAGCTCTGGAATGTTTCCATCGTGTGAGATCCGAAGCAGATGAGCCAAATCTGCAAAAAGAGGCACTGTTAATGGAAGCATTTTGTTTGCTTCAGCTCCAGCGCCCATCGGAAGTCATAGATATTCTGGAGCCAGTTGAAATGCAAGCTGGATCTCCTGAACCGCTCCTGGCTTCTGCATATCGGGCGACCGGTAATGATAAGGAGGCAAAAAAAATCCTTCAGATCGGAATCTACAAAGAGATGATGACTTTCTTTGATCTGTTCCCTTCTTATCTGAACTTGTGTCTGAACGATGCGGAGCAATTTGAAGAAGCCTGTCAGCGATTTTATCAGATTGCGGATACTTTTCAAGTGAAAACACTGCATCCCAGTATTCTTTTAGGAGTCTATATTACGATCGCTCAGGGGTGGCTGGCGCTTGGTGATATTGAGCAGGCGCTGGATATTCTCACGCAGTATACGGATCTGGCCGTCAGTGATATTTATCCATTGCATCTTCATGGGGATAACTTTTTCAATCTTCTGGATGAATGGTTTGACAGCGAACTCATGTTAGGAGCCTTTCCGCCAAGAGATGAAGCGCTGATTAGGCACAGTATGACACAAGCTCTCAGTGAAAATCCTGTCTTCCTTCCGTTGGCAGAAAACCCACGATTTCAGGCCATGATCAATCGGCTGAGAGCAAACGAGGAGGGAAAATAAATGGAGACTGTTACCATACAAAAACTATCCAAAACTTATCCTGGCGGAAAAGAAGCATTAAAACAACTCTCACTGTCCCTAAACAAAGGAGAGGTATTCGGTTTTCTTGGTCCCAATGGCGCGGGAAAGACAACAACCGTAAAACTTCTTACCGGAGTCCTTGCTCCATCCGGCGGTTCCTGTGATATCATGGGCGTTAATCCCAACACTCAACCGGAAAAGGCCCATCTCCTGTCCGGGATTGTGACCGAACATGCACAGATGTATGATAATCTGACAGGTATGGGAAATCTGATCTTCTATGCCGCTGCCTTTGGGCTGGAACAAAAAGAAGGAAAACAGCGCGGCGAGTCGCTGCTCAAGGAATTAGAGCTGACAGAAGCGAAAGACCGAAAACTGGCGACTTATTCTACTGGTATGAGGCAGAGACTTTCTTTGGCGCGGGCGCTGCTGCATCGCCCGAAAGTTCTGTTTCTTGATGAGCCGACTTCCGGCTTAGATCCGGAAAGCGCCCAGAATGTCAATCAAATGATTCACAATCTGGCCAGCAAAGAAGGCATCACTGTTTTCCTCTGTACCCATCAGCTCAGGTATGCTCAGGAAATCTGCACACGCTACGGACTGATTGAACATGGGTCTCTTTTGGCTTCAGGCACAATAGATGAATTACGCACCCAGGCATTTCCCTCAAAATCACTTCGTATCTGCGCGTCGGCCGTTCCTGAAAAGCTGAATTTTGTCAAACGCAGAGCCAATGAGTTTGAAACTCAAATACAAGATAAAAAAGAAATCCCTGATCTGGTACGAAAGATTGTAGAAGCCGGCGAGGACATTTATTCTGTAAATCTCATAGAACCCAGTCTGGAAGATATTTATTTTGCCCTGACTGCAGGCAGAAAGGAGGATCGAGCGATATGAAGGCTGCTATGTATGCGATCATAAAAAAGGATTTTCGTGGTGTTGCAAGTAACCGCAGGTTATTTTCCGCTCTTTTAATCGTTCCTTTGGCATTGACTATCGTATTGCCATCTATTTTCGTCATTGCTATTCATTTTGCACCGGATGACCCGGATATTACGAAGCTGCTGTCGCTGCTTCCTGAAGCCGCGCAGGCGGAAAGCCTGGAGCTTACGCTTTCCGGCATGGTATTAAATTATATACTTCCGGTCTTTTTCCTGATGATACCCATCATGGCTGCTTCTATCATGGCAGCCAGCGCATTTGTAGGAGAAAAGGAACGCCATACGCTTGAAACATTGCTCTATTGCCCGCTTACGCTCAAACAGATCTTTCGGGCAAAAGTGTGGGCCTCTTTCCTTTTAAGTATGCTTGTCTCGCTGATCTCCTTTACGGCTATGTTCCTGGTCATCGAAGCAGAATTGTTTTTCCTGATGGGAAGGCTGCTGGTTCCGAGCGTAAGCTGGCTGGTTGTTATGCTGCTGCTTTCCCCCGCAATATCACTGATTGCCGTTACCCTGATCGTCCGCGGTTCTGCCAAAGCGCAGAGTGTGGAGGAATCTCAGCAGGCTGCCGTTTTTCTGATCATTCCGCTGATTCTGTTTATAGCAGGACAGTTTACCGGCGTCCTCTTAATGAATGTCTGGATTCTTCTCGGACTCGGTGCGGTCTGCGCAATACTCGCTTGGTTTCTTTTGCAAAAATCTATGGGACGATTCACCTACGAAAAACTTCTGCAATAAGAGATGTTATTCAACAGATAATTTGGCTTCTATACGAATTTGTATCTGCCTGACGGCGGAAAAAGAAAAAAACCGTCGTCTGGCAGACAATATCCATGCTTATTTATCGCTGCGGCGGCTTTGAACAAATCAAGGCCGCCGATTTTTTTACACCTTATCGTCAACTCCACCAAAAAAATATCCAGGCTCCACCTTAACTCCACCTTCGTAGTGTACCATAAGGGTATCCCCGGCAGACGGGGACACCACCGGAGCCAAAAACAGCTTCGGCAAACAACTGTAAAGGAGGTACACAAGTGAACCCACTGGTTTTACAAAAAGGAAATGAGGTGGCTGTGACATGAACCTGTACAAACGGGCCTACCTGTATTCCATTCGCAAAAAGGGCAAGACCCTCACGCTGCTGGCGTTTCTGCTGGTTATGGCCACGCTGATGCTGACCTGCCTTTCCATTCAATCGGCCACGGAAACGGCCAACGCCAACATCAAAAAAGCCTTGTTGGGCTATTTCACCATCAACGCCAAGACGCTGGAAAACGGCATCCCGGAGGATACAGTGAGCCAAATTCTTGATGTGGATGGTTTGAGCGGCAGGTACACCCTGCGCTCCTACACCTACGCTGCTTATTTTGACGCAGACGGGAACGGTCTTACGATCAATACCGAGGGCGCTGCCCAGGTGCCGGAGGGCTATGAGAACGCCGGACGGGTGGTGGCCAACTCCAATTCCCAGGAGGACAGCTATTTCACCGATGGCGGCTTTGAAATGGTGGAGGGCAGCCCCATCACCACTGAAACCGGCAGCCAGGTGCTGATCCATGAGAAGTTCGCCCAGCGCAACGGCCTGTCTGTGGGCGACACCATGCTGCTGGGAAATGTGGAGGACAAAGATAAGACCATCCCCGTGACGGTGGCCGGGATCTTCACCAATACGGAAGAACAGGATTCCATCGGCATGGCTCCGTCCTATGACCTTTACGACAATATCGTTTTCACCGACCTCTCCACCGCCTCTTTCCTGCTCTACGGCACGGAGGGAACCACCAATGTCCAGTACGGGGATTTCTATGT
Source organism: Catenibacillus scindens (assembly GCF_014202115.1). Taxonomy (GTDB): domain Bacteria; phylum Bacillota; class Clostridia; order Lachnospirales; family Lachnospiraceae; genus Catenibacillus; species Catenibacillus scindens. Next base: position 267,818 of record NZ_JACHFW010000002.1, read on the forward strand.
GAACGACCCGGACGAGCTGGAGCGCATTATGACTGATGTGCAGGAACTGGATGGCGTGGATTGGGAGAGCTGCACCCTGACCCGCTACGACAACGACTATCAGAACGCCAAGGAATCCTTGGAGGGCTTGCAGAACATCGTCTTTATCGCCATTGCGGTGGTATCGGTGATCTGTTTCCTGGTGCTGGCCCTGTTCCTGACGCTGCGGCTCCGTGGGCGAATCCACGAAACCGGCGTCTATCTGGCCATGGGCATTTCCAAAGGCTCGGTGCTGCTGCAATACCTGCTGGAAGTGATCCTTGTGGCGGCCATCGCCCTGGTGATTTCATTCGGCACCAGCACAGCCATTTCCCATCAGATCGGGAGCAGCCTGCTCTCCCAGGTGACAAGCGAAACCTATGAAACGGTGGACTTGACCGGGGAAAGCGAAGCTGTTGAAGAAGAACCCGCCGAGGATTTGGGCCTTGCCGAGATCGAGGTGGCTCTTTCCGCCGAGGATTACGCACTGGTATGGGCTTTCGGTATGGTGCTGTGTGTGGCCTCTACCGCACTGGCGGCCTATCCCATTATGAAGATGAAGCCCAAGAGTATTTTGTCGCAGATGAGTTAAGGAGGTGCAGGCGATATGAATAATTTAGGAATACGAGCGATTTTATATAGCGCACGGAAATGGAAAAAGACCTTGCTGGTGTTCTGCTTGCTCCTGGCCATTACCACTTTGGTGCTTTCCGGCCTTGCCATAGCCGATGCCCAGGAGGAACAGGCCGAGGAAGTCCGGGGAACCACCGGGGCCAGCTTTACCGTGGAGCGCGACATCTCTACGGGCGGCTGGAACGGCAATTACAGCACACAGGAATTTATGTCCGAGGACATGATCCAGCAGATTGCCGCAGTGGATGGCATTGCGGGGTATGATGCCACTCTAATTACCCTACCCCGTATCTTCAATGATAAGGGTGAGGAACTGGCCCATGAGAATTACAGCTTCTACAACTACGGCTCCTACAACTCCCAATACCATGAGCTGTTCTTGTCGGGCCGGTTTGAGCTGGTGGAAGGCACCCATATCACCGATGATATGACGGGTAGCATTATCATCAGCCGGGAACTGGCTGAGTGGAACGGGCTGAAGGTTGGGGATACCTTGACAGGCGTTTACTACCCGCAAAATAACACCCCGGAAGTGGATATGGAGATCGTAGGCATCTTCGATGTGGTGGCGGACAAGGACGACCAAGTGAATATGTATGATGATGCGTCCTATTACGCCTATTCCAGCTATGTTTTTTGCAGCATGGACGCAGCCGAGGGCCTGATTAAGGGCTGGGGCGAAGATGGCGAGGGCATTTCCGAAGCCTACTACTATGTCACGGACGCCGCCCAGTTAGAGAATGTGATTCGGGAAGTGCAAAGCATTTCCTCGATCAACTGGAACAACTACAAGATCACCGCCAACGACGAGGTGTATCAGAATATCTCCAGCGCCCTTTCTGACACCGGCACCCTGATTACCACCCTCATCATTGTCATTACTGCTGTGAGCATGGTACTGATTATCCTCATTCTCTCCATGTCCATCCGCAGCCGGAAACGGGAAACCGGAATCCTGCTGGCAGTGGGTATCGCCAAGCCTGCGGTCATTCTCCAATATGTGCTGGAAACCCTGCTGATCGCGGTGGTGGCCTTCCCGCTGGCGTATCTATCGAGCAAGCAGGTGGCGGGAACTTTGGGAACTCTGTTCGGCAAGGCGGCGGAGAATGTCATCGTCACGCCAGAGCATTTCATGCTGGTGGCTATCGTGGGAGGTATCCTGCTGGTGGCGGCGGTGCTGGTGTCCAGTATCTCGACCATACGGTTAAAGCCAAAGCAGATTTTGGCGCAGATGGAGTAAAGGAGGCGCAATATGAATTTAGGAATACGAGCGATTTTATATAGCGCGAGAAAATGGAAAAAGACACTGCTGGTGTTCTTCCTACTCTTGGCTATTACCACCCTGGTGCTGTCCGGGCTGGCGATTGCCGACGCTCAGGAGGAACAATCGGAGGAACTGCGGGGTGTGACAGGAGCCAGCTTCACCGTCAATGCCAACAATGGCTATACTCTGCAGCCTGTCACGGACGAAATGATTGAGGAAATCGCCGCTATCGACGGCGTGGAGGCCTATAACACATCTCAATGGACGATTGTAAATCTCTATAATCAGGATACTTTGATGAAAGGGACGGATGAACGGGAAGGTGTGGCAGACCTTTTTTATGGGTCAGGCTGCTTCGATTCAGAATATTCGCCTTTGTTCCTTAGCGGAGCCCTGCGTTTGACAGAAGGCCGCCATGTGACAGATGGCAATGGCGGAATCATCTTGTACGAAGGTCTTGCCGATAAATATGGGTTGTCCCTTGGCGATACGCTCGAAATTAAAAACGGGAACCCAGATGATCCGCTGGTAGAGTGTGAAATTGTCGGTTTGTTTGAGGTCATTGCAGATGATGACGATGAACAGGCTACTATGGCAAGACCCTCAACATTTTATGATTACGAGGAATACATCTTTGTGGATATGGATACCATGTCGGCCATATCTACGCCCTATACGGCCAGTGAGGGAAATGGGATTACTTCCGTTGACTTCTTCGTTTCCGACGCCGCCAAGCTGGAAAGTATCGTACAGGAAGTGCAGAACAGCACCTCTATCGACTGGAACTCCTATTACATCACCGTGAACAATGAAGTGTACGAGCGCATTTCCAGTTCTATTGCGGATACGGCTACTTTGATTACGATGCTGATCGTGGTGATTACTGTGGTGAGCATGATGCTGTTCGTTCTCATTCTCTCCATGTCCATCCGCAGCCGGAAACGGGAAACCGGAATCCTGCTGGCGGTAGGTATTGCCAAGCCTGCGGTGATTCTACAATATGTGCTGGAAACCCTGCTGATCGCAGTGGTGGCCTTCCCGCTGGCCTATTTGTCCAGCAAGCAGGTTGCCGGCGCCCTGGGAACGCTGTTTGGCAAGGCAGCGCAGAATGTCATCGTCACCCCGGAGCACTTTATGCTGGTGGCTATTGTGGGCGGCGTCCTGCTGGTGGTGGCGGTGCTGGTGTCCAGTATCTCGACCATGCGGCTGAAGCCCAAGCAGATTTTGTCTCAGATGGAATAAGACCATCCACCCCCTAAAATAACGAAATGAGGTAATTACGATGAGTATCATGGAAATCAAGCAAGTGGGATATTCCTACGATAATAAAAAGAAAGTCTTAAAAGGCGTCAACGCCGAAATGGAACAGGGCAAACTTTACGCCATCCTGGGGCCTTCCGGCTGCGGCAAAACCACCCTGCTCTCCCTGATCGGCGGCCTGGACAGCCCCGGCAGCGGCCAGATCTATTTTGACGGGCAGGACATTGCCAGGACGGGCCTTTCCGATCACCGGAAAAACCATGTGGCGTTTATCTTTCAGGCATATAACCTCATCGACTATCTGACTCCTGCGGAGAATGTGTCGCTGACTTCCAAGCTGCCACCGCTGCCCATTCTGGAGCGCCTGGGGCTGACGAAAGAAGAAGCCAGGCGGAATGTGCTGAAGCTCTCCGGCGGCCAGCAGCAGCGGGTGGCTATCGCCCGTGCTTTGGCCAGCGAGGCTCCGGTGATCCTTGCAGATGAGCCGACTGGAAATTTGGATGAGGATACCGCTCAGGACATCACAGAAATCCTCAAAGAGAGCGCCCATAAGATGAACAAGTGTGTCGTGGTCGTTACCCACTCCGGTGAACTGGCGAAACAGGCCGATGTGGTATTCCGGCTGAAAAAGGGTGAGCTGCAGGTGCTGGAGCGTATTGACGATCCTTCTGCACAGCCACGATCCCGAAGAAACAATACTTCCCGCAGTGAAAGGAGGGGGCGTTGATGGAAAGGGACAACAATCGAAGCGTGAAACCTTCTAAAAAGGGGAATATCTTTTCCATAGTTTTTGCCGTTCTTGCAGGAATATTGTTGGTTACAGCCATGGTGTCTCTTGGAGCCTGCCATAAAAACATTTCTCTGCAGCTTGAACAGGGAGTTCCCGTGCAGGGAAATGAACTGGCTATTATAAACCTTTATCTTACAAGCTGTGTTCAATATATTGCTCTTGCAGCAGCCATGGCATTTTGCAGTTTTACCGTCCGCAAACTGTCTGCGGTTAAAAATGAAATGCCGGATCAGACCACCCAGTATATGCTTGATCCACCGGCAGATCTTCAGGACTCTGTTTCTGCAGAGGAGGATGAGACAGAGGAAGACGATGTGGATTTAGAAGTCTGGGGGTTCAAAGAGCAGGGCAAATAAAGAGATGTTTATCCTGCGGAAAGAGAGGAGGGGCAAGAAATGTGGGTCAGCGCATCAACCGATTATGCGATCCGAATGATGATATGTTTGGCCGATGCTGCAGGACCGGTTTCTTCATCTAAACTGGCAAGAATGATCGGTGTTTCCACACGGTATCTTCTGCAGATCGGAGCCAGACTGCGTGACGCCGGAATGATCACAGTTACCTATGGCTCATCGGGAGGATACAAGCTGTCTTTACCGCCGGAAGAAATTTGTTTATTGGACATTATTATGCTGATGGAGCGGAGAGCAGAGCAAACTGCTTTCCGCTCCGACGAAGCAACAGAAACGGAATTTCAGCTTTTGGAGCAAACATATCGGGATCTTGGAAGTCAGTTTTCAGAACAACTCCGTAAAACAACAATTAGTAAATTGCTGCTGGGGAAATGATTTATTTTCGACATATTATATAGATATTTGCGTCAGAGCAGCAGTAAGCTATGAGCGGCCGGATTCATGCCAGCCGCTCATGGCTCGTCAGACGATTAAACTTTTTATAGGGTTCAGAGAAAATCAATCCGTTTGTGTAATATTTTAACGCAGTATGGCCAGCTATAAATCGTAAAAGGGATCTCTTGACAGGTTAGTTATTGCTAACTATAATAAATTTATAGAGCCTGTTTATATTATGATATATCCTATGGGAGCAGCAATGAAGAAGTATAAGATCGAGAAAAACACGGTGCAGGAAACACTGGTCATCCCACTATATGGACGTTGGTTATGCTCGCAGCGGTATCCCCATTTGTTTCAGGATGAAAATGCGGCCGGGCTGATGAAACGCATAGATTATGATTTTTCAGAATTGGAGAGGCGGTCAGCCGGGCTGATGCAGGAGTTCGGCGCAATGGAGACAGCGATGCGGCAGAAGGATATGGCATGGGAGGTCAGGGATTATCTGTTGTCCCATCCCAATGCCGCTGTGGTCAACCTGGGCTGTGGCTTGGACTGCACTGGACGGAACTGTGACAATGGAAGCTGTAAAATATATAACATTGATCTGCCGGATGTCATCAGGGTGAGGAATCAGCTGCTTCCGGCGGGAGATCGGGAGAAAAATCTGGCGCTGGATTTGAATGATCCTGCATGGATGGCTGCCATTGACAGTGATCCGGAAGATGGAACAGTGTTGTTTGCCGCTGGGGTATTTTATTATTTTCAGGCAGAAGCAGTGCGGACGATGGTTGCTGCTATGTCCCGTCGCTTCCCCGGTGGAAGGCTTGTTTTTGATGCCGCCGGCAAAACTGCCGTAAAGCTGATGCTGAAAACCTGGGTGAAACAGGCAGACATTCAGGATGTGGGAGCCTATTTTTCAGTGGCACATGCCAAAGAGGAGTTGGTCCGCTGGGCAGAGAATTTAAAGGTTTCCAGCCGTGGATATATGCAGGGCTATGAAAAGCTGGAGGGATTGGGCATTAAACCTGTTCATCGCCTGCTGGCTAAAATCGCTGATGGTCCACTGCATTTGCAGATCGTGCGGATAGATTTTGATACAAAGTAAAGCTGGATAAGAATATTGTGGAGGGAGGAGTGACAGTGAACTGGATACGCATGGTTTTGGATGGTTTTATGATGGCAGCTTATTTTAATCTGTTCGCTGCGGCTGTGGCGATATACAACCCCCGATTGATGTTTCCCTGTTATCCCCCATCCATTATTAAGGATGCGCCGGAACCTCCCACGAAAGCGGAGAACCGGTTTTATATGCTTTGGATCTGTTTCGGAGAAATCCTGCCCCTGATTATTTATGGCTCGGTCAGCATGATGGAAGGCGGAACCCGGGGATTCGGCTGGATGGCGCTGCACGGTTATATCCAGTGGCTGATGATCGGCTTTGCGGACCTGTTTTTCTTAGATGTCTGGCTGATCCAGAAAAAATGCAGGAAGCGGTTTATTATTCCCGGAACCGAGGGACATCCCGGCTATGAGTTCAAGGCATGGATGAAAAGCTATGCCCTGCCGGAACATCTGCTCCAGTGGCCATTGCTTCTTTGTCCGGTGATGGCTTTGCTTCAGGCAGGACTGGGAGTTTTGTTAGTGAGACTATCATCGTAAGGATGAGACTATTGTAGTAAGGATGAGACTATAGTAACAGCAATTAAATTTGTTAAAGAGGAAAGAAGGGAAGTTATGTCTGAACTGCAGGGAAAATCTCAAAAAGCGATCCGTCTTGGCACTCATGGGGAAGACTACGGAAGCTGGATGTCAAACCCGGTGTTTTATATGGTGGGCGGGCTGACAGCTCTGGCAGCGCTGCTGGCGGTACTGTCATTTGCTGTGTTCCATATTTTTGTGCCGGGTATTCTGTTTGTAATCATCGTGGCCGGGCTTCTGGCGCTCCTTGGCTGGATCACATGGATTCGTCGGCAGTATGCCTTTGATGGCGGCAGGATCATGGAGCGGGTGCATCAGACGATCCTGTCCCACATGGATTATGACGGCAAAGGAACACTGCTGGATGTAGGATGCGGCTCCGGAGCATTATCCATCCGGGCAGCGCTCACATGGCAGGAGACAAAGGTTGTCGGAATTGACTACTGGGCGCCTGTTTACAACTACAGTCAGGCTCTTTGCGAGAAAAACGCTGTCAGTGAAGGGGCAGGGGACCGGTGTACCTTTTGCCGTGGCGATGCCAATAAGCTGGATTTCCCGGATGGCTCTTTTGACGCTGTGGTGAGCAATTATGTGTATCACAATATTACCGGAGCGGATAAACAGCAGCTGCTGCTGGAGACTCTGCGGGTGCTGAAAAAGGGCGGCGTCTTTGCTCTCAACGATGAGATGAAGCCGGGAATGTACGGGGATATGGAGGCGTTTGCCCAAAAACTCCGGGATATGGGATATGAGGAAGTACGCCTTGTTGACACTGCCAAAGAGGCATTTGGCTCACGCCGCCGGGCGGCCATGATGATGCTTGGCGAGTCGAGAATGTTGGTGGGAAGAAAGTGAGATGGAACAAGGCACGGGTTGATGAACAAGGAGGGGAAAGATATACATGGTGGTAATGATAGAGAGTCTGATCGGAATCCTGTTATTCACAATTTTGATCGTGCCGCTGACACTGAAAAATCCCCTTATCTCAGTGGGGGATTATCCCCCGGCCATACGGGAGAAGTGTATCGAATTAGGCTTGATTGAAAAAAGAGAACAACGCTTTACAAGGGCGGACATCATTCGGAAAGGAACCGCACTGCTTGTTTTTGTGTTTGTCTTTGCTTTTATTCTGAAACAGTTTAATGGAGCAAATACGTTCTGGAAAGGATTTCGGGATTCTTACCTGATCTGGCTGATCATCGACTGGTATGACGCGCTTATTCTTGACTGCCTTTGGTTCTGCCATTCTAAAAAGGTGAGGATACCGGGGACAGAGGATATGGAAGAATACAGGGATTATCGTTTTCATATCAGACAGTCCTGTATTGGCATGGCTCTTGGTCTGCCTGCCTGTCTTGCGGTAGGAGCGCTGACAGCTATTTTCTGATCAGTTGAAAAAAGATATAGAACAGATTGGGTTCAATATTCGCAGGGGAATCTCTTTCAAGAATTGTTAACTCTGAATCAAAAAACGGCTGGGTGTGATCTAAAATTACCCCAGTCGTTTTGTAAAATTACCGCAATCGTTTTACCAGAAGGCCTGCTCTGTCTCGTATATTAAAAATTCTATCTCAGTTCCCGATGTATTTTATGTCGATAGTATAACCGCTGTTTCTATAGTATGTATGTAATTCATAGTCTCCAATTTGTAAATCTCCTTCTGTTATTGGATAAAACTTCTTTTCTTCAGCATCAAAGATGACGGCCTCGTCTAAAAACACATCCTCAACGGCTTCCAATATGTCATGGATACAATCATCACAAAAATAGCTTTTCATTTTGTGGGCGCTCACGATTCCCCGGCCAGAATCAATATCGGCTGAACCACTGTTTCTGTTTGGACTTTTCATAATCGTGATGTGTGCTTCGCTGATTTCATCATATCCAAAGTTTATTTGTGTACTGCTATTGTTTCGCTGATTTTCAATAGGCTCATAAGAATCAAACACATCTAATCCATAAGTTTCCCCAGTATTTAAGAAAACAAGGTGAATACGATTCATGTAGCTGTCACATTCCAAACAGCAGCCATCTGCGGTATTTGGTATGTACTGAATAAGATTTTCAACATCTTGGCCATATTGGCTGTAGACCAAATCGTTCCGAATGGTCTGGGCTATTTGCTCATACTCATCTTCTGTTGCCAGTGCCATATAGGCAGCAAGTGTCCATAGAATCTCTTCCATAGCCTTATCATTTCGTTTATCTGCCCATGAATTACCGATAAAGATGCCGAGTGAGCAAAGAAGGACAGTCGTAATACCGACCATAAACCCGCCATAAAGTAAAGAGCGCTTATCATATTGACTTAAGTGCGTTTTGGTTCTATCCAGCATATCGTCCTGCCAATAGTCCAGCCATTTTTCTTTTATTTTCTTCCACACATTTTGCATAGGCAACTCCCTTCCAAAAAGCTGATAGCTCATATATTATAGTCTATCAGAATCTATTCTAAACAACAATCATATTATAGTCTTAAAGTATACAAAATAATAACTGATAGCTAATATATAGGTGTAAACGATGGGAAAGAATGGATTAGGGAAACGTATCAATATTGCAAGGAAGGCGCGTGGGCTAACTGCTGACCGGTTATCGGAAATGTGCAGCATCAATGCGACTTATCTCCGACAGATTGAAGGCGGTGCGAAAATGCCAAGCCTGCCGGTATTTATAGATATGTGCAGGGCGTTGCGAATTTCGCCGGATTATCTTTTGCAAGATGAGCTTGAGGAAAATGAAATCAGTACGATTCGGGAAATCGAAGAACTTTGGAAAAGCGTTTCTCCAGAGAAACAAGCGCTTGTTTTGGCGATGATCAAAGCGGTATTAGAATATCAAGACGAGTAGAATGGCCAGCCGATCCCGGCTGGCTATTCCCGTAAAATGAATAAAATTTTATTGTTCCTGCAGAACCCCCAACACCACATATCGTGCATTATTAAATTCATAGCTGCAGGTGGAGAGTGTAAGAATCCGGTCATTACTTGTTGGTTTTACGCTGCTGTCAAAAGTGGATCGCTCTTGAGCCTGAATCAGCCATGCTTCAAATGCAGAGGCATCAGAGAATACCACCTCCCATGCCGGATCATCAACGCTCGCCACATAACCTGCGAAAAGCGCAACAGTATAGTTTTTATCCGGAGTCATCAGCATCAGTGTCGGATGCTCCTCATAATAAGACTGATCCTTGTATCCGGCCAGAGACGCAAACATGGCGCCGCTTCTCATATAATGCCCATAAATGATGGAGTGGAAGGCGGAGAAGTCACGGTTTACCCGGCAGTCCAGAAATAAGCAGCCGTTGGCATTGTAAGTGCCGTCATATAAATGTGTCAGGTAATAGGAATTATCAGTCCCCTGGACAACCGGATAATTGATAGGAGTGCCTTCGCTGTAGAGCCAGCCAACAATATTGGGATTGGTCTGCTGGAGCGAAGCAAAATCTACCTCTGGCCACGGAGCTGCTGTTTCCAGAATCTCCGATGTGGGTTCGTCTTCCTCTGGCAGTGTGGATTCCGGCTGTTCGTCAGGATATTTCACATAGACCTCTAAACTGGAATAAAGCGTATCACTTTGGTCATTTTCATTCCAGTATTGGTAAAACTTCCAGCCACCAATACCCAAAAGGATTAAGGAAAGAGTCAAAGAGAAGATCAGAAGCCAGCGTTTCATTGCAATCCCTCCTCGTACCGATGTACCAATTTATAGAACGTGCTGCGTTTTAGGCCAAGATCATTCATGGCGCGGACTGCAGTGATCGTACCCTTTTTCCAGAGGGTGTAAATCTGGTCCCAGTCTGGTGGATAGGTGGCCGCCGGCCGCCCCAGATGTGTTCCTTTTTCCTTGGCAACAGCAATTCCCTCAGCCTGACGCTGCCGGGTGGTGAGCCGTTCTTGTTCGGCAATGCTGGCCAGCACTTCGATCAGGATATTATTGATCATTTCAAATACCCATTCCTGTCCTTCCGGCAACTGGATCATCGTTGTAGGGAGATCAATCACTTTGACCTGTATGTGATGTTCCTTGTAATGGCGCAGCTCTTGCAAGATATGCTGTTTGTTTCGGCTCAGACGGTCTAAGGATTTGATGATCAGAGTGTCCCCATCCCGAAGCATCGTATTCCGGAGCGCCATATATCCTTCACGTTCCAGACTGGTGCCGCTGATTTTGTCGGTGACAATGTCCCGTTCCGCCACCCCGCAGTCCAACAGTGCTTTGATCTGCCGGTCCAGATGTTGGTCACGAGAGGAGACCCGGGCATAACCATAAGTCTTTTTCAATAAACGCATCCCCTTTGTGCATAAAGTGTCTGTAAAGGTTCTTTCTATTACAGATATGTCCGTAAATAAAAAAGCGGAATTTTCAGACGCTTAAGCTGGGCCTGAAATAGCCTTTTGGAAGCACTCTGTAAAGGTACACCTTTACGGACCTGATATATTACACGAATGAGCAGGAGGATTTACAAAATACTTGACAAAGCGGAAAGAATAGAATATATTTATATCGTAAGTAGTAAGTGATAAGTGATAAGAAATAAGTAAGATATATCAATGGAGGTGTCGCTATGAAAAATTTATCAACGACTCAACAATATTTTTTATGTATCCTGAAGAAAAACGGAAAAATTTCAAGTCTTGAAATGGAGAAGACAACCTGTCTGGCAGCTTCCGCTGTGCTGGAACTTTTGATGGAGGATATTTTAACTTTTGACGGGAAGAAACTGTCCATTCAGGCACCATTGCCGGAGGAGAAAAGCTATCTGCGCCAGGTGTATGATATTGTTGTAAAAAAGCAGCCGGTAAAATTTGAAAACGTCATAGAATACTTTTCTTTCAACTTTACAGATAAATATATCAATGGACTGGTGGAAGATATTGGAGAATCTCTGGCAGAACTGGGCTGTGTCCGGAAGGAAAAAGGCGGCTTTATGAATGGAAAGACACTCTATATCCCCAATGAAGCCGATGTGGACCATATTGTACAGAATATCCGTGCAGAACTTTTGGAGGATGGGGAGATTTCTGAGGATATTGTAGTCTTAACGGCTTTGCTGAACAAAAGTCAGGATTTGCAGAGGTATTTTTCTTCTTATGAAAAACAGGCTTTGAAGAAGCGGTTGGCTGAGATTAAGGAGAATCCCCAGAATGAGCTGATCCACAAGGCCACGGAGTATATCGACACTCTGTTCCTTATGTTTATTGTGGCAATTTCCTGATGAAGGAAGGTGTGCAGTATGTCGAGACAGAGGAGCATGGAGGCTATCATGGCATCGGAGTATGTCACCATTGGAGAACTGGTGCGGTTGACTGAAACACGGTACAGTACACTGAAGTTTTATACGGAGGAGGGCTTTATCCCCTTCGTTCAGGAAGGTTCAAATCTGACACGCCGGTATCCAAGAGAAAAAACGGTAGAGCGCATTGCCTATATTAAGGGGCTGCGGGATCAAAAGAAAACCATTCCTCAGATAAAAGAGATTTTGCAGGAAAAGTATAAGAATCTTTAAAAGTGCTTATGGTCTATGGCCCAAGTGACTGTAATCTGTGCCGCGCTCACTGTAAAGTATTCCGGATTCATTGAAACGGTTTTTGTTTGCAGTTATACTGTATTCAAAGGCCGTTTTTCGTTTTAGGAAACGCCCTTGGAGTGTAACGGGATGGCGCGGAGATACGCCAGAGACAGGGAGAGGAGGCAATGGCTTGAAAGTAAAGCTATGTGTCAGCCGGGAGCGTTATCAGAAAATTAAAGATGCTCTTTTGGATCATGGAATAGAGATTGATGAAAATGCAGATTTGATCATAAGTGAACGCAGCTGCTTTGAGGATCATCTTATGGTAAAAAATCTAAAAACAAATGAGCGGATGGTTTTATCTACCCGTGAGATTGTTTCCATTGAATCTTTTGGACACTTTATTGAAGTCCATACACAAGATGAAGTGTATCAGGCGGTGGACCGGCTGTACAGGATCGAGGGTCAGCTGGACCCGGCCAGATTTTTAAGGATCAGCCATTCAGTGATCATCGCCAGGGATAAGATCAAGACGATCACCCCCACACTTTCTATGAAATTTATATTGACGATGAGCAATGGCAGAAAAGTTGATGTAACAAGAAGCTATTACTATATATTTAAAGAATGGCTGGGAATTTAAGGAGGTATCAAAATGAATTTTCCATACTTTTTTGTTATGGTCCTGGGGGCGATTGCGATCGTTACAGCTGTGTCAGCAATCTACTTCCAGCTCTATAAAAGGCATGTGAACCGCGCCGTAAAAGAGGGAAAGCGAACAGCCCATACAATGGTTTCCCCTTTTTATGTTTTGCTGATCACTGCCATACTGGTTCTCATTGCGACAACGATCATCAGTTATTTTGTGGGATATAAAACAGCCTATGACCGAATGGAGAACGCGGCCTCATCACAGGATGACGGGGGAGAAAGTTGGGGGCAGCAAACGTTCTATGCCGAAATTACTGAGATTTCCGGGACGCTGGAAGACGGCAATACAATTACAGTCAAAGGGTTATCTGTGAATGACATCAATTATCGTGGGAAATTTTCCTTTTCTGTTTTTGGGGAAACATCGCTGGAATGGCACAATACGCCTTTGGATTTCTCAGAGTTGGAAGCCGGGGATATGATTTCAGTCACCTACAGGGGAGAAATTCAGGAAACATCCCCTGCAGTGATCAATGAAGTATTAAGGATACAGTTATTAGATGACAATAAATAAAAAAATTTTTCAATTTGATGTAGTATTTGCTGCTGAAAACGTAGTATATAGGTGAAAACGGAAAGAGGGAAGGGGGAGTTGGCATGATGGATGATGAAAAAATCATAGATCTGTTTTTTGAGCGTTCGGAGCAGGGAATTAAGGAATTGGATGATAAATATGGAGTAATCTTCCATAACCTTTCATACAACATTGTAAATGACAGGCAGGATGCGGAAGAATGTGTGAATGATGCTTATTTGGGTGCGTGGAACGCCATTCCACCGGTACGGCCGAATCCGCTGTTGACCTACATACTGAAAATTGTCCGGAATATTTCACTAAAAATCTACTGGAAAAAGAAAGCAGCGAAACGAAATAGCCATTATACCATTGCTTTAGAAGAAATTGAAGCCTGTATCGCCGGGCGGGAAAATATTGAAGAGGAAATCGAAGTCAAGATATTGGCCCGTATCATTGAGGAATTTTTAGACACGCTGACTCTGGAAAACCGGGTGATCTTTATGCGGCGCTACTGGTTTTCTGACAGTTACAGGGATATTGCTGAGTTGGTAGGGCTTTCGGAGAAAAATATCTCTGTCCGGCTGACCCGTATCCGTGAAAAAATGAAGCAATATTTGGCGGAAAGAGAGGTATTCGTATGAACGCAAAGAAGTTTTCTGAAGCTATGAGCGAGCTTGACAGCAAATATATTGAGGAAGCCCTCGCCTATAAGACGAAAGACAAAAAGCCTGTTTGGGTTAAGTGGAGCGCCATAGCCGCCTGCTTATGTCTTATTGCAGCGGCCGCGATAACCATCCCCTCTATGCTAAGTCCCTGGGAAAGCGATGGCGGTGCAGGCGGGACAATGGCAGGAGGCAGTCAGGTTATTTTGCAGGAGGTTCCAAACCTTTTTGCCGGACAAAAGGTCGTTGACGCAATCGCGCAGGATATTACAAATCAGGATATAGAGAGTTGGGCGGAAGTGGCAAACGCGGCGTTTGACCTTGACTATGTTATTCCCGTTTATTCAACAGCCAATGTGACTCAAGACAGTCATACAATTTTGGAAACCTTAGTCTTCGATGATCAATACATCATCCCTGTCATGGCGAAGGATGAATGTATCGGAACTGCCACAGTGGCACAAGAGGAAAACAAATGGATCATTTGTGCCTATGAACACGGTTTTGATCTTAAAACCGAAGTGGATAAAAATAAAGATACAGCCACCTGTTTTGTAGATGTGATCCAACTCCATGGACGGGGATTTCTTACGTCAACGGATACGGAAGAATTTACAGCGATTCCCGGCTTTGGAATTTCCGAAAATATGAGCGGAGAGGAATTGTTAAACCAGATCTTAAATCATAGGGAAGCTATATACGACGGAGAAGGCTGAATAAGAGCGGAGAACAGTTTAGCTGACTGAACGGATAACGGAGGTGGATTTCTATGAAAAAATGGATACTCAGTATCTGTGCTTTTGTGTGGTGTGTTTCGCTGGCTGGCTGCACCAGGAATGAAACGATTGACTTTCCTTTTGAGACGGCAGAGGTGGAAGATATAGAAATGTTCTACTTTGTCAATCCAGCGGATGCAGAAAAAAAGGTGATTACCGGTCAGGAGGATATTGAACACATATATCAACTGCTTGAAAGTGCTGCATTGGAAGATAAAGAGACGGAGCCTGTGGCCGGAGGTTCTGTGACAAGTTTCAGATTTAATCTGTCTGGCGGTATGACTTATGAAGTTATATATTCGTCCATTGCCGCAAGGTCGGGAAGAATTATGGTATCCGATAGTGAAAAGGATTATTTTACATCATCGGACATAGAATCGGTCTGGAATAATTGCGATTATACCGCAGAAAAAGCAGCAGAAAGGGAACTGCCGGTAATTCCCCTGTCTGAAGAAAACACCGAAGATGAAGTTGTTGAATTTCATGGACAGCTATTCCATAAATCTGACTTGACCGAAAAAACTCTTAAATGGCTTGAATGGTATAATTCTTTATCGCAGGAAGAACAGCTTGCTGTCAATTCAATTCCTGCAGACCTATATACCAGTGATGATGCGGGAACGTCTGATTCAGATGCGGAAGAATAGCCGTGTTTGATAAAATCCATACTTATCCGGCGCAGTGGGTCTGATCGAAAAGGAACATGGGTAATCTTGAAGTAAAGGAGGGAATGCTGTGGCTCGTCAATATAAGCTGGCCAGAAAAATGAAAAAGATCGCTCTGACTTCATCTGTGAAAGAGCTGGGCGTTTCACAGCCTACACTCAGCAGATGGGAAAGTGAACGAAACGCGCCCTCGATTGAAGGTTTGATCCGTATGTCTGAGTATTATCATGTCTCAACCGATTTTCTTCTGGGGTTTTACAGAGGAGGAAGTTTTGGCAGAGCGGAAAAAACTTGAGGATGCGGCCGCTGATATAGAAAGGGTTCGTACACTTCCGGAAGAAGAACAGAAAAGGCATTTTAAAACAGCAAATGAGATATTTCCGAAGCTTAAGCTGGAAGATGATCGCACAGAGACTCAGAAGGATCAGGAGCGTCTGGAGTCGGCAAAAGAGCGCAAGCCAGACCGGGGATTATATATTCACTGTTGAAAATCCGATACCGGAATAGATTTAATAAAAAATCAATTATTGTTCTGAAATGGGAACATGGCATTGACGATGGGAATAATCTGTGCTAAAATGAGAACACTAACAGGGAGGTGATTTTCATTGGTACAACGGAAAGAATATTTAGATCAGCTCATCAGTTGGAAAGATGAACAGGTGATCAAAGTGGTCACAGGTATCCGGCGCTGCGGAAAATCGACACTTTTGATGCAGTTTCAGCAATGGCTGAAGGAAAACGGGGTCACACAGGAGCAAATCGTTTCCGTCAACTTTGAGGAACTGGAGTACGAAGATCTGCTGGATTACAAGAAGCTCCATCAGTATCTGAAAGAACGTTTGGTCAGCGGAAAAATCACGTATATTTTTCTCGATGAAATTCAGAAAGTGCCTTCCTTTGAAAAGGTTGTAGACAGTTTATATGTAAAGCCCAATGTGGATCTCTATATTACAGGGTCCAATGCGTATATGCTTTCGGGAGATTTAGCAACACTTTTGACAGGCAGGTATGTGGAGATCAAAATGCTTCCGCTGTCTCTCCGGGAGTTCCTTTCCATGACAGGTTTAGAACCGGAACAAGGATTTCCTGAATATTTAAGAAACGGCGGTATGCCGTACATTGCCGCTATGAATCGTACCAACGAGAAAGTAAGCACCTATTTGGAGGGAATTTACAATACGGTCATTGTAAAAGATATTGAGGACAGGCAGGCAAGAAAGGAAAGCGATCTTTCCAAGAGGAAAATTACAGATATTGCGCTGCTGAAGACGATTGCAAAATATCTTGCAAGTGTTGTGGGGAATCCCGTATCTGTCAGAAGTATTACGGATTATCTGATTTCAAATGGAAGAAAAATCTCGCCCAATACGGTGGGGGATTATGTGGAAGCCTTAACGGAATCCTTTATCTTTTATCCCGCAGAACGTTTTGACATTGTCGGGAAGCAGCTTTTAAAAGCGAACCGAAAAATGTATATTGTTGATCTGGGATTGAGAAATCATATCCTTCCACGTAAAAACTATGACCTGGGTTTTTCTCTTGAAAACCTTGTTTATTTTGAACTTTTGCGTCGGGGATATAAGGTAACGGTTGGCAAAGTCGGAAACACAGAAGTGGATTTTGTTGCCCAGAAGCAGGGGGCCTATCAATATTTTCAGGTTACAGCGGACTTGACTGCACAGGAGACATTTGAGCGGGAGATCAGACCCCTTGAAAATATCCGGGACAATTATGAGAAGATGATTTTAACCATGGACCGGTTAACGCCCGGAAATTACAATGGGATACAGGTACGGTATTTATTGGATTGGCTGATGGAACCAAAGGATTGAATCAAGTCGCCGGGGGCCAAAGATTTCTCGATGATCTCTTGCCAAACCTTAATGAAATGAAAGCGGAGATTTCCATGGCTTCTACTTGCATTTTGGCCGAAGTTGTCCGAGTAGTGACCAAGTATAACAGCTTCAAGGGAAATTCCATTGCCTATGTGATTTTTTCACTGGGGATGGTCGGCTCGCCCCTTCCAATCTGGCTGTTTAAAGCTGATTTTCTGGCGCAGATTACAGAACAGGGAATGCCCGCTGATTATGTTGCGGCAGTTGAAGCCCTGTCGTCCAATGCAATGCTAATCGTTCTGTTCGTTGCTCCAATCATCGGTGGTATCATCGGCGCATTTATTGCCAGAGGTCTGTTCAAAAAGCATTTTGTAAAGGCAGGAATTGTGTGATGGCTGGGCCAGGGAAAAAACATACATTAAGGTTCGATCCACGGACGGAGCTGCTTTTGTTGGTACTGGCCAATATCGTGGCCTTTACCCAGCACAACCTATGGGTTGAAATTACATGGGTTGTTTTTCTGCTCCTGCTGATCGTTGCCTGCGGGTGCCAAAAATCCGCGGGCAAGCTGGCAATCGCATTTGGGATTTGTCTGGCGCTGCAATACTATGTGTTCCCAAACGGGCCCCAAATTTTAGCCAGCAGCTTCACGATCATAGTATCTTATGCAAGAAAGATTTTCCCTTGCTTGATTGTCGGTACGATGGTTTTACAGAAAACGCCCGTCCGGGAATTGATGGTTGCACTTCGGAAATGGCATATCCCCCAGGGACTGATGGATGAACAGCGTATCCGGATGGGGCTTAGAAGTCTTGTCCATCCTGTGCTGGAGTTGCCCCCCGCCGATCCGCCAGGGGCGCAGGAAGGCTTATCCGTAGAAAATCTTTCCTGTGCCTTTGATAAGCAGCCGGTATTTGGAGGCATTGGCTTTTCTGCAAAACGGGGCGAAGTGTTGGGAATTGTCGGCCATAACGGCGCAGGAAAAACGACGATGACGCGCTGCCTGTGCGGGCTTGTGAAAGAAGTGAATGGAACGGTCCGGCTGGACGGGCAAACACTGAAAGCAAAACAGCGTAATAAGGCCAGCTTTTGTGTGATGCAGGATGTGAACCATCAGCTTTTTTCAGACAGCGTATGGAACGAATGTGAACTGGCGCAGCCGGATTGCCCGGCGGAGCGGATTGAAGAAATTCTCAGGTCTTTTGATTTGCTGGATTTCAAAGACCGCCATCCGATGGCCCTGTCAGGAGGCCAGAAGCAGCGCCTTGCGGTGGCAACCGCTATTCTCTCCAACAAGGATGTACTTGTCTTTGACGAGCCTACCAGTGGCCTGGACTATCATCGTATGCTGGAAGTGAGCAATATGATCCGCAAGTTGAATGATGAAAATAAAGTGATCATCATAGTTTCCCATGATTTTGAGTTTTTGGGCCGGACTTGTGATAAAATATTTGATATGGAGGGATGCTCCAAAGAAAGGAGGTAGCGTCTATGCCGGAACTATTTCAAGAAATGTACTGCGGCCCGAATGTTCAAAACCTGATTGAGTCCGATGATTGCAAGGTCATGCGTTTAAGCGATAACTCCGGCGAAGGCATGATGACGCTTTATCATGTCTTTCCCGGTGTATTTCTCATGTATAATGATTGGCATACATGGAGATGATCTTCTCCTCCATGTCCTGAGTGACGGTATTTTGATATTGCAACGAAGATCTTGCTGGTTTGAGCATCTACTCGGTCTATAGCTCTCCCTTTAACCAATTGCTAGAGCCCTTCAAAGATGATGTCATTAGGGTTAAGCGAGAAAAGATCGGCATCGAATTTCCTCAATGCCGATCTTCCTCATAATTCCACTTTATACGAACCTCAAACTACTGTCTCATATTTTTTTGGGTCAAATAGTTCGAGTAAGAGTATTCTGGTGGAGATAGCGAGACTCGAACTCGTGACCTATACGTTGCGAACGTATCGCTCTCCCATCTGAGCTATATCCCCACGTGGTGTACGTTTCTATTATAGCACGATCATCGGCAAATTCAAGGAAAAAATTCTTTTCTCGCAAAAATCCTGTAACAGTTCTGCCCGCGCCTATGCTGCGCCGCGCTTACGCGCTGACCGGAAGAGAAACCCAGAACGCCGTCTCCTTGTCTGTACTTTCCACCCAGACTTTGCCACCATGGAGATCCACGATCTTTTTTACAATAGACAGACCCACGCCTGTCCCCTCTCCACCATGGGATGCATCTCCCTGATAAAATTTATTAAAAATACGAAGCATGTCGTGTTCGCTGATCTTTGGCCCGTTATTTTTGATCACAACAGAAATTGCCTCCGAACGGTCATAGATGGCCACAGTAATCTTTCCATTTTCCGGAGAAAATTTTATGGCGTTGTCCAAAATGTTGATCCATACCTGCTTTAGAAGCTCTTCATTGGCCGTGATTTTATGTTCATTAAATTCACAGGACAATTGGATATTTTTCGCGCTCCATTTCTTTTCCAAAAGAAGAATAGAACGTCTGATCTGTTCAGAAACATTATATTCGGCCTGATCTGTAAGGATCGTCTGATTTTCAATTTTTGTGAGATTTAAAACATTGGTAGCCATCTTAGAAAGGCGCCCGGATTCCTGCTCAATAATAGAAAGATATTCCCTGGCTGTGTTTTCATCCACCTTTCCTTTTAAAAGCAGTCGGGAAAAACCATAAATAGATACAATGGGCGTTTTAAACTCATGGGAAAAATTATTGACAAAATCGGAGCGAAGCATTTCTGTGTTGTCCAGCTCCTGAGCCAGCATATTGAAACTTTTCGCAAGCTCTTTTCCCACAGTGCTTTCCCCAAAATAAATCCGGGTTTTGTAATCTCCGGCAGCCAGACAGTCCAGGGCCGTGATCATACGGCTAATCGGCCTTAAAGAGATGCGCCCCACAACTAAAGACACACATGTGCCGACAACAATGCTGGACAATGAAAATTCAACCATAATAAAGATAAAACTGGCCCGCCCGGAAGGAACATAATGAAAAACGCCAAGGTGAATCATCAGGTAGGAGACTAACGTCACCACAAACATAGTAATCACAAGGACGAAGAAGGCAATCACAGTGACGATAAATGTCAGAGGAATATGGGGACGTTTTCCATTTTTTATTTTTTTATGGATCATACTTTTCTCACCGCCTTATAGCCAAGTCCACGGACAGAGACAATCTCAAATTCCGGCCATCCCTCAAAACGTTTTCTCAAACGCCCGATATGGACAGTCACTGTCTCCCAGCCGGTATCGCTGTCCATCCCCCAGATTTCATCCATAAGCTGGATACGGGTAAATATCTGTCCAGGGTAGGAGAGAAGTTTATACAAAAGAAGAAATTCTTTCTGGGGCAGCTCAAAAACCTGACCGTGGCCGGTCACAGTCATAGCATTGTAATCCAGGATAATATCCCCGATGACAATCTTTTTCTCACTGACAATCTTGGCCCGGCGCAAAAGGGCGTGGATACGCAAAAGCATCTCCTCATCATCCACCGGCTTTGTCATGTAGTCATCGGTCCCCACTAAAAATCCTTTTTTCTTATCGGCGGGAAGCTGCCGCGCAGACACCATAAGGATGGGAATATTATCTCCGGCATCCCTTAATTCTTTCGTCAGTTCATATCCATCCATGTCCGGCATCATAATATCCAAAATGATCAGATCAATATGTTTTTTCTGCATCACCTCAAGGGCCTTGGCTCCATTTTGGGCCGTTGAGACAGTATAACCAGCCCCTTCCAGCAGGGCCCTCATATATATTCGCGTATTTTTATCGTCATCAGCGACAAGAATATGAAACATAGTGTACACCTCCAGATTTCTTATTATTATAGCGTTACCCTTAAAATATGACAAGTAAAAATCCCTGTTTCTTACATCCCCCTACCGGTCTGCACCAAAGGGCCATGAAGTTTAGATTCAGTTTATTTTTCATGAATATAATTTTTTTTAACAGTTCAGCTATCAGGAATGGGCTGGATTGTTTATGCCTCGCATAAGCATCGGCCCATTCCTGATGAGCCGGGCGTCAGATAATGAGGAAGGAGACTATCTATGCTGAAATTACTAAAAAAATTCACAAAAACAGAGTGGACCTTCGCCTTTTTGGCGCTGATCTTTATTGTCTTTCAGGTATGGCTGGATCTGACCATGCCGGATTATATGTCAGAAATCACTACTCTGGTACAAACGGCAGGCAGCGCCATGAGTGATATTCTTATTGCCGGCGGAAAAATGCTTGCCTGCGCCCTGGGAAGTTTTGCCGCCTCCTTCTGCACAGTGATCTGCGCGGCCAAGATCGCGGCCAATTTTTCCGCCAATCTGCGGGAGGATCTTTTTAACCAAGTACAATCCTTTACAATGGCTGAAATCGGAAACTTTTCTACAGCCAGCCTGATCACCCGCTCCACCAACGATGTTATGCAGGTTCAGATGCTTATTGTCATGGGCCTCCAGGTGCTTTTGAAAGCTCCCATCACTGCGGTCTGGGCCATTGCCAAGATTGCCGGGAAGAGCTGGCAGTGGACCTTCAGCACCGGTGTTGCCGTTGTGATCCTCCTTCTTGTGGTGGGTACCTGCGTTATTATCGCTATGCCAAAATTTAAACGTCTCCAGAAACTCACCGACGAGATCAACCGCATTACCCGTGAAAATCTTACGGGATTAAATGTTATCCGGGCTTACAATGCAGAAGATTATCAGGAAAAGAAATTTGAAGAGGCCAACCACCGCCTCACCAAAACCCAGCTTTTTGCCAACCGGACCATGGCCTTTTTAATGCCGGGTATCCAGCTCGTTATGAATGGCCTGTCCCTGGCAGTCTACTGGATCGGAGCCTACCTTGTGGAAAATGCCCAAGGTATGGATAAGCTGAGTATTTTCTCAGATATGATCGTCTTCTCCCAGTATGCGATGCAGGTGGTAATGTCCTTCATGATGCTTGTCATTATACTGGTCATCTTCCCAAGAGCTTCCGTTGCCGCCAAACGTATCAATGAGGTTCTCGATACCGTTCCAAGTATTAAAGATGGCCCAGTCACAGAACCGGATACCGGCCTGACCGGGGAAGTGGAGTTTCGCAATGTATCCTTCCGCTATCCCGACGCTGACGGCGATATGCTCCAGAATATTTCCTTTACCGCCCACAAAGGAGAGACTGTCGCCTTCATCGGTTCTACCGGATGCGGAAAGAGTACAGTGATTAATTTAATCCCCCGGTTTTACGATGTCACTTCCGGCCAGGTTCTTGTAGATGGCGTGGATGTGAGGGAATACGATCAGAAAGCTCTGAGAAATAAGATCGGCTATGTCTCCCAGAAAGCCACTCTGTTTTCAGGAACCGTGCGCAGCAACGTGGCCTTTGGAGATAACGGGCAAGAAGAATTTCCTGACGAAGATATCGTCAACGCTGTATATACCGCCCAGGCCAATGAATTTGTTGAAAAAATGACAGGAACCTATGACGGCTATATTGCCCAGGGAGGCTCTAACCTCTCCGGCGGTCAGAAACAGCGCCTGTCCATTGCCAGGGCCGTGTGCCGTCGTCCGGAAATTTTTATTTTTGACGATTCGTTTTCAGCTTTGGACTATAAAACCGACCGTATTTTAAGGGAAACATTGGCAAAAGACTGCGGTCAATCCACAAGAATCATCGTGGCTCAGCGTATTGGTACGATACGCGACGCGGATAAAATCATTGTTTTGTCTGACGGAAAGATCGCGGGAATGGGAACTCATGATCAGTTAATGAAGGATTGTGAGGTTTACCAGCAGATCGCCCTTTCACAGCTTTCAAAGGAGGAACTGGCATAATGGAAAATAAATCCTATTCATCAAATCACGGCTCTGCCCCTCACGCCCACGGCGGGCCAGGAATGCGCCGGGGCTCCGGGGAGAAGGCCAAAGATTTTACCGGGACATGGAAAAAACTGATCAAATACTGCAAAAGATATATTGTCCCTGTCCTGATCGCCGTTATATGTGCCATCGGCGGTACTGTATTTACATTAGTCGGGCCGGACAGACTGTCCGACATGACGGAGGAGATCACCAAGGGTCTGACCGGCACCATTGATCTTGAGGCGGTAGGGCGTATTGGCTTTACACTCGTTGCCTTTTACCTGTGCAGTATCGTCCTGTCTTTTATACAACATTTTATTATGACGACCATCTCCCAGATGGTTTCGCAGCAGATGAGAAGTGATATTACACGGAAGATCAACCGTCTCCCCATGAGCTTTTACAGCCACTCATCCCACGGAGATATTCTTTCCCGCGTGACCAACGACGTGGACATGATCTCCATGTCATTAAACCAGAGTGTCGGCATGCTTGTATCTGCCATTACGCTCTTTATCGGTTCATTGTTCATGATGCTGATCACCAATGTAATCATGACGCTCACCGCCGTTGTCGCTATTTTTATCGGCTTTATGCTTATGCGTCTGATCACATCTCACTCTCAAAAGTATTTTGCCCGCCAGCAGCGCCACTTAGGCGAGCTTAACGGGCATATCGAAGAGATCTACTCTGGACATACCGTTGTTAAAGCCTACAACGATGAGGCCAATGCCAAAAGGACTTTTGACGAGATGAACGGAAATCTTCGGGAGAGCGCTTTCCGCGCCCAGTGTCTGGCTGGCCTTATGCAGCCTCTCATGGTCTTTATCGGAAACCT
This sequence comes from Catenibacillus scindens, assembly GCF_014202115.1. GTDB lineage: Bacteria > Bacillota > Clostridia > Lachnospirales > Lachnospiraceae > Catenibacillus > Catenibacillus scindens. The sequence goes on from NZ_JACHFW010000002.1 coordinate 291,673, forward strand.
TGGCTATGTTGCCGTATGTGTGGTTGGCGCTGTGCTGACAATGAACGGACAGATCGGTTTTGAAGTTATTGTCGCCTTCATGATGTATGTCCGCTTCTTCACCCAGCCTTTGTCCCAGATTGCCCAGGCAATCCAGTCTCTCCAGTCCGGCGCTGCGGCAGGAGAGCGGGTATTTGAATTTCTTGAGGCTAAAGAGATGGAGGATGAGAAAGACAAAACTGCTCATCTGGAAAATACAAAAGGCTATGTAGAATTTGACCATGTAAAATTCGGTTATGATCCTGACAAGATCATCATCCACGATTTTTCTGCAAAAGCCAAGCCCGGTCAGAAGATCGCCATTGTTGGGCCTACCGGCGCCGGAAAAACAACGCTGGTCAACCTGCTCATGAGATTCTACGAAATAGACGGAGGCGATATCCGCATTGATGGCATCTCTACAAAAACAATGAATCGTGAGGAAGTTCACTCTCAGTTTTGTATGGTCCTTCAGGATACATGGCTCTTCGAGGGAACTGTCCGTGAAAACCTGATTTACTGTTCAGAAAATGTCAGCGATGAGAAAATGGAAGCAGCATGTAAAGCTGTGGGCCTGGATCATTTTATCCACACCCTTCCCCACGGCTACGATACCATACTTAATGACCAGTTAAATCTCTCCCAGGGCCAGAAACAGCAGCTCACCATCGCAAGGGCGATGATTGCTGACAAGCCAATGCTGATTCTGGATGAGGCCACAAGCTCTGTAGATACACGGACAGAACTTCAGATCCAAAATGCCATGGACGCCCTCATGGAGGGACGCACGTCCTTCGTCATTGCCCACCGCCTGTCCACCATCAAAAATTCAGATCTCATCCTTGTATTAAAGGACGGCGATGTCATTGAGAGCGGAACACACGATGAACTTCTGGAAAAAGGCGGCTTTTACGCGGACCTTTACAATAGCCAGTTCGATAAAGCGTCTTAAAGAAAGCGGGGGAATCTTATGAAATGCAATTATGTAACCATTGAGCGTGAATACGGCAGCGGCGGCACAAAAATTGCCCGCCGCCTTGCCCAGGAGTGCAACATCCCATGCTACGGTCCTGAAATATTGGATGCGGTTTCCAAGCAGAATGATATTTCTGTCGACCGAATTCAAAAATATGAGGAATCCGTGACGGGCAGTTTTTTATATACCCTTTTTGTCATGAGCCAGACCCAGTCCGGTAACTCAGATATGCTTCCCGCCGAAGGCCATATTTTTATGAGCGAGCAAAGAGAAATACAGCGGCTGGCTGCGGGAGGCCCGGCAATTTTTCTTGGCCACTGCGCCGCTGAAGCGTTAAAAAAATACAGCGGCGTTGTCAAAGTCTTTATCCGTGGGGAAAGCGAAGATAAAAAGCAAAGGATTATGAAAGACTACAAAATTCCAGAAAAAGATGTGGAAAGTACCCGAAAGAGATTCGATAACAAACGATCTAAATATTACTACGCCAACACCACCCGGAAGTGGACGGATATAAAAAATTATGACATTATCCTGAACTCCACTTATCTTGGTATCGACGGATGTGTTTCTGTACTTAAAGGACTTTTTGCCAAGTGAAATGCTTCGAGATAGGCAACAACGTATCAAGACAAAAAAACCGGATTTCCTCCATATGGAGGAACCCGGTTTTTTTCTTATTCTGTTCTCAATGCCGCTACCGGATCGTTTTTCGCCGCCTTCTTTGACGGAATCAGGCCTCCGATCAGCGTCAGCAGGATACTTAAAGAGATAAGGACAATCCCAGCCACCGGTGGAAGAGAAGCGTAGATATTGATCTCCTCACCAGCAAAGGAATGGATCAGGTAATTGGCCGGAATCAAAAGTACCAGCGTCAGCCCGATACCCATCAGCCCGGCACACAGTCCTACAATAAATGTCTCAGCGTTAAATACCTGGGAAATATTCCGCTTGGATGCGCCGATAGCCCGGAGGATGCCGATTTCCTTTTTCCGCTCCAACACGCTGATATAGGTAATGACGCCGATCATTATGGAGGACACAATGAGGGAGATCGCCACAAAAGCCACAAGGACGTAACTGATCACATCCACAATGTCGGTCACAGAGGACATAAGAGTTCCGACCATATCTGTATAACTGATCACCTTTTCATCCATACCCTGAGCGCTCATCTGTTCGTTATAGCTATCAAGAATATCCAGTATATGCCCTTTACTCTCAAAATCCAGAGGATAAATATTAATCCCGCTTGGATCGTCTGGGTCAGCATAATTTAAAGCGCGCAGATTGCTGTCATAAGACGTATCCTGAGCCGACATCATGGAGGTGAGCAGCTCTGTCAGCTCATCTTCTGTCATATTGATCTCAATGGCATTTGCAAAGGCGTCTGTGTCAAAATGGAAGGCATTTTCCATATTGGCGCTGATCTGGCTCATAGCCGCTTCCATGCCGCTGGTCATACTCTGGCTGATTTGAGCCACAGTCTGCTGCATCAATGAAGATATCTGGGTTTGAAGGGCCTGAGAGAGAGCCGAAGAGTAGGAGCCCATCACCTGTTCCATATAGCTTCCCAGTATGTTGGATAACTGGCTCTCAAGGCTGTCAATATTCATAATCTGTCCGATACCGTCAGTAATCGTCTGCTGAGCCTGGGGCGTCTGGAGATAGGCATTAAAATACTCATCCATCTGGGTAGGGTCAGGCAGAGCGTTGTCCTCCGCATACTGCTGGTAGCCGGATACAAGGCCGTCTGTCAACTTTTTAAGCTGTTCGGGCGTCACATTGATCTCCCCGGCAGAAAGAATCATGCTGGCCGCTCCGTCAGAAATCTGCTGCTGAACCTCAGGTGTCTGAAGATAGGCGGTCAGGTACTGCTGAACCTGGGCCGGGTCGGTCACCTCGGTCAGACCGTTGGCTTCAAGGTATGACTGAAAACCTGCAGCAACCTGTGTGATCAGTGTATTTAACTGATCTGCCGGCACAGACATACCGCTGCTGTTTATAATTTCACGGATGCAGTCTGAGAGAAGACTCTGAGCCGAGTCGGTCTGAAGGTAAGCCATAAAATATTCATTTAACTTTGAATAATCCGCCTGTGGATTTTCCTGGGCATACTGGGCATAGCCGTCCAGTACATTCTGCACAAGGTCATCAATGTATTCTGTGGACACAGTAACATTGAGTTGGCTCATAACATCGCTGATATTAATACCTGACAATTGGGGCATATCCAGAGACAAACTGCCAAAATCCATCATCTGGGACAGATCCAGGGAACTCCCGTTCATATTAAAATACTGGGACATATCAATATCCAGGGCGCTTTCATCAAACTGGAAGGCATCTTGCACAGCCTCCTCATTAATGGAAAAAAGAGAGTCCAGAGAAAATTCATTTTCACTGTTATCCTCTCCAAAAGTATTTCCTGTAAATACATTAACCGATGGCTCTTCAAGCTGTGCTTGGACAATCTCACTGGCAGCAGCCTCTTCCATAACATGCTGCGTCAGGCTGGCAGGATAGCAGATCCCCGTATTAAGCATAGCCGCTGTGGATCCGGACTGGGGCTGAACCACGCCTACAATGGTGAGATCTTCGCCATCATCCACAAGCTGTTTCATATACTCCGTGTCATCTCTTTTATCTGTCCACACATTATAGCGGTCATCGTATTCGTAATAATCCGCCGCGTTGACAAGTTTAAAGGTGACGCCAATAAAATCGTCATAGGAATAGGACTGGTCATCTTGGGGCGTCTCCACGTTCTCTTCATTGACAAAAGCGTCCACCATCGTATCCAGTTCGGAGAAGTCCCTGAATCCCAGGACATAGGGCAGGAAGTCGCTAATACTTCCCGTAGACGTGAGAACAAGGACACATTCATTATAATTCTGCGGCCAGCGCCCAGCCTTAATATCATACTGATCCTCATAGAGCTGAGCATCTGCCGGCATCTCATAGAAAACGTTTGTACTCATCATAGAGGACATCATAGAACTTGAGCTGGTTCCTGAACCAAGTCCCATAGATGTAAAGGAACTATCCGGATGAACCTGGCGTACACTGTCCTCATCTACGCGGTAAATCTGGGGAGATACATTGTAAGAATATTCAATAGCGTTCACATACTGTTCAATGCCGCTTTCCCCGCTGTCAAAGTAGCTTTTCAGAGACGACAGATCATTGGAATCAACCTGGGAAAACAAACTTGTGAGCATCTGAGTGACCCCCACAGTCCCATCCTCATGATCTGAGCTGCTGGCAATCCCAGACATCATAGAGGACAGATCCATCCCTGTACTCTGAATCTCCAGAGGGTATTCCGACAACGTGTCCTCCTCCACAGACTGAATATATGTGTTGACTCCGTTTGAAATGGAAAGGATCAGAGCGATCCCTATAATACCGATGGACCCGGCAAAGGAGGTCAGGAGCGTTCTCGCCTTTTTTGTTCTGAGATTATTAAAACTTAAAGAGAGGGCAGTCAAAAAAGACATTGCAGATTTTCCCATGTTTTTGTGGACCGGCGGCGTCAGATGGCTTTCATCCACGATATAGGGATCTGAATCAGAACGGATAATTCCGTCTTTTAAATTGACAATTCGGGTAGCATACGCATTAGCCAGCTCCGGATTGTGGGTAACCATAACTACAAGACGGTCCTTCGCCACTTCTTTTAACAACTCCATAACCTGAACGCTTGTATCACTGTCCAGGGCGCCGGTAGGCTCATCCGCCAGAAGGATCTCCGGATCATTGACTAAGGCTCTGGCGATAGCCACACGCTGCATCTGGCCACCGGACATCTGATTTGGCTTTTTATGGGCCTGTTCCCCAAGCCCTACCTGTTCAAGGGCCGCTTTGGCTCTCTGGCGCCGCTGAGCTTTGGAGATCCCTGAGATTGTCAGGGCAAGTTCCACATTGGCAAGAACAGTCTGATGTGGAATAAGGTTATAACTCTGGAAGACAAACCCGATAGTATGGTTGCGGTAAGAATCCCAGTCCCTGTCTTTATACTTTTTGGTAGATATCCCGTTGATAATCAGATCTCCGCTGTCGTAGCGGTCCAAACCGCCAATAATATTTAATAATGTCGTCTTTCCGGAACCGCTAGGGCCAAGTATGGCCACAAATTCGTTGTCGCGGAGATTTAAGCTGACCCCATCCAAGGCTTTCTGGATCAGATTTCCAGTCTTATATTGCTTGCAAATATTTTTAATCTGAAGCATGTTTGTCAGATCACTCCTTTAAATTATGGAACAATTCATTGAATATCCAGTCTCAGGTCAAATCCCCGCTGCAAGCCACGGGGCATCAAGCTAGCAGCGCCCCGATGGGCGGGGTATTTGACCCTCGCGGCGTTCGCCAAATGGACGTGCGAGCGCGTCCGCTTGGCTCACTGCCCGCAGGAATAAATCGAATCATCTGTCGCTAAAAGCTGTGTAAAACCACATATGTAGAAAATTATAAGTGAATTAAAATATAATGTCAACCGGACTGACTCAGATATGTACATAGTCGCGAATCTGTAAAGTTACAGTTCAGCCATCAGGGATGGACGGGATGATTTATGCTTGCATAAGAATCAACCCGCCCCATTCCTGATGAGCCCGGCGCCGGATTATGAGCAAAGGAGCGGCGTCATCCGCGGGTCAGCGCGGCGCAGCGTAGGCGCAGGCTGAACTGTAACTCTGTAAATCTTTGGTAAAATTCCTGCAAAAAAAGAACTTTTTTGGACTTTATAATAAATGTCAAAAATAAATTAAAAAATCTTATAAAAATTGTAAGCTTTGTTCAAGTATGTTCTGATACAATAAGAACATCAGGGCATATAAATTTTTATATACTTTTAGAGGAGTGAAATGAAGTCTATGGGATTTTTGAGACAATTTTTCCAACATAAACATATTTGGCTGATCGGGGCTTACATGATTTTTTATCTAACCGGATTTGCCATCCTGGAGGATCGGACGCCGGAGAAGATGCATCTGATCCACATGCCGGCAGACGATATGATCCCGTTCTGTGAATTTTTCATTATCCCTTACATATTGTGGTTCTTTTATATTACCGCGGTGATCGTATATTTTGCTTTTTACAACAAGAATGTGAGAGAGTACTGGCAGCTTATTCTCACCCTTGCCATTGGAATGACCCTGTTTCTTATTGTTTCCTGGTTTTACCCCAACGGCCATGATTTAAGACCAGTGGTTTTTGAGCGTGATAACATTTTTGTCGATATGGTCAAACAGCTTTATAAGACAGACACATCGACCAACATCCTGCCAAGCATCCATGTATATAACTCTGTAGCCGTGTACATCGCAGTGAAGAAATGCCGTGCCCTTGAAAAGAATAACGCCGTACAGTATGGTTCCTTAATTTTGTCAGTCCTCATTGTACTGTCTACCATGTTTTTAAAGCAGCATTCGATTCTGGATGTACTCTTGGCCCTGTTATTAAATGGCGTCGTATATGGAATTATCTACGTTGCCTATGAAACTACATCTATGAATAAAAATGTCAAAGTAAAAAGAGAGCGTGTCCGGTACAAACAATTTCAATAACTGTCGGATAAAACTGCAAAGCAAATACTGTCCCCAATAATCACCGACATAATAAGCTGTCATTTTGTGTTGAACATTGTCGAACATTTGTTTTGGTTTTGCATTGATTGTATATGAAAAATATATTACAATAATAGCGAAATACATAAAAAGATTGTGGCCGTTCAGTCCGCGCCAATGCTGAGTGTTGAACTGAACGGTTGCAAAAGATTATGATTTTCGGAGGGATAATTGTAATATGTATGATGTACCTAATTCCAGTGAAATTAAAGATGTTCTAAGACACAAAGACCAGATGCTTTGCAGATTATACACACAGAGAAAAAGGATATATGGCCGGATGCGCCGGGAAAAAGCCTTCACATTTTCTTCTTTATCCCTTTTTGCAGACCAGGAAGCTATAGAAGAAAAACGTCCATTTTATACAAAACATCTTAAAAATATCTTTAAAGAGGAAATGCGTATTTTTGAAATCTGGCATTGTTTTTCATGTCTGCCTGAACCATACCATACATGCCTTGATCAACGGTATGTTCAGCAACATTTTTCATGTCAGCCGTTTTCAATCAATAAAGCACAGCCGCTGACAAGAAATTTTATATATCAATGTGATAAGGGTATTGAATTGATTCAGACGTTATTCAAAAATAAATATCATGAAAACTTTGTTCAGGATGGTTCACACAGGCTTTCATAAAGCCTGTGTTTTTTACGCCATAGAAAACTGTTAGAAGCAGGGCGAGTAATCTCTGCGCCAAATACAGATTTATGGAGAAGATCTAGACAAAAGCCCAAATTTATGGCATAATGAACCTTGGATCAGCCAATTTTTGTTTTTAAGGAGGTTTTCATATGGATCGCCCGCTAACATACCATGAACAGATGAATATTGAAAATACGTCCCGTCTCCGCAATGTTCTGGCCCAGCTCCCGCCTTTTTCCAGGGATTATTTCCGGGCCATCGAGCCGACCACATCATCCAAGACACGAATTTCATATGCCTATGATCTGAGGATATTTTTTAATTATTTAATTGAGAATAATCCTATGTATAAAAATTACACAACCAGGGATTTTACCCTTGAGGATCTCGACCGTCTTCAGGCTGTGGATATTGAGGAATACCAGGAATATCTAAAACTCTACGACTCTGATGACAAAATGGTCACAAACACAGAAAAAGGGCTTGCCCGAAAAATGTCTTCCCTGCGAAGTTTCTATAATTATTACTACAAACATCAGGCTATAAAAAACAATCCGGCTCAGCTTGTATCTATGCCAAAACTCCACGAAAAAGCAATTATCCGCCTGGATGTAGATGAGGTTGCCTCTCTCCTTGACTTTGTGGAAAACTGCGGCAACCAATTAAAAGGCCAAAGGAAGGCTTACTATGAGAAAACAAAATTCCGGGATCTGGCTATTATGACTCTTTTGCTGGGCACAGGTATCCGCGTGTCTGAGTGCGTGGGCCTGGACTTAAACGACGTGGACTTTAATAATAATTCCATCAAAGTCACCCGAAAAGGCGGAAACCAGATGTATGTCTACTTTGGCCCGGAGGTGGAAAATGCCCTGACGGACTACCTTGAAATCACCCGAAAAAATACCATCCCCCTCCCCGGCCAAGAGAACGCCCTTTTCCTCTCCTCCCAGCGAAAAAGGATCAGTGTTCGTACCGTCGAGGATCTGGTCAAAAAGTACTCCTCCCAGGTCACGCCCAACAAACATATCACTCCCCATAAACTGCGCAGCACTTATGGCACCAATCTCTATCGAGAAACCGGGGATATCTACCTTGTAGCCGATGTTTTAGGTCATAAGGATGTCAACACTACCAAAAAACACTACGCCGCCCTTGGAGATGAACGGCGAAGGAAGGCGGCCTCTGCCGTCATTTTGCGCGAAAACACCTCCAACACACACCATCGGACAGACAAGTAACCGTCCATCCTACGCTATTCGCAAAGCCGCGCTTACGTGCCGAGCATAAGATTTTAGCCGCGCCGGCTGGGTTAATTCCGGCGTCATGGCTTGGATCGTTCCAATTTAACATCTTATTAGTTTACATAAAATAATTATGTAAACTAATAAGAGCAATCAATACTAATAAAATACAAAAGGGCCGCAAAAGGCTCCTCAGGAGGAAAATATGAAACTTCAACAATTATTAAGCTATACCCGCCGTGCAGTCGATGATTATCAGATGATCCAGCCGGGAGATAAAATCGCCATAGGGATCTCCGGGGGGAAAGACAGTCTAGCCCTCCTCTACGCCCTCCACGGATTAAAACGCTTCTATCCCAATCCCTTTGAGATCCATGCCATCACTGTAGATCTGGGCTTCATCAACTTCAATCTTGACCCTATCAGAGATCTATGCCGCCAGATGGACGTCCCCTACACTGTGGTGCAGACAGATATCGGCCATATCATCTTTGAAGACCGGAAAGAAAAGAATCCATGCGCTCTATGCGCCAAAATGCGCAAGGGCGCTTTCAACGAACAGGCCAAAGCTTTGGGATGCAATAAGCTGGCTTACGGACACCACAAAGACGATCTTGTAGAAACAATGCTTCTGTCTCTCATCTTTGAAGGCCGATTCTACTCATTCTCACCGGTAACTTACCTGGACCGGATGGATATTACGCTGATCCGTCCTCTGATGTATGTAAACGAAGCAGATGTCATCGGCTTCTCTCATAAATATCATCTGCCGGTATGTAAAAGTCCATGTCCGGCCGACGGTGTGACCAAACGGGAGTATGCCAAGGAGCTTGCCGCCCAGCTTAACCGTGATCATCCCGGCGCCATTGAGCGGATGTTTGGTGCCATTATCAACGGAAACATTCCAAACTGGCCGCCGAGACACACTTGTGCAAATCACTCCAAAGACAAGTAGGCGCCGGCGAAGGATGAGCCACCCGCTTCCTCCGGCTCATCGTCTGCCTTCGTATGGTATAAGGGTCTATCCGAATAATATGGCAAGATCAGAAGCTGTCCTGGATAGATCACATCGCTTTCCAGACGGTTAGCCTTGATCACTTCCCCAATATATTCATCCACACAGGAATATCCCGTCGTCATATAAGTATCCGCAATGTCCCACAGAGAGTCGCCGCTTTTTACAACATAGCTTGTAAAATACTTGCGCGCGTTGGTCTGAACATGGGCATCTGCGGATACTTTCGTCGATCCAAAGATCAAAAAGCAGATCAGTCCGATTATGATCATCAAAAAAACTGTAACCGTCCGTTTTTTCCATATCTTTCCAGTCATTATAAATTCCTCCTCCTTATTTTTAGAACATGTGTTTGGTTTTCTTTATTATAGCGAACATGTGTTCAGTTGTCAACCTTTTGTATAAACAAATGTTTGCAAAAATATGTTCGATATGGTATGATAAACATAATTAAATCCTGTGCTGTGGCACTGATCAAATGGCGCACAAGCGTGTCATCTTTGCTTTACTTCCCACAGAGAAACACAGGTACCGCGCAAGACGCGGCAGCAATCCGTGCATCATAGGCGTCAAAATAGTTTTTGACGCCTTCATCATAATATGTTTACAGGAGGTCGCCAGAATGGATAAAGGCAGAATCAGCTCAAAACAATTAGAAATTTTAGAATACATAAAACATCAGATTTTAGTGAAAGGATATCCACCTGCCGTCCGGGAGATCTGTGAGGCTGTCCATCTAAAATCCACGTCCTCCGTCCACTCACATCTGGAAACTTTGGAAAAAAACGGCTATATCCGCCGTGACCCCACTAAACCGAGGGCTATAGAGATCGTGGATGATGATTTCGCCCTGACCCGCAGGGAAGTAATCAATGTCCCCATGGTGGGAACCATCACCGCCGGTGAGCCGATCCTGGCAGTGGAGAATATCCAGGATTATTTTCCTATCCCTGTTGAGTTTATGCCCAACGCTGAAGTTTTCATGCTGAAAGTACGCGGCGAGAGTATGATCAACGCCGGGATTTACGATGGCGATCAAGTCATTGTAAAGCGTCAGTCTACGGCAGAAAACGGGGACATTGTTGTCGCCCTCCTGGGGGATTCCGCCACTGTCAAGCGCTTTTTCAAGGAGGACGGTCACTATCGTCTCCAGCCTGAAAATGATACTATGAATCCTATTATCGTCACCTCAGTGGATATTATCGGAAAGGTCATCGGACTGATGCGCCTGTCTATGTAATACCGTAATACAGCCCAGGCATCAGAAATGGCGAACTGAATGTAGGGAAGGGGATGAAATTAATTTACTTTATAAATTAATTTCATCCCCTTCCCTTTTTTATAAAGATAGGCTATAGTAAACAAGTATGCGCAAACAAACCTGAAGGATTTAACTACTTTACTCAGGAGGAGACATCTCGATTATGAAAAAAAATATTCTTGTCGGCCAGTCCGGAGGCCCCACCGCGGTTATTAACGGAAGCCTCTATGGCGTTATTACTCAGGCAAAAAACAATAAAAAAGATCATATCGGCCACATCTATGGAATGATCAATGGCATTGAGGGATTTTTGAAAGATCAGTATACAGACCTGGAACAACTGTCAGACACGACTTTAGAAGAACTGAAAACAACCCCTGGCGCTTACCTTGGCTCATGCCGTTTTAAACTGCCCTCAGATTTAAAAGATCCGGTGTATGTCCGGATTTTCCAGAAATTTAATGAAATGAATATTGGTTACTTTTTTTATATCGGCGGAAATGACTCCATGGATACCGTCAGCAAACTCTCCCGCTGTGCCAGCGCCCATAACACCGATATACAGATTATAGGCATTCCAAAAACCATTGACAACGACCTTGTATCTACTGACCATACACCCGGATTTGGCAGCGCCGCCCGTTTTGTCGCCACAAGTGTCCGGGAAATCGGCATTGACGCCTCCATTTATGATACAGATTCTGTCACTATCGTGGAAATCATGGGTCGCCATGCCGGTTGGCTCACCGGAGCAGCCGCCCTGGCCCGCAAATACGATGGTGATAATCCTGTATTTATTTATCTTCCCGAAGTGGATTTTTGCGAAGAACAGTTTATTGCTGACATAAGCAGCGCCCTTAAAAAACGCAAAAACATTGTGGTCTGCGTATCTGAGGGCATCCATGACGCCCAAGGCCGGTTTATATGCGAATACGACTCGGCAGCGGGCACTGACAACTTCGGCCATAAAATGTTGGCCGGGTGCGGCAAGTATCTGGAAAATCTGATCCGAATCCGCCTTGGAATCAAGGTGCGCTCTATTGAACTGAATGTGAGCCAGCGCTGCTCTTCCGTCCGCCAGTCTGCCACTGACCTTGCTGAAGCCATAATGGCCGGAAGTTTCAGCGTGGACGCAGCACTCTCAGGACAAACCGGAAAAATGACTGCATTTTCCCGACTCTCGGACGATCCTTACCACATTGAATGTACACTGGTAGATGTAAACCAGGTATGCAACAAAGAAAAGAAAGTCCCCCAGGCATGGATCACCCATAATGGAACAGACGTATCTAAAGAATTTATACAGTACGTCCGCCCGCTCATACAGGGATCGGTTATGCCTCCGGAGGAGGACGGACTTCCTGTCTTTGCCTACCGGAAATAAAAAAGAATCCTGCTTCGCAGGATTCTCCGCCGCAGTGCGATTCTACGCGGATCTTTAATTTTAAAGTCATATCCCCCGAAGCTTATGCTTCAGGGGATATGACTTTAAAACCTTTGCCGCTCAGGCAAGTTCTTCCAGTTCAGTAACTTTCCCGTCTCTCCAGATCCGCTCCAGATCATAAAACAAGCGATCCTCTTCAGAAAATACGTGGACAATAATATCCGTATAATCCATTAAGATCCAGTTGGCTGTCGCGTAGCCTTCCACCTGGCGGGGAGTATATCCGGCTTTTCCAAGAACTTCTGAAACATTGTCCGCCATAGCCTGCACCTGATTTTTATTATTTCCGCTGGCAATAATAAAATAATCGGCGATCACAGAAATATCCTGAATATTAATAACTTTTGTATCCACTGCCTTTTTATCGGCTAATGCCTCAACAGCCAGGGCCGCCATTTTTTTTGAATCACTCACCAGTGTTTTTCTCCCTTCTTTTTAAAAGTGACTTATAGTAACTATACGTAATTTCCGTAGTCTCGTCAATATCCTGAGGAGATTTTTTTAAATAATCCAATGTCTGGGCAAGGATCTCGTAAACCGCCTGATCCAGATCCTCAAAACTGATCTGGCGCAGCCGGGAAAGATTTGGCGCCTTGTCACGGCTTGGCTCAATATAATCGGCTGTAAATACAATCTTTTCCAGCAGAGTCATATCCGGCTTTCCCGTCGTATGCCATTCCACAGCCCCAAGGATTTCCGGGTCTGTGACCCCATACCTCGTCCGGGCCACATAAGCGCCCACTCTCCCGTGGAGGAGAAAAGGATTCCGCTCCTGGGCGTGCGTCACTTCCAGGTGGTGTTTTCTGGATTTTTCCAGAAGCTTTTCCGGTTTCATATGTTTAGCACAGTCATGGAGCAGGCCGGCCATCTGGGCTTTTTCTACATCAGCGCCGTAACGCATGGCCAGACACGCGCTGGTATACTGCACACCCAATGTATGGACAAAGCGGGAACCGGTCTGTTTCTCCCTCAACATATCCTGTATTTCCAAAATTGTATAAATCATTTTTTCAGCCTCCTGCAAAAATAGGACACATGGTCTTTATTTCCGCGGGCAGTAGCCAAGCGGACGCGATCGCGCGTCCATTTGGCAGTGCTGTGTGCCGGTAGCACACGTCTAGCACCGATCATAAGCGGAGGGACGACCAAATACCCCGCAGCTTACGCTGCGCTAACTATTTCCATGCCCCGTCAGCTTGCGGCGGGGTATTTGACTTTTCGTATAAATGATGAAAATGAATATAGAAATTCACTTTTTCCGGCACCATAAAGCGGATGGAGGCGTGGTTTTTCACCCGGTCCCTAAGCTCCCTGGAGGAGATATCCAGCTCAGGAGCCCCAAGGAGAGAGATTTTCGCCTGATAGGTGCAGCGTAGCAGCTCCGCCTCCCGGTTGAGCATCTCCATATCCGTATCGCCCCGGACCGCTGCCAGAATATGAGCCAGTTCTAAGATCCGTTCCGGGCGGCACCAGTGGGTCAGGTCTTTCACAGAATCCGCCCCCATGATAAAATAAAACCGGGTGTCAGGGGCAATCCCTGTCAGATATTCCAGCGTCTCATAGGTATAGGACAGGCCGTGTTTATTGATTTCATAGTCTGAAACTCTAAAATAAGGTACACCTTCCACCGCAAGACGGAGCATAGCAAGACGGTCATGATTGCTGACAATCTCCTGGTCCTGCTTATGGGGGGGATGTCCCGCAGGCATGAAGATCACTTGGTCCAGCTCATACTCTCTATAGCTTTGCTCCGCAATGAGAAGATGACCGATGTGGACAGGATTAAATGTTCCTCCCATGATCCCTACCCGTTTACTTTTTTTATCCATGACACCAGTCCCCCAAAGACTTATTCTGGAAGAACGATCTTCTTCTTGTTATCCTTGCCTTCTTTATATAAAACGATCTTTTTGCCGATGACCTGCACTACGTCCGAGTGGGTCCGTTCGGCCAGATAATCCGCGATCTCCCTGGGATCATCTGTGCAATTTTGAAGTACGGAAACCTTGATAAGTTCCCGGGCATTTAACGCTTCATCCACAGCTTTCGTCAGCTCCGGAGTCAGGGATGCCTTCCCAACCTGCACCACCGGGTCCATGGTCATGGCAAGGCTCTTTAAATAAGCCCGCTGTTTTGATGTTTTAATCATATCATTCTCCTGTTATTTATAATAATCAAATTGAAGACCATACATGCGTACAGTATCGCCCTCCTGGATGCCTAATGCTTCCAGTTCATCCAGGATTTTGTTTTCCTTCAAAAATTTCTGGAAGAAGTCAAAGCCCTTTTCAGATTCCAGATTCGTGTACCCAAGCATACGCTCAATACGGGGGCCTTCCACCACAAATACACCGTCCTCATCTTTTTCCACAGTGTAAGGCTCCTCAAAGCGGACATTTTCTGGAAAATATTCCCGCTCAAAAACTGTTGGGGCCTCATTGATCTCATCCAGAAGTTTGCGCACATGGTACAGTAAAGGTTTTAGCCCCTGACCGCTCACCGCGGAAATAGGGAACACAAAAATCCCCTGAGGTTCAAATTCTTCCCGGATCAAAGTGATAGCGTCGTCATTTTCACCGTCATAGAGAGCGTCGATTTTATTTGCCGCAATAACCTGGGGTCTTTCCATAAGTTTAGGATTATAGCTTTCCAGTTCTTTGTTGATTGCATAAATGTCGGCGATAGGGTCCCGCCCCTCCACGCCGGCAGCATCCACGATATGGATGATCACTTTTGTCCGCTCAATATGGCGGAGGAAATCATGTCCAAGGCCCACGCCTTCGCTGGCGCCCTCAATGATTCCCGGAATATCGGCAATGACAAAGCCCTTGCCCCCGTCCAGATCCACAACGCCAAGATTGGGATTCAGTGTAGTAAAATGGTAATTGGCGATTTTAGGCCGGGCATTGGTCACACGGGAGAGAAAAGTGGATTTACCTACGTTTGGGAAGCCCACAAGCCCCACGTCAGCGATAACTTTAAGCTCTAAGGTCACATTCAACTCCAGGGCTTTCTGTCCCGGCTGAGCATATTTGGGGGCCTGCATCGTGGCTGTGGCATAGTTCATATTGCCTTTGCCTCCCCGGCCGCCTTTAAGGATCACCTCACGCTTGTGATCCCCGGACATATCGGCGATGACAAGGCCGCTGTCCGTATCCCGAATCACTGTGCCTTCAGGTACCTTGATAATAATATCTTCCCCATCTTTTCCGTGACAGCGCCGCTTGCCTCCCGGCTCACCGTCCCCGGCACAGTATTTGCGCACATGGCGAAAATCCATCAGCGTATTCAGACCGCTGTCCACAACAAAGATCACATCGCCGCCTTTGCCGCCGTCTCCACCGTCAGGTCCTCCGGCGGGAACATACATTTCCCGCCGGAAGCTAACATGTCCGTCGCCGCCTTTGCCGGAACGTATATATATATTTGCTTTATCTACAAACATATCTTTCACCTCTTTTCATGGTCAGCGCCGGAAAACACTCCGGCAGCTCTTTTTGTGTGTCATAAAAAACGACTTCAAATTCCGTAAAATCTGAAGTCGTTTAAGTTAATTATTCGTTTACAGCTACAGGATAGATAGAAACCTGTTTCTTATCTCTTCCTTTTCTTTCAAATCTCACAACGCCGTCAACCAACGCAAATAATGTATCGTCGCCGCCGCGGCCTACATTAACGCCCGGATGGATTTTTGTTCCGCGCTGTCTGTAAAGAATGTTTCCAGCTTTTACAAACTGTCCGTCAGCTCTCTTTGCGCCAAGTCTCTTGGACTCGGAATCTCTGCCGTTCTTTGTGGAGCCGACACCTTTTTTATGAGCGAAAATCTGAAGGTTCATCTTTAACATGGCCTTACACCTCCTTGAAAATCAATCGAATGTATTTACTTCCGTAATCTTTTTCGATCTCCTGCAAACCAAGAATCATTGAATCCATGAGCAACGCCGAAGCTTTGGAAAGCTCACCAACAAACCGACATTGAATATACCCATCCTTTTGTTTCACATGAAACTTGTCGGATGTAAACGATTCAATGGAATTTATGGTGTTTACTGTCAACACAGAAACTGCCGCGCATATAATATCGCTGCCTTCCTCTGCATATCCCGCATGGCCCTCCGACATAAATCCGGTATAGCCCTGATCCTTATTCCTGAAAACTGTTATCTTTATCATAACCAGTCTGTGACAATCCGATTAAGCGTTGATCTTTTCAATCTTTACTCTTGTATACGCCTGTCTGTGACCGTTTTTCTTGTGATAACCAGTTTTTCTCTTATACTTGTAAACGATGATCTTTTTACCTTTAACATCGCCTACAACAGTTGCAGCTACGCTGGCACCTTCAACGGTCGGATTACCAACCTTAACGTCGTCACCACTGACAACAAGGACCTGATCAAATACAACGGACTCGCCGGCTTCCACGCCCAGCTTTTCTACGTTGATAACATCGCCTTCGGCTACTTTGTACTGTTTACCACCTGTTGCAATAATTGCGTACATATGGCACCTCCTATGATCATTACTCGCTAGTTACGGTGGTCAATAGACACTTGAAAACCTCACTATGCGGCACACTAATAAAGCTTACCATTAAGTAAAAAATTTGTCAATAGGTGGATTTAATTTTTTTAAAACATTGTAACAGTTCAGCCCGCGCCATTCGCAAAAGCGCGGGGTACTCTTTAAGTACCCCGCTGCCGTTCATTTTTCATTTATTCCTCTGTTTTTTCAGGAGATACAAAATCCGGCCATTTTTTATGAACCATATTAACAATCAGATCCACTGTACCGTCCACTCCGTAAAAACTGCTGTCGATAGCCATAGTCTTACCGTCCACTCCGCCCCATTTACGGTCCGTATAATATTGATAGTAAGAGCGGCGGATTTTGTCTGTTCTGGCAATCTCCTTGCGGGCCGCTGCGTCCGATTCGATGAGATAGCGGTCTTTAATACGTTCAATCCGCTTTGCCAGCGGAGCAAAGATATATATATGCATACAGTTGTCAAAATCTTCCAGGACATAATCTGAACACCTTCCCACGATCACGCAGGACTCTTTGGAAGCCAGATCCTTAATAATGGAAGACTGGGTCCAGAAAAGCCTGTCGTTGACTGTGCCATAATCGGTTCCTGTGGGAAGATAGGCGCTGAAAAACGGGTTGGACGCCTTCTCATCAGCCTGATAAAGAAGATCCGAATTAATGCCGCTCTTTTTCGCGGCAATATCAATCAAATTCTTATCATAAAAACTGATGCCCAGGGCCTTGGCAACCTTCTGTCCAATCTCACGGCCGCCGCTGCCAAACTCTCTGCCGATAGTAATAACGATGTTTCTGCTCATAAGAAAACCCCCTTTATCCTTCAAAGCGTTCCTTCGCCCGGCCATCGGCACTGGTAAATATGCCTGTCTGTCCGGTCTAACGACGTAGCTTTTATAGTAATATTATACCATGGTCTTTCTGAAAATTAAAGCATTATTATCAGAAAATTATTGGACAAAACCCGATAATTCCAACAATTATACCAAAAACAAAGCCCACCGCCACATCCGAAAGAAAATGAAGCCCGCAAAGAACTCTGGATATGCCCACCAGGGCCGCCATCACAAGCATTGCAGCCCCTAAAGAGGGCACAAGGGACATACATGCCATGGCGATGACCGCAGCACTGGCCGTATGGCGGCTGGGAAAACTTTTTCCTTTTTTTAATCTTTTCTTATTAAAAGTGATGGGCGTAAACCGATATACTTCATAGGGTCTTTTTCTGTGAAATAAAACGCGCCCCACAGTCACCAAAACAAAAGCGGCCAGGGGAACGCCAATGAACCTAAACAAAGCCAGGGGCATAATCAGGCCGGTGATCACGCACAAAAAAAGATAGATCGCCCCTATGGCGATGGGGAAAACTCTGGCAATCATGTAGATCAGACTCATCCGCCGGGGTTTTTCCCGGATAAAATCTGTAGTATTTTTATAAAATTTTTCACTCATGGTCTCTCTCCTCACCGGCGTCAACAAAGCCCCAGCCGCCGCATACAGGGCAGGGTTTTCCTAAAAGTTCATAAAGGGGCTTGCGCTCTTTTTTCCGGGTCATTTCCACAAGGTTCAGGCGGGTTGTATCCACAAGGACGGTTTTTACCGGATCCCGGTCAAGGAACTTTCCAAAGGATTCAAAGAGAGATCGCCGCATCTGGCTATCCTTCATGTCAATAAAATCAATGACAATGATCCCTGAAAGATTGCGCAGCCGTATCTGGCGGGCAATTTCCGCCGCTGCTTCCATGTTTACCTTAAAATAAGTCTCCTCGGTTGTTTTCTTCCCTGTATAGCGCCCGGTATTCACGTCAATGACAACCATCGCTTCCGTGGGCTGGATCATTAAAAATCCCCCGGATTTCAGCCATACTTTCGGGTCAAGGGCCCGCTGAATATGGGTGGGGAGACTTTTAAGCTTGACCAGGGGCCAGCTCTCATCCCGGTAAAACACCAGAGGCACTGACCGTTCCCAACTTTTAAGGGCCTGGCTGACCCGGTCGTAGACGTCTTTAATGTCCGTTGTGATCTTATTCAGATCCGGGTGATCTAAAATATACTTAACATAGGCGGGCATGCCGACATAGAGTTTTGAAAAACACGTAGAATGGCAGGCCCTTTTGAGCAGGACCTCAAACTGTTCCCCAAGTCTTTTCGCCTCCCGGCCAAGGACTTCCTCCGGCTGGCCTAAAGCCCCTGTGCGGACAATAAATCCGTAATTTTCTGTGACAAAAGGCTCTGTCGCAGCTTTCAGCCGTCTGATTTCTGCCTTATCTGTGATCTTGGCGGAGACAGACACCACAGGCTTTTTGGCGGTAAGGACAAGGTACTGTCCAGGGAGAGTGATCTTTCCGGTCAGCATGGCCGGCTTTGTCTTCACAGGATCTTTGACCACCTGGATGAGAAGCTCATCTCCAGGTACAGCCTTTGTATTTTTTTTATGATTAAGGAAAAAATGGGCATCAGGATCACTGAGGGAATAATAACCGCACTTTTTCCTCTCAAATTCCACAAAAGCCGCGTTAATATTTTTTACCACATTCTGAATCCTGCCCACATAAATATTTCCCAGATTTCCGCCGTGGGGATCATCCAGAAGGATCTCGCACAGGATGTCGTTTTCATAAACCGCCGTCAGTATGTGTTTTTTCCAGTAAACGATCACAAGATTTTTTTCCATGAGACACCGCCCCTCATATCAGGGGATATCCTTTCCAAGATCTTCCAGGGAAATAAAGGAGCCGTCTTCCGCTTTTGCATACATTTCAAGGCGGCATATATCAAGGGCGGACAGTTCGGCATTTTTCCCAAGGCTTTGCAGGAAGGTCTCAATGACAAACTCCGGTTTGAGATTGTCCACGCTTCCCGTAGCCAGCCTCATAAAAATATGGCCGTCTTTAATATCCCATTTATAGATCAGGTTCTTTAGATCAATCTCCCGCTGACCCTTTTTTGTCTTTCTCACTGTTGGAATATGGGATTGTCCCATAAACGCCCTGAAGGACATCTCCATATCCCTATCAAAAAAATCAGGATCTTTAAAAAACACTTCATAATCTGCCGCTGCCAGAATAGCCATGGCATTGGAGTGTTTTGTCTCATCTTCGATCTGACGGCAGCTTAAAATCTCCACGCCCTCCACCATCTGGGCGTTTAACAGCTCTGCCATTTTCCGGGAATTCGTCCCGGTTCCCATCATAATATCCATATACTCTCCCCGGCTTGTCAATCCGACCCCTAAAGGTGCGGCGAAGGAGATGAGCTGGTGGGGCGAAAATCCCTGAGAATAGGAAATGTCAATGCCGCTTCGACGGAAGGCTTTCTGGAAATAGCGCATCATATCCAGATGGCCGATAAATTTCATGATTCCTTTTTTTGAAAACTTAATTCTTACCTTCAAAGCATACACCTCCCTGATAAATCTTTGAGCCACATCCGGAACACTTTGCCCGGCAGTTTGGCGTCACAACGCCTTTTTGGGCCTGCTCCCACTCCCGCTTTAAAAAGGCTTTGCTCACCCCGGCGTCAATAAAATCCCAGGGCAGGATCTCATCTAAATCCCGCTCTCTTAAATTATAAAAATCAGGATCCACATGATTCCTCTCAAAAGCCTTCATCCACAGATCATAGCGGAAATTCTCTGACCAGGAATCGTAAAGGCACCCCATCCGGTAAGCATCAAGAAGTACCGGGCCAAGCCTGCGGTCACCCCGGGCTAATATCCCCTCAAGCTGGGTCAGCTCCACATCATGCCAGTTATACTTAATACTCTTATGATTAAGCTGATCCTTAATCTTTCCATTAAGGAAGCGCTGTTTTTCAAGGAACTGCTCATTGGTATTTTGAGCCACCCACTGGAAGGGCGTAAAAGGCTTAGGTACAAAGAATGACGTGGATGTGACAATATCCACCCTTCCGCCACCTGGACGCTCAGATTTGGGGATCGTATAGTAGAGAGCCGCGATATCATTGGATAAAGCGGCGATTCCTTCAATATCCTCCCAGGTTTCTCCGGGGAGTCCAAGCATAAAATACAATTTTACCCGGTTCCAGCCCCCCTTAAAGGCGTCCATGGCGCCGCCTAAAATATCTTCTTGGGTCAGGCCTTTATTGATCACATCCCGCATTCTCTGAGTTCCCGCTTCCGGGGCGAAGGTAAGACTGCTCTTTTTCACATCCTGGACTTTGCTCATCACATCCAAGGAAAAGGCGTCGATGCGAAGAGATGGCAGGGAAATATTAATCTTTTTTGACTGACACTCATCCAAAAGGAAGGTCACCAGCTCCTCAATATGGGAATAATCGCTGGAACTTAGGGAGCTTAATGTAATCTCCTCATGACCTGTGGACTCCAGCATTTTTACCGCGTACGCTTTCAGAAATTCCAGATCCCGCTCCCGGTTAGGCCGGTACACCATGCCCGCCTGGCAGAAACGGCAGCCCCGGATACATCCCCTCTGGATTTCTAACACAACCCGGTCCTGGGTTACCTTAATAAAAGGCACCACCGGTTTTTCCGGGTAATAGGTGTGGCTTAAATCAGTCACCACCTGTTTTTTAATGGACAGGGCGGCGTTTGGATTATTTGGCGCAAAGGATGCGATAGTCCCGTCCTCCTTATATGTCACATCGTAAAACATAGGGATATAAAGGCCGGGGATCCGGGCGGCCTGCTCCAGAAACTCCATCCGGCTTCTGCCTTCCCTGCGGCACTGTTTATACACATCCATCAGGTCATTGTAAACTGTCTCCCCTTCGCCAATATAGAAAATATCAAAAAAGTCCGCCAAAGGCTCCGGGTTGTAAGTACAGGGCCCGCCGCCGATGACAATGGGGTGTTCCCATGTCCTGTCCTTTGCCAGCATAGGGATCTGTGCCAGATCAATAAGCTGCAAAATATTTGTATAACACATTTCATATTGAATGGTAATGCCTAAAAAATCAAAATCCTTAATCGGAGCCTGAGATTCCAGGGCAAAAAGAGGGATGTTTTTCTCCCGCATGATCCTATCCAGATCTGTCCACGGGGAATACACCCGCTCACAGCACGTGTCCTCCCTGGCATTAAGCATATCATAAATGATCTGTATGCCCAGATAGGACATACCAATCTCATATACGTCCGGAAAGGCCATAGCAAACTTAATATCCACCTGGCCGTGATCTTTACAGACCGCGTTGAATTCGTTGCCCAGGTATCTCGCCGGCTTCTCCACCTTTAACAAAATGTCATCACTTAACGCTAATTTTTTCATTCCTGTTCCTTTCACCGCCGGCCTTTTCAAAAAAGCCGGCCCTTTTCATTTTCACATTGGCTGGCAGTTCAAAAGTACCCGCCAGGGGCATTTGATTACCGCGGGCAATGAGCCAAGCTATTTCCGCGCCCCGTTAGCTTGCTGTGGGGTATGTGACTTATTATAAACATAAAAGGAAAAAACATCAACTTAAAAATGTCAAAAGTTACTGTTTACTCCGCAACAGTAACAAACCGCTGCAGTTCCACAACTGCAGCGGTTTTCATCATCCCCAGAAATATCTGAATAAGAGCATGGCGATATCATTGTTCTGTTCCGTTATAATGTTCGGTATATTAACAACTCGTGTTATGAAAGTCGTCCAGGAACAATATTTTTAACAACACTGTACATTAAATGCCCCGTGCCGTCATTAAAAACTGAACCCATATCCCCGGAAACCGCCTGCTCCTCGTAGGCCCGCTCCATTCGATCCCAGACAAGCATTTGTCTTTTGAAGTCTCTGGTTAGCCGTTCTTTTCCCGGAAGGATCTGATTTCCGCTTTTCAGATGCCAGGTCATATTGATAAACTGCCGTGAAGTAATATAAAGCCTGTTTTGAGGACTTTGATCATCACGGTCTTTCACGGCCTGCTCCTGGGCTGAGGATAATGCAGCAAATTCAGGGAAATAGCTGCCATAGTGACGAAGAAGGGTTAAATACCTGTGATACAAAATATTCGCCACATTATAACTGGTCAGATGGACATGCTGTTCATAAACATTCCACACATTAACCGCCTTATGCAGCTCTGTCACTGCAACATCCTGTTCTTCCTGGGATTTTGCGAGACTCTTGGATCTCTCAGCGGCAGGATCTCATCCGCCGCGTTGGCCAGACGCATAACACCGTCCCGGTGGAGATTTCCATCCCGGTCAATATATCCTCTAGGTAATGTAAACTCAAATTCTGTCTGAAATGCCACCGCACTCTCCTCCTTATACAACGCCGAAAAGTCCAGCCATGGAACTTCCTTTATCCATGGCTGAACCATCTTCGGCTAATACTTTATTACTGAGTTCTTGTCATTCCTTCATGAAATTCATTAGGAAAGTATCAGATTTAGAGCAGACAAAAAGAGCAGTCCTGAGAAAAAGCAGAACTGCTCTAAATGTGATTCTTTCCAATTGTACCAGGCTGCGGATGTAGAATGCGGTGTATATGGGTAAAGTATCGTTTGCTATTTCCAAAATCAGGCACAAAATGTTCCATGTTTTACTTATTTTTGCCCGTGACAGGCACGGAGCGCAGTCATTTCCCTAAAAGTGGATATCCGGCAAAAGCCAGGGCTTTGTGGATACTTACCGCTATGGAGTCCGGGAAGGTTCTGACGAAACGCTCTATGCTTTTCTGGACTGCCGTCAGGATCTCTCCACCTTCCGCTCCTTTCTCATCTCCGGAGGGCTGATCTGTTTTCTTGGGCTGGCATCAGTTTTAGTCTTACTGATCTTTTTCTCCGGACGGGTTGTCGCGCCGGTAGCTGAAAGCTATGCCCGCCAGAAGCGTTTTATTACTGACGCAGGGCATGAGATCAAAACGCCCATCACTATCATTGACGCCGACGCTGAGGTATTGACCGCGGAAATCGGCGATAACGAATGGGTCAGGGATATCCATCCGCGGCGATCCGCGGCGACGAGAAAGCTTTGAGACAACTGGTTACTGTCCTTATGGATAACGCCCTGAAATATTGTCCGGAACATGGAGATATTTACGTTCATCTGGAACATTATGGAAAAAATGTACAGCTCACCATCACCAACACCGCCAGCAATATTTCCCGGAATCAGCTCCCCCATCTTTTTGAGCGGTTTTACAGAGGGGATGCCTCCCACAGCAGCCAGACTAAAGGCTATGGCATCGGCCTGTCCATTGCCCGGGCCGTGACCGCTGCCCACAAGGGGCGGATAGCAGCCCCCAGTTCTGATGGCCATTCTCTGACCATCACCGTCACTCTGCCCTCCGGCACCGCCCGCTTATAGACTGCATATCACTCTCGGTAAGCGCAGCCCCAGGGGACTATGGCGTACCCTTTACAGCGACAAAAAAGGTATCAAAAACGGGAAACGCCGAATTTACGTTTCCTGTATTGACACCTTTGTCACTGAATTTCTTCATTTTTTATAGGATAATGATTATCAAAACATGCCTTACATATTCCCAACTTTCCAACCATCGTCTGAAGATCCTCGATCTTCATATATCCAAGGGAATCTGCCCCGATGATCTGACGGATCTCCTCGACAGTGTGGGAGGAGGCGATAAGCTGTTCATTGGACGGCACGTCCGTTCCGTAGTAGCAGGGATATAAAAATGGCGGCGCGCTGATGCGCACATGGACTTCCTTCGCCCCGGCTTTCTTTAACATCTGGATCAGATTAGCCATGGTTGTTCCCCGGACAATAGAATCATCCACAAGGACAATACGTTTGCCCCGGACCACCGGTTCAAGAACATTAAGTTTCAGCTTTACACCGGAAACACGCTCTTTCTGAGTAGGTTTAATAAATGTCCGGCCGATATAGCTATTTTTATAGAAAGCGATCTCAAAGGGGATTCCCGCGCACTGGGCGTAGCCTCTGGCCGCCGTCAGCCCGGATTCAGGAACACCGGTGACAATATCCGCCTCGGCAGGGTATGCCTTTGCCAGAGCATGTCCGGCACGTATGCGGGCATCATACACTTTAATGCCGTCAATAACGCTGTCAAGGCGGGCAAAATAAATATACTCAAAAATACAGTGGGCCCGCTGCTCCTGCTGCAGCGATTTATCTGATGTGATTGTTCCATCCTGATGAATTGTCACCAGCTCGCCCGGTTCAATATCCCGGATAAATTCAGCGCCTACCGCATGGAGGGCACAGCTTTCAGAAGTGACAATATAACTATTTTCCCGCTTTCCCAGACACAATGGCTTTAATCCCCAGGGGTCCCGCAGAGCCATTAGTTTTCTCGGACTCATAACAACAAGACCGTAAGCGCCACGGATCTTCTTCGCCGTCTTTAAAAGGGCTTCCTCCACGCTTTTTGTGTGTACACGTTCCCTGGCAATATAGTAAGCGATCATCTCCGAGTCTGTTGTTGTCTGGAAGATCGCGCCACCATAAACCAGCTCTTTCTTCAGCTCGTTGGCGTTGACAAGGTTGCCGTTGTGGGCCAAAGCCAAAGTTCCCTTAATGTAGTTTAAAACAAGGGGCTGAGCATTTTCCCGGGTTGTGGCGCCTGTAGTTGAATAGCGCACATGGCCGACGCCAAGATTTCCATGAAGACCGCCGATGGTTTCCGCTTTAAAAACTTCCTGCACAAGACCAAGATCTTTGTGAAACCGGATATTTCCGCTGGCTCCCGATGTATCTGTTACCGCGATACCGCAGGACTCCTGACCTCTGTGCTGTAAAGAACACAGACCATAATATACCGACGAGGCCACATCGCCGCCGTCCGTATCATAGATTCCAAAAACGCCGCATTCCTCATGGACGCCATGGGTTTGTGCCGTCTCCAAATCCGGACATAACGACAGCTTTTTATGGGTATGGATCATTTTATTCACTCCTTTTCTATTGTCTTTGCAGCCAGGCATTCGGCAGCTGCCAAACGCCTGGCCCTAGACTAAAGAATCATATGAACTATTTTACCCGACATTTTCTATTTTGCAAGTTATTTTTTCGTTAATGCAAAATAAAAGAAAACAATCCCCTTTTTTCATAAGGCTCACTGACAAATGATGTCACCTCATATCCGGTACCCTCCAGAGCTTTTTTCAGCGCCTCCTCGCTGACAGGGGCCTCTGATAAAATCACCGTCTGATTCTTGCGGTGGGATGATGCCACCTTTTTAACATCCAGCGCCTTTCTGATCGCGTCGTTGACATGAGTCTCACACATATCGCAGGCCATTCCGTAAATACCTGCTGTCGTCTTTACCATAAAGTGATTCATCTCCTTTCCCCATTATTTTACTGAAATCCCGGCAAAAAAGGCAAGTCCCAAAGACCCTGTGGAGAGTTTTTATCAACAGGTTACTATTCACAGTCGATTTGAAGCAGATACACAGATTCGTCGAGCTTGCTCGTAAGAAGATGGGTAACTGCTTCAAATCCAACTGCGAAGCAGGAACCTCCACCAAATGAGCAATCTTAAACCGCGTCAGCAGCGGTAAAGCCTGCAAAGCAGGCGGGATTGCGAATGCAGCGTGGAGGAGACTGTGAATAGTAACTATCAACAAACCGGACTTTTGGCCAATAATCCCAAATGTAAGGAACAGGTGAAAAAATTTTTATGATTTTTTTACATAAAAATATGTTAAAATCCGAAAAAAAATTGTATAATATATTCAACAGCATCAAAATGAAAGTGAGGGCTTATTTATGAAGCAAAACAACATGTTAGCAATGATCTTAGCTGGCGGCCGCGGATCCCGACTGCATGACCTTACAAAAAAGGTTGCGAAGCCGGCCGTTTCCTATGGCGGTAAGTACCGAATCATTGACTTTCCGCTCAGCAATTGCGCCAACAGTGGAATTGATATCGTCGGGGTGTTGACTCAGTATGAATCTATTCTTTTAAACAGTTATGTAGCGGCCGGAGGTCGCTGGGGACTTGATGCCAGAAACAGCGGCGTTTTCGTTCTCCCCCCGCGCGAAAAAGCTGAAGAAAACCTTAACGTATACCGTGGGACTGCCGATGCTATTTCACAGAACATTGATTTCATTGACAACTATGGACCTGAATATGTTCTCGTCCTTTCCGGCGACCATATTTACAAAATGAATTACGCTAAAATGCTCGCTTTCCACAAGGAACGAAAGGCTGACGCCACTATTGCAGTTATTGAAGTGCCCATGAAAGAAGCCAGCCGTTTCGGCATTATGAACACCAATGAGGAAGAGCGCATTGTAGAATTTGAAGAAAAACCGGAACATCCCAAAAACAATCTGGCATCCATGGGTATCTATCTTTTCGACTGGAAGCTTTTGCGCAAAATGCTTGTTGCCGATATGAAAGATGACAATTCCAGCCATGATTTCGGCAAAGATATTATTCCTCAGATGCTGGCGGAGGACAAACGTCTTTTTGCCTATAAATTCAAAGGATACTGGAAAGATGTGGGAACCATTGATTCCTTATGGGAAGCCAATATGGATCTTCTGGACAAAAACAATGAGTTGGATCTCAACGATCCTTCATGGAAGATCTATACCGAGGATACTACCACGCTTCCCCATTACATAGGCCCCAATGCCAATATTAAATCCGCCTTTATCAATCAGGGCTGCATTATCTCCGGCGATGTGGAAAATTCTGTGCTGTTTACCGGAGTCCGTGTGGGCGAAGGCGCGAAAATCATTGACAGCGTTCTTATGCCAGGCGTTGAAGTTGAGGAAGGCGCCGTTGTCCAGAGAGCCCTTGTGGCGGACGGCATAAAGATCGGAAAACAGGCTGTTGTCGGCAGCCCTGACAGCGAGCATATCGAGCTTGTTGCTAAACGTGTAAAGGGGGCAGAATAATATGAGTAAAGCATTTGGAATTGTAAATTTTTCAGGAAATCATATCTGGGTGAAGGGACTTCAGCCATACCGGCCCATTGGCGCCTTTTCCTTCCTGGGAAGATACCGCATTATCGACTTTCCAATCTCTAATATGAGCAACAGTGATATTGACCACATCCAGGTATACATCCGCCGCAAACCCCGCTCTCTCACAGAGCATCTGGGAACCGGCCGCCACTACAATATCAACTCAAAGCGGGGAAAACTGCGCATCCTCTACTCCGAGGATGGCCTGGACAATGAAAATATCTATAACACAGACATCAGCGCTTTCCGTGAAAATATGGAATGTATTGAGCGGGAACCTTACCCCTATGTTGTAATTGCTCCCAGCTACATGATCTACTCCATGGATTTTGATGAGCTGCTCCAGACCCATATTAATTCTGAGGCAGATATCACTCTCCTTTACCACTCTGTGGATGACGCCAACGAATCCTATTTAAACTGCAACGTATTAAATCTGAACCGTCAAAAAGGTGTCCTCTCCATTGAGCAGAACCGGGGAACTGCTAAAAACAGAAACATTTTCATGGATACCTATGTTATGAAAAAAGACCTTTTCATTGAACTCATTGAAAAGGCCCACAAAATTTCGTCCATGTATACATTGGCTGATATTGTTAACGCCATGTGCAGCACAGAGGACTATGATGTTCGGGGTGTTTCCCACAGAGGGTACTTTGCTGCCATCACTGATTTTAACAGTTTCTATAAGGCCAACATTGAACTGATCGACTTTAAGACCGCCAGAACCCTTTTCGATGAGGACTGGCCCATCTATACACGGACCAACGACTCCTGCCCAACACAGTACTATGAAACTGCCAATGTAAAGAACTCTGTTGTCTCCAACGGCTGCAGCATTGAAGGCTCTGTGGAGAATTCCATTATCGGCCGCGGCTGCGTCATCCAGGAGGGGGCTGTTGTAAGAAACAGCGTCATCCTCCCCGGAACTCTGATCGGAAAGGATTCTCATGTGGAAAACTTTGTCGTTGACAAAGGGGCAAAGATCATCCACGCCAATGATCTGACCGGCGATCCGGAAAATCCTGGATATGTCAAACGTCAAGATACATTATAATCTAAAAAAAGCTCCGGGAAAATTCCCGGAGCATTTTTTAAACTTTATTTCCGCAGTCAGCGAGCCTAGCAGACGCGCTTGCGCGTCCATTGACCTGGCCGTCTGAGACAGTCGAATCGTTTTCAAGGGCCTCAAATACTCTGAGGATCTCCCCCACACTCCACGCCTGAGCAAAACACCCTCTGGAAAATGTGGGGACCGAGCCGTCGTAAATTTCAGGGAGCTGGCCAACGCAGCCCTCCCTCATGGCGCCTTCAAGGACAGCAAGCTGTCCGGCCACAGTTTCTTTGGCATGATCACTGTAATCATGGACTTTAAGATAAGCCAGGTAATAGGCTCCCAGAGGGAACACCCACACCGTTCCCTGATGGTAGGCCATATCCCTCTTAAATGTTTCTCCGGCGTACACCGGATGAAACTGGGGATCATCCATACTGAGAGTTCTCAGTCCATAAGGGGTATAAAGTTTCTCGTACACCGCCTTTACAACCATCTTTTCTCTGGTCCGGTCAAGCATTGTAAAGGGCAGAGATACTGCCCAGATCTGGTTGCATCTGATCTGATTATCCGCCGGAGTTCCAAAAATACCATCCTTTAAGCAGCCCTCAGACTCTATCCAGAACTGCTCCACAAAGGATTTCTTCGTTTTCCCGGCCAAATGACAGTAAAAGCTTCCATCCCGGCCAAAAGCCTGACAGAAAGTCTCCATAATCTTTAAGGCATTATACCAGTAAGCATTAATCTCCACTGGTTTACCATGGCGGGGCGTGGGCAGGATATCATTCACTCTAACATCCATCCATGTAACCTGATCCATTCCCCCACCGGCGCAAATCAAGCCGTCCTCATCCATATGTATATTGTAATGAGTTCCATTTATATAACATTCTATGATATGCTCCATTACTGGATACATTTCTTCTGCCAGTTGGAGACTTCCGGCTGTCTGACAGTAAAGATAAACACAGTTAATAAATAAAAGGGCCGCGTCCGCTGTATTGTACATAGGCTCATTGCCACCGCCAGGGAACAAATTAGGCATAAGGCCATCCTTTTCATTGGAAGCAAAGGTTCTCAGGATGGATCTGGCCCATCCGGTCTGCCGGGAAGACAGGCAGATTCCCGGCAGGGCGATCATTGTATCCCGCCCCCAATCCTCAAAAAAAGGATACCCGGCCAGTATAGTTTTCCCCTTCGTGGAAACCCTTTGAGAGACAAACTGCCCCGCGCTTTTAACAAGCTCCCTGGCAAGAGGGTTCTTTAAACCGGATGTCTGCGCAAGATCATTCCTGAAAGTCCGGGCTTCCCGTATCACGTCACTGGCAGATCGCTCACAATGATCTAAAGTAAACACCATTTCCATTTTCAGGCAACTTAAAGGCGGAACAAAAAGAGCTGCTTTAAGGACCGCCCTGGCGCTGCCCATTTCCCTGCGGCCGTCGCAAGCGTCATACCGATAAAAGTAAGTTTCCTCCTCACATAGCTCTTCCAGTTCTCCGTCGGTTCTCCACTCCAGCTCCAGGCTTCCGGCTTTGATTCGCCCAATGCCGCCATTTTTTTTATCGACGCAAAACTTTGTTTTCAAATTTGCATCTTCCCCTTTTTTTGCGAATTGCAAAAAGGGAGTAACTTCAAGAACGGCCTGTTCCCCGCTTTCATTGCGAATCTCATAAACCACCGCCACCGTATTTTCCTGCCAGGCCATGGCCATCTCCTTGACAATCTCCACACCCCCGGCAAAATACCGCCATACAGGGCGGTCTTCCCAGACAAAGGAGCAAAGATACTCGTACCCTTTTTCCGCCGCCCCCAAGCTAAACTCCTGGGAGGACAATACTTTACACGTCCCACCTATATATAATCGCTCTCTGAGACGGTGAACTATATTATAGCGTTCCCCCGGAGCCGAAAGAGCGGCCATTAAAACCGAATGATCATTTCTGGCGGCCCCGCCGCCTATAGTCAGGGAAGAAAAGCCTCCCAGACCGTTGGTCATTAAAAAGCAATTTTCTTCGCTTCTCTCAATTGTGGCAAAATCCTGTTTCCCGTAAATCCATCTCATGACTGTTATTTCCTCCAGGCAATCCTGCCACCAGCAGGCTTAAAGGCGCCACCTCCAGGACCGCTCTGTTCTCTGTTGTTTTATGATTGTGTAAATGACTGTCTTTGTCCTCTTGCCAGTAAAAACTGTCCGCTCCGTCCGCCAGAATTTTCCACGGTCCTTGG
Organism: Catenibacillus scindens; assembly: GCF_014202115.1. Lineage (GTDB taxonomy): Bacteria > Bacillota > Clostridia > Lachnospirales > Lachnospiraceae > Catenibacillus > Catenibacillus scindens. The sequence continues at coordinate 322,590 of NZ_JACHFW010000002.1, forward strand.
GGAACTTTTACCCAGACCGGCTCAAGGCCGCTGTTATAGATGACAATAATCTTGTCCCACAAGCCTTCGCCGCCATTTTTTCGACAGTTGTCTAGGACATAGCCTGCGGCCATCGGCGCCGTGAATGTTTTTTCAACACGCTTCCAGGCCCCGGCGCTTTTATCGCAGAGTCCTGGCAGCTCTTTTCGCAGAGCGATGAGCCCCCGGTAATAATTGACAAGATCTTTATTTTTCCATGCCAGATTCCAGTCCAGCCGGTTAATTTCAATAGGGGCGTTGTAGCTGTTTTCAAGGCCTTCCTTCGTCCTCCCAAATTCCTCGCCGGAAAGCATAAAAAGGGAACCCTGGCAGGTCATATAAATCCCCGCCGCCAGCCGGTAAAGCTGCTCTACCGGCCGATCCGGCCCCGCGGAAATAGACAGTTTGTCCCACAGAGTCCAGTTATCGTGGGCAGATACATAGGAAATCACCTGGGACGGTGCTTTCACCGGAACATCTGTTGTATGACACCAAGCCCGGACACTATTTAAAATATCTTCCTCAAGGCCCGGCATCCCATTAACAAATCCTGGCTCATCTCCTTCAAAGACATGGCCTTTAATAGTATCACGGGTATTGTCACAGAAGATGCCCACACCGTCGTCCAATGCCCCGGCATTCTTTTTTAAGGCGGGAATATGACCATTTTCCATAGGCGTCTCGGAGGCGGACCACGGCTCACCGAAAACAAGCTTTTCGCCGGGGCCAAAAGCCCCGTCAAGGCCGTGGCGGATCCGGTTCATCAGCTCCACATCCAAAAGCCCCATCAAATCAAAACGGAAGCCGTCAATATGATATTCCTCTGCCCAATACATGACAGATTCGTAAATATATTTGGCGCACATACTCCGTTCGCTGGCGACATCGTTGCCGCAGGCAGACCCGTTGGCAGCCATTCCCTCGTCTGTACTCCGGTAATAATACCAGGGCATTGTTTTTTGAAGAGGAGAGTCCAGAGAATAGGTATGGTTGTAGACAACATCCATGATCACCCTAAAGCCGCTGCGATGAAGGGCCTGGACCATTTCCTTAAACTCCCGGATGCGCACCGCGCCATCGGCGGCATCGGTGGCGTAGGATCCCTCCGGAATATTGTAATTTAAAGGGTCGTACCCCCAGTTAAATTCCGTGTCCGCGCCGGCCTCATCTACCGTAGCGTAGTCGAAAGCAGGCATAATCTGTACGTGAGTCACTCCGAGAGCTTTTAGGTAGTCAAGGCCGGTAACATGAACGCCATCCCCGTTTAACGTGGTGTGTTCACATGTAAACGCTTTATACTTTCCCCGGTATTTTTCAGGGAACCCTCCTGCCGGGTCCCAGGAAAACTCTTTAATGTGCAGCTCGTAAATAATATTTTCAACAGGAAGGGCAGGCGCCCGGTCTTCCTCCCACCCGAAAGGGTCGGTCTTTTTCAGATCCACCACCATACTCTTCTCGCCGTTAATGCCGCAGGCCCGGGCATAAGGGTCCGCCGACAGTACATGGCCCTGTTCCATCAAAAGATCGTACTGATAATATACGCCGTGAAGATTTTTGGCCAAATGGTACTTCCATGTACCCCTCTCCCCTTTTTCCATGGGAAGTCGCGAAATGGGGGATGTATCGCTCCCCTTTTCATAAAGCAGAAGCCATACCCGGTCAGCGGCAGGGCTCCACAGTGTAAATGTTGTTCCGGCCCAGGTGCATACAGCACCCAGGTCGGATTTTTGATAAGTGTAAAACCAGCGAAAAAAAACTTTGCATTCTCATTGAGAATATCGAATACGAAAAGCCGCATCATTTCGGCTATGATTTTATCGTAGGATTTCGCCAGATGGCTGAACCTTCAGGTTACGATGTAGATATTGTCCCTGTTACTGAAGCGCTTCAAAAGTCAGTTCCCTATGACGTTTTTATGCTCCAGAACAACTATGCCGGAGCTTTCGCTCTGGGGTTCGCCCTTCAGGACCCGTGGATGAAAGATTTCAAGACATGTAAAACCCCTACAGCTCTCTATGACAACTATATCAAGGCGAATCCATGTGTTACCAGCGTAGGCATTGACAACAACGAGGGCATGGAACTGGCCGTCACCCACCTGAAAAATCTTGGTCACAAAAAAATCGGATATTTAAGCGGCGCTCTGGGTTCTTATATTATGCAGGTCCGGCAAAAAGCCTTCTTTAACGCTATGCGCCAGAACGGTCTGCGAACCGACCCATCTTTTTTCGGTTCTTCTTACTACATCACTGAATGTCTGCAAAAGCACATACCCCGCCTTTTAAAAATGGGATGTACCGCCATAATATGCAGTCATGATCAACTGGCCAGCGCAGCGATTATCCAATGCCAGCAATTGGGCTACAGCGTACCTGAGGATATAAGCATTATCGGTTTTGACGATCTCCCTATCTGCCCCTATACATCCCCGCCGCTGACCACAGTGCAGCAAAACCGGATAGAGCTTGGTAAATGTGGATTTTCTGCGCTTTCCAGCCTTTTTAATCAGGTTTCCATAGGGACTCTCCTGCTCCACGCCAAATTAATCATCAGAGAGTCCACAGGTAAGACAAAAGATTACTCTCAAGATATTATCTATAACATTTAATTTACATTCTATCTTTTTGTCATTATCAAGATCCAGGCCGCACCTTCGATTATCTTCTCGGTGGAGTTTTCTCTTTTTAGATCGTCTGCAAACAGAAATACAAGGCAAAAAATAAGTGTGAAATCATTTTCGATTTCACACTTATTTTTTTTGCCTTGCTATTGCTATTATCCGGCAATATTCTATATAAGATAGTATTAGAAACCACTCCGCAATATTCTACTATATATAATGTTCTACACTTTTCTATATAACATTCTATATATTTTACAACGCTATCAACTTTTTTGCATCAATTTCTCTAAAATTCTGAATGACCAGAGACGCTCCAGACAAATCCTGTGTGCCAGAACTTGGATTAATATATCCTACAACTTTCATTCCCGCTGCGATGCCGGCCTTAACACCGTTGCCGGAATCCTCTACAACAACGCACTGGGAAGGAGCGCTTCCGAGAACTTCCGCTGTTTTCAGGAAAATATCCGGCGCCGGCTTTCCATTTTTCATATCCTCGCCGCTGACAACCTGATCAAAATAAAGCTTCAGCCCCAGCTTATCCAGCACCACAGCGATTAGTTCATAAGATGATGACGATGCCACGGCAGTCTTTAAATTTTTATCCCGGATATCCTTTAAAAGTTCCGGTATCCCGTTGATAGGCCCTACATTTTCACTGCGCACCAGATCCAAAATAACCTTCTCCCTGAACGCCACCATCCGGGCCACTTCCTCGCCAATCTGATAATCTCTTTTAAACCGGGTATAACGATCCACATTGGTAGTTCCCGCATATTTCTCCACATCTTTTACTGTCACCCGGACGCCAAACCGGGCCAGCGTACGGATATCCGCCTCATAGTGCATAGGTTGGCTGTCGATCAGCACGCCGTCCATATCAAACAAAACACTGGTGATGTTTTCTCTCATGACAGCTCTCCCATGGCTTTAAGCAGGGCACATACATAGTCATAGGTGCGTTTTGTGGAAGAAATACTCAAGCGCTCATTAGGTGTATGGATATCTATAATATCCGGACCAATAGAAATCATATCCTCCCCAGGCATCTTCTCAGCAAACAATCCGCATTCCAGACCTGCGTGGATAGTACACACCTTCGGCTCCTTACCAAACATAGACACATACATCTTAGCCGCGAGCGGGCGAAGTTTGGAATCATCGCGATATTCCCATTCCGGGTAATCTCCAGTATAGGAATACTCGCCCCCAAGCATTTCGGTCATATACTGAAGCTGGTCATTAATGAGCCATTTGCGGGAACGGACGCTGCTGCGCACCGCCCAGGTAAACACTACATGGTCTTTCTCTGTAGTTACAACTCCGAGATTTAAGGAACTCTCCACAAGTCCGGGAAGCTGAGCGCTCATAGTCTGAACGCCGTAAGGGCTGTTAAACAAAAGATATATAGTTTTCTGCGCAGACGCAAAGGAGAACACCGGGCCGCTGTATTTTCCAAGATCTTCCAGAATAATCCTTATATTTTTATCCGTTGTCCGATACTCATCAGAAATCTCCCCGCCCCAGCGGCTGACCACCGCCTGTGCCTCATCAGTGTCACCCTCAGGGATCACAATCTCGGCTACAGCCTCCCTGGCGATGGCATTATCTTTAGCGCCTCCAGCCACGCAGATCAGGCCATAATCCACCATTTTTCCAAGTTCAAAAAGAAGGCGCCCCATAAGCTTGTTGGCATTAGCCCGGCCAAGGCCGATCTCCGTACCTGAATGTCCGCCGGCAAGGCCGGTAATTTTAACTCTGTACCTTGTCCCTTCAAAGTCCATCTCTGTCACAGGAATAAGGCCATGACTTTTTAAACCGCCGGCACATCCCACGGTGATGACGCCCTCCTCCTCAGAGTCGATATTGATCATATATTTTGCCGACAGTTTTGAACAGTCCAGATATCTGGCGCCGTCCATCCCTGTCTCTTCCTCTGTGGTAAACAAAACTTCCAGCGGCGGATGAGGGATACTGTCATCATCCAGAATCGCCAAGGCCATTGCCACCGCAATGCCATCGTCGCCGCCCAGGGTTGTCCCCTGGGCATGGACATAATCTCCATCCACCGCCAGTTTAAGCCCTTCTTTTTCAAAATCAAAATCCACATCAGAATTTTTCTCACACACCATATCCAGATGACCCTGCAAAATCACCGCCGGGGCCTTTTCCATGCCCTGGCTGGCCTTCTTTTTTATAATCACATTGCAAGCTTCATCCTGCCATACATCCAAACCTCTTTCTCTGGCGAAAGACACACAGAAATCGCTTAACTGTCTCACATTCCCGGAACCATGGGGAATTTTGCAAATCTCCTCAAAAAAATCAAATACCTTATCAGGCTCCAGATCTTTAAGTATTTTTGCCATTTCACACCTCCGGCAATTAGTTTTTAAAACTGTGGATCGGCGCAGGTATACGGCCTCCCCGGTTCACAAAAGCCTCACATGAGAAATTATTCACCGGCATGATGGGCGCGTACCCCAAAAGGCCGCCAAACTCAGCCACTTCGCCCACGCCTTTGCCCCATACCGGAATCAGGCGAACTGCCGTAGTCTTCTGGTTAATCATACCAATAGCCATCTCATCGGCAATAATGCCTGAAATAGTAGACGCCTTTGTGTCGCCGGGGATAGCGATCATATCCAGCCCTACGGAACATACGCACGTCATCGCTTCCAGCTTCTCCAGCGTCAAAGCTCCGGCGTTGACCGCGTCGATCATCCCCTGATCTTCAGATACAGGGATAAAAGCCCCTGAAAGGCCGCCCACATAGGAAGACGCCATAACGCCGCCCTTTTTCACCTGGTCATTTAAGAGCGCAAGGGCTGCTGTTGTCCCAGGAGCGCCCACCCGCTCAAGTCCGATCTCCTCAAGGATCTCCGCCACACTGTCACCAATAGATGGCGTCGGCGCCAGAGACAAATCCACAATACCAAATGGTATTTTCAGACGTTTTGCCGCCGTAGACGCCACAAGCTGCCCTACACGGGTCACTTTAAAGGCTGTCTTTTTAATAGTCTCGCACAATGTCTCAAAATCTTTGCCGCGCACTTCCATAAGGGCTCTTTTTACAACCCCAGGGCCGCTGACGCCCACATTAATCACCGCGTCTCCCTCGGTCACGCCGTGGAAAGCTCCGGCCATAAACGGGTTATCATCGGGGGCGTTGCAGAAAACAACCAATTTTGCACAGCCGCCGGAGTCTATATCCGACGTGGCCCTGGCAGTCTCAACAATCTTCTCCCCTAACAGCTTCACCGCGTCCATATCAATGCCCGTCTTTGTGGAACCTACATTGACAGAACTGCACACCCGCTCTGTGGTGGCCAGTGTTTGCGGAATAGCCTCAATAAGAAGCCTGTCACTCTCTGACATTCCCTTGGAGACAAGCGCAGAAAATCCGCCCAGAAAATTAACGCCCACGGACTTGGCCGCCCGATCCAACGTCTGACCAATCTTCACAAAATCTTCCGGCGTTTTGCAGCAGGAAGCGCCTACCAAAGCCACCGGCGTTACAGAAATACGCTTATTGACAATAGGAATGCCATATTCAAGGGAAATCGCCTCCCCTGTGCTTACAAGATCTTTGGCCACGGTTGTGATCTTTTTATAGATTTTTTCACAAAGCCGATCCACATCACTGTCACAGCAGTCCAAAAGGCTGATTCCCAGAGTGATTGTGCGGACATCCAGGTTGGACTCCTCAATCATTTTATTCGTTTCCTGAACTTCAAATAAATTAATCATCGCTTTTTTCTCCTGTCAGATTCTGTGCATGCTGTTAAAAATATCTTCATGCTGCATTTTCACAGACACCCCAATGTTCTCTCCCAACTTTGTCAGCTCCGCAGAGAGAACTTCAAAAGGCTTTGTAGCATTATTAGCATCAACGATCATCATCATATTAAAGAAACCCTGAACGATCGTCTGGGATATATCCAGGACATTAACCTGATTCTCAGCCAGATATGTGCATACCCTGGCAATAATCCCCACAGTATCTTTACCGATAACAGTAATAATTGTTTTTTTCATAGCAGATCTCCTTTTTACTATAATTATAAGTATGAAGGCGTCAAAATATACTTTGACGCCCATGATCATACCGGACTTACAGCGTCACCAGCGAGGACGCCTGATCCCTGGGAGCCACAAAAACATCCGGGCAATCCGAAGTCTCTCTCCCGCCAAAAGCCTCCAGCAGAACCGTCTCCAAAGCCAGATCCGGATAATTATTCTCTTTGCTTAAATGGCCTAAAATCACATGTTTCAGCCGGTCATTATGTAACAGCGCTACCAGTCTCCCAGTCATCTCATTGCACAGATGCCCCCGGCTGCCTAAAATACGCTGCTTGAGTGGATAGGGATAAGGCCCTGCCTGAAGCATACGGATATCATGATTCGCTTCCACATATAAAAGATCTGAATTTTCCAGATTATGGACAATCCCGTCGTCAAAACACCCAAGATCTGTCACCATGCCAATTTTAAAACCGGCATTTTCAAAAGTATAGCTAACCGGATCCGCCGCGTCATGAGGGATAGAAAACGCTTCTACTCGGATATCGCCGATTTTAAATGGCCGCTCCGCCTCTATCACATAAAACTCACTTTTGGACAAATCCCCAAGGGATTTACAGCGATGGATCTCCAAAATTGTCTCATGGGTCGCATAGACAGGAACGTTCAGCTTCCTCGACAACACCCCCAATCCCGATATATGGTCGCTATGCTCATGGGTCACAAGGATCGCCTGTATATCCCGGCTATCAACGCCAAAAGAATCCAGGCCCGCAAGAATCCTCTTACAACTGATCCCCGCGTCCACAAGTACATGGGTTGTGTCTGTCCCCACATAAAGGCAGTTCCCGCTGCTACCGCTGGCGATAGTTCCAAAATACATGAAACAGTCACCCTTTCTCTATAATCTTTAGCGCCGCCCGGCAAAGACAGCTCTTTACGCTTATTCATTATAATACAAAAATTTTATTACCACAACAAGTAAATATTAAAAGAATCACGACAGTTCCGCCCGCGCGTTACTATTTATTTTTGCCAACGTAAAAATCAAACGCCTAAAACACAGAAATTTTCCGGGTAACAAAAAACCGTCCGCGGGAAATATGTTTTCCCGCGGACAGCCGTCCTGAAAATCTTAATAATTATAAGTATAAAAAACGATATCTCCGATAGTCAGCGTTGAACTGGCGTCTGAAGGCGCATAATTATTAAAGAAAAGATAATTTCCTATATTATTATTCCCCGCTATGGCATCATTAGCCGCCTGAATGCAGGAAGATGTCGGGCCGCTGGACAAAACTGTAGCAAGCCGCCCATTGGCAGCCGGACTAAACTGGCCGGACTGATAGATAACCTCACTGATAGAGTTAGGGAACAAGGGGCTGTTAACCCGGTTCATAACCACATTGGCAACAGCAAGCTGTCCCTCATAAGACTGATTTCCAGCTTCACAGTAAACCAGACAGGCCAACAGATAGGCATCATCTGTGCTTGCACTGACAGGAGCCTCCGTCTGAGGAGCTTCGGTCTGCGCCGCCTGAGTTTCAGGTGCCTGGGTCTGTGACGTCTGAGTTTCAGGCGTCTGAGTTTCAGGTGCCTGAGTTTCGGATTCCTGAGTTTCAGACTCCTGAGTCTGAGATGTCTGAGTCTGAGATGCCGCACTCTGGGATGTCTGACTTTGAGATTCCTGAGTTTCCTTGGCCCCCGTTGCCTGAGAACTTGACGCGGCAGCGCCTGTACTTGAAGTCACCGACAGCGCGGCGCTCTCTTTACTCAAATCATCAGCAGAACTTTGACTGACTGTCTGACTCACCTCTTCGCTGGCCGCCATAGCCTCAACCTCGGAAGTCACAGCTTCGTCCAGTTGATTTTCGGTCTCCACACAATCTCCATAAACATATCCATAATAAATATCATCGAGATGGATGCGGTACCACTGGCCTCCCGAAAGGTCATCAATAGGTTCCATAAATTCTTCATATGAAGGCGCTTCCTTCTCATCATCTTTTCCGGCGCCATCAGAGGTTTCCCCGGCTTCTTTAGCTTCCGGATCAAGTTCCTGACTATTTCCATCCTCTGTCCAGTAAATCTCACCAGAATCCTCATCGTAGGTACATCCTTCAGGGACAATAAGATAAGTCTCATCCTTCTCGCCAGAGGCGATCACCGGCGAATAGAAATCCGGGCCGCTGCGAATATTTAACTGATCCACAGTGACTTTGACCACCTTTTCTCCTGTGTCCTTGGCCAGGGCTTCCGCCTCATCCCCAAAGGCAACATTCTCAGTCAGGACAAAGCCTGTAACATCACCCGATGTAATCTTTGTCCACATTTCCCCCTTATGTACAATGGTTCCATAGGAGCCCGGATACATCTTTCCTACAATTTCACTATCTTCATCCGCGCTTTTGTATACGGCGAGATAAGGTTCGTAATTTGTGACAATCAGATTTTCATAAGGATTCTGGACCAGTTCCAGAGCCGAATCCATAACCAGAGACAGCATATCCGCATTAAAATCTGATGGAAGACCAGCTACAGATTGTGGTGAAGCAGCAAAGCTAAAGCCTGTTAAACAGCCTGCGCACAAGGCTGCTGTTGTTACTGCGGCACCAGCTTTGGCGATTACCTTTTTGAAAGTTTTGCCTACCATAATTTCACCTCTTCAAAATAATTAATTTACATAATATGTGGATATAATTTTAAATTTTTATTACCAATTATTACATACATATTACAGGTACATATTGTATCAAAAACATATGGAATTGTCAAATCTTTTATCATCTCCTCCACATTCCCGCGTTTTTTTGATTAACATAAGAAATAAACCATATTTTTGTGCAGATTTTTGGGAATATTTCCCACCACTTAACAATTATGTAATATTTTCCTTCACCATTTCCTGCTCATTAGACAGAATTGGACATTATTGACACGCTTCCAAAGACAAATTATTACATAATTGTTACGTACTCTTTCTTTTACGACATTACAATTTCACTAAAAAACAGTTTTAAAAAAAGGCGTCCGATCCCATAGAACAGACGCCTTTTTGTGATATTTCACAAATTTATATCAGATTTTTCTCTATTTCTTTTTCAAGGTTTTCAATATCCGAATTATTTTCCAGAACGCGGTCGCTGTTTTCCAAAAACTCTTTTTCAGATAGTTGATTTCTGAGAATGGAATCAATCTTCTCATCAGAGTACCCTCTGGTCTCCTTCATCCGCTTCCGGCGCACCGCCTCATCAGAATGAACATACCAAAACTCATCGCATATATCTCTGTAACCACACTCCACGAGAAGGGCAGCTTCCAAAACAACAAGAGGCGACACGCCCTGGCAATCTTTAATCTCTTTTTCTATAGCCGCACGCACATCAGGATGGACGATCCCGTTGAGTTTGTCCAACAGCTCCCTGTGATTAAAAACAATCGCTGCCAGCTTACCCCGGTCAATGGTACCGTCATCCATAAGAATCCCCCTGCCGAAGAAGGCAACGATCTTCTCATAGCTTTCCCCCCCCGGCATCGAAAGTTTTCTGGCCACCTCATCAGCGATAATAACCCTGGCGCCAAATTTTTCTTCCATAATCTTTAATACAACCGTTTTCCCGCTTCCAGCTCCCCCGATAATACCAATTACTTTCGTACGCATATAGACAGACTCCTCTCCTACTTTGCCTCATACCAGTTTTTCCCTGTGTGGATGTCCACCTCCAGAGGCACAGACAGGCGGGCGGCATTTTCCATTTCTTCTCTGAGAATTTTTGTAACGTTCTCTATCTCCTCCGCTTTTGCTTCAATGAGCAGCTCATCGTGAACCTGCAAAATAAGGCGGGATTTTAAATGAAGGACCTCCAGCCGTTCTTTAACCCGGATCATGGCGATCTTTATAATATCCGCCGCCGATCCTTGAATAGGAGAGTTCATGGCAATACGCTCCCCGAAAGATCTCTGCATAAAATTGCTGGATTTAAGTTCCGGCATAGGTCTGCGGCGGCCAAACATCGTCTCCGAATAGCCTTTTTCTTTAGCATCGCTGACCATGCGGTCCAGAAACTCCTTGACCTGGGGATAGGTTTGGAAATACTTTTCAATATATTCCCCGGCCTCCTTGCGGGTGATACTCAGATCCTGACTCAGACCAAAGGAGCTGATCCCATAGACAATACCGAAATTTACCGCTTTGGCGTTGCGTCTCTGCAGAGGCGTCACCTGATCCAAAGGTGTGTGAAATACCTGGGACGCGGTAATCTTATGGATATCCTGATCCTCTTTGTACGCCTGGATCAACTGTTCATCCCCGGACATGTGGGCCAGCACTCTCAGTTCAATCTGGGAATAGTCGGCATCCACAAACACATAGCCATCTTCCGGCACAAAAACTTTCCGGATCAGGCGCCCCAGCTCCATGCGGATGGGGATGTTCTGAAGGTTAGGCTCTGTGCTGCTGATCCGCCCTGTAGCCGTGATGGTCTGGTGGAACTTTCCATGGATGCGGCAATCTTCCCGGATATATCCCTCCAGCCCGTCAGCGTAAGTGGATTTCAGCTTTGTCAGCTGACGGTATTCAAGAATAAAATTCACAATAGGATCTTCCGACCGGAGCTTTTCAAGGACTTCCGCAGATGTGGAATATCCGGTTTTCGTCTTTTTCCCGTAGGGGAGCCGCATTTTTTCAAACAGGATGACCCCAAGCTGTTTAGGTGAATTAATATTAAACCGCTCTCCTGCCAGATCATAAATGTTTTCCTCCAGTTCGTGGATACGGGACACCAGGGCGTCGCCGTAGGCTTTCAATTCTTCCTTTTCCACTCGGATGCCGTAATCTTCCATAGATCTGAGGACAAAGGCCAGAGGCAGCTCAATCTCACTGTACAGCTTATCCATCTTAGCATTCTCAAGAGCCTGGGTCAAAACAGATACCCCTCTGCGGGCTACTGCCCCGCTCCACCCCACAAACTCCATAAAGCGTTCTTGCTGTTCCAGAAAGACCGTCTCGTGGGAAGTTTTGCCAAAAATATCTTTTTCTGAGGGCAAAGTCATTCCCAGATAGTCCCTGGCAACATCGTCATATCCATAGCTGTCTTTTAAGGGATTAAGCAGGTAAGCGCCGATGGATGTGTCAAACACGCCGTCTTTGTCAAGTTTCAGCCAGGAGAGGGTTTCCTTGACGTCCATCACCCCAACAAGATAGCCCTCATTTTTTAATATATCCGCCAGCTTCTGGCAGTCAAACTGTTCCGCCGGGGCAAAATAAGGCTCCGGGCGGGACGCCAGGCTGACGCACAGGCCTTCCGGTTTTTGAGGGTGATAGTATATCCCCGCCACAGCCTGCTCGCCCCGGCTTTTCTGCCCTTCGAGATCTTCCTTCACAGCCTGCTCAAATTCCTCCACAGACTTTAGGAGAACCGCCGGTGAAAGGCGCTCCTCTTTCGGGAGTGCATCTTTATCGAACCTGGCAATAATATTTTTAAATTCCAGCCGTTTAAACAGCAAATATGCCTTGGATGTATACATATCCTTAAAAACCATCGCCCCAGGATCAAACTCCACCGGACATTGGGTATCAATAGTAGCCAGAACTTTGCTCATTTTCGCCTGTTCCCAGTAATCCACAAGATTTTGGGAGGCTTTTTTAGGTTTAATTTCTGATGCGTGTTCGTGGGCCGTTTCAATATTTTTATAGGCCACAATAATTTTTGTCGCCGTTTTCTCCCCGATGCCGGGAACTCCTGGAATATTGTCAGACGCATCCCCCATAAGAGCTTTCAGGTCAATAAATTCCGATGGTGTCACCTGATATTTTTCCTCTACATCTTTGGAATAATAATCCTCAATCTCCGTCCCCGTCATTTTTGTTTTTGGAATACGGATCTTAATTTTGTCTGTGGCAAGCTGGAGGAGATCTCTGTCTCCGGAAATGATGGACACTTCCGCCCCTATTTCCTCAAAACGCCGCCCCAGAGTTCCAAGGATATCATCGGCCTCATAACCTTCTTTCTCAAGAATCTTTATATCCATGGCCTCAAGAACTTCTTTCATTACCGGCACCTGCTGGCGCAGCTCCTCTGGCATAGCCTTTCGCGTCCCCTTATATTCCTCAAACATTTTGTGACGGAAAGTGGGCGCGCTGACATCAAAGGCAACCGCCACATAATTCGGCTGCTCCTCATCCAGAATTTTAAGCATAATATTTAAAAAGCCATAAATCCCGTTGGTGTGCAGCCCTTCAGAATTGGTCAGATCAGGAACTCCGTAAAAAGCCCTGTTTAGTATACTTAGTCCATCAATCAATACAGCTTTACTCATCTTTTATGTTCCTTCCTCATCCACAGTTTGAATACGGCGCAGCGGCATATCAAAACTGTTATTTATAAAATAGTCCCTGGCATTTCTGGTAATAAACGACTTAGTCTCCCCCGACGGGCTATGAAGATCCACGTTTACTGCCGAACTTATATTTCCAATATATCTGGCAGTTATATCCGGGTGGCTATACACATTATACCAGGCGAAACCACCCGCGCACAAAAGCAGTATGAACACAGCCACCCCGCCGAGTTTCAGCCGCGTGCTGCGGGAATGCTTTTTTGCGATCTGCTCCTTCTTATAAGAAATATATTTTTTCAGATCCCCTTTAAAATCTACCAGCATATGTTCATCTTCATCCAATTGCTTGACGCCCACCATGACAATATAATAGACTTCCAGCTCGTCATAGCAGTCTGTACAGTTTTCAATATGCTGAATGAAGGTTTCTGTCTGCTCATCGGTAAGTTTTCCTTCAATAAAAGGCACGATCAGCGCCTGCGCTTCTCTGCAATCCATTATAACCAATCTCCTGAATAACATTTGCTACGTGGCTGAAGAATGCTCGCTTTGCTCGCTGTGCATAAGACGCGGTATAATAGCCACTTCGTGGCTATTATACCATGTTTTAGAAAAGTTATAAAGGGCTTCCTTTGTGGTTAGTTTGTCTTTACACTTTTGGACAGTTATATTAAAATGAAAATAACGACCTGGCCGAAAGCGTTAAGATTTCCCTTGTTCAGGCTTTCTTGGCGCTCTATGGTTTAAATCGTTGAAAAAAGCATGGTCCGGGTCTTTCCCGGATCTTTTTAAGGAGGTTTGTCTATGGCCGGAACAGAGACAGTTTTGCTATATAATTTTAACGATCCGCAAAAACTGCGGAATATGAAAATGGTTTTTCTCAAAATGGGAATACGGATGCGCACAGTTACCCCAGATATGTATATGGAGCCTGTGGGAGCGCTGGCACGCCTGAAGGGTTATGAATTGAGCCATATTCCATATGAAGGTTCAGGCTTTGATGATGAAATGATGGTGATGAACGGATTTTCCAGCGCCCGGCTGGACGAACTGCTCCGCCAGCTACGCAGGAATAAAGTTCCCAAAATTCCTTTAAAGGCTGTGGTTACCGCCCATAACGCGGCGTGGACCTCCTTGGAACTTCACAGCGAGCTTACGAAGGAACACCAGATGATGACCCATGGGCCGATCATGGACGCTGTCATCTATAAAGGGAACGGCACTTTCGCTCTGGAAAAGCGAAAAATCCCCACAATCCAGCAGCCCACAGACGCCATTGTAAAAGTCACCTTAACTTCCATATGTACCAGTGATCTCCATATTAAACACGGCCATGTCCCGAAAGCAGTTCCCGGTATCGTAGTAGGTCACGAGATTGTCGGAGAAATCGTCCAGTTAGGCAACTGCGTCAGTGGTCTTTCTGTTGGAGACCGGGTGGCCGTCAACGTAGAGACATTCTGTGGGGAGTGCTTTTTCTGTCAGAGAGGTTTTGTAAATAATTGCACCAACGAGAATGGCGGATGGGCTCTGGGTTGCCGCATTGACGGCGGTCAGGCTCAGTACGTTCGGGTGCCACTGGCTCAGAACGGCCTCACAAAAATACCCGATAGCGTCACCGACGAACAGGCCATTTTTACCGGGGATATCCTCTCCACAGGATACTGGGGCGCTAAGATCAGCGAAATCAAACCTGACGATATCATCGTTGTCATCGGCGCCGGCCCTACAGGAATTTGCGCGATGAAATGTGCAGCCCTCTACCACCCCGCTCACATTATTGCCGTGGACATTGATCAGCGCCGCCTTGACCTTATAAAAAACGAACACATCGCAGATGTAACCATAAACAGCCAGTCTCAGTCTGTTAAACAGGCTATTTTAGAGATTACAGACGGCAGGGGCGCTGATGTTGTCATCGAGGCTGCAGGCGGAAAGAACACCTTCCAGATGGCTTGGGAGATTGCCCGTCCCAACGCTATCGTCACAGTCATCGCTTTATATGACGAAGATCAGGTTCTCCCTCTGCCCCAAATGTACGGAAAAAATCTGACATTTAAAACCGGCGGCGTGGACGCCTGCAACTGCAGGGAAATCCTCGACCTTATCGCCGATGGGAGACTTGACACAACCTGCCTGATCACTCACCGCTTCGACTTAAAAGACGCAATGGCAGCCTACGATCTCTTTGAGAGCCACAGAGATGGGGTAATGAAAGTCGTATTAAAACCATGATTACACCAAACTTTTTATGTGGTTTACATAATTTGATTATGTAAACCACAAGACACAGCAGTAAGACAACAGATTCGTCAAGCTTGCTCGGAAGAAAATGGGTAACTGCTTCAAATCGGACCGGGAATCGTAACAACTGAGAGCATTTTCCTATAAGCAATTCTCCTTTTACCCCAAAAGAAAAAGAAAAGCAACAAAAAACCCGCAAGCTCTTAATCAGAACTTGCGGGTTATAAAAGCAGTGCCGGCAGCGGGACTTGAACCCGCACGTGGTTGCCCACAACAGATTTTGAGTCTGCCTCGTCTGCCATTCCGACACGCCGGCAATTGCTCACTGCAAAAGCTATAATACCATTTTCTCTCATAAATGTCAATCATTTTTTAAGCCAGGCTTTAAATTCTTCTCCGTCTAATGCTCCGCTTCGGGCCTGATTTAACTTGTCTTTGGCCTCTTGGTACCATTTTTCAAAATCTTCCCTGGACAAATTCCCGGCCCGCTTTCTCGGTTTGGACATACGGGCATAGTGGGCCTTGTAGGCTCTCGTATACGCCAAAAGGAGGTCGTCATTTTTGACAGATCGAGCGAAGGTCTGACTGTAACCAACATCCTGACAGGTTTTTCCATCCTCCGTATAAACTCTGTGACAATAATCTACATTGCTCTTTTTAGGTATGAAAAGCCTTCCGCAGTTTTTACAAACCTTCACAAGAACTTTCTGACGAATCATCTCTGAAAATTCCAGATAAAGGCAGTCCTCAAATCCCAAAAGAAAATAATCCGTTGAAGGCCGCCCCTGATCCATCACATAGTGGGACTGAGCGTAAAAACGGTATTTCCCGGCCATCTCCATAAGTTCAGAAGAAACGCCTTGACTGACATAACAGGATAACCAGTCTTCATAGCTTTTCTGAAGTTTCACAAGGCCTGCCTGACAAAATACGCCTTCATAAGACGGACTCAAACTGTTTTCCCGAAACAGCTTCAGACTGTCTCCGGAAATGTGTCGAAAATAGGGATGGATCTCCCTCAGCCGGGATAACTCATAACTTCCCCGGTCACTGCTGCTTTGCCCTGAAAAATCCTTGTAAATAA
This sequence comes from Catenibacillus scindens, assembly GCF_014202115.1. Classification (GTDB taxonomy): domain Bacteria; phylum Bacillota; class Clostridia; order Lachnospirales; family Lachnospiraceae; genus Catenibacillus; species Catenibacillus scindens. The sequence continues at coordinate 338,918 of NZ_JACHFW010000002.1, forward strand.
AATCCAGCAGGCTCTGCCCTATCTCCCAGATCTCATCGGGATTTCTGTAAGAAATCATCTCTGATCCAATGGGAATATAAACATGTATATACAGGTTCTCCTGATTTGACATAATCGTTCCTCCCTCTGTTGGTAGTTACAAATCTGCCCTATACTATTACTATATATAATTATCAACTGTACGTCAATGATAATTTTTATAGCAAACGGTAAATATCTTTGTCGTTTATTATAACCCCTCCAGGGAATGCGCTAAACAGCAGTTCAGTCACCAAAAAGAGCCAGAGAGAAAAAAGCTGCAAAAATGGCTTTTTGCCGCTTTCACAGCCTCTTTAAGATCATTTACCAAAATCAGTGCATCCGGCTGGTCATAAGTTCCATAAGGTGTACGCCGCAGGCTCCGCCTATCTCAATGTCTTTAAGGTAGCAATGGGAGATTCCTGGCCCGCCAGCAATCCTGTATAGTCATTGTTTACCTGCTCTGTTAAAACAGTATATAATTTGTCGCTATTTAATGAAGCAAAACAAAACCCCCGCAAAACAGTACAACACTGATTTTACGAGGGTTTCAGTAGCAAAACAATAGCCCGTAGGGGAATCGAACCCCTGTTTCCGCCGTGAGAGGGCGGCGTCTTGACCGCTTGACCAACGAGCCATCTGACTATCTTAGTATAACTCACCTTCCTGAAAAAATCAAGTCTTTTTTTTATTTTTTTCAAATTTTTTCAAAAAAATTGAATTATACAAAAATTATAGCATTCACTCTCCGAAAGTCATCATCAAAAAAACTTCCAGAATGGAGCTGCGGGGAGTCGAACCCCGGTCCGAAGGCACATCCATCGAAGCATCTCCCATCACAGTCGCTGTATATTCATTCCCTCCAGGATACGCCCGGCGACAGGCTTATCCTCTCAGTAGCTTCATAAATCTTTTGCCGTTGCAAAGCTTAAACGGCAAAGGTCCCCACATTGTTGATGCCAGCTACCGGGACTGTGAGCGATCCCGGGCTGACAAGCAGCATTAAGCAGCTGCTAAAGCGTAATTATTATCTTCAGCTTTTATATTTAAGTTCCAGGTTTTAACGCAGTCCCGGAAACTGCGGATGGCTTCCTCAACTTCCACGCCCCCGTCGAAACCAGTACAACCCCAAAATAAAATTGGGCCTGGTATCCTTTACGATAAGGCTGAGATTAATTATAATCGCGAAAAAGGCTTTCGTCAAGAGCTTAATACAATTTTTTTACTTTAAACGCAACTATTCAGCCATGCATCTTAAGATTCCCGCAGCTAACGCTGTTTTACCGCCGCTTACGCGGCTGAATCCTCGATTATGGCTAAACGCCATATGTCTGGTTTAATAAAAAATCCTCTGCAAGTAAACTTGCGCCGTATTTTTATTAAACCAGCCGCATGGCTGAATAGTTACCCTTAAACTCTTTTTCCGCTTCCCTGCGCTGATCCTTCTTGGCGATATCCGCCCGCTTATCATACAGTTTTTTTCCCCGCGCCAGGCCGATCTCCACTTTCACAAGACTGCTTTTTAAGTAGACCTTTAAAGGAACAATAGTATACCCCTTCTGGGCAGCCTGACCAAGAATCTTATTAATCTCGTATTTATGGAGCAGAAGCTTTCTCGGACGCAGGGGATCTTTATTGAAGATATTTCCCTTTTCGTATGGACTGATGTGCATCTGATAAATATACATCTCCCCATTGTCCGGGCGTATAAAAGCTTCTTTTATACTGCAGTGTCCCATGCGCAGAGATTTCACCTCGGTTCCGTGGAGAACGATCCCCGCTTCGTAAGTGTCCTCTATAAAATAATCAAAGTAAGCTTTTTTATTATTGGCGATGAGCTTTGTCCCTGAACTGTTTTTTGCCATGATCTTTCATCTCTCCTTCCTCTTCTTCATCGGACAATATAAAATAAATAGTACGCTCCGCTTTGTCCGCCGAAACTACACGCACTTTTACTTTCTGTCCAAGGCTGTATGCCGTTCCAAGAGTTTCCCCTGTAATGGTATAATTTTTCTCATCATAATAGTAATAATCATCATCCATATCCTGAAGGCGCACAAGTCCCTCACATGTATTAGGCAGCTCCACATACATCCCCCAGTTTGTCATCCCGGAAATGACACCGGTGTAAATCTCCCCCAGATGAGCCGACATATACTCCACTTTTTTCAGCTTTTCCACATCCCGCTCCGCTTCATCGGCGCGGCGCTCATTCATGCTTGTGGAATTGGCCACCTCATTTAGAATAGCCCGGTAATGATCCTGACGTCTCTCGTCCAGCTTTCCGGCCAGATTTTCCTTAATGATTCTGTGGATCTGGAGATCCGGATAACGCCGTATAGGCGATGTAAAATGGCAGTAATATTTCACTGCCAGACCGAAATGGCCTGAATTGACCGTGGTATACCTGGCCTGCTTCATAGACCGCAGCGCCAGACGGCTGATCATGGCCTCTTCCGGCGTCCCTTCAATCTTTCCGAGAAGCTTTTGAAATTCTTTGGGATGGACTTCTCCCCTGCCGACTTTCATGGAATAGCCAAAACCGGAGATCATGGCCACAAGTTTCCTTATCCGCTCAGTGTCCGGAGTCTCATGGGTCCGGTATAAAAAAGGCAGTTCCTGCCAGAAAAAATCTTCGGCAACCGTCTCGTTGGCGATAAGCATAAAATCCTCAATAATCTTTGTCGCCGCATTCCGCTCATAGGGATGAATATCCACAGGAAAGCCTTTCTCATTAAGAAGGATCTTAGATTCCGGAAAATCGAAATCAATACCTCCCCGCTGCCGGCGCTTCTCACGGAGAACATCTGCGGTCTCTTTCATCAGTTCAAACATAGGCACAAGGGGCCGGTATTCTTCCATCAATTCCGGATCCCTGTCTGTCACGATTCCATTGACGGCAGTATAAGTCATACGCCGGTCCACGCAGATCACTGCCGGCGTGATTTCGTGGCCGATCACTTGGCCTTTGCTATCAATATCCAAAAGTATACTCAATGTGAGACGATCACATCCCTCGTTGAGAGAACAAATCCCATTGGAAAGCTGATGGGGAAGCATAGGAACAACCCGGTCCACAAGATAAACACTGGTTCCCCTGCGCAGCGCCTCCCGGTCCAGTGGCGAATTTTCTGCCACATAGTGGCTAACGTCCGCAATGTGGACGCCAAGGTGATAAATCCCACCCTCCTTAGACAGGGTAATGGCGTCGTCCAAATCTTTGGCATCCTCACCGTCAATGGTCACTGTAGGAAGCGATCTAAGATCTCTACGCCCGGTAAGATCCCCATCAGACACTGTATCAGGAATTTTTTCCAGTGACTTTATTACATCATCAGGAAAATCTACCGGAATATTGTAGGCCATCAGCACTGATATCACATCCGTCTGAGGATCGTCAGCGTGTCCCAGGATCTGGATAATCTCTCCCTCTGGATTTTTATTTCCAGCGCCGAAGTCTGTAATTTTGACCACCACTTTATGTCCGGTCACTGCTCCCATGGAATTTTCAGCGCGAACAAAAATATCTTTTGAGATTTTTGAATTATCAGGAACGACAAATCCAAATTTTTTGCTCTTATCATAAGTCCCCACTACATTTTCATTGGCCCGCTGAATAATAGACACAACCTGCCCTTCACTCCTCCTCGGTCCAGAGGACTTCCTTAGAACACGCACAGACACTGTATCCCCGTGGAGGGCACCGTTGATATCTTCCCTGGAGATGAAAATATCTTCATCCATACCTTCCACCCGGACAAAACCAAAACCTTTGGCGCTACCCATAAATATTCCCTGGTACAGGTCTGGCAAAGGTTTTGAATATCTTTTATCGGAGGTCATGGCGATCAGCCCTTTGGAAAACATCTGATCCAGCATAGATTTAAAAGCATCTCTTTCCTCCCTGGGAACGTGAAGAAACACGCACAGTTCTTTAAACTTCATAGGGCGGTATGCCTCATCGGAAAAAAGTTCCAAAAGCATATTCCACCGAAGATCATAACTCATCTCATCCATTAAATTCACCTTCTTTCTGATCTTACAAAAACACCGCTGCCGATGGCATAAAAAATATTTCGCTGGATTTCTTATGCTATAAAAAAACACCCTTATGGTTTTTATCATAAGAGTGTTTTCATTAGCAAACGGCCTGTCCGATCTTATACTTACTTTACCAGGCCATATTCAGCACCAGAGCAATAACAAAGAACAGAGCGGCCAGAACTTTTGTGGCCTGCACAAGCTTTCCTTCCATGGAACGGCCTTTGTTCTTGCCCCAGTAAGTATCCGCAACGCCATTGATGGCTCCGCTCAGACCGGATGACTTACTCTCCTGCATCATTATGACCACAACTAATGCTATACAAATAAGAACAAAAAGCACCATGATAATTGTTCTTAAAATATCCATCACGTACACCTCCTAGACTCAACACTGCCTATTCTAACATACAATGACAGATTTATCAAGTTCTATTTGCGGACAAGAAGGGATTTTCCTGTCATCTCTACAGGTTTCTCCATACCCATCATATCAATCATGGTAGGTACCAGATCCGCTAAGCATCCTCCCTCTGCCAGAGTGTAGTCCTTATCATAATTTACAAGGATAAACGGCACAGGATTGGTTGTGTGGGCGGTAAAAGGTTCCCCGGTCTCCTCATCAATAAGCTGCTCTGCATTTCCGTGATCCGCGCAGATGATCATCTGGCCGTCCACTTTGAGGAGGGCATCCACTGCCCGGCCTACACACTCGTCTACCACTTCAATAGCTTTGACCGCCGCATTCTCCACGCCGGTATGTCCGACCATATCCGGGTTGGCGAAATTAATGATGATCACGTCATATTTTTCTGATGTGATGGCTTCCACCAGCTTGTCGCACACTAAATAGGCGCTCATCTCCGGCTGAAGGTCGTATGTGGCTACCTTCGGGGACTTGACAAGGATACGGTCCTCACCTTCATTGGGCGCTTCCACACCGCCGTTAAAGAAAAATGTAACATGGGCGTACTTCTCTGTCTCGGCGATTCTCGCCTGGGTCATGTGGTGGGCGGCTAAAAACTCACCAAAAGTATTGGTGATCTCCACTTTCTTAAATGCGATCTCCTTATTTGGAATGGTCACATCATACTCTGTAAAGCATACATAGGTGACATCGAGACGGTGATCTCTGGCAAATCCGTCAAAATCATCGCAGCAGAAAGCTCTTGTGATCTCACGGGCGCGGTCCGGGCGGAAGTTAAAGAAAATAATGGAATCCCCGTCTTTGATGGTGGCAACAGGAGCGCCGTTTTCCTCAATAACAACTGGAATGACAAATTCATCGCTCTTGCCGTCCTTGTAGGAAGCGTCAACAGCAGCTACCGGATCTGCAGCCTTATTGCCCTCGCCTTTAACCATAGCGTTGTATGCTTTTTCCACACGATCCCAGCGGTTATCCCTGTCCATAGCGTAATAGCGTCCCATCACAGAGGCCACTTTTCCCGTGCCGATCTCGTTCATCTTTTCCACAAGCTCAGCCACATAATCTTTTCCCGATTCCGGCGGAGTGTCGCGGCCATCCAGGAAGCAATGTACATAAACCTTTGTCAGCCCGCTCTTTTTCGCCAGTTCAAGAAGGGCGTAGAGGTGAGTGTTGTGGCTGTGTACGCCGCCGTCAGAGAGAAGGCCGTATAAATGCAGAGCGCTGTCATGGGTCTTTGCGTTATTTACAGCGTCTAAAAGAGCTTCATTTTTAAAGAAATCTCCATCCTGGATCTCCTTTGTAATTCTTGTCAGATCCTGATATACAATACGTCCGGCACCCATATTCATATGTCCCACTTCAGAATTACCCATCTGCCCGTCTGGAAGTCCAACCGCCAGACCGCTGGCATTGCCCTTGACAAATGGATATTCCTTCATCAACCGGTCCATAACCGGAGTTTTTGCCTCGTAAACAGCGTTGCCTTCGTGTTTGTCGCTGAGTCCGTATCCATCCAGGATCATTAAAACAGTAGGTCTTTTGCTCATCTTTTTATCTCCTTATCTTGTAATGCCTTTATGCTTAGAAACAAAGGGCTGAATTGTTACATATTTTGATACAGTCTTTATTTTACCAGAAAAATAGATTTTTACAATAGTTTTTCTATAACTATAATTTCTCTTGCAACCCCCCGCCCCAAACTGGTAAAATAAAAAAATACCAATGATGACAGGGAGTGAACCGTTATGATCATAACCGATGAAGGGCTCATGCCCATCTACGAAAATTTTCCCTTCCAGATCTGGCTGGAGACGCAAATGCCGGAAGAAATATTTAAACCATCTGACTATCTGCTGTGCTACCTTGTCTCCAACCAGATCCAGGGAACTGTCAATGGAGAGGCAAACACCTATAACGCGGGGGATCTGTTTATTATACACCCCGGCGATTCCTATATTATACAGGCCCAGGACAGCTACCTGCTATGTATTGTCCGCATGGATTTTAATTTTATACTCCGCTGCTGCGATTATCAGCTTCCCCGCTTTGATCACCCGATACTTGGGATCCACCTGCCCTCCGGCACAAAAGAAAGGATCATCGGCCAGTTGATTGAAAAAATCTGCTACCTTACCGATCTTTACTATATGGCTCCCAAACCGTCCAGAACCCGGATGACCTATGTGTTTTTTGATTTCGCCCATTTTCTCATTGAAAATTTTCAAAAAGATTTTGAGGAGACGACCCCCCAGCACCGTAGAATCTTTCAGATCAGAGATTATCTGGAAACTAATTTTTCCCAGCCCATCTCCCTGAACATGCTGGCTCAGAATCTCGGACTTACGCCCCAATATCTCTCCAGTTTTATTAAAGAACATTTTGAATGCACCTTTGGCGAATACTTAAATACTGTCCGGTTAAATCATGTGGCCTACGATCTGATATACACTCAAAATACCATCACTCAGATCATGTACCAAAACGGTTTTCCCAACGCCAGCGGCTTTAATCATGCTTTCAAAAAGCGGTATTCTATGACCGCCCTTGAATACCGCCGGACAGCCCGCGCCCAACATTTCGGCGATATGCCAAAATCCCCGGATGCAGCGTTTATGGCCATTTCCCAGAAAAATTATAAAGTATTTTGCTCCTTCCGAAAAAATAACAGGCTTCCGGTGACAAACTCAGGAAAAACTCATCAGCTTTCTCTGGACGTTTCAAAAACTCTCCCTCTGGCAAAACCCTGGGGCCGGATTTTAAATCTGGGCACAGCGGCAATGGTTTTAAACACAGGGTTCGTCCAGGCACTGGAACAGGTTTGCTCACATATTTCCTTTAAGTACGGCCGCATAAAAGATCTCTTTGCCCTTTCCCCAGAAAATTGCGTCATCTGCCTGGATACTTTGCTGCGGCATGGGCTTACGCCTTTTATCGTCATATCCCCATCCAAAGCTTACGGCAGCAGGCCCAACGATTTTTTACAGCAGCTCAAGGATTTTCTCCGACAAATGGTAATTTGTTTCGGCGCGGCCAGCATGGCCTCATGGAAAATTGAATGGGCTATGCCGGAGGGATATTCCATTGCCGGCGCCCTGGAAGCGTCCACCCAAATGTTTAAGGCGGTTCGGCAGATCCTCCCTAACACCAGTGTCGGCGGTCCGGCATTTCCTATGGAGCGTTCTTTTGAAGACTTAAAGCAATTGTTGGCCGCATGGAAAGGAGAAAATTTTATCCCGGACTTTATCTCTTTTACAGCCTGCCCATACAGCCCGGATTTCAGTCTTTCCCCTGAAGGCCTAACTATATCTGATCCGGATATTTTACCAAAACGGACGGCAGCCGCTCTTCAGATCATAAACCAGACCTTTAAAAGCGAAAAAAATACGTGGACAATACCCGGACTGTACATTGTTGACTGTGATTACGAGAAAAAAGACTACAACACCCGAAATGATAGCCTTTTTATGTCCAGCTTTTTAACGCGGAACCACATTATGGTGAAAGATCTGGCCGCCGCCTTTGCTTCCCCGCCCCTCTCTGACCTTGAGCCAAGGCCGGCCAAAAGTGTCCTCTTGCAGGGCGGGCGGGGGATGCTGACCTCATCGGGGATTTACAAACCTTCCTTTTTTGCCATGATGTTTTTAAACCTCCTGGGGGAAAATTGTATCCACTCCAGTGAAAACGATATTATTACCATGGATTCTACGGGGAGGATCATTGCCTTACTGTTTAATTACAGCCATCCCGGCACAGACACTGCGGTGATCAATCTGCGCCTCGCCTTCCACTATCTTCCAGGAAAAAACTATCAGGTCACACGTCTTGTAGTGAATGAAAAATGGGGAAGTGTTTTTCACCGGCTGGACGGGGACAGGGATTTGGGCTGCCTGCCTCTGGATGTAAAAGAGCAGCTTCGGCAGAGTATATGGCCCCACGTTTCCATCACTTCCGAGAAAAACACCAACGTTTTAAATCATTCCGAGTTTATCAATCCCCAGGAGATGATTGCCATCATTCTGACACCTCAGGAGTAAGGGGACAACACCTGACACTCAGCGTATCTTTGGACATGTCACGCAAAAAGGGGCATATCCCACGAGAAAATTTATTCCTCATGGGACAGCCCCCTTTTTTTCTACCCTATATTTATTTATTATAGTTTACGATTTTGCCAAAATCAGCTTTAAGGCTGGCTCCGCCTACAAGACCGCCATCAATATCTTCCATAGCGAACAGTTCAGCGGCATTGCCTGCGTTTACGGAACCACCGTACTGAATGCGGATGGCCTGGGCTGTATCTGAGTCGTAAATCTCAGCAATACAGTCACGGATGCCCTTGCAGACTTCCTCTGCCTGCTGGCTTGTAGCTGTCTTGCCGGTTCCGATAGCCCAGATCGGCTCGTAGGCGATAACCGCTTCCTTGGCCTGGTCTGCCGTCACATTTAAGAAAGCGATCTTGATCTGCTGGCGGATCCAGTCCATAGTGATCCCCTGCTCACGCTGAGTCAGTGTCTCGCCGCAGCAGATAATCGGAGTCAGACCGTGTTCAAATGCTTTCAGAACTTTCTTGTTGACAGTTTCATCAGTCTCTGCGAAATATTCTCTCCGCTCGGAATGTCCGATGATCACATATTTCACGCCGGCGTCTGTGAGCATGTTTGGAGCGATCTCGCCGGTATAAGCGCCGGACTCCTCAAAATACATATTTTCAGCGCCGATGGAAATGTTTGTACCTTTGGCAGCTTCCATACATGGGATAATATCAATGGCAGGTACGCAAAAAACTACGTCCACATCTTCATTGGCTACCAGTGGTTTTAATTCATTAACTAAAGCAACAGCTTCGCTGGGAGTTTTATTCATCTTCCAGTTGCCCGCAATAATTTTTTTACGCATTGTAAAAATCTCCTTAAATTTATTTATCGTTTGCCGCAACAACACCCGGCAGGTCTTTGCCCTCAAGGAATTCCAGGGAAGCGCCGCCGCCTGTGGAAATGTGAGTCATCTTATCGCCGAAACCAAGGGAGTTTACGGCTGCCGCGGAATCACCGCCGCCGATGATGGTTGTGGCGTCTTTCAAGTCAGCCAGAGCTTTGGCGATGGCGATTGTACCGGAAGCGAAATTAGGCATCTCGAAGCAGCCCATAGGTCCGTTCCATACAACAGTCTTCGCGTCTTTAAGAGCGTCTGCAAAAAGCTTCTCTGTCTTAGGTCCGATATCCAGACCCATCTCATCAGCTTCAAGGCTGCCCTCAACAACACGGTGAGGTGCGTCATTGGAGAACTCTTTAGCAGCTACATAGTCTACAGGGAGAAGAAGTTTTACGCCTTTTTCTTTGGCTTTGGCCACCATCTCATTGGCATAATCCAGGTATTCATCCTCACAGAGGGATTTACCGATCTCTAATCCGGCAGCTTTGGCGAAAGTGAAGCACATGCCGCCGCCGATGATCAGTGTATCTACTTTATCCAACAGGTTGTTGATCACAGAAATCTTTGTGGATACTTTGGAGCCGCCAAGAATAGCCACAAAAGGTCTTACAGGATTGTTGACAGCATTGCCAAGGAAGTCGATCTCTTTCTGCATAAGATATCCTACAACTGCGGTATCCACATACTGAGTCACGCCTACATTGGAGCAATGGGCTCTGTGGGCTGTACCGAAAGCGTCGTTTACAAAAACATCGCAGAGACTTGCCAGCTCTTTGCTGAACGCTTCGCCGTTCTTTGTCTCCTCAGCTCTGAAACGGGTGTTCTCAAGAAGGATAACATCGCCGTCTTTCATAGCTTCTACAGCAGCTTTGGCGTTAGGGCCTACAACCTCAGGGTCAGCGGCAAATTTAACTTCCTGTCCCAGAAGTTCTGAAAGTCTCTTAGCTACCGGCGCTAAAGATAATTCCGGCTTTGGCTCTCCCTTTGGTTTTCCAAGGTGGGAGCAAAGGATAACCTTTCCGCCATCACTGATCAGCTTTTTAATCGTAGGCAGAGCAGCCACCAGACGTGTCTCGTCTGTGATAGCGCCGTCCTTTAAAGGCACATTGAAATCACAGCGCACAAGGACTCTCTTGCCCTTTACATTAATATCATCTACGGATTTTTTGTTCAGCATATCTATTCCTCCATATTACAGATAGTTACCCGCCTTCCAGAACTGGATTTCTCTTTTAAGAATCCTAAGATACCCTATCGTCCGGAGAAGGATGAGGGTTTTGGGCGGATAACAAAAGGGCCCGGTCCGTAGTCTGACCTACACGACCGGACCCGTTACAGGATCGTATACAAGCATCCAAAGTACGGAGTTTACATCCGTCCTTTGGACACAACCATACAGAAAAGATCTGTACGATTATGCTAATTCAGCAAAGTATTTGATTGTTCTTACCATCTGGCTTGTGTAGGAGTTCTCATTGTCATACCAGGACACAACCTGAACTTCATATAAGTCATCGGCAACTTTGGATACCATTGTCTGAGTTGCATCGAACAGAGAACCATATGTGATACCTACGATATCGGAAGATACGATAGCGTCTTCGTTGTAGCCGAAGGATTCAGAAGAAGCTGCTTTCATAGCTGCGTTGATGCCTTCAACAGTGATATCTGTACCTTTAACAACTGCTGTAAGGATTGTTGTGGAGCCTGTAGGAACAGGAACACGCTGAGCAGCGCCGATAAGCTTGCCATTTAACTCAGGGATAACAAGACCGATAGCTTTAGCAGCACCTGTTGAGTTAGGAACAATGTTGACAGCGGCTGCTCTCGCACGTCTTAAATCACCTTTTCTGTGAGGACCGTCAAGTGTCATCTGATCACCTGTGTAGGCATGGATTGTACACATGATACCGCTCTGTACCGGAGCATAGTTATTAAGAGCCTTAGCCATAGGAGCAAGGCAGTTTGTTGTACAGGAAGCAGCAGAGATGATCTGATCATCCGGTGTAAGTGTATCTTCATTAACGCTGTAAACGATGGTCTTGAGGTCATTGCCCGCAGGAGCAGAGATAACAACCTTCTTAGCGCCGGCATCAATATGAGCCTGTGCTTTTGCTTTGGAGGTGTAGAAACCTGTACACTCAAGAACAACATCTACGCCAAGTTCTCCCCATGGAAGTTCTGCAGCATTAGCCATTTTATAGATTTCGATCTCTTTTCCGTCAACAACGATGGAAGATTCTTTAGCTTCTACAGTGTGGCCGGCATATCTGCCCTGAGAAGAGTCATATTTTAACAGGTGAGCCAGCATGGAAGGATCTGTTAAGTCGTTGATTGCAACAATTTCATACCCTTCTGCTCCAAACATCTGTCTGAAAGCAAGACGTCCGATACGTCCGAAACCATTAATTGCTACTTTTACTGCCATAATAGTAATTCCTCCTAAAGAATAAATTTTACTTAAAGTTGGCTGGCAACTTTATCGTCTGAGTAATAACCGGGTGCGATTGACACGCATCACTATTACTTTGTTTATTTTACCTAATATCTCCAAAAAATTCAAGTCTATTTATTGTAATAAATATTTTTTTAACAATCTTGTCAGATTGCCATATTTTTCCCTGATTTTTTTATTCATATTGTAAATATTCAGCCATGTATCCCTGATTTTCCCGGCTGCCAGTGGTTTGCCGCCCCATATAGAGCGGAGGTCAACCCGCTGTGATCTTACAATAGTACTGGATAATATCTTTCCGGGTGATAATCCCGATAAACACATTATTATCGTCGATCACCGGCACGAAATTCTGATTCAGTGCTTTTGAAATCAGATCCTCCATGTTGGAATCCACATGGACGGGCAGGTTGTCCATACGCCGTTCAACACTGAGAATAGGAATATCCTCAGCGTTTTTTAAAGTGAGATTTCCCTCTCTTTTTATGTACCAGAGCAGGTCGCCCTCCGTCAGCGTCCCCACATAAAGACCTTTGCGGTTTATGATGGGGATGGCTGAGTATCTGTGGTACTCCATTTTTTCCAGGGCCTGCCGCAATGAATAATCGTCGTAAATATATGCCACGTTACTCTTAGGAGTTAAAAAGAACATAATGTTCATAAAACCGGTCTCCTTTAATCGCCCCCCAGGGCTTGATCAATAATTCCTCCGCCTGTGACAATATCGCCGTCATAAAAAACAACAGCCTGTCCAGGAGTAATGGCGCGCACAGGATCGTCAAATACGCAGCGGGCTTTATCTTTCCCCACCATCTCCAGGGTGGCCCAGGCTCCTTTGTGAGCATAGCGGACTTTAGCAAAAACGCGGATAGGCTGTTCGGGGCGCTGGATGGCCATAAAATTCAGACTGCTGGCCAAAAGTTCCCTGGAAAAAACATCCTTATTTTCCCCAATGACCACTTCATTGGTATCCGACCGGATCTGAGTGACAAACACCGGATGGCCCATGGATAGTCCCAGCCCTTTGCGCTGACCTATGGTGTAGTGGATGATTCCTTCGTGGCAGCCTAACACATTCCCCTGCTGATCCACAAAATTCCCTCTTGGAAGTTTCTTTCCTGTATAACCTTCCAGGAAACGGGCGTAATCCCCGTCAGGCACAAAGCAGATATCCTGGCTGTCCGGCTTTGCCGCTACTTTAAGACCGATCTTTTGAGCGATCTTGCGGATCTCATCTTTTGTGTAGCTTCCCACTGGCATCAGCGTGTGGGAAAGCTGCTCCTGAGTCAGATTATAGAGAGCATAGGTCTGGTCTTTGCTGCTTGAGGCAGCTTTAAGGCTGTATCGCCCATTTTCAAGACAGACCACCTGAGCGTAATGCCCGGTGGCAATATAATCCGCCCCAAGAGCCAGGCTTTTATTTAAAAGAGCTTCCCATTTCACAAAACGGTTGCAGCGAATACAAGGGTTGGGCGTCCTTCCCTGATAATATTCACTTACAAAATCGTCAATGACATAATCCTTAAAAACCTCTTTAAAATTCATGACATAGTATGGGATATCAAGATCCTGGGCCACTCTCCTGGCATCCTCCACAGCGCTCAGGCCACAGCACCCGCCGTTCTCCTCCACACTTTCACTGTCCTCATCCTGCCAGATCTGCATGGTCACACCGATAACGTCATAGCCCTGCTCCTTTAAAAGCCAGGCTGCCACCGATGAGTCTACGCCTCCCGACATTCCTACAACGACTTTCTTCTTCATCATGCCAATTAATAATCTTCCTCTTCTTCCTCTTCACTAATATCTGACTTTGGCTTTTCCAGACCCTCAATGGTAATCCCCTGTTTTTCACAATAATCCCACAGAGCCGCGTGGATCGCCTCCTCCGCCAGCAGTGAGCAGTGAACCTTCACCGGCGGCAGTCCGTCCAAAGCCTCCATAACTGCTTTATTAGTCACCTGAAGTGCCTCATAGATTGTCTTTCCTTTCACAAGCTCTGTAGCCATGCTGCTTGTAGCCACAGCAGCCCCGCAGCCAAAGGTTTTAAACTTTACGTCACGGATCACCTGATTCTCGTCAATATCAAAATAGATCCGCATAATATCCCCGCACTTGGCGTTGCCTACAGTTCCCACGCCGCTGGGGTTTTCAATCTCGCCGACATTTCTCGGATTCTGAAAATGATCCATTACTTTTTCACTGTACACTATTTATTCCTCCATTTCAATAATTTTCACTTTTTTACTTGTTTTTCTTAATGAAATCTTCATAAAGAGGCGACATGCCCCGCAGATGTTCGACAATCTCTTTGATTTTATCCACCACGTAATCTATCTCCTCCTCCGTATTGTCCTCGCCAAGCGTCAGTCTTAAAGAACCATGGGCGATCTCGTGGGGCAGGCCGATAGCCAAAAGCACATGGGACGGATCAAGGGAGCCTGATGTGCAGGCAGAGCCGCTGGAAGCACAGATTCCCGCCATATCAAGCATAATCAGAAGGGATTCTCCCTCAATAAACTGAAAGCTGAAATTCACATTGTTAGGCAGGCGGTTCCAGTGATCCCCGTTAAGTCGAACGTAAGGCACTTCCTTATAAATTCTTGAGATCAGCCGCTCTCTGAGAGCCAGTTCTTTCTCCGTCCGCTCCTTCATCGTCGCCTGTGCGATCTCAACCGCTTTAGAAAATCCTATGATCCCCGGCACATTTTCTGTTCCGGCACGGCGTTTGCGCTCCTGGGCGCCGCCGTGGATAAAGGAACGAATCTTTACGCCTTTGCGGATGTATAAAAATCCAATGCCCTTTGGCCCGTTTAATTTATGGGCACTGGCGCTTAACATATCAATATGATATTCGTCTACATTAATAGGAAGCTGGCAGTAAGCCTGAACCGCGTCTGTGTGGAACAAAATCCCATGTTCATGGGCGATCTCGCCAATCTCCTTAATAGGCTGGATGGTACCGATCTCGTTATTGGCAAACATCACTGAGATCAGAATAGTAGTAGGCCGTATGGCCGCTTTGAGCTGATCTAAACGCAGGATTCCGTTTTCATCCACATCAACGTAAGTCACTTCAAATCCTCTCTTTTCAAGATACTGGCAGGTGTGAAGCACTGCATGATGCTCGATGGAGGATGTAATAATATGGTTGCCCTTTCCCGCATAGCCTTCCACGGTGGCGATCAACGCCCAGTTGTCGCTCTCGGTTCCCCCAGCCGTAAAATAAATATTTTCCGGAGTTGTCCCAAGGGAATCAGCGATGGTCTCCCTAGCCTGGGTAATAACCCCTTTATTTTTTGCTCCCATATCGTAAATACTTGAAGGATTTCCATATTTTTCTGTAAAATAGGGAAGCATCGCTTCCACAACTTCCGGTCTGGCCGCTGTTGTCGCCGCGTGGTCCAGATAAATCGTCTTATTCATAATCAACACTCCATTTCTTTAGGGTTATTGTCATCCTCTTGTAATTGACAGCCGTTGCTGATCACTTCTTCCAACGTCATTGTATCCACTACTTTATTTATACTGTCATTAATACGCTTCCATACATATTTTGTCACGCAGGAATCGTAAAGATCACAACCGTGATCGTCCTGACAGTCCACAACTTTCAGATCTCCTTCCAGAGCCCTTAAAATATCACCTACAGAAATCTCTCCGGCATTCCTAGACAGGCGGTACCCGCCGTTAATCCCCCGAATGCTGTTGACGATCCCCGCTTTTTTCAATTTAGATATCAACTGTTCAAGATAACTTTCAGAAAGGTTCTGCCGGGCAGCTATGCTGCTGATGGAAACCGCCTGGTCTTTCCCATGCACAGCCAGATCAGCCACTGCCCTCAGTCCATATCGTCCTTTTGTAGATAAACGCATTGTTCTGGCCTCCATAAATTCCTACTAATTTACTAGGATTTATATACAGTGTACCACGGCTGCCAAAAAAAGTCAATGATCAATCGCCAAGGAGTTTTAAAAAATCTTCCTCTGTCAGAATGGGAATACCCAGTTCATGGGCTTTCCTGTTTTTAGCGGATGTGGACATGGCGTCATTGTTGATGAGATAATCAGTTTTTGACGACACAGACCCGGAGACTTTGCCGCCTTTGCCTTCAATAAGCTCTTTGAGGGCCCCCCGGTTAGCAAAATGATTCAAACTTCCGGTAATCACAAAAGTTTTCCCATCCACTGCCGTACTGCTCTCCCCGCCATCCTCACGAGTCAGCCGTACCTGCCCCAAAAGATGGTCAACAATAACCTGATTGCTTTCTTTTTTGAAAAACTGAGCCATATTTTCAGCGATCACCGGGCCGATACCGGAAATATCCAAAAAGGCTTCCGGGTCAGCCCGCCGTATAGCGTCAAAATCCTGATCAAAAGCCTGACAGATCAGGCGGGCGTTGGACAGGCCAACTCCGGGAATACCCAGGCTATAAATAAATTTAGGCAGGGAGATGTCTCTCGCCCGCTCAATGGAGTCTTCCAGATTTTTGTAAGACTTCTCACCAAAGCCATCCATGACCACAATCTCTTCCTTATATTGAGAAAGGCGGAAAATATCGGCAAACTCATGGATAAACCCCTGCTGGACAAACTTTTCCAGTGTCGCCTCCGACAATCCCTCAATGTTAAAAGCGTCTCTGCTGACAAACAGGGTGTAGGATTTAATCTTCTTCGCCGGGCATTCCGGGTTTGTACAATACAACACCCTGGTTTCATTTTGCTGCGCAATCTCTGTGGCCTGATGGCACACAGGACACCGGATCGGTATGTCAATATTTCCTGACTGTGTTAAATTTCTGGCAATCTGGGGAATGATCATATTAGCTTTATAAACTTCAATGGTATCGCCAATCCCAAGTCTCAGACTTTCGATAATGCTAATATTGTGTACGCTGGCCCTGGACACTGTGGTTCCCTCCAGCTCCACCGGTTCAAAAACGGCAATAGGATTAATAAGACCGGTACGGGAAGCGCTCCACTGGATTTCAAGAAGCCGGGTCTTAGCCGTCTCATCCGCCCATTTAAAGGCCATGGAATCTCTCGGAAACTTTGCCGTTGTTCCAAGGGAACGGCTGTACTCAATATCGTCGTATGTCAGCACAAGGCCGTCGGAGGGAACGTCATTGTTTTCAATTCGGGAGGCAAAATCCTCCACCGCGGTCTCAAGATTATCCCCGGTGACCACCTGATACTCAACAATATCAAATCCCATAGATTTCAGCCATTCCATCTGTCTCACCCTGGAATTATGGAAATCCACGCCGTCGGCGCGAACAAGGGTGAATGCAAAAAAATAAACGTTCCTCCTTGCCGTCACCTCGTTGTTAAGCTGGCGGACAGAACCGCTGCACAGATTTCTGGGATTTTTATATCTGGCGTCCACATCTTCAATTTCTTCGTTCATCCGCTTAAAATCGGAATATTTGATCACAGCTTCCCCACGCAAGATCAACTGTCCCTCGTAAGATATTTTATGGGGAAGATTTTTAAATACACGGGCATTGTTAGTGATTACTTCTCCAATCTCCCCGTTGCCCCGCGTCACTGCTTTGGCAAGCTGGCCATTTTCATAAGTCAGGACAATGGTTAGGCCGTCCAGCTTCCAGGACAGAGACGCCCGGTTATTCCCAAGCCAGCTTTTAAGGGCCTGGACGTCTTTTGTTTTGTCCAGAGAAAGCATGGGAGCCTCATGGCGTTCTTTCGGCAGCTCGCTTAAAACTTCATACCCTACATGGACTGTGGGGCTATTGGACAAAACAGTTCCCGTCTCTTTCTCCAGAGCTGCCAGCTCATCATAAAGGGCATCATACTCATAGTTGGTCATAATTTCTCTATCTTCCTGGTAGTAGGCTTTTCCCGCCACATTTAAACGTTCTACCAGCTCTTTCATACGCTGGATCTTTGATTCTGTATTGGTCATTTCCATAGTTATATGATTTCCTTTCTCTACACACAGTTTTCCTCTAAAAGGAGGATTAACCGGTTCAGAGCCGGCTTTTTAATATTTCCAGCTCCCGTTTTTCCAAATAGCGCCACTGGCCTGTGGGAAGTTCTCCCAGACTGATATTCATAATGCGTATCCGTTTCAGGGTGACTACCCGGTAGCCGAGACACTGGCACATTCGGCGGATCTGACGGTTCAGCCCCTGGGTCAGTATAATCTTAAAGGTATCTTTTCCCAGGGGATGCACCCGGCAGGGACGGGTTGTCACATTCAAATCTTCCAGATAAAGCCCCCCGGACATCCGCTTCACGAAATCCCGGCCTAAAGGCCTGTTGACTTTCACCACATACTCTTTCTCATGGCGGTTTGCCGCCTTCATGATCCTGTTGACAATATCCCCGTCACTGGTGAGAAGAAGAAGGCCTTCCGAATCTTTGTCCAGGCGGCCCACTGGAAAAACCCGGCGGTCAAGTCCTAAAAAATCAATGACATTATCTTTATCATTTTTCGTCGTACAGACAATACCTCTGGGTTTATTTAAAGCAATATAAATATGTTCCTTTTCTTCATTTTTTATCGGCCGGCCGTCAATCTCTATATTTTCCTGCCCGGTCACTTTCTCCCCCATAGAAGCAATATGGCCGTCCACAGTAATCTTTTTCCCGGCAATCCATTCATCGGCCTCCCTCCGGGAACAAATCCCCTGGGCGCTTAAATATTTATTCAAACGCATCTTCTGGATTTCTTCCATAACAGCGCTCCCTTCTATTCTGCACCTTCTGATGCCTGCCTGCGCAAAAAAATCTCCCGCGCCTCTTCCCAGGCCGGCACTGCAGGTCTTCCCTTCGCTTTGTTCGGCGCCAAAGCCGGGCCGCCAGGCGCACCACAAAAAAGCAGTTGCCCCTATTATACGACAACTGCCTTTATTTTACCACAGAAAGTTCTGATGGGCTGACCCTTATGTATCCGCCTCCGGTTCACACCGCAGCAGGGCGGTACATGCGTCTTCAATGACTGCCTTCCCCTTTAACACATCCAGCCAATCCTGAGGGATTGACCCATATCCATAAGTCAGGCCGGCCAGGCCGCCTGCCACAGCGGCGGTGGTATCCGTATCATCTCCCAGATTCACCGCTTTCAGCACACACTCCCGGTATGTGCCTGTATTCAAAAGACACCAGAGAGAGGCTGTCAGCGTATCTGCCACATAACCGCCGCTTCGTATCTCGTTCACCGGTTTTTCCATCAGGGTATCCACATTCTGGATATCGTCCCAAACAGGAATCGCCTCCTCAAAGGCCTCGTGACTCCTGTACCAACTGAGAGATTTTGTCACGCCATCCGAAACGGCAGTCTTGCAGTCCATCCCTCCCAGCAGCCTTGCCGCGATATTCACATAGATCCCACAGGCAGACTGAGCGATACAATGGCGATGTGTCAGTCCGGACACTTTATGGATCAGTTCCATCGCTTTCTTAGATTGTGTCAGATCCATACCGTATCTCGGATAAAGAAAATATACTATCGGAAGTATCCGCATAAGAGATCCATTACCGTTTGTCGAAGCCTTATTGCCTCCGCACAGAACAGGAACCGTGCCCTCTCTGTATAGAAACAGGGCCTGAGCCACTGTATGTCCGCAGTCAAACCTCTCTCCCCATGGAGAATATTTTCCATTTTCAAACCATTCCAGAAACCGGTTCATAATATCGTGGGTGTGAACACCTCCCGTTTCCCCCATACTCTGCGCTAAGCAAAGGGTCATGCTCCCGTCATCTGACCAGGTTCCCTCCGGCTGTCCATGGGTTCCTCCGCCCATCATTCCGTTCACAGGATTTAATTTCAGACGTTCTCTTCCGCGAAATTCCACAGGAACCCCCAGTGCATCTCCTACGCATACCCCATAAATCCCGCTGCGTATCTGATACATTTTGTCCGTCATACTTATACACTCCTCATATCTTTTGATATTCCTGTTCTTCGCCATAATGGTTCATGTCAGAAAAACATTGATAGACAAGGTTCTCATCTGTCAGGCAAAACTCCATATCTATACAGCGGTTTGCCTCAGAAAAAGCCTGCGCAAGAGCCTGCCTCTGCCCGTCGGAATAAACGCCGGGCCTAAAATATGCCACTGTAATATGCAGCGTCAGGGGATAACCGAGAAACACAACTTTCTGAAACTGTTCATACAACTCCATCAATCTGCGGCAGGACTCCTCGTCTGCCGGTTCCAGGCCCAAAACCACACTGGTATTGACCATATTAAACACGCTGACCGTCCGGACTCTGATGGGAAGCCCTTTTCCCTTCCCAATCTTTGTCCAAAGCTCCCCGACAGCCCTGCGGTTTCCCTCCATCTGTTCCGCAAGCCAGGGACTGCGCTCCCCATTGTTCAGGTCATGGAGCGTCACATGGAACGTAGAGCAGTCGATAGGCTCTGCCAGCATATCCTTGCATTGACTATATAAAATATCCTGCAGCGCCTTCACCTGGGCTTTTACATGGCTGTCCACATGATATATTACAGTATCGCCATAAAAAGGCAGAAATTTTCCCTGACTGTCCACTTTATATTTCAGCCTCGGATTCGTCTCAAATGTTCCATCATGGGGCAGACTGTCCCTCATAAATCCCAATGTGCGCTGCCTGTACTGTTCCAGATTCTCAATAACTGCCATCCTTCTCTCCCTTCCGCCATACTTCTTTACACCTTATGAAGTAAGTAAATACTTCCGCGCATTTTCAAAAGCAACCGCATCCGCGTATTCTCCGGAGCAATGCTCATATAGATAACACAGTCCCTTCTCCACGCTGGGCGGCCGGTGATTCATACGATGGGTATCCGACCCAAGAAAAGATACTTTTTCCTCCAGAAGAAGCTTTCTTGCTCTTTTAAAATCGCCTTCGTCATCTTTTTCCAGGCTGTAGGCGTTGATCTGCAGAAAACATCCCATATCCAGCATTTTTTCCGTTGTTTTTCCATCATCAAGAAAAGGATAGCGTTCCATATGGGCAATAACCGGACGCCAGCCGGCTTTCCTCATCAAAAAAATGATCTGCAGCGCTTCCGAAGGCTGAATCCTGACGCTAAATTCTGTCAGAACATATCTCGTACCGTTCATTGACGGAAACCTTCCCGACTTTAAATGTTCCATGGTTTCGCCCATATGGGCGATATCACACCGGACTTCGCATCCCGGAAATATCTTTATTCCAAGAGGCAGTTTCTCAGTCTGCTCCTTCAGGCTCTGGTAATTCTTCCTTACACGTTCAGGGTCTGCCAAAAACGCCGAACTGTGAGGTGTTGTGAAGAATGTCCGTACTCCCTGCTGATAGGCCATAAATATCATGATTTCAGACATCTCCAGACTAAACGAACCGTCGTCCACTTCCGGAATCAGGTGTGAATGAATATCTGTCATACAAATGTCCCTATATGCCGCCATCTTCCTTCTTCTTTCTTTATTTCCGCGGGCAGTGAACCAGGCGGACGCCAGGCTTATTATTCTGTCACAGCGCTCTGACTGCTCTCATCTGTGCCGGTAACGTCGGCGCTTTCATCGACGCTCTGGCCGGTTTCACCGGAAACACTCTCTCCAGTCCCGCTCTGGGCCGACTCTGACATCTCTCCCTCGGTCAGGCTTTCCACAAATGATTTTACCTGAGAGTCCTGGGTCATGGCCTGAGTCAGTTTTTCGCTGGTGGATGTGTACAGTTCCCGGATATCCGAATCCGACATACGTTCGTTAATGTACTTTTGTATTTCGGTACTGTACACATAGTCTGCGGCTGAAGAACTGTACTCTCCGGGGTAAATGTAATAGCTTCCGTCATCTTTCTGCATCACATATATATAACTGATGTTGGGGATTAAAGTTTCTATGCCGTCAATCTTTAGATCATCATAGATAAATACCACCTTGGATGACTCATCCATGCCTTCCTTAATATAACAGGCTGTATTTTCATAGGCTGTAATGATCTGGGCCGTGGCTGTAATCACATCACTGTTGAGAATCTGGTCCGTGTTATAGAGCGTTTTTAAAGTTTCAATATCCGCCTGAACAAATGCGGTGCGGTAGCGGGCTACAAGATCTTCAATCTGAGTCTGAACCTGCTCATCTGACAACTGGGGGACTGTATCATCCTGGCCGCTTTCGGCCGTGCCGCCGGTCTCCTGGCTGCTCTGGGCCGAGGTGTCTGTATTTGTATCACCATTTCCTGAAAAATTTACGATCAAAGCCGCAATGACAGCAACAACAACGATCAAAGCTAAAATCATCATTATGATCTTCTTATGTTCCCCCGATGCAAAATTTGGCACTGTGGTTTTCATAAACGTTTCTCCTTTGCTGATAATTGCAATTTTTACCACATATATTGTACCAAAAAACCACTTAAAAAGCAATATCCATTCATTTTCCCCACTTCGACACCACTTTTGCATAAAAAAAGTCCATTTTTGATCCTCCGAATCATTTTTTCACAGTTTGCGCGGTACATACACCGGCCTGGCTGTTACTGTTGTAACTATTCAGCCATGCCTCTCGGATTCCCGCAGCTAACGCTGCTTTACCGCCGCTTACGCGGCTGAATCCTCGATTATGGCTAAACGCCATATGTCTGGTTTAATAAAAAATCCTCTGCAAGTAAACTTGCGCCGTATTTTTATTAAACTAGCCGCATGGCTGAATAGTTACTGACAATTTTTTTAAAATCAGGCATTGCATTTTTCAAAAAAATGATGTATACTACTCAGGTACCTGTAGCTCAGTGGATAGAGCACTGGCCTCCGGAGCCAGGTGCGAGGGTTCGATTCCCTTCAGGTACATTTCGCCGATTCCGCTGGAATCGGCTTTTTTCTTTTTCACAGATCACATATACAAAAACCGCTCCTCCCCAAATCACTCCAGGAAGAAGCGGAAAGTATGGCCGGGGCGTTCCTCCCCAGATAGAGAAAACTGCGCCCAAGATTTTTTTATTCCTGCGGGCAGTGAACCAAGTGTTCGTGTGCGCGCCCGCGCGTCCATTTATCGGTGCTAAACGTGTGCCGATGGAACACGTTTAGCACCGACCGCAGCGGAGAGTACCAAATTTTTGCGGCTTACGCTAAACTAACTATTTCCATGTCCCTCAGCTCGCTGCGGGGTAATTGACTTTATTTCAGCCGTTCTTCAAGGGCCTCCACAACCGTTTCCAGCACCTTCACTCTGGCATAATATTTACAGTTGCCCTCTACAATGACCCATGGGGCATAACTAGTGGATGTACG
Organism: Catenibacillus scindens; assembly: GCF_014202115.1. GTDB lineage: Bacteria > Bacillota > Clostridia > Lachnospirales > Lachnospiraceae > Catenibacillus > Catenibacillus scindens. The sequence goes on from NZ_JACHFW010000002.1 coordinate 362,012, forward strand.
GATGATCATCTCATTCACTGCCTCCTCATACTGAGGCCATTTTTCCCTGTTTCTCCAGTCCTCGTCAGTAATCTTCCACTGTTTCTCCGGATTTTCCATGCGCTCCTTAAATCGTCGCTCCTGCTCGTCCTGATCAATGTGCATCCAGAATTTAATAACCACGGCCCCGGCATTATACAGGTGTTCTTCCATCTGGTTGATCTCCTTGTAGGCTCTGTGCCACTCTGCCGATGTGCAGAAACCTTCGATCCGCTCCACCATCACCCGGCCATACCAGGTACGGTCAAAGATAGCAATATGACCGGCCTTTGGCATATTGTTCCAGAACCGCCATAAATAGTGGTGAGACTTCTCAATATCATTGGGTGAGGCGGTGGGGATTACTTCATACCCCCTGGGGTCCAGCTCCGCCGTCAGCCTTTTTATAGCTCCACCTTTTCCCCCGGCGTCCCAGCCCTCAAAAGCGAGGACAACAGGCACACGTCTGCGGTACAACTCGCTGTGGAGTACAGACAGCCTCTTTTGGAGATGATTCAGCTTTTTCTTATACTCATCTTTAGTAAAACTCTTTGTAAGATCCACGCCATCCAGCACCGATGTGGTAAATTCCGGCGATGGGGCATAAGCCTCATAGTCATCCTGCCCGCTGTCAGGGGATTTAACGTTTTTAATCTTCGCTTTTAAGGCGTTGACTACTGTAGAAATAATCTTTGCCGCCGCGAAATCTTTGTGAGTAGCTTCCACGATGGTCCATGGTGCAAAGGCTGTATCTGTCTTTTCAAGCATATCCTCATAGACGCCCACATATTCATCATATTGTTTGTTATGCTTCCAGTCTTCACCGGTCACCCGCCAGCGGGTTTCCTCCGACGCCTCCAGCTTTTCAAAACGCTTTTTCTGCTCTTTTTTGGAAATATGAAGGAAAAATTTAATGATCAGCGTCCCGTCCACAGACAATTGTTCCTCAAAAGAGACGATTTCATTGTAAGCGCTCATAAGCTGCTCTTTATTCACACGGCCATCAATCCGGTCCTTCAGTACCCGGTTATACCAGCTCCGGTCAAAAACATGGATACGTCCCTTTGCCGGAGTCTTTGTCCAAAAGCGCCACAGGAAAGGCCGCATGGCCTCCTCCTCATTTTCTTTTTGGATGGTAAATACCTTAAATCCTCTTGGATCCATAGGATGGATCAGCCGGTTGATCAGCGTCCCTTTGCCGGAGGCGCCCCAGCCCTCAAAAATGATCATCACCGGGATATTGCACGCTTTTGCCTCCCTCTGAAGACTGGCAAGCTCGCTGTCCAGCCTGTCCAAAAGCTCCTTGGACTCCTTTTTGTCCAGATTTTTCGTCAGATCAATTCGCTCTAACATAATAACTCCTCCTACATCTATTTTTGTAACGATTCAGTCCATGCATCTCGTATTCTCGCAGCTAACACAGCTTTACGCCGTATACGCGGCCAAATCCCCAATTGTGGCTGAATAGTTACCTGTTTTTTGTTAAATTTTTCCCCGATTCACAAAAAATGAAACACAAAATACTTCTCTTTTTACCCATCAATCATATAGACGCACTAACAGTTGGTCTGCCTCCATATCCGACGGCTGAACTGTTATCATTATATTACAACTTATAGTAAAAGAAAAGCCCTGCATATCTGAAAAGTTTAACACTTATCAGATATGCAGGGCTATATGATTGTCAGCTTTTATTTTGCATAATCAACAACTCGCGACTCTCTTATAACATTCACCTTAACCTGTCCCGGATATTCCATCTCTTCTTCAATACTTTTTGAAATATCGTGGGCCAGAAGGATCATATCGTCATCGCTGACTTGTTCAGGTACAACCATAATCCGAATCTCTCTCCCCGCCTGTATAGCAAAAGATTTATCCACGCCTTTAAAGTTATTGGCAATATCTTCTAATTGTTTTAATCTGTTAGTATATGTTTCCAGAGTTTCTCTGCGCGCACCTGGACGAGCGGCAGAAATAGTATCCGCTGCCTGAACGATACACGCGATCAGCGACGTTGGCTCCGTATCTCCATGGTGTGATTCCACCGCATTGATAACGATGGGGGATTCTTTGTACTTACGACACAGATCCACACCGATCTGAATGTGTGACCCTTCCATCTCATGATCCACGGACTTGCCGATATCATGGAGCAGGCCGGCACGCTTTGCCATGCGAACATCAACGCCAATCTCAGCGGCCAGAAGGCCGGAAAGATGAGCCACCTCAATAGAATGTTTCAGGGCGTTCTGACCATAGCTTGTACGGAATTTCATTTTTCCAAGGAGCCTTACCAGCTCCGGATGAATACCGTGGATGCCGACTTCCAGTGTCGCCGCCTCTCCTTCTTCCCGGATCATTGTCTCAACTTCTTTTTGAGCTTTTTCAACCATCTCTTCAATGCGAGCCGGATGAATACGCCCATCGACAATGAGTTTTTCCAGAGCGATCCGGGCCACTTCCCTGCGGATCGGATCAAAGCTGGATAAAATAACCGCCTCAGGTGTGTCATCAATAATCAGGTCAACACCTGTCATCGTCTCAAGAGTGCGGATATTCCGTCCCTCCCGGCCAATAATGCGGCCTTTCATCTCATCGTTAGGAAGAGGCACAACAGAAATCGTTGTCTCCGCTACATGGTCAGCGGCACACTTTTGAATGGCTGTGACAACGTATTCTTTCGCCTTTTTTGACGCTTCCTCTTTCGCCTTGTTTTCAAGGTCCTTGACTAACATAGCCGTTTCATGTTTTACTTCGTCTTCAACAGTTTTTAAAAGATATTCTTTTGCTTGTTCGGAGGTTAAACCTGAGATTCTCTCTAATTCCTGTACCCTTTGTTCGTTAAGCGCTTCCACTTCCTGACGCATCTTGTTCAGCCGGTCTTCTCTTGAAGCTAACTGGCTCTCCTTCTTTTCAAGGGAATCGGCCTTACGATCCAATGCTTCTTCTTTTCCGAGGACACGCTTTTCGTACTTCTGCAATTCTGCTCTGCGTTCTCTGCTCTCCCGTTCCAGCTCATTTTTATTCTTCAGAGCTTCTTCTTTAACTTCAAGCAGGCCTTCGCGCTTCTTTGTCTCCGCTGTCTTCATGGCCTCATCAATAATCTCACGGGCCTTCTCCTCAGCGGTGCCAATTTTGCTCTCAACAACTTTCTTTCTATAAGAAATTGCCACATTCCAGGCAATCAGCGCAGTAATAATCACAAAAACGATAATCACTGGTATCGCTACATATAACGGCACAAGAGCACCTCCTTATTTAGTTTTCATTGTACAGATATACAACATATAAATTTTATACTTTTTTTAATATTATGTCAAGTAGCATATCAATTATTTTTAGACATAGTAACTAAAAACGACTGTCAATATATATTAAATACTGTCAAATTCCTTGATAACACTGAGGACATCTCCGTATTGATAACCTTTGCGAAGGAAATAATTAAGAATCTTCCGGCGTTTTTCAGGCGTCAGATCCGTCTCTCCACTGAACTTTCCAGTGTAAAGGCGGCGGATATTTTCCAGATCACTATCCTCCCATTCTTCCAGGCAAGTCTCAACAATCTGGGGATCAATCCCCTTCGCCGCCAGTGTCTGGGCAACCATTTTACGGCTTTTTCCAGTTGAATGATATAAGAGATAATTTCGGGCATACCGCTCATCATCAATATAATGGTAAGATTGTACATAATCCAAAGCTTTATGAACAGCCTCTTTGGGGAATCCCTGAAGCGTCAGCCGCTCATAAAGCTCCCGCCATGTATAGTCTCTTCGCTCCAGCATAGACAGGGCTTTCTCTTTGGCAGGCCTTAAAATACAGGTCTCATAAAGGCGGGCGTAGTCTTCCTCTGAAAGTTCACGTCCCTCATACAGTTCCAGTGTCTCTGCCTGTGATGCCGGCATCACCCATGACACCTCGTCGTCAACAGTCACCCGGACCTTTGTCCGGTTCACAGACTCCATCCGGGTGACTATCATAAAATTACTGCTCATCGCTGTCCATCAGAGGAAACAGTGTGCCATCCTCGCCCTCCTCAGGCTCTGCCGCTGACGGCTGAGTGGATGGTGCCAGACCAAAATGCTCGCGGACTTTATTCTCAACCTCGTCAAGAATCTGAGGATGCTCGGCAAGATACTGCTTGGTATTCTCCCGACCCTGGCCGATCTTTGCGTCCTTATAGGAGTACCATGCGCCACTCTTTACAACGATTCCTACATTAGCAGCAAGATCCAGCACATCCCCTTCTCTGGAGATACCCTTTCCGAACATAATATCAAATTCTGCCTCCTTAAACGGCGGGGCGATCTTATTCTTAACAACCTTAATGCGGGCCCGGTTGCCGACGATCTCACCGCCCATCTTAAGTGATTCAATCCGGCGAATATCCAGGCGGATGGAAGCGTAGAATTTCAATGCCCGGCCTCCGGTGGTCGTCTCAGGGCTTCCGAACATAACACCAACTTTCTCACGGAGCTGGTTAATAAAGACAACGATACAGTTAGACTTGCTGATGACGGCTGTCAGCTTTCTCAGTGCCTGGGACATCAGCCTGGCCTGAAGGCCTACATGACTGTCGCCCATATCGCCGTCGATCTCCGCTTTGGGAACAAGAGCGGCCACAGAGTCCACAACAACAATGTCCACAGCACCGGAGCGTACCATGGTCTCTGTAATCTCCAGCGCCTGTTCCCCATTATCCGGCTGTGAAATATAAAGGTTATCAATATCTACGCCGATATTCCGGGCGTAAGCCGGATCCAAGGCATGTTCCGCGTCAATAAATCCCGCGATACCGCCCCTCTTCTGAACTTCCGCGATCATATGTAAAGTAACTGTCGTCTTACCGGAAGATTCCGGACCGTAAATCTCTATAATTCTTCCCCTGGGGATACCTCCAAGGCCCAAAGCCAGATCCAGGCTCAAAGCTCCTGTGGGCACAGTCTCCACATCCATGGAAGTTCCCTTATCTCCCAGCTTCATTATGGAACCTTTACCGTACTGCTTCTCAATCTGAGCCAGCGCCGCGTCCAGCGCCTTCATCTTTTCACTTTTATCCAAAGTCTTCTCATTCTTTTCTGCCATGATCCAATCTTCCTTTTCTTTATTTTTTTGTGAGACAGGCGACAAAAGGTCATAAATTTTCATGCTTGCATGAAAAGCATGACCTTTTGACCCTGGCATCATATAATTTGACATCTAAAATATATCCGGCAGCAGCGCGAACATTTGTTCTTTTCAAAGTTATTTTAATAGATTCTTTCCCGCTTGTCAATACATCATTATTATACTGTCGGCAGAAAATCCTGTAAACCGGTTTTTTCCGGGAAAATCCGACATTCTCATACTTTATCGTCAGCGAATCCGCAAAATGCTCTTTTATACGACTGTAAAAAACTGATTCTGTCGATGTGTTTTTTGTATCCAGAACTCGGCAAGGCTGACTTTACTTCTTCCACACAAACAAAAAGAATCCTGCTTTTCAGGATTCCTTTTCAATACTCTGTTGTTTAACGCCTCACGCCTGGCAGGGGCTCATGCGGGATCGTCGCCTTCATACATCTGTGTATATGCCTTTTCTATAATGTAAGTCATCCGCTCCGGCGCTATCTGTGGAGTATGTTCCTCAAGCATTTTTTTCATTGCCTCCTGGCAGGCAAAATAAGCTTCCTCCGGGCTCTCCTCACTGCTGTGGCAAAGGTCCAGGCGGCTGCGGCATGGGGCGCTGGCCAGCCATTCCAGAAGCTCTTTTTCCTCAGCTTCCTCTTTGGATATATTTTCTTTATATATTTTTGACCGGCTCAGAGACTGGATACCCATAACAAGGAAAACGATAAAAAGCACAAGCAGTACGCCATAAAAAATATACTGCATTACCGGGTCAAGAGATAATGGGATCACTCCCACAAATACAAGGGCCAGTGCCGCCAGGCCAAACACTCCCAGAACAACAAGCATAAGACCGCTGGAACGGGTATCCTTATACTTTTCCTCGGTGCGCATATAGGTTGCTGTATGTTCTCTGAGTTTTTTCCCCAGTTCTTCTTCTGACAATTCTATCTCTTCCACGTCTCTCTCCCAGACTAAAGACTCATCTACATCCAGTTCAGAAACCAGAGGCGTATGACAATCCGCGCACTCCTCTACACCGTTGATATATTCTGTTTTACACTTAGGACACCAAGGCATACCTGTGTTCCTCCTTAAACTTTCATTTTTATAGCGGACGGTAATCGGGATTTTGGATCATATCCACATGAACCCGCTTCTGAATCTGTCTCAGAATTAAATATAACAGCAACAGACAGATCACCGCCCCTAAAACAGCCCAAACAGCCGAACCAATTTGTACATTAAGAAGCTGCAAAACAATGGAAACTGCGTTGGCGCCTATATGGCACAGCACCGGGGCCGCTAAAGTCTGATATTTCTCGTAAACAAAAACAAGCAAAAGTCCCATGACAACCCCGTAAATCCCCTGGATCACATTGCCATGGTAAACACCAAAAATCAAGCTGGACAACAGCAGCGCCCCCCTTGGCGTCATAAAATCTTTCATGCGGCTATACATCAGCCCCCGAAAAATCATCTCCTCCACAACAGGCATCACAATTCCTGCCGAAAGAACCTGCATAATCAGCGACTGAGATAATATCTCTCCTGTCGCCTCCGCATAACCGTCAAACACCTGTCCCGCCTGAGAAATCGTAACAAAAATGCTCACGGCCAGGGAACTGAGTATACCAGCAATGAGACAGTAGGCCAGCGCTCCTATGTTCTTCCCACGAACGTCACCCACATACATATGTCCGCGCCGGTCGCTTCGCATCATTAAGGCCAGAGGAATGAGGGCAATTAGGCCACTGGCAAAATAAATAGGAACCGTAGCCTCCAGAGATCGGACCATAAGATCCTGTGTAAATTCCTCCATCGTCATGGCCGCCATCTCTCCGGCCATCTGGTAGGTGACAATAAATGATCCCATAAGGGATATCAAAATCACAATCCCATAATATAAGAGAATCGGTGAGAACAGGCGCCATAATCTTCTTCCCGGACTCATATAATTCAATATTTTACTCCTTTACATTTTCGCAACTCATTAAAAATCTCTTTTTATTATACTCCCGACAATGTGTTTTTTCTATGTCTTTTTTGCGAAGAAAGTTTGTAAAGGTAACCGTTCAGCCATCAGCACAGCGTAGGCCAAACGGCTACCTTGTAAAATGCACTTCGCCATCAGGGATCAGCGCCGCTTTGGGCCAAGCGCTGCGCTGGCGGACCAGATCATTGCCGCCAGAAGAACGCACTGGATAACAATGCTGAGAACAATCCAATGTTCACTAACAATAGGCGGAACGTTGAGCGTCTCACGCAGGGCCGCCGGGAAAGAATCACTGTAAGAAAACTGTCCGGAAAGGAGGGCAATGACAGTGACACCCGGATTGACCAGCAATATCATGGATAAAATTCCCAGGATCACACTTGGCGCATCCACCGGGGATACTGTGCTGACCATGACTCCAAGAGTCACAATCAGCACAGTCCCTACGATCAGGCCCAAAACCCCGGCGTAGGAGACTACCGTAGACGTAGTTGTCTTTTTAAACCGGGCAGAAGAGGCAATACTCATTGCTCCTGCAAACACAGACGCAAAAACAAGGTAACACACAACCTTTATCACGTCCAGAAGGGAGACTCCGCCAAAAGCGAACACTATAGCCAGAACCGGAATACTTGAAATCACCAGCAAAAGGATAATGCTTATAGAGGACATAAGTTTTCCAAGGATGATCCTAAAAGGACTCATAGGCGTTGTCAGCAGTATATCTAAAGTCTGCCGCTCCCGCTCGCCCGATATGGCATTTGACGTCAGAGCCGGGATGATAAAAGCAAGAAGCAGACCTTCAGCAACAAAGGTGATCATATACAGCAAAAACACCGCCGTGTAATCCATAACCTGGGTCCACCTGGCATTTTCTATGATGGTGTAAAACACAAGAAGGGTGATAAAAGCCAAAACACTGTTATAAATCAGCAAAATCATTGGAAGTCTTGAACTTCGCATAGTAAGTTTAAGCTCTTTTCGGAACACTGGATTAATTTGCATAAAAAATCCCCCCCCCAGTCTGTGATGTGATCTGAAGAAACAGTGCTTCCAAAGATCCCTCTTCCCGGCTAAAACTGCTGACCGGAAGACCGATCTGCACCATCTGGGACAAAAGGCGGACCTCATCCTCACTGTCTCCCTTAAAATCCACCCGTACCGTATGGTCTTTATATGACAAAGTGGCAACCAGTGGCTGCTGCTTTAAATACTCCACAGCCTGGTCTACTTTGTCCGTCAGGGAAATAACCAGAGGATTGGCAGAAGCCATTAAAGACATAATCTCCTCCATACCTCCACATAATACCATCTTTCCGGCCTGGATCACTCCCACACTTGTACACATCCGGGATAGTTCCGGAAGGATATGGGAACTGACTACCAAAGTCTTATCCAGATCCAGAAGTCCTTTTAAAATCTCCTGCATTTCAAATCGGGCCTGGGGATCCAGGCCCGAAGCCGGTTCATCTAAAATAAGCAAAGACGGATCATGAATCAGCGTCCGCGCCAGACAAAGGCGCTGTTTCATTCCCCTCGACAAATGATCTACGTAAGCACTGGCTTTGTCCCCCAGGTTTACCCGGTCCAGAAGTTCCAGACAGGTTCTTTTAACACAATCCCCTGTAAGGCCATAGGCAGAAGCGTAAAAATCCATATACTCATAGACTTTCAGGTTATCGTAGACGCCGAAGAAATCCGGCATATATCCGATTTTTTCTTTGAGCTGCCGCTGCTGCTTAAAAGCGTCGACACCGTCAATATAAACCTGGCCGGAGTCCGCCTTTAAAAGTCCGCATATAATGCGCATAGTTGTCGTCTTGCCCGCCCCGTTTGGCCCTACAAAACCAAACAGCTCTCCTTTTTTTATAGTCAGATTCAAGCCGTTGAGGGCAGCAAAAGTGCCATAGTATTTATACAAATTTTGAATTTCAAGCATTAATACTCCCTCCCGGTAATGCTGACCGCGGGCAATGCAATCCCCGCGTAATTTTCAGAATCTATCTTAAAAAAACGTATGCGCAGGCATCCGCTGCTGTCAATATATTTCGTCAGGTCATCGCCCTCAACAGTCCACTGTCCGTCGGTGAAGATTTCCTCATAGGACTCCGTCTTAGGACAATACAGAGAACATCCGATAAATGCGGTGTCCATAGGCGTTGTCAGAGTCAGTGTCTCCGGATAAAAATTTGCGGACGAAAGATCATATTGAAAGACAATCTCATCACTATAGAAACATCCGTCCATTCCGTCCAGATCCCCTGTGATCATCTGGCTTTCATAGAGAATATTGGGAACGGAATATACGCCGTCTTTAGAATACTTCACCAAAACATTTGCCCACAAAAGCGCATTGCCGCTAAGAGGATAGTCTGTAGTAATATCTGCCGAATATCCATCCACAAAAGCGCAGAAAATATTTCCCGGTTCCATCTGGTAAGAGCTGTAGCCGCTGTTGCGCAGCGCCCCGACGAACCCGTTGAGCATTCGTTCTTTCTGGGAAGGTTTGCCAAAGATCAGTCCGGGGATCTCATAATAGCTTTCAATGACCACTCCATTTCTGCTGTCAATATTATAGCTTTCACCATTTTCCAAATTCCCCGTATCTATTACCAGATTTCCAAGTTTTAAAAATCCATGTTCCAGGGTATAGCCTGTATGGTTAGTAACTGTTCCCTCATAATGATCTACAACAAAAGTAATATCTACATCCACGCTGCCTTCCCAGACCGTCTCGCGCTCTCCAATAAAATACCTGCTGTCAAAAGCATGGACATATTTGGCATTAATATCGGTCTCCCCGGCTCCATAAGTCAGATTCAGGGCAAAACCATCGCTGTTATTCCCTGATTCGTAACTATTATAGGCATACAGATTTGTATACAGCGGCCGAACAGTATAATCGCCCTCTGTCTGGACCATATATTCCTGATTTTCAGGAGATGTGACGCTAAAATATGTGTCCTCGTACACTTTTCCTGAATAAGATTTCAGTATGGCTGCGTAGTTAATATAGGGCGTCTGAGGACTCATCATCCTGCCCATGAAAAAGATGATCCCCGTAAATACAACAACGGTGACAGGGATAAACAGCCACATCCACTGCCGTCTGTCCTTTTTTTTGAAAATGAAATAAATGACTGGCGAGATTAATACCAGGTAGACTACGATAACAGCGACAAAAGGACCAAGCCTTGGCACTCTATCCTCAATAAAATTGGACAGCATATCCTGGGCGTAATAATCAGAAATAAAATCGTCAGTCAGACTTCCATAATCCGAAACATGGGCAGCAGCTATCAAAATCTTCTGGACAGCAGCAGCATTATATGCCCACCGGCCAAACTCGCCGACCGCCAGGTCAAAGTCTAGGACAATGATCGTTCCATCCCCTACCTTAACGCTCTGACAGAGCAAATCGTCATATCCCTGGCTGCTCTCCAGACTGATCCCGGCTGTCTGTACCTCCAGCGGTTCTACAGTCTCCAGCGGCTGTGAAATAAAACTCACATCTTCCTCAGTATCAAAACTGTCCACGGATACACTCACAGAGGACTCCTCTGTTCCTTCGTTTCCGTCCAATTCTACGTCATCAGCCGTCTCTTCATCGCTGCTCTCCAGTTCAGCTTCTTCTTCCACAATCTGGGCACTGGGCGCTTCGTATTGAAGAGGGGTTGAGCGCCTCAGATAATCATAGCCGTCAAGGCCAAAATTCGTGGACACGTTTTCAACACCGGCGGCCGCGCCCTCCAGACAATCTCCCAAAAAAGGCATCAAAGTCGCTTCGTAGTTTGCCCCCGTACCGATCATCACCGTACCGCCGTTATAGATCCAGTCTGTAAGAACATCATACTGGGTCTGTGACAGGGACGCTACATTAAAATCATTGATAATAAGAAGATCGTAGGCTTTTAAAACAGATCCGTCCTCCGGCATGGTTTCCTGATCCAGAGAAAAGATCCGGGAAGAGAAATACATCTCATAAAAGTCTGTATAAAAAGCCATGCCGTCCAGATAGTTCACTGCGTCGAAATCATCGGTAAGTATCCCAATCATAAAATCATCGGAATATATTATTTTATGGCGCAGGTTCTGGCTGAAACACTCTTCCCCGTCTTCATCTGTAATAGAAATATCAAACTCCAGGGATGTGCCCAAATTTGGCACAACAAACTGAATGGTCTGCGTATCTCCAGAGGACACCTCCAGGGGATAGGTATAACCAACACGCTGGCTGGATATATTTTCAAATGAGAGGGCCAGACAGATCTCACCCGTAAAATCATCCCCGTTGTTGGTCACCTGGAAACGGACCGGTACATCTGAATCATACTTGCTGTACCCTTCAAGACCACAGATCAGATCAATATTAAATTGCCCGCTGTCCGGTGTCTGAGCCGCCATTACCTTCACTGGCGGGACAGCGCAAATCAAAAGTAAAAAAACAGATACCGCACAGATGAGAGCTTTCATTGGTTTGTAATTCATAGATCATGCTCCTAAACAGGAAATTTCGTAACTGTTCAGTACCTTCACAGTTACGATTCGCAAACCCATGAAAATCAGCTTCGCTGATGGGGTTTGTTCACACCTGAATCATTTTCTTACGGCCTCATCAGCAAATGATTCGGCCTTCCCTGAACAGTTAGGAAATTTCATCCTTTTGCGATTTTCAGATAAACTTCAAAAGCAGTTCCCGCCATGGAACTGCGGGCCTGTATGCGGCCACCATGTTTCTCAATAATACTTTTTGCGATGGAAAGGCCAAGGCCCGTCCCTCCGGTACTCTCCTGACGGGACTGCTCCACCCGGTAAAAACGGTCGAAGATGTAAGGGAGATCTTCCTGAGGAATGATCGTGCCGTAATTTACAATCATTATCTTGACCTCATCTCCTTCTCTTTTCGCCGTCACCCTGATCACTTTCCCGTCTTTTCCGTATTTTACCGCGTTGGAGATCAGATTTTCAAAAGCTCTGGCCAACATATCACCGTCGGCAAGGACGGGAGCGCTCTGGATGTAAGTTTTAAACTCACACTCCAAACCATTTTCCTCAAAGGATGGATAAAACTCGTCTACCTGCTGTTCCAGAAGCTTGACAACGTCGATCAGCGCAGTTTTTATCGGCATATTCCCATATTCAAGCTTGGTAAAACTGAAAAGATCGTTAATCAGCTTTTCAAGCCGCTTGGACTTATCGTAGGCGATCTGAAGGTACTTCTTTTTTGCCTCCTGAGGCAGTTCCCCTCCCCCATTGAGGATATCCAGATAGCCGATAATAGACGTCAGCGGTGTGCGCAGGTCATGGGCCACATTGGTGATCAGCTCATTTTTTGTGTTTTCCGTCTCCCGCTCTTTTGTCTTCAGCTCATATAGGTCACTAGCCATAATATTTAAGTTGCGGGCAATAATGGAAAATTCATTGTCATACTTCACTTCCACCGTACTGGAGAAATCCCCCTGGGCGATCCTCTGAATAGAAGCGGTGATCTCCTCAATGTAGGCGGACATCTTCCGGGTAAGAAGATGGAAAATAAATACAAAGATCACCACGGACACAAATATAAGCAGTACCACAAGTCCCCAGTGAAAATTCTGGCCAAACAGTTCAAAATCCCTGTGGAAACCGGCGCTATAGCTCCCCTGCCCCTGGACTGCATTCTCCGACTGTGCGGTACTCTGGGCCAGTGCGGGAAAATTTCCGGCGATACTCTCCCCCACCCGCTCCTGGATAGACGCAGAGGCTTTTGATGCTTTTTTGACCAGATAAATGATCTTAGCGGCAACAAACAAAACAAGCACATCCAGGCCAATAGTTATGGCAGCGCTGAGCAGAGTGTAGTACATCATCTGCATCCGGTAGCTTTTAAAAAGATTAGCTTTCAACTTTATATCCTACCCCCCAGACAGTGACAATAATCTGCGGTTTTCTCGGATCTTTTTCAATCTTTTCCCGAAGTCTTCGGATATGTACCATAACTGTATTGTTGGCCTCATACATTTTCTCGTTCCACACTTTTTCAAAAATCTCGTCAGTGGAAAATACCCGGTCCGGGTAGCTGGCAAGAAGTTTTAAAATATCAAACTCGATAGGCGTCAGGGCTACGTCTCTGCCGTCAACCACTACTTTGTGGCGGGTCACATCAATCTCAATCCCCTTAATGCGGATCACACTGTCATTTTCCTTCACATTAGGGTTTAACTCCATATATCTGCGAAGCTGAGATTTGACTCTGGCAGTCAGTTCCAGTGGGTTAAACGGCTTGATCATATAATCGTCAGCACCTGCGGATAAGCCCAAAATCTTGTCCAGATCTGCGGACTTGGCGCTTAAAATGATAATAGGGATATTTTTTGTATCCCGTATACGCCGGCACATCTCGATTCCGTCAATTACCGGCATCATAATATCTATAATCGCCAGCTTAATATCATTAGCCGCCAATATCTCAAGCCCGTCCTTGGCATTAAATGCTTTAAAAACCGTATAGCCGGCGCTGCAAAGATAAATCTCTACTAAATCCGCAATCTCAGCGTCATCGTCGACAACAAGAATATTAATCTTCTCTTCCATACTTCTCCTCCATTATCCACATGCTCCGCCGTCTACAGCGCCGCATATTTGATACCCGATACACAAAACAGTGTATTTAATCTACCACAAGTTTAACACAGGTTCTGGGACTGTGTCCTTACAAATTCTTTAAAATGTTATTGCATTCTGCGTTTTTTTGTCTTTTCCTGCTTTGGTAGGCACAAAAGAAGGGGCCCGTGAATCCATCACAGGCCCCTGTAACACAAGTCTGCCGATAAGCCGGGTTATGTCTTGAATGGTCATCTATCTAGTTCTGACGTTGCCGTCAGAATCCAGCGACCTACCCTAAAGCACGACGGGCCGCCGTATTGCTTTATGTGCGGTCTTGCTTCGGATGGGGTTTACATGGCTCAGCCTGTCGCCAGGCTGACGGTGGTCTCTTACACCGCCTTTCCACCCTTACCGGCAAAAATGCCGGCGGTTTATTTCTGTTGCACTTTCCTTAGAGTCGCCTCCACCGGACGTTATCCGGCATCCTGCCCTGTGAAGCCCGGACTTTCCTCACCTGCACCCTTTCGTCTGTGCAGCCGCGACCATTTAGCAGACTTGCCTTTTATAATAACATACTCATTTTTTAAAAACAACTGTTTTTCAAATTTTAAAACAGCTTCCACCAATAAATTCTCTCAAAATAGAGTTTGGCGGTATAACATCACTGGTCATACCCAGGAAATAATCCAGGAATTTCAACAGCCGCTTGGCTTCGTCATAACCGGACTGATCTTGGCCGATACCAAACAGATGAGGCTCCGCATACAATTTTAAAATGGCCAGCTCATAGATGAGGGCGGAATTAAACATGGCATCCGCGTTCTCTTGATAAGGGAAGATGTTTGCCTCCTCCCCCCGGCGGACGGAATCCCACATGGCGATAGTCCGGGCACAGGAAGATCCACGGGTAGCTACATCGCGAACGATTCTGCGGATCAGCCGCCCGTCTGTGGTAGGAATACGGTTATGCTCATCCAAATTAAGCTGTGTCAGGGCGCTGATATAAATTTTAAATTTGCTGCCTTTATGGAGACTGTAGGTCAGGTCATCATTTAACCCGTGGATTCCCTCGATGACAAGAATATCCTCCGGCCCGATCTGAAGAAAATCTCCTTTAAATTCACTTTTTCCTGTAACAAAATTAAAAGACGGCAGCTCGATTTGCTCTCCACGAAGGAGACTGCTCATATGCTCGTTAAACAATTCCACATTAAGAGCGCCCAGGCACTCAAAATCCGGCTTTCCAAAAGCGTCCAGAGGCGTCTTTTCCCTGTCAACAAAATAGTCATCCACAGGAATGGGATGCGGCTTTTTGCCGTGAGCCCGAAGCTGTACAGACAGACGATGGGAAAAGGTTGTCTTTCCCGATGAAGATGGCCCTGCAATAAGAACTACCCGCTTATTTTCTCTGACAATCTGCTGGGCGATCTGGGCGATATTTTTTTCCTGCAGCGCCTCCTGAACAAGGACAAGCTGATCCATCTCCCCCCTGGCAATAACGTCATTGAGATCCCCGATGGTACTTACATCCAGCATCTCTCCCCAGCGGACAGACTGCTTCAAAACAGAAAACAGCTTAGCTGACGGCGTAAATGGTGCCAACTGGTCAGGCAAAGACATGGAAGGGAGTTGGAGGACAAAGCCGTCATCGTAAGGATAAAGTTCGTACAGCCGAACATAGCCTGTACTCGGAGCCATATACCCGTAATTATAATCCTCAAATCCGTCCAGGGAGTAAATATTGACTTTGGATGCCCGGCGGTAGCGGAAAAGATTTTCCTTATCCTGCAGATTAGCATTATGAAAAATTTTAATAGCTTCATCAGTGCTGATTGTCCTTTTCGTTATAGGAATATCCATAGATACAAGCTCATCCATACGTCGGCGGATCTTCTGTAAAAGCGCCTGATCCGGGGCCGTCACCCCGGACAATCTGCAGTAAATTCCAGGTCCGAGGGAATATTCGATAATCACCTGTTTGGGGCCATGATCTCCAGACACATCCGACACGGCCCGGGCCAGCACCATGGTGGCAGTGCGCACATAGGTCTGATGACCGGTCTTCTCCCCGGTAGTAATAAATTCCACATTTGCGCTGTGCTTGACCCGGCGGGACAGTTCCCGCAGTTTTTTATTGTACTTTGCCAGAATAATACTGCCGCTATAGTCTCCCATAAAATCCTTGCTTACAGACTCCAAAGTGATCCCAGAAGGGTATGTCCTGGTGCGGCCGCAGCAGGTAATCTCAATTTTTTCCCCCATAGCAAAACCTCCTAAATGACAATAAAAGGCGACCGGTTCGCCTCCTTCTCCACCTCAAGGTCCGGAAAACGCTCTTTTAAAAACCCGGCAACCTGGTCGATAAATATATGTTCAATCCCGTGATGCCCCGCGTCAATAATGGCAATCCCCTGCTGGATGGCGTCGATCCCCTGATGATGGTCAATATCCCCAGTAATCAGCACATCGCAGTTTTTCTCGATGGCATACTCTGTCATGTGTTTTCCCGAACCAGGGCACAGAGCAACGCGGCTGACCATCCGGTCCAGATCTCCGAAAATCTTTACAGCAGGGATCTCAAAAGTCCTTTTTACGTTAGAGGCCAGTGTCTCCAGATCCACCGGTTTTTCAAGGCAGCCCCAGGCTCCGATCCCTAAAGGCCG
Source organism: Catenibacillus scindens (assembly GCF_014202115.1). GTDB lineage: Bacteria > Bacillota > Clostridia > Lachnospirales > Lachnospiraceae > Catenibacillus > Catenibacillus scindens. The sequence continues at coordinate 378,386 of NZ_JACHFW010000002.1, forward strand.
GTCATTTTCAAACTTTCCCTTGGGAACTGTAACTTCCAAAACCTGAGGATCTTTTAATTTCAGCATATCGGCGGCCAAATCTCCCATCACCGCCACATCATAATTGGTATGCATGGCGTAGTAGCTCATATGCTCCTCAGCCAGAGTTAAAATACGGCGGGTAATAAAATGACTGTCATTGACCTGCTTCACCGGTGAAAAAATCATAGGATGGTGGGTAATAAGCATCTGAGCGCGGCAGGCTATGGCGCTCTCAATAGCGCTTTTAGTGGCATCCAAGGCCACATACACCCGTGACACTTCCCTATTCCAGCGTCCCACTAAAAGTCCGGGATTATCCCAGCTTTCCGCCAGAGCCGGCGGCGCCAGGACTTCCAGTTGATCAACAATTTCCTTTACTGTCATAGCATACACTCCTTTAAAAGATCTTCCAGTCTCCTAATTTCCTCCTGAAGACAGGGGACATAGGCTTTAGCGCCAGGAGTATCCATTCGGCTGACCTGTTCATATCTGTGCCGCCGCACACGGATCTGATCGCTAAGGTAATCTTTTAACACCGGATTTTTATGCTCCAGGAGATACTTACCATAAATATAATCTTCTTCCCGGTCATAGCGTTGGTTTCCTGGAACACAGTGAATCACCGTGTAATACTTTCCCCCGTCAACAAGCATCTGTTCCATGTCAATAGCAAAATTAAGACGGTGGGCAGCTTTTCTTACCCGGTCCAGGTCTGAGTGGGGCGACAGGATCATTTCTTTAAAATCGCCCAACTGTCCTCTGTCTTTGGCCCGCTCCAAAATCTGTTCCATAAGGATGCCCCCCATGCCGGCAATAATAAGACTGTCTGCCTCATGGGGGCCAAGGGCGTCAAGACCATCGCTTAACCGGACAGTAATCTTAGATTCAAATCCATGACGCCGGATATTTTCCCTGGCCTTTAAAAGGGGCCCCTCGTTAATATCCATAGCCAGCGCATGATCCACCCTATGATTGTAGATCAGATATAACGGCACATACCCGTGGTCTGTCCCCACGTCCACAGGGCACAGCCCCGGACTGACCATATCAGCCACGGTCTTAAGTCTGTTAGAAATCTGTATCACACAGATACCTCCCTGTTATGTATCCAAGCGGGTCAGTTCATGTAATCCCGCAGTTTTCTTCCCCGGCTTGGGTGTCTGAGTTTTCTCAGCGCTTTAGCCTCGATCTGGCGGATACGCTCTCTGGTCACGTTAAATTCCTTACCCACCTCCTCAAGAGTGCGGGCACGACCATCATCCAGACCAAAGCGCAGACGCAGCACCTTCTGCTCGCGGTCCGTCAGTGTCCCCAGAGCTTCTGTAATCTGTTCTTTTAATAGAGAGGATACCGTGGCGTCAAATGGCACCGGACCATTGTCGTCCTGGATAAAATCTCCCAGATGGCTGTCCTCCTCCTCGCCGATAGGCGTCTCTAAAGACACCGGTTCCTGAGAAATCTTTAAGATCTCCCGGACACGCTCCACAGGGATCTTCATTTCCGCCGCAATCTCATCAGGACTTGGCTCCCGGCCAAGTTTCTGAAGGAGCTGGCGCTGTACACGGACAAGTTTATTAATATTCTCTACCATATGGACAGGGATACGGATAGTCCTGGCCTGATCTGCGATGGCGCGGGTGATGGCCTGACGTATCCACCATGTGGCGTAGGTGCTGAATTTATAACCTTTCCGGTAATCAAACTTTTCCACGGCTTTGATCAGACCCAGATTGCCCTCCTGAATCAGATCCAGAAACAGCATCCCCCTGCCTACATATCTTTTGGCGATGCTGACCACAAGGCGAAGATTGGCCTCAGCCAGACGTTTTTTGGCCTCCTCGTCCCCCTCTTCCATCCGCTTTGCCAGCTCAATCTCCTCATCGGCGGAGAGCAGAGGCACTTTGCCGATTTCCTTTAAGTACATGCGCACCGGGTCTTCAATCCCCACGCCCTCAGGTACCGACAGGTCAATATCTTCAAGATTTTCCTCATCCTCAAGCAAAAGCTCGTCGTCAGGCACATCATCGTCATCGGCGATCTTTAACACGTCAATATTTTTGGACTCCAGGTATTCATAAATACTGTCCATCTGTTCTTCTGTCAACTGGATATTTCCAAAAAACGGTTTAATCTCATCGTATTCCAGAACGCCCTTTTTGCTTTTGGCGTAGTTGACAAGTTCTTCAAGTTTTTTCGTAAATTCTGCCATATTAGCATCCATATATTTATCCCTCCTGGTAAGAGTACTTATCTTTTTATTCAAGGTAATCCTTTAATTTCCGGCTGCGGCTGGGATGACGCAGCTTTCTAAGCGCTTTGGCCTCGATCTGTCGGATACGCTCTCTGGTCACATTAAATTCCTTACCCACTTCCTCAAGGGTACGGGCCCGGCCATCATCCAGACCAAAGCGCAGACGCAGGACTTTCTGCTCCCTGTCGGTGAGGGTCACAAGAACCTGAGCCAGTTGTTCCTTCAATAGCGTGAAGGCCGCCGCCTCAGCAGGTACCGGAACATTGTCGTCCTGGATAAAATCTCCCAGATGGCTGTCCTCCTCCTCACCGATAGGGGTCTCTAAAGACACCGGCTCCTGGGAAATCTTTAAGATCTCATGAACCCGCTCTACAGGCACATGCATCTCTTTGGCAATCTCCTCCGGCGTCGGCTCCCGTCCAAGCTCCTGAAGAAGCTGCCTGGATACACGCACCAGTTTATTAATAGTTTCCACCATATGGACAGGGATACGGATAGTCCTGGCCTGATCTGCGATGGCGCGGGTGATGGCCTGGCGTATCCACCATGTGGCGTAGGTGCTGAATTTATAACCTTTCCGGTAATCAAACTTTTCCACGGCTTTGATCAGACCCAGATTGCCCTCCTGAATCAGATCCAGAAACAGCATCCCCCTGCCTACATATCTTTTGGCGATGCTGACTACAAGGCGGAGGTTAGCCTCAGCCAGACGCTTTTTGGCTTCCTCGTCCCCCTCTTCCATCCGCTGCGCAAGCTCGATCTCCTCATCAGCGGAGAGGAGGGGCACTTTGCCGATTTCCTTTAAGTACATGCGCACCGGATCTTCTGTGCTGACGCCCTCGGGCACGGAAAAATCCAGATCCTCAATATGCTCGTTGTCTTCCAAAAGGGCGTCATCATCGGGAAGATCGTCATGGTCGCTGATCCTTAAAATATCCACATGGTTAGCTTCCAGATATTCGTAAATTTTCTCAACCTGCTCTTCATTCAATTCTATATCTCCAAAGAAATCATTGATTTCCTGAAATTCCAGGACGCCCTTTTTCTTCCTGGCATAAGGCACAAGTTCTTTTAATTTTTCCAGAAACTTTGCCATATTCTCATCCATAACTTAATCCTCCTGTAAAAATAGTCTGCCCGCACTATAAAGAAATATGCAGGTTCAAAAGGCTGCGTTTCTCCCGGACAATACTTTGCAGCGCCTCCAGATCCCGGGCACTTTTTCCCGCGTTCTCAAGACTTGCCGCCTTTACACGGCGCACAGTCTCATTGAGGGCCTTTTCCCGGACCGCTTTGTCCCCTTCGTCATCAATATTGGTATTAAAAGCTCTGGCAATTGCGTCATGCTCCTGAGGGTCCTGAAAAAGATTCATGATCCGGGCAGGAGTCACAGTCTTCTTCTCTTCGTATTCTTCAAAAACCTTAGCCGCCGCTTCCCGGCACAGAGGGTCAGTGAAATCTCCGGGCCCGATCCACGGACGGATCTTTTCAAAGAGCCGGGTGTCCTCTGAGAGCCATGTCAGAAGCAGCTTCTGTGCAGTCACAAGAGCGTCATCCTTCTGGGTTTTCTTTTGCTTAACGCTCTCCACGCCAGCACCGGAATGAGAAGTTTTATTTTCCTGCCCGTAGCCGGCCAACCCATAGCGGTTGACAAGGCGGTCAAGATCGTCAAAACTGATGCCGTAATTCCGCGCCACAGCTTCAATATAATTTTTCCGTTCAAGAGCCTGGTCAAATTCCAAAAGTTTCCTTGCTGTCTCGTTAAAGAACCCGGTCTTGCCCTCCGGATCATTAAGGTCATAGTTTTTTTCCAACACGGAAATCTCAAACATAAAGCTGTTCATAGCTCCCGCAATCCGCTCCTCAAATGCCTCTGTCCCCAGATTTTTAATAAACTCGTCGGGATCTTTATAAGGCTTCATGTCAATAACCCGTGAGCGCAGTCCGGCATCCCGAAGCATGGGAATTGCCCGCAAAGCCGCTTTCACCCCGGCGCCATCGCTGTCATAGGCCAGAAGAACCTCATCGGTGTAGCGTTTGAGAAGCGACGCCTGAGGGCTTGTAAAAGCCGTTCCCAGGGAGGCCACCGCATTGTCAAAACCGGCCTGGTGCATGGAAATCACATCCATATATCCCTCGCAGATGATCATATTTGGGCGTCTGGAACGCCTTGCCAGATTCAGGCCGTAAAGATTGCGGCTCTTGTCAAAGAGTTTTGTCTCAGGTGAGTTTAAATATTTGGGATTTCCATCCCCCAGGACACGGCCGCCAAAGCCGATGACCCGGTTGTTAATATCCATGATGGGAAACATGACTCTGTTCCAGAACTTGTCGCTGCCTCCATGTTTCTCATCCAGAGTGATCAGGCCGCTCTCCTTCAATATGTAATCGTCATAGCCCTGGCTTCTCAAATACCGGTAAAGATCATCCCGAAACTTATTAGAATAACCAAGGCCGAATTTGACAATAGTATCATGGGTCAGCTTTCGTCCGGAAAGGTATTCCATGGCCTGCCGTCCCTGGGGCTGAGTCAGTTGATAATAAAAATATCTGGCCGCCAGCTTATGGATATCTAAAAGTTTCTGTCTTAAAGATGCCTCCTTTTTCTGCTGAGGGGTTTCCTCCTCCTGGGGAAGCTGGACTCCGGCCCGCTGGGCCAGCACTTTCACCGCGTCCTGAAAGCTGTAATTTTCATATTCCATAAGAAATGTGAAAACATTTCCTCCCGCGCCGCAGCCAAAACAATAATACATCTGCTTTTGGCCACTTACAGAAAAAGATGGTGACTTCTCATTGTGGAAAGGACACAGTCCAAAATAGGAAGAGCCCTTTTTCTGCAGCTTAACATATCCGGAAATAACATCCACAATATCATTGCGGCTTCGGATTTCTTCGATCAGATCTTCGGAATAATACATCGTATGCCTCTCCCTTCACTGTCAAAATGTTATGCCCTATTATATATATTCGACGATGGGAATTTAAATCCTTCTTTTTTTTACAAAAAATTGTTATACTGATGTGTAAGACGAGGCAAGCAGCAAAAAGTCAGAAGACCTTTTGCCTCCGGCATCAAACACAAAAAGATTAAAATTGGAGAAAAAAGATGAAACAACTATTCAATTGTCAAAAAAATCCAAAGGACACTCTCATAAACAATCTTACCAGCCATCTGCGCCATAAAGATTTTGTCCAGGCTATCATCAGGTGGTACAGGGTCCAGGGCAGGGATCTTCCCTGGCGCCGCACAAATGACCCTTACGCCATTTGGATCAGCGAGATCATGCTTCAGCAGACCCAGGTGGACACAGTCATTCCATACTACCACCGTTTTATGGAAGCCTTTCCCAATGTATACAGCCTGGCTCATGCGCCTATGGATGAGATTTACAAGCTCTGGGAGGGCCTTGGGTATTACCGCCGGGCCAGCCATTTAAAAGAGGCTGCCGCCGCCATAGTTAATGACTTTGACGGGGAATTTCCCCATACTTACAAAGATATCCTCTCCCTGAAAGGGGTGGGCCCCTACACTGCCAGCGCCATCTCAAGCATTGCCTTTAAGCTTCCCAAAGGGGTCATCGACGGAAATACGCTGCGCATCCTCTCCCGGATCTTAAATTGCCAGGAAAATATTGCCAAAGATTCCACAAAAAAACTTTATCAGGAAATTATGGATCAACTCATCGCCCTGGGAGACCCATCGGATTTTAATCAGGGGATGATGGACCTTGGAGCGATGATCTGCACGCCAAAAAACCCCGCCTGCCAAAACTGTCCGGTCAGAGACTTTTGTCAGGCCAGCCAGTCCCAAACCCAGAAACTTTTGCCGGTGAACATAAAAAATAAAAACAAGGAAGATATTTACTTTATCACCGCCATCCTGCGGTATAAAGATAAATACTTCCTTATCAAAAACAAAGATGGACTCCTCTCTGGCCTCTACGGTCTTGTCCAATATGAGACCGAATCTCCCCGCGGCTTTGAGGACGCCTTCTATGACGCCTACCACACCAGTGTCCGACTTCTGGAATATGAAACAGAATTTCGCCATGTCTTTTCCCACCGGGTATGGCATATGAGCGTTTACTACGGCGAAATCGAGGGACCCCAAAATCAGAAGCTGGCCGATCACCTCTACACTTATGAGGAACTGCAGAAACTCCCCATACCTACCGCCCACAAAAAGATTCTGGACTTTTAGCCCCTGCGCCCGGTACTGATCTCAAAAAGCTTATTTTTAAGATCAGTTTCCATCTTTTCAAGCTGTGCAGACGCCTCAAGGCGCTTTGCCCGACCGTCCTCATGGATCTTAGCCACCTCGTCGATGGTGGAAATGAGAAGCTCGTTGGTGGCGGTCAGCGTCTCAATATCTACAACGCCCCGCTCAAGAGCCTGGGCAGTCTCCACTGAGGCCATCTTTAACGTCTCCGCGTTTTTGCGCAAAAGGGCGTTGGTCATGTCCGTCACTTCCTTCTGAGCCTCGGCCGCCTGCTTCGAGTGGGCCACACCTAGGGCCAATACCATCTGGCTCTTCCACAGAGGCACTGTGTTGACGATCATGGACTGGATCTTCTCAGACATTAAAATATCGTTATTTTGAATCATACGGATCTGGGGCGCCATCTGCATGGCCACCATGCGGGTCAGCTCCAGGTCATGGATCTTCTTTTCAAACCGGTCGCACAGGGAAGTCAGGTCATTTACCGCGTTAAGGTCTTCCTGGCTGGATGTGGTCTGGGCCTTCTCCACCAGTTTTGGCAGTTCCTGCTGTTTCACCTGGTCCAGCTTCTTCTTTCCAGCGGCGATGTACATCGTCAGTTCTTTAAAATAATTTTTGTTCAGCTCGTACATCTGATCCAGCATGGCTGAATCTTTTAAAAGCTGTACCTGATGGTCTGTAAGAACTTTGCAGATCTGCTCCACATTGCTCTCCGCCTTGGAATAGCGGGCTTTCATAGATTCTATTTTAGAAGGTACCTTCTTAAAAAATCCGAAAATTCCCTTCTCCTCCTCGTCGGCGTCAAACTCCTTCAACTCTGTGACTACATCGGATAAAAGCTTTCCAGTCTCCCCAAGATCCTTTGTCTTTACATTTTCAAGGGCGCTCTCAGAAAAGTCGGCGATCTTTTTCTGGGCTCCGGCACCATACTGCATCACCATCTGGCTATTGGTAATATCAATCTGGGCGGCAAAATTATTGATCATCTCCTGCTCCTGGGGCGTAAACGCTGTCTCCTTCTCAATGGCGGCAGGCGCGGACTCCTCTTGGGCCGCAGCAGGCGCTGCCGGTTCCTCCTTAAATGGTTCAAAGGTCAGTGTGGGGCCTTCTTTTAACATCTCATTAAAATCACTCATATGATCCACTCCTGTCATTTCTTATCCTTTTTATAAAAATCGCTTCCGGTCAGTCCTTCCTGGGCCAGCAACGTCCGAAGAACGCTGATATCGCTGGAAACATCCATAGCCGTCTCCTGGTACATACTGTCATAAAGCTTTTCATAGGCCTCATTAATGGTATCCAACGTCGCGGCAATTTCATTTTTCACTTTTTTTATGTTCTCGCCTTCCACCGGCTGCCCGTCAATATCCCGGTATGTTTCCACTAACTTTATGGTCATTGGCATATAATAATCCTGGAACCGGGACAACCGGTCGGCTTTCTGAGGATAAGACTTAATATATTCAAAAATCTTTCCGATAATCATCTCCATACGGTAAAGCTTGTTGCTGATCTGGGTATCGGGGATATCATCGTTGGCCTTGCGTATAATCTCCATATACTGACGTCCCAGGGCTTCAAGACGGGCAATCTCCTGAGCCATTGCCGGGTCCTGGCCGCTCTCATTTTTCTCACGAGTCTGCTCCTGCTCCATTTTCCTGGCATTCTCCATCGTCTCCTGGTACTGGCGGTAAATACTGTCGGTCACCATCAGGCAGGTTTTATGGCTGTCCACATGTCCCTGGGGAAAGTATCCAAGTTCCAGCATTCGGACTACATCACGGCGCACAAAACCCTCGCTCTTTCCCACACTCTGGGCCAGATTTTTGAAGGTGGCAAAACTTTTCCCCTTAATCACATCAAGATATCTGCGGAAACGCTTCACCCGCTTTCTCTGCATTGTCCCCACTGCCATCATAATGGCAAACACAATGTCCGCCGGCAAAAGAGCGCACAGGATCGTCAGGGAGGCCAGCCAGGAACCCAAACCGGCCATAATGCCAAGGACCATACACCCGCAGGTGGCAAAGCCAAATCCAATGGCTCCAAAAACCGTCAGTAACATCCCTGAAATCTCCCCCTTAGGGCTTCGCTCCACAGGGAAACCATAATCTACCGGTGTCCAGCCGCGATCCAGTCCGGACGCTCTGCCGGTCTCCCGCGTCCCGGCACTGCCGTTATCCTCATTCCAGGCATCTTCCCTTTCGGAATCTCCCTGGGATTTGGACCAAGCCCACCAGGGTCTTACATTTTTGTAAGTCTGCCAGTTCTGCTGCTGAAAATTTCCAAAAACGCTTTTTCCCCGTCGGCGCTTACCCCTGGAAGATGTCCCATAATGGTCATTGGGTGTCCCGTAATTATCGTAATTATCATAGGAATTTTTCCGGCCAAAGATCACATCATCGGCGTTGCGGCGTATTTCCTGGTTTAACCGTTCAAAATCAAAAGAATCTATGGCATCCCGTATTTTCTGGCTCATATGCAGCCCCAGATTTTCAAGATCCCTGTAATCCATAAAACATTACTCCTTTTATCTGATGATACAAGCGTCATCTGATTAATTTTTAGTTTACCCTACTCGAAGCGCCATGTCAACGAACTTTCCGGGGAAAAGTAAAAAGGCTGTGACGGTATCACAGCCTGAGTTATCACAAATACTCATTTCATCCATATATTCCTCCGTTTCTTCTGCATCCAGGACATAGCAGCAAAACAGGAGCATTTTTGTACTGGTGATTTCCAATGTTTCCAGAGCCGCCCGGACGCCGGACCGGCTGGCCGGAATCGACCGGCCGATCCACCACCACACGTTTAACACCGCTCACGTCCATTCACATAGAGCTTTAATGCTAAATCATGAATAAACAGCCAATCTGATAAATAGCAACCGCAATCACCCAGGCAACGACAAGGTGAAAGGCTGCGGTAAACCAGAAGCCCTTCCAGGAGCCAGTCTCCTTTTTAACTGTAGCAAGGGTGGCGGCGCAGGGGATATACAGCAGGCAAAAGACCATCATAACAAAAGCGTTTAAAGATCCAAAGCCCATAGAGCCTAAAGCTGCGGACAGAGCGCTCATACCGGTCACAGAGTTAATATTGGCAATACCAAAAAGCACGCTGCAGCTTGAAACAACCACTTCTTTAGCGGCCACGCCGGAGATCAAAGCCACGGCGATCTGCCAGTATCCAAGTCCCGCCGGCGCCAGCAGCGGCGCAATAATATGGCCGATATAGGCGGCAAAACTCTCGGACATATCGGAAACCATGCCTGACGGGCCGAAATTTAACACACCCCATAAAACAATGGAGGCAATAAAAATCGTTGTCCCGGCTTTCTGAAGGTAATCTTTCACCTTCTCCCACACATAGATAGCAATGGTATAGGCATTAGGCGTCTTGTATTCCGGCAGCTCGATGAGCAGGCAATTGCGGCTGTTTTTCTTATCCGTTTTTCCAAGGATCAGTGCAATGACAATACCCACCACAAGGCCAATAACGTACATAGATAACGCCACAAGGGTCGGGCACTGCGGGAAAAACATTTTGGAAAATAAAACATAAATCGGCACCTTGGCGCTGCAGGACATAAAAGGCGTCACAAGAATGGTCCGCCGGCGGTCATGCATATCTTCCAGAGTCCGGGCAGACATAACCGCCGGAACAGTACATCCAAAGCCTAAAAGCATAGGAATGAACGCCCGGCCGGAAAGCCCCATCTTTCCCATAAGTCCGTCCATAACATAGGCCACACGGGACATATAACCGCTGTCCTCAAGGAAGGCCAGTGCCAAAAAAAGGATAAAAATGTTGGGCAGAAAAGTTAAAATACCGCCCACCCCCGCGATAATACCGTCCACAATAAGGGATGTCAATACCGGCGAGGCATTAACCTGATCCAGCAAAAAGCTGACGCCCCTGGAAAAATAATCCAAAAGCACCTCAAATCCACCGGCAATGGCATCGCCCAGGGTGAATGTCAGGAGAAACACAATGGCCATAATCCCAAGGAATATGGGCACACCCCAGACAGGATGGGTGAGAACCCGGTCCATCTTATCAGTCATCGCTGCCTTGCTGTCCTTATTGACAAGAACCTCTTCGATAATCTCCTCAATAAAATCATACTTTTCATTGATGATCTCTTTTTCGTAGTTTTTATCCAGAATATCTTTGTATTCAATAGGATATTTTTCCATAATATCCTTATCATGTTCCAGATACTTAATAGCATGCCAGCGGTGATTGGTCATCTTGGGATACTTGTCTTTCAACCGCTCTTTCACCGCGTCGATCTTATCCTCGATCTCATCACTGTACACCATGGCAAACTCTTTGTGATGATCATGTCTGTGAGCGCTTGGCACGCTGTTATAGTGGTGATGCTGGATTTCATCCACACCTTTGCCCACGTGGTGAGCCACCGCGTGCATTAAGATCTCCAGTCCGGTCTTTTTCCGCGCCGACACCGGAACTACAGGAATACCCAGCATTTCCGGGAGGCGGTGGGTGTCAATCTCCATACCCCGCTCCGTCACAATATCCATCATATTCAGAGCAAGCACCACCGGTTTCCCCAGCTCAATAAGCTGCAGGGTAAGATAGAGATTTCTCTCCAGATTGGAGGCATCGGCCACATCCACGATCACATCAACGTCATCGGACAAAATATACTGTCTTGACAAAATCTCCTCCATGGAATAGCAGGTCAGACTGTAAATACCCGGAAGATCCACAAGTTTGTAATTGTGATTGTGGAAGCGCATGGCCCCCTCCTTTTTCTCTACAGTCACTCCCGGCCAGTTAGCCACTTTCAGCCGGGCCCCTGTATAGGCGTTAAAAAGGGTTGTCTTTCCACAGTTGGGATTTCCCACAAAGCCTACATTAATCACATCTTTTTTTATGCTGTCCGCTCCCTCCCCGGAAATATCAGCCGTTCTTTGAACCACCTCACTCATGAGCCGCTGCCTCCTTCACTGAAATTCCCTGGGCGATCTGGGGACCTACCGCCAGCCGGGTCCCACGCACATTAAAGATCATAGTGCCGCTGCCTTTCCGGTTCAGCACCAAAACCTTTGTCCCCTCTGTAAGACCAAGAGCTTCCAAACGCCGTTCTGTATTTTCTTCCACCTCAGTTTTTAAAACCTGATATGTATTTCCAATTTTTCCCTCTGCAAGTGTCATCGGATAAACTCCTTTTTGTATGTCTCTTATTGATAATAATTATCAGTTACAAGAACAATACTACACTTACTCCCCGCCATTGTCAATTCATTTTTTATCTCGATTCAGCCATCAGGAAGGGGCGGGCTGGTTTATGCTTGCATAAGAATCAGCCCGTCCCATTCCTGATGAACTGAGCGCCCGTTAATGAGCAAAGGAGCAAGTTTACTTGCAAAGAGTTTACTTGCTTTAACGAAGCCGGAAGGTTTTAGGTGCCAGCCGGTAGACCAGAACAAGCGCTGCGAAAATGTACACCAGACAAAACAGAGTAATCCCAGTACCAAAGATCATGGTGGGAATATGGCGTGAAATCGCCCCATAGCACACAATATAGGTGAGAAAATTGGCAATGCCATAGGCTGCGTTGCGGTTTTCCAGTTGAATATTATAAGGCTGAAGCAGGTAATAAAGAACCATATAATGTACCGAAAAAAACACGGACATCATAAGGATAGTGACAATGATCAGTATATAATTGATAACATTGTCTGTTCCTCCGGTCATGGCCAGCAAAAGGGCCAGCTCCACCCCAATAAAGGCAGCCGGGATCAGACTGATCAGGGACAGAGATTTGAGCCTCTCCACAAAAAGGGACAGGATAACTTTGGGCTGGCGGTAAAACCGGTAGGATAGCATACTGTGGTCACAATTCATAAACATGGCCTGGGTCATACTCCGCCCCGGATGAATCAGATACATAATAAAGAGAAACAGTGGAAGCATGTTCATCACCATCTCATTCACCTGGGCAGCTATGTCTCCGTTAAGGGCGCAGGCAACTCCCGCCACGGCAAAAATCATCACCGTGACCACACAGATACGCTTTGCCGGCTTGTGGAGGAGGCGGCGGTGGCGGGCAAAAAACAGAGCGTTAAAATAAGCGTAACCTTTCTTTCTCCCCGCGCTTACCTCCGCAGTATAGTCAATCTTTTTCAGAGAGTTGGCCTGGATCACCTGGTTGGCAGTGGTCGCTGTCGCAGCAAATGCCGGAGCTTTTTTAAGGAGTTCCCGGCACATGCGCTTATACTCCCGGCACCGGAAAATATAAATCCCGCCAAAGACCGCCAGAATCACAACCACTGTCAACAGGTAAGGCCATGCGGTGACAGGCAGAGCCACGCCTGCCAGAGGGAGACCAAATCCGGCAACGCACAGCAGCGCCGCGGCCAAAAGGACAAGCATGGCATCACGCTTCTCAGTGCTGTCAGGCAGGTTCTTTTTCACACTTTTCAGATCATCCCAGAGAATAAAACCAGAAAATAGCAGCTTTATACCCAAAACAAACAGGGCAAGCCATACGCCCCATATGGGGCTTTGCCCCAGCAAAAAGGCAAAGAGACAGGTCAAAGGCAAAAAACCGATGAATACACGGATCAGGAAATAAGCATAATTGGACAAGGTATACGACCTGGCGTCCATTCCCATAAGGATAATGGCATAGTACTTGTCATTGGTTGGATCAAAGAGCTGGGTATTTAAAAAACCTCCGGCAAGGGTGAGGAAGAAAAAGGCGTTTAAAAACCCTTCCCATCCAATATCTGGAAACAGAGTAACCGCCGCTGCAAAAATCAGGGCCAGGTAGATTCCCTTCCACAAAAAAGTATTAACTACCTCCCGTATCAAGGCAATGACGTTGGCCAGTTTTTTAAGCCCCCGGCTTTTGTAGGCGCTGGCCGGCAGCAGTTTTTTTACCAGTGGGAGCTGTCGGAGAAAGTAAATAAAACCGTTGGCTTTATATGTATTTCGCAGTCTGAATGAAATCACAAAATCTTTAATCATCTTCGCCACCCCGCAGTGCCTCAAGAATCCGCTCTTTAAATTCCTCGTTATCCAGATTCTCCTTGGGGACTTCCTCCAAAACCCCGTGATTTAAGATCACAATATCATCGCACAGATCCAGGGCAAGCTCCATAATGTGGGTAGAGAAAATAATAATATGGTCTTTTTTGATCTGTCTGAGCATCTCCTTCATTTCTTCGGCCACCACTACATCAAAGGAAGTGAGCGGCTCGTCCAGCAGAAGGACTGCCGGACTGGAAATAAAATTCACCAGCATCTGCATTTTATTTTTCATGCCGTGGGAATAATCTTTCAGCAGACGGTCCCGGTCCTCCTCCTCGATACGCATAAAGGAAAAATAGGTGTCGATCTTCCTCTCATCTTTCCCATGAATTTCCAGGAAAAATTTGAGAAATTCCCTGGCCGTTAAAAACTCCGGAACAACAGGGACGGACAAAACATAACCGATATCCTGGCCGCCCACTGGGCGGCGGCCATTCTCATCCTCAAGATCAAATTGGCCTCCGTCCAGTCTCAGGTCTTCATTGAGGCAGTTAAAGAGGGTGGTCTTACCCGCGCCGTTGCGTCCTAAAAGGCCGTAAATCTTTCCCTGCTCAAAATCAAATGTGACGTCTCTTAATACTTCTTTTTTGTCAAAATTTTTCTTCAGATGTTCTGCATGTAAAGTAATCATAACCCCTCCGCAAATTTCAGTCCATGATTTCCCTGTAGGTCTTATGCTGCTTTAGCGCCTCGCTCAGCCGGGCCATCGAACTTACGTCCCCGATGAGGATCACGCCGCACAGCCGGTCGTTTAAGAAATAAAGCTTCTCATACTGCTTTCTTCCCATGTCTTTAAATTCGACAGTCTTGTACACCAGATTTGGATTCTTTCCATTATCCCCGGCAGCAAAAAGAGCTGTATTAAAGCCATGGAAATTCAAGGCAGCGGGGACATTTTCATAGACAAGGCTGTCCCCTGCGGCGTTGGCGCCGGCCACTTTGCCCTGGTCGGAGGCCTCCGGCCAGATGGCGTAATTAACGCCCTCAAACTGGGCGCAGTCTCCGCAGGCATAAATATCCGCCGCAGAAGTCTCCATTTTTTCATTAACAATCACTGCCCGGTCAACAGCGGCTCCGGCTTCCCCAGCCAAGGCAGCATTAGCCCGTACACCCGCGGAAATGACCACAAGCTGAGCCGGGAATATAGTTCCGTCTTCAAGGACAACCCCCGCGGCCCTCTCATCGCCGTCAATGCGGACAATATTCACGCCGGTATGGATGGCAATTCCCTGACCTTCACTGATACTCTTGATCATCTGTCCCGCATCCTCATCTAACTGGCGTCCCATAAGAACCGGGGCAAGCTCAAGGACAGTCACATCGCAGCCAGACTTTTTAAGTTCCCAGGCTGCCTCAAGGCCGAGGACTCCGCCTCCGATAACCACCGCCTGTTTTGTGCTTTCAAGGAGCGTCTCCACTTTTCTGACATCCGCCAGACGGCGGATAGCAACAACGCCCTCTTTGTCCTTTCCGTCAATAGGCGGAATAAAACATTCAGATCCGGTGGCACATATAAGCTTTGTATATTTAAGGCGGCTTCCATCGTCTAACACAACTTCTTTTTCAGCGGTGTCAATATGGACGGCTGTCTTTCCGAGGACCTGAAAAATGCGGTTCTTTTCATACCATTCTTTATTTTCCACAGCAAGCTGCTCCGGATCAAGATCCGCCATAATAGATTTTGTGAGCATCGGCCGGTTGTAAGTAGCGTAAGGCTCATTGGATATCATCAGAACAGAGCCGGTCTTATCCCGCTCCCGGATAGCTTTAGCTGCGTTTAATCCGGCGGTGCCGTTCCCAATGATCACATAGTAATTCTGAGTATCATTGGAAAAATCCACAGTTTCCTCATCCACCGGGACAAAATTCTCCCTGCCTACGCCGCACACCGGGCAGACTTCCATGGAAGAATCAAAAATTTCTCCGCAGACAAGACATTTCACGAGAGACCTTGCCCCGGTCTTCTCCTTCTTTTTGGGGCGTTCTTTGTCCAGCAAAGTGCAGCCAAAATTATAGCCAAATTCGTAGGCGTCGATCAGGTTGGCCTCCCCCGGATTAAAGCGGACACGAAGTCCCTCCACGGTTTTCATTCGAAGCTGTTTTAAACGCTGGGTCAGGTGTTCCACAGCCTCCCCGCTCCATCCGTAGCTTCCAAAGGCTCCGGCCAGCTTTCCTCCGTGGGTTACAGGAAACATACCAAGAGTCAGATCCCATATAGGCTTTAATGCTTCTCCGAGAATGGTGGGACTTCCAAGTAAAATTCCGTCTGCCGCGGCAAGTTTTTCCGCCACAGCGGCTCCATCACTTTCCACCATATCGTATATCTGCACGTCAATGTCCCCACTGTCTTTAATACCCTCGCTGATCTTTTCCGCCAGCGTCTTTGTATAGCCGTAAGCACTCACATATGGAATAACCACTGTCTTCCTGGCGTTTGCCGCCATGGGAGCGCACCACTGATCATAAGTGTCCATAATAAAATCCAGACGGGCATCAAGAACCGGACCGTGACCAGTACAGATCATTGTCACATCAAGCTGACGCACGCGGTCTAAAGCGGCTTTCATATAAGACTTAAAAGGCCCGATAATATTGTCAAAATAATATTTGGTAGCCCGCATATAACCTTCATGATCCGTCACTTTACTCACAAGAACGCCGTCAAAAGCGTAGTGGGAACCAAAAGAGTCGCAGGTCACAAGAATCTGTTCTTCCTCAATATAAGTGTACATAGTATCCGGCCAGTGGAGATTTGGCACAACAAGGAAGCGCAGCGTCTTATTGCCGATCTTCATAGTCTCATTGTCTTTCACAGTGATCACTGTAAAATCTCTGTTGACAATCTCTTTCAAAAATCCGGCCGCACACCCGGTAGCGATAATTTTAAGTCCTGGATTTAGCTCTAAGAGACGCTCCACACTCCCGGCGTGATCCGGCTCTGTGTGATCCACCACCAGGTAATCAATTTTGGCTCCGCCTGTGATCTCGTTAACCTTTTCAATATACTCGTTAAAAAAACGGGCCTTCGCTGTCTCGAATAATACGATTTTGTCCCCGGCTTTTAAAATATAGGAGTTGTATGTGGTTCCAAACTCGGTATACATAATAATGTCAAAAACTCTCAGGTCCTTGTCAATAATCCCGGCCCAGTAAAAATCATCTCTCAGTTTTAAAGTTTTCATAAACACCATCCTTTCCAAGATCAATCCTTTATGTACGGTTATATCTACACTATATCGGATTTCAGACATCCTGTCTACGGGAAAATAATTTTTCTTATCCGGGACGGATCGGGCTGAATTATTTCAGAAAATAAGTATTATCAAATTGATTTTTCTGACATTTTTGCTATAATAGTCTTAGAGATGTCTGATCAAATTGTATAAAATGTCTTGATTCTGGCGACAATTTGGTTATGCATCCCGTGAAAGATTGCGTAAGGAGGCGGTTTTATGAAAAAAATCAGTTTTCAGTTTTGTTTTGGGGCGCTGCTCAATCTTGTGGCTGTCAATATTTTTATATTTCTGGCGGATATTGATTACAATACCGTCATTGTCCTGATTCCCCTGGTCATCTCCTTTTTTATTATGCGCAGTTATATGATCTATGTTTTCAATCCGGACGAAAATATCAGCCTGGGGTATGTGATCAGCCTGGGATCATTAGTTTTCGCTGTCAGCAGCCTGATCGAGGCTACCATTATATTTTCCCTTACAAGAAATATTCACGACGCGATCCTGTTCGCGTTCTGCATGTTTTTCAGCGAAACTTACCCGCTCCTTGAAAAAATATATGTCGGACGAAAATATCAGATTTCCCAGATTGCCGCCCACGGCATATATATTTTCCATGTTCTGGTCATTGTATGCATTATCACTGCCATGATCCTTTATCCGGCAAACTATCTGGAACTTTATCTCCTCCTGGCAGCCATCTCCTGCGTCATTGACTTTGTCCTCATCAGCCTGCCTTCAGGCAAATAGTTAAATTCCCTGCAGCAAGCTGACGGGGCATGGCAATAGTTAGCGCAGCGCAAGCTGCGAGGTATATGATCTTTGTTCCGCTACGGTTGGTGCTGTGTGCCGTTGGCACGCAGCCCCCCGGTGTATCACAAAAAATCCCCAGCCAGCACGTTTTAACACGGCCCCGGCAGGGGATTTTTGTATATACGGATTTGAGGTATTTTAGGGCGCTAGGCTCCGGTGGCATCTGACTTGGGCCGACCGCAGCGAAGCAATCGTGCCTCATGCCCATTTGTCAGGCAACTCATATGATTATGATGTTGCTTAAGCTAAAGCCGCTGTGATAATGGCCATAGAATAAACTTCCATAGCGTTGCAGCCTCTGGACAGGTCGTTGATTGGCGCGTTCAGGCCAAGAAGGATTGGACCATAAGCGTCAAAGTTTCCCAGTCTCTGCGCAATCTTGTAACCAATATTTCCGGCATTGATATCCGGGAAAATAAATGTATTTGCATGGCCGGCAACGGCAGAATCTTTGCACTTTGTGCGGGCCACACGGGGATCAACTGCAGCGTCAAACTGAATCTCTCCCTCAATTGGAAGATCCGGTGCTTTAAGTTTGGCTTTCTGTGCAGCGTTGCGCATCTTATCCACATCCTCGCCTTTTCCGGAACCAAGGGTGGAGTAGCTTAAAAATGCCACTTTAGGATCAACGCCAAAAATCTTCGCACACTGAGCGCACTCAAGGCCGATCTCCACAAGTTCATCTTCTGTAGGTTTAATGTTGATGGCGCAGTCACCCATAGCAAGAACTTCATTATCGCCGACAGCGGAAGGACGGACCATAATGAAGCAGGAAGATACGATCTTGTTGCCTGGTTTTGTCTTAATCAGTTGGAGCGCCGGACGGACAGTATCTGCTGTGGAATATGTAGCGCCGCCAAGAAGGGCATCAGCCACACCCATTTTCACAAGCATTGTTCCGAAGTAATTGGCCTGCTTTAATGTCTCTCTGGCCTGCTCCGGTGTTACGCCTTTGCTCTTTCTCAGTTCACAGAACAGATCTACCATCTCATCCATGCGGTCAAAGTTGGCCGGATCAATAATTTCAGCGCCCCGAATATTGAAGCCGGTGTCCTCAGCCGCAGCGTTCACCTCATCCGGATTGCCTACCAGGATAGGATGAAGGAAGTTGCTGGCCAGAAGACGGGATGATGCCTCAAGGATACGGGCGTCTGTGCCTTCTGTAAATACGATTTTCTTTGGGCTTTTTTTCAGAATTTCGATTAAATTACCAAATCCAAACATAATTTAGTTCCCTTCTTATTTTTTAGTATATTTCCAATTATTATTTTATACTTTTTTTAGTAAAAATACAATGGATTTCTTTGTATTTTCCTGAGTGCATTGTGAATTTTTTTTGCAACAGTTAATCCATGAAAATTTAAGAGATATCTTGACATATTGTCTGAAAACAGCTATAATAACGCTAATTTCACTATTATTTTAAATGCAGTGACAAGGAGGAGTACATGAGACCGCGCTCCCACAGAGAGAAGATGGCCGGTGAAAATCTTCGCAGCGTCCTTATGGAAGTAGCCTTCGAGCAGCAGGCCCAACGGCTGCCTGACAATTTCAGGCGCTTATTAAGTTCTGACGTTTCCCCACGTTACAGGGGAGCAGTATTCATATCTGCCTTTCCGGGAAGATATTCGTACTGACAGAGTGCAGAGCCTTTAGCTTTGAATTTAGGTGGTACCACGGATTTAATTTCGCCCTAAGCATTTTTGCCGGGGCTTTTTTTTATTTTCTCGGACAATGAACCAGACAGACATGCCTGCACGTTCATTTGGCGGCTGCCCTTTTTACTTTGGACTACAGACAGCGCCGCAGCCTGCCATTCCCGCAAAGCATGAAAAATATGAACAGGGAGGATTTTACTATGAAACAGATTTCTGGAAACAAGCTGCTTGTAAAAGCACTGAAAGATGAAGGCGTAGAAGTACTTTTCGGATACCCTGGCGCCTGCACCATTGATTTAAGCGACGAACTTTATAAACAGGATTCCATTAAGATCATTCTGCCAAGACATGAACAGGCCCTTGTCCATGAAGCCGACGCTTACGCCAGGACCACAGGAAAAGTGGGTGTATGTCTTGTAACCAGCGGTCCGGGAGCCACCAATCTGGTGACAGGACTTGCCACCGCCAATTATGATTCTGTACCCTTAGTATGTTTTACCGGTCAGGTGGCCCGCTACCTTATCGGCAACGACGCCTTCCAGGAGGTGGACATTGTTGGCATCACGAGAAACATTACAAAATACAGTGTTACTGTGCGCAATAGGGAAGACCTTGGCCGCATTGTCAAAGAAGCTTTTTATATCGCCCGCACTGGCCGTCCCGGCCCCGTACTTATCGACCTGCCAAAAGATGTTATGGCCGAACTTGGCAGCCCTGATTATCCGGATTCTGTCAATATCCGGGGATACAAACCGAACACAAGTGTCCATATCGGACAGTTAAAGAAAGCCATCAAAATGCTCCATAGCGCCAAAAAGCCTTTGCTCCTGGCCGGCGGCGGCGTAAATATCGCCCACGCCCAGGATATTTTCACACAGGTTGCGGAAAAAACCCAGGTTCCTGTAGTGACTACCATTATGGGCCGGGGCGCCATCTCCACGGACCACCCGCTTTTTATCGGAGATATCGGTATGCATGGTGCCTACGGCGCAAATATGGCAGTGAGCAACTGTGACTTGCTCTTTTCCATCGGCACCCGCTTTAACGACAGAATCACCGGGAAACTCCACGCTTTCGCTCCCCACGCTCAGATTATCCACATTGATATTGACACGGCGTCCATTTCGAGAAATATCCATGTCCATGTGCCTATTGTAGCTGACGCCAGGGAGGCGCTGATTAAAATGGATGAGTATGTGCAACCCTGCGATACAAAGAAATGGCGTGAAGAGATCCAGGGCTGGTGCGGCGAACATCCTCTGACCATGCGGAAAAATTCCGGTGCATTAAGTCCTCTGGACATTATTAACGAGATCAACAGTGAATTTGACGAGGGGATCATTGTCACCGACGTTGGCCAGCATCAGATGCTTGTAACCCAGTACGCGGATATTACCGCCAAAAAGCAGCTTGTTATGTCTGGCGGCCTTGGCACTATGGGCTACGGACTTCCCGGCGGCATCGGCGCCAAAATCGGCAATCCGGATAAACCGGTTATTGTTGTCTCCGGCGACGGCGGTATGCAGATGAATATCCAGGAAATGGCCACCGCAGTTCTTGAGGAGCTTCCTGTAATTATCTGTATTTTCAACAATGAATACCTTGGCATGGTACGCCAGTGGCAGAAACTTTTTTACGGAAAGCGCTACGCCATGACCAACTTAAAGGCCGGCGCCCTCTCCCGCCGCACCAACGGCGAGGAATATCCGGAATACACCCCGGATTTTGTCAAGCTGGCTGAAAGCTACGGTGCCAAAGGCATGCGCGTCACCCGGAAAGAGGAGATCCATGCTGCCTTTGAGGAAGCGAAAAAGAACACAACGACCCCGACCCTTATTGAGTTTATCATCAGCCCGGAGGAGATGGTCTATCCGATGATCAAACCGGGCGGCACTCTGGAAGATATGATTATGGATTGTTAGGAGGATACGATATGGATAAAGGTATGAAGAAAAGATGGATCTCTCTCTATGTTGAAAATCAGGTTGGCGTGCTTTCAAAAATCTCCGGTCTCTTTTCGGGAAAATCCTACAACCTGGACAGTCTTACTGTAGGTACCACCGAGGACCCGACCGTTTCCCGCATGACCATCGCCACTGTCAGCGACGATGAAACTTTTGAGCAGATCAAAAAGCAGCTCAACCGTATGATCGAAGTCATTAAAGTTATTGATTTCACGGATATTTTTGTCCGTATGAAAGAAATCCTCTATGTTAAAGTTAAAAACTGCTCCCTGGAAGACAAGACCGCTCTCTTTCAGATCGCCGAAGCATTTAAGGCCAAAGTGATCGACTACGGCCGGGACAGCCTGCTGCTGGAATTTGTCCAGACAGCAACCAAAAACGACGCGGTCATTAAGCTGATTAAAGAAGAATTTAAAAGCATTGAAGTTGTCCGCGGCGGCAGCGTTGGCATTGAATCTATCAGTATTATGGAGCGCTAAAGCCTGCAAAGCAGGCGGAATAGCGGCTTTGCGAATGGCGCGGACTGAACCAATGTCAGTTAGTTAAAAGTACGGATCTATATGTAATTTTGTCAGTAGTAACCGTATTCCGCTATATCCATTAAAAAAATGATGCCAAGGTCAAAAGGTCATGCTTTTCATGCTTACATGAAAAAGCATGACCTTGAGACCCGAAAAACATGAGGTGCAGAGCAGACATCCGGTGGATGTCTGCTCTGCACCGACCGGAGCGAAGCGTAGATTTTCGAGAGCGCGGAGCGCGGAGAAATCCGTGGCATCATGGGGTCAAAAGACCTTTTGACCCCAACATCAAAAAAATTGAAATATCATATTTGAGTTAGACTCTGTCACAGGATCATTTTATCATCTTAACTAACTGACATTGGACTGTAAATAGTAACTAATCATAAACAAACGTGCTTATATGGATAACGAAATAAGCACGTTTGTCGAGCCTCTGTTTGAATTAGATAAAAATCCCAGCCAGGCTTTGTGGCTTGGCTGGGAAATTGCTTATTGCGCTTGTGCGGCTGGAGATTTTTCCAATGTATCTTCGATGTAGCGGTTCAGAGATATATTGTGCGCTGTGGTATAAATGACCAGACGTTTGTGAAGTTCCGGTGAAATACGGATATTAAAGCTGCCTTTATATGCAACTTCTGGTGTCCGGCCCTCTGCTTCGCACATTGCTAAATAATCATCAACTGCACCATGAAAATCATCAATGAGTGCTTTGGCGTTTTCCCCTTCATAAGAGATCAGGGAGCGTATTCCCATTACTTTACCATAGAAGAGCCCATCTTCCTCAGAAAATTCAACGCTGCCAATATATCCCCTGTATTGGATTGTGTTATTCATATGAGTCCCTCCTGTTCTAAAACTTCTATCAATTGTTTTATCTGATAGGCTTTCAGTTCTTTTTGCGGGTGAGGTTTGTGAAGCAAAATTGCTTTGTGTTCTTCGCTTGTAAACATAACGCGAAAACCGCTGGTTTTGCCTTTATTTAATCGGACGTAACTCAGATATCGCAGTAATGTTTCTGCTTCATCAAATGTAAAGTCTTTTGGCTTTGACTTTAACCGTTGGATTAATTTTTCTTTTTGCCCCATAATGTACCCTCCTCAATTCATATTATACACAATGCGAAAAGGAAATGCGACTAAAAATAGTTGCATTTTCAGAACTTTTATACCCCATTACTTTTCCATAAATTGGCCGGTACTCTCATATTGACAATTCTCTTTTTGCGGCGTATAATTAGAACATAAGTTCGAGAACATTTGTTCTGATTTTATGTAATATATGCCTCCCTTATACTGGACGCCTTGCCAGTATCCCGCAACCATTATCCTCAGAGCCTGCCTCAAAGGACCCGGAAAGGAGAGAACATGCCGCGGACATATATCGCCATTGACCTGAAAAGTTATTATGCTTCCTGCGAAGCCGCCGATCGGAATCTGGATCCTCTCACCACACATCTTGTAGTGGCTGACGCCTCCCGCACTCAAAAGACCATCTGTCTGGCTGTCTCGCCCTCCTTAAAAGCCTACGGCATCCCCGGAAGAGCCCGTCTATTCCAGGTTGTCCAGAGAGTCAAAGAGATCAACGCCATGCGTCTGTCTGAAGCGGTCCGTCAGCATAAGGCTGTTCGCGGCCCCCATGGCCGCTGGGAATTTTCCGGTTACAGCAGCGACACTGCCGCTCTGGCAAAAGATCCTTCCCTTGGTCTTGATTACATTACCGCCCCGCCCCGTATGGCCCGCTATCTCTCCCTCAGCGCCGATATCTACGCCATCTATTTAAAATATATCGCGCCGGAAGATATTCATGTCTACTCCATCGACGAGGTTTTCATGGATGTGACTGACTATCTTAAAACCTATGGCATGACAGGAGAACAGTTGGCCCGCAGAATCATCCGGGATGTCTTTGAAACTACGCGCATCACTGCCGCCGCAGGTGTAGGCGCCAACCTCTATCTGGCCAAAGTAGCCATGGATATTGTCGCCAAGCATGTGCCGCCGGATAAAGACGGCGTGCGCATTGCCAGCCTGGATGAATATACTTACCGCCGGCTTTTGTGGGACCACAGGCCTTTGACAGACTTCTGGCGCATCGGCCCGGGCTACGCCAGAAAGCTTTGCGACAACGGCCTTTACACCATGGGCGATATCGCCCGCTGCTCCATGGGTTCCCCCTCAGATTACTATAATGAGGATCTTTTGTACCGTCTTTTCGGGGTCAACGCAGAACTTCTCATTGACCACGCCTGGGGCTGGGAACCATGCACCATCAGAGACATTAAAGCCTACCGGCCCTCCAGCCGTTCTCTTGGCTCCGGCCAGGTTCTCCCCCGGCCTTATACAGTCCGTGAGGCCCGCCTTATTGTCCGGGAGATGACCGACCTTCTGGCCCTTGATCTTGTGGATAAAGGACTGGTCACAGATCAGCTCGTCCTCACCATCGGCTACGACAGCGCCAGCCTGTCTCAAAGCACAGACAGTATCGGCAGCACAGACAATAGCCATGCCCCGGCCTCTGTACCTATATCCTCAGATTACTATGGCCGCCGGGTTCCAAAACATTCCCACGGGACAAAATGTCTGGGCCATCACACCAACAGCAGCCAAAAAATCATTGACGCCATAAGCCGCCTGTACGATGAGATCATCCGCCCCGGCCTTCTTGTCCACCGGGTCACCATCACTGCCGGTCACGTAATCTCCGAGGCAGAATCCGTCCAAAACGAAAGTTTCCGTCAGCTCACTCTGTTTGACAGTGAACTCTTCAGTTCCGAACAGGCCCAGGCTCAGTGCCAGACACTCCAAAAAGAGCGCCGGATGCAGCAAGCTGTCCTCAATATCCGGAAGAAATTTGGGAAAAATGCTATATTAAAAGGAATGAATCTGGAAGAAGGCGCCATGACTCCCACAAGAAATAACCAGATCGGAGGCCATAAAGCCTGACTATAGTTTTCCTGACCTATTCCCTGCCAAAAAGAGGTGACTGATCCATGAATTCCCACAACTATGATGATCTTATCCATCTGCCCCACTATCAATCCACAACCCACCCCCATATGCCCTTATGCAGCAGGGCCGCCCAGTTTTCCCCCTTTGCGGCGCTCACCGGCTACGATGATGCTGTAGCCGAGGCCGGCCGGATGACCCAGAACGAAAAGAAGCTTTCCTCTGATCTTCAGGAAGCCATCAATGAAAAGCTGACCTTTTGTCGCCGCCATCAGGAAGACCATCCCCGGCTCACCTTGACCTTTTTTGTCCCCGATGAAAAAAAAGATGGCGGGACTTACGTCACCGCCATAGGAAATTTAGAAAATATTGATACACAGTTTTGCCATCTCATCTTCAGGAATGATCAGGACGCTATCATCACAGTCCCTTTCGATAATATCACAGACATAGACGCTCCAGCCTTTGAGGATTACTGTCCGTAAATAATTTCCTGAAGTTTACGGCGGCAGTCATCCAGATCCGGAACTAAAACAGCCATTCCCCGGATATTCGCCGACTGATAGGACGCCTCCTCAGGAATATTGTGGGTCTGTACATCGCTGATGCCCAGAGTAAGAACATCGGTGGCCAGACCGATAATATCTGTGCTGCTCATATCTGTTGTCAGCAGAGGAAAGATCGTATCTGCCAGGGACAGCATCTGAGGAATGCTCAGATCACTGACTTTTTCAAAGGCCGCCATAAGAACACTGCGCTGACGCTGCGTCCGCTCAAAATCCCCATTACCCACATACCGGATACGGGAATAGGCCAACGCCTGAGTACCATTCAGATGAAGAACCCCGGCCTGAGTGATCAGTCCTGTCTCGCTGTAAACGCCGTTCTGACGGTTGAGATCGCGAATGTAATCATTCATTACGCTGATTTCATCAGCCTGAATCTCCAGGTCGATGCCGCCGATACTGTCGATCACATCCTGGAAACCAGAAAAATCCACTTCAATATTGCCGTCAATATCAATATCGAAATTTTCTTTAATAGTTTCGTCCAGAAGCTCCATACCGCCAAAGGCATACGCCGCGTTAATACGGTTATCGCTGTATCCGGGAATCTGGACATACATATCTCTCATAAGAGAAGTTAGCGTAATAGTCTTATCTGTCTTATTAATAGACGCGATAATCATTGCGTCTGACCGAGCCCGGGACTCTCCCGGACGGCGGTCCTGGCCGATGAGGAGAATATTGGTAACATCATCGCTGCCGCCTACAGTCTCAGTGCCATCCCATGTCACTTCCTCTGGGTTCATCGTCTCTAAATCGCTGTCCACTTCATCGGTTTCAAAATACTCAGACTCTCTCGCCAGACGCTCAACTTCCACCGCCTGATTAATCTGACCGATCTTTGCCAGGACAAAAATCAGGCCGCCCAACGCCAGAGCAAAAATCACCGCCAGAACAATGGTCAGAACCCGCACCCACAAAGGGTACCTGTGGCGTCTCTTTCCCCCGGAGTTTCTGCTCTTTCTATGCTTTTCAGGTGATGAACTGTAATGTGGTCCTTCATCCATAAAGTATATACTCCTTTCAAAAATCTTTCTCGACTGCCAGGCATATCAAATGTTGGCCCCCGCTTTTTATTATCCATTTTCTGATTTTAATATTCATTCAGCAATGTTGCATTTCCTGAACCAATCTGTGTCACATAGGTTCTCATAGGATCGCGCCGGTAACCGGTCCGCCATCCCACATCAAGAGAAGAATCTTTTGTCATCTTTGTTATGGTAAAATAGGCCATATCTCCCACAATATCCAGGTCCGCGACAAAAGTCTCACTTTCTCCGGAAAGATCCCCAATATCGGTATAGCCAAGTGAATCCGCCGTTTCAGCAGAAAGGATTTCCCTGTACTGTCCGCTGTCGTCCACAAGAGTCTGCACCCTGCCATCCACACATACAGCGTCCCCGATATTGCTTAAAATAAAGTCCTCTGCCTTTGTCTCCCCGGTTTCCAGATTCAAACTATAAACATCCTGGGAAACCCAGGTGTCCCAGGAACCCGCATTCATATAACCGTCGCCGCAGTAATAATATAAAACATCCCCATCATCACGATTTTGGATATAAAGCTTTGGAAAGTTAACCTGCTGGGAACCGGAAGGATCTAACAGTGTCTCAACGCCGCCCTCCCGGCTGATACGGTAAATGCCTCCGTCGGAAAAGACGCCGCCGCTTCCTCCATAAAAGCCGCAGGTCACATAGAAGGCGTCATCTTTCGTCAATATGTCACCAAAACAGATCGCACCCAGATCCTGACTGCTCTCCGGCAGGGTAATAGTTCCAATAGGGGCCTGATCCTGGCCATCCAGCCCAATACTGCGGATATCCATAATATTTTCTTCCGCCGCGCCATAATACATATTGTTGCCTGAAATTCCAATAAAGCTGGCGTTTTTTGGGGCGAGAACCGTCTGGGTTCCATCCGCCTCAATGGCAAAAATCCCTTTATCATCGCTAAAAGCAATGACCGATTGCTGCTGGGGTACCGCCGCCAGAATACTTATAGCATCGTAGGTAGTCACCGGTGTACCGTTGAACTCACACACCCCCCAGGACTGTATACCTTTCTCATAATAAATCCGATCCCCGGAAATGAATATGGGACCAGTCCCCGTATCCTGGATGACAACTGTCTCTTCACCGTTGGCCTTCCGGCAGATCAGGTCATTGTTTACGCCTCCTACTCGGTTAAAATTTCCCAGAATCCCAGTCTCTTCCACGCTTCCAGGCGCGAAACGCCAGTAATATGTACATTCATCATAAGAGACAAACCGGCCGCCATTATTGACAATTACACCCTCCTCACCGTGGCACTGATAAGCCATC
Source organism: Catenibacillus scindens (assembly GCF_014202115.1). Taxonomy (GTDB): domain Bacteria; phylum Bacillota; class Clostridia; order Lachnospirales; family Lachnospiraceae; genus Catenibacillus; species Catenibacillus scindens. Next base: position 405,963 of record NZ_JACHFW010000002.1, read on the forward strand.
CACTTAGCTTTCTGAGCAAGAATCTGATTTTGAGCGGCAATCTCATCACCGTTAGTGTACTTAAAAATATATCCCGGCGGCGCGGTGATGATCGCCTGATAGTAGTTAATAGCATAGTCGCAGGCCGCGATCTGAATTTCCTTATATATATTAAAAATCTCATCAAATGCCAGCGCGGACTGGAAATCTCCCCTTTCCTCCAGGGCTTCCTCCGCCTCTGTCAATACATTCCATCCGTGGGCGGCGAGAATACCTGCACTTATAAGCATTTCCCCAAAGTAAGCGATATCATCACAATTCGTAATGACATTGGAAACTGTAACACCTGCAAGCAGCCCTTGCCTGATAGCCTTTCCAATAGTCCAAGAGTCTGCCATCTTATCCCATGCGTCACTTAAAAAGTTAACCGCATACACAGCAGTGTTGCCCGCCACAGATTTCAAAGCTTCTGTGACAAGACTGATCGCCATATCTTCCTTGGCACTCTCGATTTCCCCCAGTATACGTTCAATGGATTCCGCCAAAAGTTTACTCTCATCCGTACCTGACTTTCTGGCAGAATCACCGATCTTTCTCCAGGATTCACACCAAACGTCCGTCGCCTGGACACAGGTATTGTACAGGATGCAGGCATCAATGACATCCGAGTAAGTCTCTGTGCCGATCTGTGCTACCGCCCTGGCCGCTTTCAGGCTTTTAATGCCTTCAGCTAGTATCTCCTGATCTTCTTCGATAAAATCCGTTTTAATTTTATTTTTTATCTCATCCAAAGCGTCTTTATAGAGAGCCTGCTGTCCGGCTTTTGTTGTTCCCTTAAAGTCTTCGATAGTCACAATCACCTGATCAATAAAACCAGCCATTTCCTCCACTTTACCAAGACTTCCCTCAGACATATCTCCCGCAAGGCCGGATGTGTCACTGACAAGGCTTTTAATATCATTCAACATATCTACAGTTGCGTTAAGATAGGCGGCCTCGTAGCTTTCCGAAAAACTGTCCTCTGAAGCCGTTGTCTGCATAAGGTAGGACACTGGAATGTCATATTTGTTGGTAATTTCCAATGAATTTGTCAATCCTTCATCAATCTGGCCGCCGCCGATCAGGACAAAAAATGATGAAAGCTGATCCCATGTGCGGTTTGCCGCATTCAGACCGGCTTCATTGTAGGCCAAAGCCGTATCCTGGGCAAGCATCCCCGACGTTGACCGGATCGCTTTATACTCCCAGCTATCGCAGTAATCCAAATGCTGCCGGATATAGTTTTTCTCATAAGGCGATAAAATATCCCCGTCCTCATCCGCCGGATCAGCTAAACCGCTTTTCCCGCCAGGAACTGTCGCTTCACCGTCAACAGACATCTCCACTCCCGACGAAGCACCAAAACATCTGTCCGACATTCCCAGAACAAAAGACGTCGTCAGCGCCAGTGTCACAACAAAAACCGCCAATCTTTTTAGATATTTTCTCTTCATAACGACATAACTTCCTCTCACAATAAAACGCCCGTTTTATAATGGCACAAGATCTTTTGAAATCGCAAGATTAGTATACCACACCTCCATCTGTTGGAAAATGACTTTTTCCAACAGGTTTCCTGAAAATATAAACCTTTAATTCTCGCCTTTTTCAGACGAGAATAGTTTTTGTCATTGGAGTATATGCTTTACAAATGTAAAGTATATCATTTAGCGATATAATCAATTGAAATGAACTCAAGGGAGTATTTTAAATTACATGATGTTTTGTAACTATTTACTTTTTATGTGTGAAGTATTATTTTAAATATTATAAGGTGCATAGAGGATAGACTTCACAGATAAAGGCAGGAGAACCGCCTTGCCGAAACTACATAATAAAATACCCTCTGAGGAAGTCATTGCTCAGCTTCCACAGAGGGCTTTCATCATCTATTTTATCAAGCATATGTTTGAAATAGCAGATTGTAAAAAATACTGTAAATGTAGAAGCATATACTTTACATGTATAAACTACAGGTCATGACTTTACGCCATTACCACCATACATTCTTTTTCACAAAAAGCTATGCCATATTTAATGATCTTCTTCATACCCCGGTGTTTCAGCCCTTCTGCATACTTTTTATCTTCGATCTGCTTTAGCGCCTCCGCATAGGCCGCCTCCAGTCTCTGCGTTAGGCTTTACCAGCCATCTATCCTGACTCTGAAAAAGACCTAACAGCGTCCCGTGATAGAAATTTTCCTTCATGTTCTTTCTCACAGCCGTGTCCATCACGCTGATGGATTCCCACAGGTAATCGCTGAGCATATACTAGATCGTAGCCACGTCCCCTTTGAAAAATGCCACGCAGAAACGGTTGATTCTTGCGGGATCTGTCTGGGGCGTTTCTTCAAACCAGCCTTTTACCAGGTCAATAAACAGTTCCCGTACTTCTCTGTTTGGCAATGTCAGTTCCATCTGCTTTCCAGGCACTCTCCTGCGGCAGGTCAGGTAACCTGTGAAATAAAGCACGCTCCAGATATTGTCAATGGAATCCTCCACCTCCCTGTAAGTCAGGATAGGTTTTATAATGGCGCCGCCGTTGATCAGCTGCTCAACATCATTTCTTGTGCTTTGATTGGCTTTCTTCAGCAGGCGGCGGATCAGATCGTTTCCGCTGGTATTGGCCCAGTAATTTTCCGGTTCGGCATGGGGATTCGACAGCAGCTCATCGCAGTAATTGATCACATCCCAGGGGCAATATACGTCTGTATCCCCAAATCGGTAGCCATCATACCAGTCGCGTATCAAGTCCCTATTAGATGTTTGGCCATAGTACTTTAGGATTTCATCTGCATCGGTAAAGCCGAAGTACTCATCATATCTAAAATCCGAGATTGTATGTGCCTTCGGATTATTCAGCTCTGTAAAGATGCTTTCCGTAGAAATCCTGAGACCCCCGGTGAATACTGCAAAGTACAAACTATCGTTGGTTTTCAGCGCATTGCCAAGCAGGTTACGGATGAGATTTACCATCTCATCATAGTATCCAGCCTGAAACGCTTTATCCAGCGGCACATGGTACTCTTCGATCAGCAGGATCACCTTCTGTCTATAATCCTTGGATAAAAGATGAGAGAGTGTTTTTAGGCTATCAAAAAGAACATCATCCGCCATAATAAAACTCCCATCTTTGATTGCTGTCAGCCCATTATACAGTTCTTTGTCTTTCTGCCCAAGTTGTCCAGAAAACTAAACCTGCAGGCTTCATTTCCGATAATTCGGCGCAATGCATCTACCGCGCCTTTAAAATTCAGCCCGTCCACACTTTTCAGACGGATAAAAATGACCGGGAACTTCCCCATGTATTTTTCACACAATCCTTTTTCCTGCGCAATCTTTAATTCATCAAACAACGCAGGGTTAGTCCCTATCTCAAAAAAGCTCTTCAGCATACTCATGTTCAGCGTCTTGCCAAAACGTCTGGGACGGGTAAACAGGTTTACTCCCCCCTCAATTTTGCAACAATTCTTTAATAAACAATGTTTTATCTACATAATAAAAATCATTCGTCCTGATTTTTTCAAATCCATCGCTACCGATGGGAAGTTTCTTTCTCATCGCTCTCACGCGCCTCAGCAGCAGAAGTCTTCTTTCTTACTCAACTTACCACGGAGGCGGATATTACGTCAAGGATGCGATTAAAGAGGCGCCAAAAATGGATAACCGTTCATCTCCCCATCCCTGATGGCTGAACTGTTACTGAATAGATTGCGAAAAAATATTACAAATATAGAACTATATACTTTTCATTTGTAAATCATATTATTTTAGTTAATCTGCCAGGCCAAGAAGCCAGCCTCTGGTATTGATTCGTCACTGCGAATCCCGTGTCACAATTTTTCCTGTGAAAACTGTGTCCCGCCTATTTCAATCATTTCTCCAAATGATTCATTTCACTCTGCATCACTCCTGATATAATAGAACGGACGGAACCATGTTTTACCAGCACGCCCTTATCAACCAACTGTTTGATAGAACTTTCCACAGAAGTCTTTCCAATAGTCGGACAGAACTCCATGATATCACTCTTAGTAAATTTTCTAATTCTGCCATACACAGCACGCTTTACCACCTCTACTGCCGGGAGTTTTTTGCTGACGAGATTTACTCTGTCCTCAAAGTCCCGATATGCCGCAAGGATCGTTCTCAGCAGATATTTAATGAACGGTGCAGGATCTTCCTGGTTCTCATACCAGCCACGCTGACAGGTTTCAAACGCATTGTAATACAGATTTTTATTTTTAGCGTTCTTGCTCCAAAGTTGTAAGCAGCCGGCTCATCCTTCCGTTCCCATCGTTGAATGGATGGATGCAAAGGAAGTAATGAATAAAAAGAGGAATCAGGATAAGAGCGTCAATTTTCTGTGCGTCAAGCACACGATTGTAGCTTTCACATATCGTATCAACCGCAGTTAGAGTCTCATATAGCGCTAACGGAGTAAAGAGTACAAATTCGTTTTTCTCCGTGTCTGCTGCGCTAATATAATTTTGCGTGTTTTGAAGTGATCGCCGATCCCTTTCTCTGAATATTGAAACAAATCACGGTGGAGCTGCAGAATATAATTCGCCCGGATCGGAATATATGGGAGCAAAAAAATAGAGCCATGGACTTTCAGATATTCCCTCCAGTCCATGGCTTTTTTATTACAGTTTCTTAAATTTTCAAATCCATGCCGTACAGTGTCTCATCACTTTAACATCTGACATATTACAGCTTCATTCCCGCAGTTTTCCCTGATCACCGCCGTCTGCCCGGCCAACAACATTCCACATAGGATTCATATTCATGACCTTCCCAGAATCTTCTTTTTCGCCGGCCATCGTCTCTGACATTTTCTTAGAACCGATCATTTCCGGATACGCCTTGCAGCGCCAGCAAATCCAACCGCCCTCCGGGATCGGCGCGCCGCAGCATACACAATACTCCATGAAATCACCTCGAAAATAGTATATGCCAAAACCTATTCAGCCATGCGGCTGGCATCAGAAAATTTTGGAACAAGTTTATTTGTGGAAAAATTTTCATGATGCCAGACATACGGCGCTTAGCCGGCAGCGAGGATTTTATTCTACCGTCACGCTCTTAGCCAGATTACGCGGCTTATCCACATCCAATCCTCTGGCCACAGAAATATAATAAGCCAGTAGCTGAAGCGGAATCACCGCAAGACTAGTAGTAAAATAATCTTCGGTTTTGGGAACATAAATGGTAAAGTCAGCGATATCCTCCATAGCATAATTGCCGTAGAGGGTCAGCCCAAGAACGCTGGCCCCCCGGCTGCGCACTTCCACGAGGTTGCTGATCTCCTTTTCAAACAGTTCCGGCTGGGTAGCCACACCGATGACAAGAACGCCATTTTCAATCAGCGAGATCGTCCCATGTTTTAATTCTCCGGCAGCGTAGGCTTCCGAATGTATATAAGAAATTTCCTTCAATTTCAAAGAGCCTTCCATGGAGATGGCATAATCCAGGCCGCGGCCGATAAAAAATACATCTTTGGCGTGGGAAAATTTGTTGGCCAGCCACTGTATGCGCTCTTTTTCATCGAGAATACGCTGGATCTTCTCAGGCAGCCGCCCCAGTTCCGCCACATATTTTTTGTAATCTTCTTGATTGATCACTTCCCTTGTCCGGCCAAAAAGGAGGGCGATGAGATAAATGGCCGCAAGCTGAGTACTGTAAGCTTTCGTAGTCGCCACAGAAATTTCCGGCCCGGCCCATGTGTAAAGGACACTGTCCGCCTCCCTGGCAATGGAGCTTCCTACCACATTGACAATGGCAAGGACTTTATGTCCCAGCTTTTTCGCCTCCCGCAGCGCTGCCAGGGAATCAGCGGTCTCGCCGGACTGGCTGATGACAATGACCAGAGTGTTATCGCCAAGAATTGGCTGCCGGTAACGAAATTCTGAGGCCAGATCCACATCCACCGGAATTTTTGCCATCTGCTCAAGAATATATTTACCGCACATACATACATGATAGGCGGAACCGCAGGCCACCATCTGGATGCGGCTGATCTTTTTAATATCTTCCTCTGTCATTTCCAACTCGTCAAGAACCACATTTCCATCTTTAATTCTTGGGGAAATGGTATCGGCCACAGCCTTGGGCTGTTCGTAAATTTCTTTCAGCATAAAATGCTCAAAGCCTTCTTTTTCAGCAGCCTTGGCATCCCACTGTACGGTCTTAAACTCCTTTTGGATTTCTTCCTGATCTGTGTTAAAAAACCGGATATGATCCGTGGACAGCTCAACAATATCCATATCATCCACATAGCATACAGTTTTTGTATATTTTAAAATTGCCGGGACATCGGAGGCAATAAAATTGCCCTGATCCGACGTGCCGATGATCAGCGGGCTATCTTTGCGCACAGCATAAATCTTATCCGGGAAATCCTGGAACAAAATGCCAAGGGCATAAGAACCACGAACGCGGCCGAGCATTTTGCAGATGGCCTCCAGAGGATTGCCTTTATAATAGTAATCCAGCAGGTGAGCCACAACCTCTGTGTCCGTCTCAGAGATAAACTCAAAGCCCTTTTTTCCAAGCCATTCTTTCAGATCTTTGTAATTTTCAATGATTCCGTTGTGGACCACCGCAATTTTCTTATCCTTAGAAAAATGAGGATGGGCATTGACTACTGACGGTTCCCCGTGAGTGGCCCAGCGGGTATGTCCGATCCCGCATGTTCCCCGGACTGCCCGCCCGTTATCCGTCATTTCCCGTAGGGCCTGCAAACGTCCTCTGGCCTTAATAATCTCAATGGCCGGTCCGCCATTTCCCGGACTAACCACAGCAATCCCCGCTGAATCATATCCCCGATATTCTAACCTGGACAATCCCTCAATTAAAATCGGCGCTGTCTCCATAACACCAGTATATCCAACAATTCCACACATATTGATATTCCTCCCAAAAAATTCTCAGGCTTCATAGCCTTTTTTCCGGATCGTATCAATGATACTGTCCACATATTTTTTGCAAATATCCTCATCCCTGGCTTCAACCATAACCCGGATCAAAGGTTCTGTACCGCTGCCCCGCACAAGAATACGTCCATTCTCTCCCAACGCTTCCTCCACGGCCCTGATCTTTCCCACTATATCCGGGTCTGCCAAAACTGTCTCTTTATCCATAATCCGGATATTTTCCAGTTTCTGGGGATACTTTTTAAAAGGCTCTGCCAACTGAGAAAGTGACGTGTTTCTTGCCAGCATCACTTCCATGATCTTAATAGCTGTCAAAATGCCATCGCCGGTTGTGGCGTACTTTTTGAAAATAATATGGCCAGACTGCTCACCGCCAATGCGGTACCCGTTATTTGCCATATTTTCGTAAACATATTTATCGCCCACAGCCGTTTTTTCATACTCAATGCCAATGGCATCTAAAGCTTTATAAAGTCCAAAATTGGACATAACCGTTGTCACAACTTTATTTCCAATCAACTTACCCCGCTCTTTTAAATAGCGCCCATAAATATATATAATCCCGTCGCCGTCTACAATATTCCCCTTTTCATCCACGGCCAGGCACCGGTCACCGTCGCCGTCAAAGGCAAAGCCCACATCCAAATGATGCTCCACCACAAAACGACACAGGCCCTCCATGTGGGTTGAGCCGCAGTCTTTATTAATATTGTTTCCATCGGGATGATCATTAATAACAAATACCTGGGCTCCGAGATTTTCAAAAACTTTTCTTGCAATCATCCATGTGCTTCCGTTGGCACAGTCCAGGCCAACCTTCTTGCCTTCGTAGGATTTAAGGGCAAGGGACTGCAAAAAATTCATATACTGGTCACGGCCGTCGGAAAAATCCACAGTGCGTCCAATATCCGCCCCTTTTGCCAGAGGCACTTCGCCGGCCAGCCCGTCAATGTAAGCTTCCACTTTTAAAAGCGTCTCCTCCTCCATCTTTTCCCCGGAGGCATTGATTAATTTTATCCCATTATCATAATAAGGATTATGGCTGGCGGAAATCATAATACCACAATCCATATTCTGTGTGTACACAATATACGCAACAGATGGGGTTGTGGTCACATGCATCAGATAAACGTCCGCCCCCGAAGCTGTTATTCCTGACACCAGAGAAAACTCAAACATATAGGAAGACAGCCGCGTATCTTTGCCAATAAGGATGCGGCACCGCTCTCCTGCCTTTTTATTTCTCCCATAATACCAACCTAAAAAGCGGCCAATCTTAAAAGCATGATCCGCAGTCAGCGTAACATTAGCTTCGCCTCTGAAACCGTCCGTTCCAAAATACTTTGACATTTTCTTTACCTCGCTTTTGTACAAATACACTGACCGGGAAACTCCCGGTACTATTTTGCTCTAAAATTTTCAGGGCAAAGGCCAGAAACAAAACATCTTCGCTTTGTCTCTGACCTTTAACCTGTAATTCCTTTTAAATAGGAAATTCAGCAAGCGGATCGTCCTCTGACGGATCATTATGGCGCTCACAAATTCTCTGCCATTCATCCATCTTTTCCTCAACAGTCAAGGAGAGGTAATCATAATCATCCTGCTCAATATTCCCGTGTTTTGCCATACACCGGTAAAACTTTTTAATACTGCCCGCCGCCGATTTAATAGTCTTTGGCGTAGCCCCGGCATATTTCCGGATGAAATAGTCTCCCAGAAACATATCAATATTCATTGTACCTTCCTCCATGGGAAGAATATCTTCGTGAAGAAGAAAGTGATTCAGATAAAGATCCACATAACTTAAATGCCGGTTAATAACATCATCATCCACGCCGGCCGCTTCCAGGTCATCCTCAAAAATCTCCAGATATTCTGAATTGTCACAGCGTATCTTTTCTGCCATCTCCTCATCATATTCAAAAACAAACTCTCCATCTTCCGGCTCCCTATCCAGGTCAGCGAAAGTTTTCTTTCCAAAGCTCAATTCCTCATCTTCAAATTCGTCATAGTTTTTGTATGTTTTCATTTTCAATCCCCCGTCCGCTCAGATTATGACAATTACAATCCGTATCCGAATTTTACACAACAATTATACATTGAATATTCAACCTTGTACAGAATAAATTTTATAGTGCGCAAAAATCTCCGGCTACATCCATCAAAAATTTTTCCAGAGAAAACTTTTCGAAGACTTTAAGCTGATCTTCAAGGCATACGCGCTCACCGCGGATTTTCTCACAGGACTCAAGAGCAGCGCTCGACTTCAAATAATCTTTTAGATGCGCCAGCAGCCCCTTCATATCACAGGGCAAACATTCCTCAACCTGCCGGCTGCCCGGCTCCGGATCATCTTCCGGAATCTTTGGAAGATCAATAAGGTATCTCCTGTACAAAAAGAGATTCAGCCGGGTGTAATCCCCGTACATATACTCCCCTGAAAACAGCCTGGATAGAGGCACCCGCTCGCCACTCTTTTTGATCACCCCATACCGGATATCCTTGAGTACTCCCGCAGGGCATCCTCCGGCATCCAGAAATTCAATAAGGCCTGGGAAATATTCGTCAAAAAAGCGCTGATCTAAATACAGATGGGCCAAATATCCCAACATTTTCGGATCTCTTACATCCATGCCATACTTTTTTAAAAACAGCTTCCACTGTGGCGTCCGGATCGCATAAATTTCAGCGTCGCTCCTCCAAAAATGAGAGTAATGCTTACTCATTTTCGGCACAGCATCCGGCAGAAGGCTGCCATACAAAAAACTCTGCCGCCACGACACAGAAAGAGGCTGCCGCCTCTGCTCAAGCAGCTCCATAATCAATTTTGCTTCCGTCAAATGTATAATATAGCCGGGCATCCACAACAGCCTCCTTTCATCTTTTCCATTTCCAGAATATCTGTTCCACTCCCTCCTGGGTTTCCTTTAATTCCCGGACACGTTTTGCAAAAATCTCACTGTACATATCTTTTGCGTCTTTACAATGAAAATCGTACATCAGACGCCCAAGCTCTGTATCATCCTGTATGCTGGAATTGACGTATATAACATAATCGTCAGCATCAAAAGGCTTTCCGCTTTCGTCAATTCTTTTTCGGATATGATAGATCGGATGCCGGCCGCCCAATGGGTCTTTTCCTGTAATAAATATGACATATCTTTCCGGAAGATGGTCAAAATTTTCTCCTACTTCCAAAATATTCATATCCATCAGGCTACTGTGATACCTTGCGCGCTTTGGATTGGCGCCCTCATCTTTTTGCTGGATTTCCAGATCATAATAGAGGCCAAGGGAATCTCTGACCACACAATCCAATATGGCCGACCGCCCCTGCAGATTTTTATAATCTCCCTGAACAACAAATCCCGTTACCTGCAGATCCGGCTTTCCCATGATCACCCGGAGGGCATACTCCACACATTCCCGTCGGTCGAAGACCTTCCGCATAAATGTGTCACTCATAATTGTAAAATTCCGAATAATCACTTTGTATCTCTCCCGACGGGCTTCCAGTGTATTTTCGGCCGCTGCCAAACTCTTTCCCGCCGCTTTATCTTCTGTAAAAATGTCGTTCTCCCGATGTTCCTTAAAATCCATCCGGGCACCTCCATTCTTACATTTTACTTTATCTTATCACCAGTCGAAAAAAATCACAATGTATCGCAGAAAATTTATAAAAAGTTAATAACCGTTGATCCCATGTCATTGGCAAAGTTCCACTCACAGGTTTGCCACGCATTCTCATTTTTCAACACTCATGCTTTCCTCAATTTTATTCGCAAAATCAAAACAACCACAGCCCAGCCGATAATACCTCCCAGAGTATTGTGAAAAATATCATCAAATTCAAACAGCCCTTTTTTTAAAATAAACTGTAAAATCTCTATGGCTGATGAAAAGGCAAAATTTACAATTATTTTTTTTCAGCCGTATCCGGGGAATGCTGATTTTCAAAAGGATTCCCACTGGCATAAGCATGATAATGTTCCAAAAATCTTCTTCCAGGAGAGGCCGGTTCCCATGGAGAATTTCCCAATAAGACCAGAAAGGAACCAGTTGATATTGATAATCCGCTGCAGTTTTCCTGGCAAAAACAGTGTAGGACAGCACCAGAAGAATATAAAATATCATCACCGCAAAACTGATTCGCCAAGAAAAAGTAATGAAGCCTTTTTTATATAAAAAGAGTCCTGCGCCATAGACAGTCAGCGCTGTCAAAAAGGCAAAAATAATACTTTCCAGGCCAAGTACAGGATAAATATTCCAGAAAAAATCCATAAACCTTTAAACCTACACCGGTTCTCCGAAGGTATCCGGATGTCCCTGATCGAAGGTTTCATTGGCCCACATCACTGTCACAAGATTTTCAGTGTCACTGAGATTAATGATGTTATGGGTATAGCCAGGCAGCATATGGACAGCCTCGATTTTTTCGCCGCTGACTTCATATTCCCGTACCGGATAAGGCTGGCCGTTGTCGTCTAAGCCTACCCGGCGCTCCTGGATCAGCCCGTGGCCGGACACCACAATGAAAAACTCCCACTTGCTGTTATGCCAGTGCTGGCCCTTGGTGATCCCCGGCCTGCTGATATTGACGGAAAACTGGCCGCAGGATGCTGTCTTTAACAGTTCTGTAAAACTGCCCCGCTCATCCACATTCATCTTTAACGGAAACTTTGTCTGATCTTCCGGCAGATAGGAAAGGTAAGTGGAATACAGCTTCTTTTCAAAAGAGCCGTCAGGGATCTGAGGCATCATCAGGGAAGATGGCTGAGCCTTAAAGCTCTCTAAAAGATCCACAATTTCCCCCAATGTCGCTTTGTGGGTCACGGGGACAAAACAGTATCGTCCCTCTGCCTTTTCCACCGGCGTCAGGCCGTCGTAATCGCAGCGATGCTCCTTTCCTTCCAGGGCGTCCAGCATTTCCTCCACCAGGTCATCAATGTAGAGAAGCTCCAGCTCCGTAGCCCGGTCATTGACTGTAATCGGCAGGTCATTGGCCATGTTGTTGCAAAATGTAGCCACCGCCGAATTATAGTTGGGGCGGCACCACTTTCCAAAAAGATTGGGAAAACGGTACACAAGAACCTTGGCCCCGGTATCTTTGGCGTAATCAAAGAAAAGCTCCTCCCCGGCCAGCTTGCTTTTTCCGTAATCCGACTGGCCGTAACGTCCAATGAGGGTTGCCTGGATAGATGAAGACAACATGACCGGCGCAGTATTTTTATATTTTTTCAATGTATCCAGAAGGGTCCGGGCAAATCCAAAATTGCCCGCCATAAATTCACTGTTTTCTTTCGGTCGGTTCACCCCCGCCAGATTAAATACAAAATCCGCGTCCTTACAGTAAACATCCAGCAGAGCCGGATTAGTTTGCAGATCATATTCATACACAGCCTCAATGGAAAGCTCCGGGCGGGTCCGGTTTTTATTTTCCATAATATTCTTCAAATTGGCCACAAGATTTTTTCCCACAAATCCCCGGGCCCCTGTCACTAAGATTTTCATTTCAACATTCCTCTCTTTTAAAACTTCCGCCATACCATTTTATTGACAACCCCTGTATAGGACTGAATGATCTTCACCACTTTATCGGAAACATTTTCATCCTTGTAATCCGGCACAGGCAGGCCATAATCCCCGTTGGCGTTCATCATCACAGCGGTGTCCACTGCCTGCAAAAGGGACGTCTCGTCAATTCCCGCCAGAACAAAGCAGCCTTTGTCCAGAGCTTCCGGCCGCTCGGTGCTGGTGCGGATGCACACCGCCGGAAATGGATGTCCTACTGATGTAAAGAAAGAACTTTCCTCCGGCAATGTCCCGGAATCGGACACTACAGCAAAGGCATTCATCTGAAGACAATTATAGTCGTGGAATCCAAGGGGTTCATGGGCGATCACCCGCGGATCAAGGACAAATCCGGACGCCTGGATACGTTTTCGTGAACGGGGATGGCAGGAATAAAGAACAGGCATATCGTACTTTTCAACCATCTTATTAATGGCATTAAAGAGGCTTAAAAAGTTCTTTTCCGTGTCAATATTCTCCTCCCGGTGGGCGGACAGAAGAATATACCTTCCTTTTTCCAGGCCAAGGCGCTGATGGATATCCGACGCCTCGATCTTTTCCAGGTTGGCGTGAAGAACTTCCGCCATGGGAGAGCCGGTCACATAGGTCCGCTCCTTGGGTAATCCGCAGTCTGCCAGATAGCGCCGGGCATGCTCTGAGTAGGCCAGGTTTACGTCAGAAATAATATCTACGATCCGCCGGTTTGTCTCCTCCGGCAGACATTCGTCTTTACAGCGGTTGCCCGCCTCCATATGAAAAATGGGAATATGAAGGCGCTTCGCCCCGATCACCGACAGGCAGGAATTGGTATCCCCAAGAACAAGCACCGCGTCCGGCTGGATTTCCACCATAAGCTGGTAGGACCGGGCAATGATATTTCCCATGGTCTCCCCGAGGTCCTTTCCCACCGCGTCCAGATAAACTTCCGGCGCCTCCAGCTCCAGGTCATGGAAAAACACGCCGTTAAGATTGTAATCATAGTTTTGGCCAGTGTGGGCCAGGATCGTATCAAAATACTTTCGGCATTTCTTGATCACTGCCGCCAGCCGTATAATCTCCGGCCGGGTACCCACAATGATCAGCAATTTTAACTTTCCATTATTTTTAAAAGAAACTTTCTCTGACATATAATTATCCTCCAATTAAAAAAGAGAACGGGTATTTCCCATTCTCTCATTATTTTACATTTTCATAGAACCGAACGTATGGCGGGCAAACTCCATCAGTTCCTTATTAGGGATAGATACATATCCACTTTCATAATTCAAATAAAGGCCCACAGGACTAATCACGCCTCCGCTTTCACGCCGTCACTACCATACACGATTTCTCCCAAAACGCTATACCGTATTTCATGATTTTTTTCATTCCCCGGCGTTTCAAACCTTCCGCATACTTCTTTTCTTCGATCTGAACCAACGCCTCATCGCAGGCTTTTTCCAGGTTTCCGTCATCCGCATACTTAATCTCGATCACAATCCCGATCCGTTCCGGCGTCTGAACGGAAATATCGCTGTACCCTTCCCCTGTTTCCGCGTTAGATTTGACCAGCCAGCTCCCCTGGCTCCTGAGCAGCCCCAGCAGCATCCCATGATAAAAATTTTCTTTCATATTCCTTCGTACTGCCGTGTCCCGAACGCTGATGGAATCCCAAAGGTAATCGCCAAGCATATTCTGGAGTGTATCTATGTCCCCCGCCGGAAACGCCGCGCAGAAACGGTTGATCCTCTCTGTGTCTGACCATGTTGTTTCCCGGAACCAATCCTCCACCAGTTCATAGAATAATTTGCGGATCTCACCATTTGGAATCCATAAGCGGAATATATCCGCATCAGCCTGATCCAAATGCCTGCCTGTCAGATAGCCTGTGGCATAAAGGACGCTCCACACATTCTCAATACTATCCTCAATATCCCGATACGTCAGTTCCTGGCTGACCTTTTTCGTGATCTTTCCCCCGTTTAGCAGTTCCTCCACCTCATCTTTCGTGGTCTGATCTGCTTTTTCAAGCAAACGGAGAACGAGGCCATTCCCACTGGTATTGGCCCAGTAGTTTTTTGGCATGGTCTTTGGATCTGCCAGCAGCTCATCGCAATAATTGATCACATCCCATGGGCAATACACTTCCGTATCCCCAAAACGGTATCCGTCGTACCAGTCACGGATCACATCCCTGTAAGAAGACAGGCCATAGAATGTCAACATTTCATCCACATCCGCATTGGTGAAACCGAAAAACTCATCATACCGGACATCCGAAATAGTGTGTACCTTCAGGTTGTTGAGGCCAGTGAAAATACTCTCTTTGGAAATTCTCAGGCACCCGGTAAGCACTGCAAAATACAGGCTGTCATTGGTCTTTAAGGCATTTCCAAGCAGATTGCGGATGAGATTTACCATCTCATGGTAGTATCCGGCCTGGAACGCCTTATCAAGAGGCACATCGTACTCATCAATGAGCAAAATGACCTTCTGGCCGTAATGTTTGGACAAAAGCTTTGATAGTGTTTTCAGACTCGCTGCGGCCACTTTATCTGTCATCGTATAAATTCCGCCCTGGGATGAACCAACCTCTGTCAGCTGTGCATACGCCTGCTTCTCATCACCTGTCAGTTTATCGCTGGAACGTAAAAAATGAAATCTTCCGGCTTCATCTCCAATCACTGTCTTCAGCGCTGTCAAAGCTGCTTGAAAATCCAATCCATCCACACTTTTCAGGCTGATGGAGATCACAGGAAACTTCCCCATGTACTTCTCACACAGCGCCCTTTCCCTCGCAATCTTCAGCCCCGCAAACAGTGCCGGATCTCCTCCGATCTCAAAGAAACATTTCAGCATACTCATATTCAAGGTCTTCCCAAAGCGCCTTGGACGGGTAAACAGGTTGACTTCTCCCCAGCTTTCCAGCAGCTCCTTAATGAACAGAGTTTTATCTACATAATAAAAATCATTAGTTCTGATTTTTTCAAATCCATCAATCCCAATGGGAAGTTTCTTCCTCACCTTTCCCTCGCTCCTTCCGGCGTCTAAGAGTCCTTTAACTTTACTCCATATTATCATTAAAGCGGAGCAATTTCAAGCTTCCGGATTTTCAGCGCACACCTCTAATCACCTTGTCTCATCTGCGTAAATACAAAAGCCGGGAAAAGCCCGGCACCCTATGCTTCCGCAAAGATCCCACTGTACATATCCTTTACGTCTTTGCAATGAAAATCGTGCATCAGACGTCCAAGCCCTTTTAGTTATCAGTCAGACCAAGTAGCCAGTCCCTGGCATTGATCCGCCATATTCCATCGTACTGTGCTTCCGGGTCATCATCAAGCGTCAGGATCATTTTGGGATAGTGGGTCACCAATCGCAATAAGCGGTCTCAGTTCCCGTTCCAGCGTCTTTTCATCTCGCACGGAAAGAGCGACCTGATAATACCAGATTTCCTTACTGTTCTGAACTGCAAAATCAACTTCAAAGGAATCAATCTTCCCCACATATACATCAGACCCCTACATAGCAATTCCAGATACACCATATTTTCCATAACATGTCCCTCAGGAGATTAAACTCATCCAGGATATGAAATACCGCAATCCCCTGCCTGTCTGAAAAATAGTGAGGTGATCGGAAAACATTTCTTCCTCTGTTCCTCCAAACAATAAATGAACGGTCTTTTTATATTTCAGATCTTCTTTTGTCAATTTTATGAGAAAAATATAGTCTGTTTTTCCATCCACAGGATACCTATAGTGGCTCAGTTGTCAAGACAAAAATCTAAGATTTTTATAATGAACTGATATGGTGGACAAGTTCCCGGGAGAAGGATGTAGATAGTGGGTT
>NZ_JACHFW010000003.1 GCF_014202115.1 Catenibacillus scindens
AACATCAATGCGTACACTAATAAAAAATACGAAAGCGTTGAAGAAATCAAAAATATAGCACATATCGCTGCATAAACAAAAACGGCTACAATGCCCGGATTTACTGGGTTTGTAGCCATTCTTTTCTCTTTCAACTGTCAAAGACGGGATTATAATACAAACCTTTCTGTTTTGCAATTCCAAGTTTTGCAAATGGTAACAGTTCATCCCGCCCATACCTGATGGCTGAACTGTTACTGCAAATGTATCTTTACAGAAAATGGGACTTGTATTCAAAGTCAATTTGTATTACAATAGCCTTGTACTTAAAGAAGATACATAGAGAGATCTATAAGGAGGTAATACCAATGGCATATGTAATTTCTGATGATTGCATTTCTTGTGGAAGCTGTGCTGGCGAATGTCCAGTTGGCGCTATCAGCGAAGGCGATGGCAAATTTGAGATCAACGCTGATGAGTGCTTAGACTGCGGAAGCTGTGCTGCTGCATGTCCTACAGGAGCTATTTCCCAGGAATAATCCATTAAAAGCCTTGCAGGTGAAACTCTGCAAGGCTTTTTTTGTTGTTGGGATTTTATGAAAAAACAGGCGTCCGGCCGCATCGTTTCTTGGCCTGGACTTTCACTAAAAAACATCTTTTCGCCCAAACAGTCCTTTCTTTGTCCGGGGACTTTTATAGGCGGGCATTCTGGCAGCCGCGGCCTCTTTTCTCCCTCTCTGTTTTTTCCGAATCATCTCATCCAGATTTCTGAAGCGCTCCTCCGCCTTTTCGTCCTGAACACGAAACAGATAATCCATCTCTTTAAGTATTTTCTCAGTGACCTGAGTTTCAATCAGCGTATTATTTTTTTTCAATGCCTGAGTGACAATCCCGTCCATTATGTATTTAAAGTGCTTCATCTTATCCTGAGCGCTCACCGTCTGGGACGGAGACTGTACACTAGCTGCCGGAGCCAGACTGCTCTTTGCGTCTGGATCCAGGCTGTTTTTTTCAATGGACTCCACATTGCTTTTGGAAACTGGTGCCGGAACGCTTTTTATATCAGCCCCCCGCTCACCCTCCAGATCATGATCATACTCCGTTTTTCCGGACATCTCCCCATTTCCCCCTGATTCTCCATCTATATACGGATCTGCGCCGGAATTATTACTGCCGACTTTCCGATTTTCAAAAGATGTGACCGCCGGCCGGGCCGCTTCCCCTTCCAGGAATGTCTCGTCGGCATAATTTTTCCTGACCTTGTCCAGTGAAATAATATTGCTGGCTGGCATATCCTCAGACAAGGTGGACAGTATCATCTTAATGGCTTTCAGTTGAAATCCTTTTTCTTTCAGATCCCTGACCTGGGTGAACAGGCGGACTTCTTTATCCGTATAGTATCTGTGCCCCATCTCATTTCTTGGGATATCCATGCCCAGTTCTTCTTCCCAATATCTGAGTACATGAGGTTCTACATTAATCATCTTCGCCGCGTCAGATATAATATATCTTGTCTCACTCATCGAAATACCTCCATTAATCACTTTGTCATTTCTTTATCCTGTGTATTTCGACCGGCCTGCAGCTTTAAAGGAATGGTCTCATATCTGTTCTTAACTTATTATAGCAGACAAGCCTGGAAATTCAATGAAAGCCCGCCGCCCTTATTTATCCATAAATGATAAAAACCCGGAAAAATTTCCGGGGTTTTATCATTTTGCGGTCGTATTTCCGGGAAAAATCCCGGATTTTTTCATAAAACAAAAATATATTTTTAAGGTCTTTGTTTTCAGGAAGTTCATTTCCTGCCATCAGACAAAAATTCCGACAACATCTCCAAGTTCAAATTCACCGTTTTCTCCGCGACGAACCACAGTCCTGCAGTCACTCCACTTCTCTCCGTCGTAGTCTCTGAGCGCAAAATAGCTCTCATCAATCATTACAATCGTATAGTCCGGATTTTCTTTTGATGTTTCAATGACAGTTACCGTTTTCCCTTCAGTATAACCTTTTTCCACCCGCAGCACGGATTCCGGAATATCATATTCCTCCATATCGTCTGCGGCAAAAGTTTTAACATAGTCTCCGGCGCTTTCTCCGGCAAATCTGCCGCAATTGCAGGAGAAGCCCAATGTAGAACCCCAGAGTGTATATACGATAGATTCATCCCATGCGATCGCATTGTTCGCACAGTCACCGGCCGCATAAAGTCCTTCTATCGGCGTGCCGTCCCCAGTCAGCACCTGACATTCTTCATTGATCCGTATTCCGCCGATAATATTGTAAGTACAGTTGCACATTTCCAGGGCGTAAATTTTTCCATATCTTACCGGCTGGAGAAATTCAGGGTTTTTCCCGAAATCGTCATCATGTCCTTTATCGCATAACTGATTGTACCTCTCCACGGTTTTAAGCAAATGCTCTTTATGTATTCCTGCAGCCCCGGCAAGTTCCTCAATACTGTCGCAGGCAAAAACATGTTTGTTATGCCGCTGATGGATCATCTCCTGAAACTGTTTTCTTCCATCCACAATTTTTTCCGCAGGAAAGATCATATAACTGTATTCTGTCCCATGTTCTTCCAGGCGGGTCATTGTCGCATCGTCAAAAATCAAAAAGGCGATCCGTCCTGGCTGATTTTTCATCGCCGCCCCCATATTAAAGGAAACCTGATTTTCTTCCTCGTTAATAAAGCGCTTTCCATCTTTGTTGACTACCAAATATGGCTGTTCCAAAATAGTAAACATCTGATTTTTAGTCTGCCACGGCACATAGTCCACAACACCCGGATAAGCCATAAGGCGTCCGGCGCCAAGTCCCGGACAACGGGCGCCGCCCGCTTTCCATATGGCCTTCTGCCCTTCCCCCATCATGCCTCCATTAACAAAATGGTTGAAGTACATATTTCCATCGCCGCTGCACTCCCGATCGGTAACTTTATAACCGCTCATTTCTTCCACAAGTTTCGGATCATCACTGACGCCGTCGGTTGCCACAATGACTGCCTTTGCGCAGACTTCATAGGTCTTGCCGTCTTTCTGCCGGACAATAGCCCCTGTAACCTTTCCATCTTTTTTTACAAGTTCTTCCAGGCGTGAATTAAAGATCATCTCACCGCCAAGGCGGCGGATTTTCTGTGCGGCCCGCAGACATACCAGCGCAGCGCCATGTCCCTTGCCTCTGGCCTTCAACAAATAATAATCCCCGATATTCATGCCCTTGGGAAAGCCGCCATATTGGCATTGTAGTTAGTATACTCACAGTGAACTCGAAATGCCTTATCCTGATAAACCGGATCATTTTTCACAGCCATGGTACACATCGGCGTATTGGACACCGCGCCTCCCTGGAACGGCCGTTTTTCAAAAACTGCCACCTTTTTTACGCCTTTTTCCAGCAATGTTACCCCGGCGCTCAGACCGGCCAGCCCGGAACCAAAAACTGCCACATCCACGTACTTCTTATCCATTGCCATCTTCCCCTTAACCATTTTTTAAATTCGGAAACAGAAGATATTTCCGATATCTGTAAACAGGTTACTGTTCGCTGCCTTGCCAGCGAACAGTAACGTAAACAGTTACAATTTAAGAATTTTTCCATTAACATGGGCTTTTCTTTTCTTCCTGGTTATTATATAATTTTTACAAATAGGAAAGTCGAACATTATTTTTTAAAATTAGGATTATTTTACGATTTGTTACCAACAGTTTACCCTATGGATAACTTACGGCGATGGACAAATCAGAGAAAAGAGATTGAAAAATGAAAGGTAGAAAAATAAACGACACGGCCATTAAAGCCAGACAAATTCCAGACGATCACTGTGTCAGGGCCGCTTTCTGGACAAGTATGTTTCAACCCCAAGCGCCTTGTTTTATATTAAAAAAGATGGTGTGGAATCCCGGCGAAAAAGACTTTTACTTTTCCTGCCCGCCGGGAAAAGATCTGATCCTGTTTATTTACTGTACCAAAGGAGAGTGTTCCATAACAGCCAGCGGACAGACTTTTGTCATAAAATCAGGACAAACCTTTATTTTTAACATTAAAGATGGTTACGAGGCAAAAGCCCTCTCTAAAGAATTTGGATTTATCTGGATACAGATTTTCGGCGATCTGTCCAACGCTGTTCTCGAACATATTCTTAAAAACCACGGCCATATCAGCCAGGGCAATGAAAGTATCCTCTCTTTATGCCGGCAGATTTTTTCCGTCGCCAGTCATGGGTGGTCTTATGACCGGGACATCCAGATCAGTTGCCTCCTCTACAATCTTCTTGGGGCGCTGCATATGTCCAGAGTTAATGATAATGTGATCCAGAACGCCGTCGTATATATGCAGGAACATTATCAGGAAAACCTGACAACCCCTTTACTGGCCCGACTCTGCTTTCTGGGTACCTCACAGTTTATCAGCCGTTTCAAGAAAAACTGCTCGGCTACTCCCATGGAGTATCTGACAAACCTTCGCATTGACAAAGCAAAAAATCTTCTTTTGACAACAGATATGCCAGTCAGCACAGTCGCCCATACCACCGGTTTTGAAGATACTTCCTATTTTACGCGGGTTTTCAAAAAGATTACCGGACAGACCCCAAGGGAGTTTCGGAAATCGCTCCTGGGAAGTTGATCCGGCATGTACTCATTTTTATTTAGAATGCAAAATAATTTATCAATAGACATCTTTTTAGAGATAAATATCAGGGGCAGGTGTGATCATAAAGATCACACCTGCCCCTGTATCATATACTGTACTGATTATATTTATTCAGACGCCACGTCCAGCAAAATACCCACTTTGTAAGTATTGCCCTCAACGCTGTTGATAAACTTGCCTTTCTCAGACTGTACGATACGTCTGGCCTCCATGAGCCCGTGGCCCATGGCGTTGGTTGTCTGGTTAATAAGGTCGGCCCGGATGGTGTTCTTCATAAGGTAGATCATCTTGCCATTTTGAGCGTACATCTCAATATAAACTCTGGAACCTTCCTCAGCATATTTCTCAATGTTATCAAAGAGAATGGAAAGAACTCTTATGGCGTTGGCCTTATCAATGTCCAGATAAATAGGTTTCTCAGGTGCCCGCAGCGTCACTCCGATGGAGCGAGCCTTTAACTTCATGCGGAACATCTTGCGCACATCTTTATTAAGCTGGATAAAATCCACCAGCTCCAAGCCCGTCGCCTCCGGCTGAGCCTGGGGCTGTAGGGAGATCACCGGCTGAGTCTTCTGGGACACATTTTCGAAAACCGGTGATGGTTTTTCTTCCTGTTCTTCGTCCAATGTGATCTTTAAAGGCTCCATGATCACAGTCTTATCACCGGGACGATCCATTTGATCAATATCAGGGATGGCCGGCCCATTTTTACTTTGAGACGCCTTGCTCTGAGATGTTCTGCTCTGGGAAGATTTGCTCAAAGAAGCCTGTTCTGCTTCCCTCACTGCCTTTGTATCCAGCATCTGAGTCTCACCAAATCCAAGGCTGTCCAAAACTTTGCGCCGCTCATTCTGAGACAGCACCACAGTTTTGTCAACGGCTTTGCCCCGCACATTTTCTACAGTTGCCCCCGTATCACTGTGATCTTCATAACTCTCTTCTTCCGCCATGCGGATCTCGCTGCCAAAATCTACATTTTCCCAGCCAGTGTCGTCTCTGTCATCGGCGGAAGCGCTGCCTGCTTCCTCATCTTCCTCATTTTCCTCTGAATCTTCAATATAGTCTTCTTCATCGCCTACACCAAAGATACAGTTGATAAATCCAATCAGCTCAATTACAAAAACAACAGGCGCTACGATAAAGATCACAGGGATAGAACCTGCGGTAATATCTCTCATATACAACAGCCCATACACCATAGCTCCGTTTAAAGCCACAAGGAACACAAGTATAATAATGATCTTCAGGGCTTTAGGCAGATGATCCAGGGCCATATTAATGGCGTGGCAAATCTTATAGATAATGGAGTTGGTAATAAAGGTACCGCTCTTGATCCGGCGCACCAGGCTGAAATAGCCGCGGATCAGGAATACATAAATCAGGAAGCCATCCCCAACGCGCAGCCAGGTGGAAAACCGGACTTCGTGGCTGCCCAGATAAAACTGTCCGTAAACTAAAGCGCCGATAATGGCAAGAATAATAATCAGAGCAATCTCTGTAAATATCCGGTCAAACCATGTGAGACGCACTCCGGCGTAACCACGGTTCATACCCGTGGCGATCACGCAGAAAATAAGCAGGACTAAAAATACGACTATAGCCACGATCCCCACGATTTTCGCGATGCCGAAGTATTCTGTCAGGTTTTGATAATCAATATAAGATTCATAAAACGTGTCTTCCCGCTCCAGATTATTGTCTACTGCGGTATAAATCTGATAAGCGTTGGTACACTCGTCGAGAGCAGTCTGCCAGGCATTTCTGTTCAGCCCGGTTGTCGGAACGCCACTCTCCACTTCCAGCTCGCCGCTGATATTGGCAATCCTCATGAAATGGTTGCTCGCCTCAATGCGGTCTCTGGCGTCATCGCCGCTCTCAACAATCACATTTCCTGCTTCATCCATGATATAGTAGGAAAAATTTGTATTAGTTCCCATAATACCGGAGGCAAGTTCCGCCGCCCGTTCCGTGGTAATATTTCCCTCAGCTTCAATAGCTTGAAGAGCTTCCAGCAATCTCTCCACCGCATCATTGTACTCTCTGGAAAAACCGTTGCTGTCAAAATAGCTGGTGGTGTAAGTCCCATTGGCCTGGCGGTCATCCACGTAGCGGTAAAAAATCAGTCCGCACACAACGATCACCACGGCGGCCGCGCACAAAAGAATACGGGCAATGATCTTAGCCGGCATACACCGGGTCAGCCGAAATCCTTCATCTTCATAATCTTCTGTATATCCACCCTGCTCTCTGGCAGAGTAACTTTCACGTTCCGATTCTTCCTGGGATATTACATCATCTTCCACGTCATCCCAAAAATCACGTTTTCTCTTTCTGGCCATGTTTCTTCTCCTTCTTTCAAGATTTCCCCATGTGGGCATTATTATGGTATATTTTACACTAAAACCTTCATTGTTTCAATCCCCCTATCCAAAAGTCTTAAAATAGTGTATACTAAAGTTATGCTTAACTATGCGCTTGCAGCGCGGAGAAATCCGTGGCATCATGAGGTCAAATTTTAATTTGACCTCAACATCATCAAATATAAGGAGTATAATTTCATGGAAAATACCATTTACGATCTTATTATTATAGGCTCCGGACCAGCGGGCCTAAGCGCCGCCATCTATGCGCAGAGAGCCTGTTTAAATACAGTTGTCATTGAAAAAACCGGTATCAGCGGCGGACAGATCCTCACCACATCCGAGGTAGACAATTACCCCGGACTTCCAGGCATTGGCGGTTTTGATCTTGGCATGAAGATGCGCCAGCACGCAGAAAACCTTAACAGCCAGTTTGTCACCGGCGAAGTAGCAAAAATTGCCAAAATCCAGGACATTTTCCAAATCACGCTCACCGACGGCGGCATTCTTCGCAGCCGGACGCTGATCATCGCCACAGGTGCCAGCCATCAAAAACTGGGAATTCCCGGTGAGAACAGCCTTACAGGCATGGGCGTATCTTACTGTGCCACATGCGACGGCGCTTTTTTCAGAGGAAAAGATACCGCCGTTATCGGAGGCGGCGATGTGGCTGTGGAGGACGCTATTTTTCTTGCCCGCATCTGCCGTCATGTCCACGTCATCCACAGGAGAGACCGGTTCCGAGCTGCCAAAGTGCTATCTGACCGGCTTTTATCTCTGGAAAATGTTACCGTCCACTGGAACAGCATCCCTTTGTCTATCGTCGGTGAAAACACGGTCAGCGGACTTACCATCGAGGATAAAGAGACAAAAGTTCAGAAGACTCTTGATGTGAACGGCGTATTTATCGCCATAGGCATGGCACCGGATACAGACCTCGTCCGCGGTCTTATTGATCTGAACCCGGCCGGCTATATTGCCGCCGACGAAACCTGCCGCACCAGTGTTCCGGGAATATTTGCCGCTGGCGATGTACGCACAAAGCAGCTCCGCCAGGTCGTGTCCGCTGTCTCCGATGGCGCCAACGCTGTCTATTCTGCCCAGCGCTATCTTGAGGAAGGAAGATAAGTTATGAAGAAAAAGTATTTCTTTTTTGATATTGACGGCACTCTGACCCTGCGCGATCCTATTACGAAAGAATCTTACGTCCCCGAATCCACACGGCGGACTTTAAAACAACTAAAAGAGAAAGGCCACTTTGTCTCTGTAGCCACCGGACGGGCTCACTGGATGGCCATGGATGTTGTCAACCTGATCGGTATTGACAACCTGGTGACTGACGGCGGCAACGGCATTGTCCTGGGCGGCGAGCTGGTAGAGCTTCTGCCTCTGGATCCTGAAAAAGCCGCAGCGCTGTGTAACGAGCTTACAAAAGACGGCCGAGGCGTGGGCGTTATGCTTCACGACGATAACCGCCTTTATTTTAAAGATGACAATTACGCACAGCAAAATCCGGAATTTTCTTCATTTATGCGGTATATTGTGGATGAGAACCTGGATTTTGCCAAAGAAAAGATTTACAAAATTTTTGTCAGCATTACAGAGGAAGAGGAGGAAAAGTATCCCATCTTAAAAACCATGCCCCATATGCGGTATCATCCCAATAACCTTATGATCGAGCCTGCGGACAAATATGCCGGAATCACACGGGTTATGAAATTTCTTAACGGGGATATGGCGGACGTTGTTGTATTTGGCGACGGCTGGAATGATATGGATATGTTTTCCAAAGCGCCCATGTCCATTGCCATGGGCAACAGCGTAGACGCATTAAAAGAAATCGCCACCTTTGTCACCAAAGGGGCCGATGACGGCGGCATTGAATATGCCTGCCGGCATTTTGGATGGATTTAAACATTGGGACAGACTAAACATACAGGTCATTTTTTGGAGGTGGGATAATGGCCATTAAACAAAATTTTCACTATAAATCCAGCGATGGTATACATAAGATCAACGGCTACCGCTGGCTTCCAGACCAGGGGACATATCTGGGCATTGTCCAGATCGTTCATGGTATGGTGGAATATGTTGACCGATATGATGATTTCGCCCGTTTTCTCTGCGATAACGGTTATATTGTCGTAGGTGAGGATCATCTGGGCCATGGAGGCTCTGTGAAAAATGAGAGTGAGTGGGGATATTTTACAAAATATGACGGATTTAACTATATTATCAAAGATCTCCACGCCCTTCACCGCCAGCAGGCCAAAGAGTTTCCCGATCTTCCCTACTTTTTTCTCGGACACAGCATGGGATCTTTCCTTACCCGTATTTATATCAGCCTTTACGGTAAAAGTCTTGCCGGCGCTATCATCATGGGCACCGGCAACCAGCCCCCGGCCCTTGCCTTCGCAGGCAAGCTCCTGGCTAATGTCATTGCTCTGATCAAGGGGGATAAATATCGGAGCCAATTTCTCAACCGGCTGGCTTTCGGCGCTTACAACAAAAAGTTCCGTCCGGCAAGAACACCCTATGACTGGCTGACGAAAGATACCCATGTTGTGGACGCTTACATGAAGGACCCTAGGTGTACCTTTATTTTCACAGTCAGCGCCTATAAAGAACTGTTCGACGGCATTATATATGTGGGACGCCGGTCCAATATTTCAAAAACGCCGTCCCGGCTCCCTTTGCTCCTAACCTCCGGGGCCAAAGACCCTGTAGGCGATTTTGGAAAAGGAGTTATCCATGTTTACGATATGTACAAAACTGCAGGCATCGACGACGTTTCCATCAAACTTTATGACGATGACCGTCATGAAATCTTAAACGAGACGGACCGCGCCCAGGTTTATGAGGATATTCTGGCCTGGCTGACAAGAAACACTCATTTGGAGTAACAGTTCAGCCATCAGAGATGGCAGGAGGTATGATATTATGGATAAACTTTTAAACAAATGTATTGAGTTTGCACAGATGGCCCACAAGGGCCAGAGAGATAAAGGCGGCGCCGATTATATCGGCCACCCCCTCAGGGTGATGGAGCAGATGGATACTACAGAAGAAAAGATTGTAGCAGTTTTACATGACATCCTTGAGGATACCTATTACACGATCACAGATCTTTACTCCATCCTGGGGATTCCTGATAACCTTATTGAGTCCCTGATCCTGCTGAAACGAAGAAAAGGAGAAAATTACATGACCTACATACAGTCTCTTACCAAAGACCCTATGGCAGTTGCCGTAAAAATCGCGGATCTTAAAGATAACATGGATCTTTCCCGACTGCCTGCAGTGACGGATCATGATCTGGAACGTCAGAAAAGATACGCCGAGGCTCTGGAAACCCTCTACGCAGCACAGGCCCAGTAAGCACAGGCGGCGCCGGGAGTATTAAATGCTCCTCCCGGTGCCGCCTCTTTCTTTGACAGATTATACCTTGCCCATAGCCTCCACAGCCTGAAATCAAGACTCCTGCCACTGATACTGATTTATTATTCTCACCGCTTATAGAGACAAAAGTTTTACCCCTTCTGATAAAACTTTTCCGATACTGTCGTGAATCAGCAAATTGGCATAATGATCGTAGGGCGTCTCGCTTTTGTTAATCAGCACAAGCCGGTCCCCGCTGTAGCAGCGGACAAACCCTGCCGCCGGGTACACATTTAAAGATGTTCCGCCAACAATGAGCATATCTGCGTTTTCTATCGCCGCTATACTTTTTTGGATCACTTTTTCATCCAGAGACTCCTCATAGAGGACAACGTCGGGGCGGATCACGCCGCCGCAGGCGTCGCACCGGGGAACCCCTTTGCTATTGAGGATCACGTCCAGTGAAAACTTTTTATGACATTTCATACAGTAATTTCTCAAGACAGATCCGTGAAGCTCATACACCGTCTTACTTCCCGCCGCCTGGTGAAGGCCGTCAATATTCTGAGTCACCACAGCGGTCAGCTTTGACATTTGCTCTAAGTTTGCCAGCGCTTTGTGAGCATCGTTGGGCGAAGCGTCGGGATACAGCATCGTCGAACGGTAAAATTCATAGAATTTTTCCGTATTGCGCATAAAAAATGTGTGGGACAGCATTTCTTCCGGCGGATAGCCATAATTTTTCTTCGTATTATAAATTCCCTGCTCGCTCCTGAAATCGGGAATATTGCTCTCCGTAGACACTCCCGCCCCGCCAAAAAAGACAATACTTCGGCTTGCTTTCATCATCTGAGCCAGTTTTTTTACCTCATCGGTCATGATTCCTCAACTCCTCTTTTAATTAAATTTTTCAGTCCCCGGATAGCTCCAAAGGGCCAGCGGTGTTCCATGTCTTTCAGATTGATTCCGGCTTCTTTCAAAATAGACCGATCCTTAATCTGAGTATAAGCTTTATATGCCTGCTCCATATTTCCCATCATGGAAAATGTGTGACCTTTCATAAGAAGATAGCTCTCATCCCCGGAAATATCAAAACTCTCCTGGTACAATCGGGCCGCTTCCTCAAACTTTCCGAAAGCCGCCAGCAGGTTTGCTTTCAGCGCCAGGAGATCGGCCCCGTCCGGCTCAATAGCAATAGCTTTGGCGATCACTTTCAGGCCGTCTTTAACAAAGCCAAGCTGCTCGTTGGCCATGGCTTCGTAATAATATCCGTCCGCCTGTCCCGGAGAAAATACCGATGCCATCCTCCCATATTCTTTCAGCGTTTTCAGATCAGATATGCCCTGACACTGATCATTCATAAGCCGCCCTGCATATTTTTCACATTCCCGGATACAGCAGACATACTGAGCCTGTGCCATAGCTTTGGCTGTAGGCCGGCTTTTGGGGCCTCCGAGAAGGGCTGCCGCCTCACGGCGTATCCGGCCCTTATCTTCGTAAGATGGGACGAAGGCATAGCGGACAGGCGCCATATCCTCCAAAGCCACCGGACTTTCCCCCGAAACTCCCACAAGCTTTTCAAGTTCCTCATATCCCGGAACATCATCTTCAATCACATAATAGAGTTTTCCGTCAAAAATACTGCCGCCGGAAGGCATACATGGCAGAAGAGACCGCCACCTCCCGTCTTTAAGCATGACCGCGTCAACGGCCCTGGCACAGATATTTCCCTCAAGAAAGATGGATGGATGGCGTACTTTTCTGTAAATTTTAGCCCTCCGGTACCATCCGCAAATTTTAAAAGCAGCTCTGGCCTCGTCCTGGCACAGAAAAATAACGGGAATATCCTCCACCCAATCGGTCAGCACAGTGCATTCATAAAAATCTTCCAGCATGGCGCCTGTGGCCAGCGTCTGGGACCTGCTGCGGCTCAGCGCCCAGCACTGCCCGTTATAATCGAAAAACTCATTCATCTTCAGTGAAGATTTATCCTCAATTTTAACCACCATAATAGCCATCAAAGCGCCCCCTTTGTCATTTTGTAACTGTTCATCCACACGGCTGAATCGTTACGTCATTTTTTTCTTTACTTCCTCCCTGCTTTCCGATACAATAAAAGTCAGATGGCGGTCAAAGGCTTTTTGGCCCCCCGCATCACAGTTTCAGAAAATCGAAAGGAAGTTTTTAAAATGGCCCAAAATCCCATCGTTACAATTACAATGGAAAACGGCGATGTTATGAAAGCCGAATTATATCCGGAAATTGCTCCTAACACCGTCAACAATTTTATCTCCCTGATAAAAAAGGGGTTCTACGACGGTATCATCTTCCACCGCGTCATCAACGGCTTTATGATCCAGGGCGGCTGCCCTCAGGGCAACGGCATGGGAGGCCCCGGCTATACCATCCGCGGAGAATTTTCCAACAACGGATTTACAAATCAGTTAAAGCACACTCCCGGCGTATTATCCATGGCCCGCACAATGATGCCAAACTCCGCCGGCTCACAGTTTTTCATCATGCATAAAACATCCCCACATCTTGACGGGGAATACGCCGCATTCGGAAAGATCACCGAGGGCATGGACATTGTAGATAAGATCGCCACCTGCAAAACAGACTACAGCGATCGCCCTGTCAGTGATCAGCGGATCAAATCCATGACTGTTGAGACCTTTGGCGTAGAGTATCCGGAACCGGAAAAAATGTAATCTTTCACAGCAGCTTCTTCTCCCATCGGGAGGGAAGCTGCTTTTTTTCTTTATTTATTATACTCCCCCATTTTCTTTTTGAAAAGCCTTATCC
This sequence comes from Catenibacillus scindens, assembly GCF_014202115.1. GTDB lineage: Bacteria > Bacillota > Clostridia > Lachnospirales > Lachnospiraceae > Catenibacillus > Catenibacillus scindens. The sequence goes on from NZ_JACHFW010000003.1 coordinate 13,176, forward strand.
GTGAGCCAGCGCATCAGCGCAGCGTAGGCGCGGGCTGAACTGTTACTAATGTAACGCACCATCAGATAAATTGAGCCGCAGCCAATCTGGCACCATAAAAATTCAAAAAACTGGATATACTGACACAGCCAGTTTCGTGATACAATACGGAAAACGTTATGATACAGCCTACGGCTGCATTATGGCAAAGTTCGCAGCAGTTCAGCCCTGTCCATCCCCGGCGGCTGAATTGCTGCAAAAATTGTAACTATTCAGCCATGTCTCTCGGATTCCCGCAGCTAACGCTGCTTTACCGCCGCTTGCGCGGCTGAATAGTTACCAAAAATTCATCAGCGAGGTGACAATCTTATGAAACAGACCAAACTGCGTTCCATCGTTATGACCGCTTTCTTTGCCGCCATTATTTTTGTGGGCATTCAGGCGTTCCGTATTCCCCTTCCTGCGGCTGTCGGCACTCCATTTCTCCACTTCGGACATATTTTTGTTGTGCTGGCGGTTCTCATGCTCGGACCGAAACGCTCCGCCATTGCCGGAGTGACAGGACTGGTGATCTTTGACATTTTAAACGGATATATCCATTCTATCCCCAATGTCTTTGTGACCACCCTTGTGAAATGTCTGGTGACCGGCATGGTTTTCCTGGCCCTTAAAAAGAAAGGAGAAAATAATTCCAGAAAGGAATATATATTCGCCATACTCTGCGCCGCCATTTACGGTGTGTGCAGTATTGTCCTGGACTTCGTATGGTCCAGCAGCGAGCTGATCCTGGCCGGAAGCTCTGTCCAGGCCGCCCTGACAGCGGAGGTGACCGCTATCCCGGCCACGATCATTAACGCTATATTTACCGTTGCCGGCACTGCAATCCTCTATCTTCCGGTGGAAAGGGGGTATCAGTTATGGAAATAAGCAAAGCACAGACAATACTGCGCCAGTGGGGTCTGGATGGCTGGCTGTTTACAGATTTTCACGGCCACGATTTTATCACCAGAGAATTTCTCAACCTGGGAGACCGTACATGTACCCGCCGGCTCTTTTACTATATTCCTGCCAGCGGCAGTCCACAAAAGATCCTGTCCGCCATTGAGCCGTTGCTCCTTGACCATCTTCCCGGAGAGAAGCATCTCTACAAAGGCATCGCCCAGCAAAAGCAGATCCTGTCCCGGATTCTCCTCCCCGGTCTGAAAGTTGCCTGCCAGTATTCACCCGGCGGCAATGTTCCCACCATCAGCTCCATGGATGCCGAACTTTTAGAATACTTGAAAAGTTTTCACATTAGTCCGGTGTCCAGTGCCAATCTGATCCAGAATTTCGGCGCTGTGCTGACCCCAGAGCAGATTGAAAGCCACCGACAGGCCGGTGTGATTATCCACCGCATTCTTGACCGGACATTTTCCTGGATCAGGGAAAGTCTCAATGCCGGACATGAGATTGATGAATGGATGCTCCTTAAACAGATGGAGAACTTTATCAAAGAAGAACCTATCTATATGGACTCGCCGCCATTTTTCGGCATTGATGAACACGGCTGCGATCCGGGCTATGAGCCCACTCCCGCCACAGCTAAAACGATCTGTGAGGGCAGCCGCCTGATCATCGACATTGCCGGGCGGCTCCCGGAGGACGACGCCGTCTACTATGATATTTCCTGGTGTATGAACGTAGGGCCCAATATAGATCCGGAATATGACCGGCTTTTTCACATCGTCAACGACGCCCGCCATCAGGCTGTGGATTATATCCGCTGCCATCTTGAGCAAAACATGCCGGTCCACGGCTGCGACGTGGACGCATTTGTCCAGTCCATCCTGAAAAAAGAAGGTCTTGCCAACTATATTATGCACCGCACCGGCCACAACATCGGCCATGAGTGCCACGGCATGGGCGCCAACCTGGATGACTATGAAACCCACGATGACCGCTGCCTGCTCCCCGGCACGATGTTTTCTGTGGAACCCGGCGTGTACACGGAACGCTACGGCGTCCGCCTGGAATTTGACGTTCACATCACCCCGGATAAAAGGCTGGAAATTTACGGCCCTATCCAGGATGAAATTCTTATTATTTAAAATCTATTTCGTAAATACTAAAGTTCATGAAGCCAGCGCCCCCAGACATTAACCGGGGGTTCGGGCACTCATGGCCATAGAAAGGAGACACGGATATGAATCATGAAAAACTATGGAAATTAACAATGACCGGGCTCTTTGCCGCCCTGTCCTATGTTGTCTTTACCTTTTTGCAAATAAAAATCCCCCTGCCCGGCGGTGACGCTACTTCCATCCATTTTGGAAATGCCATCTGCGTCCTGGGCGCCCTTGTCCTCGGCGGCGTCTGGGGAGGTCTGGGCGGTGCCGTCGGCATGACTATCGGCGATCTTTTTGATCCTGTTTATGTCATCTACGCACCCAAAACCTTTATCTTAAAATTCTGCATCGGTCTCATCGCCGGTCTGATCGCCCACAGAATCGGGAAAATCAACGAAAGCAAAAATACCGGCCATATTTTAAAATATACTATCCTGGCTTGTGCTGTTTCTCTCGGCTTTAATGTGATTGCAGATCCCCTATTGGGCTATGTATACAAACTGGCTATTCTCGGCCAGCCGGCCGCCCAGGTAACTCTGGCCTGGAACTTTGCTTCCACCTCCATCAACGCAGTTACCTCATGCATCGCCTCTGTGGCCATTTTCATGGCTCTGCGCCCGGCCCTGCTCCATTCTGGTCTGATGGCCCGGCATCGGTAACGCTGCTGCCGGCCAGGGTAAGGCCGTCATTTTCCCTCAGGGGAACTTATTTTCTGCGCTCCCGCATGGCCATGAAAAACTCTGTCAGAAGGGAGCCGCAGGAATCTTTTAAAACATCATAAGTGACATGGACTTTATGATTAAAGCCGTCCATAGACAGCATATTTATCACAGAACCGGCACAGCCGGCCTTGGGGTTCATGGCTCCAATGACAGCCCGTCCAAGCCTTGCCTGGATCATAGCCCCGGCGCACATGGAACAGGGTTCCAGAGTCACATAGAGAGTACAGTCTTCCAGGCGCCAGTCCTCCAAAACCTTTGACGTCTTCCCAATGGCGGAAATCTCCGCGTGTCCCAGAGTACTGTGCTTTTTATTTCTCTGATTATATCCCCGGCTGATGATCCTCCCGTCCCTGACGATCACGCAGCCAATAGGCACTTCCCCCATGGCCGCCGCCTTTTTCGCCTGTTTTATAGCCTCTTTCATAAACTTCTGATCCTCTTCCTCAGACACATCCAGAGAAAATACGCCCATACCTTCCAGCTTCTTTTTGGCCAACGCCTGATTTTCAAAATAAATGCTGTGATAGCCATAGGATTTAGCCGCCTTAACATTTTTCATAGAATCGTCCAAAAATACGCTCTCTTCAGGATGGATGCCGTACTTTTCTTCCAGGGCCGAAAAAATCCCCCGATCCGGCTTAATTTCTTCCACCTCATAGGAAATAACCTGTCCGTCCACAAGATCCATAAAGGAAAATTTTTTCGACGCGATCTCAAAGCTGGTTCTGCCAAAATTGGACAAAAGATAGATGTTATACCCGGCAGCTTTTAATTGATAAAGCCACGGCCTGGCATAATCATATTCCCGGCAGATGCCCTCAATATTTTCAAAAACCGCCATAACTTCCTTTTCATACCCCGGCGCCAGGGCGCGGCAGTTTTCCCAGATCTGCCCGTCGGGAATACGGCTCCGGTCATACTCCGGCCACCAGGGTCCCAGAACTGTGGCGTCCGCCACCCGATCAAAGACATCCCCGCAAAATCCAAGCTTCTTAAAAAGTTTCTGCCAGCGAAAGGCCGCCAGCACATTTCCAATATCAAAAATTATATTTTTAATCATGACAACCTCCACAGACATTGCCCTGATCTTCCCGGCCTCATCCCTTCCAGGCCGCAAGCGCAATGCCACTTGTTTCGACTTTTCTTTTATGATAGAATGATTACAGTTATGTTAGGCTGGCAGTACAGCTCCCGCTTTGATCATGCTCCTGCCGGCCAGAATGAACAAAGGAGGGTTTTTATGGAAATTAAAGGTTTGGCAAAAACCACACTTCTGGATTATCCGGGACATGTCGCCGCCACGATTTTTACCGGCGGGTGCGATTTTAAATGTCCCTTCTGCCACAATAAATCCCTTGTCATGCATCCGGACCGTCTTCCCTCGATCCCTGTGGAAGAGATCTATGATTTCCTTGAGCGCCGGAAAGCGGCTCTGGAGGGCATATGCATCACCGGCGGGGAGCCTCTTTTGCAGGATGATCTGTGTGAATTTTTATATAATGTAAAAATGATGGGATATAAAGTAAAGATTGACACTAACGGCTACGATCCCACCCATTTGTCCCATATTTTGAAAAATAATCTGGCGGATTATATTGCCATGGATATTAAAAATTCCCAGGAAAATTACGCCAAAGCTGCCGGAGTCTCCGATCTGGATCTGACCCGCATTAAACTGTCCGTGGATCTTTTAAAGGATTCAGATATCGACTACGAATTCCGGACCACCGTGGCCAAAGAGCTTCACCAGTGGGAAGATATTGAAGCTATCGGCCAATGGCTGTGCGGCGCCAGAGCTTATTACCTCCAGCCCTACGTGGAAGGTGATGATGTTATTATGCCAGTTTTTTCCAGTTACAGCAAGAAGGAAATGCTGGAAATGAAGGAAATGCTTTCTCTGTATATTAATTATGTGGATGTGCGGGGTTTTGCCTAAAGGCAGGCCGGTTAAAAACTAAAAAAGACCATTCTGTAATAAATCAGGACTTAAAGTCAGGATTTCAGCGACAGCTCAGCCATCAGGGATGGCGGGCTGAACTGTTGCGAATTTTACAGAATGGTCTTTTTATACTGTGAGCTACTCCGTCCTTTCTTCTGTATGCATAGTCTCCCACTCCGGTGAGAACCATTTTCGGCATCTTGGCCGATAATTTTTTGGCATAAGCCGCAGAATCGCGGACTATATTGACAGAAAAACGGCAGATGTGAAGTTGTCTCTCCCGGCAGCAGACGAATAGATTACTATACGAAACTCTTTAAGTACAGGACTGCCGGTATCCGGGAATACTGGATCGTTGATCCGGATAAAAACAGGATTCTTGTCTATAGCTTTGAATCTGAAGATACAGGAGACTACACCTTCTCCGACACTATGAAATCGGGAATTGACCCGGATCTGATTGTGGAGTAAAGGACCTGTTCTTGATTTATCTTGCAAATGTGGTATAATAGCCGCAGAGTGGCTATTATACCTGCGCATGAGGCATATTCTGCGGAACCGCAGAATATGCTGCGCATCCGGGCGGAGCCATACTATGGCCGCGATAGCGGACATGGTATAATAAGTAGGAAAGTAAGCAAGATAACAAGTAGGATGGGAGAATGCTCTATGGATCAATACACGCCTCCATTTGAAATCACAAATAAAATGTTGTCCCTTGTCAGCAGCATTTCGGAAAAAATTGGCAATATTGATTATCAAAATAATCTGCAGAGCAAGCCCCATCTGCGGCGTAACAATAAAATACGTTCCATTCATTCCTCCCTTCGTATTGAGGCCAATTCGCTTTCCTTAAATCAGGTGCGAGATGTGATTGACGGCCATTTGGTATTAGGCGAACAAAAAGAAATACAAGAGGTCAAGAATGCGTATGAGGCTTATGAGAGAATCAGCACGATAGACCCATATAGCATGAAAGATCTAAACGCTTTACACGCTGTTATGACAAAATATCTTGTAACAGAATCAGGTGTATTTCGCAGTGGTGAAGAAGGCGTTTTTAACGGAGATACATGTATTTTTATGGCACCGCCTGCGCGGCTTGTTCCGGAACTGATGGCACAGCTGTTTGATTGGATGAATAGGGCAAAAGACGATCTGCATCCATTGATACTGTCGGCTGTTTTTCACTATGAATTTGTTTTTATCCATCCATATTCGGACGGCAACGGCAGAATGGCGAGACTGTGGCACACGGCATTGCTGGCTAAATGGAAGCCGGTATTTGAATTTATCCCCATTGAAAGTCAGATTGAAAAATTCCAAAATGGATATTATGACGCGATTGCGCAGTGTCATAAACATGGAAATTCAAATGTGTTTATTGAATTTATGTTGGAACAAATTGATAATGTTTTGGAACAGCTCCTCATTCAGATAAAGGCAAGCGGTGAAATGCTTTCTCCCTATGTAACCAGAATGCTTGATCTGATGGAATATAACATTCCTTATTCAGCGAATCAGATCATGGAAAAGCTGCACTTAAAATCCAAAGAAACTTTCCGAAAACATTACATGAATCCTGCGCTTGAAATGGGCCTTGTCAAAATGACAATCCCCGACAAGCCAAGCAGTAAAAATCAAAGATATATCAAACAATAAGTTATGATTAAAAACGGGTTGCAGCAGTGCAGCTCGTTTTTCTTTGCATTACAATAAAGCAGCCAGCCCCACAGACTTGTCTTCGTTGTGGACTGGCTGTTTTTATTTTCTCCGGATCTGATGTTTCTGGGGCCTTAATGTAATATCTGTCACGCTCATGGACTCCGGCACTGACAGCACATACATGACCGCGTCGGCCACCTGTTGGGGGGTGAGGTAGGACATCTCATCCTCGCCCTGGCAAAAATCCGCGTTTCTGTACAGATTTGTTTTAACCATGTCCGGATGGATGGTGCAGACATGGACGCCGTATTTCCGGTTTTCATCAAAAAGGCTTGCGGAAAAACTGGAAAGCCCGGCTTTTGTAGCGCCGTAGGCGCAGCCGTGGGGATTTGTCTGCTTTGCCGTAACAGAGGAAATATTAATAATATGTCCCCGGTTTTTCTTCAGATCCCTCAAAGCTAACTGAGACAGTACCATGGGAATTTCCAGGTTAACAGTCACCATCTCGTGAATTTTCGCCGGGTTTAATGTCTCGTGAAGTCCATAATAGGCCGCCCCCGCATTATTGATCAGGCCACAGATATTTTCCCGTTTTAAAAGCCCTCGGATCTGATCATAGAAACTTCCGGTATTTTTCATATCTATGATGAGCTTATGAAAGCCATGGGGCCAAATTTCTTCCCCAAAGTCCCGGCCAACTCCGTACACTTTATAGCCACATTCTAAAAGCCGGCGGGCTATGGCTCTGCCTATACCGGAGGAGGCCCCTGTCAGCACCACAGTTTTGGGATTTTCTGAAAGAGGCGCGCCGGGAATACTTTCTCTAAGATTATTTTTCATTTTTATCGCCTCCATCCCACACAAATATTTTATCCTCATCCACATATACTTTCAGCATCTCCTTCACGGCCCCGGTCATCCGGGCGGAAAGACTGTGCCCATAGTGATAGACCCCATCCTCCGGAATAAAGGGATACCACAAAAGAGGGCTTGCAGGGCGCTGGCGGCGCATCTTTTTCAGATAGTCCACAGAGACGCGGAAAACGCCGATACTGGCGTCCATAATGGACACCGGCTGCGCAAACACCTGGCGGATCAGCTCCCCGTAAACCTCCCTGAAATTTTCCACATAGATCAGCGGGTCAAAACATAGCCGCACCAAAAAACCCTGGTCGGACGCCTGGCGGATCTGGGCGATACGGGTGGCCGCAGACGCGGTATGACTTTCATATTTTTCAATGATCATTTGCGGGGAAAGGGTCCAGGCAAAGATCACATTGGGCAGGGGAGCCAGATCGCCAAGCAGGCCGAAGGCTCCGCTTTTTGTCCGGATCTCAATGGTCAGATTCGGACGGTCAGCAGCAAATTCATACCACCGGCGGACAAAACCGGCCACCCCTTCCAGGGCCATCAGATCCGTGTCATAGGATACACACAGATACACCGGATGTTTTAAAAGAAGGGCATCCACCTCCTCAAAAATATCCTCAAGATTTACAAACAGCACCACATTTCCCGACGGATACATACCCTGAAGATAACAGTATTCACAGTCGTAAATACAGTTCATAATACAGGAAGTATAATAAAAATAATGGTTGCCGAAACTCTGGCATACCGGTGCCCCAGAATACACCAAACGCCCCTCTTTCCGGGCCAGGACCAGCGCCGGAGACTGCTTCTGGCAGTAAAAGCTCTGATGCTTCCGGTTAAACACATCTTTATAATGGCTGATATAAACTTTCTCACTTAAAGGAAAACGCTCAAGAATCTTCTGGGTTTCCGGATGGTGAAGAACCTGGCGCTCAACGTAAATATGAGAAAAAAATTGTCTTTTTATTTCCATGACCGTTCCTCCAAGGCGCCAAGCCATTTCATCCCTTCTTTTTTAGATCCGCACTCTTTAACGGGATAGGTTTGGCAAAAGTCTCTGAGAAGAGCCTCAATATCTTTTCCCGACAGTTTCTCATAATATAAAATCTGGCCAAGTTTTTTCTTCATGGCCGCTGTGGCCCTCAAACACTGAGCTACATGCTCCTGGGCCTGAATTTCACCTGGTGAAAAGACAGCCTTTTTAGGACAAAGCTTTTCAAGGTCAGAGGCGGCGTCAAAAATATCTTGCATCAATTTTTTTGAGCCGCGCCCGCACAGTTCTTTTACTTCTTCGCCGGAACTGGCAGGACGCCTTCCTTCCGTCCCGGCTGCCGGCTGGTCGTAAACCACTTTAAAAAAGAGCATCTGGTGCTGTTCAAAAAACATCTGGGCCGCCTGATAAATCCCGGAGCCTTCCATATCCGCCAGAGAACAGGGCTGATCGTCCATTGTCTTTACTTCCACAGGAAATGTCACAAGACTCTCCTGGGGATAATCTCCGGTCCTAAGAAGCATATCCGGATAAAACCACCGTCTGGTGGCCGCCTCATAAATACTGTGTACCCGGTAAATGCTTCCCCGGCAGAGGGACCCGGTTCCGGCGCAGATACCAAAATTCACAAAAAGATCCTCAGGGCCGGGAGGAAACTGACCACAGACATAGGCTGTGGCCACAGCCCCGTTAATAGTCCCCGGCCCTGTAAGAAAAAGAACAATCTCCGGAATTTCCGGCGTCATGCTGCCTTTAAATAGCTGAACTTTTTCAAAGTCAGCATCTCTTTTCAATTTTAAATATTCAATAAATGGCTGAGCTTCCCAGTACAGAGCAAAAGCCATGTAAATCATCATACCACCCCCGGTGAACTAAGTTACTCTTTATAATAATACTTCCACCGGCGGTACAAAATCATCCCTCCCAAAAGGATCACTGGAAAGATTACCGCGGCGAAAATACCAAGTTTTAAATTGCCGCCGAGAACATTGGACACCATGCCTACCAGACTGGGACCGCCGCCGCATCCCAGATCCCCGGCGAGAGCGAAAAAGGCAAACATAGCTGTGCCGCCCCGGCGAAGGGTCTTGGCACCGATGGAAAAGCAGCCGGGCCACATGATCCCCACAGAAAGGCCGCACAGAGCGCAGCCTGCCAGTGAAAGAAAGGGCACCGGAGAAAAGGCGGCCAGAAAATAGCTGATGATACAAAGAACACAGCTTAACCGCATAAATTTTTCCAGACGGATGTGTTCCCCAAATTTTCCGTAAAAAGTCCGGGACAGGCCCATGGCGATGGCAAAGGCGCAGGGGCCTGCCAGATCCCCTACAGTCTTCGAAACGCCCAGACCCATTTCCGCAAAGGTGGACGCCCACTGGCTCATCCCCTGCTCGCTGGCCCCGGAACAAAGCATCAGCACAAAAAGAAGCCAGAACATCCGGTTCGAGAACAATTCTTTAACCGACATTCCCCGGCCGTCCTCCACAAGAACTTTAATAGGGACTGCCAGAAAGTAGAAAAAGTTAAATAAGGGAATGATTGCCCACAAAAGAGCCAGAACCCGCCAGTGGTCAATACCGGCAACGGCAAAAAACAGGGAGCTTGCCGCCACCACAAACACATGGCCCCAGCAATAAAAAGAGTGGAGAAGGCTCATGACCGCGTCTTTATGTTCTGTGGGACACGCCTCCACAATAGGGCTTATGAGTACCTCAATGAGACCGCCGCCCACCGCATAACAGACAATGGACAGCACAATCCCCACATAGGGATCCGGCATTATATCCGGAAGAAAGGACAGACCGGCCAGGCCGGCCGCGCTGAAAATATGGGCGGCTGCTACACATGGGCGGTACCCGATCCGGTCGGCGAACCGGGCCGCCAGAAAGTCTACAATAAGCTGCACGCCAAAGTTTAAAGTGACAAGAAAAGTGATCTTATCCAGTGTAATGTGATATGTACTCTGAAAAGTGAGGAACAGCAGCGGAACAAAATTGTTGACGATGGCCTGTGTAATATATCCAATGTAGGACGCCAAAATCGTATGGTTATAATTATTTCTAATGCCGTTCATCTTTCAAGCTCCTTCTCATAGGCCACCCGCGGCGTCCCATCTTCTACGAAAATCTTTCCGCACCGGACAAAACCATGTTTTATAAGAAAATGATTCATATTCCAGTTGTCTTCGTGAGTATCCACACGCAGACTGTAAATTTTATTTTTTATGCACAATTTTTCAATATAATCCACAAAAGCAGCCGCCACCCCCTGGCCTTTTGCGTCATCGGCCACGGCAATGCGGTGAATAACCCCGTAAGGGCCGGCAGTTTTCCACTGCCCTCCATAAATTTTCCTGTAATTAGGTTCTTCCCTGAGACAGAGGGCGGCCGTCCCTGTAATACGTCCGCCACATTGACAAACATAGCTTTCTTTCCGAGTCATGTCTTGCAAAAAATCCTCTTTTTCAGGATAACCGTCATTCCACTGACGAATTTTATGTTCTTTCATATAGGCTGCCGCCATGGCAATGATTTCCATAATCCGGGGCAAATCCTCCTTTTCTGCCCGGCGGATCTCTAATTGGTTATTCATAAATCCTCCATAATACTGATCTTTTATCATATTGCCGGTCTTTTAACCTATTATTGTGCTTTCACCTTTGTCCACAGCTCAGCAAACAATTGTTTTATTTCTGTATCCTGATATACAAAAATCTCATTATTAGCCCCATGGATATCCGGAACGTAAGCCCCGATCCCCGCGTAAGTTGTCTCCTGCATGGCCTCATAGGCGGATGCAACAACGGAAGTGTAACCTACATATTCTGTATTTGCCAGGGCCACATCGTCTCTGAGCATAAAATCAATAAACTGATGGGCCAGTTCTGTCTCCTGACAGTCTTTTGTGATCACCATGGCGTCATACCAGAGATTGGTCCCCTGCCCCGGCGTATAATAATCCATATTTTCATTCTCACTCATAATATAGGAAGCATCGCCGGAATAAACAATGGCCAGGGCCTTATTTCCGCTGATCATATTGTCGATCACATCGTCCCCGGCGTAAACCGGGTTCATCGTATCCCGCTGGGCAATAAGCCAGTCGTAGGCTTTCTGGATCTCCTCCTCATTGTGGGTGTTCATAGAATAGCCAAGGGCTTTTAATGCCACCATAAAGGAATCCCGCTCACTGTCATACATATAGAGATTCCCCTTATATTTTGGATTCATCAAAACATCCCAGCCCTGGGAAATATCTTCAGAGCTAACCTGAGTGGTATCGTAAAGAATCCCCACCGTCCCCCAGAAATATGGCACCGAATAGACATTGCCCGGATCATAGCTTTTATCCATCACCTCAGACATAAGTCCGTCTTTATTGGTGATCCTATCCCACTGAATGGGCTGGAGATATTCCTCCCGTATCAGCCGCTCAATCATATAGTCTGACGGCACAAGAACATCGTAGCGCTCACCGCTGCTTAACTTTGTGTACATCATTTCATTGGATTCGAAAGTGTCGTAGATGACCGTACAGTCATATTCATCTTCAAACTGCGTCAGCAGATCCGGATCAATGTACTCCCCGGCATTGTACACATACAGTGTTTTTTTGCCGCCTTTTCCGGCCGCCCAAATCCCCGCCACAAGACAGACAATGATCAGGCAGGCTGCTGCCGCCCCAATATATGTACGTTTCCTGTGCTTTGAGTAGGAATTTTCCGTATTTTTCTTCTTTTTCCGGATCACCGGGATAACATTGACACAAAGAAGAATTACCACAATGACCACAATCACAATGGTAGACAGGGCGTTAATCGTTGGATTGATCCGTTTGGTCATATTATACACAATGATGGAAATATTTTTTACCCCATTTCCCGACACAAAATAGGAAATAACAAAGTCGTCAAAAGACATCGTAAATGCCAGGAGAGCGCCGGCAAACACGCCGGGACGGATCATTGGCAGGATGACTTTAGTCAGCGCCTGGAAAGGCGTGGCCCCAAGATCCATAGCCGCGTTGGCAAGATTTGGGTCAAGACTGCGCACTTTGGGATACACGCTTGTGATCACAAAGGGGGTGCAGAAGCTGATGTGGGCCAGAAGCATGGTCCAGTAGCCTTTGGGCATCCCTATGGATGAAAATAGCAGCATCAGGGATATAGCTGAGACAATATCCGGATTCAGGATAGGGATATTATTTACGTTAAGGAGATATTCTCTTAAAAACTTTCTTGACTTTGACAGTCCCAGGGCCGTCATCGTCCCCAGAACTGTAGAGATCACCGTGGACAGCAGCGCCACAGTCACCGATACATAAACTGCCGACATGATCTCACTGTTGGACAGAAGATCTTCGTACCAGCGCAGTGAAAACCCGGTAAAATTGGTCAGCGATTTTGACGAATTAAAGGAATATATCACTGTGACCAGGATCGGCAGGTAGAAAAATATAAAGCACAGGGCCATATAAAATCTTGATAAAAAACGTCTTAATCTTTTCATCTGCCCCTCCTAGTTCTCTTTCGTGTCGATTTTTTTCATAACTTTCATAAAGATCAAAATGACCGCCGCTAACAGCAGGGAAATGGCACTGCCGAAATTCCAGTCGCCCACAGATATAAACTGGCTCTCAATGAGATTGCCGATGAGGACATACTGTCCGCCGCCAAGGAGCTTTGGAATGACAAAGGTAGAGATGGACATAAGAAACACCATCAGGCATCCGTTGAGGACACCGGGCATGGACATTTTTAAAATGATCTTCTGAAAGGTCTGGACGGGATTAGCCCCCAGATCGTAAGCCGCTTCAATAAGAGAATGATCCATTTTGCTTAATGAGGTGTGAATAGGAATGATCATAAACGGCAGAAAATTACAGACCATCCCAAGGATCACGGAAAAATCCGTATACATAAGACTCAGCGGCCCAAGGCCAAGTTTGCCCAGAATGTTATTGACAATGCCATGGTCCGCCAGCAGATTCATCCATGCGTAAGTGCGCAAAAGCATGTTGATCCATGTAGGGATAGTCACGCCTAAAATCAGAAGTCCCTGAACTTCCTCCCGGCATCTAGCGATAATATAAGCCAGGGGATAGCCCACCACAAGGCAGATCACCGTTGTGACAACGCCCATCTTCACGGATTTCCAGAACACATTCAGGTATGTAGGCTCAATGATCTTTGCGAAATTGTCCAGAGTGAAATTCAATGTTTTTACTTCATTCCCGCTGGTGGTAAAAGCGTAGAGGGCAATAAGGATCAACGGCACCGCGATCATCAGGGCCGACCACAAAATATAGGGATAAGTTAATTTTCTAAAATGCTTCATTAGTATCCTCCCATCCGGCACATGACATGGATATCCTCAGGGCCAAAAAGAAGGCCCACTTCCCGTCCCACCGGGGCGAAATCTGTTGTGTGGATCATATAAGTACGCGCAGATGTTTCCACAAGGATCTCATAATGGACCCCTTTAAAAGTGACTGAGCGGACTGTCCCTGTGATCTTGGCCCGGTCCGGCTCCACAATATCCAGATCCTCAGGGCGAAGGACAACCTCAATAGCCTCGTTGTCCTCAAAGCCTTTGTCCACACATTCAAACTGGAAGCCGTCAAACTCTACCAGGTAATCTTTGATCATAATTCCATCAATAATATTGGACTCACCGATAAAACTGGCAACAAACCGGTTTTCCGGCTCGTTGTAAATATCTGTTGGCGATCCGATCTGCTGGATCTCCCCGTCATTCATAACCACCACTGTGTCGGACATAGACAGGGCCTCCTCCTGGTCATGAGTCACGTAAATAAAGGTGATCCCCACCTCCTGCTGGATCTTTTTCAGCTCCCGCTGCATATCTTTGCGCATTTTCGCGTCCAGGGCTCCCAAAGGCTCGTCTAAAAGCAGCACTTTAGGTTCATTGACAAGGGCCCGCGCAATGGCCACTCTCTGCTGCTGCCCGCCGGAAAGAAGGGTCACATCCCGGCTACCAAAGCCTTCCAGCCCCACAAGCTTTAACATCCGCTCCACCTTCTGCCGGATCACATTTTTGTCCATTTTCTTAATGTTCAAGCCAAAGGCAATATTTTCAAAAACATTCATATGGGGAAACAGGGCATACTTCTGAAACACAGTGTTGACTTCCCGCTTATAAGGCGGCACTTTGGAAATTTCAATGCCGTTAAACAATACCTGGCCGTCGCTGGGTTCCTCAAACCCGGCGATAATCCGCAGAGTCGTCGTCTTTCCGCAGCCGCTGGGCCCTAAAAGGGTGAGAAATTCATTTTCATAAATATCCAGGTTAATGCCCCGAAGCACCTGCTGATCTTCAAAATTTTTCGTAAGGTTTTTCAATTCAATTAATTTATTCATCTTCCGCTTGTCCACTCCCTTAATATCCCATTAAAATGACGGCGGCGTAGAGATCCACAGGATCTTCGCCGTGCGTTCCCACTGATTATTTAAAAATTAGGGACTGTCCCCCCTTATAAAAAAACGTCTTTTATCAAAATAACTATGACTTTTCAAAATTATCTTTTAATATATTAAATACCAATCGTTCTAAGTCTTCTCTATTTGGCAAATATAACTCATACTTTGAAACAAACAGATTACTGTCCATACCATAAGTTGCGTACTCCACTAGCAATTCATCTTTATTTCTACTCATGATAATACCGATCGGGGCATTATCATCCGGCATATTCTCTTCCATAGCGAAATATCCCAAATACATATAAAAGTAAAACCTTTCCCCAATTCCAAAAGAAATTTTTGGAGATTATCAATTAATCTTTGTTCCAAATCGCTTTCCGTATACTGATTTGATTCCGCCAGATTTAAAAATTCTAATGTATATGTGTTTTTTATAACATCCTCTGGTTTCTGAACCTCGATTCCTCGTTGTGCTAATGATAAAATTCCTTCTTTATCCCTGCTTACTGCCAAACGCAGAAATAATGCTGAGTCTATTTGTCGCTGAAGTTCTCTAACGCTCTAGTTTTCATTAACAGTTTGCCGCTCATAAAAACTCCGCTCCAAATCGTCATCAAGCTTAATTTTACCTATAGTATATCCATTCCACAGCGCAAAATCAACCAGACTTATGCTCCAATATGTATTTCCTATTATTTTCCCCGAACGGGGGGCGCACAGGGGGATGCCCGCGGCATCCCCCCTTTTATGCCAGCTCCATGTACCAGTAGCCGAACTGCCCTGGCCCTATGGCGCTGGCCCTCACCGGTTTAAACTGGTTAAAGCCAAACATCCGGGCCATAAACCGCTCCCGCTCATAATCCACACCGGGAATGCCGAAAATAAATGTGCCATCATTTCTCCGGGCCATGATCAGATGGCGGTAGCTGTAATATCCGTGGAGGAGAAAGCTGTTGCCGGCCAGCCGCCAGTATTTCATTGGCAGCATGCCGATATCCTGGGGTTCCATGCGGACACAGGCGGTAATCTGGTCGTCGTCAAAGGGAAACATGCGCATTCCCTGATCCATGATCTTTTCCATAGGGGACTGGCTGCCGCCGACTTCCTCATTGCCGCCATTTTCCACGCCTGTTTCGGCAGATGGCTGTACTTCTGCTCCCGCTTCCGTCTCTGGCGGCACTGTTGCCGTTTCAGCCATCTCCCCGTTCGAAAATTCCGCGGCTTCTATAGGCACAGTGCTGTCCAGCTTTTCAGGGAGATCAGAGTCGCCAAAATGGCGGAAAGCGTCAAAGGCCGTTTTCTGCTGCGGCCTTTCCCGGGACTCTCCGCCCTCTGCCGATACCTGCCCACTCGCCTCCTCTCCCTCCGATGCCGGCGCGCTCTCCTCCTCTTCTGCCAATGCCGGCGTTATCCTAATCTCCTCCTTTTCTGTCAATACCGGCGCCGCTGCGCTCATCTCTATATCTTCAGCGGAAAACAGTGTCCTCCCCGTCTGTGCCGCTTCGGCTTCTTTTTCCGGCTCGTCCCTATAGGCTTCTGCCGGTTCCTCCCCCAACGGCGCAAATGTTTCCACGTTCAAAGCCTCGTCGTCCCAGCCTGTACCGTAAATTTTCCCATTGTCTCCCCGGATAATCATTCCTTTAACATCTTCCAACGTATAGCCGGACCCTTCAATATTTTCCGAATCTGTCACCGCGTCCAGTTCCCCGGTATTGTTCTGGGTGACCAGATTTCCAAGATAAATACCCATGAGACGGCCTTCCCGGCGCACAAACATGTAGGCTAAAAATCTCACATCGCTTTTATGGTACATATTTTTCATAGAAATGGTAATACGGCACTGACCGTTGCGGCTCTCCACCTTTGCGAACCCGGTGTTCATTGTCTTATTTCCCTGTTCATAAAGATATATATATGAAATAAACCGATGATACCCAGCCATACGCACTCCTCCTCTATTCTGTGGCCACACCCTGTTTGGATATACACTACTTTATGCCTGGGAACACCAATTTATTCATTGAGGTATTGCGGATTTTCCGCTCGACGTTCTCCGCTTTGGTCGGCGCTAAACGCGTGCCGCTGACACGCAGCGCCTCTCCGGACATATCGCAAAAAAAGCATGGCAGACCGGAATTTATTTTCCGCATCTGCCATGCCGTAAGTATTACGCGGTCAGGCGTTGAACATAAAATGCTCACTGTTAAATGCTTTAATAATGATGCCTGAAAGGATGGCGCTAAATACCAGCGTGCTTCCAGCCGTCAGTACAAAATGTATCACGGTCAGCTCACGGGTAAAAATTTCACCCAGGGCGAGAGACACATTGTAAACCGGCACCACATATTCCCATGTGTCATGCCCTCCGGATGTTGACAGCATGGTAATCATGCCGGCAACAATAACGATAATATATAATGGACTGATGTACGTGGTTGCTTCCTTCATAGTCTTCGCCAGAACGGCCACCAGTCCCACAAGGGAGACGTAGAAAAAGGCCAGAAGAATCATTAAAATAATAATCATGATCACCTGGGACGGGGTAAACCCAATGGCCATATTTCCTGTACCAAGAGCCTGGGGCATTGCAATGACCAGCGCTACAATGTAGATCACAGCGCTAAGCATGGACATACATGTGAGCGCCAAAAGCTTTCCAAGGACAATGTCGCTGCGGCGCACCGGGGTTACGAGCATACTCGCCATAGTTCCCCGCTCTTTCTCGCCGGTGATGGTGTCTGTTCCAAGGCTCATCGTTCCGGCAAACAACAGGATAGTAATGAGATAAGGCAGAAGCATGGATAAAATCTGTCCCGCCGCCCGCTGTTCGTCAATAATCTCTCCGCCGCCCTGGGCATTTACCGTAAATATAGTAAGCATTCCAAGATCGCCGATCCGTTCTTCAAGAAGGGATGGTCGCAGTACGCCGTCCAGCGCCGCGTTCAGCCTCGTCCATGCTTCGTTGGAATAGTCTTCCGACGGATTGTAAAAGACCTGGATATCCGGGACAGCGCTTCCCTCGGTGTAATTTTCCACCTGTTCCATGAAATTTTCAGGGAAAATCATAATCAGGTCAATATTTCCCTGGGCTACCTGCTCTTTCATAGAGTCCAGATCTGCCGAAGCATCAAAGACTGTCATCTCAGCCTGGGAAAAGAAGTCGTCCAGGTAGGGACTGATCTCCTCCGGCATATTTTCCACATACACAATGGACTTGTGAGATTCAATATCCTGAGTCATGCTCTGCGCCAGATAGCCCATCAGAGCGTACATGCCGATCATTAAGATCACCGGAAGGATAAAGAGAGAAAAGAGCATCTTAGGCTCTCTGAAAACCCGGCGCATTTCTTTATTAAATACAACTTTTAACCCTCTCATAATTTATGCCTCCTTCACATTCTGTCTGTAAAACTCAAAGAAGGCATCTTCAAGATCAGATGTCTGCGTCTGCGCTTCCAGTTCTTCCAGCGTTCCCATAGCCGCCAGGCGGCCGTCAATAATAATAGCAATTCGGTCGCACAGTTTCTGAGCTTCCGACATCACATGGGTGGAGACAATAACGGTTTTCCCCTGCTCTTTTTCCATACGGAGATAATCCAGCACAGCACGGGCCGTAATAATATCCAGGCCGTTGGTGGGCTCATCAAAAATAATTATTTCCGGATCATGGACAAGGCTGACCGCAATGGAAACTTTCTGTTTCATACCTGTGGAAAGTTCTTCCACTTTTTTATTTTTAAAATCTGTAATGCCGAAATATTCAAAAAGTTCCTTTTTCCGGGCTTCCACCAGAGAATTATCCATGCCCCGGAGCCGTCCAAAAAAGGAAAACAGATAGTCCGGCGTAAAATACGGATCCATTTTAATCTCATTGGTAAGAAAACTGATCTTTGCCCGCACTTTTTCTGAGTCCCGGCAGACGTCCAGCCCGTCAATGGAGATAGAGCCGGAGGTAGGTTTCAGCAATGTTGCCAGACATCTGAGAGTTGTGGTCTTTCCTGCACCGTTAGTGCCGAGAAGTCCGAAGATCTCCCCCCTATCTACGGTCAGCGAAAGATCGTCCACCGCTTTTTTCTGGGTATCTTTTGTCTTGTGTTCTTTTTGCTGCTTTTTACTCAGCTTGTAAATTTTGGTCAGATTTTTTATCTCGATCATAAAACCTCTCTTTCTGAAGCAGATTGTGCCTGGTGTTAAGTAGGTTCTGTCCCTTCGCCGTCTTCCCAGGCGGCGGTCTGGGTCCCTTCCTTCTTACAGGAAGCCACCGTCCTGGCACACACAAGCATCTGCTCAAGGCGATGGATTTCTCTGTCCAGAACCTCCCCCCCCTTTTGGGTCAGGGCATAGCCTTTCCTGCTTTCCTCCTGCCAGGTCTGGACAATCCAGCCCTTTTTCTGCATCTTTCCCAGAGCGCCGTACAATGTGCCGGGTCCTAAATGGAGAGTGCCGCCGGACAACTCGTCTGTCATCTTCATAATATTGTAGCCGTATCCGGCGCCGGCAGACAGACAGAGGAGAATGTAAAAACTTGTTTCCGTCAGCGGTTCATATTTTTCCATAAGCATCTCCTTCCTTATCTGCTGCCTTTATCACAGGCAAAATATATCGTGCTTCGTTATATATCATAGCACGATATATGGAGTGTGTCAATGAATTTACCTTATTTAACATAAACACTAGAGAAGACAAGCAATGATAGAAAGCATAATTCTATTGATAAGTACGAAAGATAATTGTAAAATGAAAGTATATTACATGTAATTTTAATACATTTAACTTAAATATTTGCAAAAAAACCACAAATCAAATTGTTAAACGGTAAAATACATGATATAATATTTTTTAAAAGGAGGATGCGCAATGTTATTGGAGTTTAGCTGTTCTAATCACAGATCAATTAGAGATGAAGTTCTTTTTTCCGCAATTGCAGGATCGGACAAAACCCACGCAGAAAATATAGAAAAAGTGGCAGATATCGAGGTCCTAAAGTCATCTGTTATCTATGGCGCAAACGGCTCAGGCAAAAGCAACTTAATAGATGCAATAGCTTTTGTAAAAAACCTTGTTGCAAATAGCATTACCCATCAACCAGGGCAGGGAATTTTACAAGTACCTCATAAATTGGAAAGCTACGACCAAAAAAGCAATTATAAAATTCAATTTATAGTTGATGGAGTTCGCTACGCATTTGGTTTTTCATTGAGGAATATGCTCGTGACAGAAGAATATCTTTATTATTTTCCCAAGGGCCGTCAAACAAAAGTTTTCGAACGCGCAGGCGAATCGTATTCAGCGGGACGTAATTTTCGCAATCGTTTTAACAACTGCAAGGATGTCCTTAAACCCAATCGTTTGATGCTTTCCTGTGCTGCAAATTTTAGTTCTGTTGATGAAGTAACTGCTGCATATCGCTTTTTCAATGAAGAGTTGGTAATTTATAGTTCAATCAACCAAGACAATTGGATGAACTACTCACTACATCAAATTAACACTAACGCAGAAATAAAGGCAACAGTTTTAAAATTTTTAGATGCACTTGGCACTGGAATTAAAGATATTCAAATTGATATTAAAAAAGAAGATTTTGATGTTTCGCATCTTCCTCCTTTTTTATCAGATGAATTCAAAAAAATTCTTTTACAGCAGAAAGTAGATGCAATTTCTGCTAAGATTTTATATGAAGAATTTGAAACAGATTTGATTTCAGAAGAATCCACGGGCATAAAGAAACTTTTTGGATTATTATGTCCATTTATAGATATTATGGTTAACGGAAAAGTATTGGTCTGCGACGAACTTGAATCAAACTTGCACGAATCGCTTCTTTTTGGATTAGTAAAACAATTCATCACCACTCATGGAAGCAAGCCTGCTCAACTGATTTTTACAACTCACGAGACAGGTTTATTAAATTTGGATTTGTTCAGACGCGATCAGATCTGGTTTACAGAAAACAAATCCTCAGATCGTTCAACTGACTTATTTTCGCTTACAGAAATTAAAAATGTTCGAAAAGATGAAAACTTTGGAAAAGGTTATATCGCAGGGAAATATGGCGCCATTCCAATGCTAAACCTTAATTTTGCCAATGTAATCTCATCCGATATGTAAGTGGGGTGATGATATGGCATATAGAAATATTTCACTTACTCCACGTGCAGAAAATACACGAGATGCGCGCCCTGTGCCAACACCCATCCAATTCTCGCTGTCTGAGATTAAACAACATTTTGTAGGGAGTATGGATGAGGTTTAGTTAGAATGTTTTCCGGAAGGTGGCCAAAAACTGAGAAATATATGTAGTTTCAGATTCCTATGAAAAAAGTAGAAAATGCTATAGCTACTTTACAATCGAGTGATTGGTTTTTTGAATATCTGAATAATCGTTTTAGCAGGGATGTATTTTTATCGTTTGAAAGCATAAGGGATCAGTTAAACCTCATTGGCATACAGTTTAACAAAACTATGGAAAGGGCTTTTCCTAGTGAAAATCAGCAAGAATCGATAAGAATTGGAAAAGAAACTATAACAATGCTCTTTCGTCGAAGAAATGAAATAGCACATCAAAACGACAGAAGCCACGCCTCTGCAGAACAAACTGATATTGCAAAAGATTTCGTTGAAGATTATATCTCAAAAATTGAATCCATTGTCAACGCTATACAAGAAATTGCTGAAGAAATAGATACGTAAAAGAATAATTTAGATTTAACATCTTTAAAAAATTTTTTAGGGGAGAGTAACTTCCATAAGTCACTCTCCCCATTTGGCATTATCTCTTTTCCGCTATTCTCTTTCTCCATAGATCACAACTCCCCGGACAGCACGTTGGCCAACTGGGCGAATTGCTCCAGAGATAGAGCTTCCCCACGAACCGTGGCCGGCAGGCCGGCAATGGCCAGAGATTTCTGAATCTGATCTTTTGAGGCGGTGATTTCCGGCGAGTTGCTCAGGGCGTTGACCAGAGTTTTGCGGCGCTGATTAAAGGCCGCACGAACCATACGAAACATGAGATGCTCGTCCTCCACGCAAACCGGCGGCTTTTCATGGCACGTCAGGCGGATAACCGCCGAATCCACGTTGGGCCGGGGCATAAAACAGTTGCAGGGCACATTGGCCACAATGTAGGGCTTGGCATAATACTGAACGGCCAGAGACAGTGCCCCGTAATCCTTTGTCCCCGGTCCGGCCTCCATTCTCCGGGCCACTTCTTTCTGGACCATCACCGTCACATTTTCCACAGGAACATGACTCTCAAACAATCCCATAATAATGGGCGTTGTAATATAATAGGGCAGATTGGCCACAACCTTTATAGGCCGTCCATCATTGTACTCATCGGCCAGCGCCCGAATATCCAGCTTTAAAATATCCCCGTGGATAATCTTGACGTTATCATATTCCTTGAGGGTTTCGTCTAAAATAGGAAGAAGGTTGGCGTCGATCTCCACAGCCACTACCTGCCGGGCGTTTTCCGCCAGATACTGGGTCATTGTGCCGATACCGGGGCCGATCTCAAGAACCATGTCATCCCCGGTCACATTGGCCCCTGCGATGATCTTATTTAATACGTGACCGTCAATAAGAAAATTCTGGCCGAATTTTTTCTGAAAATTAAATTTATATTTCTGAATAATCTCTATGGTCTTTTTCGGATTTGAAAGTTTTTCCTGGTTTTCCATAAACATCCCTTTCTCAGTGGTAATGCCGCCGCAAAAATGGCTGCAAAAAGGTTTTTATAAGTATCGGACAGGGGTGAAGCCCCGCAATGAATTTATCATACCAGACATAAGCCCTGGGAACAAGGGCTTGACTGGAATAACTTGCGAGTTTTATACTAGAAATAATTACTCATGTACTGATACGGTTCCCCATAACAGGGAAAATATCTTGATAAAAGGTGATATCTATGAAACATATAAAATGTAAGATGTTATTGCTCCTATCGGCCATACTTTTGGTGTTTTCTTCCGGATGTTCCCAGTTTTTTGACCGTTCCGGATATATACAGGATATGCTGGACGCCACATACAAAGGGAAGTTTGAAGAATATGCCCGGATCACCGATTCCACTGTGGGTGAGATCGAGTCCGATTACAATGACTTTATCCAGCATGAAACGGAAGTTTTTCTCCGGTATGCCGGGCTTTCCCAGGATGACGTCATTCCCAACGATCTTTTGGATCAGATCGCGCAGGCCATTAAGGAGCTGTACAGCCAGGTCCGCTACACGGTGAATGAATCTGACCGGGACGGCAATGTAACTATTAATATAGAACCTCTGGACGTGTACAATGGGCTGTATCCTGAATTTCTCGCCTTTAACCAGGAATTTCGCCAGAGAAATAACAATTATGAATTTCAGGACTACACAGACGAGGAATTTACGAGAGAATATCTGTCGCCCCTGATCCAGCTTCTCACAGAATACGCCGCCGCCCCCACCTACCGGGAGCCAGTGACCGTCATAGTAAATGTTTTTCTGAGTGACAATGGAAAGTACGTGATCTCCGACGAAAGCGTGACAGCAATTTACAATGCCCTGATTTATTACTCCATTGACAATAACTCTGCGTCAACCATATCCGGAACCTGACAAGAAAATACGTCATTCTGGATAATTATGAATTTAGGAGATATAGATATGCAATCACTTTGTGGTACAAACTGCTGCAGCCAGTGCAGCCACCGGACAGAATGCGGCGGCTGCCAAAATATAAAAGGACATCCTTTGGGCAAAAGCTGCATTGCCGCCGAATGTATTGAGCAAGACGGAAAAAATGGATTTCTGAGATTTAAAGCGCGCTTAATTTCAGAAATTAACGCGCTTGAAATCAAAGGGCTTGCTAAAGGTGCTTTGGCGTTGTCGCTGATAAGCATTATATCCTCGTATGTGAGTATGGCTGTAACGGAGCTGACCCTGAAATAATCTTATATAAAAAGCGTTAATCTGTGCCGCTGCGGTACTGTGTGAATGCCTCTGCCACTTTAGGCACAACATAGTGACTGCCATCCCTGTCAAGAACGTCTTCCACCATCATCAAAATTAATATAGGGTCATCGGTATTATCAATTTCATAGGCTACAAACCATCCAAGAGCAGTGCCGTTGGTATCATCCTGGGAATCTTTAATCTCTGCGGTACCGGTCTTTCCGGCGAGGGTAACTCCGGCGGATAACGCCTGGGTTCCCGTTCCTTCGCTGATGACCGTTCTCAGATCCTCGTTGACAATCTGAGCAGACTGGGCACTGAATACATTGGTTTTCCAGTAAGTTCCGGGAGTAACCGCCTCTTGGCCCAATTCCTCGCTGTTGGTCACAAGATATGGAAGAAGCATATTTCCATCATTCATAAAAGCGGAATACATGGAGGCCAGGTGGATCGGATTGACAAGCATCTCCCCCTGTCCGTAACCGCTGTTGGCAAGCATAACTTCATCGGAAGATTCCTCCAGTGAACCGTAAGAGGAAGTCCCCAGTGACATGGCAAAAGGCAGGCTCTCGCCAAATCCCACTTTTGTCAGGCCGTCGATAAATGCCTGGCGGCCCATATTTAATGTCTGCTGGGCAAAATAAATGTTATCTGAATAAGCCAGGGCTTTCTGCAGAGTCACATCTCCGTAAGTTTCCAGGGTCGTCACAAAAAGGTCCCCCCAACTGCTGTCCTTCTGCCAGCTCAGCCCGTTGCTTGGTGAAACTTCATCGGGATCAATGGTTCCGTTATCCAATCCGATAGCCGCTGTAATCGGTTTAAAAGACGAACCGGGCACCCATGTGGATGTATAGCGGTTATACAGAGGCAAATCTTCATCTGAGCTTAATGCCTCCCAACTGCTGTTGGTAATGCCGGCCACAAACTCATTGGGATTATAGGACGGCGTGCTGACAAGGGATAGTATGGCTCCGGTCTTCATGTTCATGGCTACGGCCAGTCCATTATCATCGCCAAGCTGTTCATATAAAATCTGGCACAAGTTGGTGTCAATGGTCAGATGAACATCCTGGCCATCCACCGCCGCCTGATATCCGAGAGTTTCCTTCACAGACCCGTCACTGTTGAGGATAAGGATCTCACAGCCCTCTGTGCCTCTTAAATAAGATTCATAAATTTGTTCCAGGCCGCTTTTTCCTACAATACTGTTGCTGTCATAGCCCTGATCCGCCATGGTTTCCAGCTCCTCAGCACTAATAGCCTGGACATAGCCGGTCAGATGGGCCAATGTAGCTCCATAAGGATATTCTCTGGCACTTGTGGAATTTACCATGACACCGGAGATCTGGATCACCTGGTCAATTAAATCCTGGTTATCCGCCGCAATGGAACGGATTGGAACAAATACATCATCAGTCACCCACTGGGCGCTAAGCTGCTCATTAATATAATCCACAGACACTTCCAACAGTTCAGCGAGTGCCGCAATATCTTCATCCCTTGTGGTTTCTGACATTTTCCCCGGAACCAATCCCACGCTGGCGCCCTCCCCGTCACAGGCCAGAATATTACCATTGACGTCGTAAATGGTCCCGCGCTTTGCTTCCAGAGTATTGACCCTCACTGTGTCTGTATCATCCAACTGTGGGAAGATCAGGTTGGAACTCCACATGATCTTGTATTCTCTCTGAGAATCCCGGCAGATCTGCATCGTATATGTATTATCCAGAGTTCCCGCAGGCGTGTCCACCGTCATCTGATAGCGGTAATACCAGCCCTCGTCATCCTCACCCTCCCGGCTCTCCAGAAGGGTAAAGGTGATATTTTCAGCGCTGATACCGTTAAAAATATTTGTATAGCGGGCCGTCACTGTCTCCTCATCCACAGTGGCCTGGATATCTTCATGGACCAGACTGTAAATCTGTCCATAGTTGCCATTAGTCACATCATCTACATAAGCATCATAGACCGCCTGGGTTGCCGCCTGGCTGTCTTCCCGGAACAGATATATCCAGGCGTAGACAGCAAAGGCCACAAAGACCGCCACAAGAACGACGGTAATACCGATGACTACACCCAGGTGATTTCCTCCTTTTTTTCTCTTGGACATAAAATTCCTCCTTCCAAAATTTTACTCTTCTGTAATCTGGGCGGAATCTACAACAAAGTCCACCACCCGCAGGCCCTTTACGTCCTCTGCCATACCATCGCTGCCACGATCCTGTTTATAAGCGTCCACCGCGTCATAGCCCTGCTGCTGTGAACACTTCTGAATCTCTTCATCTGTGGCATTATCCCCATTAATATTCTCCGCCTGGGCGATGGCGTCAATGACCAGACGCTCTTTAATCTCCTGTTTTGCGATATCTTCTATAGCGGCTGTGTATTCATCCATAGTCACGCCCTGATAAGTCTGAACATAATCTTCCAGGGACATTTCAAAATCCCGAGCTGCGGACTGATCATAGCTTGTGTACTGGTCAACAATTTCCTGGACTTCCCCGGAATTATAGGCCACCACCTGGGCATTCTCCAAAACTTTGTCCCACACAGCGTTTCTTCTGTTCTGCTCCCGCTCATTTTCCCGGCTTGTCTCAAGAGCCTCCCGGACCATCTGCCGGTACTCATCTACCGTCTGGCAGTCAGAGATCTGGGACACAAATTCATCGGTCAGCTCTGCCTGCTCCTCTGAAACAATATAATTCACCGTCACCTGGTAAACAGCATTTTTTCCCACAAGATCTTCCTGGGGATAGCCTTCCGGGTAAGTGACAGAAATATTTGCCGTCTCCCCCGGCATAACACCGATCAGGCTGCTTTCTGCCCCGTTAAAAAACACGCCGGAGCCGATAAGGATATTATAGTCTTCCACAGAAGACTCTGGGATCTCCTCCCCATCCATGTATCCGGTGTAATCCACGTTCACCGTGTCCCCGGAAGCCACGGCCCGGTCTGTGATCTCCCCTGTAACAGAAGCATTTTCCACCGCGGCCATAACCGCATCCGTCACCTCATCGTCGGTCACATCGGGAAGCTTCTCCACGGTCACCGGCAGTCCCTTATATTCCCCCAGTGTCACTTCACTTTCCACATCCTGGATCATGCTTTCCTCCGCCGTCTGTTCTCCGGTATTCTGATTTTTAGAGGAACATCCGGAAAACAGGAGACTCCCTGCCAACGAAAAAGCCATAATCGCTCCAATCAACTTTTTGTCCATCTTCATACCACCTCTTTTTATGACCAGCCCGGTCCTTGCATGTTAATGCTCCCGTAAAAAGACTTATGCCTCCATACGGTACAGGGCCATGGCATTTCTCCATGTAACATCTTCCACCTTCTCCCTGGACAGCCCCTTGATCTGACTGATAGCCTCAACCACATAGGGAAGGTTCAGGGATGAGTTTCTCTTTCCCCGGTTCGGTTCTGGAGCCAGATAAGGGCAGTCCGTCTCAAGGACAATGCGCTCCAGAGGAATATCCTCCACTACAGCTTTCACTGTCCTGGCGTTTTTAAAGGTGACAACACCGCCGATGCCGATATAATATCCCATTTTTACATACTCCCGCGCCATCTCCACAGAGTAGGAAAAGCAATGGATCACACCGCCAAGATCCCGCCCGTGGGCCCGCATAATATCCAGGGTATCACAAGCCGCGTCCCTAGAGTGGATACTTACTGGGAGGCCGCACTCCCTGGCCAAATCAAGCTGACGGATGAACCATTTTTTCTGATTTTCCCGCACACTGGCATCTTTATCCCAATAGTAATCCAAACCGATCTCCCCCACAGCCACCACTTTTTTAAGCTCGGTGAGACTTTTCAGCCACCGGCACACGTCCTCGCTCATCTCCCCCGCGTCGCTGGGATGAACGCCCACGGCCGCGTAAATAAAGGGATACTTCTGCGCCAGGGTCACAGCCGCTTTCGTGGATTCAATGTTGGCACCAATATTCACCACCCGACCGATATTATGACCGGAAAGGCTGGCAAGCAATTCTTCCCGGTCTTTATCAAACTGCTCATCATCATAATGAGCATGGGTATCAAAAATCATATTTTCCCTCCATATCTCTATTCAAGACTCGCTCACGAGTCTTGGCGCAGGATTCGGGTAGGCTTTAGCCGACATAATTCCTATCCGAATCCTTGCGCATCCTCGCGGAGCGTATATCAGATGGGGGGATTGACACCCGCCACTGAAACGAATTTGTTACCCACCGCTTATAGAGGCGGGGGCATCCTCCGTCTGATATATTTCACATTTGTTACTAATATTTTACAATATCATTTCACAGCACTGTTTTATTATATACCAAACCGGGCGGCTATCCAACAGATTTAAGAAAAAATTCATAAAATCAGGTAACCGTTCAGATTGCAAAAAAATCTGCCAATGGAGGGAAAGATATGTTAGCGGACTATCATGTACATACCGAATATAGTGATGATTCCACCTATTGTATGGAACATGTTATCACAGACGCAATCCGACTGGGATTAGAGGAGATATGTTTTACCGATCATGTTGATTACGGAGTGAAATGGGACTGGGACAGCGGGCAGGAAATTAAATATCGAAACGGAGAACCCCTGGCAAATGTAGATTATCCCCGCTATATGGAAGAAATCAAAAAGATGCAGGCTCTTTATGGAAGTAAAATTCGTATACGGACGGGGCTTGAATTTGGAATCCAGACACATACCATCCCTATGTTTCGTTCTCTTTATCATCGCTATCCCTTTGACTTTATTATTTTGTCAATTCATCAGGTCAACGATCAGGAATTTTGGACATATCCGTTCCCAAACGTAAAACCTCTGATAGAGGAAATCTTAAAGACGGTCATCACCGATGGCAAAGGAATCGAGGTCAATACGTCTTCCTACCGCTATGGACTTTCTGATACGACGCCATCCAGGGAAATTCTTAAATTATATAAAGCCCTTGGCGGAAAGATTATTACCATTGGCAGCGACAGCCACAGGCCAGAACACCTGGGAACCTATATAAAAGAGACAAAAGAATTATTAAAAGAATTAGACTATACGCATTTTTGTACTTATGAAAGAATGGTGCCGATATTTCATCCCCTGTAAAACAGGAAAAGAATAGAAATATCACTGTCCTGTCAGGGGGCCGGTTTCATAAAAGCGCGGCGCAAGTTTGTCTGCGGAAGCTTTTATAAAACCAACCATCTGCAGTTTAAACAAGATCTCTTAGCAGGGGCTCAAAGCTGACCCCGTCGGTCAGAGGGATCTCCATAGAAGCGGACAGGCGGATGGACTTTGCCACAAAGTCCGCCGCCTTCTTCACAGAGGCGGCCAGCGCCGTCCCCTTCACTGCGTCCGCCGCGATAATGGAGGCAAATAAGTCCCCGGTGCCGCACCGGGATTGCCCTGCCGATGTAAAGGGAAGCCACTGGCCGGCGTCCTTTTCCATACAGTAATTGGCAAATGTCCCATCTCGTGATTCGATGCCTGTGATAACGATCTTTTCAGGTCCCATGGCCGTCAGCTTCCCGGCCAGGGCCCGGATCTCCCTTTCATTCCAGCTTTGCTGCCAGGGAGTATCGGTGAGTATACACGCCTCCGTCACATTTGGCGTGATAATATTTCCCGCCGTGACCAGCTCTTTCATGGCCCGGCACATAGGCGCCGTGTACGTGCGGTATGTCCTTCCATTGTCTCCCATGACCGGATCAATAATAATCTGTGTATCTTTTGAAGAAAAATCCTCAAAAAAGCGGCGGACAATATCCATCTGTGCCTCAGAGCCGAGAAATCCGGTGTAGATCCCGTCAAATTTCAGGCCCAGTTTTCCCCATTCCCGGATATAAGGCTCCATTTTATCTGTGTAGTCGTCAATAAAACAAGAGGCAAAAGCGGTGTGGTTGGATAAGATGGACGTCGGCACCGGACAGCAGGCCAGTCCCATAACTGAGATCACCGGGATAGACACGGTCAGGGCACATCGTCCAAAGCCTGTCAGATCGCTGATGACCGCCACTTTTTTCTGATTGTTGTGGGATACCATAAATCACACTCCTTATTTCCGCGAGCAGTGAGCCAGACGGATGCACTTGCCCATCCATTTGGCCAGCGCCGCAAGATCTGACTGTTACTGGATCCGGGGCAGGTTCCAGCGGTAATGGGCCGCCAACAGCCGAATGAGAACGACCAGGGCCGCGGCGATGATCATGGCCAGAGTATCTCCAAGAAAGAGCCGGAAAATCAGACAGGCCACAGCTCCGGCAATGGAGGCGCAGGCATACACATGCTTAATAAAAACAAAAGGTGTATTTCCCGCCATAATATCCCGGATCATCCCACCGCCGATACCGGTGATCACTCCCACAAACAGAAGAAGAAAAATACTTTTATATCCTTTCTGCAATGCAGTGTCGATACCGATAACTGTAAAAGCGCCAAGACCGATGGCGTCCATAACGTTCATCCACTTTTCGTAAGTTTCTACAAAATGGCCGGACAAAAGCTCACGGCGCAGCCGGAACAGCAAAAACAGCAGACATGCTGTAAGTATTGAGACAACGGCGTAGGAGCTGTCCCTGAACATATTGGGCGGGGTAATGCCAAGAACCAAATCCCGGATCAGGCCTCCGCCAAGAGCCGTTGTGATGGCAAGGACATTAATGCCGAAAATATCCATATTTTTCCGAATACCGATCATCGCCCCCGAAGAGGCAAAGGCCACTGTCCCGATAATTTCTATAACATATACAGCCAGCATGACATCAGCAGATTTCAGCTCCCGCAGGCATTTCCTTCTCAGGAACCATTAAGGACAGATTTCCTTGGGCATCCTCAGCGCACAGGATCATGCCTTCCGACAGGATTCCCGCCAGCTTCGCAGGCTTTAAGTTGACAAGGACCATAACCTTTTTGCCAACCATTTCTTCCGCAGAATAGTATTTCTTAATTCCGGAAACGATCTGTTTCACCTGGCTGCCGATTTTTACCTGAGAGCAGAGAAGCTTTTTGGATTTTTTCACTTCCTCACAGGCAATGATCTCGCCTACCTGGAACTGAAGCTTTGAGAAATCATCGTAGGTGATCTCAGGCTTGGCCTCAATGTCGATGACTTCCTCATCTTGGGCATTTTCTTCCTGAGCAGGCCCTTCCTCTTTGACAGCGCGGGCCTCATGCA
The DNA here is from genome assembly GCF_014202115.1 of Catenibacillus scindens. GTDB lineage: Bacteria > Bacillota > Clostridia > Lachnospirales > Lachnospiraceae > Catenibacillus > Catenibacillus scindens. The sequence continues at coordinate 43,986 of NZ_JACHFW010000003.1, forward strand.
TGGCCTCAACCTTTTCCATAACTTCCTTCAGATCCTGGCGGGCAAAAAGGATCTCCGGCTTTTCAACCACTTTGCCTCCGGTCTCAAGCTGTCCAAACTCGCCAAGCTCCTCGTAAGAACGGCGCTGTGTGCCTAACTGATCCAATATTTTTTTTGCTGTATCCGGCAAAAATGCCTCAAGGCATACGGCACTGATGCGGATACCCTCCATAAGATTATAAAGCACTGTTGCCAGACGGTCTTTTTTAGATTCATCTTTTGCCAGTACCCATGGCTCTGTCTCATCAATATATTTATTGCAACGGCGCAGGAGTACAAAAATCTCGGAAATAGCGTCAGCCACCCGCAGCTTATCCATCTTTTCTGCCACTTTTCCCGGCATAGCCAAAGCCACGGCCTTTAATTCCTCATCCACAGTCTCACAAACTCCTGGATTGGAGATAACGCCGCCGAAATATTTATTGTTCATGGAAATGGTCCGGTTCACCAGATTTCCGAGAATATTGGCAAGATCAGAATTTAACCGCTCTACCATCAGCTCCCATGTGATAGTGCCGTCATTGTCAAAAGGCATTTCATGGAGAACAAAGTAGCGCACCGCGTCCACGCCAAAGAAATCCACCAGATCATCGGCGTAAATAATATTGCCTTTGGATTTACTCATCTTTCCGCCGTTCATCAAAAGCCACGGATGTCCGAATACCTGTTTTGGCAAAGGCAGATCCAGCGCCATAAGCATGATTGGCCAGTAAATAGTATGGAAACGGATAATATCCTTACCGATGAGGTGAAGATCCGCCGGCCAGTATTTTTCAAACATAGGATCGCTGTTGCCATCCAGATCATAACCAAGTCCGGTAATGTAGTTGCTTAAAGCGTCAATCCACACGTAAACCACATGTTTCGGGTCAAAATCCACAGGAATCCCCCAGGAAAAACTTGTACGGGAAACACACAGATCCTGAAGGCCGGGCAGGAGGAAATTGTTCATCATTTCATTTTTCCGGGATTCTGGCTGGATAAACTCCGGATGCTCATTAATATAGTCGATGAGACGATCCGCGTATTTACTCAGCTTAAAGAAGTAGGCTTCCTCTTTGGCATCCACCACTTCCCGGCCGCAGTCCGGACACTTGCCATCCACAAGCTGGCTCTCTGTAAAGAAAGACTCGCAGGGCGTGCAGTATTTGCCTTCATAATAGCCTTTATAAATATCGCCCTGGTCATAAAGCTTTTTAAAGATCTTCTGCACCTGTTTTTCATGGTCTGCATCTGTTGTGCGGATAAATTTGTCATAGGACGTATTCATCAGATCCCAAATATTTTTTATCTGTCCGGAAACATTGTCCACAAACGCTTTCGGCGTTACGCCGGCTTCCTCAGCCTTGATCTCAATTTTCTGTCCATGCTCGTCAGTACCGGTCTGGAAGCGCACATCATAGCCTTCCATCCGCTTAAAGCGGGCAATACTGTCGGCCAGCACAGCCTCATAAGTATTTCCAATATGGGGTTTACCTGATGTGTAGGCAATGGCCGTTGTAATGTAGTAAGGTTTCTTTGCCATCTCTCATTCCTCCTGTTACAATCTTTTTTATTTTCCCGGAACACAGTTTTGGGAATTCATATAGAATCCTGCTTCCCAGGATTCTACGCCTGCGGCAAGCCGCGTCAGCGGCATCTTCTTCTTTGCCGCAGTGCGATCCCGCGCGGAGCGCTTTTTTATTTTCCCGGAACACAGTTCCGGGAAAATAAAAAAACCCGCCCTGAAATTTCAGGACGAGAGTCTATACTTCGTGTTACCACCTGGATTTATCCGCGCCTCGCGGCGGCGAACCTCAATAAGTACAATATCCGGGACTGGCAAATACAGATCTTTCGCCAAAAGTTCCCCTTCTTATACTCCGGCGCTGTAACGGGCGCCCCCGTCGCAGCCTAAAATATCCTCCCGCTCTAAAATCCGGAAAAATACTCTCGGTGCGCGGCTCCAAGGCCATGTTCAATACCTGCGTCTGCGCTTCTTCTCACCACAGGAAGCTCTCTGTAACAACGTTTAAGGTATCTACTCTTCTTTTCACTGCTTTTAACGCTTTTGATTGTGAACCATGGACAAAATAAAAAATCTGTCCATGACTACTTAAAGAATACGTCCTAAAAAAATATTTGTCAAGAGTGAAATCGCAAAAAGCAAATTATAAGCCGCCCCAGTGCGCCCACACCGGAGCGGCCATGATACCACACAAGGGCTGGGCAATTACGGTTACTGATACGATTTTTCGCAGATAAGGCGGTAGACTCTGGACACATTTTTTCCATACCGGGTCATAAGGTAAGACAGCTCCGGCTCTCCGGGAATAGTGCGGTGGTAATCCAGATCCCGGATCTTTCGGGTATGCCGCTCCGGCTTCAGCCTGAGACGCTGCTGGGCCTGGTTGAGAACGTAATCGGTAAAGGCGATATAATCTTCCAGTGTTTTCATGGCGGTCAGCCCACGGCGGCGGTTATTGACAAGAAAAAGCATCTGTTCCATTTCCGATACCATCCGCTGGGAAATCCTCAAAAATTCCAGATAGACGGGGCTTTTGTCGGGATGATTTTTTTCCACATAGTCTCTCAGTTGAACATGAATCATGTGGTATTCTAACTGTGCGTCGCAAATGATCCCATAATCCAGGGGCATACTTAAAGAGCCTCCAAGAATGCGCAGATACACATGATGCATATGAAAAATCTGCTGTATATTATAATGAAACTGTTGTCCCATACTTGTGGGGAAGAAAAATCTGTTGATCACAAGGACAATGGCCACAGCCGCCGCCACATAGAGGATGCGAAGCTCAATAGCTGTGGTCTCGCCCATAGCCAGGGTCGCCATAGACAGCCCGAAACAGGTAACAAAGCCGGCGTGAACCCGCGTTCCCGGCGTCGCCATATACATACATGCCGCCATAAGCCCGGCCAGGATCAAATGGCCGATGTAGCCCGGCAGCAGAGGATAGATCACCGCCATGACAGCGCATCCGGCTACAGTGCCGGCAAAACGGGTTTTCATGCGGTACTGGCTGTCCTCATACATGGGCCGGAGCAGCAAAAAAGCATTGAGTGGAAGCCAGTAACCGTGATCCGCACCGCTGATAACCACATAGGCAAAAGTCAGGACAAGGACAAGGCTCATGCGCATGGCAAATCGGAACTCAAAGGCGTCCATCTGAAGATGATAGCGAAACCGCCCAGCCGCCCGCTGGTGACGGGGCAGATCCCAGCCGGAAGAAAGTTGCCCCTCCTCAAATTGTCTGAGCGTATCCAGTATGATCACAAACGGGCGGACACAATTTTGCATTACCACAAAGATTTCTGTATCGTAAGTTTTAGCCTCCTCCACAAGTGCTTTTCCCCGGTCAAGGAGGGGCGATCGGTATTCTTCTTTCCAGAAATCACAGCCGCCAGCGTCTGCCAGGTAACCCCCGCAGCGCCTTACAAAATCTTTTTCTTTTTGACACAAATCATCCTCCGATGACCATGGCAGTTCCCGGCCGCTGCCGATAAAATAGGCGGCCCGCTGAAAGATCAGGGCAAAGTCATAGGAAACTTTGCCTTCCACGTCAACGATCTCCCGCCGCCCCCTGCGCATATAAGCGTCCCGGTAAAGACTTTGAGACAGGCTGTACAGGGTGGTTTCCGCCTCCCTGTCCGCCTCCTTGTTAAGGCAGCTTCTCAGCCATGAAGCATAGACTAAAAGCCCTTTTTTCGGGCGGCTGTAATCCGGGGTAAGGGGATGGGTCAGCCGGTAAATGACCGTCAGCGCCAGAAAACAGGCCATAGCATAAAAAAATGCCGCCGTCTGGGCTATAAAGCCGGAAAAATCCATAGGCAAAAGCTGGAGAAATGTAAATGTCATCAGCCCGGAAAAATAGGCCAGTTTGTTAAACTGGCTGGCTTTTAAAAAGATGAGGCAGAAAGGTATAATAAAATTGAGAATCAGCCTCAGCGCCAAATTCCATGTAGCCACATAGGCCAGGGCGCACAAAAATATCTGAAGGCCGGCGACCCGAAAAAGGCTTCCCCAAGACTGGCGTTTTTTATAATTTCCTTTAAACACAACAGTGACAATGGAAACGACCATGACACAGTGGGAGCCGAAAATCCAGATAACTGTACAAAACAAAAAAAGGAAGAAAACAATCACCGGAAGGGCCTGGGTAAACTTTTTCCATGTGCTTTTCATCTGATCCCTCACTGCTTTGGCAGAGATTTTCTCCAGCTTAATGACTTTCATCGCCTTACTGCCCCTCATGTTTTTCATCATTTCCGTTTTTTCCTTCCCGGACCTTTCTCAAAGTCCGGGGCGCACATCCGTAAATTTCTCTGAACATTTTTGTAAACAGCTTATAATTATTAAATCCATGGCGGGAGACAATCTCCATAATACTGTCCTCAGAAGAGAGAAGCTCTTCATGGATATGGGTAAGCCGTACAAGGTGGAGATGACGGATAAAATTTACGCCCATATATTTTTTGAAGAAACGGCTGAAATACTCCCGGCTCAGGCCAAAATTCCCGGCAATCATTTCCAAAGTCAGATCTTCCATATGATGTTCCTCCACATAGGCCGCCATCTCCTGTATGCGATGTCTGGGATCTGTAGCCGCGTCCCCGTCTTCTCTGGCCCTGTATATACCAAACACATTGACAAGCACTGCTAAAATATCCATAACTTTTGCCGTCCATGCCAGCCGCGCCCCAGGCTTTCCGCCTGTGTATATACCGGGAATAGACTGCATATTTTCACAGATCTTCTCATAATCCTTCCATTGGCCTGTCCTTATCTTATCCGGGCCGCACAAAATCATCCACTGTTCAAACCCAGGCACATAACATTCCAGGAACTCCTCTGGGACAAGAATCTGAAGTCCCTGGGACACTTCTGTAAGTACAGCCTCATGGACTGCCCCCGGATGGATCACAAAAAAATCACCGTCAGACAGACGATGCTCTTTTCCATCCATAACCACCGTCCCAAAACCTTTAAAAATATAATGCATTTCAAGTTCACGGTGGGCATGAGGCAAAAAGTAGCTGCCCCTTTCTGAATAATAATTAATCTCAATATCTTTCAACTATACTGCCTCCACATACCTTATGCCCGCCGTCCTGCCCTGCTGCTCACAATGTGAACAGTAGCCCTATTTCAATATAAAAATATCCGCTTTCCGCCTTTATAAGCGCCGATCTCACCGATAATTCTTGCTGATGGCACCTGCCCTTTCAACTCCTCATAAAGCAGTCTGGCATCGTCTGGGTCCACAGCCATCAAAAGTCCGCCGGAAGTCTGAGGATCATAGAGGATATCCTGAATCTCCAAAGAGACGCTGCCCTCATCTACCCACTCCTGGGCAAAAGACCGGTTGCGGTACATTCCTGCAGGCAAAATCCCAAGGCGGGCAAACTCCAGAGCCTCCTCGATATAATCCACGCTATCTGTCCGGATCCGGATGCAGACGTTGCTGCCCTGGGCCATTTCCAGAAGATGTCCAAGCATACCAAAACCGGTGACGTCAGTGCAGGCATGAACCCGGTATTTTACCATAATATCCCTGGCTTTTTTATTCAAGGTCATCATAATTTCATAGGCCCGCTCCCGTGTCTCATCAGACACAAGATCCGCCTTCATTGCAGTGCTTATAATACCCATACCCAGGGGTTTTGTAAAGATCAAAACATCCGACGGCCGCGCCCCGGAATTGGTCAGCAGCCCCTTTGGATGGACGAAGCCGGTTACTGCCAGACCATATTTGGGTTCATCGTCAAAAATGCTGTGCCCTCCTGTAATCAGGGCTCCGGCCTCATATACCTTATCATAACCTCCTTTTAAGATCTCATGGACAGCCTCCGAAGGCATCTTCTCAGGCACCGCCATAATATTCTGGGCAAGTCTTGGCTCACCGCCCATGGCATAAACGTCAGACAGGGCATTGGCCGCAGCAATGGCCCCGTAAATATAAGGATCATCCGCGATCGGTGGGAAAAAATCGACAGTCTGGACAAGGGCCAGCTCGTCTGAAATCTTATATACCGAAGCATCATCGCTTTTATCAAAGCCCACTAAAAGATTTGGATCACGGTGAACCTTAATATCCGACAAAAGCTTCGCCAGCACTCCGGCTCCTACTTTGGCACCGCATCCGGCGCACTTTGACAATTTTGTCAGCTTTACATTATCTTTTACGCCATTTTGATCCATTCGCATATCTTCCATTACCTGAATCCCCCGTTTTTTTCGTTCCTCCATCTTTTCCCGCCAGGCCTGTCTTTGTTCAGACTTTCTACTTTTTCAGCGTCAGCTTAAATTCATCTCCGTTATAACTCTCGGTTGTCACCGCATAGCCCTGATTTGTGCCAAACCGGGTCACATTTTCCACTGCGCAGCGGTCATCCACAAGAACTTCCAGCTCTGAGGGCGCGCTGTCCTTCACTTCCTTCTGCACCATAAGCACTGGTGTGGGGCATATATATCCTCTCGCGTCAATCTGCTTCATTTTTCTTTCCTCCATGTAAATGCGGCGGAAACTGCTGCCGCCACAGCAAAACCAAGAATAACCGCTACTTTTCCGTTAAAGGTCGGGCCGTCTGCGGATGAGGCCAGGCCAAAGTTGTGGCAGAAAGCGGCTCCGGCAATCATACCTATGACTGTCACCGCCGAATCGGTATTCCCCTCGCCGGCAAGGATGAGCTGCCGCAGCGGGCATCCGCCAAGGAGAATGGACATCCATCCCACTAAAGCCATACCCAGGAAATTCCAGAGACCGTCGCTGTGGGCCACAGGCTGTCCCGCGAAACCGGGATGAAAACTGCCAAGGATCAGATTTCCGATTACCACAGTGACGATAATGGCCGCAAAGCCCATGATCAGACTGAAATCCTTAAACATTACGCTGTTGCGGATGCCGCCCACCATACACATGCGGCTCCTCTGGCACAGGCCGCCCACGACCAGTCCGGCAACCAGCGACACAATCCATAATGGGTGCATACTTCCCGGACCTTCTGCGGAAACCTGAAATGCCGCAGGAAATACAAGTGTAAAAACAAATAAAATAACAAAAACTGCCGGAAGTCCCAGAGCCTCCCCTTTGGACTGGCGGTAAGCCCGGTTCAGAGTAAAGCCTTTTTTCAGAAAAATAATACCCTCCAAAATACCGGCCACAAAACCGATAAGGCCCAAGATCGCGTTGAAATCGCCGCCGCCAATGCGGATAACCATTCTCAGCGGGCACCCCAAAAACATCAGTGCCCCGATCATGACAAAGGCGCCCAAGATAAAACGGACCACCGGCGATGAGCCGCCCTTTCCCTTAAACTCTTTCGCGGCGAAGGCTGTAACGGCCGCTCCGGCAATGATTCCGACAATCTCCGGCCGGAAATACTGAACCGTGGCCGTGGAATGGAGTTTCAACGCTCCGGAAATATCCCGGAGAAAGCAGGCGATACAAAAACCCATGTTGGCCGGATTTCCAAGAAATGTCAGGGTCAGCGCCGCAATGCCGATGACAACTCCCGTGAGTAGAATGATCCCATTCTGTGACATAAATCTTTTCATAACAAAGCACCTCATCTGATGTTTTTCGGAGTCTCCGTAATTCAACGGAAACGACGCCATAATTATACCAGCTCTTTTAACCCCTGTGAATCCGTGATCTTTTCCAATGGCAGGACAAAACCACACCCCCGCCGCATCGCTGGAAATCTATGAATTGTAAGAGAGAACCTCATAGATTCCCTCAAACTCAGGGAAATCCTCCCCAGTCTCAAACAGAAAGCGTTCCTCAGGATCCGCCCACCAGGCAATGCCGCAGTCCGAAGTCACCGACCGGGGCACCGGCCCCAGGCGTCCGGGAAGGCCCCTGAGGGCACATATTTTCTCCATAGCCATGGCCGCCGCCGTGGTGTGAAAGGTGATGATCAATTTTAAAGTTTTCTCCCTCATCGTTTTGCGATCCTCCTTACCGCCTCAATAGCCTGATCCACGTCATCCGCTGTATTAAACCATCCAAAAGAAAAACGCACCGCCCCCTGCGCCTTTGTTCCCAGAGCCTCATGCATCCTTGGGGCGCAGTGGGCGCCGGAACGGACAGCGATATCAAACTCCTGAGATAAAATATCTTCCACCTCCCCGGAATCATAGCCGGAAATATTCAGAGCCACAATAGGCGCCCGATCCCCAGAAAAATCACCATACACTCGGACGCCCTGAAAATCTTTAATACCTTCATAAAAGGCGGCCGCCAGACGGGATTCATTTTTGTGGATTACGTCTGTTCCAATTTCCAGAATATAGTCCATAGCCGCTTTCAGTCCGGCAATCCCGTGACCATTGAGGGTTCCCGCCTCCAGACGGGTGGGATACTGGGGCGGCTGTTCCTGCAGATAAGTCTGGACGCCGGTGCCGCCCATTTTCAGGGGGCGGATATTGACGCCCCCGGCCACACACAGGCCGCCGGTGCCCTGGGGACCCATCAGCCCTTTATGTCCGGTAAAACACAAAACGCTGATCCCCATATCTGCCATGTGAATATGAAAACTGCCCGCAGTCTGGGACACGTCGGCGATGAACAGAAGGCCGTATTTTTCAGCGATCTGCCCCACCCTGGCAATATCTATAAGGTTTCCCGTCAGATTGGAGGCGTGAGTGCAGACAATCGCCTTTGTATTTTTCCGGATCATAGTCTCTATCTGAGAAATATCCACATTTCCCAGCGCGTCCGCCGGCAAAAAACTGACCTGGGTTCCCAGCGCCTGCAGGTGATACAGAGGCCGAAGCACTGAATTATGCTCCAAATCTGTGGATATGACATGATCCCCGGAATTGATCAAGCCAAAAATCGCCGTATTCAGCGCCTCTGTGGAATTGGCTGTAAAACACACCCGCTGTGGATCGTCCAGGTGAAACATCCGGGCCGCCGTCTCCCTGGCAGAATAGATGAGCCGGGCCGCGGACATAGCTCCGGCGTTAGCCCCTCTGCCGCTGTTGCCAAGACTGGTCATAGCCTCTGCCACCGCCTCAATGACACAAGGCGGCTTATGAATGGTCGTCGCCGCGTTATCCAGATAGATCATGGCGTCATTCCTCCTGTTATGATTCATTTTAGCATTGACCAAAGAACTATGTCAACATGCCTGTATCCAGGTTAATGCCCTGTGAATGCCCTGTGAACAGAGGCTCATGTGCCAAAGCAGCACAAAGGCCAATTCCCCCACAGCAAGCTGTGGGGGAATTGGCCTAGAGGACGCCTATATAGGGTTATCGATATAACGCTTCACTGTATTTGCGGCACTCATCACAAACCCAGGACCGCCTTCGGGCGATTTCCGGATTTGCCGGATCCCCCATAACAATGGGGAACAGGGCGAAATGCCCGTTTTTACCATAGTCGTCAACGACTTTGCGCGTGGCCGCGCGAACCATTTCCTCAGATGCCCCTTCAAAGTTATGAGGGCCTGTGGAATCCCATCCGCCGTGGATTAACAGCCGGTCTCCATATCTGGCTTCAATCCCGTTAAGGTCATTCATGATCTGTCCGGTCTGCCAGATCGTCGCCCCTGTCTCCACGATATCCGGAATAATGGCTTCTGCCTTTCCGCACACATGATGTTCCAGGATCAGTCCACAGTTTACCGCCGTCTTTCCCAGCATCATCTCAAAGGGCTTAATCAGATCATCATACATTGCTTTTGAAAAAAACAGGCCGTCGCCGGAACATACATCATCGCCATTGACATAAATATCCGGTTTATAGTAATAGGCAATCTTTTCTATGGTTTTCATTTTAAACTTTGTATGGGCCTCAAAAAATTCATAAACCGCTTCAGGCTCCTCAAGCATGGCAATAAGCGCTTCACATGTACCCATAAGGGATTGGAGCCGGTTAAAATTGCCTTCCATGCCAAAGCAGGCCACAACTTTTTCATTTCGGTCTATCCGGGCAAGATCTCTTTGGGCAGCCCCTTCCCAATCCATAGCGTCAAGATCCGGAAATTCAATATATTTTTTCCACTCTGTAATATCCTCAAGCACATGGTAATAAGGGTCAGGGATGGCCTGCCATCCGGTATCCTCCGTGCAGATCCATTTTGCCCCAAACATATCCTTTCCGCCCCGCATATAGTCCCCCTGATTATTAAGTACTGAGGCGCCCATAGGGGCATAGGCGTCATAAAAATTAGGCATCCATGCCGGTTTCTGATGATTATAAACTAAAAAGAAGTTTTCCCGTTCTGTCATCTTTGATAAATTTCCTCCTGATATTATTCCTGAGACGCCTGCCATGTCTCTAACTGCTGCTGTACATTGTCGATAACATCCTGGACGCCGGCGGCTTCCATCTTGTTATGCAACTCACTTAAATTGGCGTCTGCATCACCGATACCGCAATTTAAACCGCGGACATATTCATTCTTCGCGCTGGTCATCCCCGCGATCTGGGTATCCATTCCGGTGGAGTTTGCGGAAAAGCCAAAATTGGAAGACAGTGTGGCCTCAGCGTCGTACTGCTGTCCCTTCTCGCGGATATCCGAAGCCTCCGTATCTCTGACTCCTGCAAGGAACTGGTTGCCAAAGAGCCATGTATAGCCGTTATAGTAGCCCACAGAATTCATATCCTTGCCTTCCGGGAAAGAGAATCTTCCGTCCTCGCCAACCACATAATCTTCATTTTCAACACCATAGTTTAACAGGTTCACAATGCGCTCGTCAGTATACATCATATTTAAAAACTTCATAGCCGCTTCCGGCTCTCTGGCAGTCACCGGTATGGTCCATGTGATCGTCCCTACATTCCATGTAGTCAGAGGCGTCCGGGCAATCTCCACAGGAACCATTTCCTGCTGGCAATTCTGGTTTACTGTATCCAGCGCATTTAACTCGGTTCCGTTAAAGTAACAGAACGCTGTCCCGGCCTTAATATACTCCTCCGGCATCTGGTCGTCTGTGGCGGCGTCGGCGTAAATATAACCGGCCTCATACCACCGCTGAAGCATCCGGCAGGACTCCTGATAAGCTTCAGTATCATAGAGATTAACAATCTGGTTTGGATTATCGGAAAGAATACCGATATAACCGCCGATCAGATCTTCATAAGTCACCGCGTCGGCAAAATCGCCGGTGGTAAATACATTGGCAAAGTTCCATACGCCGGAGGTGGACGCCGGTACGATGGGCGTCAGATCAGTCTCATCTTTCACCGTCTGGAAAATAGCTTCCAGATCCGCCATAGAATCGGCGCTCTGGGCGGCCTCCAAAAGCCCAAGTTCTTCCAGCACATCTTTGCGCATGAAACAGAATGATCCCCCAGCCTTTGCGGAAATCACCGGCACTCCGTAGATGGAACCATCCTGAGTGGTAGCGTTAAAATACCCCTCCGGCATTGCCGTCGTTAAATCCTGTCCGTACTCCGCAAGAAGATCATCCAGAGGATTAAGCTGATTCTGTGCCTTCAGCGCAGAAATCGCCGTGGAGCCATAGAAAAATGTAGGCAGCAGGTCAAGCTGCTCTCCGCCGGAGATCATCAGATTGATCTGCTGATCCCAGTTGCCCTGCTCCAGAGAAAGGAGCGTCACTGATGTACTGATTTCCGGCACAGTGATGGCATTGATAGCGTCGGCCACTCTCTGGACGTCGTCGGTAGATATGGCCCTAGGCGAATAAAAGGCCATAACAATCTCTGCCACATCTTCCAGATTTTCTCCCTGGGTGCTGTCTGTACCCTGAGTATCTCCCTCCGCGCTCAGGCTGCCGCCAGTGGCGCTTTCATCAGCCGCGCTGCTTCCACTGTCCGCTGCTGTACTGGCTGTGCCGCTCTCTGAGCTTCCACATCCTGCGGCTGCCGCCGCCAGACTCATTGCCATAATTAAGGCTGTCATTTTTTTTGTCATAAACCCGTTCCTCCTCGCTTAGGGAGGCCCTGCGCCCCGTATATCCTGTGTTCCCCCTGTGCCTCCCGGTTTTAGTTTTCAGTTTTTTGTTCCCGACTGCTCAGACTCACAATATCTGCCTCAAGGATCTGATAACCTCCGTCAACTCTTCTCAGCCATCCGTTTTCCACAAATTTTTTTAATATCCTGTGAAAATGCCGGTAACTGATATCAAGCTGCTCCGCGGCAATCACCTGATTCTCCCGAAAAAAGCCCGCGGCGTTCGATGAATTTTTCAGATACCTGGCCACCTTTTCCTGAGCGCTGCTCAGATTATTGACAAGCTGCATATTGCCAAAATACCCTGACTTTTCGACCAGATTTTCACACATAAAGAACAAAAATACAGGGTCGCTTCTCAACTGGTTTTTAATTTCCCCGTAATCTAAAAGCAGGGCCACACAATCCTCCACCATCTCCACGCTGTTGTCATCTCTGCGTTCTTCAGGCCCCAGAATAAACTCCATTTCCCCAAGAATGGAAAAAGCCTGGCAAAAACGGTACAGGATCCGTTTGCCGCTGTCCACATTTCCATAAACCTTATATCTGCCCTCAACCATAAAATAAATATACCTGGCAAATTCCGAATCTGTGTACAGAAATGTCCGTCTTGGGAAACGGGCCAGGGTCATATGTGGGTAATACAGGGAAATATCTGAAAAACAGGCATCAATGTGGTATTTTTTAATGTACGCGTCTAACAGTCTCCGGTTTTTCATCTCTTCCATCAACTACACCTCCATCATAGTATTTCTTTCTTGCAAGCACATGGGACATAAGTCCTACTTTTTGTCAATTATACCAATTTTGTCACATATATACAATCAAAGCAGGAGATTTTTGTACAAAAAAACAATCCCCCAGGATCCGGTATCTTTAAACCCGGATTTTGGGGGATTGTCTTTTACAATATTAAGTTTTTGATGCTGTTTCGCGCAGCCAAAACAGCATCAAAGGGTTATGGGGGACAGCGCCCCCAACGAAAAGGAGGAAATTTCTCATATTACTGCTGTTCCAGCCACTCATTAAGCTGAGTCTGATAGCATTCAATGATCTTGTCCACACCGTTATCTTTCAGCTTCTGGACAAAATCTGTATAAGCGGATTCATCGCCGGCGCCTGTCTGAATCTGGGCTTTATATTCGGCAATAACATTAGTTACGGCGCCGATTTCATTTGTAATGGAGGATGTGTCGCAGGCAAAGCCAAGGTAAGCGCTGACGCCTCCCTCCTCCTCAACTTCCTGGCATCTCTCACGGAAGTCAGCACCATCGCCGTACCAGGGAAGTGTGATAAACTGATTGCCAAACAGGAAGTCATCGGAATGATAGGCTCCTTCTTCTCCATTAACATAATTTGCCTGTCCGTCAACAACTTCGTAGTCGCGGCCTTCAATCCCCCATGCGAGAAGGTTTGCAATACGGGAATCTGTAAACATCATATCAAGGAATGTCATGGCTGCTTCCGGCTCTTTTGCGGAGTTAGGAATCGTCCACACAAACTTTGTCAGAGAGCTTGTTGTTACAGGATATGTAATAATGGGAACACATGTCATCGGCATGCCGCAGGCTGCGGATTTCAGTGTCTCAACGCCCTCCTCGCAGTTGCCAAGGTAAGAGAAAGCTACGCCTGACTGAACCATAGTTTCAGCCATTTCGCCGTTGGTCGCTGTATCTTTGTAAACATAACCTTTATTATACCACTCGCGCATTTTCTCAACAACAGCCTGGAATTCTTCTGTTTCATAGTTATTGCGGATTGTCGTATCGCTGCCGTCAGGATTAATGGAAATCACGTTATTGTTATCCCCTAAAGAGTCATAGCAGGTGGCCTCAGCGAAAGTATCTGTTGCCAGGTATCCAGGATTGATGCCAAGGCAGTTGCCAAATCCGTCGGAAGATACAATACCTGCCAGGTTGCCCCATTTATCACTGTTTTTCACAGCTTCAAGAATTTCTTCGTACTCGGCAAGACTTGTCATGTTCTGAGCTTTTTCAAGAAGGCCAAGGTCCTCCAGAACATCAGTACGCATGATGATCCAGGTGCTTGCAACGTATGTACGATTTCCCGGAACACCGTAAACACGGCCATCAGCAGATGTCCCTTTGAGTTTGTCCCCAAGGATTTCTTTAATGTCTGTACCATACTCATCCAGCAGATCTGTGATATCCATAAGCTGGTTCTGAGTCTGCATAGTTGTAAAGGACGCCGCGTCCATCGGCATGGTCAAAAGAAGATCCATGGGCTCGCTGGATGCCATACGGAGACTCACTTGCTGAGCATAGCTTCCGGTCTCAACCATCTCAAGATTAACGTGAACATTGATCTCATTTTCCGTAATCTCATTGATGGCGTCCTCAACATCCTGAAGGCCGGCTGGAATCGTGCTTGTGGCCAGATACATCATATCAATATCAACAATATCATCCCATGTCACATTGTAATTGCCAGCGGCTGCTGATGTGCCATCATCTGCAGCAGCGGAATCATCAGCGGCTGCTGTGTCGCCTGCTGTGGAAGCATCGTCTGACGCTGCGGCTGTATCGCCTGCGGACTCCGCTGTTGTATCCGCGGACGCGGACCCTGAACCCTCACTGTTTCCGCAGGCTGCTAAAGAAGCGGCCATGGCAACAGTCAGCATAAGTGCCATTGTTCTTTTTAATTTCATAATGATTTACCTCCCATTTATATACCGCGGTCTGGAACGTTTACATGCCGCGGTTCCCCTTGATTAAAAAATACCAATTAAATAAATAAGGCTCTGCAGGCCGCAAGGCTTGCTTCTTTATCCATTGTAGCGGAATATTCCAAAGCTACATATTTGTCATAACCTAAATCTTTCAGTGTCTTTAAAATATAGCTGTAGTTAATTTCTCCGTCTGTGATCTCTGTGCGGTTAGGGGCAGCAGCGATATGAATATGTCCGATCTTATCAAGATTGTTTTTAAGTGTATTGGTGATATTTCCTTCCATAAGCTGATAATGGAAAATATCATACAACAGCTTCAGGCTTTCGCTGCCAACCTCGTCGATTACAGCAAAAGGCTCTGCGCTATCTCTGAAAAATCCTGGAAACGGCGCATAAATTGGCTCCAGAATCAGTGTCACACCTGCAGCCTCAGCTAAAGGCGCCTGCATCTTAAAGCCCTCAACAATGTTCTTGTGGCTTTCCTCATGGCTGAATCCAGGCATCTCGTCAGCGGTTACGATAATGTTCTTGCAGTCAAATCTCTTGGCTACCTCAATCGTTTCTTTTAAGCCTTCCAGAGCTTTTTCATGGGTAGACGGGTCTGCTAAAGTCCCTCTGTCTTTTGCACAGATGGATGTGACCGTCAGGCCAAGTTCTTTCTGTTTGGCTACAAGTCTGTCCACATCCTTATTGGCCCAATCCCAAAATTCTACACAATCAAACCCTGCTTTTTTCGCCAGCTCCATCCCTGCCAGGATCTTGTCCGTATCGGCAAATACCGGACCCTGGGGTGTGATTTCAAGATAGAGCAGATCAATACATAAACTGTACTTCATTCTGAAACACTCCTTCCTCAATACTTCGGTTGATGATGATTTTATTATAAGTAATGAGGCTGATTTCAGGGGCGCGAAGTGGAGAACAAAGATTTCCAAAAACAGTCATTCGTGTATTTTAAGGGATACTTGTCTCATTTTTGAAACTTTAGTACCGCAAATAGACATGGCTTGAACCGCGTACTGTCCCTTTACGACAGATAAAAAAACAACAGCACATCGCAGTGGTCTCGGTGACAGGAAAAGTCAGCTTCTTCACTTTTTATTTATAAGGTAAACACGATTTATTTTCCAGCCGGTATCTGATAAAGATTATTTGGGAAAATATGAACATATTCCTGATGACCCATCTTTAAATATTCTCTGCGCTTTATAAATTTTCCCTTTTCCAAACAGCTTAAATCCAAAACATATCCATACTTCCTTCTGATCGACGACGCATGACGCAGCTCCTCTATTTTTCAGAGAAAGAATTTTTTTCACTGTTTCCAGGGGTATATTCAACTTTCTACAGGTTGTAATCATATCCAACTGCCACAAATTTCTTAATGAATAATAACGATACTGGTTATTGGGGTCAATATGGTCAGGAACAAGCAGACCAATTTTGTCATAGAAGTGAAGCGTATCTTTTGAAATTCCAGTATCCTGACTGACCTCGCCAATCCCTGATGGCTGAACTTTTACAGTTTCAAAATTTGTCTTTTTTTCATTACTGGATTGCCAAACGTATTTTTTCGTGTATGATAGAAATATAAGGCGCGTTCGCTGCGGGAATATGAGATGCATGGCTGAGTCGCTGCGAATTTATAAGAAAGGGGTTTTTAGAATGGAATACAGCACTAATACCACAACTTTGTGGAAGGATCGCAGGCATATCCTGTGGTTTCCCTTCACCTTTGATACATACCGCGTGGCCAACGGACGGATCTACTGCCATCACGGCCTGATCAACCAGAAAGAGCATGAATGCCTGCTTTACCGTATCCTGGACATCTCTCTGCGCCGGGGGCTTTTGAACCTGATCTGCGGTACAGGAACCATCACCATGCGCACAACCGATGACTCCGACCCGGTTCTTGTTCTGAAAAATATTAAACGCAGCCGTGATGTGAAGGATTTTCTCAGTGAGCTGATCGAGAAAGAGCGGGTACGCAAAGGCGTCACCGGTCGGGAGATCATCGCCAACGGAGATTTTGACGACGAATTTGACGATGTTATGTAACAGTTCAGCCATCAGAAAAGGCGGGGGATGATTTATGCTCGCATAAAGATCAGACCACGCCTTTTCTGATGTGCAGAGCGCCTGAAAATGAGCAAAGGGGCGGCGCAAGCCGCGAGTCAGTGCGCAAGCACGACTTTGCGAATGGCGCGGGCTGAGCTGTTACAGAAAAAACCAGTTCAGCCATCAGAAAAGGCGGGGGATGATTTATGCCTGCATAAAGACAGCCCCGGTGAATATTTCCGGGGCTGTCTCTATGTAGACAATTTTCTGTAAATTTACATATTGGCAATCGTTTCCTCAAAATGCTCGTACTTCTCCAGAAGTTTCGGAAGCCGGTCTTTATTTTCCTCAAGCTTCTTAATAGCAATGGGGATCATGCTGGCAATCTCCTCACAGTGTTCAATAAGGCCATTCTCTGTGCCGCGGGCGCGGTTCTGCTCATACTCGCTGAAAGTCACATTCATCTTGTCGCCATCCACAGTAACCTGACCTTTAATGCCACAGATCGGACATTCTACAGTCGTTGTGCCTGTAAATGTGAGCAGATTATTATGGCATACCGGGCAGCAGCCGTCGTCCCCGGCAAAGGTCATCTCTTCCAGAGGCTTTCCAAGATTTTCAGCCACAGAGCGTCCCAGAGCAGCGGCTCTCGCCATCAGTTTCTCATCAAGGACAGGACTGGCTGTGCGGCCCATATCGTAAGCGTCCAGACGGCCCACGCTCTTCATCTTTAAGGAGATACCAAAAAGGTGCATAATGGGAAGACCCATGGATACCCAGTTCTGAGTGATAGCGCCGCCGACAGAAATATAGGCGATGGGGCGGTCCTTAAAATATCTGGCGTCCAGAGGCTCCATACCTTCTTTTTTACGTCTCTCCTGCTCCTTATTTAAGGCAGCCCGGTCATGAGCCGGTCCAAAGCGGTCGATAAAGTTTTTAAGCTGTCCTACAGGCGCAACGGCGTACACCGGAGCTGCCAGTACGATACCGTCGGCATCCAGAACCTTCTCCTCAAGAATATGATAATCATCTTTCTTAAAGCACTTAATCTGCATCCCCCGCTCTTTTGCCTTAGAACAGGCGTCACAGGCTGTACAGTGGCCGATATTTAAGTCAATAACGTTAATAAATTCCACATCCGCGCCGCAGCGTTTCGCCTCAAAAAGAGCCTCCTTTGTCAAAATGTCTGAACAGCGGCCTTTGCGGCCAAAAGAAATACCTAATACCTTCATAAACAAACCTCCTATATTTTTCTGCAGTATGTTCTCAAAGTCCAGGACTATACCTGGGGTCAAGCTGTACATTTGATTATAGCATATACATCCTTGAAAATGTCCATATCAAAAAAACAAAAAATGTTCTATTTATCAGGCCACTGTTGCTATGCACGATTGCCTGGTTACTGTTCACAGTTGCCTGAATCCGGCCCTTATGATATGCTGTTGTTAAGATTGAGTTTTACGGCCAAATCATTGAAAATGAGTAACTATTCAGCCATGCATCTCGGATTTCCGCAGCTAACGCTGCTTTACCGCTGCTTGCGCGGCTGAATAGTTACGAAAATGATAAAAATAGAATTGCTGCACATACTAATCATGAATTGACAGTTGCCGGTGAAACGCCGGCCGAAAGGAGTTTTTATGAAAATGAAAATATACCGTCCGGGACTTATGCCGGTTTTGGGCCTTGCCATTGTTTTATCTTCCCTTCCCCTGTCCGGCTGCCGCGGTTCAAACATTTTTACGGCAGACAGCTCCAATGTATCCCCGACAGTTTCCGACACCGCCCAGAATCAGGGCAGCAACGCCTTTGACCAGTATTTAACGGAGCTTTTTGGCCAGCAGGTCACAGCCAATGCCATAGACTTTCACTATTCCCTGGAACACCCGGAAAATTACGGCCTGTCCATAGATGAGATCAGTTTCGGTGACGTCAGCCTGGATACGGCGGATGAAGACCTTGAGGACACGCAGAAAGCTCTTAAAACCCTTGAAAGTTTTGATTATGAGGCGCTTTCTGATGAGCAGCAGCTTATTTATGATATGCTTGAGGAAAGTTTTGAGGAGTCTGTTGACAGCTTTGATTTTATTTTATATCAGACTGTTTTTAGCCCCACTCTGGGTATTCAGGCCCAGCTTCCGGTAATTTTAAGCGAATATACATTCCGCGTCCAGGAAGACATTGAGGATTATCTTCTCCTCCTCCAGGACGTGCCCCGGTATTTTTCCGATCTCCTTGAAATTGAAAAGGCCAAAAGCGAGGCCGGCCTTTTTATGGCGGACTACACAGCCGACGCCATTATCTCGCAGTGTGAAACATTTATCGCCAACCCGGACGAGAACCTTCTCATAGATATTTTCCAGGAAAAGCTGGATTCTGAAATGCCGGATCTGTCAGAAGCGGATAAAAACCGTTACATGGAAGAAAACGCCCAGACTGTGAAAGAACAAGTGATTCCTGCCTATGATATGATCATCGACACCCTGACCCAGCTCAAAGGCACCGGGACCAACGAAGGCGGCCTGGCCAATTACGACCAGGGGGCTCAGTACTATTCTCTCCTGGCACAGTCTGCCACAGGCACCTCCTGGTCTGTGGAGGACATGATCGACATGACGGACCAGTCTCTCTATAACGATTTAAACACCATCGCCGCCCTCTACATGGACAATGAGGAGCTTTTTACCCAACTCACCCAGGCCCAGCCGCCGGTCACTGACCCTGAGGCGATCTTAAATCAGCTCCAGACTAAGATCACCGACGAATTTCCGGCGCCTGTATCCTCAGAATTTACAATCAAATATGTCCATCCCTCCCTGGAGGAAAACCTGAGCCCGGCATTTTATATGATCCCGGCGGTGGACGCCACGGACAGCAATACCATCTATATTAATAATTATTACACTAATGAAGAAAATGCCATGTCCATGTACGCCACCCTGGCCCACGAAGGTTATCCCGGACACCTGTATCAGACCACATGGTTTAACAGCACCGATCCCCACCCGATCCGCCGGCTTTTAAGCTATTCCGGCTATTCTGAGGGATGGGCCACCTATGTTGAAATGCGCTCTTTTGCCTGGGCAGGGCTGGATGAGGATGTGGCTGCGACCCTGGCGGCCAACCAGGATTTTTCCCTGGGGATCTGCGCCCGCGCTGACCTTGGGGTCAACTACGAGGGATGGAACCGGGAGGACGCGGCCCAGTATCTGGATCAGTTCGCCATGGGAGATGAAGATACCGTCGACTGGCTTTATGAGGCTGTTGTGGCGGAGCCGACCAACTACCTCTCCTACTATATTGGTTACAAAGCTTTTGAGACATTGAGAAGTGACGCTGAAACGGCCCTTGGCGGCAATTTTGACCCGGTAGAGTTTCACCGCTTTATCCTGACCACCGGCCCAGCGCCCTTTGATCTCATTGAGGAGCGGATGGAAGAATGGCTGGACAGCCAGAATGAAAATCCGGGTCTGGCGGCGTAGAAAACAACATAAATTGGCGTGTCCCGCTGGGATATTATTTCCGACAGGACGCGCCAATTTCTATTAAAAAATAGCCAAAAAACCTTCCTTTCCCAAAAAATCCTTCCAAAATCTGTTGATTTAATTAATTAATTATGTATAATAATGAAAGGGAGCAGCTTTTTTTGCTGCTTTATGACCTAAGAAACAGCAGTTTTTTGGCATACGTTATATGTCCTGCTGAAAAACTGACGCAAATATCAAATCAAGAAAGAGGAGAAATGTAGAATGGCAGAAATCAATTTAAGTAAGTATGGCATTACAGGTACTCTGGAAATTGTGCATAACCCTTCTTACGAATTATTATTTGAAGAAGAAACAAACCCGGCGCTTACTGGCTATGACAAAGGCCAGGTCAGCGAACTGGGTGCTGTTAACGTTATGACAGGCGAGTACACTGGACGTTCACCCAAAGATAAATTTATCGTTATGGATGAAAATTCAAAGGATACTGTATGGTGGACTTCTGACGAATATAAGAACGACAACCATCCGGCAAGTCTGGAAACCTGGCACACCGTAAAAGACATCGCTCTTAAAGAGCTTTCCAACAAAAAACTCTATGTTGTTGATGCTTTCTGCGGCGCTAACAAAGACACCCGCATGGCAATCCGCTTCATTATGGAAGTGGCATGGCAGGCACACTTTGTTACAAACATGTTCATTCGTCCTACAGCCGAAGAACTTGAAAACTTTGAGCCGGACTTCATCGTATATAACGCTTCCAAAGCTAAAGTTGAAAACTACAAAGAACTTGGCCTTAATTCCGAGACTGCTGTTGTGTTCAACATCACAAGCCGTGAACAGGTTATCATTAACACATGGTACGGCGGCGAGATGAAGAAAGGTATGTTCTCCATGATGAACTACTATCTGCCGTTAAAGGGCATCGCTTCCATGCATTGCTCCGCTAACACCGACATGAACGGCGAAAACACAGCCATCTTCTTCGGTCTTTCCGGCACAGGAAAGACGACTCTTTCCACAGATCCCAAACGTCTTCTCATCGGCGATGATGAACATGGCTGGGATGACAACGGTATCTTCAACTTTGAGGGCGGTTGCTACGCAAAAGTTATCAATCTGGATAAAGAATCCGAGCCGGATATCTACAACGCCATCAAACGCAACGCGCTTCTTGAGAACGTTACACTGGACGAAAACGGCAAGATTGATTTCGCGGATAAGAGCGTTACAGAAAATACCCGTGTATCTTACCCGATTGACCATATTGAAAAAATTGTCCGCCCGGTTTCCGCGGCTCCGGCAGCTAAAGAAGTTATCTTCCTTTCCGCTGACGCTTTCGGCGTACTGCCTCCGGTATCCATTCTGACTCCGGAACAGACACAGTACTATTTCCTGTCCGGCTTCACAGCTAAACTGGCAGGTACAGAGCGGGGCATCACAGAGCCTACACCTACATTCTCCGCTTGCTTCGGACAGGCTTTCCTTGAGCTTCATCCGACAAAATATGCCGAAGAGCTTGTTAAGAGAATGGAACAGAGCGGCGCTAAGGCTTATCTTGTAAACACAGGCTGGAACGGCACAGGCAAACGTATCTCCATCAAGGATACCCGCGGCATCATTGACGCTATCCTTAACGGTGATATCTTAAAGGCTCCTACAAAGAAGATTCCTTACTTCAACATTGAAGTGCCTACAGAACTTCCGGGCGTTGACACAAATATCCTTGATCCCCGTGATACTTACGCTGACGCTTCCCAGTGGGAGGAAAAGGCAAAAGACCTGGCTCAGAGATTTATTAAAAACTTCGCTAAATATGAGACAAATGAGGCAGGAAAGGCGTTAGTTTCCGCAGGTCCTCAGGTTGACTGATCATTCATGAAATGACTTTCAGGCGCTGCTAAAAGTTTCAGACTTAAAGGCAGCGCCTTTTTACATCTTAACTTTGCAAAAAACTGTATTGGAAAGGGGTCTACATATGTTTATTGAGAAAATGGTATTGGACAAAATTTTAGAACAGAGACGAAGCATCCGTGAATTTGATATCACAGAACTTCCGGAAGAAAAGATTGAGGCTGTGATTGAAGCGGGCCGGCTGGCCCCATTCGCCGGCCTTGTCCAGAAAAATACGGACAGCTTCCGCCACTTTTTTGTGATTCACAGGGACAGCGATATGGCCGAAAAGATCAAAGTGCTGTGCGAGGAGGCCCGGCGCCAGGAAGTTGTCCGCATAAAAAATAACGGTCTGGCGGACAGATATCCTGAGGTTGCCAAAATCGCCAAAGCTATGAGTGAGCGCCCGGCCAACGATATTTTCATCAGTCCATGGCTGATCATCATCGCCGAAAGGGGCGGTCTGCCGCAGCGGGAGGAGACTTGCCTGGGGTATATTATGGAAAATATGTGGCTGAAGGCTACAGAGATGGATCTTGCCTTCCGGGTGTGTTCCGGCATCAGCGATATTTCCAATACCGACGCGCTAAAAGATCTTTTGGGCCTGGACATGGGCGAGGTCTACGCCTTTGACGCCTGCAATATCGGATATCCGAAAAATCCTATCGCAGAGCGCAGGGAGCATCCAAAGCCGGTGCGTTCCATTAAATATTTTCGCTAAACATGAGGCACCGGGAAACGCAATGCTTTGCCAGAAAAAGCCCGGATCTTTCTCAGACAGAGAGAAAGTATTCCCTTAAATTGGTCATGGCCTGGACAAGCACTTCACACTGGCCATCGTCCAGGCCATCTCTCATAGCCTGAACCATTGACCGAATGAATCTCTGGTAATATTCACATGCTGCCCGGCCTTTATCGGACAAAAATACAAGCACGACTCTCCGGTCCCTCTCACTGCGGGAACGGGATACATAGCCTTTTTTCACAAGACTGTTGATAGCGATCGTCAATGTCCCTACAGTCACGCCAATCTGTTTGGCGATAACTGACATACTTTTTTTCCCTTCAATTCCGATAGCATTTAATATGTGCATATCATTGACAGAAATATCTTTATAAATACTTTTCTCCACATATCTTCGCTCAATCCCAAGAGTTTCATTAAACAACTCCACAAGCACTCCGCCAAGCTTTTCATAATTGTCCATATCATCCCTCCCTGCCGGCATAATAGTTTACTGTTCACTGGCAAGCCTGCGAACGCCTGAATCACATTCTGACGCAGCCAGACAGCAAGTGTCTGGCTGCTGTGTGAACAGTAATGCATAATACTTTGATTATCAAAATAAGTTATCCCCATTATATACTATTTTTTCCGCCTAATCAATAGATGTCCTTACAGTAAGAAATGATAAGATCTACCATTTTGTCGTAACTGGCGATACCATCTGCCTGGCCGTTAGCCCTTAAATAGGTATCGTTCATCCAGTCGGACATCCGGGAAATACTTCCGTCGTACAAATCCCAAAATGCGTTGTTGTCCCGAAGATCCGCCAGCACGTCATCATTCATTCCGGACAGCCGTCCCACGCTCCCTACATATAAAGGGTAAAGTGTTGTGACATACCACTGAGAAAAGCCGGGAATATGTGCTGCCGCAGCCAGAAGGGCAAATCCCGCAGCCAGACAGATAGCCGCCGCCAGCCCTCTTTTTTTAGTCCCCCTGCTCATGATCCAGCAGGGCTTGATAAATATCCCTCTTACTTACGCCACGGTCCGCGGCCACCGCTTTCATTGCTTCCTTTCGATTCATCCCCTGGTCTGTGTAAACTTCCATGTGTTCCTCAATACTCATCTGCTCCCAGGAGCTTCGCTCCTCCTCCAGAAGCACTTCAGGGTCCTGGCCTTCAATGACCAGGACAAACTCCCCTCTGGGTTCCTCCTTTTCAAAGCAGGCCAGCGCTTCCCGGCATGTCATCTCCATCCGCCGCTCATGCTTTTTGGTCAGTTCCTTGCAAAAAACAATTCTCCGGTCCCCAAGGACTTCCTCTAAAATCTCCATCGTCCTTACAAGACGGTGAGGCGCCTCGTACATTACTGTTGTCCGGGTCTCATTTTTCAACCGCTCAAGAACCTGATTTCTCTCTTTTTTATCTGTAGGAAGAAATCCCTCAAAACAAAAACGCCGGGCGGACAAACCGGACATGGTCAGCGCCGTAACGCAGGCCGCAGGACCGGGCAGGGAAGTCACTTCAATCCCTGCATCCAGGCACATTCTTACTAACTCTTCCCCAGGGTCAGAAATGGCCGGCGTCCCCGCGTCTGTCACCAGCGCGATATTTATCCCCTGCAAAAGCTGGTCCACCAGATATTTCCCCTTGTCAATCTTATTAAATTCATGATAACTGGTCATAGGGGTTTTTATTTCAAAATGATTTAGAAGCTTAATACTATGGCGGGTATCCTCCGCCGCGATCAGATCCACAGATCTGAGGGTTTCCAGCACCCGAAAAGTAATATCTTCCAGATTTCCAATGGGCGTAGCACATAAAAATAATTTCCCCGGTGTCTTATTTTCCAAAATACGAGTCTCCTTTCTTTGCCGGCTCTTTGTCCGCACAAATTTATGGCGCCAGCTTTGAGCTACATTCATTATAGGAAGAGAAAAGAAGAATGTAAAGATTATTCTGTCTGTTTTCACCCAAGCTTTTGTTTCCATGTTTCTATTTCAAGGTTTTGTCCCCAAAAGTTTTCCTCGACTTTCAAAATCTGAAACCATTTTTTTCACACTTTTAAAACATTTTTTGTTTTTTTTATTTATAATGGTGTTATATTCCGAACATTTTCCTTTCTACAATTAACGCAAGTAAACCGCCTGGCCCTCAGTGAAATGTGTCGGAAAATCCTGAAAGGAGAGATTTTCATGGAGAAAAACCGCAAAAATAATATTCTTGATATGACTACAGGTAATCCGGCACGCCTGTTACTTAAATTCGCGCTTCCGCTAATCATTGGCAATGTCCTTCAGCAATTTTATAACATGGCCGATACAGCCATCGCGGGACACCTTATCGGAGATCAGGCACTCGCTCAAATTGGCGCCACATCGGCCCTTTATGGTCTGATCACCAACTTTTGTTTCGGGCTTAATAATGGTCTTTCTCTGGCAGTCAGCCGAAGCTTCGGTGCAGGAAACCCTAAAGAAATGCGCCAGTCCGTCTGCTGGATGATCAACCTCTCGCTTTCTTTTGCCGCTGTTTTAACGGTTGTCTTTCTTATTCTCAGACATCCGCTTATGCAAGCTTTACAAACGCCAACGGATCTTCTGAGTGGGGCTTTGAGCTACTTAACGATTATTCTCGCCGGTATTCCTCTGAGCATGAGCTATAATATGGAAGCCGGTCTTTTGCGGGCGGTAGGCAACAGCATGACTCCCCTGTGGTTTTTGCTTTTTTCTTCGGTTTTCAATGTTATCCTGGACTTTCTGTTCATGGGGCCTTTAAACACAGGTGTTTCAGGCGCCGCTATAGCAACCGTTCTATCTCAGGGAATAAGCGCTCTGCTCTGTCTTGCATACATTATCAGATTTTATCCGGAATTTTATTTTTCAAGACAAGAACTCCATGTATCCAAATCCTTTGTTATGGATATGCTCTGGTCTGGTATCAGCATGGCTCTTATGTCCACTATTTATAATATTGGCAGTGTTATTCTCCAAAGCAGTATTAACGCCCTTGGAAGCGTCTATATCGCCGCCCAGGTCGGCGCCCGCCGTCTCGCTGAGTTCTTTTTTACGCCGGGAGGATCTATCGGCACTGCTATCGCTACTTTTTCCAGCCAAAATTATGGCGCCGGGCAGCGGAAACGAATTTTCAAAGGCATACGGACAGCGCTCTTTCTCTATGCCCTCTGGTGGCTTGTGGCTATGGCTCTGACCTTCCTTTTCTCGCCGCAGTTTATCCGGCTGATTACAGGAAGCACAAACCCGGAAGTTATTTCCAGCGCAGTTCTTTATATGAAAATCAACATTCCCTCCATGCCGCCCCTGATGTTCCTTGTCATTTTACGTACCGCTCTCCAGGGAATGAAGCATCAGCTTGCACCTTTGTTTTGCAGTCTTATTGAAATGACATTAAAAATTGTATTTGCTCTGCTTATTGTTCCCTTGTTCGGGTATTTCGCTGTATGCATCTGTGAGCCTGTCACCTGGCTCATCTGCGCCATTTTTATTATAGGTGCGGCCGTTATTTGGAGGGCAGATTTCAGAGATACAGTTTCCCCATAAAAATTTTCTGTAATAGAAATTCTGTAAAGAAAAAGATTGCCTGGTTCCAGCCAGACAATCTTTTTCTTGATAACATATTTCCGAATGTTATTCCTAAAACATCCAAATCATCAGTCTACATAGACAACCCGTCCGCCCACTTTATCTTTTGTCTCAAGAGGCATATCCGGATAACCTACAATGCAAAAACCAATGCCTTCCAGATCTCCCTCAAGCCCCCACGCTTTCAGGAGCGCTTTTCCTTCCTCACCGTCAAAAATTTCTTTGGCCCGGTGAATCCACCGCGCGCCCAGTCCCATGGAGTAGGCCGCGTTGAGCATATTGCCCATAGCAAGGCTGCCGTCATATAAATATGTAGCGCTGCTCTTATCTGCCAAAACAACAATCACATCCGGAGCGCCGTAGAACGGATCGCCATCCATTCCCATGACGCCCGCGTTCATGGCAGACAGTTTCTTAACCATATCCGGGTTTTGAACAACGACAAATCTCTGGCACTGGCGGTTCATTCCCGAAGGCGCGTTAAGCCCGGCCTTCACAATAAGATCAATCTCCTCTTTTTTAAGATGATCCGGTTTATACTTATTACAACTGCTTCTCTCAACAATGGCTTTTACTGCTTCATTCATGATGCATTCCCCTTTCAAAAAAATCATAATCTCAGGATTCTGCTGCGTTCACAGTGTCCCTCTCCGTTTTTTGCTGCACTTCTATTATACTTTATTCCAGGAAAATTTTCTTCTATTATCACGTTGTTTTTCAAAATTAGAAATTTATGTACCTATCCAGCCATAAAGCCAGGAAAAATCTCCGCCATGTCCCGCCTGAACTGTGATGATTTTACCTGTTTTTTATATTTTTCGTTAAATTTTAAAAATTTTAAAAATTAGGGCTTGCATTTTTTTCAGAATGTGGTATTATAAATGCATGCAGAAGTGGCGGAATGGCAGACGCGCTAGATTCAGGTTCTAGTGTTCGCAAGGACGTGTGGGTTCAACTCCCATCTTCTGCATTATTTTTTTGTTCCGCATAAATCAAGGATTGTTGCTGTTCACTGGCAAGCCAGCAAGTGTCTGGCTGTTGTGTAAACAGTAACCAAGGATTTCCTGTTTTATGCGAAAAAAATTCCCGAATATTGCATTTCCAAACTGCATATGCTATAATGTCAGTAGGCAAAAAGAACTGATATATTTCCAAATCAGGCAACAGTTCAGCCATCAGGAATAGGCGGGATGATTTATGCTTGCATAAAGAGCAGACCGCCCTATTCCTGATGAGCGGAGCGAAAATCACAATCTTTTGACAAATACGACATATTTTCTTCACAAAATTCCTCTATGATTAAAACATACAAAAAAATACTTGTTTTTTTGTAGTAATTTTTTCATTTTCATAACTTCCGGCCGACGAAAGCCGGCCGGAACTCCCTCCCCAAATTATCTGTCTTTAAAATTTTCTGAGTCTCCTAATTTCATCAACAGCTTGTCCATATAAAACTCACTTTCAAGTCAAATCTCTCCTCTGTACGAACGTTTAAACCGCAATGATGAGTTACAGGCTTTGAACATTAAATTCATCAGGAAGTCGCTATGTGAAGCAGATTATTTTACGTAAATATTACTGTTTTTTTGCAAAATAGCCATGATTTTTTCACAAATTTTCGATAGCATATTTATATGAAGCCGTCAGGCTTTTTTTGATAATCTTTTCATTTTCATAATGACTGGCAGGGCGCACCTGCCAGTCTCCCTCCTTTTCCCCTCGTTTCATTTTTTCAATTAATTTCCATCAATATAGTTTGTCCGGTATATCATACACATGAGATTAAAAAGAATATCTATGAAATAATTATCCATAGCTGTATCTGTCCCCGGAAATGTGAGAACACACCGGGCATCTTTAAAATTATTCAATGTTTTCGTCGATGAAATAACAATCGTTGGAATTTTTAGTTCCAGAACATGGTTTATGGCAGGCATAATTTCCGAATAGTCTTTATAGGAGGCAATAACCTGGGTGATTACTGCAGACTCCGGTCCCAGTGTCCGTATATCTTCCCGGATATCCGCAGGCTTGCTGTAACAGATATAATACTTTCCGGAAACCATAAGATCTACCTGGAACTGTTTTTTTGCGTGACTTGCCGGGTACATCCCATAGACATGAACATCCTTTGCGTTATGCAAAATATCCGCCGCCATTTCAATTTGTGACACATCCATACGCCGGGCCATTTCCTGAATATTCCCCTGAAGATACATAAAATAATTAGCAATCTGGGCTGCTGTGTCGTGGTCATTGGCCGGCATCTGCCAATCATAGGGAAAAACACGGTTATGCTTACTGTATCCGTTAATCACATCTGAAACTCTTTGTTTAAAAGCTCTAAATGACGGACAGTTAATCTCTTTAAGCAGACGGTTTATGGTAATTACCGATGTATTACACAATTCCGCGGTTTCTTCCAGAGACATCCGGGGAATCTGAGGTAAATTTTTTAAGAGTGCTGCAATAACACTGTGAAAAGCCCGGTCTACAGAAATTGAGTTATATACAGCAACTAAGTCATGTATGATTGTCATAAAATGATTCGCCTCCTAATTTTTAATGAGTAACAAATGCCGTCATATTCTTTCTTAAATACAATATGCAAAAATCACATAAATTTATTATATCCATTTTAAAAAACTTGTCAAATTCTGATAAGTTTTGTCAAAATCTGATAATTACTATCAAACTTGTATTCTGGAAACATTAGTCATTATACACTAAAATTATATCAAAGAGAAGTAACAAATAAGCATAATTACAAGACACGGAGGGATTACATGAAGAAAATTGCTATTGAAGAACATGTAGAAAACGAGACTTTTCGTCTTTTTGACAGAGAAGCCACAGACGAAAACACCTTTCCCGCCACTGCGGATGAAAAAAGGGCTCAGTATTTAAAAGATCTTTTTGACATGCCAGTGGACGAACACCGGCTGCCCACCATGGAGCGTTTTAACATTGACATTCAGATTGTTTCTCCAAATACCCATGCCGTCCAGTATCTCCATGATGCTGGACGGGCCGTGGAAATGGCGGCCCAGGTCAATGACATGATGGAAGACTTCGTAAATCAGTCGCCAACGCATTTCCGGGCCATGGCGCTTCTGCCAATGCAGAAACCCGAAGCTGCGGAAAAAGAACTTCGCCGGTGCGTTGAGGAGAAACATTTTGTAGGAGCCTTTGTACAGGGACAGACCGGCGTTGGTGAATATCCCTATTATGACGATCCTGCCTATGATGTTCTCTGGGAAACAATGGAAGCTCTGGATGTTCCGCTTTATATTCATCCCAGAAACCCGGAAGCTGACCAGGTTCGTGCCTTTAAGGGGTGTTCCGCCCTTCTTGGCAATACATGGAACTGGAGCTTTGTCATTGGCACTATCCTGCTGCGCATGGTTTTTAACGGCGTCTTTGAACGACATCCAAACTTAAAGATTATTTTAGGCCATATGGGCGAAACCATCCCCTATTGTCTCAAACGTCTGGATGAAGGCTATGAGTGCCGGAGACTTTGGGAACAGGGAATCATCACACGTCCACCCTCAGAATACCTGAAAAAAAATCTGTATATTGCCACAAGCGGCGGCTATCGGCCGGAAACTATGGCCTGTGCCATTGAGGCTCTTGGTATTGATAAAATACTATTCGGCACCGATTATCCCCATTTTCCAACAGAAACTGCCATCCGGCAGTTGGAGGCATGCCGTTTTAACAAAGCGGAGCTGGAAGCCATCTGTTATAAAAATGCGGAACGTTTATTTAAACTCTAAACAGGAGAAGATAATTTGGAGAAGGAGGTTGTATCATGAAGTTTAAGAAATTATTATCAGCAGTGTTGGCATCTGCAATGATCACTGGTATGCTCGCCGGCTGCGGAGGAAATCCGGAAAGCGAAGTTCCCCCATCCGCAAGTGGAGATACCTCTGGAAGCACTCAAAGTGATAGCGGGGGTCAGAGCAGCAATGACGCCCAGGCCCAGGACGATTCCGGGGAAATGACAGAAATCACTGTTGTCCTGCGTACTCTTGGAACTGTGGAGGAATCAGCATCAGACGCTGTTGAGGAAGCTGTCAATGAAATCACCCAGCGGGAAATTAATGTAGCTGTGGATCTGATGTGGATTGATTCCGCACAATATGAAACACAGGTTCCTATGATGATCACCGGAAACGAAAAAATGGACCTGATGATGTTTACCCCAAATCCAAGTACTACCTACAATACATTAATGTCCCAAAACCAGTTAATGGATATTACCGATTATCTTGACCAGTATGGCCCTGAGATCAAAGCCACTTTGGGAGATGAATTTCTTGCAGCCACTTCCCGGGACGGAAGGATTTACGGTGTTGGAAACTATGGTCCCCTTGTCTTTAAATCTATGATGCTGGTCCGCAGAGATCTCGCCGACGCAGCCGGGGTTACTGAACAACTTGAAAACGCAACCACATGGACAGAGGTGGAAGAAGCCTTAAAAGCCATCTCTGAGCAGTCCGGACAGGGACTTGTCAATGCAGATATTAATGGCTCTGTCTTAACTGCAAGCCCTACATTAAGCGCGGGAGAAAATTTCTCCGACGGCTATGTCTACGATAACCTGGGAGATTCCGCCAATATGTTTATGGCCAACAAAGAAACAGGAAAAATTGAATGTCTGTATTTTAATGAGGATGTTCAGGAAGTTTTGCGCCGTACCTATGACTGGTATCAGGAAGGACTTATTTACAAAGATGCCGCCATGTCCCAGGATTTCGGCACAACTTTACTTAAAAACGGCGTTGGATGCGGCGTGATCACTACAACAGAAGTCGGCGGCGAAATTACCTCAGCCGCTTCTACAGGATACGACATGATCATTTTAAATCCGGTGACAGAACATCAGTCTATGATCACTACCGGTATTTTAACCAAATTCGGCTTTGGCGTTCCTGTAACAGCCCTTGAGCCGGAAGCTGCCATTAAATTCCTCAATCTTCTTTATACCGCCGACAGCGGACTTGGCAATCTGCTCTCCTGGGGAATTGAAGGCCGGGACTATGTGATCAATGAAGATGGTTGTGCCGATTATCCCGAAGGAGTCACCGCCGAAACCGTTCCGTATCATATTGCGGATTTCCTTTACGGAAGCCGTATGAATGTAACTCCATGGGCAGGCAATGACCCCGATCTGCGCCAAATCCAGGAAGAATCTAACCAGGCAGCAGAGATATCCCCATATCTAGGCTTTACTCTGGACAATACCGGCCTTGAGGCTACCCTTACAGCCTGCAGCAATGTTTTCGAGAAATATAAAACAACGATTCTTTCCGGTTCTTGCAGCCAGGATTATGACACTTACTATCAGCAATTCCTTGACGAATTAACAGCCAGCGGCATTGATGAACTGGTCAGCGCTTATCAAAGCCAGTTGGATGAATGGCTGGCAAACCAGCAGTAAAACACTGTGATTCCCGTAAAGCCGGCAAATACTGCCGGCTTTGCGGCTTATCCATAAAAACAGCGGAGCAATATTAATACAATCGCTGGTGAAAACGAGGTACACACTATGTTTGATAAATTTTTAATTCGCCCGGACAGTCTAAAAAACGATTATATGGGCGGCCAGGCCGTGGGATTCTCCTTCAGCGTCAAAATCGCAGACTACAGAGGATGCTTCCTCTCCCTTCACAACGGTTATTACATACAGTGCGATGGCGTGGAATATCCGAGAGAAGTTCAGACCTTTGAAGTCAACGGCAAGGCTCCAAGAACCTTTGAAGAACTCAAAAAATGCGTGTGGGAACACTGGGATTATGCCACTGAAGCCATTGTCCATGTGAAAAAGCCGGGCGGTCTTGCCCCAGGAACCCACACGATCCGCCTCCAGCAGTCCATACTGATGCAGTACGGCTACGCCCCATGGGATGAGGAGTGGGTAAAAAATCCTCCGGTACCCGGCAGCGGCGCGGGAAGCGGAAAATCATCATCCGTATTTTCTTATCAGCTTGAATTAAAGGAGGGAGGCGGCAGCCATGATTAAACGGGGAGTTTCTTTATACAGCTATCAGCAGGCGCAGTTTTTCGGAAAAATGACCTTGAAAGATATGATCGCCGAAGTTCACGACCATCTGGAGACCGACGGCATTGAGATTATTATGGATTCCGCCGTTCCCCGCTACCCCTTCCCCACGGAAGAATTTATATTTGACTGGAACAACACCATGGCCCGCTACAACATGAAAGCAGTAACGGCAGACGTCTTT
Source organism: Catenibacillus scindens (assembly GCF_014202115.1). Lineage (GTDB taxonomy): Bacteria > Bacillota > Clostridia > Lachnospirales > Lachnospiraceae > Catenibacillus > Catenibacillus scindens. The sequence goes on from NZ_JACHFW010000003.1 coordinate 76,656, forward strand.
CTGGACGTCCATCAGTTCCGGGATCATGTGATGAACCACAGGGAGGCCGCCCAGCGGCTGAAAAACGATATTATCATCGCCTCCAAAATGGGCTTTGAAAATGTGCGGACTTTAAGCAGCGTCCCCATTGACGTCATTGAGATGGCACTGGACACCGCGGAAAAATACAACGTACGCATCGGAAAGGAAATCCATTTCCCCATTCCCATTAAGCAGCGGCAAAAAAAGAAAAATAAATATGGCATGTCCGCGGTGAGGGATTTCAGACTTGTGGAACAGATCCTCCAGCTTAAAGATAAAACCGGAAGCCCTTATGTCGGCCTGGTGCCCGACTTTGGTATTTTCCAGCACAGCGCACCCCAGGTATCTGTGGACTATGAGCGCAGAAACGCCAAATATCCAGAGGAAGTGGATTTTATTGTGGAAAACTGCAAAAACTACAGTTTTGATGATCTTGTGGACCTGGCCCATGAAAAATATCCGGACAGCGATATGACCATTACTTCCATGGAACGGCTGGCCTTCCATGAACCGGTGTCCATTCCGGAAGATATTAAAGACATTGTACCCTATATTGTCAGCATTCACGGCAAATTTTACGATATGACGGAAGTTCCCGGACAGCCGGGATGTTATGATGAGAAGAGTATCGACTACGAAAAACCTATAAAGTATCTGAAGGAATGCGGCTATGACGGTTACATTGATTCCGAATATGAAGGCCAGCGGGATCAGCAGGATCTTGACTTTGAAGCTCTGCCCGATGAAGTCACCCAGGTTCGCCGCCACCATGAAATGCTTCGGCGGCTCATCGGCAATTAATTATTACAGATAGGGGGGAGACGATGGTGGATCGTCAGAAACTACTAACCAATATCCGTCCCTGGGCCGCCTCAGACCGGATACGATGGGAATTTATCATACTGGCAGTGATCACAGTGATCATGTATACAAACCCATTTGCCAGCTATGGGTATAACGGAAATGTTTATACTGTCAGCGGGCTGGACTTTGTTACAGGAAGGACCATCTGCGGCGGAGAGATTGTCCTGACCACAGATGTCTTTTTCATTCTTTCTTTAGTGGGACTGCTGGCTGTCTTTGTGGGGAGCCTGCTGTTTCCGCTGTTTAAACGTAAGATTTCCTTCCGGTTTATCGGCCTGGGCGCCCTTGTAAACGTCGTTTGCAATTGTAAATTTATTTTGGGTATTTCCAGTACATTCCGCCGGGCCAGAAATCCGGAGGCCGGCTATGGATGTGTCGTTGCCCTTATCCTCATGATTCTCATCCTGGCCGCGGCTATTTACAGCCTGTGGAATCTGAAGATCTTATGTACTCTGGACTTCATGGCCCTGCCGGGCATGATGTACTTTATTATCGACCGGTACATTCCTATGTTCGGTATTACCATTGCCTTTAAAAAAGTGGATTATAGCCTTGGCGTATGGAACAGTCCGTGGATTGGCCTGGAAAATTTCAAAATGCTTTTTTCATCGCGGGGAAGCTTTTTTGACAGCGACGCATTTATCATCACTCGAAACACTTTATGTTACAACGCCGTATTTATCGCCCTTGGCATTATCGTCGGCGTCCTTGTAGGCATCTGCCTGTCAGATCTGTACAAAAGGGCGCTCCAGCGCTTCTTCCAGACAAGTATCCTGCTGCCTCAGCTTATTTCCATGGTTATTGTAGCCTACATTGTTTTCGCTCTGCTTGGAAATGAGACAGGAATGATCAACAGCCTTCTGGATGAACCTATTAATTTTTACCAGAGTCCTCAGTACTGGCCTTTTATCCTTGTGTTTGTGTATGTATGGAAGCAGGTGGGTTATAATGCCATTATCTTTTTATCCGCCATCGTTGGCATTGACCGGCAGCTCTATGAGGCGGCCAAAGTAGACGGCGCCACAAAATGGCAGCAAATTCTTTTTATCACCCTGCCTATGCTCAAGTCCACCATCATCACCCTGATGCTCCTCCAGGTGGGACGTATCTTCTACTCCGACTTTGGCCTGTTCTACCAGGTGCCTCTGGATTCCGGAGCTCTCTACGATGTGACAAATACTGTGGACACCTATGTATACCGCAGCCTTATGGTCTTGAATAACGTATCCATTGCTTCCGCAGGAAGCACCTACCAGGCCATTGTAGGCTTTGCCCTTGTCTTCTGCGTCAACATGGTCGTTCGTAAATTAGACCGTGAAAACGCCCTGTTTTAGTGAAAGGAGGATGGATTTATGGATTCAAGTGTAAAAAGCGCCAGCGACAAACGCTATCAGGCCATTATCATCGCAATTTTGTCCGTCTTTGCGGCATTGGCAATTCTGCCCTTTATTTTGCTGGTATCCTCCTCCTTTACAGAGGAGTCCACGCTGCTCTCCCAGGGCTACAGCTTTATCCCCCGAAAATTCTCGGCCTACGCCTACCAATATCTGTTCAGTTCCAATGGCATCCGGATCTTTCGGGCTTACGGCATAACCCTCATCGTCACCGCCGTGGGAACATGCATCAGCCTTCTCATTGGCCCAATGCTTGCCTGGACCCTGGCGCGCCCTGATTATAAGCGGGCCAAGGTGCTGAGTTTTATGGTATTTTTTACCATGCTCTTTAACGGCGGCATTGTTCCCAGCTACCTGATGTATACGTCTGTGTTCCACGTAAAAAATACCATCTTCGGACTAATCTTCCCGTCGCTGGTATTTAACGGATTTTATATCCTTTTGTACAAAAATAACTTTAAGGCCAATATCCATCCGGCGCTGGTGGAAGCGGCGAAAATCGACGGAGCCGGGGAATTTTATATTTATTTCCACATCGTCCTGCCCCTGTCTCTGCCAATCCTTGCCACCATCGGTCTGATGGTGGGCCTGGGCTACTGGAACGACTGGACTAACGGCTTGTACTATATTAACGATACACACTTGTACTCACTGCAGCAGTTCCTAAAAAGCATTATTGATAATATTAACAATCTATCCAGCCTTGCAGGAAGCTCCGGCGTCGGCGAGGCCCTGGCCAGGATGCCCGGAAATTCTATCCGCATGGCCATGGCCGTTATCGGTGTTATTCCCGTTCTGCTTCTCTATCCTTTCTTCCAGAAAGCCTTTGTAGCGGGTATCGCCCTGGGCGGCGTGAAGGAGTAAAAGGGGCTGTGAAAAAAGCATCCCCTCAAAATACAACATATATTTTTACATTATTTCCATATTTTTATAAAAACGCGGGTGTCTCCACGCCGAAAAAATGGCTTGGAACACCCGCGTTCCCTTTTTTATTATTTTACTTTTTATAAATATCTGCGCCGTATTTAGCAACTTCGTCATTAAAAATATCCCGCACTTTGGCGTCAGAGTAAATATAGCCGGGGATGTAGCGGCCGCCGGCGGCGTAGGCATCCATAGCGCGTCTGGCCTCCGCCCGGATCTCTGCTTCCGGACACCCGGGAGCGTCAATCTTCTGATTGTCAATGCCGCCTTTAAGGGTGATCTTTGATCCGTACTCCCTCTTGATCATCTCCATATCGTTGCACACGTTCAGCGGATTGATACAATCTACGCCGATCTCCACAAGATCGGGAATGATCTGGGTAATATATCCACAGGAATGATGCTCATAGATCATGCCAAGCTCATGGATCTTTTTCGCGTATCTGGCTTCGATAGGTTTAATAAATTCCCGCCACATATCCGGTGAAAAGAACATATTGGAATTAGTTCCCCAGTCATCGTGCATATGGATAATATCCGGATGAACCGCTTTGTGGGCGATCTCAATACATTTCAGCTTATAGTCGCACATGGCGTTAAAAAAGTCCGCTACCGCCTCCGGGCACTCGTAAAAAGCGCACAGGGCGTTTTCCATACCGATCATCTCATTCATCCGCTCAAAAGCACCGGAAAGCATCAGCACATGGGTGGCATTGTTCTCATAATCAAGTCCGGACGCCATAGCCTGCAAAATCTGCTCCGCGTTCATAGCGTCAAGATCCGGGAAATGTACCTTTTCTTCCCATTCTTCCATATCGTCAAACATGATAAAATGTGGCGTCACCATACTTCCGTCAATGCCGGGATCCGGGCCGAGCCTTGTCCAGTTCACGCCCCACCAGTCGTCCCCTGTTTCATTTTCACCAAAATATCTATCACCGGGAAATACCACACCGGCGGTACACTGGGTTTCCGCAGGGATAAAATCAGGCATCTCGCCCCGGTAAATTGCCAACATCGCTTCTTTTTTTGTCTGCATATCTGCTCTCCTTCTTCTTTTTTCCGACAATTGAGCCCGCACCGTTCAGGGATAGCCCACAAGGGCTGCCCTGCATCCGGCACGGGCCAAAATTATAGTAAACGACAAATATATTTGTCGTTTACTATAAAACCTCCTATTTTGCCAGAACAGCGTCCCTGGCAACCTCAGCGGCTGTTGTAGCATCTTCAGTATAGTAATCAGCACCAATTTCCTTGGCGAATGCCTCATTAACCGGAGCGCCGCCTACCATAACAATATATTTATCGCGAAGTCCTTTTTCCTTGAGCATGTCAATGACAACCTTCATATTTGGCATAGTAGTTGTCAGAAGCGCAGACATACAGATCACGTCGGCGCCCACGCTCTCCGCCTCAGAAATAAATTTTTCCGGGTCGGTATCTACGCCAATATCATGAATTTCAAAACCGGCGCCTTTAAGCATCATGGCCACAAGGTTTTTACCGATATCATGAAGATCTCCCTTGACAGTGCCGATAACCACTTTTCCCACAGGTTCATTGCCCACTTCAACCAGCTTTGGTTCAAGGATGGCAAGACCGGCGTTCATAGCGCGGGCAGCTACAAGAACCTCCGGTACAAAGACTTCGTCCTTTTTAAATTTCTCACCAATAATCATCATCCCGGACAGCAGGCCCTCGTTAAGGATGGCCTTGGGGTCGATCCCCTCCTCCAGCGCCTGGGTCACCAGGGCTTTTACATTTTTAGCTCTTCCTTTCTGCAAAAATCCAGAAATTTCTTCTAAAAGTTCCATTCCCATCGTACATACCTCCAATTTTTGGTAACAGTTCCGCCATCAGGAACAGGGCGGCGTACGCACGGCGCAGCGGCAGGCGCAAACTGAACTGTTACATTTTTTGTTGACTTGTATCTTTTTTCCCGCCGTCCTGAACTATTACGTTAAATTTATTATAACATATCCCAAATACTTCCGTGGAATTTTTTACAGAATATCGGCAATTATTTTGCAAAATTTCCAGACAAAAAAAAGGATTTCCGCAGCCCGATTATTTATCTTTCGATCTGATATATTTACAATTTTCCCGAAAATATGCTATAATTTTTCCAAGAATAATTATGTATATCTCAAAATTTTTACCAGAGGAAGAATGCAATATGATCCCCTACTTATATACAGTTGTCGACCAGAAAAAACTTAATGAAATGCTCACTGCCTTCCACTGCTGTACCGGACTGCCTGTGCGGATACTTGATGACAAGGGACATGCCCTGGATCCGGACACTTCAGGCTGTGCCTACTGCGCTATTTTCCGCAAATACGCCAAATCTGACGATATGTGTGAAAACGTCCATCTGAAAGCCTGCCGCTATTCCATATCCCTGGGAGAAACCTACATTTTCACCTGCCCGGCGGGGCTCAATCACATCGTTTTCCCGCTGATGAATAAAGAATCCCTTTTCGGCTCTGTCCTTGTAGGCCCGTTTCTTCTAAACGCCCCGGACGCTATTATGCTCTCAGACCTGTCCCGGCGTTACCCGGATATCCCTACCAGCGATCTTCTGGAACTTTATGACGAGGCGCAGAATATTCCTGTAATCACACCCCACACCGCCGGTCAGGTCAGCAAGCTTTTGTACTACCTATTTTCCAACCTCATGAACGAGAGCCGCCAGATCCTCCTGGAAAAGCAGAAGCGCCTCTCTCAGCAGTCTCAGATCAACGAGAGCATCCAGAGCTACAAAAACCACATTCTGGATACAAGTTCCTACCCTGTAGAAAAAGAAAATGATCTGATCACCAAGGTAAAAAACGGCAATGTGGCCCAGGCCAAGGGGATTCTCAACGATCTTTTAGGCTACGTTCTCTTCGCAGAGGGAGGGAAGCTGGAAACCATTAAATCCCGGGCCCTGGAGCTTTGCGCTCTTCTGTCCAGGGCGTCCATTGAAGCCGGCGGGATGGCCGATCCCATCCTCCATCTGAACACTGGCTTTATCCACAAGATCGCCCAGTGCCAGACCTATGAATCCCTGTGCTACATCCTCCAGGACATTGTAGAAACGTTCGCCAACAACCTGTTAAGCCATAGCAATATTAAAAACCGGGATCTTATGAAAAAGGCGGTCAGCTACATCAGCCAGCACTACAGCGAACCTCTCACATTAAATATTGTGGCCAATCAGGTTCATCTTAACGCCTCCTATTTTTCCACACTGTTTAAAAAGGAAATGGGGATGTCCTTTAAAGAATACTTGAACCAGGTGCGCATTGAAGAGAGCAAACGCCTGCTGGCCAACAGCAGCTTCTCCATTATTGATATCGCCGTATCGGTAGGTTTTGAAGATCAGAGTTATTTTTCAAAAGTATTTAAAAAATATACCGGAATCACTCCAAAGCAATTCCGGTAAATCTGTGTACTGATTCAGCCATGGCGCCGGGAATACCGGATTCATGGCTGAATTATTATCAATATATTATTTCCCACTGTAAAAATCTTTTACCGCCTGGAAGAAAGCGTCAATATTCTCCCATGGGGACATGGGCGGAATATCGCACCCGGAGGAGATGACAAAATTGTCCATATCTTTGCACTCATCCAGCACTTTCAAGGTGCTTTCCCGGATAGACTCCGGTGTGCCGTTTTTAAATTCCCCGGCAGGGTCAACGTTCCCCGCGCCCACAATATGGGGCGGGATGTGGGACATCATCTCTTTCATGTTAATAGCGTTGCCGAAATGAAGAACAGGGCTGCCAGTGGCCACAATGGAATCAATCTGCTGAATGGTGCAGTTTCCGCAGTTGTGGTAGACTACAATGAAGTCATCCTCCTGAACTTTGTCGATGATCTTTTTTACATACTCCGCCGAGAACTCTTCCGCCAGAGCTGGAGAGAGAAGTCCGGCCAGAGGCTCCGCCATAACAACACCATTGGCCCCCGCCGCTTTAAAGGCCAGAATATAATTTGTAATAAATTCACTGGCTTTTTCAAGAACCAGATGAACGGAATCCGGATCGTCGTAGCACCAGATCATGGCCTCCGACACATCCAGAAGCCTTCCTGTGAGGGAGAAAGGCCCGATCACCCCGGCCAGTACCGGACGGTCTGTAATCATCTCCACCGCCTTTTTTATGGCTTCCACATAAATACCTGTGCGGCCGCTGCCGATTTCCGGCACTTTAAGCGCTCCCGCGTCATCCTCATCCTTAACCACAGCCCCGATCACTGTAGGCACCTCATCGTCTGACACCCGTATTGTGGAGCCGAAACACTCTGCCTCCACAGAGAGATCCATAAAGCTCACGGACGCCGCCGTGTCCACCCGGTCCGCCACCGCTTTCATGCACTGAGCCTGCAGATCGCTGCTTTCAATAAGCTGGCGCACCGTAATACCCATAAGCTGTATCCCCGGAAATGAAAGCACCGGCAGCGGCTTTTTCACCGGTGCAGCCTTCACATCTTCTACCCATTGTCTCATATTTCGTTTCATTAATATGTCCTCCCCTTTGATTTCCTGAAATAATTGCTGCAACCGTTCAGGACGGCGCATCTTCTAACCCGCCGTTCTAAACTATTTTCAAGCCCCGCTTGCGGGTCTTGGCGCGGGATTCTTCCCACATCTGATAAATAATTATCCCATGTCCCCACATTTTTTCTATTATTTTTACTATTTTTTTTGTAATTTTTTTGTATCATTTAATTTTTTCAATTTCCGTAACAGTTCAGCCCTCGCCATCCCTGATGGCTGAACTGTTACCAATTTCCGTCATCAGAGCGGGGCAAATTTTTGTTCCCCGTCCTGATAATACTGGGCCTGAGCCGTCCACATCTCACAATATTTGCCCTTTGTATCCGCCACAAGGATTTGATGGCTGCCCCGCTGAACGATACGGCCCTGGTCAAACACAAGGATCTCATCGCAGAACTGGCAGGAGGACAGGCGGTGGCTGATATAAACTGCCGTCTTGTCCTCAATAATATCGTTAAACTTGCTATAAATCTCCATCTCCGCCACAGGATCCAAAGCCGCCGTCGGCTCATCAAGAATCACGAAAGGAGCGTCTTTGTACAGAGTCCGGGCAATGGCAATTTTCTGCGCTTCACCTCCGGAAACTTCCACACCCTCTTTATCCAGATCTTTATACAGATAGGTGTCAAGACCGTCGGGCATTTTATCCAGACGCCGGGAAAAACCGGCTTTTTCCAGACATTCCTTCACCCGTTCCCGGTCATAATCTTTTACTCCGGCCACATTTTCCCCAAGAGGCAGGGCAAAGAGAACAAAATCCTGAAAAACAACAGAAAACAGCCGGATATAATCGCTGTACCTGTATTGGCGTATATCCACGCCGTTGAGAAGAATCTGCCCCTCAGTCGGATCGTACATCCGGCACAAAAGCTTGATAAATGTAGTCTTTCCCGAACCATTCATCCCAACCACCGCTGTGCGCCGGCCCATTTTAAATGCCATAGTGACATGTCTGAGGGCATAATCCTGGCTTCCCGGATACTTAAAAGATACATCCCGAAATTCAATCTCAAACTCTTTATTGGACGCCGGCTGATCCGGCAGCCCCTTACCTGCAGCAGTCCTGTTATCCGCAGTTCCCTCAATAGGCCGGGAACCCTGATACATTTTGTCAGGAATATCCAAAAACGCAAAAGTATTTTTCAGATAAGCGGCGTTAAACCGCATCACCCCCAGGGATCTTAGGAGATTTGTCAGACCAAGGAAAAGACTGGTGATCGCCCCAACGTACTGGGCAATGGAGCCTACGCCAAATGCCCCGGCCCAGGCTTTCATACAAACAAAGAGATAGACAGCCCCTGTCAGTATTGCCGAAAGGCTGGCGGACAGGCCGTTCCATAATCCCATAGGGCCGGCAAAAGTTTTCGCCAGCACTCCGCCCCGCCGAAACATATCCATCCTCTCCATATAAGGGTTGCACACATTTTCCTGCTGCTCATAAACGCGCAGATCCGCCGCCCTCTCCCGCTCTGTACACATATTTCCAAAAAAGGCAAAAAAACGATTGGAGAGCATAATCTCCCCGGAAGCTTTATCCACGCACCCGTTAGCTTTGTCTGAACATACAAAAGAGAACAGCGTCACAAAGAGAAGTATACCAAGGATCACCACAAGACACAGGGGATGATTAAGCCATCCATAGCCTCCGTCCACAGGAACTTTGCTGGCAAACAACGTGACAGACAGGCCCACGCCGCCCACAATGCGGGCCAACTGCCCGGCCATCTGGGCCGTCCTGTAGATGCTGTCTTTCAGCCCCCAGCCGCCCCAGTTGTCCGACTGGCAGATCTGAGAGTAGGTATCGTACACATACTGGCTGTCTATATTTTCAAAATCCATTCCGATCATTTTATCTATGTAAATCTTTTCCACACCCTGACTACAGACAGCTTCCTCATAGTTTTTCCAACGAAGCAGAAGAGCCCGCCCCGCCGCGAGAACTGCAGAAGATACAAGCTGGATAACAACCAGGCGAAAAAGGATGCGGGGATCCCGCTCCGACACCAGCTCGTTAAGGATACGGGCAGACAGCCACACTTCCACCAGAGGAATGGCGGCGTTAGACACCTCATATAAAATGCCCGATATAAACAAGGACGGACAGAGGCTCCCCAGAACCTTCCATGAACGCCCCTGCCATCTGATAGCTTCTGTGAAAGATATTTTTTCATTTTCCTGATTCATGAGTTCCCCCTCCTTCCTGATAATACCGGCTCTGAATCTCAAAAAGGCGGGCATAAGCGCCACCGGCGTCCATTAGCGCTTCGTGACTGCCTTCTTCAGCAATCTTTCCATGTTCCAAAAACAGAATCCGGTGGCAGAACCGGGTGGATGCCAGCCGGTGGGAAATAAACAGGGATGTCCGTCCGTGGGTCATCTTGGAATACTTCATATAAATATCATTTTCCGCGATAGGGTCCAGGGCCGCTGTAGGCTCATCCAGGGCAAGAATGGGCGCGTCTTTATATAATGCACGGGCCAGCATAAGGCGCTGGGTCTGACCACCGGACAGTTCCACGCCATTCTCAAAAACCTGACGCCCCACAGGAGTATCAATCCCCAGGGGAAGATCCCTGACAACCTGAGTCAGCCCGGCCTGGTCAATGCATTTCCACACTTTGTCAGTATTAATCCCGTCAACCCGCTGGGCCACATTCTGGGCCACACTGGCTTCTAACAGTGAAAAATCCTGGAACACCGCACAAAACATCCGGTAATAATCTCTCCGGTCATACTTTCGTATATCCCGTCCGTTGAGCAGCACCTGCCCCTGTGTAGGGTCAAGGAAACCGCAGATCAGCCGCACCAGGGTGGTTTTTCCCGCGCCGTTTAATCCTACAATAGCCACCTTCTCTCCGGGATGAATCGTGAGAGAAATATGGGACAGAGTATCCTTTTCGCTGCCAGGATAACGGTAGGACACATCATCCAGGCAGAGTTCATATGATTTCTCCGGGTCCGCCTCCAGGGGCTCGCCATCATCAAATTTAAAAGGCTCCGGCCATTCCAGAAATTCCCGCAGAGCGGAAATATCCAGACTTTGAAGATGAAGCTGGGAAAATTTTTCCAAAATTCCTGTCACCCACTGGGTAAATCCGCTGACTGCGTTAAAATAGAGCAAAAATTCCGAGGCCGCCAGCCCCTGAGTCAATGTCAGGGTAATCAGGTAGGCGTAGGCAATGCCGTTGCGGGCAAATGTCAGCACAAGATCCACAGCATTGCCCCACAAATATGCTGCCTCCCTTCGGGCCACAAATGCCCGGTACAGCCCCATTGTCTTATCCCACACATCTTCCAGCCAGTCTCTCAGACCAAAAACACGGATATCTTTGGCATAGGAGCGCCGGGTTGAAACGCGGTGAATATAGGCCAGCCGCTCATGACAGGCAGACTCCTCCTCCCGGTGGCGGTACCCCCAACTGTTGAACCGCTTATTGACACAATAACCGGCCGCCGTTGTTGCGATCACCACCACAGTCAGCAGAGGATGAAGGCCGGACAGCAGAGTCAGATAGACAATAAAACCAAAGATGTTGGTCAAAATATCTGTCCATGTGGTCCATATAGCCTCCGTTGCCTCCCTGTTGGCCGATGTGGACTTTAAGGCTTTGCTCTGGCTGTTAATAAATTTCGTATCGAGGGTATTCGGGTAGGAAGTTCCCGCCACTTTACTGTCGATCTGCCGCAGCAGATTCATACGCACAGCAATCCGGCCGATAAACCCGCCGTCTTTCAGCCATGCGCCCAGTCCGGCCAGAATAAACAGGATCAGGGTAAATCCCAAAATCGACAAAATCAGACTGGTCAGAGGGACTTTTTCCTCCACTTCCATAAGCAGTACCGGCCCCACAAGCAGCTCAGCCACCGACTGTCCGGCAGTGGCCGCCGCCAAAAGAACCCCAAGCACCGGAACGCTTTTTCGGGTTTTCCAGGCAGTTTTTAACATAAAAGCGGTATTTTGCCAGATGTTGTATGCCCCTTTGTTTTGATTTTTCATTTTCTCATCTCCGGAAATATTATAAAATAGTATCTTCCATATTAAAGTATATTCCTGAAATATTCAACACTCCCAGTTTTATTTCCAAAGCCGGGGCGCCAGATCCGCCATATCATTTGAATCTGACAGTTATTTATTCCCGATTATTGTCACTTTTTTCTTAAAAAATGGTTTTATAAGAAAAAAGACTTGCCATTCTCTACAATATTGTTTTTGTCCGCTCACAGCTTGCACAAAAACATTCTTTAAAAAAATAAATTTTTGTGAACACTTCCCGCCAAAGATTCAGTATTATAATAACCGTAAACCCCCCCCAATACATTATATAGTTTTTTGTTACACCCCATATGAAACAAAAATACCTTCTCCAAAAAGGAAAAGCAGCCGTTCGGATTTGGCTGCTTTTTCTTTTTTTACAGTTCAACAATAAGAGAACGGGCAGACTGAAACCTTATTATTTTCCCACAAACGACGGCCATTTGTGGCTATCTGCCCAAAACCTTCCTTTTTAAAAAACCGTAAATTCATAGATTACACAAAAATATCCAGCAAAAAAATCTTTTGTGATATCGTTCTCATGTTTTGCACAAAAACATCCTCCAAAAAAAAAGATTTTTGTGAACACTTCCCGCCAAAGATCATGTATTATAATAACCGTAAACCCCCCCAATACATTATATAGTTTTTTGTTACACCCCATATGAAACAAAAAATACCTTCTCCAAAGAAAAGGCAGCCGAACGTTGGCTGCCTTTTCTCATATCTGAAAATCCATATCCCGTCCATTGATCCTTTTGACAATTTCCGGAATATCTTTAAGACTTTCTCCCTTTGCCTGAATCAATGCCTTTAGTTCATCGTCAGGCGGGGTAAGATCCGGAACCATGACCGTCACAAGCCCGGCCGATGCCGCTGAGCGAACGCCGTTGGGGGAATCTTCTACGGCCATACAGTTTTTTGGCACCTCGCCGATCTGACTACAGGCGTACAGGTATATATCCGGCTGCGGCTTGCCATTTTCCACCATATCTGCGCAGATGATCTTGTTAAACTTATCCAGGACGCCGATCTGTGTCAGATATTTTCTGGCTCTCTCCCGATCGGTAGCTGTAGCCACCGCCGTCTTTATCCCCATAGATCTCAGTGCGTCCAAGGTTTCATCCACAAAAGGTTTTTTCTCAAGGCCATTTTCTGCGATATGGCGGGCCATCAGTTCCTTTCTCCGTGCCCGCACCGCCGGATAATCAAAGTTTTTCCCGAAGATTTTCTTCAACAGCGGGCCGGCGTATTTCCCGGCCAGGCTTCGGATGAGAAGTCCATGCTCCGGCCGGACGTCAAATCCTGCTTCTCTGCCGGCCTGCACCCAAAATCGAACCAGATATTTTTCTGTGTCGATTAAAACCCCATCCATATCGAAGATTACCGCGTTAATCATGGTCATCCTCCAGTCCTGTGTAGCCTTTGATCAGCGCCAGAGTATTCATCATCCCCTGGATATGGGTGCGCTCCATACCATGGGAGGCATGAACCCCCTGGCCGATGAGCGCCCCGCGGATATTATTGCCGCCACGCAAAGCCGCAGAAACATCGGAACCATAATGAGGAAAAATATCTACCGCATAGCCAAGTCCCAATTCTTCGGCGATCTGGATCAGCCGGTTGGTCATATCATAATCATAGGGCCCGGAAGAATCCATGGCGCAGATGGACACCTTTGTCTCGTTCCCGGTAAGATCGTCCCCCAAAGCCCCCATGTCCACCGCCAGAAACTCCTGGATATCCGACGGTATAAAGCTGGCGCCGTGGCCGATCTCCTCATAATTGGTAAAAATAATCTTCAGTGTTTTTTCCGGCTGCTTCCCTGTCTCATGGAGATATTTCAGGAAAGTCATCAACACCGCCACGCTGGCTTTGTCGTCCAGATGCCGTGATTTGATAAAGCCGCTGGGCGTATATTCAAATCTTGGATCAAAGCTGATATAATCTCCGGCACCGATGCCGAGCGCCTCCACTTCTTTGTCGCTCTCCACGATCTCATCAATACGGATCTCCATATTTTCAGCCACCCTCTCCTGGGTACGGCAGTCGTCATATACATGGACGGACGGTTTTGTGGTCAGCACTGTCCCTGTGTAAGTCCTTCCGTTTCTGCGGCAGTGGATCTTACAGTACTCCCCTTCAATGGTAGACATCATATAACCGCCCACAGGAAAAATCTTCAGACAACCATTCTTTGTGACCGACCGCACCATTGCCCCCAGGGTATCCCCGTGGGCGCCAAGGCCAAGAACTTCCCCTGATTTTCCGGCCACTTTAATAATAATACCGCCCTTATTATTATGTTCCACAGGATAGCCCATAGCCCACGCCTCCTGCGTGAGAAAATCCATAACCTCTTTGGTATACCCTGACGGGCTGGGAATATTCACGATCCGCTCCAATATGGAAATCATATATCTTTGCTGTTCTTCTCTTGTCATTTTTCGCACCTTCCTGTCTTTTGTCCGCAGATAATTACACTTTATTATAATCGAAATAATCCCCCTTTAAAAGATATGGAACCTGTTTTTGTCTGATTTTTGTATATTTTGTCACATACCCAAAAGAAACTCCTGTTTTACCCTCACGGCATTTTGCATAGAAAGTGTTTCAAATTTTTTCCATCTTTGTTGACACTTTATTTGCCTCCCATGGTATTATAATAACCGTAAACCCCCCCAATACATTATATAGTTTTTTGTTACACCCCATATGAAACAAAAAATACCTTCTCCAAAGAAAAAGACTGTCCCTGAGGAATGAAATTTCTCATGGGGCAGTCTTTTTCTTTATTTTCTTCCGTTTCCTGATATCATTGATTTAGATCGCATCTTATAAAAAGGATTTCAATAACCGAAGCAAAAAAGGCTTTGCCAATTCAAAAATCGTACAGTCACCCTCTTTTATCCCTGCCTGTTTCATAGCTGCTAACTGCTTTTCTGTATGAGTAGTAAATGGATGTATTCCAAACAGAAACGGAAAGAAACTATAAAGGAACTCCTTCCTGTCCTTATCTGTCATGACAGGGAAAAACTTTTCCAGACATCCGGCCAAAGCATCAAAAGCTCCTGCGTAAGACTTTTTGAAATCTAACAGATTTTCCAGCCTGCTGTTGACTTCCATATCATAAATGCTCATGGACATCAGCTTCAGCATACAGCCGCGTTTTTCCAAAATACGGGCCATCGTTTCCGCAAATGCTTCCGCATCTATGGAAGTATTCTGGCACATCATTTCTTCTATATCCGCAATCCAGGCATCATGTTCCCGTTTCAAAAGTGCCAGAAAGATTTCTTCTTTTCTTGCGTTCGTTAATTCTTCAGACCCCCTTGGCATAGCCGCCTCACTCTCCCAGAACGGACTTTGACCGTGCAGCCGCTCCGCTGTTTACCAGTTTTCCCCGTTTCCAGTTTGCCTTTGAACAGTGTTCTCTCAGGCTCTTCTCTGCTTTGCCGATACCGCTTCCTCCGGAAGTTGCGAAAGGAATCAAAGTCTTGCCGGAGAAATCATAGCTCTCCAGGAAGGTATCCACGATTCTCGGCTCTACATACCACCAGATAGGGAAGCCGATGAAAATAGTATCGTATTGCTCCATATTTTCAACTTTTCCTGCAATCTCCGGGCGGCAGGCTGGATCGCTCATCTCTGCACACATTGACTGCAAACCGTTATCTGACCATGTCATAGGGAACGCAGTTTCCTATGACAAAAAAATCCCGCATACAGCCAGTCTCTCAAGACCAACCATATGCGGGATTTTAGCCCCGCCTGTGTACTCAATACACGCAGGCTCGCACATCTCCGATAATACCTATCGGTTCCTGAACAATGGGCGGATTTCTGAAAGGATTGTTCTTATCTTCCATGCCGCTGACTTTGCGGTACAGGGTTGTGGCCACTTCAATCCGCAGTGTATTTTCCCCGGTTTTCACCTTATCCTTTATATCAAAGACATAAGGCAAAGCGATCACCATACCTGCGTAGCTGTCATTGACCCACACTTCAACGCCTTCATAGGCCTGGTCGATGACTAATTTTTCCGGGAGATCACTGTCGCCGGAAAGAGTAAATGTATTCTCATAGCGGATAAATCCGGAGAAATCTCTGGCCAGCCGGCCGATATCATGAAGTTCATCTACCACAGCCAGAGGCTTAAAGTCGGGATACTGTTTCGTCTCGCACAGGGAAACCTGCCACGGACCTTCCACCTTTCGGTTTCGTCCACTACCGGTATAAAATTCCGGAAGGTTATCCACACATTCGTCAAAGATAAACACAGCGCTCTCGCCAGGAGCCAGTTTAAGAGTGATCCGGCTCTCCCCGCCCAGATCTTTGACATCTGCTTTATACATCCGGTTTTCCATGGCGTCATAACGGAAAGCAGGACCTGCGGCCGACACGGTCACCGTGCCGTCAAAACACTGCCCCGGATCCCCGTTGAAAAACATATATATATGTGCCTGATCCTGGACATAGTGATAATATCTGAACCGTTTAAATGACTGATCCAGGGAAATCTCACAAACACCCTTCCCCTGAAGGCAGCCGGCAAGTTCACAGAGGGCTGCCACGCATCCGCAGCCTTCCATCTCTCTCATCAGTTCTGCAGACACCTCCTTAGGCACATCACAGATTCCCTCAGGGCGTCCGTCAACAAACACTACAGGAAAACCTTCCTTCTGGGCCTTTATAATAAACCGGGCCACCGCCTGGGTAATAAACTGGGAGTAAGGAAGAACCAGCGCCTTGTATGTATTGCCATTAATCTCAAGAAGGGCCATTCCCTCCTTCTCCCCCGCCGGTGTCAGGCCAGTGTTAAAATACTCCCCAAAGGCAAACACATCCGCCGGAACAATATCAAAGTCGATCTGATGTTCCATAAGCTCTCTTGCCGGTTTCTGATCAAACATATAGCCGCCGCTCCACTCAGCCTCGCCATGATACAGAAGCGCCGCCTGAACAACGCTGCGGCCATGGTTAAACAGATGGCACATCCGATTCATATACGCCATCAGCTTTCCAAAATGGCGGTACTGGGGATTTTCCCCGTGGGCGTAAAAATGAGGCGGGCAGTCCGGATCAGGAAATGCTTTCGGCGAGAACGCGTGGGGTACAAAATAATTTAAACCCTGCACAAGAAAATGATCCGCCAGATATTTCATTGTCTTTACGCCGGTATTCCATCCGTAGGCGCCGAAAATCTCGCACATGGCCCTTCCCTGCTTTTTCGGATCAATATGGGCATAGGACGAGCCCAGTTTCCCAAGCTCAAAGTGGAAAAACTCACCCTGCCCGCCTTTGGCGAAACCGTCTAGCCGGCGGTTATAATCCCCTCCCGGAATCACCTGATTGCCGATGTCGTCAATGCCGGCCATGTGTTGTCCTTTCATGGCCCGGAAGAAATGGCCCATACTGCTTCCAAGACGGCTGTGCTGCCCGCCGTCCTCCACAATATGGCCGATATATTCCACGCCGTGATCCTCGCACCATTTACCAATCTGTCCGCTGAAGCTTTTTGAGATCAGCTCTGTCACGGCGTCCATATATCCGTAGCGTGTCCGGCCGGTTTCCAGATCATCATCCATGGCCGTCCAAAGGGCAGGGAGAACTTTCACATAATCTTTTCCGAGTCGCTCTTCCATCATGGCATTCATATCTTTATTCCATGGCAGATGCATCTTTTTCCGCCCGATGGACTCGTCAAAGGCAAAACCTTTCGTATTGCCAACCGCCGGCTCATCGGAGAAGAAACCGGCGATAGTCTTTCCGAAATCGTCTTTATAATGGGCGTAATGAGGTTCATACACAGCCTCGATCTGAACATGGCAGGAATCCGCGTCAAGCATGTTAATGTAATTTGTTTTTCCGCCGCCGTTTCTCGTCAGATAAAACACAAAGATCCGCCATACGCCTTCCGGCGCGTCCCATTCCAGCCATCCGTCTTTCACCTTATCGGTAAGCACCACAGTGTCCCTGCTCACCGTGTCCCCTTCCAGCACTCTGGCAGCCACAACAGCAAAAAGCTGATCATCGTCAAATTTTCTCGGATTTTGCTCATCAAAAATGGGATTAACAAAATCATGGATCGTCGGCGCGTAGTGGGCCAGCTCCGCCACATGGAGGGACGCCTCCGCTACTGGGCCGTAAATATCCGCGCAGTTATAAGCCAGATATTGTTTGCACAGGCTGTCTTCTTTCTGTGGCAGCAATCCGTTGGCATAGCCTGTGGGGAAATGGGCGTCGTCCAAAATCCACACTTTCATATTCCGCTTCCTGGCTTCATCTAAAATAATATCCATATCGTGCCACCACCGAGGCCCGGCAAAATCCGGATGAGGACGCGCCTCCACACACACCGCGCCAATATTGGATTCATGGATCACTTTCATATATTCACGCAGAACGTCCTCGCTCTCGCCGTGCTGCCAAAAGAATGGGAAAATATAATTGTCACCCTGTCCTTTTAATACATCTTCAACAAATGTCTTCACCTTTTACCTCTCCTTTTCGCTCTTTTGACACATACTGTCCGAGTATACACCTATAGTTTATCATATTTCCCTGGAATTTGCCTACAGGAATTGATCATATTGCCCATCAAATGTGACATTTCCGGCCAACTGTCACAAAAGCCTTTTTCCCATCCAATAAACCCCACTTGATTTTAAGAGCCCCCTGTGGTATTATGAACAAGTTGTTAAGTTTTTGTTACATTTTATAAAGTTTTGTGAAGTAATTATGACTTATTGTTTACGCACATAGATACTCCCGCTTATCAGCGGCAGCGACTCTGTCCCCAGTTTGCACACCACGGTCAGGCCCCGTCCGGACAGCTCTTAGCAGAAAGGATATTTATGAAATTAAAATTTTTCGCCGGCGCCCTGCTCTGCGGCGCTCTCGCCCTGTTTGCTCCTGTCAACGCTCACGCCGAGGAAGTTGTCCCCATCACCTACGATGGGATGGCCACCGACTCCTTTCAGGGAATTGAGGCCAACTACATTACCGGCACCGGTAATTCCAATACCGGAGACTACTGCTGCGCCGGATATGTGATCAAATTTTACAAGCAGCTTTACGGTGTCGATACATATAATATCAACATTGTGTGGGGTATGCCGACTGTTGTGAAACCCGGCCACGACGTCCGGCTTGTGGAAGTTTCCGAGCCAAAGCCGGGGGATATGATGCAGTCCCTCACTTACTCCCACGTAGGCATTGTCAAAGCTGTAGAGGGGGACAAAGCCATCCTCATCGAGCAGAATTACAAGTGGTCCGAAGGCGGACAGACGGTGGCCGCCGTGGAGCGGGAAATCGGCTTTGACGAGGCCCATTTCTACCGCCTGATCATCGACGGCGAGGAAAAGTCTTTCGAGGAACCTCAGACCTATACACTTGAAGATCTGATGCAGATGCCTTCCATTACCGGAGAGGATCTGTCCAGTTTGGAGGAGGCTATTGCGCAGGAGGGCAGAAACGGTATATAACAGATCAAAGTAATGAAATGATCGTAATGAAATGATCACCTTACCTTATTGTAGGCAGTCATCATAGCTTTGGGTCCATCAACTTCTGACTGCGCTTTTCCTTTTATTTCATTCTAATAGTCCATATATTCTCCCCAGATCAGCTACATCAAGGCCCTGCAGGATTCCTCCTGCAAAACCTTGTCTTTGTGAAATTTGCATGATAATATGAGAACAGAAGAGACGGCTGGAACATCTTCAGGAAGGGGCGTTGATTAATGGGAGATGGAGAAAGAAAGAGATTACCGGTGGGAATAGAGAACTTTGAGGAAATCCGCACAGAAAACTTTTACTATATTGATAAGACTGGAATGATCAAAGATTTATTGACAAAGTGGAGTAAAGTCAATCTTTTTACCCGTCCTCGACGATTTGGAAAGTCACTGAATATGAGTATGCTGAAATGCTTCCTGTAGATAGGATGTAATCCGGCACTGTTTGAAGGACTGACGATTTCCGGTGAAAAACAGCTCTGTGAACAATATATGGGAAAATTTCCGGTTATTTCTATCAGCCTGAAAGGAATCAGCGGGGCTGATTACTGGTCAGCCCGTTCTCTTATATGTTCAGTCATCGGGGAAGAGGCGCTCAGGTATAGTGAACTGCTGAGTAGCAGCAGGTTATCTGTTCAGGAAAAAGAATTGTACAGGAAACTTATCAATGTTGACCCAAATAAACCGGGAAATTTTGGTATGCCTGACGATGTCTTAATGCGAAGTCTCAGAACTTTGTCGGTATTGGCGGAAAAACATTATGGAAAAAAGGCAATTATTCTTATTGACGAGTATGATGTTCCGCTGGCAAAGGCTAATGAACAAGGATATTATGATGAAATGGTTCTGTTAATCCGTAATATATTTGAGCAGGTGTTAAAAACCAATGACAGTCTTTATTTTGCTGTGTTGACAGGTTGTCTTCTTTTTAAAGAAACGCCATTGCCACTAGGCTCGACAAAACCTCGCCAAGTGGTCAAGGCGGGCTTTCCTACTAAGCTCGAAAAGACCTCACTAAGTGGTCAATGCCAAGAGAGCATTTTTACCGGACTTAATAATCCTAAAATCTTGTCTATCACAACGGTTCGCTTTGACGAATATTTTGGCTTTACTGACGATGAAATTGAAGCTTTGGTGGCGGGAGAAGCCGTAGTCAAAGAGATCCACGAAGAACTGACGTATAACAGGCTTTACGATTCCATTAATAATATTTGGAGTGTGTTGTTTATGACCGGATATCTGACTTATCGTGAAAGATTGACTGGAAAATTGTACTCTCTGGCTATTCCGAACACAGAAATACGAAATATCTTTACTGAACAGATTATGGAGATGTTTAAGAAGAATGTAGCACAAGATGGAAAAAATTTAAATGCATTTTGTGAAGCTCTGCAAAAGGGGGATGCTAATGCGGTACAGCAAAGATTTTCTGCCTATTTGAATAAAACGATCAGCATTAGAGATACATTTGTCAAAAAGTCTGCCAAAGAGAACTTTTATCATGGGATCATGCTGGGCATCCTTGGATACAAAAGTGGATGGTATGTGAGATCTAATAAAGAAACAGGAAATGGATACAGCGATATTTTTATCAAAGATGAGGAAAATACTGGAATTATCCTGGAAATAAAATATGCTGAAAATGGCAAATATGAATCTGCATGTAAAAATGCCCTGCATCAGATCAATGTTTGCGGATATGCGGATAGATTAAAATCAGAGGGATGCAGCAAAATTCTTAAATATGGCATTGCATGTTTTAAAAAGCAATGTCAGGTGGTGGTAGAAATAGATGGAGATTGAAATTAAGAGGATGCCGCGTAAGTTATATGCGGCATCCTCCCATTCAAGGCCATATTTTACCATAGATTTTGAAAATGAAAAAGGGGATTGCAATCCTTAGCAGAACGAACCGATTACCTGCTTACTCATCAGCAACAAACCCTTCCTCACCGTCTGCATTATAAATTCCATAATATGGAAGGGTATCTGTCGTTTGGACATTGAAAAATGCAGATAGCCATAATCTAAATCCTTCCGGCAAATCTGTCATAGGGATGCCCGGACGATAGATAAAAAATTCATCGGCGTTATCAAAACCATAAGGGGATGATACAATATAACGAATCCCATCCTCATAGTATACATCGCCCACAGTTCCATCCTGCGACAAATACTCAAGCCTCATTGAATATGTATACGCATCAATCTGTTGGGGCTGCGTAAATTTCCCTCTAAAATCACATATATAAACTGTCCCTCTTGGATATCCGCTGCCCCTATCTCCCATATCCGAATCAGAGTAATGACCGGTAAATGTTCCATCGTCATTTAAAGTAATCTGTGTCGCCCATCCCCCGGCGCCGCTGGAAAAAGTATATTCCGATGGCATCTCTTTAAAAATAGTGTTATCCACGTAAGTCACCGGCGTTCCTGCCCAGGAGCTGTTTAAGCCAAAGCTGGCCGCCAGTTGTCTGAACTCGTCCGAATCAGCAAATCCATAGAAAACAGCTTCTCTTGAGTTGCCTGCATCCAGATGGGCTGTCCACTCAGATAACCCCTTTGAGTCCGCTTCCCGGTCAAATAAGCCGAGATAAAGCGTTTTCACATAGTCTGCATTACTCAGATTTTTCTGCTGAAATTCCGAACTTAACACAAAGCCTTTGGCCGCTTCTTTCGCATCAATACGGCCTGTCAGAAGTTCGTTGGCCCAGTCATTAAGGCCGGCGTCGTCCGCTTTTCGTCCAAGAAATTTCTCGTAGCAGCGGTAAATAAACATGGTGACGCCCTGATTCTGGTCTTTCGGCGCCGTTAAAACTACTTCACCCCTCTGAATGCCATAGCTGTCGCAGATTTCCTGAAATTCACCGGAATTGGCAAATCCTTTATAGATATATTCTCTGGACATGCCTTTTTCAAGAAGATTCACCCAGCTTGCTTTTCCTTCCGCATCTGAAGGACGATTTAAAAAGGTTTGATAAAGCATTTCCACATAATCTGAATTACTTAAATTTCTGCCTTTTAATTCGGTACTGTAGATAAATCCATTGGCAACCTGGGCTCCCGTGGCCTGTCCGCTGACAAGCTGATTTGTCCATGCATTAAGGCCCCCTGCGTCCGGCTGTCTGCCAAGCACCAGCTGATACAATCGGGACACGAAACCTTCCGCGCTGTCGCTGCTATTCGCAGGCTCGTTATACTGGGGAAATTCCACACTTGCCGCCATAGTTCCATCAGTAACCTCAGAAGCCCACGCCGGCATTCCTGCCAGTAAAAGTGTGGCGGACATCATTAGCAAGATTCTTTTTCCCTTCATTCATATTCCTCCTTTAAAGACAAGATTATAAATGCCAGTTTTTTCATCGGTCATTTATAAATTTGCTGTATTGGAGTTGCCCGACAAATGAGCAACTCATATTATAATTATATGACAATTCATTTTTATCTTCAATGAAATTGTTGATTTATCCTGCGGCCCCTTTTTCTTATCGTTTTTAGCCGAAAATTTCACGCGATTTGCCATTTCCCCGCAATAAAATATGAATTAATATAGTTGTACAAAGTCCAACCCGATATATCCGGTGGGGAGATGTCCGCTGACGCTGACCCGTCCCCCCGCCAGAACTGGCGAAGGAGTCCTTAATTTGACATTAAAATTTATATTTTAACGGAAAGGGGTTTAATCATGAAAATTTTTGATTGTAAAACTAATCATATGACAAATCCTCTTGGCTTTTATCTCGGTACGCCAAGGGTGTCGTGGAAGGTATCAGACACAGAGGGGAAATCTCAAAAAAACGCCCGGATCTATGTGTCCTAAACTCCCGATTTTACCCAACTCATTTATGATTCCGGCGTAAGTGAAGAGGCGTCAAGCCTGGGATGGGAAATTCCGGTAAAGCTCCGGCCATATACCCGGTACTACTGGAAGGTTGCCGTGGAAGCGGATAACGGTGAACATGGGATCAGCGAGACGTCCTGGTTTGAAACGACAAAGCCGGACGGGCCATGGGATGGCCAATGGATCGGTTACTGGGAATCAGATACTCAAAACCCGGTTTTTTGTAAAGACTTTTTTGTGGACAGGGAAGTGGAGGACGCCAGGATCTATGTTTGCGGGCTCGGCGTCTATGAAGTTTTTCTTAACGGGGAAAAATGCGGTGACGAATATTTGGCGCCGGGGTGTAATGACTACAATATGTGGCTTCAGTACCAGACCTATGAAGTCCGGCTGAAAAAAGGCGAAAACCACATCGAGGCCAGTCTTGGAAATGGGTGGTACAAAAGCTCCATGGGATTTGGCGGCCCGGATTATGGCAGTGATTTCCGCCTGATTTTGGAGATCCGAAAAGGAGAACAGCTTTTTTGTGCGACAGACGCCTCATGGACCGTCCGCCACGGCGATATTATATCCAACAGTATTTACAACGGCGAATGGTACGCTCCCGGCAGCGGCCAGAAAATCTGCGCAGCCAAAACAGTTGAAGGAAACGGCGTGAAACTTATGCCGCGGCTGTCCCTTCCCGTAAGGATTAAAGAGAAAATACGACCCAAAGAGCTGATTCACACTCCCGCGGGGGAATGGGTTCTGGATATGGGACAAAACATGACCGGATTTGTGCAGTTTGTGGCCGATGCGCCCAAAGGGGCAAAAATCCGTCTTCTTCATGGGGAGATTCTCCAGGAGGGAAATTTTTATAACAAGAACCTTCGCAGCGCAAAGGCGGAATATGTATATATTTCCGATGGGCAGCGCCGCCTTGTCTCCCCTCATTTTACATATTATGGATTTCGCTATGTAAAAGTAGAAGGCCTCTCAGACATCCATCTGGAAGATTTTACCGGATGTGTCCTCTATTCCGAGCTTTAGGACACTGGGACGCTGACAACGGATCACCCAAAGATCAATCAACTGATTTCCAATATCCGCTGGGGGCAAAAAAGCAACTTTCTCGATTTCCCCACCGACTGTCCCCAGAGAGATGAACGCATGGGATGGACCTGCGACGCCCAGGTATTTTTAAATACCGCCTGCTTTAACATGGACAGCTATGCTTTCTATAGCAAATATCTGTGGGATATGGCAATGACCCAAAAGGAAGTAGGATGCGTCACGGAAATTATCCCCGCCTTTGGCGAAAATACGCCGGCCTGCAGCGCCTGGGGGGACGCGGCGACTGGTTGGCCATGGATCACGATGATCCGGAAGAAATGTTTCTG
The DNA here is from genome assembly GCF_014202115.1 of Catenibacillus scindens. Classification (GTDB taxonomy): domain Bacteria; phylum Bacillota; class Clostridia; order Lachnospirales; family Lachnospiraceae; genus Catenibacillus; species Catenibacillus scindens. The sequence goes on from NZ_JACHFW010000003.1 coordinate 101,177, forward strand.
GGCGCCACAGACCTTACCTATATTTCTACAGCTTATTACTATTACAGTACGATGATCGTGGCCCAAACCGCGCGGATACTTGGAAATCAGGCGGCTTATATCCTCGCTTTATACATGGGCCTTCTTCCCGATAATGCTGTGGAACAAAACGCAGATGCGCTGGAAGCAAAATTGCTGTCCAACAACGGCTACCTGAATACCGGTTTTTTAGGAACTGCTTATATATGCCAGGTACTTTCCGCCGCAGGAAAAGACGAGGCGGCCTATCGGCTTTTATTCAATGAAGGAATGCCAAGCTGGCTCTATGGGGTCAATCTTGGAGCCACAACCGTGTGGGAGCGGTGGAATTCCTTAAACCCGGATGGAAGTATCAGTTCCGAGGGTATGAACTCCTTTAACCACTATGCTTACGGTTCGGTCATGGAGTGGATGTACCGATACATGGCCGGCATTAATCCGGCAGCAGAGTCCCCCGGCTTTAAAAAGGCGGTGCTGACGCCCCGGCCCAATTTCCGCCTGAAATCTGTGGAAGCCTCCTTAAATTCCCCGGCCGGCATTTACACTGTCGGCTGGCACATGGAAACAGACAAAACCATACGCCTTCGCGTCCAGGTACCTTTTGACTGTGAGGCGCGGCTTATCCTGCCTTTTAGCAACGGCCGGGAGGAACTTCTTCGCGCCGGAAGCTACGAGTTTCATTATAAAGCCATCAAGCCTCTGGGTGAGCTCCCTGAGATTGACGGCCCATTTAACCGATTAAAGGAGTGCATTCCTGTCCGCCCGCTGCTGGACAAATATTTTGCCGGCTGGCAAAACATTCCCCGTTTTCACGGCCAGGACTCTTTGGCACGGCTTTGCGAAATTCCCTACCTGCACCTGAATATAGACAATATAGATTTGTTAAAAAAGGATGTGGAAAAACTCTACTCATAAACGGACTGTCCCTGCGCCGGATCTGTAAGCTTTCGGTGTAACACCATAATATTTTTTAAAATTGCGGATAAAATTTGTCGTATCTTTATAGCCGAGAGATTCCGCCACATCACTGACCGTCATCCGGGGATTTTCCAGAAAACGAACTGCGTGTTCCATTTTAACACGCATAAGAGCTTCGGAAATAGTCTGTCCGGTCCATTGCTTAAAAATCCGGTTAAGATAGTCTGTTGAATAACCAAAATGCTTTGCCATACTTTTAATATTTACAGTTGAATAATTCTTTTCCATGTAAGCGATTAATGCCGGGATCTGATAGACGGAATCTGTAGTTCCGTTGATGATTTCGGCATTTTCGCTGTATTCCTGGAGCAGATAAAGGAAAAGCAGGCTCAGTTGAAGGTTTAAAAGATTCTTGGCATAAACGCCTCCATTGCAGTAGGACATAAAAATCTGATGTACATAAGGTTTGCAGGGAAAATGCGCATCTGTATGGAAGATAATAAACTGGGTGGAATCCTCCATGGTCAGCAGTGACGAAAAAAATCTGCCAAGTATGGAATCCTGGGGAATGTTATGTAAAAAAGTGCGCTCAAAAGTGCTTGTCCTGAGGCCGATATTAATAACAATACTGTCACTGTCCACGGTAATGGCATGCTCCTGGTTCGCCGGAATAAAGAGAAAATCTCCCTCCTTCATCGTATACGTGCGCGTGTATCCAAGACAGGATAGGGTCTGTTCACAATATCCCTCGTAAACATAGACGATCTCAAAAAACTGATGCTTATGCATAGGTACAGCAGAATACCTGGGATGTTTGCTGATAAACACGTCGGAATTTTCCGAAAAATACAGCGGTTCTTTAAAAACAGGAGAACTGCCGTCCCCGGTATTGCGGGACACGGAAAAATCTTCAAAAGTCAGTACGCCCCTAAGATCATTTTCATAGGCGCGGGGAGGCGCCCCGGAATTAACCGCCGTATCGCCATCGGCTTCCCCGGAAATAATGGTTCCGTGTGTTTCATAATAATCTCTTAATTCCTGCTCTGGCTGTGAATAGTGGTAAAGCCAGGAAATGATCCGGTTAAGTTCCATAAAAATCACTCTCCTGTTTTCATCTCTTGCGCATATATAGAATTATGGTATCGTATTTAGCCGATTTTATCAAGCCTTTAGCTCTGTTTCTATCAAGGAAATTCGACTATACTTTAGAAAAAAATTCAGCGTTGGGCTGAGCGGTTGCAGTTTTACCAATCGCGTAAATAAAGGAAGAGATCTTAATGAAGTTAAGAAAGTTAATAACGGCGGGGCTTGCAATGACTATGTGCCTGAGCCTTTTTAGCGGCTGCGGCAATTCCGAGAGCAATTCATCTGGCGCAGGCAGCGAATGTCCGCAGGTGAGCAGGTAGATCTTCTTGTCACCTATCCGGGCGGCTCCGCCCACTTTACAGCAATGGCCACCCAGGGACAGTTAATGGATATTACAGATCTTCTGGAGACTTACGGCCAGCCGATTCTTGACATTGTGGGCGATTATATGGGAGCGACAACCATTGACGGCGCTGTTATGGCGGTTCCCATTAATGCTGATGTGGTTGCCGACTTATATATGAATATGCGGACAGATGTCCTTGAGGATCTGGGACTTCTGGAACAGGCTGAGCAGATCCAGTGCCTGGCGGATCTGGAACCCATCCTTAAAGCAGTAAAAGAAAGCGATGAGTGGTCTTATCTGTCCGGCCTTGGATCCAACGGCGGTAACGGCGGTATTCTTATATACGGCGGCGGTTTTGCAGCCAGAGAGTCCGCAGGTAATGTAAGCGCATCTGCCTCAGCCTCAGCAAGCTGCGGAATGTCCATGACATCTGTAAAACTGGCAAGCCTGCCTATCACAACCGGTTCCTACACAAAATTTGCCTGGGCAGTTCCCAGTTCGGCAAAATATCCGGAAGCCGCCATCACTTTCCTTTCCATGATGTACACAGACTCCCGCATCAGCAATCTGCTGGCCTGGGGAATCGAGGGACGGGACTATGTTGTAGAAGACGGAGTTGCTAAATATCCGGACGGCAATGAATCTGTCCCATACCATTCCGGAGATACCATTATTGCCAACCAGTTTATCACCCTTCCATGGGATGGAAATTCATCAGATATCCGGGAGCTTCAGGCGCAGGAAATGGAATCTGCCATAATTTCCCCATATCTTGGATTTAACTGCAATACTGACGCCATCACCAATGAAATCGCGGCAATTACAAACATTTCCGCGGAATATGAATCCCAGGTGACATCCGGTATTGTCGATGTTATACCGAAAGTTGGATTATCCCGAATCTTCAGAAAAAACCGCTTATTCACCAGCTTTTTATAAAAAGATTCGGGATAACTTTTCCATACTTTTAAGACACTTCCGCTGGGATTGGAACGATATATTCCTAAAATTCGGGATAATCTTTTTTCCTGCATCACAGACCGTAGAGCCGTCTTAGCATATACAGACGTCGAAGGCAGAGTATATGAATATGAGATCACGGCAGTAGTGACCGGATACTAGTCAGAAGAAGGCGGTGGAGCACTCGTACTAATCATGGAAGAACAGTTGTCAGGACAGAGAGTGGAGATACATTGCGCACAGATACCCTGACTGCCTGGGGTGTTGCCGTTCTCAGCAGATCTGAGATGAAAAAATCTATAAAAACGGTAACTTTTACAGCTTGAATATGGTATTATTATCAGCATAGAAATGTGTTTTCAGAGGAGTGAGAGGATGGACAAGCTATATAAAACAGTGCTCGCAACGGTGACAGCTGCTTCGGTACTCGTCTGCAGCGCCTGTGCGGGCGCTCCGGCAGCAGATCAGGTCCAGGACCCGGATGCCGGAAAAACATTGCCGGAGATGACAGAGAAGATTACCATACCTGCCTCGATATTTAAGTTTGCCAATACAGATATCGAGGACAACATGGAGGCTTTTGAAGATTACTGTACCGATGTAAGGCGTGACGGGGATGATCTAATTCTGGAAGTGACGCCGACGCAGAAAGAAGAACTTATAGAGATGTACGCCGGGTCCATTGACGATGTGCTGGAAGATATGGAGAAAGACGAACAGGGCTATTATGTAGAGGCGGATACCGATCACAGCCGTTTCATATATCATATCGACGAGAATATCGACGGTATTCTACAGGCAAAGATGCTGTTGACGATCACGACATCGGATGTCCTGACCGGAATCATGGAAACAGGGGATCCAAACTGGAGTGTCAGCGCAAAGATCGTGAACTGCCATACGGGGCTGACTGTCGGTGAAGGCACATTTCCGGACGGGAGCATCACCTTCGGGCCCGACGAATGGAAGGCCAGCTATGACGGCGGCGCATGGCTTGGTGCCAGACAGGAAGAGGTTATGGACATGACAGGCCTTACCGGGCCTTATGAGGAACTGACCGATACACAGAAAGGGGTCGTTACATCTGTCGTGCAGATGCTGGACTGGATCGAAGGGAAATATGAGCAGCAGTTTCATTATATATCCTACGCGCCGGGAGATGCCGTCGAGCAGGAACACCTAAAGGTGTATCCGGAACAGGGCGGTGAATCGGATGTTGTGACAGTGTACCGCACATATGAAAACGGCATGTACCGGTATGAAGACGATTACGGGGCGATCCTGATGCGCCCCGCCTATGAAGAGCAGGTACGCGCATTTGCAGAGCAGTATCTGCCTTCCGAAGGGATAAAGATATACACGGAGATAAAGAACGGCGGCAGCGGCGCGGCAGAAGAAGAAGCGATACTGAACGAGGTTTCCGCCGTGACGTATATTTTTATGGACGACGCCCTGTGTTCAGAACAGTACGAGGCGTTTCTGGAGGCTGTGCCGGACTGGCTGACGGAGAACTGTCAGGGCGTGCCGGCCGGGATCTATCTGCGCATGGCAGAGTCTGAAGCGTGGAAACAGATTGGCAGATCTGATTATGAGGATAAGCTCCGGGAAGATATCTATACCGAAGAGGCGGAGTGCGCGATATCCAGGAGCGGGAAAGTGACCGTATATTAGCTGAAAGGAAGAGAATTTATGAGGAAGGTATTACTGCTTATCGTATGCTGCGCCCTTGTATGCAGTTTGAGCGGATGCATCGTTTTCAGGCGGGGATCATCCAATGCATATCGTTCTGATAAAGAATTGGCGGATGAAATGATAGAAAACATTATCGGGTGCGCAGAGAAGGAAGATGCAAAAGCGCTGACGGGATTATTTTCGCAGTATGCCGGGGACAGTACGCTAAACTTAACGGAACAGGCGGAAGAATTCATAGAGTTTTTTCAGGGCGAATGTAAAAGCTGGAAAGGAAATGCAAGTTCCCATGAAAAAAGTGAACACGGAAAAATAACATGGCGGGAATTGAGAGGGCACTATTCGGTTATTACAGATGAAGCACAATATGAAATCGCATATATTTATATTCCTTTTTACAGAGAAGAACCGGATAAAGAAGGGCTTACTGCGATAGAGATCACTACGGAAGAAACTTTTAACAAGGATGAATTTCTCTGGAGTCTGGATCAGAAACCGGGTATCTATGTGACAGAAACCGGGGAAGAGACGTATTCGGAACAGAGGCTGATCACTCCGGAAGAACTGATCCGGGCGGCAGGACTTACAAAAGAACAGTACAGCAAAGTTGATCTGGAACAGTTTATTGAGGATTTTGACATCACGACAGAAGATGTGGATACGCTCAACATACCTTTGCTCCTGGAAGAATACGAACCGGAACGCAAATTCAGCATGTATGATGTAAGTTATCTCATTGAAGACGGCATAGAAGAACGCACATCTGATTTTACAGAAAATGTATATGCTGTAGCTTTTATGGAAAATAAGAATACAAGTACAGAATGTGTATATTATGATCTGCCGGACAGAAAAAGGTATCAAACGTCGGACGCGTATCTCTTTGATGACCTCTACCAGATACAGGGCGGATATTATGCGGACGGACAGCAGATCATTGAGGCGTTAGACAAGTATGGTGTTTTTGGCTGGGAATCCGGAACGGGTGAAGAGGAAATTACAGATCCCCAGCATATGGTGCTGGCTGTATTATATGATGACGGAACGGTCTTCCGTGTAGAAGCGTCCGGCTTGTTGTCGCAGGCGCTGCCGGACGAATACGATGAAGTGAAAGAAATGCTTCTGTCAGGAGAATACAGCGGAAGTTAAAAAAGAGTTTTGTTTCAAAGGGGGACGCTATGGATAGAGTGTTTGAAGATGAATTTATGGATGCGCAGTCACGGATTATTTCACTATGTGTCGAATTTGCGGGGAATAGGACTGATAAAGTTTATGCCTATGGCTCTATCGAAGAAAGCAGTATTTCGTTCAATGCATTTTTCAAGATTGATGGTCAGATAAAAACAACAAATAATATAGCTGCCGATCCGGACGCGATATGGGATCTTCTGGATCTTGGGGAAGCGGATCTTGAGAAGATAAGACAAATATACATACATTACGAAAAACCTGTCCCCACGGAATTAAGAATGATTTATGACTGTAAAAGCGGTAAAATAGACACGGAATATAAGTATGAAAGTATCTGTTCCGCAAAGACGGGGACAGATTCAAGCGAGATTTTTATGAAGTGGTTAGATGAGGTTCGCCAAAGCACATGGAAGAGATAAAACAGCATTGTGAAAAAGTCATACAGATACTCCGTTCCGATTATAGTACGCAGTTACAGTATTCGGGAATAATCAAAAAAATATACGACGTTATGCTGCAGATCATATGGTATTCCACCTGCGGGCAATGCCAACTACGCATGGATTCAACACATGATTCATCACCTTGCGCCTAACGGCAAGATTGGTCTGGTGCTTGCAAATGGGGCATTGTCCACGCAGTCAAGCGGTGAGGGTGAAATCCGCAAGAAAATCATAGAGGATGATTTGATCGAAGGCATTATTGCCATGCCAACGCAGCTCTTCTATAGTCAGGTAAACTTCCTGCTGTAAACTATTATCAAGGATGGATGTATGGGAAGCTATAAGATTATCCCGAATGTTGGGAAGCTTCTGATGAAAAAGTATTGAAACCAGCTCAAAAGGGAGAAAAAGTTATCCCGAATTTTTTGAACGAAATCAGCATGGAAACAGGCTGAAAAATAAGGTTTCGGGATAATCCAACTTTCGGTATAACTGGGCACCGCGGAAGCGGCATATGCTCTTGACAGCCAAGAGGCCCTGATGTGATGGGCATCCAAGCAGAAATCAGCATCTAAAAGCAGATTTCTGCCAGTAACAAAGAAAATATATGACAGCATCTGAAAAGGGCTGAGATCCCTTCAAGGTTCGAGTTAACTGCGATCCTCCTATGTGCGCACGAAAAACCGTGATCCACGCAATTAGATAGCAGAACTCCCGGCGGACCATTAGCCTGTAGGTAACCAATCCACGAATAACAGAGTGGCCATATGCCGAGAACTGTTAAATCCGGCCCTTTTCAGATGCTGTCAGACAACAAACAAATGTGGCATATGCCAAGGGTAAAAATTTCTTTCATTTACCTCTTGACAAAAGTCACTTCATAACAGGAGAAAGCAGGACAAACAGCTTTTCACCGATCTTCCTGCCGGATTCTTCCAAGTCCAGTACGGCTAATTTTCCATCTTGTCACCACCTCCTCGCATTTTTATGATGGAAATTCAATTACTCCAGTCCAAACAGCTGCAGCAGTTTCTGCCAAAAGGAAAGTTCCTCCTCTTGGGTGACTACTACGTCATCCGTCTCTTCCACTTCAATGGCCTCTGTCTGAATGACAAACTGCACTGACTCCACATTGGTATTCTTTTCAGAGACAAAAGAAACGGGATCATCCATGCTGCCGCCTATAGATTCCAAAAGACTGTCTATTTCCTCATCAATCTGGTCGTTCATATCTGCTGTTTCGGTACGGAACTCGCCAGTTCCGTCAGCCATTTCCTGAGCGCCATCGCAAAGGGATACAACACCATCGTACAATTCCACAGTTCCGTCATACAGTTCCCCGGAGCCGGATACCAGCTCTTTGCTGCCCTCTGCCAGAGAAGATACGCCACCCATTACCTGGCTGTATCCCGCTACAATCTGTGCCACACCGCCGGTGTAGTCATTAATCCCGGAATCCAGTTCCTCGTAGCTGACCACAAGCTGGTTGATGCCCTCCGCCAAAGCAGAGAGATTTCCGGTCATATTACCCAGGGTATTGACCAACTGGCTGATAGAAGAATCAAATATCTCATATTGGGTATTCAATGCGGCCAGTCCTTCCGTAAGAGCGGGCAACTCAGCAGAAATACCATTTAGGTAACTTTCCATTCCGCCAATAGCGGCACTGTTGGCATTCAACAATGACTTTATCTGCTCTGATGTTCCCAATAATTGTGATTTGTACTGGTTGACCAGATCTTCCATTCCCGGAACGGTAGAAAGTTGTTCCAGCATGGCTTCATAACTTTGGATTGTCTCCACGGCACTGGCATTTCCAGCCAGCAACGCGTCAATATCCAACCCATTCTGAGCCATCAGTGCCTTGTACTGGCCATAACCGAGGTTTGCCTGCAAGGCAGCCGCGCCATCATAGAGGTCGCTGATGGCCTGCTTGATCTGGCCGGAGGCTTCTGTCAACGCGGTCAGATCTTCACTCGTTACCGAAATCGAGTTGACCGCCGTCTGAATCGTGACCAAAGCCGCCTTAAATTCCGAAGAACCAGCAGTCAGGGTTCCCGATTGTGAATTCAAGGTATCAAGCCCGCTCTGTACTGTGGTCAGCCCATTTTGCAGCGTGACCACGCCCTCATCCAAAGAGGCGACTCCGCTTTGCAAAGAAGATGCTCCGTCCTTTAATTCAGAACTGCCATCCAACAACTCTGCAGAACCGTCGGAAAGTTCTACTGCGCTATCGTCCAGCTGTTCCACCGCATCGATCAGCTCATTCACCTTATCTTTCAGTTCCGTGTCGTCGATTTCCACATTCAGATTGAGGTGGATGCCATTGATGGAAACGGCGCTCATCTCAAAATCGGTCACATCTGCGGTAATGGTAGTATCAATTCCTTCACCAGGCAAAACCGTGTAGGTAAGTTGCTTGTCGCTTCCTACATTGGCAATCGTTGCGTCCGGGGCAGAAATATTGTTGCACCGTTCCGTGTCCAGGGTGAAGGAAGCCTGCAGGGCATAATCATCGAAAAAGGTGTCGGAGCAGGCGGTGTTCTCTGTGATCTGGAAACGGATTTCCAGTTCTCCGCTTTTTCCTGCGATTTCCGCAGCGGAGTATTCCACTCCGTCCAAATAGTAACGCAGGGAGATGTTCCACGGTATTTCCGCATCCGTCAATTCCCCCTGATAATAGGCTTTGGAGGCAGAGGTAGAAAAGGTAATGGTATCCCCATTCTGTTCAATGGGATCGCTGGTATTCAGCATTTTTACGGAAGCATAATTGCCGTAGTCGGTAATGCTCCCACCGGAAAAGCTGTTGACCACATATGTGTTTTTCAGTGTTCCGCTGGCATCCAGCGTAATGTAGATGACTTCTTCTTTTTCTGAGGGCGCTACGCCTGATGTGTCAGCGGCAAAAGCCGGGATTGCTGAATTCAAGACCAGCAAGCTCGCAAGCGTCATAGGTAAAACGCGCTTTAAAATTTTCATTTGGTGATTCCCTCCTTGGATGGTTTATAAAAATGCAAGTGTAAGGTTGTGCGCTGGGCAAGTCCATCCAGCAGGTACAAAAGCCCCGGCAGTACAAACAGGACAATGAAAAGGGACAGGAGACTGCCTCGCCCAATAAATATTCCCAGCTGAGACAGAATGCCATGGCTGGAGATATAGCCAAGCAAAAATCCGACAACCGCCAGTACGGTTCCCGATGTAAGTACTGAAGGTGTAACTACCGCCACAGTTTCTATCACCGCAGATTTTTTCCCCATCTGACTCCTGAACTCAAGATAGCGTTCCGTAAACAGAATTGCATAGTCTACCGTTGCTCCCAATTGGATAGAGCTGATGATCAGATACGAAATATAAAAAACTACGGAACCTGCGAAATACGGGACAGATACATTGATCCAGACGGCAGTCTCAATCGCCAGCACCAAAATTACAGGCAGGGAAAGGGACTTCATGGTCAGTAGCAGTACAAGGAACACTGCGCCAATGGCGATCAGGTTGACCTTTATCGTATCCACTGTTATAGTATCCATCAGATCGTAAGTACTCACACCGGTACCAGCCAGATAATAGCTGTCCGGATAGTAAGTATTAACGGTATTGCGTATATTTTCTACCAGGTCAAAGGTTTCCTCACCCTCATAATCCGCCTCTACTGTAATGACAAACCGGCTGTAGTTTTCTGACACAAGCTGTGAAACAACATCCTCGTCCAGATATTCCATAGGAATTTCCGAACCGACAGTATCCACATAGGAGAGGATACTTTTTACCTGTGGAATATCATTGAGGGCGCTGGATAACTCCTGCTCCGTAGCTAAATCACCCCGTGGCACCATCGCCACATAGGTGTCACTCTTGCCGTACATTTCCTCAATGGCCGCCGCATCCTGTCCATATTGTGTTGTATCCCCATAAATTTTAGACGAACCATAGTAAAAATCATTGGAGTTGGATGCCAGATAACTGGGGACAATCAGTACCACAAATACGCAGACCAGAGGAATCATCACCCGATAGACCACCCTACCAAATCCACGAAAGCCCGGCAAAAAGCTGCGGTGCTGGGATTTTTGCAGCCACTTCTGCGTTGCCAGAATCAAGACCGGCATAAAAGTAAATACAGTGATCAGGCTGATGGCAACGCCTTTTGCCAGTGCAAGACCCAGGTCAGGGCCAATCCGAAATCGCATAAAAACCAGTGCCAGAAAACCTATGACCGTGGTCAATCCGCTGGATAGAATGGAACTGGTGGACTTGCACAGGGCATCTACCATAGCTTCTTTGGAATCTGTAATTTCCATCTTGCATTCTTCAAAGCGGTGGATCAGAAAAACCGAATAATCCAGGGATACAGCCACCTGCAAAATGGTTCCTGCGGCATTGGTCACAAAAGAAATCTCTCCAAAAATCAGATTGCTTCCGTTGTTGATCAGGACGGAAATCCCCAGCCCAATCATAACAAGGACAGGCTCTATCCAGGAAGTGGTCGTGATGATCAGCACAATAAATATAAACAGGATTGCAACTACCGTAATGATGTTGATCTCGCTGACTGTCCCTGTCGTGGCAATGGCTGTAGATACCGCATCCCCATCCATAGCGTTATCATCGCCGATGATGTTTCGGATTGCGTCTATGGCCTCTACCTGCTTTCCATCCTCAATGGTCACGGTAAAAAGAGCGGAATTGTCTTTGTAATAGGTCTCCACCGTATCCGTATCCATCGTTTCGATGGGCTGCAAAATATCCGCCGCATCGTCCAGCCATGTGACATCGGTTACTCCTTCACAGCTAAGGATCTTTTCTTTGTAATCCAGTGCCTCCGGAATAGAAACATCTTTCACCATCACCCGGGCGTTGGGAATGCCGCCTTCAAATTCCTCTTCCATAACCTCCAGAGAGACGGTAGATGCTGTGTCCTCCGGCAGAAAATCTGTCATGTTATAGTTCACTCCGACCATTCCAGAAAGAACTGCGCCGACAACCGCCAAAAGGACAAAACAAATGATTATTTTTTTAGGGTTATTTACAATGATCTGATAAAATTTTCTCATATGGTTTGCTCCTTTACAGGGATAGGAGCAGAAACCGTGCCGGTAATCTCAAAACTTTCCCGTTCCCCCTTTAGCTTTAATACTAACGCCTCTTTCGTGATCCGGCCCATAGCGTTATAGGGGATGGTTCGCATCAGCGTTGTCAACTCCCCTTTGATCCGGCAGTCGCCCTTTTCTTTGATGTTTCCGTGAAATGGGTTAGCTTTCTTCAGAATGTCCAGCATCCCGCTGATTGTACTGTTATCTACGGTGACGGACACAGTTCCATATCTTGCCCCGATGGGTGTCCGCATAATCACATTATAACTGCGACTCCACATACACTTTCGCTCCTTTCCTGAAAATAATGCTTCCATCATCACATCTGCCTCACCAACACAGCCAGAGCCTCCGCAGTCTGTTCAATTCCCAGCGTGGAACTGTTGACACAAAGGTCATAGTTATATGGCTTCCCCCAATTCCCGCCGGTGTAATAGTCATAGTAATTTTTCCGCTGCTTATCCGTTTTTCGAACCAATGACGTTATAGCTTTTTCTTCCTTACCCAGCAGCTTCATTTTTCGCTGCACACGGTCAGAAAAGGGGGCTGTGATAAAAATACTGAGCCGCTTGATTGCCGCCTGCTGCAGCACATAGTCCGCACAGCGTCCTACAAAGATACAGTTATCTTTCTGCGCTGCCTCCAAAATGACAGTACTCTGCATCCGAAACATAGCTTCGTTCGCAGATATGCCCCGCAGGTTCTGATCGGTATCATCGTATACAAAGCTGTGCAGCCATGAATTTTCTTTTTTTTCATCGGCTTTTTCCAGTATCTCGGGGGAAATGCTGCTGCGGCTGGCTGCTTCCGTAACCAGCGCCTGGTCGTAAAAATCGTATCCAAGTGTATAGGCCAAGCGTTTCCCAATCTCATGGCCGCCGCTTCCAAATTCACGCGCGATACAAATCAACATATCTTTATCCTCCATTCTTCCAGTTATGACCTTTAGTATATCTTGCTCCCCAATTAGATAAAACGGGCAAATATAATGTAAATGGGAGATATGGGACAAATCCCGATTACTTGATGGAGAAGATACCGGACAAAAGTTTCATCATTGTCCGTGGAAAGATTTATCGGACAGATGTATAATAAGTTGCAAGATATATGGGGAGGGTAAAAGGTGATGACAAATGAAGAACTGTCTCTCAAAACCAAGCAATCGCTTGCCCAAGTGCTGAAAAATACAATGGAACACAAAAAACTTTCTAAAATCACCATCAGCGAATTGTGTGCTGTTTGCCGGATAAACAGAAAGACATTTTACTATCATTTTGAGGATATTTATTCTCTTTTGAAGTGGACATTGGAACAGGAAGCCGTAGAAGTAGTAAAGAACTTCGATTTGCTAGTTAATACGGAAGAAGCCCTTAGGTTCGTTATGGCGTATGCAGATGAAAATAAGCACATTATAAACTGTGCTTTCGATTCCATGGGATACGAAGAAATCAAACGGTTTTTCTACAATGATTTATTTTCAGTTATTTACGGAGCGATTGAACAGGTGGAAGATGAATTGCAGATTACCGTGGATTCACAATTCAAAAACTTTTTAGCGGCTTTTTATACAGAAGCTTCTGCGGGACTTCTGATCGAGTGGGTTAAAAATAGGATGACACAGGATAAAGAAACTATCTTGCAAAGTCTTTTGTCTATTTATAAGATTTCAATTCCTGCAATTTTGAGAGAAAAAAGAATTTTTAACTAATTATTTCTCAAGGGAGTAAGCACTCTTGATGAGTACATAGAGAAATTAAAAGACGCCAATGTACAGAAAGTCATTGACGAATATCAATCCCAGTTAGACGCCTGGTGCGAAAGTAACCTGAGTGAGTAAAATACCCCGCAGTAAGCTGGGGAGTATTTGGTCTTGGCTCACTACCTGCAGGAATTTTAAAGCCAGCCCTGTGAGAAAATTCTCACGGAGCTGGCTTAATTTATCCTGCGGACTCATTTACAGCAATTTTTCTTCCCACTCGCCCTCTTTAAATCCTACGAGAACGAAGTCATCACCCACAATAATGGGCCGCTTTACCATCATCCCGTCGGTGGCCAGAAGATCATACATTTCCTCATCGCTCATCTGGGGAAGTTTATCTTTCAGACACATTTCTTTATACAGTTTTCCACTGGTATTAAAAAACTTTTTCAAAGGCAGGCCGCTTATTTGATGCCATGCTTTCAGTTCTTCTGCAGAAGGATTATTTTCCACAATGTGGCGGTCCTCAAAATCAACGCCGTGGCTTTCCAGCCACTTTTTTGCCCGAATACAAGTAGAACACTTTGGATATTGAATAAATTTTATCATTTGTTTCCTCCTTCTGTCTGATGGGCAAACCAGACCTGACTATAATCATAAACAACTTCTACCAGATCTTTTATTGGAATCCCAGACGTATTGACACATAAATGATACCCTTCTCGGCTTCCCCATTTCACTGAGGTAAAAAGACGGCGGTAGCGGGCCCTCCCACTATCTACCTGGCGGATCTTCTTTTCCAGTTCTTTGTCCGAATAATGCTCGCCCTCCGGCTCCCGCTGGCGGCACCGCTCCATCTTGGACGGCATATCCGCATAAACAAAGAGATTAAAGGGCCTGTAGTCCTTCAAAATAATATCCGCACACCGGCCAACAATCACACAGTCATCTTTCTGTGCCATCTCCTGTAAGATCTCATGCTGTGCCGCAAAAATATGAATCTGATTCTCATTATTCGGCAGAGAATAGAGAGAAAATGTCCTCCCATAATGAATCGGATAAGACTGTATCCTGTTTTCCATAACCCCCTGCACATAACTCTGAGCCAGTCCGCTCTTCTGAGCGATAGCGGTGACGATTTCATTATCGTAATAAGCTACTCCCATACGCTCCGCCAGCCTCTTACCAAGCTCGCGTCCGCCGCTTCCAAATTCACGGCTGATTGTTATTATACGGCGCATTCGCGCATCCCTCCTCGCTATTTAAATACTGCCAAAGCAGATTCCTCTTTTTTATATTATACCACGCCTGCGGCCGCAGGCATAGTAGGACTCCGCCCGGATACGTACTTTTGCGCACATGAATGCTCCCTTCAGCCGCCGCGCAAAAGACCCGTTATAGTAGCCACAGAGTGGCTACTATGCCCGGACATCGACATCCGGCTGGTGAAGTTCCTTCCTGAATTTCATTAAAATGATAAAGGCCAGGATTGCTGCCAGTACAGCCGTCACCGGAAGGTTCAGCCAGATACCTGTAAGTCCCAAAGGCCACAGGACTGCCACTAAGATCACCGGAAACACCAACGCTGTGGCTACGGAAATAATAGAAGCCGGAAGGGGCTTTTCTACAGCCAGCATATAACTCTGTGTGGCAAAAGAAAACCACCGGGTAACATATGTGATACAAAACAGCCCCAGGGCCCCTGCCGCCATGGCAATAAATTCTTCCCCTTCGCCGCTCATAAATAACCGGGCCAACATTTCCGGGAACAGAAGAATAACCACAAAAGCAGCCAATGATACAATGGCGCTGGCAATAAAGCAGCATTTTTCAATAGCGCGGACTCTTGAATATTTTCCTGCTCCCCAGTTATAGCCCACAGCCGGCTGAAGGGAATCGCACATACCGTAAAGCAACGGTTGTATAAAGCCATCCACATACATTAAAATACCGTAAACGGATACGGCCCGCTCACCGCCAAGGCGAACAAGGATAAAGTTCAACAGGATAGATGTAATACGTCCCGCGATATTATTGAGAAAGTTTGGACTGCCACAGGCAATAATCTGCCGGATCATGGCCCATGAAAAACGCGGGCGGCAAAAACGCAGTGTCGCTTTGCCACGAATAAACGGGATCAGAGCCAGACAGGCGGAAGCAATCATACCAAGGCATGTAGCCAGCGCCGCCCCCCAAATGCCAAAGCCAAAAACCCCCAGGAACAGAAATTCCAAAGTACCGCTGAGAACAGACATAAAAATATTTAGAAACATACTGCCCCGAATAATGCCGCTGATCCGCAAAAAATTATCCATAGCAAAAACAATCGTTGTCACTGGCGAACATATAGCATATACACGCAGGTACTGCAGCGCAAACTCTGCGAACTCACCTTCCGCTCCCATAAGCCGCATCAACAGCGGAGCGGCAGCAAAAAGAACCGCGCCAACAATAATGCCGGCCATAAAAATCATCAGACATGCGCAGGTAAATATATTATTGGCCTCTTTATCCAGCTTTCGTCCAAGACTCACAGATATGGGAACCGCCGAACCGACACCAATTAAATCTGCCAGAGAAAAATTAATAATAACAAAGGGCATGGCCAGATTGAGGGCCGCAAATTCTGTAGCGCCCAAAAACTGTCCGACAAAAATGCCATCAAACATTTGATATAGCGCTGACGCCAGCATACTTACAGCCCCCGGTATCGCCGCGATAAAAAACATCCTCAGGGGCGGTGTATTGGCAAATAACTTATGGGAATCCATAAAAAATTCCTTCCTTTCATCCTAAAATATGTCTGTGAAAAGCTGCTTCCAGATTTCCCGCGAAACAGTCCATAGCCTCCACAAATTCCGGAGAAAATTTTTCCAGAGTTTCCCGCAGAGCTTCCTGCTCCGCAACGTAGAGTTTTTCAACCAGACTATGGGTATACTTTTTCCCTTCTTCAGTCAGGCAAATGATCTTCTCCCGCCTTTTTTTACCTGGGATAAGGGTAATGTACCCAGCTTCTGTCAGTTCATGGACCACGGTATTGATGGTGGTCTTGGGAATAAGCCAATCCTCGCAGATCTGTTTCTGAGAATGGGCTTCCCCATCGTCCAGGGCATACAGCAGGGCCAGCATATTTTCATTAATGCCCAGCTTCCTCGCGCAAAGGTAGTATCCCCCGTCAATTTTGTTAATGGCGATCATCAGATGTCGTATGGCTTCATAGGAATCCTCCAACACAGCACCCCCAATCCAAAAAATTAAAGTACGAATTCGTATCATAGCCAATATAATACTATTTCGTACTGTATGTCAAGCCTTTTATCCAAAGCAGCAGCGATAAAGCCTGAAAAGCGGGCTGAATTGCAAATGCAGCGTGGAGGAGACTGTAAATAGTAATGCGCAAATAGCCGCTTCGCTCAGCTCTTGCTATCTTATCCCTGTTGTGTTACATTTATACAGGATGGATTATTTTCCATCTTTTTTTGCAGCGCTGTTAAGTGAATTTCCGCGCGGATCATTTTCCGGCGGACGTTTTAAAAGGGAACAAAAGTGGAAATCTTTGGCGATCCGGTCACTGTGATCATGGAATCTGTTTTTAAATAGGTCATTGCAGAAAGAGCGTTCACCTCTCCGGCAAAAGCCGGCAGGATGCTTCAGTATGTGAGAAGGCAAAAACAGGTGTTGATGTGTAAGCCAGGAAACCTGCTTAACAGTGGAAGATGAAGCTTCCGAGTAAAGCGTACATCGGTTTTTGCGGGAGAAGTGCGCCCATAAACGGCACCTGCGCCTGCAAAACACTTGCGGGAAGCTTTCATCATGTATAACTTTAACGCCTCAATCTGAGGCAGGGTTTTATGATGAAAGGAGAAAAAACATGAAAACCAAAACATTAACCCACCTGGCCCTGACAATCCTCCTGACCGCAGGCCTCACTGTGTCTTCCGCAGGCTGCGGCAGCACAGCCGGCAGCAATGGCAGCGGCAGCGGCGACGCAGGCCGTATCGACGCCCAGAGCGTTCGTGCTGACAATCAGGCGGACAGCCAGACTTCTTCCGCCGGCGGCAGCGGCGAAACAGTTCAGATCAGCAGTGAGACCGGTCAAAACAACGGCCTGCGCACTGAGTATCCTCTCACAATGACCACCTACGGACCGGATGGCCAGGAATATTCCATGGTCTTTGAAAAGGCTCCTGAAAAAGTGGTCGCCGTCTATCAGGGATGTATCGAGACGCTTCTCGCCCTTGGTCTGGAAGACCACATTGTGGCCACCGCCGGACTTGACAATGAGGTGCCCGATAATCTTAAAGCGGCATTCTCTTCCACCAATTATCTGGATGAATTTACCCCTTCCAAAGAAACAGTGACTATGCTTGAACCGGATATGATCTTTTCCTGGAGTTCTTACTTTAGAGAAGATACCCTTGGAAGTCCGGATGAATGGATCGGCAGCGGCACTAACGTTTACATCAATACAAACACTGCGGTAAGCAGCGATTCTCTTGAAAATGAATTTGATGATATTCTAAACATTGGCAAAATCTTTGACGTTCAGGACAGGGCACAGGCCATTGTGGACGAAATGAAAAATACCATTAATACTGTCAAGGAAATGGCCGAAGAACAGTCCAGCAGCCCATCTGTCCTGGTTATTGAAAATTTAAACGGCACCTTTACCAATTACGGAGCCTCCAGCATTGCCGGGGATATGGTCACCCAGCTTGGCGGTACGCTTGCCAATCCCGACGCTCCCACCCTGGGCGAAGAGGACATTATCGCCGCAGATCCGGATGTGATTTTTGTGGTCTACATGCCATACGCCGGGGATGACCCGGAAACAGTAAAACAGGAACATCTGGACAATATTTTGGCGGATGATACTTTCGCCAGCCTTTCAGCGGTACAGGATAGTCGTGTCGTTCCCATAATGCTCAGTGAAATCTACGCCAGCGCCACCCGCACCCAGGATGGCATTGAAATCATCGCCCAGGGACTTTACCCGGATCTTTCCCTGGATTAAAGGTGCGCCATGAAAGAAAAACGCTTAAAGGCACCGGGTTTTACCGTTGTCCTTATCAACCTCGCGTCAGGGTTGGTTCTGTCCATTCTCGTATCTGTCACCTTTGGCAACGCAGATATTTCTATTAAAAATGTATACCAGGTGATCATCTGCCAGATTTCCGGCAGACAGTGGTTCACAGAATTTTCCTCCGGTGCCGTCCATGACGTTGTATGGCTGATCCGCCTGCCAAGAGTGCTTATGGCTGCAGCCGTAGGCATGGGGCTGTCTGTATGCGGATGCGTTATGCAGGCTGTCGTCAAAAATCCTCTGGCCGATCCGTACGTTCTCGGAGTCTCCTCCGGCGCCTATCTGGGCGCCTCGGCGGCTGTCATCCTCGGCCTTGGAGCTGTTTTGGGAAGCAATTCCATGGGAATCATGGCTTTTGCAGGCGCTATCCTCGCCTCCTTTGCCGTGATGGCCATTTCCGGTATCGGCGGTTTCCAGAGCGCCGCCCGCCTTGTTCTGTCGGGCATGGCTATCAGCACCATCTGCTCAGCCTTTGCCAATTTTCTCATTTACATAGCCAACGACAGGGATGCTATCACCCAGATCTCCTACTGGAGCATGGGAAGCCTTGCCCCTTCCGACTGGGACAATATGCCAGTCACTCTGATTATTATGATCCTTGGCACAGCCATTTTCTGGACACAATACCGGAATCTTGACCTTATGCTCCTGGGAGATGAAACTGCGGTCACACTGGGGACAGATCTTCGCCGCTCCCGCATTGCCTATATGCTTCTGACCGCCTTTATGGTAGGCTTTGCCGTATGCTGCGCGGGGATGATCGGATTTGTGGGCCTGATCATCCCCCACGCCATGCGGATGGTATTCGGCACAGGACATAAACATCTGATTCCCCTGTGCGCCCTCACAGGAGGCATTTTTCTCATCTGGGCTGACGTGGCCTGCCGGATCATCCTTGATTACGCCGAGCTTCCCATCGGTATACTTATATCTCTCATCGGAGCCCCGTGCTTTATTTACCTTATGATCCGAAGTGCTTTTGGAGGTGGACGCAAATGAATATTACTGCTCAAAACATCCGCCGCTCCTTCGGGGCCCATGAAATTTTAAAAGGCGTTGATATCAGCAGCCGCCCCGGCGAATTTGTAGGGCTTATCGGCCCTAACGGCAGCGGCAAATCCACCCTGTTAAAATGTATCTACCGGATTTTAAAGCCAGACGCCGGACAGATTTTTCTCGACCAGTGTGATCTAAGCCGCTTAACCGTCCGGGAGTCCGCCAGAAAAATGGGCGTTGTAGCCCAGCACAATCAATATAACTTTGATTTTACTGTCAAAGACATCGTTCTTATGGGCCGGGCTCCCCACAAAAAGCCTCTGGACCGGGACAATGCCGCGGATTATGCCATTGTCCGGAAATCTCTGGAAAAGACCGGTATGTCAGCCTTCGCTGACCGCAGCTTTTCCACCCTGTCCGGCGGCGAGCAGCAGCGGGTCATTCTCGCACGGGCCCTGGCTCAGCAGACCCCCTGCCTGATCCTGGATGAGCCTACTAATCATCTGGACATCACCCATCAGATCCAGCTTATGAAAATAGTCAAAGAGCTGAAGCTTTCTGTAATCGCCGCCATCCACGATCTGAATATTGCCGCCATGTTTTGTGACCGGATCTACGGCATCAAAGGCGGAAAAATTGTGGGCGAGGGCACGCCGGAAAACCTGCTGACCCCGGAATTTATCAGAGAAGTTTACGGCGTGGAAACGGAAATTGTCCATGACCGCCACGGACAGATGCATATTTTATTTACCGGGCTCTAAAAAAGAAGCAGGTGCCGTCTGGCACCTGCTTCCTCATATATCCCTAGCTCACAGCCTTTTCCCTGATGACTGCCCTTTTTGGCTCCTCGCCCATTACCGTAATAACCGCGGCGCTCCCCAGGGGCGCCAGGCAGCACAGGGCGGCCGGGGCGCCAATCGCCGTCGTCGCCAGAAATCCTGCGGCCACGCCGGTGTGGAAAAAGGTTAATGTCAATGTATAAAAAACAGCTTTTTCTCTCTGTTTCAGATCTTTTGTCCGAAAGTATTCCGTCCAGCCAAGAACGGTCTGTTTTATATTGTTCGTTGAAAATATGGTCGCACTGTTATAACCTTTGGCTCCGGAAAAAACGCCCCACTGGAAAGCTGTAATAAAAAATACCGGATACAGGGCCAAAATATCATTCATCTTCTCCGGAAGAATGGCGGCCGCCAAAATGCCCACGGCTTCCACAAAGAAACAAAGACGGCGCATCTTCCCTTTACTCAGAGATTTGCCAAGAAGAAAAGAGGCCACAATGGCGCAGATATAAATGGCCAGCCCGCCAACACGGATCAGAAGTTCCTGCCACTGACCGCCAAGTCCTTCCATGACCGCCTCGATAAGATTGCCGGTCTGGGCCGAACCGAAATTCCCGCCCCTCAAAAACATGGCGTAGGCCCCAAGAAAGCCGCCGACGAGGCACATATTATAATGGAGTGCTGTATCATTTTCTTTTTTTAACCAATTCACTTTCAATCACCGATTTTTATCTTAACACATTGACCAAATAATTTAAAATACATATAATATATGCTATATAATACTTGAAAGGTATGATAATTAATGGAATTACGGACTCTCCACTATTTTCTCACCGTTGCAGCAGAACAAAATATCACTCACGCGGCCCGGAAACTGAATATTTCCCAGCCGCCATTGAGCCGCCAGCTCTCCCAGCTTGAAGAGGAACTTGGTGTTACTCTTTTTATTCGTGGGAAACGCCGTATCCAGCTCACTGAGGAAGGAAAATATCTGGCCCAGCAGGCCCAGCATATCCTTGACATGGCTCAGCATACCGCCCAGCAGCTTGCCCAGATGAAAAGCCAGGAGGTTAAGGGCGTTCTCCTTTTAGGCATTACAGAGACATGCAGCGCTGGCGTCCTCCCCGGTATCCTCCCGCAATTTTCCAGGCTCTATCCTCATGTATCCTACAATATCTGGTGCGGCAGCAGCACTGACGTCAGCCAGAGGGTGGAACAGGGCCTTCTGGATATTGGCATTGTCCGGGAACCCATTTCCATGGAAAATCTGGAATTTTCCCGCATATCCCAGGAAGCCTGGATCGCCGTCGCTCCCAAAGGCCATCCCCTGGCGGCAAAAGGAAAGGCAGAAGTTGACATAAGATTTAGCGAGGTAATTCACTCAAAACCGGAGACGCCGCCGGCCACACTAGACCAGATCTGTCAGTACCCTCTGTTTATTCCCTCCCGCCAGCCCCTTCAAAATGAAGTCCACAACTGGCTCTCCACCAACGGCGGCTCCTACCAGATTATCGGCATGTATAACCAGATTTCCAGTATCATTCCCCTTGTCGCCGGAAATATGGGCATTGCCATTGCCCCGCCTTCCATAAAAAAATATACCGATGACCGGAAGCTGGACTACATAGATATTGCCTCGCCTTCACTGGTCACCGATATTTATATGATCTGTGCCCGCCGTAAACTGTTATCGGCCGGCGCCAGAGCCTTTTGGGATTTTACAGCGCCTTCAGATAAACAATCCCGTCCCTTAAATCATCCAGGATACTCCCCTGAGAGTTATCCTGATCAATAACATAAAGGATCTCATCCCGCTTTTTTGGAGACAGAGCGTTAAACAGCGCCTTAAAATCTGTCACCCCTTTGCCGCAGGCCACAAAGATTTTATCTCTGTCCCTGGTTTTAAAATCAGGGACAATATCTTTCAGATGAAGAATGGCAATCCGATCCTCATGCTCCGCCACATAGGCCACCGGATCTATGCCGGCGTAAATGAGCCATCCAGTGTCCACCTCAAGCATCAGCTCTTCCGGGGAGAGATGTTCCAAAAATACGTCGATCATAGCTTTATCCCGGCCATCACGGTCTGTCACTATGTTCATGTCGTGTTCATGGTTATGAAGATACAGACGTACTCCATAATCTTTAAGAACCTCAGAAACTTTTTTGATCAGGCTGATCTTCTCGTAAATCTCATCAACAGCGCCGTAGTCGAGAAAACTCAGCACCACATATCCGATATGATTGTCCCGGCAGTAAATCCCCAGGTCTTTGGCCTGCTCTTCCAAAAGCTCATCAAATACAAACATGCCCTTAATATCCATGCCGATGGAGCGGAGATATTCCAGACGTTTCAGCGTATTTTCCCGGTCCCAGTAAGATTCCCCCGTAAACTGGGCGTAATGATCCACAGTTTCCTGGCGGGCGCCCCAGTCGGACATGGCCTCAAAATAATCACAGCCCCAGGATTTCAGCTTTGACGCTGTCCCTTCAAAATCCTCACGCATTTCCCTAATCGAACTCATCACATTAATACCAATCTTCATGTTGTCCTTCTCCCTTCAAATATGCGCTTTCAGCCATCTCACCGATTTTTCAATGGCTTCCGGCAAATATTTTGGAGTACAGTCCATCAACTCCACAATATAGCTGCCCTCATAGCCCCAGGATTTCAGCCGGCGGATAATCTCCTCCATAGCTATGGTGCCATATCCCACAGGACAGGGATACTCTTTGGCACCGTCCCCGCAGATTTTCGGACGGTCACCGGGATAGACCGGCGTCCTGCTCCGGTCTTTCATATGCACCGTACAGATGCGGTCTTTAAATAATTCCAGAGCTTCCAGCTCATTTTCATGATACATAATAAAATTGCCGGTGTCAAAACTGCAAAACAGCTCCGGAATGGCATCCATAAACTGTTTCAGTCCGCGGATCGAACAAAACGGCGCAGCCAGTCCGTCAAAGTCTTCCATGGACACTTTAACGCCCTGCTCTTTCCCATATCTGGCCGCCTTTCCCATACCGCATATCATATTCTGCGTCAGCCTTTGGCTGTCCCCGGTCTCCTCCGTCGGGATCACTCCCGGGATGATGAGAACATTGCCTGCGCCCAGGCTTTTTGCCAGATCAATAAACTTTTTATAATCCTGACTGTGCGGATCATGGGCGAAATCAGCGAAAGTAAACATCCCTTCCACCCCAAGATCCAGTTCTTTGAGCAAAGGCTCCAAAAGATCCTGATCCTGGTAGAAACTCCGGTCGCTGAGATAGATCCGGTCCATTCCCATTGTTTTAAGCTTTTTTAGCGTCCCGGCCATATCCCCCTGGCAATACTGAACGCCTTCCGCGATATTTTCATAAAAAACCGCAATTCCCATACTTATCGCCCCATTTCTGATATTTGAAATCTTACCTTTTCTCCCTTGCCTTTAAGGCCGTCTGGTTTTATGATATATAGTAACAATTCAGCTTTGCGGCTTTTATTATGTTCGTTTATAAAAAACCGGGAGGGTACCATGTCTGATATTTTATTTCCATCCAACTTTAACAACAACCTTGACCTGCCATTTATGCTGTACAGCCTTGGGATGAATCATCCCCAGGAGTCTGTACGGCGCCCTGACGGCCTCCCCGTCTATCAATGGATTCAGTGCCTTAACGGCCGGGGCTGTGTTCACATCCAGTCCAGGGAATACCTGATCCATCCGGGCCAGGGCATGTTTATCAAACCAGGCATCCCACATATGTACCAGTCCGTAGAACATCAGGAGCAGTGGATGGTCAGCTTTGTCTGCTTCAACGGCTACGGTATTGAAAAGCTTCTGAAGAACACCCCTTTAAATACATCTGACGTCTTTGATCTTGGGGAAGCGTCCCAAGCCATGGATATTCTTAAAAAGATTTACAACATGGAACCGCTGCCCCCAGCATTTGCCGGCGCAAAATATTCCGCTATTATTTATGAATTTCTCCTGTTTCTGACGCTCCACACCTCCAGGCCGTCAGATACGCCCCGTTTTGGCCAGTCTCAACGGATATCGCCGGTCATTTCTTATATTGAAGAACATTACCGGGAGCCGATCTACCTTGATGATATCGCCGGTCTGTGCGGCCTGTCCAAAGAGTATCTGTGTCAGCTCTTTAAGTCCGCCACAGGCATGAGCATTTTTGACTATGTCCAGCAGACCCGGGTAAAACACAGCAAAGAACTGCTGCTTGGCATGCCCGATCTCCCGGCCCACACCATCGGAAGCCTGTGCGGTTTCAACAGCAGCAGTTACTTTAATAAGATTTTCAAAAAAATTGAACATATTTCTCCCGGCGACTTTCGCCGGCAAAATGGTATTGTCCGGAACCATTAAACGGTCCGAGGCAATTATCCGGTTCAAAAAACATTAAATGGTGTAGACCTCTACACTGACAGCTCCCGGCATATCCCCGAGATTAATATCCATGCGCTCATCACCGTTGAGAATACGCCCGGAGACAAAGCGGCCCTGTTCCAGACGGCCTTCCCGGGCCTCGCCGATAACAACCTCGCTGCGGTCACCCATTTTAGGATAGATGGTAAATGTATAATTCATTCCAGTCATAAGGAAGCGATCCGGAGCCAGCTCGTAAATAATTCCGGAAGCCACCGGTTTCTTCTCTTCTGTGCGGCCATAATTAACTACAATATCATATTTCTCAAAGGACAGCATAATACCGTCATCCACAGCGTTATGCTTAACAAAGGACTTCATATGAGCAGTCCCCCGGTACTCTAAAAGCAGAGGTTCCATCTCGCGGATAAATCCATAAACTGCGGAAAGGTAGGGGGCTGTAGCGCTGCAGTCCATGGCCGCCGGATCGATATTTAAAGCCATCATTACAAAAAATGGCGGTTTTTTCAGAGTTGCCGGGTCCGCGTTAATATCCTCCACCCCAAAAGGCGAAACGCCGATGGCATTGTTATGGCCAAACGCATAGAGCAGATAGCTCACCGCTCCCGGGTCCTTGCGCACTTCGGGGACAAAGAGCGGGTTGTCCGGCGCGGCATACTCGTCCATAACATCCGCGGTGTAAGGCACATAAATATCCGGGCCAAAAGTAAAGAGAGACGGCGCGCAGTGCTTCCAGATCTTATGCATTTTAGCGATAGGACCGCCGCAGGGATAAGTTCCCGGACGCCACGGATGCTGCTCCAGCCAGGCATTGGCATACATAGGCAGTTTATACTGTCTCTGTCCCGACTGGACAATGGTCTCCACCGCGTTGGCATAGCCCCAGCACATAAACATTTCGCAGGCATTCTCCCCGAAGACTTCCGGCCAGCTCTGGCCGTCCATATTGGCAGGGAAACGCTCATCCCCGTCAAACAGAGTCTTAATATCTTCCGGCACCGCCGACTGGAAAAGACTCTCAGCGCCGGCGCTGAAATCTCTTTCAGAATGAAGAACGCCGATCTCATTTTCTACCTGAAGGAAGATCACAGTGTTGTCCTCACTGTCCACGTCTTTTAAATGCTCAAGGAGCTTTCCAAAAGCCAGGGCGTCTTTTTCCACCGCCGCTTTACAGAAAGGTGAAATAATATTAAGTTTATCCCCTTTAGCATTTTCCGCCCGCCAGTATGTCTCATAGTTCCGTTTAACCCACATAGGTACATAGTTGGATTCAGAATTTTTCCACAGGCCGAACCACAAAATGACCAGCTTCATCCCTTCCCGGCGGGCCTGGTCAAGAAGTCCGTCTACAAGGGAAAAATCAAAGCCGCCCTCTGTGGGCTCAATATTTTCCCAGGCCACAGGCAGAACAACCGTATTCATATTTAGACCTCTAAGCATAGGCCATACTTTTTCTTCCATATATTCCAGGCTGGATGAACTGGAATTGTGCAGCTCGCCTCCCCGGACAAAAAAGGGTCTGTCGTCCACAAACAGTGTTTTGATTCCGTTAACTTCACCGATATAAGGTATCTTTGACATAAAAATCCTCCTCGCATATAATATAATGACACAGGCGTCAAAAGGTATTTTGACGCCTGCTTCAGCACTGATTGCTCCGTGCCAAAGCAGTGCAGTCTATGGTTTTATCATACCACTGTTCTTTCAAGTTTTCCATCCAACGATTTTGGGAAAATATATAACTATATTAAGATACCATTGCAGGATTTCAGAGAAAATACTATGATCATTGAAAAACCTGCTTTTAATTGGCTGCCAGATTATAATACAGAAAGGCGATTATGCTGGATAACCAACCTGGCGCTGGAGCGGCCATTATGACCGCATTGCCCGGGCCAGCAAAGAATCTATATTTGGGGATTACGGTTCTCCTGGGACATCCCCATCAATACCCGTAAACATCATAAATTTCTTTCGTATAAACCCCCGGTTTTTCATAAACAATGAGGGGTTTTTCTATTTTGATCATGGAGCGTCCGCCGCGGACAGCCTCGATGAGGACCATGTTTGGCTCCTTATCCACAAAAGGATAGACCAGACGCATCCGTTTCGGTTCCAGATGATACCGGGTCAGGGCAGAAAAAATCTCCACCAGCCTGAAGGGCCGGTGGACCAGATAAAAACGGCCGCCAGAGCGGAGCAGGGCGGAGGCTGCCGCCGCCACATCGTCCAGGGTACACTTAACCTCATGACGAGCGATGGCCAGGGCATCCGATGGATTTTTCAGACCATGCATATCATTCATGTAGGGGGGATTGGATGTGACCACATCAAAAGATGCCTTTGGAAACAGTTCTCCCGCCTGGCAGATATCCCCAAGGATGATATCTATCTTTTCTTCCAGGTGATTGTAGGCCACGCTGCGCCGGGCCATATCTGCGCTCTCCTCCTGGATCTCAAGTCCGGTAAAATGCTTCCCCGGCGTTTTGGCCTCCAGCAAAATAGGGATGATCCCGGTTCCCGTTCCAAGGTCAATAGCCGTCTCCCCTTTTCTCACCTGGGCGAATCCGGACAGAAGCACCGCGTCCATGCCAAAGCAGAAACGGTTGGGCGTCTGTATGATCTTGTAGCCGTTGCGCTCCAGGTCATCCATGCGCTCACCCGGCTTTAATAATCCTGTTGTTGTCACAGCGCGGATTTACCCTCCTTCTTCTCAAGAGCTTCCAGCTTTTTCAGTTCCGCGTCGTTAATGTTCATCTTCTCTTTGCGCCTTTTGGGCTTAAACTTTAACTGTTTGACACGGTACTCTTTAATCTCTTTGGCGTCATTTTCCTGGGTAATGATCACCTTAACCGTCTGACGCAGCACATTGACGTCACTGACTTCACCTTTGTAACCGTCATCGGTGGTCACTGTATCCCCGATAGACGGGAGACGGCCGTTAAGGTACTCATAAGTCTCCTGCTCATTTTTCAGACAGCACATAAGACGGCCGCACACGCCGGAAATTTTGGCCGGATTGAGGGAAAGATTCTGTTCCTTGGCCATTTTAATAGACACCGGGGCGAACTCCGACAAAAAGCTGTGGCAGCACAGCTCCCGTCCGCAGATACCCATACCGCCCAGAATCTTTGTCTCATCCCGGACACCGATCTGGCGAAGCTCAATGCGGGTCTTAAATACAGAAGCCAGATCTTTTACAAGCTCTCTGAAATCAATGCGGCCGTCGGCGGTAAAATAAAACAGCACTTTGTTATTGTCAAAAGTATACTCCGCGTCGATCAGTTTCATCTCCAGTTTGTGCTTGGCAATTTTTTCCAGGCAGATTTTAAAGGCTTCTTTCTCTTTTTCTTTATTTTTTGCCTCGATCTCATCATCCTCCGGAGTGGCAATGCGGATCACCGGCTTTAAGGGCGACACCACATACTCATCGGGCACCTGCCTGGGCCCGGTCATAACACGTCCATATTCCACGCCTCTGGCAGTTTCCACAATCACATGCTGTCCTGTCTCAACGGGCAGATCGGCGGGATCAAAATAATAAATCTTCCCCGCGCTCCGGAAACGGACTCCGATTACATTTACCATAGTCTAATTCTCCTTTATCGTTAAAAGCATTAATTCTAATGCTGTGTCAAAGTTGACATTGGCCCGCAGGCGGGTCTTTGCCTTTTCCATGGCTTTAATGATATAGTCAAGCCCCTCAAATGTGGACCTGGATGCTCTTTTGGACAGAGCGCTATACTCTTCCGGATACACTAAAAGATTGGGATCGTTGGTCAGTTTCAACATAAGGACATCCCGGTACCACACCATCATCATATCAATAATATCATAAATTTCAACTTTATATTCTGACAATTTTTTCACTGCGTCCATAACCATGTAAATATCCATATCGTCAACATTTTTCACAAGATTTAAGACAGAGCTGTGAAGCTCGTTAAACTCATCTGAGGTGGCCATGCGGATAGCCTTTCCCATATTTCCCTGGGCGTAAGAAGCACAGATGCGGGCTTTATAATCGGGGATCTCATATTTTTCAATAAGATACTCCTGAATCTTCCCCGTAGGAATGGCTTTCAGACTTAATGTGACGCAGCGGGAACGTATAGTCTGGAGCAGATCGTCCATATTGTTCGTCAGAAGCATGATCACCCCGTAGGAAGGCGGCTCCTCAATGGTCTTTAACAGAGCGTTCTGAGCCTGGGGTGTCATTTTCTCAGCTTCATCAATAATATAGATCTTATATTTGCTGCTGTAGGGCTTTATGGCAATGTCATTATTGACCTGCTCCCGAATGTCATCCACGCCGATACTGGCAGGCTTTTCATGAGTCACCCACCGGATATCCGGCTGATTACCGGATTCTACCTGACGGCAGGAGCGGCACATCCCGCAGTTGTCGCCATAGCCAGCCTCACATTGAAGTGCCTTGGCAAACAACTTTGCCAGCATATTTTTCCCGGTTCCGTCTTCCCCGCAAAAAATATACGCATGACTGATTTTTTTATTTTTCAGAGAATTACTTAAATGTTCAATGATCTGTTCATGTCCGATCACATCTTTAAAACTTGCCAACAACACTCACCCCTTTTTAATCTCTTCTTCAATATCCGCCTTAATCTGGCGGACACACTGTTCTAACTCTATATTAGCATACCTTTTTATAATGCCACAATCCCCGATTTTTTCTTCCGAAAAATCTTCGCAGTCTGCCAGGAAACGACGGCACATTTCAGCGTACCGGGGCTTTGTCTGGAACTGTTCCCGTTTCAGAGCCCTCAAAAGCCGCTGTCCGTCTTCCACTTCCACATAGACGGGACGCATGATATCAGGGCCGAAATAGTTAAGCATCTGTCGGTAAGCTTCCAGTGTTCCGATAATAATGTAATTATTTTCCGGCGACAGGCAGATCTGTCCGTCGTCCGCTGTAAAATACCGCCACAGCCCATGAACCGTATGGTACGCCCGGTCCTCTATGATCTTTCCGGATTGTTTTAAATCCTGAAAATGCCTTTCATCTGTAAAATAATATTCGACGCCGTCCCGCTCGCCTTCACGTATGGGACGGGTAGTATATGGGACTACAGTGCGCAGCCCAAGTCCGGGATCTGCCGCCAGTTTTTTAAACACCGAGTCTTTACCCGACGCGCTTTTACCCATGACGCAAAAAATTTTACTCATCAATATTTCCTCCCGGCCCGATCTCCTTTTCCGGAGCGATGACCGCCATGCGGGGTTCTTCTTTTCCTGTCTCCCCTGTTTCCAGTCCGTGAACTTTAAGCCCTGCTTTTTGAAACCTTACTACCTGGGATGGCATTGCCTTTGGCACCTGTTCTCCGGGAACGATCATAGGTATTCCCGGCGGATAGATATAGACATACGTCTGGCTGATATGTCCCGGCGCGTCTTTAAGATCCACCCAGACACACTCTCTTTCCGCAGCCTGTGCGCTATTCATCACTGGTATCGCCGGGCGGTTCAGATTTTCTTCCAGAAGGGTCCCTTTGCCTGTTGCCAGGGAGCAGTCCTTCCCTTGGGTCTGTACTCCGTCATAATCTTCCAGCCTTTCATCCAGGGCAAAAACCGCCTCTTTCAGCCGGCGAAAACCCTCATCGGTATCGCAAATACTGGTCATGGCCAAAACATAGTCCGCCGACGCCATTTCCATCTGAAGATGATAATCTTCCCTCAAGCGGTCATAAAGCCAAGGTCCCATACCCGCACGGCAGGTCACATAAAAGACCAGCTTGGAGAGATCATAACCTTTAGCGTATTGAAAGTCTCCGGGCATTAAAAGCCGCATATTTTTAAGGCCCCTACAGTCCTGATAAAATTTCTCCAGCCGTCCAAAAAACTGGGAAAATAATGGCCCTGCCTGATCTTTCAACAATGAAACACACTGATCCATGGCCGCCATCATCACATAGGATGGGCTGCTCGACTCATACATAGACAGATATTTCTCCACCTTCCGCTCATCCACCAGGCCCATGCAGCGGTGGAGCAGAGCGGTCTGGGTCATGGACGGCAATGTCTTGTGAAGACTTTCAATAACCAGGTCCGCCCCAAGGGACACCGGTGACGGAAAAAAATCCGGACTGTATCCCAGATGAGCGCCGTGGGCGCTGTCAACAATAAGGGGAATCCCCGCCTCATGGGCCACCCGGACCACAGCCTCCACATCGGAAATGATCCCTTCATAGGTGGGAGATGTGATGACCACCGCTTTAATATCCGGATAAATTTCCAGAAGCCTTTGAACCTCCCGTGCCTCCACGCCCTCATAGATTCCATATTTCTCATGGAGCTTAGGATACAGATAGACCGGGTTAAGTCCCCTAAGTTCGATGGCGTTGTACACCGCCTTGTGGCAGTTGCGGGCCAGGAGAATGCGCTCCCCCGGACGGACGCAGGCGGACACCGCCGCCAGTATGCCACAGGTGCTTCCGTTGACCACAAACCATGTCCGTTCGGCCCCCCGGACGCGGGCCGCCCTTTCCTGGACTTCTTTTAAAATTCCATCGCTGTGGTGAAGATCATCAAATCCGTCAATTTCTGTAATATCTATAGAATTAACCGGCGGAAGGGTCATAAACGCAGGATTCCTCTTATGTCCGGGCATATGAAAAGGGTATGCGTCCGACTGCCCGTAATCCCACAGCGCCGACGCCAGTTTCCCCCGAAAGCTTTTTTCTTCGCCAAAACCTGTTGTTTTTTTCACATCAGCCATGGGTACGGTCGTACTCCTCTATAAATTCCTTGGTATATGCCACGTCTGAAGGGCAGTCCACATATTCCCTGCCATACTTCTGCCGGGTTTCATTGCCCTTGCCTGTGATCAGAATGACAGTTGGTTCTTTTGTCTCCAAAATAGCCTTTTTAATGGCCTCACCGCGATCCTCAATCATCTCGTAGGGACAGTTCTGAGCCTGAACATACTGGGCAATATCCCTGGAAATGTTTTCCACCGGCTCCTCCCCCGGATCCTCGGCCACAAGATAGATCATGTCCGAATATTTACCGGCCACCGTACCCAGATCTCTGCGGCGGATATATGCCTTTTTCCCAGGACAGCCAAAAATAGTAATAATTTTGCGGCCCTTATACTCCTCCAGGGTAGATTCAAAAAGTTTTTCAAAACTCAGCTTGTTGTGGGCATAATCTACAATAGCCACCACTTTGTGATCCCGGCTGTGGTACAGTTCCATACGTCCGCTGGATCGGGCCCGTTTCAGTCCGGAATACATGTATTCCACAGGTATATCCAAAACATAGGCAATGGCAATGGCTGCCAGAGCATTTTCCACATTAAACAGTCCTGGCATCTCAAGAATAAACTCCTGGTCAAACCGGTCGCAGGCCACATGGAATATAGTATCCATGCCATCCTTGCGGATACCGTAGCCCCGGATATCCGCCTCCGGCTTTGTTCCAAAAGTGACCACGCTCCCGGCATTTTTCGCAGCCTCCATAATCCGCCCGATCTCATCAGAATCCAGATTGACGCAGGCGGTTTTTGTCTGTGAGAATATCCGCAGCTTTGCTTCCAGATAATCATTGAAATCCGGATGCTCTATAGGACTGATATGATCCTCTGAAATATTGAGAAACACGCCCACGTCAAAAGTGATTCCATCCACACGATCATATTTCAGCGCCTGGCTGGACACTTCCATCTCCAGGTAGGTGATGCCGCTGTCCACAGCATGGCGAAAATGTTCCATCAGCTCCACAGATTCCGGGGTTGTAATATGGGACTCTTTTTTTACAACGCCATCGTACACATCAATGGAGGAGATCACCGCGCTCTCACGGCCTCTCACCGCGGCCATGTAATCGTCAATAATAGCTTTAATATAGTAGGCTGTGGTTGACTTTCCCTTGGTCCCGGTAATACCGATCAGGTTCAGTTCTTCCCATGGCCGGCAAAAATACAGATCAGCCAGATAAGGCATAGCCCGGCGAATATCCGCCACTAAAATACATGGAATGTCCACATCGTAGGCGGTCTGGCTCACATAGGCGCAGGCGCCCCGGCTGCAGGCTTCTCTCAGGTAGTCTGCCTTAAAAGCCGCGCCTTTGCAGATAAATAATGTGCCCTCCGACACCTCTTTTGAATTATAAGTCAGCCCTTTAATCAGCGGATCTCCCAAAATCTCCGGCGCGCCTTTGGCCAAAAGTCCGCTATCCTCAAGACACTGGATGTATTCTGATAAATGATACTGTTTCAATTCTTTCATTTTATTATTTTATCCTCCCGATTACTGATAAACCGCTCCGGAGCGAAGGATCGCTTCCCGGATCAGCACATCCATGGCGTCCAGGCAGCAGTCCGGGACTTCATGAAAATGTTTATATACCGACAGCTCCGTACATGCCAGAATGACCACTTCGCAGCCTTTCTCCCTGGTAAGCTCATCCACCACACGGTTAAACAGATGCTTGCTTCCCCGCTCACCGGCTTTGATCTCGTCATAAATAATGTGCATCACATCTTTCTGCCGCTGAGCCCCCGGATGTACCGCCGTCACTTTGGCACGCTCACATTCCGCGTCGTAAATCCCCGTGGCGATGGTTCCGTCAGTGCCCATAATGCCAATGCGCTTCACATTCTCAAACTTGGCCCTGGCATAGCGCACACTCTCCCGGACCATATGGATGATTGGAATATGTACCGCTGCCTGCATCTGTTCATAATAATAATGGGACGTATTGCATGGGATAGCGATATTGGCCGCCCCCGCCTGCTCAAGCATCTGGACATCCTGGATCAGCGACCGGATCAGCTCATGATCCTCCCCGGTCAAGATGGCTTTTGTCCGGTCCGGCGTAGTCGCGTGGCTTAAAATAATCATATCAATATGCTCCTGGTCGCAGGACGCATCTGTATGTTCAATCACTCCATTGTAAAAAAAATCTGTGGCCTGTGGTCCCAGACCTCCCAAAACCCCCAATGTTTTCAGCTTTCCAAAATTTATCATAAGGACGCCTTTCCATTCCGCTGCTGTCCCCAGGGTGAACAGCGGCATTTCTCTTCATCTTGTATACCAAAACGAATACAAAACCTGTTTTCCGCTCATGATAAGAAAGGGACCGCAGCTTTTGTATTCGTTTCCGCATAGTTACCGTATAATTATAGTATATCCAAAACTGCACTGTCAATATTGGAAGCGTTTTCCACAGCGCTCACAGACAAGGTGCATCCTGACCCTTATGCGAGCATAAATCAGTCTGCACCTTGTCTGATGGCTGAACGGTTCAGCCCGCGCCATTCGCAAAGCCGCGCTAACGCGCTGACCCGCGGCTTACGCCGCTCCTTTGCTCATGTTCCGGCGCTCCGCTCACAGACAAGGTGCATCCTGACCCTTATGCGAGCATAAATCAGTCTGCACCTTGTCTGATGGCTGAACGGTTTTTGCAATTTATTAATTGATTCTTTACAAAAAGTATGCTATATTGAAGATTGTATTTATCAAGCGAACACTTTGGCCGGATTGTCCGGCCAACACAGAGTACAGGGATTAGGATCAGAAGATATCCACTGACGCTGACCCAAATCCCTCGCCAAGACTCTCGAAGGAGTCTTGAATTATGGATTACGGAGGTCATTATGTATAGTATTTATGGATGTCCAATGCATTACGGAGTAGGCGATGAAGGTCTGATCTACAGCCTGGATTATTTGAATCAGTATTATGATCTGAACATTCCTATCGTGCCGGAGATCACCATGCCTGATAAGCACCTTGCTAATCTGAAAAACTTAGACAGCGTGGTAGCTACATGCCGAAACATTGCCAGACATCAGCACCATATCATCCAGCATCACGACACACCCCTCTTTATCGCCGGAGATCACAGCGCGGTCATCGGTTCCATCTCCGGGACAAGTGTCAATTATGAAAATCTTGGACTTATCTGGATCGACGCCCACCCGGATATTAACACAGACCAGACCACGGTTACAGGAAATATCCACGGAATGCCAGTTGCCGCCCTCCTTGGCATGGGCGAGAAATCTCTGACAAATATCCTTTCCTCCTCACCAAAGCTTCGGCCTGAGAATATTGTCATGCTCGGTCTCAGAGACATTGACCCTCCTGAGCAGAAATTCCTGGACGAGCTTCATATCAAATATTATACTTATGACGACATCCAAAAGACGGGACTTACAACATGTATTGAGGAGTCCATCCAGTATTTATCCCATTTAAAAGCGATTCATCTGAGTTTTGATGTGGATTCCATGGACCCGGATCTTATGCCCGGCGTCTCTGTACCTGTCAAAAGCGGCTTTACAGTAGACCAGGTCTATGAGATGATCAACGCTTTTCTAAACAGACTCCCTATTGCAGCTATGGACATTGTAGAATTTAACATGACCCACGATGTGGATCACCGCACATCGGACTTTGTCAACGGGCTGATCCATCATATTCTGGATATGAATGAAGAAAATACCATGTTCTACAATAATACGGATATTCTTCACAACCAGAAAGCGGCTTATTATTAAATCTTATCCTGTTTTTTATCTTTTCGGGCAGTGAGTCCTGGGAATATGTTTGCGCAGCCTTTTAGGCACAAGCATCTAAAAAATCCCACGGCCTCACTGCCCGTTAGCTATATCCAGAAGGCCCTCAAAAAGCCTGCCCCTCAGCCCCGATGATATCCACAGATTTCATAGCCCGCTTCCAATATCAGAAACTGATTTTCATTTTTTGCCGACGCCAAAATACAGCTTTTGTGATATGATAAATACATAATAATTATTCAGCTATACGGCTGGTTTAATAAAAATTCGGCGCAAGTTTACTTGCAGAGAATTTATGAATAAACCAGACATATGGCGCCAAGCCAAATCCAGGATTCAGCCGCGCAAACGGCGGTAAAGCTGTGTTAGCTGCGAGAATCATAAAAGGCACGGCTGAATAGTTACAATATATATAGTAGGAGGTATACGCTATGGGATTAGAAATGAAAATGGCCTTTACGGATGTTATCCGTCCGGGCACATTAAAGAATTACTATGTAAATGGCAAGATCAACGGTTACCAGTTTGACGTCCGCCTGGGCTATTACCGGGGACATTACCTTTCTGTCATCGACAAACTGGCCGTGGAAGTTGACGGAGAAAAAGCAGATGATTTAGATGTGACCTTCTGTGTCAACGGCAAAGAATTTGCTCCGGCAGAGCTGAAATATCAGTTTTCCGAGTTCTGGACGATTCTGACGCCGGCTACCATAAAGGTGCGCAAGCCCGGCGGACTGAGCCAGGGAGATCATGATGTCAATCTTACTCTTATGCTTCACAGTCCGTATATGCCCCTGCCGGGAGCCACAGAGCCTCATCAGTACACACCTATCAATAGCTGCGACCGGAAAACCGTAACATTATCGGAATAAGAGGGAGGTAAAGGACATGACAAAGATCAAATTAGGTGTAACATTATACAGTTATACAGCAGAATATGTCAGCGGACAATATACTTTTGAAGACTGTGTGCGCCGCTGCGCGGAATTGGGCGTTGACGGCTACGAGATCGTGGCCACACAGATGATCCCCTCCTACCCTTATGTCAGCGATGAATTTTTAGGGGAAGTCAACCGGCTGAAAGCCGAGTACGGCGTCCGGCCCATCAGCTACGGCGCCAACACCGACCGTGGTATGCGCTTTGACCGGGACTTAAATGATGAAGAACTTCTGGCCAGTACCATCCGGGATATAAAAGCCGCTCACAAGCTGGGCTGCCCGGTGATCCGCGCTCAGTATCTCCTTTCCCCCAAGAACCTGGTACAGGTGGCCCCTTACGCCGAGGAGTACGGCATTAAGATCGGTATTGAAATACATAACCCTGAAACCCCATCCACACCGGCTATGGAAGCCTACCTGGAGGCCATCGAGAAATCCGGCTCCAAATACATCGGCTTTGTCCCCGACCTGGGCGCATTCGCCGACAAGCCAAACGTCGCCAGCTATCAGGGCGCTCTGGAGCAGGGAGCCAATAAGGAAATGCTGGATTACGCCGTTTCCCTGCGCTACGATGATGTTCCAATGGACGAGGCCCAGAAACTTCTGGAAGCTAAAGGCGCCGATCCTATTGTTATGAGTTCTTTCTTCAACATGTACGGCTTCCTCACCTTCCGGAAGAATCCGGATTTTGAAGGTCTGAAACGGATCATGCCTTACGTCTTCCACGTTCACGGCAAATTCCACTGCATGACCGAGGAGGGCAACGAGCTGAGTATTCCTTACGACAAACTGCTGCCCATCCTTGATGAAGCCGGTTACGACGGCTACATCGTCTCTGAATTTGAAGGCCACAGCACTATGCCTGCCGCCCAGGCTGTAGCAAAACATATCGCCATGGAGCGGAGGATTTTGGGACTTTAATCAGCATTTTGCATGTGTAAAGCTGAACAGAGGGGCTGCGGCACTAAGTAATTAGTGCTGCAGTCCCTCTGCCTTTGGCGCTTTCACAGGCAGTCATCAAAAAGTATGCGCAGATAGTCCCGCCTTCCATAAAGGACACGATCAACATAAACCGCTGTGTCAATATGCCGGTAAAACGCCATATAATTTCCGGATATTACAAAGCGATACTCCGTTTCTACATCTATCGCATCAGAAAGCCTGGCCCCCATGTCTGGAAAATCTTTTAATTGATCAATTATATCCAAAATATTGTTAACAACATTTAATGCCGCAGGCGGATTACACAATTCGGTTTGAATATATTCATATATTTCATCTAAATCATTGACGGCCTCTGGGGAATAATAAATTTTACATACCATCTTACTTCTCCCCAAAACGGGTTCTTACATCATCGGACAGAACCCATCCTTTTTCCTCTCCAGATTTTTTCCCCTTTTCCAGGGCATTCAGCAACTTTATCGTTGCTTTCACTTTTTCATAATCCTTCATATCAAGAATTGCATAACGTCCGCGCCCATTTTTTGTCAGAAATACCGGAGATCCCACAGTAACATCTCTCAAAACTTCCGAATAATTTCTTAAATCAGATATTGGTTTAATATTCGGCATAAAATCACCCCGCTCTCTTAAACTATTTCCCAGGACTGAGTTGTTACTTTATATTATATTAATATACACCTTTTTGCTGCAAAAAACAACATAAAATATAATGATATATTTACAGCAAACATACTTATATCTAGCCAAAAGTAATATACGCTTAAACTATTCATCCAGAGAATAATTTAAGCGTATATCTGAATAATCCCCTTTTCACAACCACAATCTGTACAGCGCCACTTCATCAGTCTCCCTGTTGGCAGACAGAATATAATCCTCCCCATGATTCGTAAATTTATAGACATTGGCTGAACCGCAGTCTTTATCTATGTACTCATAAATATATTCTTTTCGCTCCTTATCCCAGGTAAAAAGAATGAGATTTTTCTCCCCTTCCCTGTGTCCGATAACCACAGCCGGGCGTCCGCAAATCATGCCGCCAAAAATAGAGTGGGAAAATGGGGCCGGATTTTCATAACAGGTGGCTGATATTGCGGCTTCCGTGCTTGCACGGCTGAAAAACAAGGCTGCTGAAAGCGGCAGAAGCTATCAGCTCTGCTTGCAGCTTTTTTTTCAGGAAGAATTTCTCCGCCGTCTGGAAAAATCCAAATATGCTGAAAGTCTCGTGTTAAAGGGCGGGTTATTCCTCTATTCTCTGACTGATTTTGACAGTCGGGTAACGGTGGATGTGGACTTTCTGCTTCGGCAAATACCGAATACGCCGGAACAATTAAAATCCATTTTAGAAGATATTATCGCTGTTCCCACCGGCAATGATTTTGTAACCTTTGAAATCAAGGATATTGCCCCTATTGCTGTCACTAAAAAGTATGCGGGAATCGGCGTCTCTATCACTGCCCGTATCAAAAACACAAGAACGCCGTTTAGCATTGATTTTGGCGTAGGAGATGTCATTGTTCCGAAACAGGAAAAACGCCGGATACCAACGCAGCTTCCAGATTTTGAATCGCCAACGGTAAATACCTACTCTGTTGAAGAATGAAAGACTACTACGATCTTTATTATATCGCTAACAATTTCGATTTTGACGGTTCAGTACTTACCGAGGCTCTCAGAAAGACATTTGCTAACCGTGAACGCAGCTTCACTCTTGAGCAATTTAATCAGGTTATGAGTTTTGCCGATGATGCGTTCATGCAGAAGAAATGGAAAGCTTTTATCCGCAAAATCAATACTAAGACAGACGATTACAGTATCGTCCTAAAAGCAATAAGGAATTTCCTTGAACACCCTTTTGCCGCGGCAATAGAGAATAAAACATTTGCCGGGCATTGGTCTGCTGCCAATAGCAAATGGATTTAACTGGGAGGAACAGGCGGGCTGATCATGCCCGCCTAAAGACCATTTCGCCTTCATCCGCGGCATAAGGAAAGATCTGCTCTTTGCGCGGTAAAAATCGGCGCAGGAAACGTCATTATGATAATTATTATGACGTTTCCTATTATTAACGAAAATTAAAAATGTTTTATCCCTGATCTTAACGAATTTTAAAAATGTTTAGCAACAATTCATCTTATCTATACAAACTCTTATTCCTTCTCCGAGAGCAGATCCATGAGCCGCACCCGGACCGAGAGAATGACCGAGAGAGCGCAGCCTGCCAGATAGCACAGGAAAAATCCACCGGCTCCGATCCATCCGGAAGGGGTGCCTGTCACCGTGACGATCAGCGCTCCAATAGCACTTCCCGCCAGACATAACAGGGCCTGCTCCACAAAAAAGATAAAAAAGACACGGTGCCCTGATGTTCCAAGTCCCCTAAGAACGGCAAATTCCATCCTCCGGCTTCCCACCATGAGCCAGGAAATGACAAAGCCCAGCAGGCAGACGGCCCCGAACAGGGCTGGAAACAATATCCCGCAAAAACTGATGAGCCGCCCAAGGCCGCCCACAGTCTCCACAAAGGACTGATCCGACAGCACGATGGTCAGACGGTTGCTGCCAAGGATGCCCGGCTGGCTGACGCCATTGTCCGCCAGAAAATTTCTGAAAGCATCCAGATCTCTGGCCGAATCCAGCGTAAACCGGCATGTGGAAAAACTGGTCATTCTGCAAAGGTAATAATCAAGGCCCTCCGAGTTCCAGTAAGCCTGTGCGCCGTCGGATTCCATGTCAGCAGCCGCTTCAGTGACCTCATTTTCCCCGGAGTATGAGTTCCCATCGGTTTCAAAATATCCGGGGCTGATGGCAAAGGCCAGGGGCACATAAATATCTTCCGTATCATTTTCCGTGCATGCACCCACTACTTTAAGATCAATGGGAACTTCCATACGAGCGCCGTAAAATGAATCCATCTGAAAATATACTGTAAATACATCCCCCAAAGACAGATCTCTGGCATCCAGGAAATTTTTGCCGACAACACAGGGATAGTTTTCCCATTCCACCCCTACGCCCGATTGGCTGTAGCTTATACTGGCATCCACCGGATAATATTCATCAGACATGAGAAAATCCTCATTCCAGCCTTCCAGCCATTCTACAGCCACTTCATCATCATAGAAGAAATCAGGGGCGGCTAAAAGGGTATTCAATGCCGTGATAGTTGGCTGCCTGGCAATCCAGTTCCTCTTTGTTTCCTCGGCAAAGCCTCCCCGGCCAAAGGGCGGCATATCCTCATCAAACCAGTAATGCCAGTTCAAAGACAGGCCGATATCTTTAAGGTATCCGGAACTGGCCAAAAGCCGGGCATTGTTCCCGTTAATCACAATATTGACAGACTGACGGCCATTGGTGCTGGTTGCCCGCCCGAAAATCTGAGACGTATCATAAAGGCTGTCCATCTGGGACTGCCACCCCTGGGATACAAAAATCAAAATTCCAAGAAATATCGTCAGAACCCCGGATGCCACGGCCACGATCACAGAGCGTCCGCCGCCCCGGCGGCAAAATACAAAAGCATACCGCAGCACACCCCGGCCTCCCACAGATGTCTTGCCACGGGGGATGCGCACCTTCTCTTTCCCCTTCTCAGGCGCGGAGCGGCTCAATGCCTGTGATAAAAACAGCAGGCAAAACACCAGCGCCGCCCCAAAGACTGCCAGAGCGGAAACAAACGCCGGCCACAGCGGCATTTGCGTCATCTCCACAGGCGTGATCGTCGTCCCCATGGCAGATTCGCTGTAACGGTGGTCAATGGTATAAAGTTTTTGTGCCGCGCCAAGAGCCCACCGGATCATGCCTCCTGTAAAAGCGCGCCCCAAAACAGCGCCCAGGATAGCCGCAGCCGCAGCGATCAGCGACGCGCCGGATATGAGCCAGAGACGGATTTTCGCCGAGGGCGTCCCCAGAGACCTTAAAATCCCCACAGTCTCTCTCTGGCGCCCCACAAACAGACTGGCAAACAGCACAAGAACGGCAAAGGCGGCGCAGGCTGAGGCCGCTGCCACGGCAAGAGCCGTTGTTTTCATAGCCTCAAAAGGCTGGGCGGCTGAAAAATAGCCCTGGTCATAAAGGGTTACAGAAATCCCCTCCGGCATCATTTCCCGGATCTGATCTGCCGCCTGGCGGGCCATCCCATTATCAAGCACTGCCATCCCCAGGCAAAATCCAAATAAAGGCTGGGAAAATCCCCCTTCCCCCTGGGATACCCAGATTCTTCCGGCCCAGTCATTAGACAGGGAAGTTATTCCCACCACTGTCCATGTTTTCTCCACACTATTTTCAGAAACACTGAAGCGGTCATCTTCCTGGGAATCATAAAGATTTACATGAATTTCGTCTCCGGGTGTCAGCCCCATCTGGCCGGCCGTTTTTCCATCAATCACGCACACGCCCGCTTCTCCCGCCTCCGGAAACCGGCCCTGGGCCAGGGTAAGTATGCCCTGATGAAACTCTTCAAGGGCCCGGGGCGCGTCGGATGCCGTAATACGGACATAATTATTGGCGTTGGCGTAATATCTGGCCATTTGGGTAAAAATGCTGTCAGTAAATGCCGGGTCGTCCTCCCCGGAAACTTTATAAAAAGCCGTTTCGCCCGTGTCAAAATCCACCAGGGACAGCGTGGGATTACTGGTGCCGCTCTCGGCGAAAACGCCGTGAAGCAGATAAGAGGCTCCGTCCTCCGGCACAAAGTCCGTATCGCCCACATCCACCATAAACATGGCCCCCCGGCCTTCCTGATTGTAGAGCGTCTGAACAATGCGGGCTGAATAAATGGTACTCCCATTTGTTGTATTTACCGGATAAAATCCTGTGGCCTCCACGATCGCACGGCCTTCATAGGGAATCTCCCCGTCTGCGCGCTCATAGCCCTCCATCTGCCCCAGTGTTTCGTCGGTCTTCTCCCAAAGCAAGACCCCTTCTATCCCGGACAGCACCTGTCCGTCAATCCTGTCCATGGCCGATCTCGCCTTTGGGTCTGCTCCGTCCTCATCGGGATAATTCTCATCCATGTACTCCACTAAAGCCATTGACGTGTACCGCTCATCCATAAGGGCAAGGGTTCCTGAAGAATAGACATACATGCCAAGGCTCAGTGTCAGACTCAAAGTCAAAATTACGATCAGCGCTGTAAAAAGCAGGGTTCTTCTCCGGGCTCTTAAAGTCGTCCGGATACTGTTGCGAAGGATCATTGGCCAGCCCTCCCATCCCGGATAATCCGGCCGTCCCTAAGTTCGATCACCCGGTCCGCCCGGCCTGCCAGCTCCATATCGTGGGTCACAATGATCACGCAGTAACCCATGTCATGGGCCAGCTCTAAAAGCAGCTCAAAAATACGCCAGCCATTTTCCGTATCCAGATTTCCTGTGGGCTCGTCAGCCAGAAGGATCTTCGTATCCATCCCAAGAGCCCGGGCAATGGCCACCCGCTGCTGCTCCCCGCCGGAGAGCATGGTCGGAAAGCGTCCTAAAAGTCCCTGGGAAAGGTTGACCTTCTGCGCCAGTTCCCCGGCCCGCGCCCGAGCGTCCCTGGCCTTCATCCCCCTCAGCTCCATAGGGTACATAATATTTTCCTCCACAGTCAGCAGAGGGATCAGTCGAAAACTCTGATAGATCACCGCAGCCTTTTCCCGCCGGTAAGTGGACAGCCGCATCCGATCTGTCGCCGTCCCCTCGCAGATCACCTGTCCGGACGTGGGCAGATCAAGGCCGGCCATCAGTGACAAAAGGGTTGTCTTGCCGCTGCCGGACCGCCCCACAATGGCGTTGAGCGTCCCCGGCTCAAACGCCGCGCTTACCCCCTTTAAAGCTTCCTCCCTCTGATATTTTGTCTGATAGGTGTAATAAACATCTTTAAGCTCCAGCACATTCATGATCATGAACCTCCTCCCCCTGTTTTCTTACTCCTGCTCCCCCTTATATGTTCCGTCCCTGATACTGTACAGTCACAACATAAACTGTTTTGCTTGTCTCGTCAATTCTAAAAATGACTATATAATTGTCTATAAGCAATTGACGGTACCCTTTTCCGGCGATAATTTCTCCAATGCAATATAGGCAAAAATATCATCTATTTCGCGAAATGCCTGTGGATTTAATTTGACTTTGTATTTATCCATAATATTTTCTATTTAATTTCTCAAATGCTTCATCGAGATCAATAGAAACGCCACCTTCTTCTATTTCTTTCTCAGATTCAAAAATTGCCTGATCAATGCGATTGATTTTTACAAATTTATCATATAGTTCACTGCTCATAACAACTAAATCACTATATCCGTTTTTGGTGATAAAAATCGGTTCCTGGGTTTTATGAGCCATATCAGATATTTCACTTGTATTACGAAGATCTTTGATTGGTATAATAACTGGCATAAAATCCTCTCCTTTCTATGGCATGATTATAGCATAATTATGTCATAATATACAATGGATTATTTACAGAGAAGAACCTGAAACAGAATACCTGATTACATTAAAAAATGAT
This sequence comes from Catenibacillus scindens, assembly GCF_014202115.1. Taxonomy (GTDB): domain Bacteria; phylum Bacillota; class Clostridia; order Lachnospirales; family Lachnospiraceae; genus Catenibacillus; species Catenibacillus scindens. The sequence continues at coordinate 144,800 of NZ_JACHFW010000003.1, forward strand.
TCATTTCCGCCGATATACGATATCATCCGCAAAGTCATTTTCCCTGTCTATCATTTATAATAATCCCATCAAAAAAGGGAGCCGTTCAGCTTATTCCTGATTGCTGAACGGCTGCCGGAAATATTGAGGAGGTACATAATATATGAGAGGAAGACGTTTAGCAGCTTTATTGATGACAGCGGCGTTAGCCGCAAGCCTTGCCGCCTGCGGTAATTCTGAAAGCAGCGGTTCCGGCTCCGCAAATGGAGAGACAACAGCAGCCGGAACACAGAGCGCAGACAGCGGCACAAACAGTGACAGCAGCGCAGACAGCGGCAGCAGTGCCAATGACGGGGAAAATCTGGAGGATCTGGCTGAAATCGAAGTTATGTTCTGGACGTTAAATACCATCCCGTCAGACACTGACATGGTCGAAGACGCCATCAACGCCATCACGGAGGAAAGGATCAACACAACGGTAAACTTAAACATTATTGAGATGGGAAGTTATGTTCAACAATTAAATTTGATGATGTCCGGCGGTGAAAAACTGGATCTGATGGTAACTCTTCCAGGCGATTCCGCCCATTTTAACTCCATGACCAGTCAGAACCAGCTCATGGATATTACCGATCTTTTGCAGGAATACGCGCCGGAGCTTCTTGACACTGTTCCGGAAAACTGGCTGGATGGAACATCCATTAACGGCCGTATCTATTCTGTGACTTCCTTTGGGGACAAGGCAACACCCATGGCGTTTATGTGCCGGAAGGATATCCTGGATGAAATGGGCATTGATCCGGATACTGTAAAAAATGCCGACGATCTGGACGCCCTCTTTGCCAAAGTTCTAGAGATTCATCCGGATATGACTCCTGTGGCTATCGGAAGCCAGAAAGTTATCTTTGCACCATATTCTTTCGATGAAAATGGCGAACTTATAAAATTTGATGGTCTGGGAGAAGGTGACAATTCCATTATCAGTATTTTCGGCGATGACAGCACCGAAATACAAAATTACTATGAAACCGATGAGTACAGAGCGACTATCGAGCGGATGAAAGACTGGTATGACAAAGGCTACCTTTACAGAGACGGTTCCACCTACGATGAAGCAGCGGAATCCCTTATAGCCGCAGGCAACTTTTTTGGTACATTCAAGCAGGTTTCCGTTGGCAGCGAAGCGTCCGCCAGCGCCACCTGCGGTCACGAGATGTATTATATCATGCTGGACGACAGCCCGATTATTAATACCCTCTCTTTGCGCAAATTTACCTGGGCCGTGCCTTCCACATCCACAGAGCCGGAAGCTGCCGTTAAATTTATGAATCTCCTTTACACCGACGCGGAAGTACTGAATCTGCTCACATGGGGAATCGAGGGCGTCCACTATCAGACCCTGGACGACGGATCTATTGATTTCCTTGAGGGCCAGGACGCCAACAACTGCGGCTACTATCTTGGCGACTGTACAGCTATTTTCGGCAACGGATTCCTTGCAAAAGTCCGCAATGGACAGGATCCTGATCTGAGAAATACGGCGCTGGAATTAAATCTTAACGCCCAGGTATCCCGTTTTAACGGCTTCAGCTTTGATACCACCGGGCTGGAAAACCAGGTGGCCTCGCTGACCAACACTGTGGAACAGTACCGTCCGGCACTGGCCTGCGGCTTATACACAGAGGACTATCTTAACGAATTTATCCAGCAGCTTCAGAGCAACGGCGTTGAGACATATCTTGACACCATCCAGGGACAGTTAGATGAGTGGGTGGCCGCCAACCAAAATAATGAATAACCAGCGTACCGCGCAAATATCTGAGGAAATGGCTTCTGCCATTTCCTCAAAATTTCAGGAGGTTTAAGATGTATATTTTAGGTATATCCTTTGGGAAAAAGAACGCAAACACAGACATCCTTGTAAAGGAAGCGCTGTACGGCGCAAAAGAAGCCCAGCCGGAGGCTGAGATAAAGTTTATCAATACAGTGCGCCTTAATATCGGCCGGTGTATCGGCTGCGGCGCCTGCTCCACAAGCCTGGAGCGGGGCGGGGACAATCCATGTGTTGTGAAAGATGATTTCCAGATGCTGGAAGATGAAGTCCGCAAAGCGGACGCCCTGATTGTGGGGGCCCCGGTCTATGTTCTTCAGCCGGTAGGCCAATTTAAAGACTTTGTAGATCGTTTTAGCTGCCGCCATGATGTGTCAGCCATTAACTGGGTACTGGACAGGCGCAGGACAGGGGAAATGCCGGGCAATGCCGAAGATTTTCCTATAGAACGGCTGAAACGCCGGGCAGTGTCCTTTATTTCTGTAGGCGGAGCCTCCACAAAAAACTGGGTGTCCATAGGATGCGCCACCATGCATCTGCTGGCATTTCCGGCAATGATGAGAGTCGTTGGCAACTACGATGCCCACAGCATGGGCACCATCGGAAATCCTTACCTGGATGATCAACTCATTGAAGATATGCACGAAATGGGACGGCGCACCGCCATGGCCGGCGTCAGCGAGGACGCACCGGTTTCATGGTTTGGGGATGAAGGGACATGCCCGGTCTGCCATCAGAATCTTCTCACTGTCAACGGAACAACAACTGTAGAGTGTCCCATCTGCGGCATTGAAGGGAAGCTGTCTGTGGAAGGCGAGCGGCTGAAAGTTGTCTTCTCTCAGGAACAGCAGGAACGGGCCAGAGGCACATTTAAGGGTCTGCGGGAGCATACCACAGAGATTCAGGGCTTTGGAGCCATCTGCGGCCCAAAACTTATGGCAAATAAAGAATTGCTGGATAAAAAAATGGAGCGCATCAAAAAATTTGACGAATTTATTACCTCGATTTAGCCATCAGGACTAAGGCTCCTCTGAAAGCTTTTGCCGTGTCCCCGGAGACGGCATCATGGCAAAAAAACTGGCACAGCGCGGATCATCTTTGGGTGTATCCGCGTTTTTCCTGTAGGCTCCCGGAGACATCCCAAAATATTTTCTGAAGGCCCGGTTAAAAGACGCCGGGCTTCCAAAGCCATTATTAATGGCAATCTTCGTCACATCATAATTCGTTTCTATAAGATCGCTCGCCGCGTGTCTGAGCCGGACTTCATTGAGATAGGCTGTAAAGCTTTTATGAAAATGCTCTGAAAAAAAGCGGGACAGATACTGAGGCGACAAAAAGAGTTCACGGGCCAGGAAGGATAAGGTCATTTCCCTGGAAAAATTTTCTTCGATCAGATTGACAATTTTGCGCATTCTCTCCCCGTATTTCACCGAGGTCTCCGGATCGGGGCCTACGGACACAGAAAAATTTTTCTTAATTTCAGACAAAAGAGCAAAATACAGGGACAGAATTTCCAGACGGTTTCCCGCTGCGTCATCAAGATACCGGCGGGCGATGCCCTGGACAAGCATACGTATATAATCGTAATTTTTGTTAGGCGCCAGGGCGGAATTACACCGCACAGATATGGTATTTCCCAGGAACTGTTCCACATCATGGGAATCCAGGGTAATCAGTGTAAACCTCCCCCCTTCGTTTCCCGGTTCCAGAGAGTAACTATATTCCGGTGAAACCATCATAAAATCATCCAGTAAAAGAGTCAGTTTTGGCAGGGAAGGCAGAAAGGCAAAAATCCGGCCTTCCGTGACAAGGATAATATCTACCGTATTATGAATCACATCCACAGGTTCATTAAGCGTTATTGTTTTTACCCCCGCAACGGCATTTTCGGACATAACCATTGCGCCCTCACCTCCTGTTTACAAGAAGCATCTGCGATCTCGCCCGGAACCGCAGGTCAGCACAATATCTGTGTTAAATCAGCTATAATATTTTTTATAATTGGAAAACTGCCTTAAATGGCCTTTAACCAGGCGCAGATACCTCTTTGGCCCCAGATCCCCCCGCAAAAACAGGGGATTGACCATTTTTTTCTCTTTGATCAGTTTTTTCATCCGGCGTTTCATTTCCGGGTCTTTCACATATTTAAAAGCCACGGCGTTAGGAAGGACAGTCCACAGATACTCTTCCTGGGCGGTTTTAAAAGGAATCTCCTTCTCATAAACATAGTCCTCAACAAAATAGCGGGCCACGTTAAAGCCGGAATTAGTCACATAAAAGTTGCTCCGGCCCTGGCGGCAGTTGATCTCAAAGAATTTATACTTGCCGTCTCTGGTATCATATTTGATGTCAAAATTGGAAAATCCGGTGTAATTTAAGTCTTCCAGGAGGTTTTTCACCTTTTCCATCAGGGCGTCGTTGGGCTCTGTGATAATCAGAGCGTGGTTGCCAAGACCAAGGGGGGTGTGTTCCTCCAAAAGCACATGGCCAAGACACATCATTTTCACTTTGTGATTTCTGTCGGAATAGCAGGTCAGCACCCGCATATACTCGTCATTTCCCGGAATCATATCCTGGATAATCAGCTTGTCAGAATATCCTGAGGCATAAATGTCCTCGATAGTCTTTTTCACTTCCTCCAGGGAATTAAGTTTATAGATTTTATTCTGGCCATCAAATGGATGATGAAAATAGTCTACTCCATTGGACGGTTTTAAGATGACAGGATACTGGAATTTTACGTCAACATTGTCCCCCATATCTCGGCTATACACAAGGGTAGCCGGATAATCCACGCCATGTTTTTCACACATTTTATAGAAATTTTCTTTTAGGATAAGCTGCTCCATAAGGTCGTGATCAATGTAAGGTGCAATCACATTTTCCGGAAACTTATCTTTAATCTTGCTGATTGTTTCCACATAACTGTCGCCGCAGCCGATAGCAAGCACCTTTTTATCTTTATACTTTTGGGCCAATTTGCGCACCGCTTTAAGCAAGACTTCCTCTGTATCCATTTTGGGATTTTTACGGTAATTGGTAATCTTGCTGTAGCAGCTCGGCCCGGACATATATTTCCCAAGAACCCATGATTTAACCTGGTATTCCTCATAAAATGCCCTCGCCACACTGTATGTGTTAATATCGCCCCCGAAAAGCACCGGGACGAACTCTCTTTCTTTAAATTCCATGATGTTTTCCTCTTTCCATATTTATAGGACGGCTTTCGCCGCTGATACGAATTTGTTACCCACCGCCTATAGAGGCGGGGATCATCTCCCATCTAATATACTCCGGGCCACGCTGATGCCGTTGGCAGACGCCTGCAAAAGCCCCCTTGTTACGCTGGCTCCGTCGCCCATGGCCCGAAGCCCTGCAATACTTGTCTCAAAGTCTTTATTGACCAGCACCTTATTGGAATAAAACTTCACCTCAACGCCATAAAGAAGGGTCTCATCGCTGGCGATGCCCGGCGTAACTTTATCCAGAGCCTCGATCATCTCCACAATGTCCACCATGATCCTGTGGGGAAATACAAGGGACAAATCCCCCGGCACCGCGTCTTTCAATGTGGCAATAATATTGTTGCGCACCATCCGCTCCTGGGTTGTCCGGCGCCCCCGCTTAAAATCGCCGTAACGCTGGACAAGGATCTTCCCGTCACAGAGCATATTTCCAAGCTGGGCGATATGCTTGCCGTACTCAATAGGCGACTTAAATGGGGATGTAAAATTTTTAGATACAAGGAGGGCAAAGTTGGTATTTTTTGTCTTAAACTCCTGAGATTTATAGGCATGCCCGTTGACCACAGCCAGACCGCCCTCATAATATTCGGTGGCTACTTCCCCGGAAGGATTGGTGCAGAATACCCGGACTTTATCGTCAAAAGTGGGGGTGTAATAGACCAGTTTAGCCTCGTACAGCTTTTCATTCAGCTCCTTCATGATCTCGTCCCGGACTTCCACCCGGACGCCTACATCCACAGTACCAACCTTTGTCTCAATCTCATGGGCCTTACAAATATCAGAAAACCACTCGGAGCCCTCCCGGCCTACGCCCACGACGATCTCACCGGCATAGAAGGACTCCCCTTTGTCTGTGATCACTCCCACAGCCCGGCCATTTTCAATAATAATATCTTTGACCATGGTCATAAACCGGATCTCAACACCAGATTTCAGGAGATGCTCCTGGATGCGGGTATAAATCTTATAACCTTCTTCTGTACCCAGATGGCGGATGGGACATTCAATGAGCTTGAGGTTCGCCCGGATAGCTTTGGCCCGGATCTCCTCGATGGCTCTGTAATCGTCAATGCCGTACACTTTTTCATCAGCACCGAATTTCAGATAGATGCCGTCGGCCTCCCGGATCAGCTCTTCAGCCTTTTCATAGCCCAGAATCTCCGGAAGATTTCCGCCAACATCCGGCGACAGGGACAGCTTTCCGTCGGAGAATGCCCCGGCCCCGGCAAAACCTGTAGTAATGGAACAGGGCACACAGCCCACACACTTCTTTGTCTTACGCTTGGGACAACTGCGATGTTCAATCGCCCGGCCTTTTTCAATCATTAAAATCTTCATATCCGGCCGTTCTTTTATCAGTTCGTAGGCGCAGAAAATCCCTGACGGGCCCGCGCCGATAATGATCACGTCATAATTCATCAGGCAACACCTCCAACATTATTATCCCATACTTTATATAGTATACCCTTATCCAAACTTTGCGTCAATTACTGATTCCCTCTATACAGCCCCCACCATTCCGTGGTACAATAACACTACAGGATTGTGGGGGCTGTTTGCCGGACAAGTCATTATCACTGACATGACAGGCAGGCATGTGACCCCATTTATTATTGATCAGGCAACGATTCAGCCACGCTTTACCGCTTTCCGCTGTCAATGCGGCCGAATCGACATTGCGGCGGCTGAAAAGCTGTCTGTATATCATTATCAGGAGATGAAAAAACATGGCTGAACAAGAAAACAAGCTGGGGACCGCCCCTGTGGGCCGGCTTCTGACATCGCTGGCCATCCCCTGTATCACCGCCCAGGTGGTCAACCTGCTGTACAACATCGTTGACCGGATCTATATCGGGCATCTTCCGGAGATTGGCTCCACGGCTCTCACTGGCGTGGGCGTCACCTTCCCTATTATTACCATTATTTCCGCATTTTCTGCCCTTGTAGGCATGGGCGGGGCGCCGAGAGCTTCCATACGTATGGGGCAAAAGGACAATAAAGGCGCGGAAAAGATTCTTGGAAACTGTCTGGCTCTTTCCATTGTACTTTCTGTTCTGCTGATCATTATTTTTGAAATTTTCGGCCAGCCCCTTTTATGGCTCTTTGGCGCAAGCGAAAATACCATCAGCTACGGCTGGGAATATATGTCCATCTATGTGCTAGGTACATTTTTCGTAACTGTCACCATGGGACTGAACAACTTCATATCCGCCCAGGGCTTTGCCAAGACCAGTATGCTCACGGTTATCATCGGCGCCGTGATCAATATCATACTCGATCCTATATTTATGTTTGGCTTTAACATGGGCGTTGCCGGCGCCGCCTGGGCCACCATTCTTTCCCAGGCCATCTCCTGTATCTGGGTGCTGAAATTCCTCACATCCAAGCGGAGCATTTTAAAAATACGCCCCAAAAATATACGGTTAAGCCCAAAGATCCTCCTCCCTGTAGTTGCGCTGGGCGTTTCGCCTTTTATTATGCAAAGCACGGAAAGTCTGTTAAACATCTGCTTTAACATGTCCCTGCAAAAATACGGCGGCGACCTGGCAGTGGGCGCTATGACTATCCTGTCCAGTATTATGCAGTTTTTCTCCCTCCCTATTATGGGACTGGCTCAGGGCGCTCAGCCCATTATCAGCTACAACTACGGAGCCCACAATAAAGAACGGGTTAAAAAAGCGTTCCGCCTCCTGTTTACATGCGCGGTTGTGTTTTCCACCGCTTTCTGGCTGGTCAATATGCTTGCGCCAAAACTTCTGGTATCCCTTTTCGCAAGCACACCGGAGCTTCGGGATTATTCCGCCTGGGCTCTGCGCATTTATCTGGCCGCAGCATTTATGATGGGCGTTCAAAACTCCTGCCAGCAGACCTTTGTTGCCCTGGGCGAAGCAAAAATTTCCCTTTTTCTTGCTCTGCTGAGAAAGATTATTTTGCTGATCCCACTGATTTTTATTCTTCCTCTGTTTCTGGCTGACCAGGTTTTCGCCGTATTTTTGGCGGAACCTATCGCGGATTTCCTGGCAGCGGTAACAACCTTTACCTGTTTTCGTATCAAGTTTAAGAAAGTACTGGCAAAGATTTAAAACAATCAGGAGGATTTTTCAATGGATGTATTGCAGGCCATGGAGAAACGGCACTCGGTCCGTTCCTTCACAAACCAGCCTATAGACGGAAAAATAAAAGATAATTTACTGGATTTTATCAAACAATGCGGAAACGAAAGCGGACTCCATTTAGAGCTTGTCTTAGACGAACCCAAAGCTTTTGACGGCTTTATGGCCCATTATGGCAATTTTTCCAATGTGAGAAACTATATTGTTCTTGCGGGGCCAAAGAGCAAAGGTTTATGGGAGAAATGCGGCTATTACGGCGAAAAAATTGTTCTCTTTGCCCAAATGCTGGGCTTAAATACCTGCTGGGTTGCCCTGACATACAAAAAAGGGGCAGCGAAAATCCAGTTAAACAAGAACGAAAAATTATGTCTTCTCATCGCCGTCGGCCATGGAACAACCGTAGGTGTTCCCCACAAATCCAAGACAAGGGAAATGGTGATGAATGTATCACAGACGCCCCCGGACTGGTTTATCAGAGGCATTGACGCCGCTTTGCTGGCGCCCACAGCCATGAATCAGCAAAAATTTGTCTTTTCTCTGAAGGACAATGTGGTGACGGCAAAGGAAAGACTTGGTTTCTACAGTAAAATTGACCTTGGCATCGTCAAATACCACTTTGAACTTGGCGCCGGGGCCCAACACTTCAGGTGGGGCTGAGGAAAAGTTCTCCTGCCGCACTCGCAAAAAACTCAAAACAAAACTCCCATTTAAAGAGTTTTGTTCTGAGTTTTTATTTTTATCAGATACAGGACGGATTTATAGCTTCATCAACATCCATGGTTCCGCAATGCAATCCACGGGCATATGTATTATATGCATTTGTAAGCCCCGTAATCTCTGTAGAATAATCCGAAATATCTGTTGTAAATCCAAAAAGCGGGGACAGTTCTTCCGAATCATTGATCTGTCTGGATTGTTCCCGAACATCAGCATCCAGGGGGACAAATACATGCGACAGATATTGATTGCCAAATAACCATGTTTCATTAACACTGTAACCTACAGAATTGGCATCCTGTCCTTCCGGATAATCAATTCGCCCATCTTCCAGAATCACATAATCTTCATTCTCAATACCAAAATTTAACAGATTTATGGTACTCTTCCGTATCATAAAGACATACTGCAGTCTCAGGATCTGTACTTAATGCCACAACATAGGTTTCTACAAGAGAATCGAAGGTTACCGCGTCTTCAAAATCGCCATAGAGCAGCACATCCGCAAAATTTAAGACACCGCCAGTGCCTGATGGAGCCAATGGGATAAGATCCGTCTGCTCATCTACAACTTAAAAATTTCCTCAATATCCTGTATAGACGAAATGGCTTCTGCCTGCTCTACCAGCCCCAGTTCCTCTAAAATATCCGTTCGCATATTAAATGTCACCACTGAAACATTGTCTTTATTGATCGGAACAGGCTTTGGGGACAGATCATGCCCCAGCCACAGCAATCGTATATTCATATCAACTATTTTATCTTCTGTTTCTTTCAACTGACAAAGGGACTTCCGTAGCGGCTGCCAAATCATAACTCCAGGTCCAAAACTATTCCTCCAAGATTAATGCTTTGATGACCATTTAAAAGTAATGGTAAGTCCCATGACTGGGGACCGGAACGGTAAAGGGTACGGCGTTTTGGCGCCCCTTTGCACACAGCAAAACCGCCGTACAGGTTTTACCCATACGGCGGCAGACGGTTTATTTGCCAAACAAGTCGCTGTGCGACCCGGTGCGGGCAAGCGTCAGAACCAGCACATCATCCTCGATGCGGTAAATGAGCAGCCAGTCCGGGAGGATGTGACATTCCCGATGGCCCACCCAATTGCCAGACAGATCGTGATCGCGGTTTTTCTCCGGCAGCGGTTCGCCCATCGCCAGCAGCGCCACGACCTGCTCCAGCAATTCGATTTTCAGGCCGCGCTTTATTGCCCGTTTGTAGTCCTTCTTAAAGCCGGATGTGTACTTGACGGTGTACTTTGTTTTCCTCATTTTTTCAGGTCTGCAAACAACTTGTCAAGGTCATTGTAGCCCTTTACAGACGGGTCTTTTGCAATCCTTTCCGCTTCCAGCATGGCAGCAATCGTTTCTTTGTTGGGATGTTCCAGCTTCACTTCAAAGGGAATGCCGCCCTCACGAAGCGACTGGCGCACGAAAATGTTGAACGCCGTGGATAAATTCATGCCGAGTTCCGCAAACAGGGCATCGGCCTGTGCCTTCAAATCCGCGTCCATGCGGATGCTAATATTTGTGGTATTTCCAGCCATATCATCAACCCCTTTCCGCTGGTACTTTTAGTATATGCTATTTGCACGAAGAAAACAATACTTTGCACGAATATTCAACAACAAATTCATTGAAAGAGGTCACTGTATGAAGCAGATTATTTTACCTGTCACTGTCCACCTGAATATCCGTCTGCCCCAGGCCCTCCTGCAGCCGGAACCCATCCCCGTCACGGAAAGGAGAAACCCCTATGGAATTTTGCAAGAACTTGATAGACATCAGCCCTACATTCCGTAAAAAAGGGCTTGACACATATCCGAAATCAGATATATAATATATACGATTTCGGATATTAAAGGGGGACGTGATGAACTGATGAACGATAAAAAATCAAGAATATATGCCTATTTATCTGCGGAAATTACTTCATTGTATCATAAAGCGGCTGTAAAAATAGGCATTTCTGATACTGTCTTAAATATCCTGTATGTGCTTTGCGAAAAGGAAGGACAATGCCTTCAAAGCGACATATTCAGGCTAACAGGTATCAGCCGGCAAACAATCAATTCGGCAATCCGCAAATTAGAAAAAGGTGAGCTTGTCTATCTGGAACAGAAAGAGGGCCGAAATACAATGGTCTGTTTGACCGAAAAAGGGAAAAATTTTTCGACGAAAAAAATTCTCCCATTATTTCAAATCGAAGATAAAATATGGGGTGCATGGACAGTCAATGAACAAGAAAAATATATACAATTCACGCAAACATACCGAGACTTGTTAAAAAAGTATCTGCGTGAAGATTTATAGACAATCCTGCCCCACAAAAGGAGCAGTTATGAACAGAGAAAACAAACGCAAACAATATGAAAAAGGTTATTATAAAACACATAGTTGTAAAGACAGCTTTACTTGTAAAGTATGCGGTAGGCTTGTAGTATCTGCCGGAGCAGGAAGCGGACACAGGAACCATTGCCCGAACTGCCTAAGTAGCTTACATTTAGATATTGAGCCAGGAGACAGGGAAGCTGATTGTGGAGGGATTATGGAGCCGGTAGGCGTATGGGTGCGAAAGACCGGAGAATGGGCGGTTATTCATCGTTGCCGGAGATGCGGTCATTTAAGCTCAAATCGTGTGGCTGCTGATGATAACCCCATGAAACTTATGTCTATCGCTATGAAGCCATTATCACAGCCGCCATTTCCTTTAGAACGCATTGAGGAAATGACTGCACTAATGGGGGGCGACGGATGTTTATATGCGAAGTAAGAATTTACATAAAAAAATAATGGAGGTTCATTTTGATTCGGATAATTCAAGAAAAAGATATTGATACCGTTGCTGAAATTTGGCTGAATACGAATATATCAGCCCACAATTTTATCAATCCGACATACTGGTTAAGCAATTTTGAAATGGTTAAAAATATGCTATCCCAAGCCGAAGTATATGTTTATGAAGATAATAGCAGCATACAAGGATTTATCGGTTTAGAGCATAATTATATTTCTGGAATTTTTGTTCGCAGCGAACTCCAATCCCGTCATATAGGAAAGCAATTATTGGATTTTGCAAAAACAATTAGAGATGAATTAACTTTGAATGTTTATCAAAAAAATATTCGTGCAGTGAAATTCTATCAAAGGGAGCATTTTGAAATCATTCAAACTGGTATAGATAAAGATACCAACGAAAAAGATTACAGTATGGTATGGAAACAACAACCAACATAATTAAAATTTTATAGGAGGTATTTATATATGCAATATGCACCGACTGGCAAATATCTGCCCGCGTATACGCGGCGCAGCGTCCTGAGCGATCTTGCGCTGTCACACTTTTATTCTACTTTTACCATACATTCCTTCCGGTAAAAGGCCACACCATATTTGAATATATCTGTATAGCCTTCTTCCCTGAGCGCCTCGTTGTATTTCTGATCTCTGATCTGTTCCAGCGCCTCATCACATTTGGCCGAAAGGCCGGAATAAGTGTTGGAAACTTTCAGTTCAAAAATGACCGCCTTGCCCCGGACGCTGGGATATTTCACCAAAATATCCGGCCTTCCATTGTCCGATTCTCTGTTAGAAAGCACAATATAATTTTTCATGTTTTTCAGCATTCCCGTCAGCATCCGCGCGGCAGGCGTCCACATAATTGATCACGCTCCAGGGATTGTACACCTGGGACGTGCCGAAACAATAACCGTTATACCAGTCTCTTATTTCCCCCCTTTTCTCAGATAAACGATATGCCTTCAGCATTTCATCCACTTCCCCTTGTGTAAAGCCATAATGTTCAGAAAATGCCGTGCTGGTGATGGAGTTTATTTTAAGATTATTTAAGCCTGTAAAGATGGATTCCCGGCTGATACGAAGACACCCGGTCACCACGGCAAATGCCAGATGATCGTTGGTTTTCAGGGCAGATTCAAACAGTGAGCGGATCACTGTGATCATCTGATCATAAAAACCGGAAAACCAGGCATTTTCCAAGGGTACATCGTACTCATCAATCAGCACGACGGCCTTCTCCCCGGCACACTGATACAGGCACTCTGTGAGAAATTTCAAAGCATCCAGATAGTCTCCGAACGTCCCCTTCATATCCCGTATACGCAGGAAGCTCTCTTTCTGAGGTTGGGTCAGGCGGTCGCTGTCCCCTATGTCCGCCCAATGGCGCAGATATTCCTCCGCCATGATTTTTTTCAGCATCTCAAAAGCCTGTTCATAAGAAGCCAGTTTCATAGATTTCAGAGAAATGCTGACCACCGGATATTTTCCCATATGAGCCAGATACTCATCCCCCGCCGCCATTATTTTCAGCCCACGGAACAGATGACTGTGGTCATCGCCGCCCTTTTCAAAAAAGTAACGGAGCATACTCATATTCAATGTTTTACCAAAACGCCGCGGACGGTTAAAACGATTGACTTCCCCCTTCATATCCAGCAGTTCTTTAATAAGCAGTGTTTTATCTACATAAAAATAGCCCTCTTCGATAATTTCTGAAAAATTATCTACGCCAACAGGCAAAGGTTTTCCATTCAAAAATAACACTCCTCTCTGCTTTTTCTGAAAATATGGCAACCGTTCAGCTATCAGATAAGGCGCGGGCTGAACTGTTACAAAATTATCGCTATATTTTTTGCCCTCTATTCCGCCTTTTCTTTCAGCCGACCGTCCCGGTAGGCGGCCACCAGATCTTTCAGATCCCGGATCTGGCTTTTAAGTTCTTCCCCCTTATCCGTATCCGCCACCATCACCCGGCTTTTCATTTTTTCTACCACATAAACTTTGGGCGTACTCTCCTCGTCGGGGTGAAAGGGCTTGTGCTGGGCCAGGGCCAGGTGATGGGAATTGTAGATCAGCGTGTATCCGGCAATACCTGTGGTGGCCTGGTAGGCTTTGGACAGGCCGCCGTCGATAATAAACAGTTTGCCTCCGGCCTTGACCGGGGTTTCCCCGTCTTTCATTTTTACAGGGACATGACCGTTAATAATATGGGAGCCCTCCCTGGGAAGGCCAAATTCTTCCAGAATCTGATCGCAGTATTCCTCTTTAATACTCAGCCTGTAGTAAGGATTCATCAGTTCTTTGTGGGTGGATTTATCTTCAATAAAATAATGCTCAAAGGTAGCCATTTTACTTTTTCCAAACAACGGGGATCGGGCGCCGCACCACAAATACCACACCAGATCAAGCCCCCACTGTTTCTGAGGCGTCCCTTCAGGCATGAGATAGGCGTTGCGTACCTGAGTATTAAAATAGTCCATCAAACTTCGGCCAAAATAAACGGCGCCCTCCGCCTGAATACTGTCAAAACTGCCGTCCTCCCTCATGGGAATACAGCCGTGGTACAAAAGATTAGAATTGCAGCATTTGTACATATCCCCGTGGGAATATAAAAACTTCACATGACGCTGAAGAAGATCGCTATGCAAAAATGAGGCTCTAAGGGTACGAAGGAGTGTCTTTTCCTCCTCGGTCAGCGCCAGAGGTTCCTTAGGATCAATGGTTGGGAAACTTGTATCCAGCATAGGATATTCCTTTCCGTCCAGCGATACCGTCCCCCGCGCAAAATCCACCTGCTCCAAAAGTACCCGGTCATCCATAAGAAATTCCGGATGACGCTTAATAATGGCCCCCTCCACTTTAAACTGCATGACCGCGATAGCCTTGTGCATCCGGGCGGCCAATCCCGGATCCACAGCATCGTAAATATTCTCGTCCAGGATTTTAGGCACAAAACGGCGACACGGGTCATCCTGATACACTCTGGCGGCGAACATGGAAAGCGGGCGCAGGTTAATGCCGTAGCCGTCCTCCAGGATATCAAAACTGTTGTAACTGATAGCGATCCGAAGCACATTGCATATACAGGCCAGGCTCCCGGCAGCGGCGCCCATCCAGGAAATATCATGGTTGCCCCACTGGATATCCACATCGTGAAACTGCATTAATGCGTCCATGATCACATCCGCTCTGGGCCCCCGGTCAAAAATATCCCCGATAATATGCAAGTTATCAATGGTCAGGTTCTGGATCAGCTCACACAGGGCAATAATAAACTTGTCCGCCACTTCATTTTCAATGATCGAATGGATAATTTCGCTGTAATACACCTCTTTATTGGCGTCACTGTAATCCACATGGAGCAGCTCATCAATGACATAGGCAAACTCTTTTGGCATCTTCTTGCGCACTTTTGACCGGGTGTATTTGGAGGAAACCTCCTTGCAAATCTGAACCAGCCGGTAAATGGTAATCCGCTGCCAGTCCCGGGTATAATTCTCCTGTTTCTGTATCCGGCTCAGATTCCGATTTGGATAGTAAATGAGATTGGCCAGGGCCACCTGCTCCTCCTCGGAAAGAAGATGTCCGAAAGTCAGCCGGATTTTTTCACGGATGATCCCTGACGCACTTCTCAGCAGATGGATAAACGCCTCATATTCCCCGTGAAGATCGCTGAAAAAATACTCGGTTCCTTTAGGCAGACCGCAGATGGCCGACAAATTGATAATTTCGCTGGTGGCCTCTTTAATAGTCGGATATTCTTTAGATAAAAGTTTCAAATAGGCTAGATCTCTCATGACAGTTCCCCTCCCCAAAACATCATAGTCCCCACGGAAAAGTGGGTGTATCACAGGCAGCAAAATACCTCTTAATGTCTTTTTCATAGTATAACACGCCGGCATATTTGGGAGCAACGGCTGATTTTCGGAGTACCTTCTTTTAAAGCCAATTCACCCGCCATGATCGCCCGCTATGGGGCACATAATGACCAATAGTGACAACATTGTCATAAATCCTGTCACCGGACTGTAAGCTTGCCCGGATAAGCTATAAACAAAGAAACAGATTAATGGCACTTACTTTAAACCCCTTACAGGAGGCAATGATACTAATGAAAAATATAGGCATTTTATTCGGAGGAAATTCAACAGAATACAAAATATCCCTGCAGTCGGCCCACGGAGTGGTCACCCATATCAACCGGCGCAAATATAATCCCATCCTCATCGGCATTACCCGTGACGGACAGTGGCGATATTACAGCGGCCCTGTGGAAAATATTCTCAACGACACCTGGTCTGCACCGGATCTGTGCCAGCCCGCCATCATTCCGCCGGATACCAGGGAACACAGTCTTTGGATCGTTGAGGATCAGCGGCTAAAGAAAATCCACTTAGACGGTGTATTCCCGGTTCTGCACGGTAAAAACGGAGAGGACGGTACGGTCCAGGGGCTTCTTTGCATGGCCCAGATTCCGGTGATCGGCTGCAAAACATTAAGCTCAGCGCTGTGCATGAATAAGGACGCATCCCACCGCCTTGTAGGCGCTGCGGGTATCCGGGTTCCCAAAACTCTAGTCCTTGAAAAAGAGACGTCCCGGATCTTTTGGTGTGCGCCGGAGGCTGCCTGCGCATGGCTAACAGAGCGGCTTGGCAATCTTGGGATTTCCCTTCCCGTCTTTATCAAACCGGTCTGTGCCGGGTCATCTTTCGGAATCACAAAAATCTCTGATCCCTCCCGCCTGGCCTGGGCTGTATGCCAGGCATTTGAACACGATCACCAGGTCATTATTGAGGAAAACATTGACGGATTTGAAGTGGGATGCGCCATTATGGGAAATGAAACTCTCACCGTAGGGGATATTGATGAAATCCGGCTGTCCGGAGGATTTTTTGATTACGAAGAAAAGTATACTTTAAAAACATCCCAGATCTTTGTTCCTGCCAGGATTCCAAAGGCCAAAGCCGAAGAAATCAAGGAAACAGCCCGGAGGATTTACCGCATTCTTAACTGTCAGGATTTTGCCCGCATTGACATGTTCCTCACTCCGTCGGGTGAAATCTGCTTTAACGAGGTCAACACCATCCCCGGATTTACGCCTCACAGCCGTTTTCCCAAAATGATGGAAAGCGCCGGAATTTCCTTTGATGAAGTCGTTGACCGTCTTATTGAAATGGAGGTGCCCCAATGAAAACAGCTCAAGTTTATAAAAAAGAACCCTTTTACGATCCACTCCTCCTTGTCAACCGCAGCCATGCCCTGGAAAATCCCTCAGAAACGCCCGCCGGTCTTGTGGATGTTTCCACTTTCATGCCTGTAATGCCCGGACAGAAAGTTTATCTCCTTTTTCCGGCGGCATCAGCCCTGAAAGCCCTTTTAGATCATCTTGACGCCAAAGGAGTCATCACGGCGGTAAGCGGCTGGCGCTCTTTTAGTGAACAGGTAAATATTTATAAAGATTCTCTAATAGAAAACGGCGAAGAGTTTACGAAAAAATATGTGGCCTGGCCGGGATGCAGCGAACATGAGACAGGGCTTGCCATTGACCTTGGCCTGACTATGGAAAACATGGATTTTATACGCCCCTGGTTCCCCTATGACGGAATCTGTGAAACCTTCCGGAATCTGGCGCCTTCCTATGGATTTATATTACGGTACGCAAAAGAAAAAGAAAATGTCACCGGCATCAGTCATGAGCCATGGCATTTCAGATATGTAGGCACGCCTCACAGTGAGATCATCACCCAAAAAGGTCTGTGCCTGGAGGAATATATTGAAAACATTAATAAAAAAAATAACCCCCAGGGCTAAACAAACGACCCCGTTTCCTCTCCTTGATCTGGCCAGATTTCCCGCGGCGCTCCTGGTCATCGCCATTCACATATCGCCTCTGGCCTTTATCAATGAAAGGGCGGATTTTATCCTGACCGGAATCATTGGCCGGGTGGCCGTTCCATTTTTCATCATGGTCACCGGATACTTTACTTTAAAACCGAAACGTCGCCGTGGAAATATATTTCCCGCCTCCTCGGTGAAAAAAATTCTTATTCTCTATGTCATTGCCATAGCTTTATATCTCCCGGTAAATATCTATGCCGGACAGATCCCTTTGTGGACAAATACCGGCGATTCGCCCGGTCCATTGTGGATACTTTCCCTTATCCGCTGGATTTTTGTGGATGGAACCTTTTATCACCTGTGGTATTTTCCCGCCCTGATCACCGGATTGATCCTTGTGTCCCTGCTTTTAAAAGTATGTTCCCAAAGATGCGTCCTGATCATCACCGCCCTCCTTTATATTTTCGGCCTCATGGGGGACAGCTACTATGGACTGGCCATCCAGATGCCCGCGCTTAAAATAGTATACGACGGTATCTTTGCCATTTGTACATACACCCGCAACGGCCTCTTTTATGTTCCCCTGTTTCTTGTTCTTGGCCGGCAGCTTGCCCTTAAAGGCCCGGAATTTTTCAAAAATGGCCCTCTGCTTTTGACAGCGTTTCTGGCCATGACAGGGGAAGGGCTGATCCTCCATCACTTTGACTTGCAGCGCCATGACAGTATGTATATCTTCCTGCCCCTGGTTATGTATTTTGTTTTCTGCCTTCTTCTTGACCTGAACCAGAGGTTTAAAAAAACCTGCTGTCCCTGTCCGTCCTTTAAAATATTCCGCCGAATTTCCATGATCATATACATTATCCATCCGCTGATGATCATCGCTGTCCGCGCCGCAGATAAGCTGATAAATCTTCAAGGGCGGCTTATTAATAACGGACTGCTGCTGTACGCCCTCACCGCTGCGCTGTCTCTGACGGCCGCCCTTATTTTGACCCCCGTTATCCAAAGATTCAAAAGGAGCTGACCGATAATGACCCCAATAGAAACCTCACAAAAACTGTCTTCCGTAAAAACAAGCCGGGCGTGGGCTGAGATTTCCACCAGCGCCCTGATCCACAATGCCGGCGTCTTTTCTCCGCTGTCGAAAAAGGGCATAATGGCTGTTGTCAAGGCCAATGCCTACGGCCACGGGGCGGTTGGCGTCAGCCGGGCTTTGGCCTACAGCGGCGTTTGCCATTTCTGTGTGGCCTCCCTCCAGGAAGGCATAGAACTGCGCGCGGCCGGTATCCCCGGCGAAATCCTTATTCTGGGATACACGCCGCCCCAGCTTGCCGGTCAGATCGGGGAGTATGATTTGACCCAGGCCGTCATTGACGAAAATCATGCCGGGGAGCTGGCAGCATATTCCCCCGCATCACCCATAAAAATTCATATTGCCGTAGATACAGGGATGCACCGTCTCGGCCTTGCCTGGGACAGGCCGGAACTGATCCGAAAGCAGTTTTTTGAGGAACGCTTTTGCGTCACCGGAGTCTTTTCCCATCTGTGCGCCGCAGACAGCCAAATTCCGGACGATCAGAATTTTACTTTAAAACAGTTTGAACGGTTTAACTCTGTGATAAAATATCTCCACCGTCACGGACTGCACCATTTTTCCACCCATATTCAGAGCAGCTACGGACTTCTCAATTACAGCCAGTTTCACTATGATTATTCCCGCATCGGCATTGCCCTATATGGTGTATACAGCAGCCCCGCCAATCCAGACGGCACTGCCGGGGTCGGCAGTTTTTGCCTCATCCCTGCCATGACCATCAAGGCCCGGATTGCCCGGATTCTCTCCCTAAACGAGGGAGAGTCTCTTGGCTACGGCCGGGCATTTACGGCAAAAACTTCCATGAAAGCCGCTGTTATTTCCATCGGTTACGCCGACGGCATTCCCAGAAACATCGACGAAACTTTTCCCGTCCATGTTCTCATCCAGGGGCAAAAAGCCCCCATTATCGGCCGTGTCTGCATGGATCAGCTTTTTGCCGATGTCACACAGATTCCCAATGTTTGGGCCGGAATGGAGGCTGTCATCATGGGCCGGGACGAAGTCTCCGGAAAAAATCTGGACGCCGCCCAGATGGCCCGCGCCTGCGGCACTATCTCCAACGAAATCCTCTCCCGCCTGGGTCAGCGCCTGGAGAGGATCTATGTGTAGATATCCGACATTGCCGAGGTAATTTCAGGGGGAAATGGCTGCCTCACTACATCACATGCGACAGCCCCCCCAAATCATTTATTACTGATTCTTTTATACTACTATCTCGTACTTTTCCTTCAGATTATTCAGCATACTGTACTTGATCATTCCTTCCAACTGCATTCTTCCAACAACAATACCAGGTGCGATTCCCTGATCTTTCGCAAATTGCACTACACTTTGCTCTGAATAATCCTGATTTATCCTAAATTGTTCAAAATCTTCGGACTTGATTAGTATATCACCAGACCATTTATCGGCAGCTTTTTCATCCTCTTCAGATGTGCCATTTGGCCGTCCTACATGACCGAGAGCAATATGCGCCAATTCATGGAACAAACTAAACCAGAACTTATCAGCATCCTTACCTCTTGCAGTAAGCCCTACAACAAGCTTCTTTCCGTCCATAAAGGAAGCTCCCTGTAGGAAAGAGCCTTTCAGATGAGGGAGAAATACCAGTGCGATCCCACACTCCGCCAAATACTTTTTTATCTTTGGACAGAATTCCTTCGGCTTGAGTACGGTCATTTTACGTATCTTGGGCATTGCCAAAATCAATCCTTTGATATTGATCGGCGCAGTTTGTATACCACGAGCCTTAATCTTTGCCTCCTGAGCCCATGCCATCAAGGCCAGATCACTTTTATCCGTAATTGCCAGCCGCCTGCAGGCTATTCTTGTAATCTGGTCGCTACCCAGGAGAGAAAGTTGGACAACCTCAAAATATTTTCTAAGATTTATCACTTTTTCATTCGCTTCCCTTGTTTCCGGAACCCATCCGAGTTTTGCCATTTCACTATAGGGAAATCGTTTAGCTATTTCAGCATCGGCATCCATTGCATTTTCTGTTTCTGCCTTAATAATCTTCTCTCTGTAAATAGCCTCAAGATTATTCCAAAACTTAGCCGGAACGCCTAAAACCATCTCCAGCTTAACTGCGGTCTCAGGCGTAAGCTGTACATCACCATTAATAAGCTTGCTGATATGCTTTTCAGACATATCCATCCTGGCTGCAAACTCTTTCTGACTCATACCTCTGTCGTTTAACTGCTCCTTAATTGTCGCCCCAGGTGGCGTTGCAATAAAACTGCGACTTCTCACCATAGTGCTACCTCCTGACTTTCCCTCTTGACATTTAATGATAATTAACTATTTCCAAAATATTCGCTATTTGTATTTCGTCGCCATTCTTCTCGAATACCAATCTATACGGATGCACCAAATCCACCGCATATTGACCTTTCCTATTCTGATTAAGCGGATGGCATCGTCCGATATGGAACTGTATCATCATTTCAACAGTATCCGCTGCATTAATTTCATCTATACGCTGATGTATTTTAGCGGCCATTTCTCGGCCGTAGGTTCTCTCTGCCATTTTGGCATCTGTACAAATTTTTTCAATTTTTTTATTTTTGTACGTGATATCCAAACCATTGCCTCTCTTTCAGATTTACCTTTAAGGTAAATTTATTATAGCGCAGATGTTCATATTTGTCAAACTGTCAATGTACCTCTCAGGTAAATTTTCAGTATGTTTTCCAGTTATTTTCCGGTCACAAAATCTTGATGGTTCATGACCAAATGATTATGATAAAGTTGTATCAGATATCCCGCTTTTTTGCAGGGCGTTATTGGTGCAAAATCAGATGCGCCAAACCATACTCTATCTTTAAATCAGAAGGTTATCAAGATGAGTAAAAAATTAGTCGCTTATTTCTCAGCCAGCGGAATCACCGCCAATGCTGCCGGAAATCCGGCCGCAGCATCGGCCTCTACTCTTTCACCACAATTCCCAGCAATTTCGCCAGTTCCACTGCCTGAATAGGATTGACTACAGCTCCGCGAAGCTCAGAAAGCGTATCTGAAACGATGAGCCCTGACATATCACAGTCGGAAAAATCCAGGCCGGCGAGAGACGTCCCGAAAAAGTTTGTTTCCACGATCTGGCAGGCCGACAAAGCCATCTTCTTATGCCGGCTGGATGTGATGGCTCCATGGCTGAAATCACAGCGGGTAAATTCTGAGGACTGCACATTACTTTGATGAAAATTACTGTACTGGAAATTACAGTCCGTAGCCACGCTTTCTTTTATGATGATGTCAACAAAAGAACAGCCTACCCCTTTTACAGACTGCCACTGACATTTTTTAAAATAAGCCAAATCCCAGCGGCTGTTGGAAATGTCGCAGTCATGAAAACTCACATTGACAAAACTGCAGCCCGACAGATCGCACTGGGAAAAACGGCAGTTTTCAAAAATAACATTTTCAAACCCGGTCTTTTCAAAATCTTTATAATACAGGCCGGCGTTCTTTATGGTCACATTTTTTATATCACCCTGCTCCTCTATAGCTTCTTCCAGCAGTTCTTCCAGATCAATCATTGCTCTCGTCCTCCCCCCGGCGGTCCGCCCGGATAAAAGGTTCCCGTATTTCCCGTGAAATCAGCAGATGATATTTCTCCGGGCGGCGGTAAGCATTGCCGTGAACTTCGCTTTGCCGGTACGCCCGCAATTCTTCCATGGGGAAAGACGCCATATAAATACCTTCACCCTCCCCTGCTTCTATGATCAGCGTGTCTCTTGATCCCGGCTCATTTTCTCTGTAAGCAATGCCGTCAAAGGCTGTAGAATGACCGTTGCAGTCCGGCTTTCCATAAGGGTAATTAACGGTGGCGATCCCTGTCATATTTTCAAAAGCTCTGGCTCTTAACTGGCTGATCCGGTTGATCTCCATAGGACAGGCGTTGGGCACAAGGATAACCTCAGCGCCTTTAAGCATAAGAATCCGGGCACTTTCCGGAAATTCCCGGTCATAGCAGATCATAGCGCCTACCCTGACCGGCCCGTCCTTCGTATCCAGATCGGCCGCAAAAAAATCATCTCCCGGCGTCAGCCGGCACTCATCGCCAAAATCGCAGGTATGTACTTTTGCGTAAGTCATTACTTTTCGTCCAAAACGGTCAAAAAGACAGAGTGTATTTCTTGGCAGCGGCTCCCACGCCTCCAGAAAAGTAATCCCCACGGCCATATTCAGGCGGGCCGCCATTTTCCCAAAGGCCATGACAAAATCGCTGTCCGCCCTTACAGCCATGGATTTAAGCAAAGCCACATCCTCCGGTATGGTGTAGCCTGCGCTCCACATTTCCGGGAACAGGGCCAGATCCGCTCCCATAGCCTTTGCCTTTTTACAATACTCAAGTCCTTTATCAAGATTAGCGCTAAGGCTGCCCTCCGGAAGAAGCTGCAGCATCGCCACATTGAAATTTTTCATGATCCCATTCTCCTCATTAAATAATCTCCTCGGCTCTTACCCCCATTTTACCACAGCGTTCCCCCTTTTCCAATGAAGGCCGCATTGCTTTTATATTTCTTTTTGTGTAAAATAAAATATAGGAAACGTCATAATAATTTTTATTATGACGTTTCCTGCGCCGATTTTTGCTGCGCAAAGCGCAGATCTTTCCCTGCAAAAATCGTGCGCATCCCCCGAAGGGTTTATAGTAAACCTGTCTTATCAAAGGGCGGACATGCTGCCCTGCAAATTCCAGCAAAGGAGTCAAAACATGAAATCTTCTCAGGATCTTAAAGATCTTTTAAACCGTATTGACCACCGGGGATATCCCGCATATAAAGAAACCCAGGGCGCCTACCAGTTCCCCGGATATATCTTATCTATCGACCATGTACAGGGGGATCCCTTCGCCTCCCCATCAAAGATCAGTGTCCACGTTTCGGGCCTTCAGGCAAACTTTCCTTCCCGGCTTTACGACCAGCCGTGGAAACGGACTGCTTTATGTGACACACTGCTGCGTCTCTTTTCCCGGCAGGCTGAAAGTTTCACATTTAAAGCGTCCGGATCCGGCAAAAGCGGCCTCATCAGCGTAAGCAAATGCGGCCAGGAAGTCCTTGCCCGGTCCGCCTGCACCATCGACCCCGGAGATGGAAGGCTGACCCTCCGCCTGGAAGTGGGTTTCCCGGCCAACGGCCGGACCATCAACGCCAGAGAACTTATAAAAATCTTTTTTGAATTTCTTCCTGTCTGCGTCAAAAAGGCTCTGTTTTTTAAGGCCCTGGACAGCGCAAAAATCCAGGCCGTCATTGATCTTTCCGATGACCAGCAGGCCATCCGCCGGCAGCTTCCCCCACTTGGCCTGTGCGCTTTTGTCGCCGACGGGGCCGTCCTTCCCAGAGCTTCAGGCATTTCCCAAAAGTCCATGGCCGGCGCCGTAACCTTTAAGTCTCCGGCCTCCATGTCCGTCACTCTGAATCTTTCGGGAGGCCGGACGATCACAGGCATGGGTATCCCCAAAGGGATCACCCTGATCGTCGGCGGTGGCTATCACGGAAAATCCACCCTCTTAGAAGCCCTGGAGCGGGGTGTATACAACCATATTGCCGGGGACGGCCGGGAATATGTCATCACAGACAGCAGCGCCATGAAAATCCGCGCCGAGGATGGCCGGAGCATCCGGCGTACCGATATCTCCATGTTTATTAATAATCTTCCCAACCATAAAGATACGAAGCATTTCCTCACGGAGGACGCCAGCGGAAGCACTTCCCAGGCCGCCAACGTGGTGGAGGCCATGGAGGCGGGCGCAAAACTCCTTCTCATTGACGAAGATACAAGCGCGTCCAACTTTATGGTGCGCGACGCCCTCATGGAAAAAGTGGTCTCCCAGGACAGCGAGCCCATTACACCTTTAGTCCACCGCATCGGTCAGTTGTGGAAAGACTATGGCATTTCCACCATCCTTGTGGCCGGAAGTTCCGGAGCCTTTTTTGATAAGGCCGACGTGATCCTGCAGATGGATCAGTACATTCCCAAAGATATTACCAAGTTTGCCAAAGAACAGGCCCGCCTTTTTGGCGGCGCCTCGCCACAGCCTTCCCCCGAATCCCAAAACGGTGTTCAATCGCCGGACTGCAGCCACGCTCAAAACGATTCCGGAACCTGCCCGGCGCCGGATTTTAACCGGATCCCCCTGGCTGGAAAAAATTCTCCGGCGCCAGCTTCCCAGGGACGCCGTGGCCCCGGCAGCCGTGAGAACGGCAGAGATAACCGGGTAAAAATCAAAGTCAATGGCAGAGACAGTGTGAGCATCAACAAAGAAACCATTGATCTTCGCTATGTGGAACAGCTTGTGGACAGTGAGCAGCTCACAACCCTTGGCTATCTTTTGGCCTATGCTCAGAACCATTTCATCGACGGCGCCCGGACACTGACCCAGATTGTGGATCTTCTTGAGGAGACCGTCCGCTCAAAAGGACTGGCCTCCGTGTGCGAAAGCAGCTATCTCCCCTCAGGGCTGGCTATGCCCCGGCGACAGGAGATATTCGCCGCCTTTAACCGTTACCGCAGTCTCAACACTGGAAAGGATCAACAAAGGTGAGGTTTCTATTGACAAACCCTGCAATAAATATCCATACGATGAGGGTACTAAGTTTGCCAGAAAGATTACTCTAAATCAAAAGATTCTCACTGAAGCCCAACGGGCCGAGGTAGAGAAAATATACCGTAGGGACATGACTATGCCGGCCATTGCCGATATCTTTGGATGTCTTTATACTACAATCGGCAGGATCTTTCGACAACGAAATGTGCCAATCCAAGAAAAATAAGTGAGATAACAAGCGCCGGGCGGGATTCTTCCTGCCCGGTATTTGTATCTCATCTGCAATATGTCTTGTATGGTCGTATGGCTCACGCCGAATATTGATTGATCGTGGGGCGGAAGATATTGTGTGTCCTTCTGCTTCTAATTTCTCTTTTTGAGCCTCTATGCCACCGGTGTACTTGGCGTTCAGCTCGCCATTTGCTTTTAAAGTTCGCCAGTATGGAGTTTCATCTTCGGAGCGCTGGAAACTTGCATTTCATGCAATGAGGCGGTTTTTAATAATCTTTCAAAAAGCCATTGACCGATAGTAACAACCGCAATATATAATCGGTTATAACAAGCGGTTCAAGCAAACACATAGATAATTGAAATAGCAGGAGGCATTTTACAATGAATAAATTTACATTTTCTTATCCTACAAGAGTTTATTTTGGAGAAGGAAGCGCGGCACAGGCATTTTCCGCAGAGCTTGGCAATGTTGGCGAAACGGTTATGTTGACTTATGGCGGCGGCGATTTGTTCCGTATTGAAACGGTGCAGGAATGTTTCTTCTCTGGGTCGTTCACCACATTTTGAATTTTAAGTGGCATGGCAATCTATTCAAAGGCAAATATACGCCATTTCGCATGGTGCAGGTCATTGTAAATCTGTTACTTTTCCTTTCCATGCTCGGAACTATGGTAAGTGCTATTATCCTATCCAGAGAAGTTTTTGCTTTCCTGCCTATATCCGGCGGAATCGCATTGGCTAGATCTATGCATATTTTCTGCTCTTTCTGGGGCTTTGTTCTGATGGCATCACATTTGGGCCTACACTGGAATATGATTCTTGGCATGATACGGAAAGCATCTGGGCCGATTCAATCAAAGCCTCTAAAAATAGGGTTATGCCTTACAGGTGCGGCAGTCTCTGTTTATGGACTTTATTCCTTTATAAAGAATCAGTTTCTCTCTTATATGTTTTTAACAACTACGTTTGTTTTTTTGATTTTGAGCGTCCGCTCCCACTGTTTTTTTACAGAGTATCTCGCCATTATGGATCTGTTTGTGTTCCTGACCTACTATGGAGCCAAAAGGCTGCAAAAGCTATCGGCCTGATTCTTATGCGAGCATAAAACATCACGCCCTATTCCTGATGGCTGAACTGTTACAGCATATATTTTTTAAATTAGTATATTGCATTATATAATAGTATGTGTTAATATATATCTAAGATAAATCAGACTATTGTTCACCAGGATTCTTATCCTGTGATTTCAGGGAGGCGAAGATTTGAACGCGCAATTAAAGAAAGGAGCGCTGGAAGTATGTGTCCTGTCCCAGCTTGCCAAAGGGGATAAATACGGATATGAGCTGACAGAAGTGATCTCCCAGGAAATGACCATCGCTGTCGGAACACTTTATCCCATCCTCAAACGTTTAAAAGATGATCTCTATGTGGACACTTATCTTGTAGAATCCGATGGCGGGCCCGCCCGCAAATATTATCATCTGACTGAAAAAGGCCAGATATATCAGCAGAAATTAAAACAAGAATGGGAAGATTTTGTTCTCGCCATGAAAAAACTTTTAGATTAAGAGGAGAAAATGTATGAAAAAAGATGAATATCTTAATAAAATCAGCCAGGGGCTGAAACAGTATGACCAGACCTATGTACAGGAGATTCTCGATGATTATGAAGAACACTTTCAGGACGCACTCTCCCAGGGACAGAGCGAGGAGGAAATCTGCCAGGCCTTAGGCGATCCCGCCGATCTGATCCAGGAGATCAAAAATATGATGGATGGCGTTGACTCTAGTCAGGCGCTGGCCCGTCCTGTCATAGAAGTTGAAAATTCAACAAAGCAATCCCATAGCCAGAAAAAACGTTACTCCTGGAGCAGCAGCGCCCAGGACGGCTTTACACTGAAAAATATACGTTTTCGTGCCGACAGCGCCGATGTCCGTCTGGTTCCCTCAGCCACCGGAGATTTTTATGTTTATACTGAAGATCCGGAAGAGATGGAAAATCTGGAACATACCTGGCAGGGCAACACTTACGAAGGGCGGGTACGACGAAACCGCTCCGTCTCATTTTTCGGTCTGGAGATCCTTTATGATTTCTTCGGCGGCCCGGTGGATACTGTCATCCTCGCTATCCCCGAAGGCATTGACGACATACGGATTGAGACAGTCAGCGGCGATATTTCTGCAGAGGATATAAAAAGCCAGCTTTTAAGCCTCACCACCATTTCCGGAGACTGCCGTGTCCGCCGCGTAAGCAACGAAGGCACCTTTATCACCACAAAAAGCGGCGACATCAGCATCCATCACACTGAAACGAATCACTGTGAACTTAAATCTCTCA
Source organism: Catenibacillus scindens (assembly GCF_014202115.1). GTDB lineage: Bacteria > Bacillota > Clostridia > Lachnospirales > Lachnospiraceae > Catenibacillus > Catenibacillus scindens. The sequence goes on from NZ_JACHFW010000003.1 coordinate 172,542, forward strand.
GCGGGGATATGGGCTGCAAGGATGTGTCCACCAAAAAATTGTCGGCCCACAATATCAGCGGCGATGTAAGCTGCAGCCACCTGGTTTTAAATAATGGCCTTATCAAAACCATCAGTGGGGAGATTTCCGTAAAGCTGGAACCGGGACAGAAACCATGCAGTACCTTTGCCACATCGGTCAGCGGCAGCATCCACATACGCGACGGAGAGCGGACAGCCGCCGACGAGTTTCAGAGAATCCCGGACGGTGATCGTGTTAAAATCACCTTAAACTCCATCAGCGGAGATATTTCCTTAAAACAGGGAAAGGCGAAAAAATCCGGGAAGGGCCAGTAAATCAATGTCACCAAACATTACCGTTCATCAGCAGACACCCGGCTCCAGAAGCCGCAGCGTCTTCCGATCACAGTCCAGCTCATATTCCAGGCCAAAGCCAAAAAGGCCGATGGGATAGGCGTGCCCCGCGTTGACATTATACAAAATGGGAAGGTCCGGCTTTCCTGCTTCAAAACCTACCACCTGGCGGTAAATCTTTTTATAGCTGTCTATTTTTTCTTTAAAGGCCGGCTTTCCCACAATAATGCCGCTGATCACGTCAAAAATGCCCTGCGCCCACAGGTTGCGCAAAAGCCAGCATAAAAGATCCTCGGACAGGTTCACTTCGCTTGTCTCGATGAGAAGCAGTTTCCCCTGCCACTCTTCTACAGAAGGCCACAAAGATGTGCCGTAAATCTGGGTAAACACGTCGATACATCCGCCAAGAAGCTGTCCGCGAACCTTTCCTGCGCCCTGCAGGATCTCATAGCCGGAGTTGGGATAGCAGGGCGTGGAAATATGTATATTTTCTTCGCTCCACCACACCTGATCCGGGTCATAGCTGCAAAAACCGCTGGGCAGAATATCCATAGTTTCTGTGGGATAAAACAGCATATTTTCCATAGCTGTCCGGGTATACTCGTTGATTTTTACATATTCCGCCCAGTTACCCATCACCGAAAGACCATAGTAGGAAACCAGCCCCGCTTTATTCATCATAAAATGGTTGATAGTCGTATCGGAAAAGCCGGCAAAGATTTTAGGGTTATCCCCCAGCACATGAAAATCCACGTAGGGCAGGAGCCGGACCGTATCATCGCCCCCCACAGCCGTAAACACAGCGCTGATCTTAGGATCGGCAAATGCCTCCATAAGGTCGCTGGCTCTGGCCTGGGGATTCCTGTAAAGATACTCCGAGCCTTTTAAGGCGTTAGGCATGGGGATCACTCTCAGACCATAGTCCTTTTCCATGCGCTCTTTGGCTAGATAATATTTGTGGATGAAAGGACTATCTCCCATCATTCCGCTGGACAGGGAGACAATAGCCACACAGTCTCCTGGCAAAAGCCGCCGGGGTTTTTTTAATTCTGCCATTATCTGTCACCTCCCACGTTTTCCCAGGCGATGCCTTCCTCTGTCGGGTATAAATTTAACCCAAAGGCATATGCCTTTTCCAGCCAGTCCGTCCTTTCAATCTTAGACTTGCCGTTAGTGTCACCGCAGCCGCCGGCCAAAAGCATCCCCCGGTCCGTAAAGCCAATATAGTTGACAATGGCAAATTGATAGTAGGAAACCGCCTGCTCAAAGGTCCAGAAAAAGTTGTCTGCAGATGTCATCAACAGGGCACAGTCTTTCACCGGATACTTTTCATACCGGCAGGCATTACAGCCCAGACATCCTTTGACCGCCTCTTTCATCAGTGAGATCACTTCCACTTTATGTCCCGCTTCCGACGCTCCCTCCTGAAAATGGCGAATCAACTGAGCGGTATTTCCGTTGGGACGTCCGCCGCCCTGTATCACAAGAATATTTTTCATTATCATTCTCCTTTCCATCGGATATAATTTTATTTTGCCTGTCCCTTTTTTATTGTCAACAAAAAGATTTCCTTAAATCTATCGGGTTATAAAAGTAAAATTTGATGGAGTAGAATATCATAAAAACAGAAGGAAAATATGGAGATGAAAAATTAGCAGTAAAAAGTCCGGGCAGATCCAAAAGGATGACTGTCCCGGACTTTCCTTTTACTCCTGTGCCCACTGGGCGAACAGGCCCTTCACCGCCGGATAAATAGCGGCAAACTGACGGTATTTCTTCTCATATTTTTCCACAAGTTCAGGCTCCGGCTCAATAGTGTCCACAACCCGGACAATGGCATCCGCCGCGGCTTTTACCGACGGATATTCGCCGCAGGCCACAGCGGCCAGCATAGCGCCGCCCATAGACGGGCCTTCCTCTGATGCCAGAAGATCCACTTTGATCCCCAGGACATTGGCCATAATCTTGCACCACAGAGGACTCTTGGCGCCGCCTCCGCAGATCTTTGTCCTCTCGATCTTAATTCCCAGGGATTTAGCTACCTCAAAGGAATCTCTCATGGCAAAGGCAACGCCTTCCAGCACAGCCTGGGTCATATCGGCACGGGTATTGTCCATGGTCAGGCCGATAAATGTACCTCTGGCATTGGGATCGTTGTGAGGCGAACGCTCGCCCATGAGATAAGGCAGGAAGAACACATGGTTTTCTCCCAGCTTTGTGATTTCTTTCTGTTCATTGCCGTAATCTTTTGTGCCGATAATGTCATCCATCCACCACTTATTGCAGGAAGCGGCGCTGAGCATACAGCCCATGAGATGATAATGGCCATCCGCGTGTCCGAAGGAATGGAGGGCGTTGTTGGCATCCACACCGAACTTATCGCTGGAAATAAAAATGGTACCGCTGGTTCCCAGGGAAATGTTGCACATACCGTCGCCCACAGTCCCTGTACCTACAGCCGCGGCCGCGTTATCGCCTGCGCCGGCAGCCACTTTACAGCTTTGGGGCAGTCCAAGAGTCTTTGCCGCTTCCTCAGTCAGAGTGCCTACAACGTCGTAGCTTTCATAGACGTGAGGAAGCTGATCCTTGCGGATATGGCAGATTTCAATCATCTCATCAGACCAGCAGCGGTTCTTTACGTCCAGGAGAAGCATTCCTGATGCGTCGGACACGTCCGTACAGTGAACGCCGGTCATCTTGTAGGCAATATAGTCTTTTGGCAGCATGATTTTTGTAATGCGGTCAAAATTTTCCGGCTCATTTTCACGAACCCACAGGATTTTAGGCGCTGTAAATCCAGCAAAGGCGATATTGGCGGTATACTGGGATAATTTATCTTTGCCAATGACATTGTTAAGATAATCCACCTCTTTTGTTGTCCGGCCATCGTTCCACAAAATAGCCGGGCGGATCACCTGATCTTTATCATCCAGGATAACAAGGCCATGCATCTGCCCGCCAAAGCTGATCCCTGCCACCTGGTCTTTATCACAGTCCGCGGTCAGCTCCCGGATACCGGCAACAACGCCGTCCCACCAGTCCTGGGGATTTTGCTCCGACCATCCGGGATGGGGAAATGAAATGGGATATTCCTTTGACACAATTTTTTCAATTTTTCCGGAACCGTCCATCAGCAGAAGTTTAACCGCTGAGGTTCCGAGATCTACACCAATATATAAACTCATATTTACGCTCCTCCTTTATCTTCCATATTTAAAAAGCTCCGGCCCAAACTTCTGGTCCGGAGCTTTTATCAGATGTGAAAAGGCTCACTTATCCGACTTCTAAAACAGAGCCGCCAAGACATCAGGCAAATGGATTTTCCGTCTTGTAAGGAAGTGCCTTCGGATGATTGTAATCAATCTCCTCTGCCTCTACACCTAAATATTTGAACACTTCATATAATGCTTTTCCGAAATGGCCAAATGCCACAGCGCCATGATGAGGATAGTTTTTCTCAACAAGGACATGACGGTAAAATCTGCCCATTTCAGGAATAGCAAATACACCGATAGCGCCGAAGGAACGGGTTGCCACCGGAAGGACTTCGCCCTGAGCCACATAGGCGCGGAGTTTCGCGTCAGATGTACTCTGGAGACGGAAGAATGTAATATCTCCGGGAATAATATCGCCCTCAAGAGTTCCCTGGGTTACTTCCTCAGGCAGTGTTCTCGCCATGATCCGCTGGAAATTCATAGAGCAGAAGGAAAGCTTGCTGGCTGCGGTATTGCCGCAGTGGAAGCCCATAAATGTATCTTTCTGTGTATAATTATATTTGCCTTTAATATCTTCGTCAAACATATCCGCCGGAACAGTATTGTTAATATCCAACAGTGTTACTGTATCCTGGGAGATCACAGTTCCGATAAACTCGCTGAGGGCGCCGTAAATATCTACTTCACAGGATACGGGGATGCCTCTGTCTGTCAGACGGCTGTTGACATAACATGGAACACAGCCAAACTGTGTCTGGAATGCAGGCCAGCATTTTCCGGCAATAGCTACATATTTTCTGGAACCTCTGTGAGCCTCAACCCAGTCTAACAGTGTCAGCTCATACTGAGCAAGTTTTGGAAGGATCTCCGGTTTCTTGTTGCCTGTGCCCAGCTCCTCTTCCATACTTTTAACAACTTCAGGGATGCGGGCATCGCCTTCATGGTTTTTAAATGCTTCAAAAAGGTCAAGCTCAGAGTTTTCCTCAATTTCAACGCCCAGGTTGTAAAGCTGTTTGATGGGAGCGTTGCAGGCAAGGAAGTCCTGAGGCCGGGGGCCAAAGCTGATGATCTTTAAGTTGTTCAGGCCTACAATAGTCCGGGCAATAGGCATGAATTCGTTGATCATATCAGCTACTTCATCGGCTGTTCCAACAGGATATTCCGGAATATAAGCGCGGATGTTGCGCAGTTTCAGGTTGTAGCTGGCGTTAAGCATACCGCAGTAAGCGTCGCCCCGGCCGTCGATCAGGTTGCTTCCAGTTTCCTCAGCGGCAGCAACAAACATTACTGGGCCGTTAAAGTATTTCGCCAGAAGTGTCTCGCTGGTTTCCGGTCCGAAATTGCCAAGATAAACAACAAGAGCGTCACAGCCATTAGCATTCACATCGGCAAGTGCCTGCTGCATATGTACTTCGCTCTCCACAACAACAGGACATTCATAGATATCGCCGTATTTTGCTTTGTAAGAAGCAACGACAGCCTGTCTGCGGCTTTCGGATAATGTCATCGGGAAACAGTCACGGCTTACAGCCACGATACCCACTTTAATTTCAGGGATATTGTTCATTTCTTTTTTCCTCCTCTTTTATCACAGGGCTTTTTTATTGAAAGCTCCATCAGGTTCTTTATACACAAAGATTCTCGCCTTTAAGCCCTACGAAAGCGCCGTCTCCTTCAAGTCCGGCTTCCTCATGGGCGATGAGCCATTTGTTTCTGGCAAAAAGAAGTCGGTCTTCCGCCGTGGCAGCTTCCCGGCTCTCAATGTCTGTATTGGTTCCTTTGGGAAGAACCACAATAACTCTGAAACCACCGTCTTTTCCATTACACGGAGCGTAATGGAGGGTAGTTGCGTAAAGCTCGATCACACTTCCCGCCGGAGCGTAGAACGCTTCCATTTTAGATGTGTCATAGGTGAAATCATCTTCAATATCCTGCTGCATACCCACGATGAAAACAGCGTCGGTCTCCGGAATATTGATCTCTGAATTGCGATGATATTCTACTGCGTTCAGTTTATGATTATTGCCATTGCAGTAGCCGATCTGTACAGGCATTCCGCCAAAAAGGCTGTATGTAATCGCTTCGCAGGCGCTGTCCCCTTCAAGAACCGGATCGGAAGCCACATACACCGTTGAATCCTCAGGCAGCGGCGTAGCCTTCATCTTCTCCAGAAGGCCGGCAACATCAAGACCGTCCACCAGATGTCCGTATTTTCTAAAAGCGGCGTCGGTAATTGGTTTTACTTCCATGGGATTACCCATTATAAACACTCCCCTTTCATTTTTAGTTTATTGGTTAAACTAATTGTCTTTATAATATACGAAAAACGCTAAAAGGTCAATATCTTTTAGCGTTTTTCCTGTTACTATTTTTTTATAACCGTAAAATATTTTAAAGATTTTTCATTCCCTTTTCCCACACATCTAAGAATGCGTCAAATTCTTTGACCTTGCGGGTATCTGATCCATTTTCGTTGAAGTACATTTCTTCAGGGGCCTCTTTGGAAAATGTCTTCCACTCAGGAAGCCCTTCGCCGTTGGGGTCTCCGGTTTTCGCGAAGTTTGTCCAGTATTTGATCATCAATCTGGACAGATCGTAGTGACGCCCGTCAAAATCTCTCCAGCACCGGGCCAGCGTGCCGAAAACATACCAGATCTCCGCGGAGTGATAGGCCAGGCCGTCCTCCACAAAATGATACTCGTCATGTCCCGGAATATACGGATCAAAATAATAAACATAGGCAGGAATACGGTCTTTTGCACTCTGGGCCAGACCCACAAAAGTGTCTCCCATAAACGGCGCCGTGGCAGCCTCCAAACCCATGGCTTTCAGAACTTCCTCACGTCCTACATGCAGATCTTTATCGCCGCTGACAGATCCGGCAATAGTAGGAACATTTTTCCACTGTCCACTCTTTAAAGCATCGAAAGGTCTTTCCTTAAATACATATCCGTCCACTACCAGTTTTGGAGCCGGGCCAATATGCTTTTCAGCGTCCTCAAAAGCGCTGGCCAGTTCTTCGGCCGGCATCTCCCGAAGCTGCTCTATGGTCTTTCCAAGATATTCACAGGCTTTCACGCCCCATTCTTCCCCTTCTTCCATGGAGGACATCATAATATTTCCCGCCATGGTAAAAGTGCCGCTCTGGATAATCGCTTTGGAAAACAGACCGTCAGACAGATCGGTGATCAGGTGAGATACAATACTTGCCCCTCCCGCAGACTGTCCAAAGATAGTCACATTATCCTTATCTCCCCCAAAGGCTTCAATATTTTCCTGAACCCAGCGAAGAGCCGCCACCTGGTCGAGGATGCCATAGTTTCCTGAAACACCGTGTTCATCTCTTAAATCCGGGTGAGCGAAAAAACCAAAATAATTGAGACGGTAGTTAATCGTCACAAGGATCACCCCGGCCTTGCACAAAGCTTCCCCGTCAAACTCCATCTCGTGTCCGTAACCGCTGCCAAAACCGCCGCCGTGAATCCACACCATGACCGGAAGTTTTTCATCAACGCTCTGGGCCGGCGTCCACACGTTAAGATAGAGGGAATCCTCGCTGCACCGATAGCGGTAAGGATAGAACTCCTTTAAGAAAAAATCTCCAAAGGGAAGCCCCTGGATGGGGGACGCCTGCATACAGATATCCGAAAAAGTATCGCACAGCCGTTCACCCTCCCAGGCTTTCGGCGGCTGAGGCGCCTTAAAGCGGTTCTCTCTCACCGCCGGAGCGGCGTACGGGATTCCCCGGTATACGGTAAATGTAGGATTTCCGCAGGGTACGCCGCGGACAGCGCCGTATGTTGTCATTGTACTTCTAAGTGCCATTACATTCTCCTCCTCAAATTTGCTGATTTTATTTTACTATTTTAGACTCACATATGATATACGTTTTTTAACTTAGTTTTTGCGAGTTTTTGTCTCAAATAAAGACGGCTTAAAAATCCTTTGCGGATTTTAAGCCGTCTTCGCAGCTTTATTCCCACGGCAGTTAACCGGGCAAACGCGCGGATACCGTGGGTATCCAGTATCCCGCTGACTGCAGCAGAATATTGGATTTTATGAAAGACTTATTGGTAAAATCTCTTATTGATTCTGAGCGATCCACTCGTCTAACTGACGCTGGTATTCATCAATAACTTTCTGAGCGCCATTGGAGTAAAGCCGTTCCACAAACTGGTCATATACTTCCGGAGCAGCCATACCGGTTTCAATCTGAGGGCCAAACTCAGCATATACATTACTTAACGCGGATACTTCTGTGGCGATGCTGTCCGTGTTGGCGGTAAAACCGAGATATGCGGAAATCGGAGCGGACTCTACCTGAGCCTGAGATTCTTCACGCATGGTTGCAGAATTTCCTTCCCATGGAAGGGCCAGGAACTGATTGCCGATAAGGAAATCATCTGAATGATAAGGCACTTCCGAGTTCCCATCCGGATATTTTGCCACACCGTCTTCCACAATATAGTCACGTCCCTCAATACCCCATGCCATAAGGTTACTGATTTCCGGGCTTGTATACATCATAGACATAAAAGTAATGGCCGCTTCCGGCTCCGCGGAAGAATTGGGAACACACCATGCAAAGCCGGTCACACCGCCGGTGGTGATCGGTGTATCTACAAGGGGCACTGCGGTCAGATCCATACCGGCCTGACTTTCCGCGGTAGCCTCATAGCCATACTCACCTGTCATAATTGTAGCAAACAATACATTTGAGCGAATCAAGTCAGCCGCAAAATCAGATGTTGTGGCGGAATCCTGATAAATATATCCTTTTTCATACCAGTCATGGATAGTTTCATACAACTCCTTGTACTCCGGAAGATCAGCGATCAACTTCACCGTTGGGTCATCACCGCTGGCGTCAACAGCAAGTACCTGCGAACTTAATCCATCATATAAAGTATTTTCAGCCCCAGGCGTCTGAGCGATATAGCAGGCATTCACATAAGCAATATCACCATTTCCTGATGCTGGGGACAATCCTGCCAAATAGGACCATTTTTCACTGGACTTCACGGCCTCAAGTATATCTCCCAACTCGCTCAAACTCGTAATACTCTCCGCCTGCTCCACTAAGCCCAGATCTTCCAGCACGTCGGTACGCATAATCAGTTTTGATCCGGAAGCATAGTTGCGGTATGTAGGCACACCATAAATTCTTCCGTTTACCGTTGTGGCGTTAATATACTGTCCCACAGTGTCCAGTATGGGCTGTCCATACTCAGACATCAGATCCGTGATATCCATAAGCTGATTCTGAGTTACCATCGATGTAAATGTGGCGGCGCCTACCGGGAAGCTCATGAGAAGGTCTACCTGCTCGCTGGAACTCATCATCAGGCTGACCTGCTGAGCATAGTTGCCCATTTCAAGCATTTCAAAATTCACATGGACGTTGATCTGCGCCTCTGTGATCTCATTAATCGCGTCCTCTACTTCCTGCACGCCGGTTGGAATAGCGCCGGGAGCAATCTGCACAATATTAATGTCTACAAGATCATCCCACGTTACATTGTAAGTTACGTCAGAAGCCGCTCCTGTGTCCTGTGCCGCAACCGTATCCCCGGAGGCAGCTTCGCTTTCACTGTCCTGTGCCGCGCCTGTATCTGCCGCGCTGGCCTCAGTCTGTGCCGTGCTTTCAGCGGCTGTGGTTGTCTGCGGGGCCTCCGTGCTGTCCTGGGACTGGGTATCGCCGCCGCAGGCCGCAAGACTTCCCGCGATCATCATCCCTGATAACCCCAGTGCTAATAATTTTTTACCCTTCATTTCTTTACCTCCTTAAATCATTCGGTAGTTTTCCGCAACCGTTCAGCCATCTGAAAAAAAACAGATGAAACGGTTACATCCCCCTTGATTCTTTAAGCATGAGCTATACTAAGTATTGTCATGCTTAAGATTTTATCAGGCAATATGCAAGAATGATATAAGTATTTTAAGTTGTTTTTTAGTAATTTTTTACAGCTTTTTAAGATTAAAATACCTCACATTTGTCAATCTCTAAATCTACCTTAAAAATCCTCAAAGGATTTTTAAGGTAGAGACCAGCTCATGAGGAAGGAGACGGTCTGAGCTTTATGATGGCATAAATCATCCCGTCTCCTTCCTCATGAACTGTTACTAATACATTGCGATTCTTTAAAAAAACAGTTATAATAATAAATAAAATATCAATAACCTGTGGCCGGGCCGGCAGCAATTTTGTAACTATTCAGTCATGCGGCTGAGGAAAAAACGGCACCGACCGGGTGTTCAGGGAGGAGGTTTACACATATGAATGTCAAACAAATGCTTGGAGCGCTGCCCAAAAAAGAAAAGCTGCGGCCCCTTAAACCCCTGGAAACTGTCTGGGGAGAAAATCTTGATACAAACCATGTTCTCGAAGAGTATCCCCGTCCCCAGATGATGCGCGGCAATTATGAGATTCTTAATGGCTACTGGCGCTATGCCATTACATCTTCAGGAAAATATCCCCACAAATTTGACGGACTGATTCTGGTTCCATTTTCTCCGGAAAGCCCACTTTCCGGCGTTGGCCGGCAGCTTCACCCAGATGAATACCTGTGGTATGAACGCACGATTGATATCGAAAATTTTAAAAAAGGAACATGCTGTCTCCTTCATTTTGAAGCGGTAGACCAGTGCGCCGCTGTATACATTAACGGACATTTTGCCATAAAACATGCCGGAGGGTATCTTCCCTTCCATGTGGATCTGACACCCTGGTTAAAACCAGGGAAAAATCATATCCGCCTCACAGTGCGGGTGCAGGATTTTACAGACACATCTTATCACAGCCGGGGCAAGCAAAAACTTGCGCCTTCGGGAATGTATTATACTGCCCAGAGCGGCATCTGGCAGACGGTATGGATGGAGATGCTGCCAAAACACCACATTACCAGTGTCAGTTTTCGTACGGACTATGACCGGCATCAGGTGACTGTCAATGTAGGCGAATATCTCGCCCCATCATCTCCCCGGATACACATTAAGGTTTATGAGCCGCTTCTCGCCGGCGGCGCCCTGTCCCTGTGGGATCATGTGGATGAAACGGCGCTTCCTGTCATTGACTGTGAATTTGGCTCCCGACGTTTTACTCTGGATATTCCTGACCTGAAAAGCTGGACACCCCAGACGCCCTACCTGTACCCGGCAGTAATCACATCCGGATCTGATACCGTCCGCTGTTATTTTGCCATGCGTTGTTTCTCCGTAGAAAAAGATGACACAGGCATCCCAAGAATCTGTCTGAACCATGAGTCTGTTTTTCTCAACGGCGTCCTCTATCAGGGTTACTGGCCGGATGGACTTTACACGCCTCCTGCCGACGAGGCGCTGCGCTATGACCTGTGTAAGGCCAAAGAACTGGGGTTTAATATGATTCGTGTCCACGCCAAAATCGAATGCCGGCGCTGGTATTACTATTGCGATACCATGGGAATACTCGTATGGCAGGATATGGTCAACGGCGGCCATCCCACATCCCCGGTACTTCTTTCTTATCTGCCAACCCTTTTATGTGTTCCCGGCCCGGTAAAAAAAGCGCCGCTCCATGAAGATTCCCTGATCATGCGCCTGCTCTCCAGAAAAAATCCGGGTCTTGCCCCCAATGGCAAGCTGGAATACGTTATTACCGGCCGCACAGATCCACGAGGCCGTCAGGAATTTTTGCGGGAATGCATCCAGACGATCGGACTGTTACGGATCTTTCCGTCTATTATGACATGGGTTCCCTTTAATGAAGGCTGGGGACAGTTTGACACAGAACTGATCAGCGAACTGATCCATACTGCGGACGGAGAACGGCTTATTGACTCAGCCAGCGGATGGTTTGATCATGGTCTGGGTGACTTTAAGAGCGTTCACAATTATTTCCGAAAACTGATGCCTATAAAAGACTCTAGGGCCTATGTCCTCTCCGAATACGGCGGCTATGTCTACCGGATCAAAAAACACTGCGCCAGCACAGGCTCCTACGGCTACCGCACATTTCACGCCTACAGTGATTTTGAACAGGGCTTTTCCCGGCTGATGCTCCGCGAGATCCGTCCGCTGATCAAAAAAGGTCTGTGCGCGGCTATATATACCCAGCTCACAGACGTTGAGGAGGAATGCAACGGCCTGATCACCTATGACCGGCGCGTTTGTAAGATCTCACATAAAACCGCGAAACTTTTGCGCAAAAAAATAGAAAAATAACAAAGAACCCTTCCGGAAGGCAGCACCTCACAGCCGCCATCCGGAAGGGTTTAATTAATATTTGATCTCCACATCCTCCTTCTTCAACCCGTAATCCTTCAAAAACATCTCCATATCCCGGCTACTGCGGATACAGGCCACTTCCTCAAAACGCCCATCTTTATTCCAAAGAAAGCCGGCGCGCTTTTCCCCGGTACAAATACTGGAATAAATCACAGGCTTCTGAAGCGCCGGATCGTAAGGATATTTTTTCATTTTTTTCTGAAACAGCTTCATATACATCCACCTTCCCTTTCCACAAAACAGCCGCGCACTCACATCATGAGTCCTGCAAGAACCATACTGGCTCCCGTACCTGCGGCAGTTGCCAGAAGAGCGCCTTTGAGGGTGTACCGGGTTTTTGTGATCTTAGCCGCCATAAAATAAACGGACATGGTATAAAAAATCGTCTCTGTGCTGGATAAGATCAGAGAAGCGGCCAGCCCATTGTAGGAATCCGTCCCGTAATTTTTATAAATATCCAGCAAAAGGCCAGTGGACGCTGATGAGGAGAACATTTTCACAATAACCAGCGTAAAGACTTCTACAGCCATATGGAGCTTATCAAGAAGCGGCCCCATAACATCCCCCAGCAGGTCGAAAGCGGACGAGGCCCGCAAAACTCCCACAGCCAGCATCAGTCCCGCCAGCGTTGGCAAAATGTCGGCGACAATGCCAAGCCCCTCTTTAGCCCCTTCCACAAATGTGTCGTATACCTTAACTTTTGCCCGGACGCCGTAAACCACAATAAGGATGACAACCACAGGCAAAATATATGCTGAAAACGCTGCCATTTTCCGGTCACCGCCTTAAACACCCTTTAGTCCATCCTATGTGAGCGCCGCCAGTTTTATGTCCTTCGGCCCCTTTTTTCAGGTCCGCGCCAGACGCATCCTCCATGTCCGCCATTTTGTCCACGGCATTTTTTTTCATGACAATTTTTTCCAGAGCAATTTTTCCCAAATCCATCCAGGATCTTTTCCACATCCTTGAGGGAATGCCACATCTGCTCCATTTTTTTACACATACACTGGTGATCATATATTGCCAGAGTGATCTTCTTTTGAATGTCCCGGGTCAGGCTCATCCTATCACTCCTGTTTTCATAGTCTTTAGTGTATTTTATGCAAAGTCCGCCCTTATGTGCGCCCGAAAACGCCTATCGGTAAGCCACCAGGCGGCATATAGGATTACCCTTTGCCGTAAAACGCTCCTCATATTCCGTCATAATATTTCCCTGGGCATATTCGCTGTGATGGAGATCAAAAGTATAGTTTTCCAATGTCCATCCCGCCTCCTTCACCTGCTCCAAAGAGAAATCAAACAGGGGCCGATTGTCTGTCTTAAATGTCACCCGCCCGTCTTTCTTTAAAAAAGCGTCATAGCGGTTCCAGAATGGCACCGACGTCAGCCTGCGCTTAGCATGGCGGTCTTTCGGCCATGGATCTGAAAAATTCAGGTAAATCCCTGAAATCTCGTCCTTGTCAAAGGCATCGCAAATATATTCCGCGTCCATTCGGATAAACAAAAGATTGCTGCCTTCAAAATCTTCCATTTTTTCAAGGGCCCTCACAAGCACACTGGAATATTTCTCAATACCAATATAATTATTTTGAGGATTCTGTCGGGCCATCTCCACAATAAACTTGCCTTTGCCCATTCCGACTTCAATGAAGATAGGATGGTCATTGCCAAAAAGCCGGCTCCACTGTCCCTTGTGTGCCGCCACCTCCTGTATAACCAGAGAATTAGCCGCAATAGTTTCTCTTGAACCTTTTACATTTCTTAAACGCATATCTGTCCGCCTCCCACCCGGATTTCACAGCCGGGCAAAAAGTCTCTCCTTTCATCATCCTACGCTTTCATGTGCGGCAAAGCCATCCGCCCGCGCCGCAGATAAAAGCCAATATTCCCTGTTTTCTTGGGTTTTTCTTAGAAACATCTTATACGAAAACAAATTCACCGTCAATACTCCTGTCCGCCAAATCCTTCTTCGACAGGATTTGACTTTTATTTCTATTTCTATTAAAATGATACAAGCGTCAACGAGTCATAAGGTCTGCGCTTGCGCAGCCATGCATGACTTTAGGTCGCTGGACGTCCGCTTAGCGCCGACCGAAGCAAAGCGAAGACGCGGGAGTGCGTCAGCACGAAGCGATACTCCGTCATAGGCGTCAAAAATATCTTTTGACACCATCATCATTAAAATGCCATATATAAAGGGAGGACGCGACGGATTGAGGAGAAACCTTCCCCATTCTGCCGTGTAAAGAAAAAATGAAAAGAATCCGATTTATCATTCCGGTCCTGCTCCTTGGTCTGTCTGGGACTTGCGTTCCTGCCTACGCTCCGTCACTGACAGCCTACGCTTCGGAGACTGCGGCACAGAACCAACCGGAAGAAAACGCCGGGGAGTCATCCTCAGATAATGGCACCTCCGACGAAGAAACCGCTGAGACAGAACTGGTTCCACAGCTTTTGGACACAGACAAAGTCTCCACAGATGATATTTTACTGTATAGTTCCGCCTGTGTGGTCATGGATACACAAAACAATGCCATTTTATACTCTAAAAACCGCTCAGACCGCCATTATCCTGCCAGCACTACAAAAATTCTCACAACTCTCCTGGCGCTGGAACGAACCGATCTCAGTGACACGATCACTTTTTCTGAGGAAGCTGTGAACAGTATTAACTGGTGGGACAGCTCCAATATGGAACTTGAGCCGGGAGATCAGCTCACGGTAGAACAGACCCTCTACGGCGTCATGCTCCAGTCTGCCAACGAGGCTGCCTACGGCCTTGCCGAGTATGTCAGCGGCTCTGTGGACGCCTTTGCTCAGGACATGACAGACTACGCCATAAGTCTCGGCTGCCGTATGACCCATTTTACCAACGCCAGCGGGCTTCACGATGATAACCACTACACAACGGCCAAGGATCTGGCCCTTATTGCCAGCGCCGCCGCCCAAAATGAAGATTTTAGGACAATCACAGGGACGATTAACTACAGTGTGGAAAACATCAATTATAAAGCCATGACTCCGGAGACAGAAGAATCCCAGGAAGGAGATCATTCCACCGGCAATGAGGCAGCCTCTGAAAGTACGCAAACGACCCCGGAGCTTGTCCCTGAACCTTTCCCTCTGTACAATCATCACAAAATGGTCAACAATGAATACCCCTATGAAGGGTGTTACGGGGGAAAAACCGGCTATACCGAGGAGGCCAGAAACACCCTTGTAACCTATGCCAGGCGGGGAGACATAGATCTGGTATGTGTTGTTATGGACTGCCCCGGCGGCGGTAATTACATTTATGATGATACCGCTCTGGCACTGGATTATTGTTTTGAAAATTATGAACGGCTTTTAGAAGAATATAACGAGGCCCAGGCACTGCTGGATTATCCTGATATGGCCCTCATGGACTGGTATCACCCTGAGATTACCCCTTTGTCCGCTCAGGAAGGTTACTATCCTTATTTAAAGGAATCCATGGCCGTCTATACCCAATATCTGGAAAACCAGGCCTCCCAGGAAACTCTGGACGAAGCCATTGAAGACAAATCTCTTGAAGCCTTTATGGAATACTCCCGGATGAACCAGTACCGGCCTCTTATCATCGTCTGCGTTATTCTTTTTGTAGTTCTTGTAGCGCTGTCCTTAGTTCTGATCTACATTGCCAGAAGGTTCAAACGCCGCCGCAGACGCCGCCGTTATGAAGCGATGAAACGCCAGCGGCTTACTGAAAACCAAAAAGAAGCCGATAGCCAAAAGGAAAACGAACCTTAAATCCGATCCTGGCCACCGGTACACAGCGCCCTTCCGGGCGCACCAAAAAAAGTTCCGGCACTGAAATCATCTTCGGTGCCGGAACTTTTTTGAAACGCGCTCTCTATCTGGCTCTCTGGCTCTCATTTTCTCTGCGGCGCTTTTCCCTTCGTTTTTGCGCCACGCTCTTTTTCATTTCCCTCAGTTCCTTCACCTGATCTGCCGTCACGGGACGTATAGTTTTAACGACATAGATCCGGTCTTCATCGGTTTTCTTAAACCGGATCTTTCCCCTGAGGAGACCATGCTCCCGACAGATGGCAAGACTGTAGTAAGCTTTGTTCTTTCCCAGAAACCAGCGGATCTTTTTAGCCGCCGGACGATGACAGATGCAGCATCGGGTGGACCGCACTTCCCGATCCGCCAAAGCTTCCTCTTTCGTTGAAAACTCTCTGGAAATGTACTTGGAGTGAGTCTCATAATCCAGATGGATCTCCTGCTGTCTCGTCTGAGGATTCTGATAATAATCTACGGAATACAGCTTTTTTACCAGATCCATGTCCATTTGGGCAAAAACCTGAGCCGTATAGCGGGCGTCGTTAATGGCCCTGTGGAACGGATATTCCCCAGACAATCCCAAAAGTTCCACCGCGGATTCCAGGGAACAGGAGGGCCGTTCCATAGGATCTTTTAATATACGAAACAGCTTTTGTACATTATAGTATTTCAGGGGGCCCACAAGCAGGTCCTCCAGCCGGTAATATTTCATATTCCGCTGAAGTTCGACCAGATCTGTGTTGCCCCAGGTACAAAACATAAAGTCATCGCCACACCACAGCAAAAAATCTACAATGGTATGGGTAAATAAAGCACCGTGGCCGATCTCTTCCTGGGTGATCCCGGTCAGCTCCATGGTCATGTGGTGCAGCTTCTTATAGACCTTGGGCTGTATGACCGCGTCAAATGTATCTATAATATTTCTTTTCTCATCCAGTTTTACGGCTCCGATTTCAATAATCTCAAAAGGGAGCGTCTTCTTTCCCGTCCCCTTGCCGTATGGGCTCTGATTCCATTCAAAATCTACAACAATATACTCCACGGTGCCTCAACCTCTCAAAAGCGCAACAGTTCATCCCGCGCCATCCTTCATGGCAAAACTGTTGCCCAAAAACTGATATGCATTTTCTAAATCTTGGAATAGCCGAATCCGTTGATCACAGCCTCAACATGCATACCCTGCTTGCAGTACGGGCAATCCCACGGAGCAAAAGCTTCATACTTCACAGGAAGGTCTTCTCCGCTGAAGATGGCGTTGACCTCAAGGCCGTGGCTCTCTTTGACTGCGCTGAATATCGCCGCGATACCGCATACGCTCCCGCCATAGTAGTTAATACATTCTACAGCCTGAGCAATGGTCTTTCCGGTGGTTGTGCTGGCGCAAAGCAGAAGTACCTGCATATTTTTCACCATTCTCTGATTATTATCCCGGAAAATAATCTGACCTCCGGAGCCATATTCCGGTGTGACAACAGATATATTCTTCCCCGCGTTAATGGACATCACTCCATTTTCCGCAAGCATCTCCGCCATAAACGCAGCGATAACCTCAGTCCCATCCAGACAAATAATCGTATCCACAGGCGTTGTGTTTATATATCTGTCCGCCAATGTTTTCGCCGTCTCTCTGGCATTATTATGACGGCACTTTACAGTGGACATGTCAATGTAAGTATTGACATGGGAATGGGATGTGGCGAAATGCCCATTCATAACCTTGATCCTGGCTTTCGGGTTTCTTGTAGAACGAATATCTTTTAATCTGCTTTCCATAAAATCTCCTCCCCTGACAAATCATTTGCCCATCTTCCCCATATGCCTTCTCCCGGCTTGCGCAGACCTCAGCATGAAAAAGGTATGTCTGACTAAATGATTACGGAATTTGTGCATAAATTTATTTTACCACAAAAGTACGAAAAGCACCACTATTTATATTCGCGTTAGATGTTCGCACCAGTTGCAGTCAAAAAAAATACAAAAGCATGGTGATTTTTATAGAATTTTTCCATAAATGATAGTGATTTTTATAATATAATAAAATTATTCCAAAATTTTAAAGGCTTTCCGGATTCCTCCGGCATTGCAGCAGATTTTGGTTATATTCACCTACAGGAGGCACTATGAAAATGAATGAAAAAAGCAGCAAAAAGAGCGTCATTATAGGGCTCATCGCCCTGATCGTCATTGTGGCAGTCATTGGAGTGATCTATTGTATTTTCAGACCCGGCACTCAGTCCGGTTCCAAAGATATAACCATCAATGTGATCAACAGCGCCGGCGAGACTTCCAGCTACGAAGTTGCAACAGACGCGGAATATCTCCAGGGCGCCATGGATGATGCCGACGGGTTGTCCTATGAGACAGATTCCACAGATATGGTTATCACCGTCAACGGAGAAACTGCGGACTATAACACGGATCAGGCTTACTGGGCGTTTTACATCAATGGCGAATACTGTAACTACGGTATCACGCAGCAGCCTGTTGCCGACGGCGATGTCTTTTCTATTGAGTACACAAAGGGCTGAGGATAAATGTCAAAAGCGAAAGAGATTGCCTTTGCCGCTTTAATGGCGGCCGTCATGTTTACAGCCCAGGTCGCTCTGTCCTTTCTTCCCAATATTGAGCTGGTATCCATTCTTGTCATCGTCAGCGCCATTGTCTTCGGAAAATGGTCACTCATGAGTATTTATGGTTTTGTTCTTCTGGAAGGACTGTTCTATGGGTTTGGCATATGGTGGTTTAACTACTGCTACATATGGGCTATTCTTTATATCATCGCCCGGATTTTCCACCGTATAGAGAACCCGGTCATTTGGGCCATTATTTCCGGGGCCTATGGTCTATCTTATGGTTTATTATGCGCTATCCCCTATGGCATCGCCGGAGGTTTGTATGCCGGAATTTCATACTGGATCAGCGGCATCCCCTTTGACCTGCTCCACTGCGCTGGAAACTTTGCCGTGGCTCTCGTACTTTTTCGCCCACTGTCCCACGCCTGCCGCTACATTCAACGCCATATTTAATACAAAAGCCCCCGGACGGTTAAAATACACCATCCGGGGGCTTCTGGCTATATTAAAATAATGCAAATGGAGTTTGTATTAGCCTTCAATTGAAATGTACTTCTTCTGTTCTACCGCTTTCGCGTCTTTTTTCGGAACAGACAGTTTCAAAATGCCATCCTCAAATTTGGCATGAATGTCTTCCTGTGTAACGCCGTCACCTACATAGAAGGTTCTCGCGCATGTACCGCTGTATCTTTCCTGACGGATATATTTGCCTTCTTTATCCTTCTCATCCTTATCCAGGCCCTTGTTGGCTGTGATGGTCAGATAACCGTCTTTCAGCTCAGCGGTAATATTCTCTTTCTTAAATCCCGGAAGATCAATATCCAGCTCATAGGCATCATTAGTCTCGCGAACGTCGGTCTTCATAATGTTTTTTCCATGTTTTCCATATAATGGACTGCGTCTTGTAAAAAATTCATCATCAAATGGGAAATCCATCCAGTCATCTAACAAACTTTCTCCAAAAATACTAGGCATTAACATAAGTCATTCCTCCATTCCGACTTCATATCTATAATAAACGATTTTAATCTTATTTTACTTTCACTTCCAGGCGGCGGCTAAAAGCCTGCCGCCCTTTATATTATGAGACAAGCGACAAAAGGTCATGCGGGCTGCGCTTGCGCAGGCAAGCATGGCTTTGTGGCGCGCAAAACACCGAAAAGCAGTCATTTTTTGCAGAAAAATGAGCGGATTTGAGGTGTTTTTAGGATTGCGGGAGTACGAAGTACGGAGCAATCCGTGTCTCATGCCCATTTGTCGGGCAACTCATATTATTCAATAGAGATATATTTCTTCTCCTCAACAGCTTTGTTATCTTTCTTAGGCACGGACAACTTCAGGATACCATCCTTAAACTGGGCATGAATATCATCTTCCGTCACACCGTTGCCGACATAAAAGCTTCTTGAACAATTTCCGGTATATCTCTCCTGGCGGATATATCTGCCTTTCCTATCCTTTTTATCTTTTTCAAGATCTTTCGCTGCGGATATGGTCAGATAGCCATCCTCAAGCTGGATCTTAACATCATCTTTCTTGAATCCCGGAAGATCAACGTCCAATTCATATGAATCTTTCGTCTCTTTAATATCGGTCTTCATGATATTCTTTGCATGTTTTCCATACAGAGGATTGCGTCTGCCAAAGAAATCATCATCAAACCAGTCATCTAATAAGCTTTCTCCAAAAATACTAGGCATCAACATAAGTCATTCCTCCATTCAACCTGCATATTCAACTTCAATTTATATCTGAACCTTTCCGGCGCTTTCACGCCTTCCAGGATTGCTTTTGACTTTGCTTTTCACATCCGGGGACGTTTCTCAACGTCCCCGCTCTTTATCCCATCAGCCTTCGATGGAAATATATTTCTTCTGTTCTACGGCCTTGGCGTCTTTCTTAGGAATAGACAGTTTCAAAATGCCATCCTCAAACTTCGCGTGGATCTCATCCTGAGTTACCGCCTCGCCTACATAAAAGCTTCTTGAGCAGCTCCCGCTGTATCTTTCCTGACGGATATATTTGCCTTCTTTATCCTTCTCATCTTTATCCAGGCCCTTGTTGGCTGTGATGGTCAGATAACCGTCTTTCAGCTCGGCGGTAATATTTTCTTTCTTAAATCCCGGAAGATCAATGTCCAGCTCATAGGAATTGTCTGTCTCTTTCACATCGGTCTTCATAATATTCTTTGCGTTCTTTCCATACAAAGGATTGCGTCTTCCGAAAAATTCTCTTTCAAATGGGAAGTCCATCCAATCATCAAATAAGTTTTCTCCAAAAATACTAGGCATTAACATAAGTCATTCCTCCATTCGACTATTTATGTGCTCTGATTTAAAAACTCTTTCAGGAACCTTTCAGGGAATCTCTTTCAATCTCTCTCTTGATCCCCTTCCTTTGTTCTATATGTAATATAACACTTATTGTTGGCACTGTCAAGAGGTGAGTGCTAATAATTTTGTGAAAAAATTGTGAACCCTGTAAAATCAAGGGTTCACAGCCTCAAAAGTTTCTGAAATATGCCATTTTTCCGGTTTTGACACCAATTTTTTATTTTTGGTGTCAGAAACTTATAGCCAGATCATCCAGCCGGGCGACCTCTTTTTCAATTCTTGACCGGTCATCCAGATGATTATACACTTCCATGGTTACATTAATATGCGCATGGCCCATAATATACTGCAATACCTTTTGTATTTTTTCTTCCGGAGAAATCTTACCCATAGAAAATGCCCCCTTCCAGGAAAACAGTTTTATTTTTTCAACTGTCTACCTAAAAGGGAGCATATCAATTGACTGCCGGGGCCTTTTAAATTTATTTTTGTTCATACCATTTTTATCTGGCTGGACTTGTACTGCCAGACAGCCATTCCTGAACCAGCTTAACGCTGACCTTTAACGCCTGAGCAATAGTATCTGCTGACATTCCCATCTCAAACAGATTTTTTGCCGTTTCTTTCTGAGATTCCAGCCAGCCCTCTTTTCGCCCTTCCTTCAATCCGGATATTCTTCCATCCTCGATACCCTCTCTGTAGATTTTTTCAGATACTTCACACATTTCTTCATAGCCTCCTTCCTCACATTTCAGATAATGGACTCTTTTTGAAAGCTCTCCATGGGTCATATCATTGGGATCTGCGGTCTTGAAATATTTCATCAGCTTTGCCGTTTCGGATCCGTCATCTACCTCTGCATTCACATATGAAATATACTGCCCATCAACATAATTAAGCGCTGTATTTTCAAAATATTTCTTTACTGGATAAACAGTATAACCTGCCTTCCACAAGTCTGTTTCACTGATATAAATAATATAAACATCCGGCAGTTCTCCATAGGTCTTTCCCTTTTCCAGATATTCACTGTCGATCATAGCCCCGTAAAACCGGGTACGCCGGGCATGGTCAATGGTTTCCGACCGCTGGATCTCCAAATTATAAAGCTGCCCGGTGCTATCCTCCGCCAGTATATCATAACTTCTCGGAATCTTCAGCCCCGATTTTATAAGGCTTTCCGACCCCTATCTTAAAAAAATCACCCACTTTTTTTCAAAAAACGCTTGACAATTCGCTCAAAATTTGCGGCGAAGCCGATTGATTATATTTTATTTCAATCGACTGGAGGCGATTTCTTTGTTACCTTGTAATCCTGGCGGTCATGCCGCCTATCAGGATACTTTCGTATCCGATTTTCTGAAATTCTATCCGGATCCCTTTGCGCTTCCCAAAAGCACCTGGGATTATATCGTGCAGTTCTGGTATCTCGATCTTTCCCTGACGGATTCCATTATGCAGGAGTGTTACTCTGTTTTTGGCCCTGAACCCAGGCTTCCTTCCTGCATGCTGCGCTCCTATCTGCTTGCTTTGAGACTGAAAGTAACTTCCATCACCGTCTGGTGCCGCATGCTCAGGTAAACTCCTCTTTATGCCATCCTCAGCGGTTTCCCCTTCGGGGATACTCCCGGTGTCGGGACTTTTTATGATTTCTTTTCCCGCATCTGGCAGGCTGACTCTGACAATCTTTCCCCCAAAGACCGTTTCCCTAAAATGAAACCACCCAAAGGGAAAAAGAAAGGTGAGAAAACTCCCTGTGATTCTTCCAGTACCGCTTCCAAACTTCTTCCTTTGCTGGAACGCTGGAATTTGAAACCAGAGAATCCCTTTTTTCTCATTTTTCGGCTTTATCATCAGCAATTCCTGGATCGTTCTATTCAGAAAGGTTTGATCGTTCCAGACCATCTGGCTCTTGCCGGTGACGGCACCCCTGTCCGTACTGCTGCGCAGCAACGGAAAAAACGGATCTGCGATTGTAAGAAAAACGGCTGTCCTTCCTGCAGCTGCAAACGCCATTATTCTCAGCCGGACTGCAACTGGGGATGGGATTCCCATCGGGATTGCTACTTTTTTGGTTACCACCTCTACATGTATGTGGCCTCCGATTCCCACAGCGACCTCCCTGTATTTCCGCTTTTGGAACGGGCTTCCCGGCATGACATGTTTTCTTTTCTGCATTCCTTTTTCACCATGAAAGCATACCTTCCGCAGTTCCGTATTGAAAAACTCCTTCTGGATTCCGCCCATGACGCTTATGCTGTCTATGAATACTGCAGACGGGAAAAGATCACACCTTTTATCGACCTGAATCCGGGTCATACCGGACACTTCACTTATAAGGACGATTTCACCATTGACGATGATGGTGTCCCAATCTGTAAGATGGGCTTACGTATGCATAAAGATGGATATGAGGCTGCCAAGCATCGGGCCAAATACCGATGCCCAAAAGCAAACCGAAAACGTGGCTGCTTTTGTGAACATCCCTGTTCACCGGCGAAATACGGAAGGACCGTACATATCTTTACCGATGACAATCCAAGGTTATTTAACATACCGCCAAGGGACTCTAAAGCATGGGAAAAGGAATATGACAGAAGGACTTCCGTGGAACGCTCGAATAAGCGTGAGAAAGAGGACTATAAATTAGAAGACGGCAGGCACCGCTCTACGAAGATGTGGTACTGCCGCCTCTACGGCATCATGATGCTCCAACATCTTGATGCCTGGGAAATGCCATCCGTCGAGGCATTTCACGAATCATTATTAGGATTCACCGCCTAACAATGATATCTTAAACGACTCCATAAGATTTTTCAAGACATAGTACCCGCTATGTCCAATGTTTATGTCCATTTCTCGTAAATTTCTTTTCCTGCACGATATTCAGTTGTCAATTTTCGGTTGGAATCTTATTCATTGAGATTCCGAGAAGTTATATGTTGGTTTTATTATACCGCCATAATCAGTCAAATTCAATCATATTAGTTCACAATCTTTAGGAATTATTTTTGTATATAGTTCACAATCAGTCACTTTCTTTCAAAATCAGTCATTATTTTAAGCCCATTCTCCGCCTACATCAGACGTCCTGAAATACAAAAGGAGCATCCCAAACATGGGACACTCCAAATCCTGATTTCTTCAGTTTTTTGAATACACCGGCTTGATCCTATAGGTTACACACATAGGGCGCCCGGTCCACGGATCTTTATCCACATAAGCGTCCAAAGAAAACACATCCGCCAGAACTTCCCTGGTCATCACCGCTTCCGCTGTGCCTTCGTACAGCACTTTTCCCTCACGCATGGCGATCATCCAGTGGGAAAAACGGGCCGCCAGATTCAGGTCATGGATCACAAGGGCAATGGTCTTGTGAGAGGTTTCATTAAGATCTTTCAGCAGCTCCAGCACCTCCAGCTGATGGGCCATGTCCAGATATGTGGTGGGCTCATCCAGAAGGATCAGCGGCGTATCCTGAGCCAGGGCCATGGCAATCCAGGCTCTTTGCCGCTGACCGCCGGAAAGGGCGTCAATATTTCTTTGGGCAAACGCTTCCATATGGGTCATTTCCAGGGCCCACTGAATGGCCTTATGATCCTCAGATTTCAGCTTTCCGAAGCCCTTTTGGTGGGGATAACGTCCGTAAGCCACAAGCTCCTCCACCGTCAGGCCGCCGGGAGCCTGGGGACTTTGAGGGAGAATGGCCATTTTCTGAGCCACCTGGATGGTAGGCAGCTGGGCAATCTGCTGCCCGTCCAGGATCACCTGACCGGTTTTAACAGGCATCATCCGGGACAGAGCCTTTAAAAGCGTGGATTTTCCGCAGCCGTTAGGCCCGATAATGGAAGTGATCTGACCTTTAGGAATCTGCACGTCCATCTCTTGGATAATGGTGTTTTGCTGATACCCTACCGATATGCCTTCCCCTTTTAATATGGCTTCCATAGGTTCCTCCTTTCTCAAGACCGGATCAATAAGTATAAAAAGTATGGCGCGCCAATGACCGCGGCCACGATCCCAATCGAAATTTCATTTGGGGACAGCAGCGTCCGGGAAATAATATCAGAAACCGTCATTAAAAGCGCCCCGGTCAGAACTGTGGTCCCGATCAATATTTTAAAATTAGGCCCTACAAGACGCCGGGCCAGGTGAGGGCACACAAGGCCTACAAAACTTAAGCCTCCGCCAACAGCGCAGCACAAACTGGACATGGCAATAGCCGCTCCCAGCAGGATCACCGTCTGACGGGAAACAGACACCCCAAGCCCTGTGGCGGTCTGATGCCCCAGTGTAAGTACATTTAAGGTGCGGCTTTTATAAAATACAAACCCTGTAAAAAGGACCAGTCCTGTAAAAAGCATGACCACATTCGGCCATGTAGCGCCCCAGATACTTCCGGACAGCCAGTTTTGCACAAAGGCATACTCGCTGTCAGACATGCGCAGCATGAGCATGGTGGTCACACTGGAAATGGCTGTAGACATGGCCACGCCAATAAGGAGCAGCCGTCTCGGTGACAGCCCCTGCCGGGTCAGGGCCAGGCGGTAATCCACCAGCGCCGTACACACAGAACCGGCAAAAGCGAGAAAAGGCAAAAGCAGGGAAGCGCTCAGACCGCTGCCTGAAAAAAACACGATAAAACCGGCAACAAACAGCCCGGCTCCCGCATTAATTCCCAGGATTCCCGGCTCCGCCATATCATTTCTTGACACTCCCTGGATCACACAGCCGGACACGGCCAGGCCCACGCCTACCAAAAGACTGGTCAGCACCCGGGGAAGTCTCAGATGGATCAATGTATAGGTCAGTCCTGCCTCCCCGTGACCGGTTAGGATCTGCCAAAGCTGAGCCAGGGTGATCTGCCGGTAGCCGGCATTAATATCCGCCCACACAGCCACAAAAAGCAGCACGATAAGCACAGTAATCACCGTGGCCTGACGGCCTTTCTTTTTTAAATGCTTAGTCCACATTTCTTTCCTCCCTCCGGGCCGTCCATATAAAAAATGGGACGCCAACGACAGCAAATACAAGACCAATAGGAGTTTCCGCGGGAGCATTAATGGTGCGGGATATTATATCCGCAATAAGCATAAAAAATGCTCCGGCGATCATAGAACATGGAATAATGGACCGGTAGTCTGCCCCAACAAAAAAGCGGACCACATGGGGCACTAAAAGGCCCACAAAGGATATGGGACCGGCAAGGGCTACGGCGCCCCCTGCCAAAAGGAGGACAACGCCAAGACACAGCGACCGGGTCCGCTCAATTCTAAGGCCCAGTCCCCGGGCCGCCTCATCCCCTAAGCTTAATAAAGAAATCCTTCTGGATAAAATAACTGCGCATACCAGTCCTGCCAGGATCACAGGAGCCGCAAAGACCAGCTGGGCGCCTCTGATGCCCGATACACCGCCTGCGGTCCAGAAGGTCAGATCATAGCCGATATTATAAAACATGGAAATCCCCTGGCTTAAAGATGAAAGAAACAGGCTCACAGCGCTTCCCGCCAGCACAAGGCGCACCGGGTCCAGCTTTTGCCGCTTCAGGCTCATGAGCCCGTAAACAATGACCATGGCCCCCAAAGCTCCCAAAAAAGATAAAAGCACAGTGCCGGAAAAATTGAACCCGGGAAGAAGAGCCAGACATAAAGCCAGGGCAAAAGTGGCCCCGGAATTAATCCCTAAAAGCCCGGAATCCGCCAGAGGATTCCGGGTCACGCCCTGCATAATGGCTCCGGCCACAGCAAATGCCGCCCCTACCAGCATACAGCCTAAAGTCCTTGGAATCCTCAGCTCATAAGTAATGATCTGCTGCTGGTCCGTCAGATCCGGGGCGGTCAGCGCCTGCCAGATCTTTGACACAGGAATATCTGTGCTTCCATAGAGTACAGAAAGCACTGCGGCCGCGACGACGCCAGCGCTTCCTGCCAGCACGAACAAAAGAAACTTCTTTCTTGCGAAACGACTCATGCTTCCTCCTTAAAGCTTCTGAAAAACTCCAGGAAAATATCCAGCTGAGCGTTTAAGGTAATGGGATCCCGGTGCATAAAGGCCACCTGCTCATAAGAAAGTACCCGGCCTTCCTTCACCGCGTCCAGACTGTTCCACAGCTGAGAATCCTCCACAAAAGCGCTGTCCGTATCCGCCAAAACACCATACAAAATAAAATCTCCCGCGTAATCCGGCAGCGCCTCCAGGGAAACGACTTCATAAGTGGTATCCCCATCCACCATTTCCTCCTGGATCACTTCCGGCGCCTTTAATTCCCACATATCATACAAAATACTTCCGCCCCGGGCAAAATGGCTTCCCATAACGTAAATTTCCTGAGGCCAAACCTCCACAATAGAAACAGTCCGGTCACCGACAATCTCCTGGATCTCATCTTTTGTGTCCATAACCCTTTGATTAAAGTCCGCAATATAGGCCTCCGCCTCATCGCTTTTCCCAACCAGGTCGGCAATATAGCGGAACAGCTCCTCATCGGTGCGCTTTCCGTCCTCAATATAAACTGTGGGCGCTATGGCCGCGTATTTTTCATAATCCGCCTCTGTAATCGTCACAATAAGGTCCGGCTGGGCCTCAACGATCATTTCCAAAGAGGTCTCTGCGCTGGCCACGTTCATTTCCTGAATCCCGTCTACATAATCCGCCAAAAAAGGATTAGACAGGGAATAGGGGGAGGCGATCACCGGCTTTACCCCTACGGCAAGAAATTCTCCCAGATAATAGTCGGAAAAGATCACCTGGGGATTTTCCGGGATCTCCACAGTTCCCTTATCTGTTTCTACGGTGCGCATGCCGCCCTCAGCATCCCCGGCCGCCTGGGTTTCACTTTGGCTGCCGGAAGCTTCCTGAGCCTGGGTTTCGGTCTGTACCTGAGATTCTGCCCCGCTCCCCGCCTGGGTTGAACCCGTATTTGAACCACAGCCGGCCAAAAGTCCGGCTGCCATAACTGCTGCGGAAAATAAAGAAATCACTCTGAAATTGCTCATAAAATTGCTCCTTTCTGGAATCCTGTATATCAATGATCTGCCCAGTCTATGGGCATAAAGATACGGACTCACTCCGTACCTGAATCACGTTCTTACGCAGCCATACAGCAAGTGTCTGGCTGCTGTGTGAACAGTATCCTCCATACTTTTGTTGCTGGCGTTATATAAATTAGTTATAGCTAACCAACCGGAAAGTATGTTATCATAGACCTGTATAAAATTCAACATATAATCTAAAATGCACCGTTTTGATTTATATTATGAACCTTTTTGGTTTATCTATCCTGCAAGGAGGGTTAAAAATGTCCTTAAAGACCCATATGAACTTTCAGAAAATGATCTTTAAACAGATGGACTACACAGAAACGCCTCTGGGACCGGGCTCTCTGTGGCAAAACAGCGCCCACCCGGAAAATGGCTGCTGCTTTGTGTATCACCGTCCGGATGCCTATGTCCTTACCATTGGCGATTATAAAATTCCTAAAACATTTCACCTGTCCTTTCACAACGCCGGGCCGATCCTGCGTTTTGGAAGCTTTTATGAAGGCAAGACCCGTTTTCATGTGGAAGGGGTTAAAACCCGGTCATCTTCACCGGTAAATTTTATCGTTAAAGAAGAAAATATCAAAGGCGTTCAATACTGGCAGTCCGGCGCTCACTATAAAGGCATTGAGATCGCCCTCTCCTTTGACTATATTAGTGCCGTGAAAAGCCTGGAGCCTCATACAGAGCTTTTAGGACAGCTCCCTGACAATGTTACCCAAAACCTGCTTCCATCCCCTGTATCCGCCATTTTATCCCAGCTCTCCTCTTTTCAGGAGCTAAAAAACCTGACTCCGTTAATCCTGGAAGGCATGATCCTCCAGTGCCTTGGCTTCCTGTCCCAGGCTGCCGCCAAAGGGTATTTTTCTCCTGAAGGGAACCGTCCCGTGATCTATGTGGGCCAAAGGAAGCTTACTTTTACTCAGCAGGACTTTCAGGCCATTGAGCAGGTCCGCCAAATGATCCTGAAAAACCCCGAAGCGAATCTGACCATTGCCCAGCTGGGACATAAAGTCTTTCTCAATGAACAAAAACTAAAGACCGGCTTTCATCTGTGCTATCACACCACTATCGGGGCTTTTATCAAAGACTGCCGCATGGCCAGAGCCTCAGAACTGCTGGTCCATACCAGCGCCACCATTGAGGAAATCGCCCGGACCTGCGGGTACGGCAGCAGCACCGGCTTTATACGGGCCTTCCGCCAAAAATACCAGATAACGCCCCTGCGCTTCCGCCAGGAAAAACGGTCCGGGTAAATTTTTTCCGTTCATAGCCTGTGACGTCCCTTTAGGGCATCGGTCCTGACAGATGTTCCTTTAAATCGCCTTAGAGCTTTCGATGATCTTAGAGGTTTAAATTATCTTAAGATTTTTATGCTTTTTTCAGGAACAGTGAGAATAATTTGTGATAAAATGGTTAGATGATGCCAGAGTCCAAGCCCTGGCATGATATGACCAGAAATCCGGCCCTGTCTTTTTATTTAGACCGGCCCCAAATGAAAGGAAGGTTTTTATGGGCGACTATCCGGTAGTCATCCTTCAGGCTTTTATACTTTTTCCTATTGTTGCCTTTTTATTTACATTGCCTTATGTGGTTTTTAATTATCATAAATACGGATCTGTTTTAAGTCTGCGCATTATTATCGTTTATTCATTTATCCTTTATTTAATGTGCATTTATTTTCTGGTGATCCTGCCTCTGCCTTCCATCGCCGAAGTTTCCGCCATGACCGGAGCCCGGATGCAGCTGGTTCCCTTTAAATTTGTGGGAGATATTCTGAGACGGGCCCACATCGTCCCGTCCCAGCCCCGAACCTATACAGGGATCTTTAACCCGGCATTTTTCCAGTTTTTATTTAATGTGATCATGACCGTGCCTTTTGGGATTTACTTAAGGTATTACTTTAAATGCCGTTTTCTTAAAACACTGATCCTGTCTTTTTGCCTGTCCCTGTTTTTTGAGCTGACCCAGCTTTCGGGACTTTACTTTATTTATCCAAGAAGCTACCGGCTTTTTGACGTAGACGATCTTCTGGCAAATACTTTAGGGGGTGTTTTTGGCTACGCTATCATTTCACCATTTTTAAAAATACTGCCCTCCCGGGAGCGGATCGACAAAGTCAGCTTCCACCGGGGCCGGCAGGTTTCCCTGACCCGGCGCCTGATTTCCGCCATGTTTGACCTGATCGTTGTTGCCCTTTTAGGCGGCCTGGCCTCAACATTTTTAAGGATTTTTCATCTGGACATTCCTCACTTTGGGGCAATGGTCCTGTTCCTTTATTTTTCCCTGGTACCTATGGTATTTAAGGGCCGGACTTTTGGAAAATTCATTACCAAAACCCGGATCGCATCCTTTAAAAATGTCCGTACCCGCTGGTATCAATATCCCCTGCGGGTGGGAAGCTTTCTGCTGGTCATGTATGTGATTCCATGGCTGTTCTACCGGATTCTTATCCCATGGCTTGACAGACGGTCCGCAGCTGCCGCCGGGCTGGCCCTCCTCAGCCTTATGGTTTCCGGCATTTACTTTTTCTATTTATTTTTTGCCGCCATTATGGCCGTCCTTCATAAACGGCTTTTTTATGAAAAAATATCCGGCACTCACATTGTCAGTACCATTGCAAAATTGTAAACATGTGCCTGCAAGGTCCAAAAATGCGGCGCTGCATTTCCCGAAATCTCAGGAAATACAGCGCCGCAGGTCATTTCATTATTCAAGCTCTAATCCGTCCCCGGCTTCCTTTAACCGGTAAAAATGGGGACGTTCTTTGTAAAAATCATTGGGATAATGGAGCACATACCGTGCCTCTCCATGAAGATCCGTAAACATCATGCCGTGGCCGCCATTTTCCGGAAACAGTGGTTTTTCCAGATGGCGCCAGGGGCCTTTAATATCCTCGCTGTCAGAAACAGCCATACCTACACTGTAGCCGTGATCTCCCCAGCTGGACCATATAACGATCAGACGGTGATCACCGGTTGTGTAAACCGCAGGCCCATCGGTGAAATATACATCCCCGTCCATATGAAACTCCTCTTTGGCAAATGGCACCGGCTTGGCCCATGGGGCATCCTTGGCAGAAAACAGCACGGCCGGGTCGCCCACAGCCCGGGTCAGGTCACGGGACAGCTCTATCATGCACATGTCTCCGTCCGGCACATCCTCAAAGGAATGGGAAAAGATCAAGTACGGCGTCCCCTGGGGATCCATATATACGGTTCCGTCAATGCAGGTCCAGCCTTTTGGTGTAACCACATCCTCCGTCAGCGGCACAAAAGGCCCTTCCGGCGGGTAACCGTCATCAAGGATTGTTTTCAACATCACATTCAGAAGATCTTTATCTCCGGGGTCATGGTTTTCATGGCCCCGGTTTCACTTATCCATCACCCTTCGATGGAAATATAATTCTTTTTCTCTACAGCTTTCGCATCCTTCTTAGGAATCGACAGCTTCAGGATACCATCTTCAAACTTTGCGTGGATCTCATCCTGAGTAACACCTTCGCCAACATAAAAGCTTCTTGAGCAGCTGCCGCTGTATCTTTCCTGACGGATATACTTGCCATCTTTATCTTTCTCGTCCTTATCCAGGCCCTTGTTTGCGGTAATGGTCAGATAACCATCCTCCAGCTGAGCGCTGATATTCTCTTTCTTGAATCCCGGAAGATCCACATCCAGCTCATAGGTGCTGTCGGTTTCCTTCACATCGGTCTTCATAATGTTCTTTGCGTTCTTTCCATACAGAGGATTACGTCTGCCAAAAAATTCTCTTTCAAATGGGAAGTCCATCCAATCATCAAATAAATTTTCTCCAAAAATACTAGGCATCAACATAAGTCATTCCTCCATTCGACTATTTATATACACTTGAATTAAAAACTTCTTTTGGAACCTTTCCGGGAATCTCTATCGATCTCTCTCTTTTGATCCCCTTCCTTTGTTCTACATGTAATATAACACTTATTATTAGCACTGTCAAGAGGTGAGTGCTAACAAAATTGTGAATTTTTTGTGAACCCAATAAAATCAAGGGTTCACAGCCTCAAAAATTTCTGAAATATGCCATTTTTCCGGTTTTGCACCAATTTGACACCAATTTTTTATTTTTAGTGTCAGAAACTTATAGCCAGATCATCCAGCCGGACGACCTCTTTTTCAATTCTTGACCGGTCATCCAGATGATTATACACTTCCATGGTTACATTAATATGCGCATGGCCCATAATATACTGCAATACCTTTTGTATTTTTTCTTCCGGAGAAATCTTCCCCATAGAAAATGCCCCCTTCCAGGAAAACAGTTTTATTTTTTCAACTGTCTACCTAAAAGGGAGCATATCAATTGACTGCCGGGGCCTTTTAAATTTATTTTTGTTCATACCATTTTTATCTGGCTGGACTTGTACTGCCAGACAGCCATTCCTGAACCAGCTTAACGCTGACCTTTAACGCCTGAGCAATGGTATCCGCCGACATTCCCATATCAAACAGATTTTTTGCTGTTTCTTTTTGGGATTCCAGCCAGCCTTCTTTTGAACCGGATATTCTTCCATCTTCTATACCTTCTCTGTAAATTTTTTCAGATACCTCACACATTTCCTAATACCCTCCTTCTTCACATTTCAGATAATGCACTCGTTTTGAAAGCTCCCCATGAGTCATGTCATTAGGATCTGCGGTTTTAAAATATTCCATCAGCTTTGCCGTCTCTGATCCGTCATCAACCGCTGCATTGACATATAAAATATACTGTCCGTCATCATATTTAAGTTCTGTATCACCGAAATACTTCTTTATCGGATAAATC
Source organism: Catenibacillus scindens (assembly GCF_014202115.1). Lineage (GTDB taxonomy): Bacteria > Bacillota > Clostridia > Lachnospirales > Lachnospiraceae > Catenibacillus > Catenibacillus scindens. Next base: position 204,931 of record NZ_JACHFW010000003.1, read on the forward strand.
GTATGTCCTTTTTTCCATAAGTCCGTTTCGCTGATATAAATAATATAAACATCCGGCAGTTCTCCATAAAATCTGCCTTTTTCCAGATATTCGCTGTCGATCATAGCACCATAAAACCGGGTACGCCGGGCATGGTCTATGGTGTCCCTGCGCTGAATTTCAAGATTGTAAAGCCGTCCGCTGCCATCCTCCGCGAGTATATCCAATATAGCATCATGGGAATGGATTTTTGAGATCCGGTACTGTGACCGGATTTCCTTAACCTCCAGGTCTTTGATTCCCGTCAAAATCCTTAACACATACTGGCAGGCGCCTTTATCATCTAAAGCTACGGACATAAACACGTTGCTTAACAGGTTAAATTTTCTTGCCTCCGCCACACGCCGGTCACGGGCCGCAAGAATACTTTCTGAATCCCCATCCATATTCAACATATCAGCGATACATTCGTTATCCCTCATAACATTCCCTTCCTCTCCTGCTTATAGCATAACATTCCATTTTCCTTATTGCAACCAATATTCTGACACCAATTTTGACACCAAATTTTTATAAAATGACGATTTCAGACGAAACCAGACAAGGAAATAAGCGGCAGACTGCCGCCTTCTGTAAGGTAGGACTGTTTCAGTACCCCCTTACAATAACGGGCTACTGCCCGATGTGCTATATTGAAAACAGAAGAGGGGAAACCATAGAAGCGGCTTCCCCCGAACTTTTGCACCTTACCCACTCCGAAAGCGGTACAGGCTTACACGGCCAGTTGTTTTACCCTTTGGAGACCTCTTGATACTGCCGGAATGGAAATAATGATCACTGTGATCGCTGCCTCCACAATAAGATAGCTGTAATTATAGATTACAGGATATAAAAATTTCAAAGATTGTGGGAAGCTTTCCGGCATATAATCCATCCAGTACAAATATCCACCCAGAGTATGAAAAGCGCCTCTGACAATAACGGCAAGAATATAGCCCTTCACCAGCCCATGTCTGCTTTTTACGAAAAAGCCGGCCAGCCCCAGCGCGGCAAAGGCCAGGATATAATCACAGCAGACCTGAAAGAAGGTAAGGACAAAGGGCTGCTGAATAAACTGAAGGATTCCGTAAGCCAGCCCTACCAAAACGCCGGTCCGAACACCGTACCAATTGGCAACGAGGACAATAAAAAGCATACTGCACAGAGTTACGCTTCCGCCCCAGGGCATAGGCAGGATCTGAATATAAGATGTTACAAAGGCTAGGGCAATGGCCGCCGCGCAGAAGACAAGCTGCTTCGTTCCCATTTTCTTTTTCTTTGAAAATTTTCCCGCAAAGAAAAGAGCCGCAATAAAGAAAAGGACTCCGGCCGCGATACATACAGCATAGCCGGCCGCCGAGAGCGCGCCTTCGCTGTTTACTAAAAAGTTAAACATAAAAATTCCCTCCTTATTCATTAACTGAAAACAAGGAGAGACCGTGGACAGTTCTATATTCCCTACGTTGGCATTATCCAAATCAGGTTATGGGTCGAAGTTTGCAACTTCCTCTCAGCCTGTTTCACAAGCTCCCCTTGTCATCAATTTTTATGCGAATATTATCATAAATGGCATTATATTAAATGTCAAGGGAAAGTCTTTGATCTGTATTGACAAATATATTGCAGTGCGATATATTATATATAGTACCACGATATATTGTAATTCGATATGTAGGGAGGGATTTTATGGACGCACACATAAAAAAAGTCTATGTCCCTATGACAGAAACCAGTTTTTATATTCTTCTGTGTCTTAGGGAAGATATGCATGGCTACGGCATTGTCCAGAAAGTTGAGAAGCTTACAGACAAAAATGTGATCCTCAGCCCCGGAACCATGTATGGAAGCCTTGGGAAAATGGAAAAGGACGGCCTGATCCGTTTTGTCCGGGAAGACGAAAAAAGAAAAATCTACCACATTACAGAACTTGGCCAGGAAGTTTTGGCTCTTGAAATCCGAAGGATCAAAAGGCTATACAGGAATGTAGAGGAGGTGCTGGGATGAAGCAGACAAAAAAAGAATTTCGTATTTTTCTCATTACAGATTATGAAAAAGAGGGGGAATATCTGAGCCTGCGCCACAGTCAGGGCTGGAAATTTGTCAAAGTTGTTTTCCCTGGTATTTACTACTTTGAAAAATGTACTCCCGAAGATGTTGTCTACCAGTTGGACTACAACCAGGACGGACTTTCAAATAAAGATGAATACGTTCAGCTTTTTCAGGACTGCGGCTGGGAATATCTTATGGATTTTTTCGGATACAGCTATTTCAGGAAATCCAGAGCAGCGATGGACGGTGACGAACAAATTTTCTGCGACGAAGAATCCCGCCTGGAAATGCTCCAACGAGTTTTCCAGGGAAGAATGCTCCCCCTTTGTATCATCCTATTTGGCGTTTTCATCCCGCAGCTTCTTTCCGTCATTGGCGAGCCCCGGAATGATATGACGATCATTCTCATCCTGTACTCAATCCTGTTCCTAATCTACCTTTTTGTTTTTGTAACCTTCGCTGTACGGTACAGACAGCTAAAAAGCCACTCAAAAAGATAAATAACAAATTTTTACAACGATTTCTAAATAAGCCCTCGGTCATTGATTTCTCAAAAGCCGATGGCCGGGGGCTTTTTCACCTGCACAATCACCGTTTGGCCCCCACATCGGGGCCTGTGCTTTCATGATATCTCAGACGTTTCAAGGATCTCCAGGGTGCGGCGGTCCGGCTGCCCGGCAAAAAACTTATCAAGTACCTTCTGAAACACCGAAATCTCAGGGGCCGCCATAGAAAAAAGCGTCATAGACGATCTCAGTTTCATATTGTCAGGAACGCCAAACACTTCCATCGCGTCATTCGCTGGAAGATCCAGAAGTGCCTGGGAAATCTCCACCAGGCGGCATCTAAGCACATTATCCTTCAGATAAGCTTTCGCCTCCGCCATATCTGAAATGGCGTAATACTGGGCCGTGCTGCTGTATCCAAGCCCCTGGATCTGCGGAAAAATATACCACATCCAATGGCTCTCCTTCCGGCCATTTTTTATTTCCTGCAACGCAATGTCATAATCATATTTCTGCGCTTGATGAAACCGCGATAAATCTGACATAAAACCACCTCATTTTCTAAAGCACCGGTTCTAAACCACCCACATGATCAGCCATAAAACAGCTAAAAAGATCACATTAAACAGTGTAAAAATTCCTATGTATTTTTTCTTCGCCTCCGGGAAACGTCCCGCGATCTGCTTGTAAGAAATCAGACTTGCCATGGAAGCGATAAGAGTTCCCAGGCCCCCGATATTAGTTCCCACAATAAGGCCGGGCACATTTTCCGTATAACCGGACAGCAGCATAGCCGCAGGCACATTGCTGATCACCTGGCTACAGACAATACTTACTTGTGCCTCCCTCCCGGCCAGAAGCTGGGCGATGGTCTGGCGCAGAGCTTCCATATGATTGATATTTCCCGTAAAAATAAAAAAGAATATGAATGTCAGCAAAAGGGAATAATCCACCCGCGAAAACAGTATCCGGTTGGTGAGAAGTATGCTCATCACCACCAGGGCAAGGAGCGCCTCATGGGGAATGACGCCGGCCACAGTTAAAAGGGCACATACGAATAAAAAGCCGTAAAAGCACAAACGTTTCGTATTTTTTATTTTCACGTGGCTTTCTCTGACCCTCAGCTTTGTTCCTTTATAACCGGCCAGAATACAGATGAGCAGCAGGAGCGCCGCCGCCACGGTATATGGCAGCATGAGCAGCAAAAATTTCCCCACATTCATTCCGGACAGTGAAAACAGATACAAATTCTGTGGATTGCCAATGGGGGTAAACATACTTCCCAGATTTGCCGCAATGGTCATTAAAACTACAGTGTATGATGCCCTTGACAAAAGCCCTGTCATCTCCAGGATCATAATGCCAAAGGGCACAAAAGTGATCAGAGAAACGTCATTGGTAATAAACATGCTTCCAAAAAAGCAGAGAAAGACCAGCGTCAGCGCAACGCCCCGCCCTGTCCCCGTCTTTTGAAGGAGCCGGTCGCCCACATATCTGAAAAAATCCAGACTTCCCATGCCCTCCACAATAAGCATCAAACAAAACAGCATGATCAATGTGTTAAAATCAATATAATCCAAATATCCGGTATTAGGCGGAACAATAAAGCAGGAAATGATGGCCAGTATCAGGGCTGCGGTCAAGACCACATCATTTTTAAAAAACAACAGCAATTTTTTCATAACAAGTTCATATTAGCCTCCCCTCTTATTGTACAGCGATCACATGGCTGTAACCGGCCAAAGTTTTATCCGGTATCATCTCAGTAATAATCTTTGCCCTGGAAAAATCCCCGAAAGTCACCGGCGACCGATGATAAAATTTACTGCTGTCGCACAAAATATAAGGATTTTGGGTGTGATCCATAGCGCATTTTTTAACCAGAGCCTCATTAATATCCGGTGTGGTATACCCCGCCGATGGACTTACGCCGTTGGCCCCAAAAAATCCTTTGGTAAAATTATACTTTTCCAGGCTGACATAAGCTTCATTGCCCACAAGTGCTTCTGTGATCGACTTAAATTCCCCGCCAATGAGGATCACCCGAAAGCCGCTGCGTCCAAGGCTCAGAGCATGAGATACTGCATTAGTCACAAATACCGCCGAGCGCTGAGTCAAATAGGGGATCATAAAACCGGTCGTTGTTCCGGCGTCAAGGTACACAAAATCATCGGGACCGATGAGGGACGCCGCGTACTGTCCAATGGCCGCTTTTGCATCGGCATTTAAAGTCTCCCGATTAGATACCTGCTCCTCCTTTATATCCATAGGGTCTTCGCTGCGGACAGCGCCCCCGAAAACCTTTGTCAGGGCGCCTTTTGCGTCCAGCGCGTTGAGATCTCTGCGGATTGTGGATTCGGAGATCTTAAAATGATCTTTTAGCTCCTGTAAAGTGACACTTCCCTTTTGATGGAGCATTTCCAGAATTTCTTCCTGTCTTTTTTCTGTAAGCATCTTTCTACCTCTCTTTTTACAGTCCGCCCCCGAAAAATCGGCCGCAGTCAGCTTTCGTCTTTTTCCCGCCCTCTTGGTCCAAAAACGATTTCAGGCGGCGCCGTATATACAAGATACGCAGCGCCGCCTGGCCTATGATAATACCCCGATGCCCGGCATCGGGATATTGGACTATTCTTTTACTGTTTTTTTCAAAAATCCCAGAAGGACGGTGCCGACAATCGTTCCCAAGATAAGGGCTACCAGATACATGAGGGCATTTCCTACCACCGGGAATACAAAGATTCCACCGTGAGGCGCCATAAGGGTACAGCCAAAGGCCATAGACAGGGCGCCTGCGAGAGCAGCTCCCACAACACAGGACGGGATCACTCTGGCAGGATCCGAAGCAGCGAATGGAATAGCGCCCTCCGTAATAAAGGCAAGACCCATGATAAAGTTTACAGGTCCGGACTCTCTCTCCTGCTTTGTAAATTTTTTCTTAAACAGCAATGTAGCAAGGGCGATGGCACATGGCGGAACCATACCGCCGATCATAACGGCTGCCATAATATCATAATTGCCTGCGGCGATAGATGCCGTACCGAAAACATAAGCGGCTTTATTAAAAGGCCCGCCCATATCAATGGACATCATGCCGGCAACAATAATACCTAACAAAATTTTACTCGTTCCGCTCATATTCGTCAAGGCTGTGTTCAAAGCTGTATTCAGGGCACCAATAGGCGGCTCTACAACAAGGAGCATAATCAGCCCGGTGATCAATATACCAAACAGCGGATATAAAAGCACCGGTGAAATTTTCTCAATAGCTTCCGGAAGTCTGTTAAATATTTTTTTCAGCAAAATGATTACATATCCTGCCAGGAATCCGGCTAACAATGCCCCAAGGAATCCGGATTTTCCGTTGGCAGCAATCATTCCGCCCACAAAACCTAAAGCAAGACCCGGACGGTCGGCAATGCCCTCAGCAATAAATCCCGCAAGTACCGGAAGCATAAAGCCGAAAGCCAGATTACCGATCTGTCGGAAAAAAGCCGCTGCCGGCGTGATGGAGCCGAAGTTTGCCCTCATTTCATCGGGAAGACTGTTCACATCAACACACAGGCCGTCGATAAGAAAGGCAAGGGCGATAAGAATACCGCCGCCCACAACAAATGGGAGCATATGGGAAACACCATTCATCAACTGGGTATATAGTTTGTGACCCACACCGCCGCCGGAGGCCGGGGCTGCGCTCTCCTCCTCACTGCCCCTTCCAGCTTCGTATACAGGCGCGTCCCCTCTCACAGCCCGGTCAATAAGCTGATCTGCTTTGCTGATCCCATCGGAAACGGCACATTCGATAAGCTTTTTCCCGTGGAACCGCTCCATGGGAACTTTGGCATCGGCGGCCACAATAATACAGTCCGCCTCGGCGATCTCCCCGTCCGTGAGGACATTTTTTGCTCCGCCGGATCCGCGGGTCTCCACCTTTATACTGCAATTTCTAGCCTTGGCTGCTTTCTCCAGCCCCTCCGCCGCCATATAGGTATGAGCGATTCCTGTAGGACAGGACGTCACTGCCAGGATCTTACATGCCTTTGGCTGATCGTCAATGGTCTGTGCCGCTAGCTGATCATCAAGATCCGGCTTCTCCTCATCAGCCGCGTCCACGATCTTTAAAAACGAATCTACACTTTCGGCGTTTTCCAGGTTATTTACAAAATTGTCATCCATGAGGAGCATGGACAGCTTGCTTAAAACGTCCAGATGGACATTATCTTTAGTGTTTGGCGCCGCAATAAGGAAAATCAGGCGGACCGGCTCTCCGTCCAGGGAATCAAAATCCACACCGTCTTTAATCACCATGGCCGCCAGCCCTGGAGCGCTGACAAAAGCTCCCTTACCGTGGGGAATGGCAATGCCTCCGCCAATACCTGTCGTGCTTTCCGTTTCTCTGTGGTACACCTCTTTGCGGTAGGCTTCCTTATCATTGATCTTTCCGCTTGCCGCCATCAGCTCAACCATCTGGTCCAAAGCTTCATTTTTCGATTTTGGAGCCCCTGTGAGAGAAATACTTCTGGGGTCCAGTAATTCTGTGATTCTCATATTCTACCTCTCCTTTAATCCGTCAGATTCACTCTGCATCTGGACAACCTGACGGTATACTTTTTCAATTTCTTCTTTTGTAGCCAGATTTTCTGAAAAAGCGCTGGCGCTCCCCGCAGAAATCCCCATATGGAAAGCGTACTGATAATTTTGCTGCTTCAGCCATCCGGCAAGGAATCCTGCAACCATGGAATCTCCCGATCCCACTGCGTTTACAAGTTGGCCTTTTGGGGCCCCCAGAGTGTGAACCCGGTCATATTCATCCACCAGCACCGCGCCTTCACCGGCCATGGAGACGAGAACATTTCGCGCGCCCATTGTCTGGAGTTTTCTCGCGTAAGGAACCACATCTTCTCTTGTTTTTAATTCTGTATGAAAAATTTCTCCCAGCTCATGATTATTTGGTTTAACAAAAAAGGGACTATACTCAAGCACATTGAGGAGAAGATCTTTCGTAGCATCCACCACAAATAATATCCCCCGGTCTTTCAGCCGATCCATAATATCCCGATAGATTGAGTCCGGCATGCTTTCCGGTATACTCCCTGCCAGGACAAGAATATCTCCCCTTTCCAGCCGATCCAGCTTTTCAAAAAGTTCAAAGACTTTATGAGGTGAAATCTCCGGCCCTTTGCCATTGATCTCCGTCCCGTCAAAATCCTTCAATTTCACATTAATCCTTGAAAAGCCGTCATCCAAGTGGATAAAATCACAGTGGATTCCCAGAAGTTTTGCCCGGCGCAAAATCTCGTCCCCGGTAAATCCGGCGATAAAACCAAGGGCCGTATTTTCAGCCCCCAGATGTCTAAGCACTGTAGATACATTCAGCCCTTTTCCTCCGGGAAGCATCTGCTCTGTTCTGGTTCGGTTCGTCATTCCCATCTGGAATCCGTTCATTGAAATAATGTAGTCCAGGGAAGGATTAAATGTCACTGTATAAATCATTTTCAAACCAACCTCCGTTCCTTAATGTTGTTTTTATTATATCGCTTAAATCGTTCAAAATCAATCATATTAATTCACAATAATTCATGCAATATTTTGGATATTATTTACAATCATTCAATATCATTCACATTCAATCAATCATTTTCATTCAAAACTTTAGCGCGCTCCACGGTCTAATTCTCCCAATTTATCTTTTTATGCAGCCGCCTTTTTCAATGTGACTAATTTGTAAGATTACTTCTTAGTTTTTTTATGGTATAATAGCCGCGAAGCGCTATTATACCGCGTCATTTGCGCTGCGAGCAGAGCGAGCATTCCTCTGCGCAAATGTACGCTTCCTGGCGGAGCCTTATCTTGGACGCTATAGCGGACAAGGTATAATAGCCACAAAGTGGCTATTATACCGCGTCTTTCGCGCCAATGCCAGAAAGGAGCTTTGAATCTTATGGGCGATTATCCGGCAGTAATCATGCAGGCAGTGATATTATTTCCTTTTGCGGCGTTCTTATTTACACTTCCCTATATCCTTTATAATTACCACAAATATGGTTCTGTTTTAAGTATCCGCATCGGTATTGTCTATTCTTTTATCCTTTACCTGATGTGCGTCTTTTTTCTGGTCATTCTGCCCCTGCCCTCCAGGGCGGAAGTTCTGGCCATGACCGGCCCCCGCGCGCAGCCAATTCCCTTTAAATTCGTGGCGGACATTATCCGTCAGGCACACATAGATCTCTCTGATCCGGGAACTTACACCAGCATTTTTAACAAAGCCCTTTTTCAATTCTTGTTTAATGTTATTATGACTATGCCCTTTGGCATATATCTGAGATATTATTTTCAGTGCAGTTTCAAAAAAACGGCTCTGCTGTCCTTTGGACTATCTCTGCTTTTTGAGCTGACCCAGCTTTCCGGGCTTTATTTTATTTACCCCCGCAGCTACCGTCTTTTTGATGTGGACGACCTTATTGCCAATACTGCCGGGGGAATGCTTGGATACGCCGCCAGTTTTCCCTTTATAAAAATACTGCCCTCCCGGAATCAGATCGACCAAATCAGCTTTCACCGTGGACGAGAGGTGTCATTTTCCCGGCGTCTGATCTCTTTTATGTGCGATATTCCCGTTCTCGGCCTTTTGAGCGGCATAATCGCCGGGATCTGCCATGTCCTCCACTGGGATATCCCATATCCGCCAGTGCTGGCTGCTTTTATTTACTACGCTTTTGTTCCTATGACCTTCCGTGGAAAAACTTTTGGGAAATATGTGACCAGAACCCGTATCATCCCTTACAGAAAAAACCGCGCCTCCTGGTACCAATATCTTCTGAGGCCGGGAATTTTTCTCATTATTATGGTTGTTTTGCCCAGACTGATTTTTGGTGTCTTTATCCCATGGCTGGACAGCCGCGGTGTCCCTGCCGCCGGAACAGCCCTTTTAAGTCTGACTGTGGCCGGTGTGTATTTCTTTTATATTTTCTTCGCCGCCATTATGGCGGCCCTGCACCATCGGCTGTTTTATGAAAAGCTGTCTGGAACCTGTATTGTCAGCACAATAAAAATAGAGTAAAATAGAGGCAAAAGGAGGAAATTTTCATGATTATATTTGGCAAACCCGGACGTGAACATACAGAGGAAACCATTACGATCGCTCTCAATAAAGCCATCGAACTCAATTGCCCCATTGTTATTGCCACATACACGGGAAGCAGCGCTCACCAGCTTTTTGAAAAGGCCCGCCATATGGGCTACAATAACCAGATCGTGGCTGTGCGCACCGCGTCCACAGCCGCCAAAGGCGGCGTTAATCCTATGCCATGGGAAACGAAAAAAACTCTTGAAAGAGACGGGGTCATTGTTGTCACCGCCGCCCACGCTCTGAGTGCCGGAGAGCGGGGTATCAGCAGCCGCTCTAAGGGGATCTACCCGCTGGAAATCATGGCGGACACACTGCGCACCCTGGGACAGGGAACAAAAGTCTGCTTTGAATGTGCCGTCATGGCCCTGGACGCAGACGCCATTCTTTTTGGTCAGCCGGTAGTTGCCCTGGGAGGTACCGGAGGCGGTCAGGATACAGCCCTTGTCATAACTCCGTCCTACTCTTCATCCATTATGGAAACCAAAATCCATGAAATCCTGTGCAAACCGGGATTTTATCCGGAAGAATAACGCTTCATTTCGGCTGCTTCCAAGTCAGACCGAGTCTGTAAAACGATAAATGAACCACTTAAAAAGCCTGAGAGTCCACGGTTTCAATCCCCTGGACTCTCAGGCTTTTATTTTAATTTATTCGTAACAATTCAGGGCAGAAAATACGCCGTCCTGAATTGTCCTATTTATTCCTTATCTTTGTCATCCACTTTGATCTGGATATGAACATCATCCAACTGTTTTTGCTCCACCGTGGCCGGAGCGTTCATCATCACATCCATGGCATTCTTGTTCATCGGGAACGGAATGATCTCACGGATGCTGTCCTCGCCGGTAATGAGCATGATCATACGGTCAACGCCGGGAGCGATTCCCGCGTGAGGCGGAGCGCCGTAGCAGAAAGCATTGTACATGGCCGGGAATTTGGCCTTCACATCGTCTTCACCCAGGCCGATGAGATTAAATGCCTTCACCATAATTTCCGGATCATGATTACGCACAGCACCGGAAGAAAGTTCGACACCGTTGCACACCAGGTCATACTGATAAGCAAGGATCGTCAGCGGGTCCTGATTGTTCAGCGCATCAAGGCCGCCCTGAGGCATAGAGAATGGATTATGGCAAAATTCCAGTTCTCCGGATTCCTCACCGATCTCATACATTGGGAAATCCACGATCCAGCAAAATTCATAGCACTCTTTTTTCATATGAGCTTCGCAGTTGGCTCCCAGGAGGTTTCTGAGAACGCCGGCAGTCTTTTGAGCTTTAAGTTTTGTTCCCGCAGTCAGACCGATAAAGTCGCCGGGCTTTAAGCCAAGGGCCTCAACTACCTGATCTTTAATGTTGACAAGGAATTTGCTGATACCGCCCACAAGATCGCCCTTGTCGTCCAGCTTAAACCAGTATGCTTTATTTCCAGTCTGAACTTCCACATCACTGCAGATCTTGTCAATCACTTTGCGGGTCGCGCCAAACTGATCCACAACAACAGCTTTGATCACATTGCCCTCAAAAGGCCCAAAGCCGCAGCCGGACAGAACTTCTGTGGCATCCTGAAGTACCAGGTCAATGCGCAGGTCCGGCTTGTCTGAGCCGTACTTATCCATAGCTTCCAGGAATGGAATGCGGGTAAAGGGCGCCTTTGAGGCTGTTTTATACTTGCCGTATTTTTCAAATACAGGAGGAAGCACTTCCTCAACCACGGAAAATACATCTTCCTGGGTGGCAAAGGCCATCTCCATATCCAACTGGTAAAACTCTCCCGGTGAACGATCCGCCCGGGCGTCCTCATCTCTGAAGCAGGGGGCGATCTGGAAATAGCGGTCAAATCCGGAAGCCATTAAAATCTGCTTAAACTGCTGGGGTGCCTGGGGCAGGGCGTAAAACTTGCCCGGATGCACTCTGGAAGGCACAAGGTAATCTCTGGCTCCCTCCGGCGAAGAGCATGTCAGGATCGGCGTTGTGATCTCCAGAAAGTCAAGATCCATCATCCTCTGTCTCAGTTCCGCCACGATTTTGCTTCTTAAAACAATCTTGTCCTTTACCGCAGGATTTCTCAGATCCAGATACCGGTATTTCAGTCTTAAATTCTCATCCGCGTCTGTGGAGTGATTGATTTCAAAAGGCAGGGCGTTATAACGGCAGCTTCCAAGTACGGAAATCTTTTCCGGAACTACCTCGATCTCGCCAGTAGGCAGCTTTGGATTTTTGCTGGAGCGTTCCCGCACAACACCTTCCACGCTGATGGTGGATTCATTGTTCACACCGTCTAACGCCTGCATCATTTCTTCAGTTTCAATAACAATCTGGGTTGTCCCGTAAAAATCACGGAGGATCAGGAATCCAAGATTTTTGGACACCTTTCTGAGATTTTCATACCATCCCACTAACGTAACCTTCTCGCCCACATTGGTAGCTCGAAGCTCGTTGCAGGTATGGGTTCTGGACTGTATCATAATTCCACTTCCTTTAATCTGTTTTAACTTTTACATCTTGGCTAAGTATAGCATATAGCTTTGATCAACGTCAATCATATGATCAGGGAGGCTTCGATAAATATTACCTCAAAAGGCTTCACGCCAATATGAAAATTCAATTGACCATTAAAGCTGCTCCTCTTTGAACAGTTTCTCCGGGGATGTATAGCCTGGCGGAGATATTTCAGTTCCTCAGTCCCCGGATTTTCCCAGAAACCGGTTTTTTCCCATTCATCAAACAAACTTCCGTTTTCCCGGTTCAGATGATAGCTTAAAATACGGTAATCGCCGTCCTTTACATGATTTAAAGTAAGAAGTACGTTCAGATCATCTGCCTGGGCATACACTGTATAAGCCTCGCTGATCGGGGTATTGTCCCATATCCTCAGACAGTACCTGTCGCTGACAGGAACATGATTGCAGAGCAGAATATAGTATGTGTCATGCTTTCCCTTTGTCACAATATAATCCTGTCCTTTAGCAAGGACAAGCTCTGTAAGTCTGGACATCATAGAAAATGCGATATATCCCGGTTTGTGGATCTGAAATTGGGAAAACAGGCCGTTCCGTCCGTTAAGGAGCAGATGGTTTTCCGCATAAGAAAAATTGTAATCGGACATCTGATAAAAAATCAGAAGCCCCACCTCACCCAATAGACTGATGATATTCTTCACAATAAATGTGGCCTGATAGCATGTGTCGTTAATATAATTTCTCTGAGCAACCGTCGTTCCAATGGCATTAACATAAATAGGCAGCGCCCGGCCATCCATCCCCTGACAATGACCCATGGCCCGTTTCCATTCCTGTACTCTGTGAAGAGCATATTCAGGATCTGAAGAATATACCATCCGTTCGCCGGCCTTATCCCCCACAAAAACATAGGGAAATATGCTCATAGATATAAAATCCGGATGGCCTCCTGCCTCTAATACTCCGCTTAAAATTTCCATGCACATATCAGCCATATCTGACGTCACATTAAATCCTCCGATCCTTGCTTCCGGAAGAATCCTTCGGATAATCTGTTCCCCTTTAATATATCTTGAAATAAAAGCAGCAGTTTTCTCTATACTTCTGTCCGTAATACTGTATGTGATTCCAATATCATAAATCCATTTTTCCATTTCCTCCCGGCCAAAAACATTAACACTGTAAAGGAGCATCTGTTCAAGCCAGTCAAGAAACTGAGCTTCGTCCACTTCATAGCCTCCGGGAGTTTTACATTCTTCATGGCTGAAGGTCAAATCCAGGTAAGGAATCATTCCCACGGACAAGAGATGGCTGACCATCTTCGTAAAACTGAAAAAGTTATATCCCCCCTGCTCCGTATCTTTAAAAACATAACGGTTCATCAGCAGAAAGCTTACACGTCCATATGCAAAACCGATATCTTTTTGAATTTCGCTGATCTCATCAGAAATATCTCCTGAACCAATATTTTTTGCCGAGGAAATATTGATTCCGCATTTCCAAAGGGGCGCTACTGCCATCCCCTCAAGATCGGCCTGAACAATATAATGCCTGGATTCCGGCATAGCTTCCCCGCTGCGGCCGCTGTCGTTTAAAGAATATTCCTGAAGTTTTCCCACGTATCGGGTTCTGTCTGTAATCTCGCAAAGCCGGACGGTACTCTGCCGTTCATTCCCGGCATTAAACCGGTCTCTGAAAGCCTTGGGCGTTGTCCCGTGGATTTCCCGAAAAGCCCGGATATAACTGTTAGCGTCTCCGAATCCGTGATCCATTCCTACCTGTGTCACTGTTTTTTTACTGTAACATAAATCGCTGAGCGATCTCTCAACCCGGTACTTTTTCACATAAGTCACAAAGTTCTCCCCGAAAGCCTGTTTAAAAAACCGGGACAGATAAGACAGAGACAGATGGGTATACGCGGAAACATCATCAAGGCTTATATTCCGGGCATAATTTTCCTGGATGTAATTAAAGATCCTGTTCACTCTGTCCGAATATTTCCGGGATATGTCCGGGACATTGACAATGTTTTTTTCAAAGTGCCTGTTTTTAAGATCATACAGCAAGCCGTAAAAAACTGATTTCTCATAAAGTTCGCTGTCCTCCCCGGTTTCGCAGGACGCCATGGCCAGCTTTGCCATGAGAGATCTTAAATTGGCATAATCCCTCTGGGCGTCAACAGACGAGTTGCATATAAATCTCCCTTCATGGACAGGAATATATTTTTCCATAACAGACACGCTGACCGGCACATCTAAAACCATATTCCTTCCGCTTCCCCAAAATATAACCTTTTCTCCCGGAAGACACAGAACAAGATCGCTTTCATCCATAAAAAAATTTTCTCCATCCATCAATCCCCGCACATGACCGCTTAAAATTAAAAACAGATGATACTCCTTAAAAAGCACAGGCTCATACGCCGCAATGGTCAAAACTCTGGGCTTTATAAATTCATCTTCCACCACGCACCCTCCTTCTCCATATCACCATCTACTCCTGATATTTATCGTATTGGCCGCAGGTTATTAACAAATCTCGATGATTCATTATAGCATTTTTTTGCTTTTTCAGATAGGTTTTACAAAAACTTCATAAATCAATGACCTGCTTTTAAATAATAAAGCAGATATTTCATATCAAAACAACAAAAATTTACTTATAATTTCATTATCAGTTTAATTGAAAGACAGCCAGGGAGGTGTTATTTTGGCGCTGAGAAAAGATTTTTACCAGATCATTGATGAAGGTCATGGAATCTACCGGATTTTCAGTCTGGAAGGGGTTTATATGGAACTATTTACCGGAACAGACCGGGCTCTCCTTCTGGATACCGGCGTCGGCCTAGGTGATCTTGTGTCCGCTGTACGCTCTGTCACACAGCTTCCGCTGACCATCGTCAACACCCACGGACACTATGACCATGCCAACGGAAATGACCAGTTTACCAACGTTCCCATCTATATGCATCCTGATGACTGGGAAGTGTACAGCTTTTACAGCAGGCCCGAAAACAGGGAACACACATTGAACTGTTCCAGGCACACAAAAAAAGGCTGGAACAGCCCGGATTATATCAATATTGTCCCCGATGATATGGCAGACGAAGATTATATTCATATCCGCCCCGTTTCCCTTTTGCCTTTACATGAAGGGGAGATTTTTGATCTTGGAGGAATCACTCTGGAAACGATCCATGTTCCGGGGCACACAAAGGGAAGCTGCGCCCTTCTTCACAGGGAAACCGGGGATCTTTATATCGGCGACGCAGCCAACTCACATCTTGTTTTGTCCGTTTTTGCCGCTCCCATCCAGGAATATAAAAACACACTGGAAAAGCTAAAAAAAATTAATTTTGTCAGAATGCGCCCCAGCCACGAAAAAGACTGGCTGGATAAAAGTGTCCTTGACGATTATCTGGACTGCATCTCAAATCCGGATCCGGACAACTTCGTTGAAGCGTCCTCACCGGCAAGGCCCGGTGATACCGATTATATGTACATTCGCCGGGGATATACTATTTCGGACACAAAAAAACCCGGATTTGCCAGCTTCATTGTAAAAGAAAAAATCTGAAATCTGTAAACACAGCACACAAAAGGGAGGATTTAATTTATGAAACGTTTTTTTACAGGCTTTATGGCCGCCGCTCTCATCGTCAGCACCTTTGCCGGATGCGGCAATTCTGAATCATCCCAGGGGCAGGGAAGTTCTTCCGAGGCCACCGGCACATCAGCCCCGTCATCATCTGCCGATGAAAGCGGACAGGCAGACAACGGCGCCGATGAAGATATCGCCCAGATCAATATCCTTTTCTGGACCCTGAATACTGTTCCCGGAGATATTGACATGGTGGAAGAAGCCATCAATGAGATTACACGGGAGAAGATCAACACCGAGATCAATCTTGAGATCGTTGACATGGGCAGCTATGCCCAGCAGGTCAACCTGAGAGTATCCAGCAATGAAAAACTGGATCTTATGGTCACCCTTCCCGGAGATTCAGCCCACTTTAACTCTATGACCTCCCAGAACCAGCTTATGGGTATCAGCGATCTTCTCACCGAGTACGCGCCGGAACTTCTGGAAACAGTTCCTGAGGAATGGCTCTCAGGAACGACCATCGACGGAGAAATCTATTCCGTCACATCCTATGGAGACAAAGCAACGCCTTTGTGCTTTGTGTGCCGTACAGATATTCTGGAACAGACCGGCATTGACCCGGAAAGCATCCAGACTGCCGATGATTTTACCCAGCTTTTTGCAAAAGTCAAAGAAGTGGCGCCGGATATGATTCCGCTCTGCGGTGGAAACAGAGGATTTCTGACAGCGCCCTATATGATCGACGCCGATGGAAATTTCTTTTCCTATGAAGCTCTGGGCGAAGGAAATAATTCCATCATTTCTATTCTGCCGGGGAATGGCTCCACCATCACCAACAGATATGAGACAGACGCTTACAAAGCAACCACTGACTGGGCCCACTCATGGTATGAGGCCGGATATATCGACCGGGATCTGGCCAACAAGGATGACACAGCGGAGTCTGTGATCCAGGCCAACCGGGGCTTTGGGTACTTTAAACTGATCGGCGGAGGTTCCCTTGGCGCGGCCTCTGTCAGCCAATCTGTAGGCTACGATATGACCGTCATTGAGCTTTGCGAATCGGTCATTGATACACTCCTGATCCGTAAATTTACATGGGCAGTTCCCCAGGCCGCTACCGAACCTGAAGCTGCCGTTAAATTCCTGAATCTTTTGTACACAGATGAGGAAATCGTCAACCTGATCACATGGGGAATCGAAGGCGTTCATTATCAGACTCTTGAAGATGGAACCATTGATTTCCTGGAAGGCCAGGACGCCTCCACCTGCGGATATTACCTGGGCGATGTCACATCCATTTTAGGAAATGGCTTCCTTGCCAAAGTCAGAGCCGGACAGCCTGCCAATTACCGAGAAGAATGTCTGAAGCTTAATCAGGAAGCTACTGTATCCGAATTTCTTGGGTTTGGTATTGATAATACTTCCGTTGAAAATACTCTGACAGCTCTGACCAACGTCATTAATGAAATGCGTCCGTCTTTCTCCAGCGGAATTGAGGGAAGCGATCAGTTGGACGGTTTCATTGAGAAACTCAAAGCCGCTGACGTAGATTCCTATGTAGCCACCATGCAGGAACAGCTTGACGCATGGCTTGAAAGCAACCGATAATACCCTGCTTATCGCAAATCTTTTTTTCATTACCTCCGAAAAAATCCCCCGCGCAATATACCGCGCGGGGGATTTGCATTAATTTTTTACCGGCACAGAAGCATTCGTCTCTCATGATCTGTATCAAACATATGGGCCATATTGCCAAGGCCGCTGCCGTCCGGCTCCGCCTCAAGGGCGCCGTTATAATTTAATACCCAGCCGAACTGAAGGCTCACATCATGATAACCGACAGACAGGCCGCCTTTCTTTTTGATCTTATAAATAAGCGGTGTTCTGAACTGCCAGTATTTTTTAAGATCAAACATTTCTTCTCTTGTATATTCCAGGCCGTCGTACTCAAAAATGATATCGTCGCGGTCGAAAACTTCCCCGTCAACGACTACATTTCCGAAACGGCACTGGGTAAACCAGTATCCTTTATAGTATTTGGGGACAAAGCGGAACTCAAATCCGTCGATTTCCCCATTTTCATCATATGTATTATGAAATCCCCGCTGCTGGATCGGCTGAAATTCTACCATTATGTAAACCTCCTTTTTAATATCCTAAAATGTTGCGCAGCATAATCTGATGGCGGCGCACTTGCTCCGGAATCTCCACCATCGCCTGGGCGAATTTTTCCGGGCTTTCCTCCGCATGGAAACGGATCGGGCACTCGCACTCGGAGAGAAGATCGCCGCTCCATCCATTGTCGATCATATACTGGATAACTTCCGGATAAGGGATGGTTTCCTCCTCAAAGTTCTCATTGACATAATTGAACTTTGCATGGCAAACCCAACTGTAAGGCAGGAAATCAACAATCTCTTCCGGTTTGGTCACATCGGAAAAATCCATTTCCCGGCCGCCTTTAGCCGCTCTGTACTGGAATGTGCCGAAATCAATATTGAAGCCAAAATGCTCTGTCTTCGTGCGATGGATAAAATCCAGATATTCATCCCGGATATGAGGGGTGTGGAGGGTTGTTGGGAGATGAACCTCATTCTGCATGCGCACATTGTACTTTTCAGCATAAGGCAGAGCCTTCTCAATGTAATTCTGCCATCCCGGTTCCGGATCGCACAGTTCATTGACACATGTAATCTTTGTTCTCAGAGCCTTAAATCCAAGAAGATTTGCCAGACGGAAATCCTGCTTCAGTTCTTCCACAACTTCATCATCGGTCATCCCGGGACCGCGGTGAAGATGGTTTTCTGCCCAGTGGCCAAGCTCGGACGGCTGAAGATTATATTTCTCGCACAGTCTCCAGTATTTGTCCACCCATTCCGGCGTGGGATTGGGATAATTGGGGATATAGCTTGTGAGGAACTCAAAGCATGTGGCCCCTGTATCATACATTTCCAGAAAAGCATCTTCCAAAGTCATTGTTTTTCCCAAAAGATTGTGATAACTGTACAGACAGATCCCTCTTCTGGGATGTCCTTTTTCAGTACTCATAAAAAACTACCTCCTGTTATTCCATAAAAGTCCCATTGCCGAAAACGTCTCATTACGGCGTTTTTACGGTAATTTCTTCATCCGTCAGATCTTTATCGGATAAATTTATTATATTGAAAGCTCCTGTTTTATTCCATACATGATATAATGATAAAAATGGACAAAATTACGATTTTGATCATTGGAGGTAAAAGATATGGATTTTTTAGTGATGAGCAAAGAAGAAAAATTTTACGATTATCCGCCCCATCATCATGATTTCTGGGAGGTGATCATTAATATTGAAGGCTCCGGCACGGCGACTATCGACGATAAAACCTATCCCTTCCGCCCGGGAACGATCTTTTGTATTCATCCTGGCATTACCCACCGAAAAACCTCCCCGGAAGGCTATGTAGACGGCAGCGTTTTGATCGGGGATTTCTGCTTCAAGGAAGACACCGCGCCAGTCCTTGTCTTTCAGGATGACGACCGCCAGTCCTTTTACTCTTTATTTAAGCTGGCCTACGCCTTCCCCATAAACCCCGCCACCGATGTATACGCGGAACGTTTTTTGCGCTCCATTGTGGACGCCATGCAAAATCTTCTTTCCCACTGGCGCAACGCTACCGGAAAAAACGCCCACGTCCTCCGCGTCCAGAAAATTCTTGCCGACCATGTGGCCGATACGGATTTTGATATTAATGAGGCCATCCGCTCCACACCATACTCCTCCAATTATTTCAGAGCCTTATTTAAAGAACAGTGCGGCTGTTCCCCGCTCCACTACTATCATGAACTGAAAGTCCAGTTTGCCAAAGAACAGATCCTTCAGTACAAAAGTATTTTATCCATCAGCGAGATTGCCCAAAGCTGCGGCTTTGACGACCCTTACTATTTTTCCAGAGTTTTTAAAAAAATCGCCGGCGTCAGTCCTATGGAATTTTATAAGAAAAGCCGGGAGCAAATCCCCCGGCCTACAATTTAGTTATATTATTTTCTATCTGTGGCCCGGCCCTTGGCCGGGAGATCTGTTTTTAATCTACCAGCGTATTATCCGCCAGAATTTCCGGCTTATATTTCATGCTGTCCGCCTCTGTCAGCTCACGGATAACCCGGCATGGCACCCCTGCGGCAAAGGTTCCGGCGGGAATATTCCGGGTTACAACACTTCCTGCGCCAATAACGCAGTCCTCCCCGATGGTCACTCCCGGACAGATCACCACATTTGCCGAGATCCAGCAGTTCTTTCCGATAACTACCGGTTTTGCGTAGCACAGCCCTTTGATAGAGCCATCAGCAGTTTTAATGCGGTGGCGCTCATTGGACAGCATAGGGTGTACCGGCGTTACAATGGTTACATTGGGGCCAAAGGCACAGCCCTCCCCGATAGTCACATGGGCGTCATCCTGAATGGTAAGATTATAGTTAAAAAAGCACTGTTTTCCAATACTTGTGTGACATCCATAGTGGAAAAATACCGGTCCCTGGATAAAAACCGATTCCCCCAGCTCCCCTACAAGCTCTTTTAAGATGGCCGCCCGCCGCTCCACTTCATCCTCGCGGGTGCTGCTGTATTCCTGGCTCAGATTGTGGGATTTCAGCTTTAACGCTTTCAGTTCCGGATCTCCGGGACAAAACAGCACGCCGTCATTAATCTTCTTCTCCTCGCTTGTCATAGTCATCCTCCTCCCAAAATGTCACAGTGCCCGGCATAGCATAGATCCAGGCGCCGTTCAGACGCTTTGCGCCTGCGCCTGCAAATATTTGATATTGGTAATTATTTTCCTTCTCTGTATTTCTGCGCCTGCTCCTCAATAAGTTCACGATCTTCAAAATAATTGATCTTCATGGCGCGTTTTACCTCGGCAAGAGTTACCGCAGCTACAGATTCCGCCTTTTTGCTGCCTTCCTCAAGAATCCGGTACACGCCGGGGATGTCCTGCTCAAACTGGCGTCTTCTCTGGCGGATCGGCTCCAGCTCATCCTGAAGGACGTTGTTGAGGAATTTCTTGACTTTCACATCTCCAAGACCGCCTCTGGTGTAATGGGCCTTCAGCTCATCCAGGTTCTTGTAGTCGGGGAGGTATTTTTCAAAATGCCCATCCTGGCAAAAAGCATCCAGGTAAGTAAATACAGGATTTCCTTCCACCTGCCCCGGATCTTCAACTTTCAAATGATTGGGATCGGTGAACATGGACATTACTTTCTTGCGCACATCCTCAGCGCTGTCGGAAAGATAAATACAGTTGTTTAAAGATTTGCTCATCTTCGCCTTGCCGTCAATGCCAGGAAGACGCAGGCACGCTTTGTTGTCCGGCAAAAGCACCTGGGGCTCCACAAGAGTTTCCCCATAAACCGCGTTAAACTTATGGACAATTTCTTTTGTCTGCTCGATCATTGGGAGCTGATCCTCACCTACAGGCACCGTTGTTGCCTTAAAGGCTGTAATATCGGATGCCTGGCTGATAGGATAGGTGAAAAATCCCACCGGGATGCTGGCCTCAAAATTACGCATCTGGATTTCTGATTTTACTGTGGGATTGCGCTGAAGTCTGGACACTGTTACAAGGTTCATATAATAAAAGCTCAGCTCGGTCAGCTCCGGCACCTGAGACTGGATAAACATTGTACACTTTTCCGGGTCCAGCCCGCAGGAAAGATAGTCCAGCGCAACTTCAATAATATTCTGGCGCACCTTTTCAGGATTATCCGCGTTATCCGTCAATGCCTGAGCATCGGCGATCATAATAAATACATCATCATATTCGCCGGAATTTTGCAATTCCACACGGCGTTTCAGCGAACCGACATAGTGTCCCACATGAAGTTTCCCCGTCGGCCGGTCGCCTGTCAAAATGATCTTCTTCATTACTAATATTTCCTCCTTCTAAAGACCTGTCTGCCCAGGACAGACTCTCTAGGAACAAGTATATCATACTAACGCGGTAAACTGCAATGACAGTTTTAAAGAGGACGAAGTAACAGTCCAGCCATCAGGAATGAGAAGGCTGGACTGTTACCGGCTAAACACTGTTAATATTCAAAAGTTTCTTCAAAATGGGTATAGGGTTCGGGCAAAGGCGGAGCCAGAACTGACAGGGATGTTCTTCCATCATATATCCACGTAAAAGTACTTGGCCTGTCCGGTTCAGGAAAATACTTGATCTCTCCATTATTCCCGGCATATTGGATCGTCTTCTCCGGCTTACCTTTATTCCCGGATTTTTCTTTTACCAGGCGCATATTATATGTTACCCAGTTTTCATCAAAGGGTGTTCTCAGAAGTTCATAATTATGGAAATGCCAGAATTTCCATGTGCCATCCTCTTTTATAAAGTCCACGCCATAACGTGACCAAACCCAGTGTGCCCACACACGGCACCCGTCAAAAATACCTTCGCAATAGAAATTTTCAGGCGCGTTGTTGTCCTGGGCAGGGCCATGTCCGGATTCGGTTCCTGAAAGCAGCCACACTCCCTTTGCCGTTTTTCCATCTGCGGCCACTTCCAGAACTTCATTACTCAAAGAGTGAAAAATCCATTTTCCCGGAGGATTTGGACGTCCTCTGTGATAATCGGTAACATTTTTATAACCCTCATACACACCCACATTTCCATACTCCGCATGTACGTCCTCTCTTTTCGCTCAGAGCTCTATAATTTCCTCGTCTCTGAAAGCCGCGTGAAGAAGCATATACTTTGACATCAGATTAGAAATCTCATTTCTATCTTTCAATAAAACAGAGGCTTTTTCCAGTTGATCACACCTTTGTGAAAGTCTGGCGTTATCTTGGGACAGCAGCCGGTTATTTTGCTCCAGAATTTCCAGACGATGGATAATTTTTTCTAACTCCAATTATTTCCCCTCCTACTGATTCTGCGCTTTCCATTCATCATACTGCTGCTGGCAGGATTGAAGAATCTCAGGCATACCTCCATTTTCCAACTTTTCAAGAAATGCAGGCAATTCTGTTTCCGGATCCAATACTCCTGAAATCAAACCATTCCGATATTCTTCAATAATATTATTGATGGAAGTCAGCTCATTCTCAAATAAAGATGTATCCACGGTAAAGCCAATGGCCGGTGAATACAAGGCGTTTTCCTGTTTTTCCAAAGCAATCTGCCGGGAATCGGGATCATTTCCTTCCCATACACGGGAAAGGAACTGATTTCCAAAAATCCATGTTGCGTTCAGATAATATCCGCTGTTTGAACTGTCTACGCCTTCAGGAAATCCAATTGTGCCATCCGGTTTTTCCTCCCAGTGTACACCTTCAATTCCAAAATTCATTAAGTTAATGACGTCTTCATCCGTAAATAAAAGGTTAATAAATTTCATAGCATGGTCTTTTCGGGTTAATACAAATTCATAATGTACAAAAGGCGTATGCGCAATGGCGATGCCTGCCTCGCCAAATTTATCTGGTACATAATCCATAAGAATTTCTGCACGAAATTCAAAATTATCAATTCTTCTCCCAATAAATGCCGGCGTATCTTTATCATCTAATGTAAACTTATTTCCATAAAGTGTCAACCAGCCGGTACGTTCATCCATTGAATATCCGTCAAAAAATTTTCTAAAAAAATTCCATTCCCATCCCAGAGGTTTACCGTCAAAAAGAGTACGAACCGAAGAATTGCCATAAATGTCCACGCCTCCGTTTTTACAGCACATATCCGGAGAAGTTTCTGTCTTTCCTTCACCTGCCGATGTTTGTATATCTATATGAAGGCCCGGAGCTTTATTTTTATTAACTACCGGCCATCCGTCAATCCATTCTAAAGGAGCAATCCCTGTCTCCCTCCCCATATGATGATAATAAGCTTCGGTCAGCCTGTGACCTAAAAATACAATCCACCATGTGCCATCATGAGCCTGCACAATATCTCCATGTCCAAGCCCCGCAAAGTCTGGATTATGCTCTCTGACTGCTGTTAATATAGGGTTATGGGGACATGGCTCAAAAGGCCCCCATATGGATCTGGAACGGGCAATACACGACATATGGCAAAACTCTGTACCGCCTTCCGCAGTCAGCAGATAATACCAGTCTCCCAGTTTATACATATGGGGGCCCTCAGCAAATCGTCCGCCGCATCCCGAAGAAATCTTTTTGCTTTCAGTCAGAAGTTCGCCTGTATCCGGACAAATCTGCGCCTGAAATATTCCGTTTCCCTCAGAACCATCTGATCTTTCTGACGGCATAGTACTTATAAAATATGCCGTGCCATCATCATCCCAAAATAACGACGGATCTATTCCCCCCTGAGCAATCCAGCGCGGTTCTGACCAGGGGCCTTCCGGAGATTTGGACATAATAACAAAATTTCCGCTGCCCCCCCGGTTTCATAACGCCGTCTCTGGACACATTTGTTGATACGAGATAAAACATACCGTTGTGGTACCGTAATGTTGGCGCAAAGATCCCGCCGTTATATTGACATCCGGGAAATTCCATCTGTTCTGGCCGGTGAAGACAATGCCCGACCTGACGCCAATGAATTAAATCTCTGCTGTGAAATATTGGCAGTCCGGGCAAAAATTCAAATGAACTGGTCACCAGATAATAATCCTTATCGACACGGCATATACTTGGGTCCGGGTGAAATCCTGGAATAATAGGGTTTTTAATATGCATAGCCTGATCCTCCCACTTTTTTTCAAACACACATCTCATGAAATCAGGATCTTTTTTAAGTCCTGGCACAGGAGTCATCTCCTATGGGGTATATTATAACAAATCAGGCCATTTATTTTTTGTTCAAAAAAGCATGGTATTGTATATATCAGCACTATCTAAATCAGCCAAACTAAATTGCCATTTTCGTTTAGCCAGACTTTTTTCACGATTCCTGTGTTAATCGCCGGCCCAACTGTTGCCTGTTTGCCTATTTATTTTAATTTTTCCAGTACCGCACCGACATCCCCATCAATGCAAATGGAACGACCGGAAATTATACTTGATAATCGTTGGGGTGTTATCTTTATTGCGTGCCAAAAATAAAGTCATTTAAACTCTGTAAAACAATAATTGGCCTTATTTGCAGCCTTTTTTTATAATGCGTGAATTTCCTTCTCCAGCTCTCCAATGGCTTCCATCATGTTTTCAAAAGAGGGAATCTCCCCATAGAGCATATTCCACATAGAAGAATAATCCTCCTGCAGAGTACCGAGACGGTATGACGGAGGAAGCAACTTTAAAGTGGCAGGAACGGCCTCCGGGTAACGCGCCCATGCCCGCGGATAAAACTTCATCTTGAAATCAACCACTTTCTGCAGCAGATCCAGCCGTTCAAACGCTTTTTCCCTCACAGGCGATTTCGCCATACAGTAAAGGTCATAATAATGGCGGGAATACCGCTGCGGCATGGAAAGATGTTCAGGCCGGTTGGCCTCATGGTGAAGGATCGTCGCCTTTTCCCAGAACGTCCGCTCCGGCGCCACCGTCAGGACAGAAACCTCTTTCTGCCTGAATAATTGTGGGTATTGCTCCGCAGCATACGGTACAATATTCACCAGCTCAGCCGGCGTCCAGGCCGCCAGTGCCCCGATCTCCAATCGAATCACCTGCAAGGTAGAGGCATCGGTAAACAGGTTTGGATAAGCGAAAATCACCGTCTGTTTATCTTCCTCGTCTATGTAAAGATTGGCTGAAAGGCCCAATTCAGCAGAAAGCCCTTCCCGGACCTGCGGGCAGAAGGTTTCTGCCAGGAAGACCTCGGCCTTTCGGTTCGCCTCTTTATTGAAGGCATCCTGCTTGGTGTTCGAGCGTTTTTCCCATGGTTCATTGACACCATACCCCAGGACACGCCAATCCAAAATCAGATCAATATCCTCAGAAAACCGGCTGATAAGGTGATACCCTTTGGATAAGCTGGTCCCGCCCTTAAATGTGACTGCCTTTTTCCACGGAGAGCGGTGGAACAGGTAATCCAGCGTCAGGCATACCCAAAAATCCTTTTCCACAATGGCATCGTGAAGGCCGGTTTTTGCTGCAGTGTTATGAAACAGCTCCCGCCGGTCATCAGCCTGAAGTCTGGCAATCTCAATCATTTTCTCTTCCTCCTTTGCAGATCTCTTTAATCACAGTGTAAATCCAATCCGTTGCTTCGGCCCCTTCTGCAAGAAGTGCAGCCTTTTCATCTTCATTCAGCCTGCGGGAAAGCACCCGTATGGTTTTTTCGTCCACATTTTCTTTTCCCAGGGTCTTTAACGCCTGGATCACCAGGATCGTCATAGGCGACAGGCCCGTGACCTCCTTATTGGTCCGGTGCTTAAATTCAATCTTTGTCTTATCCCATTCATAGGTTTTATAGGGTCCGTCACTGATATAAGACCATACTGCCGTTACCTGAGTAGACAGCCCCAGCATATTCAATGCGGTATCTCCACAGGGAGCGATCGTCCAATGATAACATCTCGCCAATGCTTTGGCAACCGCATCCGGGTCCGCCGCCACATATTCCCCAAGGAGCTTACTGAATTTCGGCTTTTCAAAGACGCCTTTCAAAATACGCCGAAGTGTACCAGCCTGCACAAGCCGGTTCAAGTTTCTGCGTATGGTCTCGCTGTCCGCTACATCCGAAAAATCGGAAACAATAAAAATCGTCCCATCAGGAGCCGCACCAATGCGTTTTTGAATCTCTTTCGCATAACCATATGCCATGCGTATCACCTCCTTTTGTCCCGTTTATTATATATTATTCAGGACAAAAAGCAATAGTCCTGTCCCTTTTCGTAAAGATTTCCCAAAGAAAGACTTCTTCATACATCATGGCAAGACAAAGATTGGTATCTTAGCAACCGACACAAGATGTATCCCGGTAACGAATAGCCAATGAATCTGCTGGTTTTCATTTTAATTTTTTTAATACCTCCCCAACATCCCCATCAATGCAAATGGAACGACCGGAAATTTCTTTCGGCGCGAAAGCGTCCCCCAGATTGACACAGGCATATGTTGCCTTTGGATTATCATAGGTCATCCGCCAGAAGCTATACTTGATAATCGTTGGCGTATTAAATCCAACGGCTGCTTCCAAAAACAAAACTTTCATGTTTTTGTGTCTTCGGATAAACTCTGAATAGCGCCCGGCTGCCTGATGCCAGCCTTCATCCTCCACAAAGGTATCGTCCGCCCGAAGATTCATGCTCATAGGTTTCCCGCATTTAGGACAGTATGGAACCAGCTCTGACGGCACGGTCATTTTAGGCACAGTCCCCTCCGGCAGAGTCAGATCTCCTCGCTCAGAGATCACATAGCCCTGAGCCTCCACCATTTTTTTGATGACCTCTTCATTGTCATATGTGGCCTGATGGCAGGGCACGCTGCACTGAAACAGGCCATAGTCCCCCTGGGTATAAAACATCCGGTGACGGTCAAACGCGGCTTTTTGAAAGCAGTGATCCACGTTGGTCGTCAGGACAAAATAATCTTTGTCCCTTACCAGTTCATAAAGATTCTGATACACCGGCTTCGGCGCGTCCATATACCGGTTAATATAAATATAACGGCTCCAGTAGGCCCAGTGTTCTTCCAGCGTATCAAAGGGATAAAAGCCTCCGGAATACATATCCTGAAACCTGTATTTTTCAATAAAATCATGAAAAGTTTCTTCAAACCGCCGGCCGGTGTAGGTAAATCCGGCGGATGCAGACAGTCCGGCGCCGGCGCCAATGATCACGGCGTCCGCGTTTTCCAGCGCTTCTTTAAGCCTTTCTGTTTCAGATATTTCTGTGGGATTCCAACAGCCGTTCATAGATTTCATAGTCGCTGTCCTTGAAAACATTAAAAACCACCTCCATAGAGTTGTGATGTGTCTGCTGATACTCTTTTACGGTCTCAATGGCGATCTGCGCCGCCAGCTCATTTGGGAAATGAAATTCCCCTGTGGATATACAGCAAAAAGCAATACTTTTTAATTCATAAGATGCCGCCAACTCCAGGCAGGAGCGATAGCAGTCTGCCAGCAGCTTCCGGCTCTCCCCAGTCACCTTCCCGTAAATAATAGGGCCTACTGTGTGCAGGATATAACGGCAGGGAAGATTGTAGGCTTTAGTTATTTTTGCCCGCCCTGTGGGCTCCTCAAAGCCCTGTCTGTCCATGATCCGGGCACACTCAAGGCGGAGCTGTATCCCGGCTGCGGAGTGGATGGCATTATCAATACAGCCGTGACAGGGGACAAAGCAGCCCAGCATCTGACTGTTGGCTGCATTGACAATGGCATCTGCGGCCAGGGTGGTAATATCCCCCTGCCACAGATATATCCCAGGCAGGACCGGCCTCAGATCCTCCAGCCTTGTAATTCCCTTTTTTTCCGTCTCCTCTTTCAAATATTCATCCTGAATCTCCAGAAATTCCCGGCTTATGGGAAGGGGCATACGGATATTCATCAGCGAACGGAGCAGCCGTCTTTTTCCATGACTGTCTGAAGGCACGGCAATAGTTTTATATTCTTCTTTTTCATGAAGTAACTGGTCGATCAAATATTCCAGACGTTCTTCCTGTGTCATCATCTCACCGTCTTTCTACAGCCTTTACAGGACAAATCTCAAAACAATTTCCACAGTGCAGGCAATGTTCCTGACAAATCACCGCCGTTCCCCCGCGGATATCAATACAATTCTGAGGACATTGAGAAACACACCGTTTGCAGCCGGTACACCGGTCAGTCACAAAATAGCCGCTTTTAACCCCAGCCGCTCCACCAAAGGCAAAAGAGGCCCGCTCCACAGGCTTTTTTGAGAGATCAAACCATTCTCCCGTCCCCTCGTAAATTTTAAATACAGCCCGCTCTCATCATAATCCATAATATCAATGGCGCATGTCACCGGCCGCCCTTTAGAATCCACTGTAGCAAAAACTGTGGAGTGAATCTCCTGGACAATATATTTTAAATATTTCTCTGCTTCCATAAGTAAAACCTCCTGTGATTTATCATTCATATTGTAACCTTCATATCCGCCATCTCTGGCGGCTTAACTGCCTACTTTCATATTACTGGTTCTTTTTTCCCTTTAAGAGCGGGGTCAGACGTTTATAAAGGAGCATGGTAATCATGCTGATGGCAATGCCCTTCAGAAGATTAAATGGAAAGGCGTTAAACAGCACCACGTCCAGTTTTGTCCGGATGAATGGAATAAACTCGCCATTGGCCCGTAGGCAAAAGCGCCGATGAGAGCCGGAAGATCCGATAAATCCATCCGGGCGAAAGACGGCGACAAAGGCACAGGGAACTCAAAAAAAGCCAGTACAAAGGCAATTGCAGAAAGTACGGCGATCATTGTAAGCATGTACACGTTCTTAACCGATGTTTTCTTCCGAACTAAATATTTCTCCATAGTCTCTCCTCCTCATAAAATTCTTCACAATCAGTTTTCAGCAGCTCCGTTGCCGGTCCCTGAGAACTGTTATTTTCCTATCCTGGAATCATTTTAGTTCTTTTCTTTTGATTTTTAAAGTAAGCACTTTATTGTGCCATGGTTACCTGGATGTAACTATTAGAAATGAAAAAAGCCTCAGAGCAGCTACCTCCAAGGCTTTCATTTTACATTTTACGACAACCGCCCTTTAAAGTCTTCATATCCAAAAGACTTCACCACGGTAATTTTTCCCTCTTTATCCCGCCACAGGATATCCGGCAGGGGCATTCCGTTAAAGGTATTGGTCTTTACCATTGTATACAGGGCCATATCCTCAAAGACAATCCGCCTGCCCTCTACAAGTGGGCGGTCGAAAGAATAATCCCCGATCACGTCACCGGCCAGACAGGTCGGCCCTCCCAGACGGTAAGTGTATGGTTTCTCCTTTGCCTTTCCCGAATCCATCACCGGGGGACGGTAAGGCATCTCCAGAACGTCAGGCATATGGCAGGCCGCCGATGTATCCAGAATGGCCAGATGCATATCATTTTCCATAATCTCAAGAACACTGGACACAAGGTATCCGGCGTTTAACACCACAGCCTCGCCGGGCTCAAGATACACTTCCACATTGTAAGTGTTTTTCAGATGGGTGATGATCCGCTCCAGGCGGGGAATATCATATCCCGGTCGGGTAATATGATGACCGCCGCCAAGATTGATCCACTTCACCATGGACAGCCAGGGACCAAACTGTGTCTCCACTGCTTCCACTGTCTGTTCCAGGGCGTCAGAATCTTGTTCGCACAAAGTATGAAAATGCAGGCCGTCCAGCATAGTCATCACTTTGGGGTTAAAATTTTCCAAAGTTGTTCCAAGGCGTGATCCGGGAGCGCAGGGATCATAGATGGCGTGTCCTTCCTGAGTAGAACATAAAGGATTAAGGCGCAGTCCTATGGACTTTCCGGCAGCTTTGGCCTTGGCTCCAAACTTTTCCACCTGCGACGGTGAATTAAATACAATATCATCGGCACAGGCAAGGATATCGTCAAACTCTGACGGACGGTACGCCGGACAATATACATGGGTTTCTTTTCCAAAGTACTCCTGGCCAAGACGGGCCTCGTAGAGACCGCTGGCCGTTGTCCCGCACAGATACTGTCGGATCAGGGGATAGGCGTAAAACATGGAAAATGCCTTCTGGGCCAGCAGAATCTTACATCCGGTGCGGTCCATAACCCCTTTTAAAATCTCAAGATTGTGGATGAGGCCCGCCTCATCCACAACAAAACATGGTGTCTTTACATGCTCCCACCACGGTTCGGCGGAAATTTTTCCCGGCATTTCACTAAAAACTTCCTTTTCCATCAGTCTACCAGTACCGGATTATAAGATTCTTTCCATGGAAGTCCCCAGCGGTTAAGGGCGTCCATAAACGGGTCCGGATCAAACTCCTCAATATTGTGTACACCCGGTTTATTCCATGTACCGGTCATAAGCATCATAGCGCCAATCATGGCCGGAACACCGGTAGTGTAAGCTACCGCCTGAGAGCCTACCTCTTTGTAGCACTCCTGGTGGTCGCAGATATTATACAGATAGTAGTGCTTTTCCTTGCCGTCCTTTTTGCCCTGGAAAATGCAGCCGATGTTGGTCTTTCCCTTTGTCCTCGGTCCAAGAGTGGAAGGATCCGGAAGAACTGCCTTTAAAAACTGAAGAGGAACGATCTCTTTACCTTCAAACATAATCGGCTCAATGGATGTCATGCCTACATCTTCCAGGCATTTCAGATGAGTCAGGTAGCTCTCTCCAAAGGTCATAAAGAAACGGATACGCTTGATCCCTGGGATATTTAAGGCAAGGCTCTCGATCTCCTCATGGTGAAGAAGATACATATCTTTCTCCCCAACGCCCTCAAAATTATACACTCTCTTGATCTCCATAGGTTTTGTCTCAACCCAGTGGCCATCTTCCCAGTAGGAACCGTTGGCGGAAACTTCCCGGATATTAATCTCCGGATTAAAGTTTGTGGCAAATGGATAACCGTGGTCCCCGCCGTTACAGTCCAGAATATCAATATAGTTGATCTCGTCAAATTCATGTTTTAAAGCGTAGGCGGAAAATACGCCGGTCACACCGGGGTCAAAACCGCTGCCAAGGAGGGCGGTAATACCGGCCTTTTCAAAGCGCTCTCTATAGGCCCACTGCCAGCTATATTCAAACTTCGCCGTATCTTCCGGTTCATAGTTGGCGGTATCCACGTAGTTGGTCTTTGTCGCCAGGCAGGCTTCCATAATGGTCAGATCCTGATAAGGCAGTGCAAGGTTTAAAACAACATCCGGTTTCACCTTCTCAATGAGAGCCACAAGTTCATCCACATTATTGGCATCCACCTGGGCGGTTGTAATCTTTGTCTTTGTCTGTCCTTCCAGCTTTTCCTTTAAGGCATCACATTTGGACTTTGTACGGCTGGCAATACAAATCTCCTCAAACACTTCACTGTTCTGGCAGCATTTGTGAATAGCCACACTGGCTACGCCGCCGCATCCGATAATCAACGCTTTTCCCATAGCATTTTCCTCCTTCTGATATGAAAGTCCGTTACAATTGGCAGCCAGAAACACTGGCTTTCACTGGTTTTAGTGCCGCGCATCCCGCGGCATGTCAGTGTCTATAACGCCAGAAGCATCTCCCTCACCAGCTTGCAGGCCACCATGGTGGATACCCCGCTGGCATCATAATGGGGAGAAAGCTCATTCACGTCGCAACTTACAACATTGGCATGACCACAGACATAGGTCACTGCCTGACGCAGAGCGTCAAAACTCACTCCTCCAGGCTCCGGCGTCCCTGTTCCCGGAAAAATGGACGGATCTAAAACATCCAGATCCACGGTAAAATACACCGGCGCATCTCCCAGTGATCTTACAGTCTCCTCAATACCTTCCAGATTAAAACGGTTGGTAAATACATGCTCTTTGCCCCAGGCAAATTCTTCCCGGTCTCCTGAGCGAATGCCAAACTGCCAGATCTTCCCGTCGCCGATAATCTCCCAGCAGCGGCGGATCACACAGGCGTGGGACCAAGATACGCCAAGATACTCATCCCGCAGATCCGCATGGGCGTCCAGATGGATTATATTTATATCCGGATAGGCGCTGGCTGCTGCCCGGAAAGCTCCGAGAGTCACCAGATGCTCGCCGCCCAGCATAAACGGCAGTTTCCCTGCCTGAAAAATGGCTGTCGTCTGATTTTCAATGGCTTTTAAGGCCATCTCTGTATTTCCAAAGCACAGCTCCAGATCTCCGCAGTCCATGACCGGAGCGTCAATCAGGTCCTTATCCTGGTAAGGACTGTAGCTTTCAATCCCGTAGGACTCCCGGCGGATGGCCCCGCTCCCGAACCGCGTGCCCGGACGATAGGACGTCGTCGAATCAAAAGGAGCGCCGAACAGGGCAATCTTTGCCTCCTTAAAAGGCTTATCGCACTCAAGGAAGGTCTCCACGTTGTTAATCACAAACTCCATAAACTTTGTATCCTCCAAACTCTAACACAGCGTAACAGTTCAGTCACCAGAAAGTCATCCAGATCAGTCCGGCGTCAACTCCACATTGGCCAGCAGTTCTTCCACATAGGCCGGCAGATAGAAAGCACCTTTGTGGAGGGTTGTTGTATAATACCGGCATGGAATCCCTCTCTGATTCCACTCCGCCTCCCTGAGATCCTTCAGCGGATGGTACTTCTTTGACGCGAATCCAAAGAGCCAGTGTCCGGAAGGATAGGTGGGAATGTGGGCCTGGTACACCCGGCTGATAGGAAAGGACTCAACGATCCGCTTGTGAGCCCGCTGGCAGGCCACCGCGTCCTCCGGATAAAAGGGGCTTTCATGCTGATTGACCATGATCCCGTCATCTTTAAGCGCCTTATAGCAATTTCCGTAAAACTCCCGGGTAAACAGCCCTTCCCCCGGACCGAAGGGATCTGTGGAATCCACAATAATGAGATCATAACGGTCGTGGCAGGCGCGGATAAACCTAAGACCATCCTCATAGTGGATGTGAACCCGCTCGTCATCCAGCCATCCGGCCGTCTGAGGCAGATATTTTTTACAGACTTCCACCACCTGCTCATCAATTTCCACCATATCAATGTTTTCGATATCCTTATAGCGCACCAATTCCCGGATCACTCCCCCGTCCCCGGCGCCGATAACAAGAACATTTTTAACGCAGGGATGCACCGCCATAGGTACATGGGTGATCATCTCATGATAAATAAATTCATCCTTTTCTGTCAGCATCATATAACCGTCCAATGTGAGAAAACGGCCGAATTCCGGGGATTCAAACACATCAATCCGCTGAAATTCACTCTGTCCGCTGTATAACTGACGGTCCACCCGGATGGACATTTTCACATTAGGCGTATGTTTTTCTGAAAACCAAAATTCCATAGATACCTCCTGTCCCAAATGAGTTACTGTTCGCAGGCTTTGATCACATTAAGCCGCTCAATATTGGCATCTTCCGGGCCGGTCATAGAACAGCCCTTCTCTTTGGCATACAAAATATAGTCAATAATGGGCCGGGTAATCCGCTCTCCCGGCGCAAGTATAGGTATCCCCGGCGGATAACACATGACAAACTCACTGCATATCCAGCCTTCCGCCTCTTCCAGCTTCAGAGATACCTTATCGGCATAAAATGCGTCCTGGGGGGATACAGCCACTTCCGGCTCAATATATTCCTGGCTCATCAGGCTTACCCGAGCTCTTGCAAATCTGCGGCGGACCTCAGCCATGGCGCTGACCAGCCGCTCAATATCCCTGGGACGGTCGCCAATAGAAATATAGGCCAATATATTTCCCAGATCTCCAAATTCGATCTGTATATCATACTCATCCCGGAGCAGATCATAAACCTCAATCCCCGCCAGCCCTACCGGCAGAGTATTGACCGACAGCTTGGTCACATCAAAATCATAAACGCTGTCTCCGTTGCACAATTCCCTGGAGTAAGCGTAATAGCCGCCGATATTATTAATCTCCTCCCTGGCATATTCCGCCATGCGCACCACCTGGGCAAATGCCTCTTTGCCCCTGAGGGCCAGATTGCGCCTGGAAATATCCAGACTGGACAACAGAAGATAGGAGGCGCTGGTGGTCTGGGTCAGATTAATGATCTGACGCACATACCCCTCCGGCATTGTAGGGCCTGTCAGAAGAATAGAACTCTGAGTCAGGCTTCCGCCGGATTTGTGCATGGAAACCGCCGCCATATCCGCCCCGGCCGCCATAGCGGACACTGGAAGACCTTCGCCAAAATAAAAATGAGTCCCGTGAGCCTCGTCCACCAGACAGTACATCCCATATTTGTGGGCCAGCTTCACAATTGATCTTAAATCCGAACAGATTCCATAATATGTGGGATTATTTACAAAAATCGCCTTGGCATCAGGATTTTCCCGGATGGCCTTTTCCACCTGTGCCACGCTCATCCCCAGGGGGATTCCAAGGTCATCGTTGCACTCCGGGTTCACATAGACCGGCACTGCTCCGCACAACACCATAGCGCACATAACACTTCGGTGGACATTCCTGGGCAAAATGATCTTCTCCCCCCGCTTGGCCACAGACAATACCATGGCCTGAACAGCGCTGGTGGTCCCTCCCACCATCAAAAAGGCGTGGGCGGCGCCAAAAGCCTGAGCCGCCAAAATCTCCGCATCCCTTATAACGGAAATGGGATGGCAGAGATTGTCCAGAGGCTTCATGGAATTTACATCCATCCCCACACAGCGTTCCCCAAGGAGGGCCGTCAGTTCCGGATTTCCCCGGCCTCTTTTGTGTCCCGGCACATCAAAAGGCACTACCCGCATTTTACGAAACTCTTCCAGTGCCTCATAGATTGGCGCCCGCTCCTGAGAAAGCTTTTCTTTCATGCCCCTCAACTCCTATCTTTTAGTTGGTTACAATTCGCAGTCCGATTTGAAGCAGTTACCCACCTTCTTACGAGCAAGCTCGACAAATCTGTGTAACTGCTTCAAATCGACTGTAAATAGTAACTTTAGTTGCTGTAAATATTGCGCCCGCTGAAAATCTCGATCATCTCCCGGCGCAGATTATTCATGATCTCCAGCCGCACTTTCGGCGGAAGCTCATAGACATCGGTCTTAAACAGATAATTCTGAAGATCAATTTCTTTAATCATCATCTTTGTATGAAAAATATTGGAATCGTACACATTGATATCCACTGTGTCATACCGGTTTAACGTCTCCTGGGCAATGTAATCCTGAATAGACGTGATCGTATGATCAAGAAAAAGTTTCTTTCCATTAACATCTCTTGTAAAGCCCCGGACACGGTAATCCATAGTAATAATGTCCGAATCAAAGGAGGAGATCAGATAATCCAGAGTGGATAAAGGCGTGATTTCCCCGCAGGTTGCGACGTCAATATCCACCCGGAATGTGGCCAGACATGTCTCCGGGTGATATTCCGGATAAGTGTGGACCGTCACATGGCTTTTGTCCAGATGGGCCAACTGGGTCCTGCCTGCAGGAGTCATAGAGCCTTCTGCAATAAGAATGGCCACCGACGCCCCCTGAGGCTCGTAATCCTGCTTTGCTATATTCAGTACCTTCGCGCCGATCATATCCGTCAGATCCGTCAGGATCTTAGTCAAGCGCTCGGAATTGTACTGGGAATCAATATATGCAATATAATCCCGCTGCTCCCTGGCCGTCTTAGCGTAACAGACATCATAAATATTAAAACTTAACGCCTTTGTCAGATTATTAAATCCATATAACTTTAACTTATCCACCACGGTTCTCCCTCCCGTTTTATTTCTGCGGACAGTGAGCCAAGCGGACGCGCTTGCGCGTCCATTTAGCGAGCGCCGGAGCAACACGTTCCGCCTGTGAACTCCCGCGCCGGAAACGGCCGCTTTAGCAACCGTTTCCCATGAAAAAAACGCAAGCAGAAGTATCTGCACATTCTGCTTGCGTAATCATCCATTATGAATAAAGTCACGAACCCGCAGTCTCAAAGTTCTGTCATACAGATGACCACGTTCCGGCTTTCGTAAATACCAATTCAAACGGATTCCTTCGCACAGAGTCTATATAGCAAATATCTTACTTTTACTACTCTTATTGATCGTTTCACAAGTTGATGTGCGGTGATCGCACTGGTTATAAAGTGACCAACTTATAAAATTTGAGCTTCTAACTCAATCAATAAGGCAACAAATGTTGCCAATCGGCAGTTGACCCGGCTGTCCGTATGGCCTTTACCCGAAACCGCGATCCGTCCGGGTGGTCAAAAGAATATTTGCATGGAAACTCAACTCTAAGCTATGAAATCCCATGACAGGCTCATTTTATTATATTTTCCGAAAAATGTCAATGCTTTTTACACTGCCCGCAAAGGGACCGGGAAGAGGTATCATTTTCCGTTTTTCTCCACAATAATCTGTATCAAAAATAATCGGTGTTCCATCGGGAGCTTCAAACTTCTGCTCCGGTTCAAAAGCCTCCCCAAGATAGCCGGTTGTCACAAGAATCGTGTCCATATCCGGCATATGATCATAGAGATCTGTATCAAAGTATATCCTTCCGTCGGCCTCCTTCAACTCAAAATTTACAGCCGCGTCAGTCACCTGGCAGAAGTCCCTCTCCCCGTCATAAGGCTGGGCGCCGTTAAAATACACGTTGCCGCCGGAATACACCGGAAGATGATCATAATAGAAATCCTTCCCTGTGTGGGCGGTCACTGTCTCATAAGTAAACTGCCCAAAATAAGTTTTGGCATCGGGATAACCGTCATAAGGCTTTGTCCCGCAGATAAGATTGCACTGGTTCAGGCCGTCCGCGTGATCTTTCGTCACCTGGTCTTTAATGCCATCCGGCACCGGCTGCTGAACAAAAATATTGTTGTAAAAACGGGCGTCCCCGTGAAGAATCGTCATAAAACCGGCAATTTCCGTGCGGTGAGGCACATGGTAAGGCGTATACCTCGGCGTCGGAAGATTGACACCGCCGTTATCGGTGCCGTTGCCTACCCATGTGAATGAACCGGCGATAAGATTGTGGACAAATGCCAGTCCCTGGGTACTTAGGCGGCAGGCGCAGGCCGACAGCAGGAGATTGTTGTCCACAAGGGTCGGTCCATGGGAAACCTCAATAAAAATATCTTCTCCAAGAGCCAGCCCATTACTGATTATTGTCCCTTCAGGGGGAACGTTGTCATGGAACAGATTTCCTGTGACGCGGGTTCCCTGAGCCTGCCAGTCCAGCCACAGCCCCCTGGTACAATGATGAAAATGGTTCCTGCGGATGATCACGTCAATAGCCGCGTGAAGTTTTATTCCGCCGATCTCAGCGCCCCCAAGATCCTGCATGTTGTTAATATGATGAATGTGATTGTCCTCAATAATGGAGAAAACACAGCCCAGATGTCCTACGATACCCGTCTGGCCGCAGTCATGGATATTGCAGCCCCGGATAATGTGGGAACCGATATTTTCTTTTGTCCAGCCCTCTCTCTGAGCCTGGCAGATCGCGTCCCGCTCCGTCTGTGTGCCATCCTTAAAAAACCGAGTTGTCCATTTATTTTCATTTTCCGGCTGGAGATATTTACCCAGGGAAATACCGCTGCATCTGGAATGGGAAATTTCACAATTTTCAATAATCCATCCTTTAGACCAGTGAGGGCCGACCATCCCTTCCTGCTCAGCCGTTGGCGGAGCCCATGTGGTTGCCGCCTGGCGCACCGTAAAACCGGACAGTGTAATATAATTTACTCCTGTCTTATCAGGGTAAAAACAATTTCTGCGCACGTTGATCTCCACATTCTCGCAGTTTGGGTCAGCCCCCTGGAAATTTGCGTAAATTTCCGTAAAATCGCCGGACTGACATGTATACCAGCGGTACAGCGTTCCCTCCGGGTCCCAGGACCGGTAATCCATCACGGGATTTTTAATATCCTCCAGTGAAAATGACTCATACATCGCCTTTCCATTGAGATAAACCTCCCCGGTATGGGCCGGGTCCGGAGAGAAATACCAGTCCCCGGAAATCACCGTTGTATATGGATTGTAATTGCCAAAAAGGGTGTTTGGCACTCTGGCCATCCACACATTCCCCTCACAGTGTTTCCAGCCTTTAACCGGCTCCGCTCCGGTAATCACCGCCGCCAGAGGCTCCTGAGAGCGATAGATGATCCTGTGGTCATTATCCGTACCTCCATTGACAGGATTGACATACTCCCGGTAGATTCCCGGTGCCACAATAATTTCGTCCCCGGCCACGGCAATCCCCGCTGCCTCACGGATTGTTTTAAAAGGACTTTCCTTTGTTCCCCAGCCATTGATTTTGGCGTTGGCAGATACATAATAAATCATACGCCCCATTTCCTCCTTGACTTTACTTTCTATTGGTAAATATAATGTAACTATTCAGCCATGCGGCTGTTTTAATAAAAATAAGATGCATGGCTGAATAGTCACAATATAATTATAATGAAAATAAAGTTTAAAAGATATCCCTATACTGTCTGAAAATATAAAAATCCTGCCAACTCACAGCCATCCGACTTTAACAAACTCAAAAGTACGTCTCTGTGCGGCATTCGGCTTTGGCAGATTTTCCATGTGAAAGGTGATGATCCTCTTGCCTGTAATGCCCATCCTTATAGACAGCAGACAAAAAGAACGGATTTTATTCCGCAATGAAATGCTGCCCTACAGCCTTTACACCCCAAACCCTCATGGCTGTCTCCTTGGAGATATTCCCTGGCACTGGCATGACGAATTTGAATTTGGAAGCCTGCTTAGGGGCAGTATCCTTTACAAAACCAGCCGCCACGAATATATACTTCGTGAAGGGGACGGCATTTTTATTAATTCGGGAACACTGCACTATCTTCATCCCCTGGAACCCAGAGAAAATGTTTTATTCCAATCTCAGTTTTTTAGCGGAGAATTTCTCGCCGGCGCCCGGGGCAACCTTTTTGACCTGAAATACATCGCCCCGGTGCAGGGACAAAAACTTCTGGACGCCCGCCCCCTTTACCGGGAAAATTCCAGGGATGCCTCCTTTCTTGACAAGCTGCTGGACGCCTCCCGCATAGCTCAAAGTGATGAGGCTTTTTCCCAGCTTCGCCTGCGCAGTCTGTTTTCTGCGCTGTGGGAAGATGTCTACCGCTGGGCCGCCGAAACAGGCAGTGAAAATGCCCCTTCGCCGTATTCAGAGGACGAACGCATTAAAGACATGCTCTCCTTTATACAGCAAAATTTCAGCCACCGGCTGACTGTCCGACAGATTGCCGGCGTCATCCCCATCAGCGAACGGGAGTGCTATCGGCTTTTTAAGAAGCATCTGGGGATCAGCCCGGTGGAGTACCTGACAGACATAAGACTCCAGAAAGCGCGGGAGCTTCTCATTGAAAGTGACAAATGTATTTTAGACATTGCCCTGGAAACCGGCTTTGGAAGCAGCAGCTACTTTGGTAAAATTTTCAAACATCAGATAGGGATAACCCCGAAAGCATACCGCCAAAACAATACCGGCGGTGAAATACCCCTGCTGTAACAGTTCCGCCCGTCCATTCCTGATGGCAAAACTGTTACTCGGAGTTTTACATTTCCCATATTGACAATCCCTGAAAGATATGATAACACATGATTAGAGAAAATAAGGACTGTCCGGTCATTTGCCGGGCAGTCCAATTTTGCGAGGGAAAATGATATGAATGAAACAAAGTCACCAACTGTAAAAAATGCCATTACCGAGGGCGTTATCTGGAAGCAGCTTCTGATCTTTTTCTTTCCCATTTTGCTGGGAACGTTTTTTCAGCAAATTTATAACACCGCTGACGCCATTGTGGTGGGACGTTTTGTTGGAAAAGAAGCCCTGGCCTGCGTCGGCGGTTCCACCGCCCAGATTATTAATCTGATCGTCGGATTTTTCGTCGGCCTCTCTTCCGGCGCCACTGTTGTCTTAGCCCAGTACTACGGCGCGAAAGATAAAAATAATGTGGAACGGGCCATGCACACAGCGGCCGCTTTTGCCATCATCGGCGGCCTGATCATTACTGTTCTGGGCATTGTCCTTACACCACAGATGCTTGCGCTGCTTAATACTCCAAAAAATCTTATGGAAGGATCCTCCCTTTATCTGCGCATTTATTTTGCCGGCGCCCTGTTTGTATTTATCTACAATATCGGATCCGGACTGCTTCGGGCTGTGGGGGACTCTAAACGGCCGCTGTACTTTCTCATCATCTGCTGCTGTTTAAACATTGTCCTGGATCTTGTTCTCGTCGTCGGCGCTCATATGGGCGTGGCTGGCGTTGCCATAGGCACTTTCCTCTCCCAGGGCGTCAGCGCCATCCTGATCGTTATCACACTGATGCGCACCAGGGATATGTACCAGCTTCACCCACGCAAGATCCACCTTCACGGAAATATTTTTAAATCCCTTTTGAAAATCGGTCTTCCGGCAGGATTTGAATCCGTCCTTTACACCATCTCCAATATGATCATCCAGGCATCCTTAAATTCTTTTGGAACGGATACGGTCGCCGCCTGGACAGCCTACGGCAAGATGGATTCCCTGTTCTGGATGGTTTTAAGCGCCTTTGGTATTTCCATCACAACGTTTGTAGGACAAAACTTCGGT
This sequence comes from Catenibacillus scindens, assembly GCF_014202115.1. Lineage (GTDB taxonomy): Bacteria > Bacillota > Clostridia > Lachnospirales > Lachnospiraceae > Catenibacillus > Catenibacillus scindens. The sequence continues at coordinate 245,780 of NZ_JACHFW010000003.1, forward strand.
GCAAAAAAATACGACCGTATGCGAAAAAGCGTCCGTGTCTGCCTTGGACTGGCTATTGCCGTCTCCCTGATCCTCACTGTATTTTTCCTGTTCCTGGGGCACTATGTTTTTATGCTGTTTACCACAGACGCCGGCGTTATTGATATCGGCATGGGTATTTTGCGGATCATGGTTCCCGGTTACACCATCTATGTATTTATTGAGATTCTCGCAGGCGCCCTTCGGGGAACCGGTGATGTGATCATCCCAATGACCATCACCTGCGGCGGCATATGTGTGCTGCGTGTGATCTGGATATTCATCGCCATGCCTATGCGCCCGCAGATCAGCACCATCATTTACAGCTATCCCATCTCCTGGGTCATCACCGCCATTCTTTTTATCTGCTACTACACATTCAGGCAGCGCCAGCGGATGAAAAAAGAAAAGGAAAATTAATCATCTGAAGCAAAGAGGGTGTCCCGCCAGCCATCACATGGCTTTTGGGGTACCCTCAATCACTATATTTACATCGCTGCCCGATAAAGATCAGCGATCTCTGCTTCCGTAAAAACAACGGGATTACTGGCCACGCCTGCGGCTGAAACCTTCATACAATTATGGGCCATCCAGGGGATATCCGCTTCTTCGATCCCTAGATCCGATAATGTGCAGCTCAGATCCAGTTCCCCTATAAAGGCGCGGATCCGTTCTCCACAGTCTGTCGCGTCCCTTCCGCCAAAAATCCTGGAGATCTCACCATACTTTTCAGGACAGCCCTTAAATGATGCCTCGATCACAACAGGAGTAAGCGCTGCAAGGCCCTGTCCATGAACAATATCTTTCAGGCCGCTGACCGGATGTTCCATGCCGTGGGCTAAAGTAACGCCGGCGGTGTTAATAACCATTCCACCGATGGTACTTGCCAGTGTGATTTTATCCCACGCCTCCCCATCATCTTTGTGCTTATAGGCCTTTACAAGACAGTCCGCGGTCAGCTTCATAGCATACAAAGCCAGAGCGTCTGTAAAGGGCTGCGCCATTCGGGATGTATACGCCTCCATACTGTGGCATAGGGCGTCAAAACCGACAGACGCCAGCACTTTTCCAGGCATGGTCATCATACACTCCGGATCTACAACAGACACTGCGGGAATAATGGCATTGCAGCGAAGGGATTTTTTATCATTGTTTTCCGGATTCGTCAGGACGGCGAATCCGTTGCCCTCTGACCCGGTACCGCAGGTGGTAGGTATCACCAAAACAGGCAATGCCTTCCGGCTGAATTTCCGATTAAAAATATAGTCGTTGATATCCCCGGTATTGACCGCCATAAAAGCGATGGCTTTTCCACAATCCATCACGCTTCCGCCGCCGACAGCCACAACCATGTCACATTCTTCCTTCACAGCCATGCTGGCGCCTTCCAGAGCCGTGGTTGTCAGAGGATTCTTGGATGCCCTGTCAAAGAGTACATGGCCTATTCCTGCCGCCTCCAGGGCTGTGACCACTTTATCATACAACCCTGATTTTTTCGCGCTGTTTTGTCCGGTAACAATCAGCGCCTTTTTCCCGTACGGCTTTGCCATCTCTCCAATCTGCCGGATCTTTCCTCGGCCAAAAACAATATTCACCGGAAGATAGTAGGAGAAATCCATCGTCTTATACATTTGCGGATACCGCCCTTTCAAAAATATCCAGTCCCGCCTCAAGCTGTTCATCTGTCATAACCAGTGGTGCCAGAAAACGGATCACATTGTGATAAGTTCCTGCCACTTCCACGATTAGTCCCATAGACGCGCAATCATTAATGATTTTAGATGTAAGTTCAGGGGCCGGCTCTTTTGTTTCTCTGTTTTTGACAAACTCAATGCCCACCATAGCGCCCATGCCGCGGGCATCTCCGATCACCGGGTATTTTTCCGCCATCTCTTTATACCTGTCCATCACTTTCTTCCCAATCTCACATGCCCGGTCGGCCAGGTGATCTCTTTCCATAATCTCAATGGTTTTTAATGCCGCCGCGCAGGCCAGAGGATTTCCGCAAAAAGTTCCGCCGATCGTCCCAGGCGCCACAGCGTCCATCACTTCATCCCTGGCAATAATGGCAGAGAGGGGAATGCCTGCGGCAATGGACTTTGCCGCGGCGATAATATCCGGGCAGGCGCCGGCCTCTTTCCAGTATTCCGAAGCAAACATCCTGCCGGTCCTGCAAAATCCCGTTTGAACCTCATCAGCAATAAAAATAAAGGCGCAGATTTTAAAAAATCTGCGCCTTTGCAGCCTAATGCAAAAGGAGCTGTCCCTTTAATGGTGACAGCTCCTTTGCCGGTTTTTAGGCCAAATAGTTGCTATTCACAGTCGATTTGAAGCAGATACACAGATTCGTCGAACTTGCTCGTAAGAAGATGGGTACCTGCTTCAAATCAGCCTGCGAAGCAGGAACCTCCGCCAAATGAGCAATCGAAGCTGCGGCAGCAGCTGTAAAGCCTGCAAAGCAGGCGGGATTGCGAATGCAGCGCGGAGGGGACTGTGAATAGTAACGCCAAATAAGGGCTTACATAAAACTTTTTCATTGCAGTCTTTTGATCAAATCCTGTATCCACGCTTCGCAAGGTTCATCAATGGGAGCTATTTCCGACCGTCGCTGAGCAAAGGATTCCACCACTGCCGTAAGCCATTTCTCCCCAATCCCGTCCAGTTGGGCAGCATTAATGCCCCGTGTCTGATATTGAAGCCATTCGTCAAAGGAGAACAATTGTATCTCTGCCCCGGTCTCGGCAGAAATTTCTTCCGCCCGTTCCACAATATCCCTTCTCCGGTCAACCTTGCTGTCCACAATAAACCCGGCAGTCCTTACGCCCGGCGATGTCAATATCTTATCCCGCAGCTCTTCAAGTTCATCTCTTAAATAGGGCTTGCCATATTTGGCGTCCCAGGCTTCCACAATAACACGCCCGTCCTTCAACTCAACATCACCGATATTTCCATGATGTCATCCCCCTTATATTAGTTCTGTTCCAGCGTTTCCTGTTTATTTTATCTTCTTTCTCAACTGTACGCTCTGAGGCGTCAAAGTGGGAAAGGCATATGGCACAAGCCAATATCCTTCCTCAATCTGCGGATTTGTGTTGTGGTTGCGAATCTCATATCCGAGAAACCGCAAAAGTTCTCCGATTTCTGTAAGTTCATTTTTTGAAGTATTCCAACAGGCAGCTAACTCATCTGACGAAACCAGTTTTGCCACCGCCACTCCAGACACCACTTTGCAAATAATATCCCTATATCTGACATGACTATTAATGCTGCACTCACATTTCAGTCGGGGGATGTACTGATAATAGCCGTTAAGCTGGACAATATCTGCCTTTATGGAGTGAATCGCCAATTCATGTTCAAAAGCCTTCCATGCCACTGTAAAGGATCGCAATTCATCTGAAAATACGTTTATAATGACCTCATCAATGCCAAGGTTCCAGTCCTCTCCGTTGGGGCGTATATGGATATCAATAACACTGTCCTCTATTCTGTCCGAATTGGATCTGACCGCGATTTTTAACCTATTTCCCCAATCCACTGTAACTTCATACTGGCTGTCACAAGATTTTTCAACGACCTCAAATTTAAATGTATCGGTCATCCGGCACAAATATCTGTGGGAATCCGGAAGCACAGTTCGATGTTCTCTGAGAGATTCTATGGCCATCCTTGCCTTTTCCTGATATATGGCTGTCAGTTGACGTTTCCGCTTTCTAAATGTCAACTCCTCCCCCCTCCTCCAAAGGGGACAGCTTAAAAGGAAATTTTGTCTTAAAAACCTGCTGCCGGATAGCAATGGACATAATGCGGGCCAGTTGAGGCGGAACAGAATTGCCAATCTGCTTTACCGCCGTCTGCTTCGTCCCGCTGATTTCATAATCATCGGGAAATGTCTGCAGCCGCTTATACTCTGAGCAGGCAAAGGGACGGTTTTCCCAGTGAAAGGGCCCCGTATACGCGCCTCCCTGGGCTTTTATTGTCCTCACCGGCGTATTTGGATCTGCCTTATAAAGAAAGTCTGAGAACTTTGACCGCCATGCAAAAATTGGCGTGGGATGCCCCATCTTTTCTGTGTAAAAGCTGTAATTTAACCCGGGAGGAATGTTGTCCAGCAAAGCGCCGTATTTCCCACCGATTCCGGTTTTTCGCTCATCCGGCGTCAGTTCAACGCCCGTGACCGCCGTTTCAGCGTTATAAAATGGCGCGCCGTCGGGAGAGTCCGGCCCGTGCGTCGGTCTTGGAAACTTAAATTTTCCTTCTTTTAAACCTACAATAAGCAGCCTCTCTCTATGCTGCGGTACTCCATAGTCCGCCGCGTCAACAATTCTGTAAAATAATTGATAACCTGCATTAGAAAAGCTCTCTGAAATTTCTTTCCAGGCTTTTCCTCCCTGAGCGCCCATAATCCCGTAGACATTTTCAAAGAGGAATCCAGCAGGAGAAATTTTTTCAAGCAATCTTACATATTCCCTAAACAAAATGCCTCTCGCATCCTGGGTTCCGGCCACCCCGTTGGCCCGGCGTCCTGCGGCGCTGAATGTCTGACACGGCGGACCGCCGATAATAAAGTCGATTTTTTCCCAGATGATCGCCGGTATAATCTTTTATGTCCACACACTGAACTTTACAATTTTCAAAACGCTTTCCCTGACCGGAATTTAGTTCCAGTGTCTGACAGAACTTTTTTTCAATCTCCACCGACTCTATGATTTCAAATCCCACATCACAAAAACCAATATCCAGCCCTCCTGCGCCGGAAAATAAACTTAATGTTCGTATATTTTCAATGTTATTTTCGGACAAATAGCTCCTGACAGCTTTTCCAAATAAATCCGGCCATGCCGGTATATTGTTATCACATCCGAGAATATCGCAAATATCACTGAATGTATTTTTTTCTTCTCCCATTGTAAATAAAGAAAGCTGCTCCATACTCTTTACCATGTCCTTTCTAAAGCGGTTCTATTATACGCTATTTCAGTCCTTTGGGCAAATCTTTTGTAACTATTCATATTCTCCTTGACGCTAAGTATTATTTGTATTATTATATATAATACAAATAATACTTAAAAGCAGGTGAGAATATGCTGATTACATTAGATACAAAAAGTGTGATTCCCATTTATGCCCAGCTTCGCAACCAGATTGTTGCAGGCATTGGCCGGGGAGAATTGAAAGCCGGGGAACATCTTCCTACAGTGCGCCAGCTCGCTGCCGATGCCGGGGTGAATACCATGACAGTAAATAAGGCGTACCAGCTTTTAAAAACCGAAGGTTTTATTGAGATTGACCGGAGGAAGGGGGCCACTGTATGCCCTGTAGGCTGTGGAAATAGCGATTATCGGGAAAAACTGGAAAAAGAACTGGAACTTTTATCTGCAGAAGCCTGTCTTAAAGGTGTTGGGTGTGAGGAATTTCTTCAATTGTGTAAAAATATTTTCGGACAGATGCATCCCACATGTATCGAGGAGGGATAAGCCATGATAACAGCCATTATGATCTGTATGTTTGCCGCCATCACTCTGAGCATGGTCGGTTTGTGCGGCTTTGTCTATTCCGGCAGGGATAAATTTCATGAAGGCATGATCCTGGGAATCCACATTCCGGAAGATCAGAAGGATCACTCCGATGTCTTGATCCTTACGGGAAAGTACCGCCGAACACTCCGCCGTTTTCAGTGGATCAACCTCGCTGTGGGCATGATCATCTCTTTTCTCCCGATTTTTACCATGGGTATCAGCACCTTACTGTGGGTTCTGTGGGCATTGGAATATTGCTGTATTTTCTCACTGATACGCATCCTGGCCCAGCGGAAGATGTATGCGCTGAAAGTCCGCCATCAGTGGTTCATGCCGCAGACTCACGCCACTATTGCCATTGATACACGAGTCAGTGCTATGTCCGCTCATTTCCCCATTTCCTGGAAGTGGCATTTGATCCCATTTGCCGTGGGCCTGCTTTTCTGGTGCATACCGGCTGCCCGACGTTCTTTTCTTTCCGTCTCCGGAGCGTGGAGCTTCCCGGCTATCGCGGTTTTTATCCCTCTGTTCTTTCTTGTACTTCATCAATGTCTGACTTCCCGCAAAAACACAGTTTACAGCAAAGATTCACAGGTTAACGAAAAGATCAACCGCCTGGAAAAACGAACCTGGTCCATCGTCATCATCGCGGCCGATTACGCCAGTTTTTCCGCAAGCCTGTATATATCTCTGAGATTTTTTGCTGCCAGAAGCCTCCATCTGTGGGACTATATCATCTATGCCGCTGTAGATTTTCTCGGAGCCGCAGCTATCATCGCCGGAGTTTTGATTATTGTGCAGCAAAGGCGCATTTTCCTGGATGCAGATCAAGCGCCGCTGATTTCCGATGATGATGAATATTGGAAAAATGGTTGGTATTCCAACCCAGATGACCGTCACCTCTGGGTCCAAGATCGCCTGTGCAGCACCAACTATACTTTGAATATGGCCCATCCTGGTGCCAAGTGGTTTCTGTCCATCACCGGTATTTTTGTTGTCGCCGCTGTAGCAGTATGTGTCGGCGTTGCCGGTATACTTCACCAACTGGATACAGCCTCCGTATCCATGGCAATAGATCAGGATACAGTCACCATCTCCTACGCTTTCTACGACTGCAGTTTCGGCGCCGAAGATATCCTTGGCCTCAGACAGCTCGATGCGCTCCCCGACGATGACTTCCGACGGACCAACGGAGGGGATACCGATCGTCTCCTTGTAGGTTTTTTCCGAAACGGACAGGATGAAGATGTCATGATGTTTATGTACAAAAAGGAATCCCCGGTCATTGAGATCGACCTGACAGATCAGACAGTTTTTCTCAACAGTGATGTGGAGGGCCAAACACAAAGCTGGTACCATCAGCTCAGCCAGTTAGCGCAGTGACTATCCAGGCAGTGTCTTCAGTGCATGATATGTATAACTTTGTACAAGTTTTCCCAAATGCAAAAAGTGCTTCAAACCCGCATAAATACTGGATTTGAAGCACTCCATAAGAAAGGCGCAGACCGGATTTGAACCGGTGAATCAAGGTGTTGCAGACCTTTGCCTTACCACTTGGCTACTACGCCAATACCTGTTACTAGTTTATTATAACAACATGAAAAATATTCGTCAATAAAAAACTTATTTATTTTGTAACTACAGTTCAGCCATCGTTACTGTTCACACAGCAGCCAGACACTTGCTGTCTGGCTGCGTAAGAAGGTGATTCAGGTGTTCGCAGGCTTCTTTTGCGAAGCAAAACTTTAAATAAAGCCTGCGAAAGTTACTGTTCTCTGGCTTGCCAGTGAACAGTAACTTTCAGGAATGGGGCAGGATGGTTTATGCTTGCATAAGGACCAGCCATCAGAGATAAGCGGATATTTTTCCCATTACAAAACCCGCCCTGCAAAAATGCAGGGCGGGACAGATCCTATAATGAAAGAAATTGTATCTGTATAAAGCGAAAATTAAACAGCCTGGTCAGCAGCGATCAGAGCTTTCATAGCTGCAACAGCTTCTTCGGACATTGGCTGGAATTTGCCGAGAAGTTTTGCATAGTAAGCAGTCTGAGCCATTTCCTCTGTGTAGATTGTAGCGGACATAGCTGCTTTCATATCTTTACCGCAACAGAACATACCATGGTTTTTAATCAGAACGGCGCGACCGTCAGCGCCCAGTGTCTCAACAACACGCTGTGCAACTTCATCGCTTCCCGGCATTGTAAATGGCACAATACGTACAGGAACAAACTCTGCCTGAGGAGGAGTTGTCGGCTGAAGGGGCTCGTCAAGCATAGCCATAATTGTAGCGAACATACCATGTGTATGTACAGTTGCTTTAACGTCCGGACGGCTTCTTAAAACTGCTGTGTGCATCGGAACTTCTGATGATGGTTTGAAAGGACCATCAATCCATTTTCCGTTCATATCAACAATAGCGATCTGATCTGCTGTCATATGAGTATATGGAATACCGCTTGGAGTGATAGCTACGACATCGTCAGTATCATCTCTTAACGCGATATTTCCGGATGTTCCGTTGATCAGGCCAAGGTCAACTGCCTGAAGGATTGCTTCGAGAACCTGTTTTCTAATGTTTTCATACTTCATAACAAATTCATCCTTTCACTTTATATCGTTTAAAAAGGTGGTGATCCGAAATCTGGCACATACCAGACCCCGGCATCAGTTCTTCTTGGGCACTGTACTGAATATCCAGTCTCCCACTATTTTAAGTATAGTATTATTCAACTGTTTTTTACATGACACTTTTATCAATTTTGTTCGATTTATACAAGAAGCGCCATGTAATAGCCGTTATTAATAGCATCGTAAATCTGGCCAACCTTCTTACAGTCGCCAAGGATATAATACTCGTCAACCTTGTCGCAAAGAGCGTCAACCTTGTCATAAGGCGCTCGGAAACCAACAGCGATGACAACGGAATCAGCTTCCACAAGAAATTCCTCTCCGCCTCTTTCGCAGATAACGCCTTCCGGTGTAATCTCTTTCACAGTAGTGTTTACATAGCATGTGGCCGATTTATTAATTTCCGGCATCAAGCCGCCCCGGTAGAAGGAATTAACCTCCATGGCAACATCCGGCTTCATCTCGATAATCGTACATTCCTTGCCTTCGTGCTTGAAAGACACCGCGCCCTCAGCGCCTACAAGACCGCCGCCAATAATGGCTACTTTCTTGCCAAGTTTTTCCGGATGAAGTTCCGCATCGATAGCCATAATAACGTTAGGCAGGTCAATACCTTTGATCGGCGGCTTAAATTCATTGGAGCCAATAGCGACCATCAATGTATCCGGTGCAAACTGCTCTACATATTCCGGAGTCACTTCTGTATTATAAATAACATTTACGCCGGCTTTCTTTACTCTGCGAATAAGCACATTACAGAAATCCGCAATATCTTTCTTAAAGTAAGGTGCGCCTGCAGGGTGAAGATTACCGCCCAGTTTGTCGGTCTTTTCTACCAATGTTACATTGTGTCCCCGGTTAGCCGCTGTAATGGCTGCTTCCATACCTGCGGGGCCGCCGCCGGCAATAAGGACTTTCTTTCTCCGCTCGATAGGTTTAACGCCGAACTTGGCGCCCATCTGCTGTCCCATGGTCGGATTCACTGTACATTTTAAGGAATCAGACTTAGACGTCTCTCCAAAACATTCATAGCAGCGCAGACACGGGGTAATATCATCCTCTCTGCCTTCAAATGCTTTCTGGGGCAGGAACGGATCTGCCACAAGACCACGGGCGATCTCTACAAGGTCTGCCTGACCGGAAGCAATAATTTCTTCCATCTGAGCAGGATCAATCAGAGAACCAACGCAGGCTACAGGTTTATTCACATGTTTTTTAATGGCTGCTGCCAGATACACGTTGACGCCTCTCGGATAAAATGCGGACGGATGAGTACGGCAGAACATATCCGGATCTTCATGGTTTCCGCAGGAGATATTGAACAGATCTACTTTGTCCTGAATCATCTCAGCAACCTTAATGCAGTCCTCAAGACCTAATCCTGCAGGGGTCAGATCATCACCGGACAGACGGCATTCAATTGGGAATCCAGGGCCAACGCCTTCACGAACTTTATCCAGAGCCATCATCAGGAAGCGGGCACGATTCTCCAGAGATCCGCCAAACTCATCGGTTCTCTGATTCATTACCGGGGAAAGGAACTGAGAGAACAGCCATCCATGGGCCGCATGTACCTGCACCATATCAAATCCGCAGTCCTTGCAGAGCATAGCAGCGTTTTTATAGGATTCCAGAATCTCATAGATCATGTCTTTGGACATCTCATAAACTTCCCCGGCCGGTGTAACCTCATGACTTGGGCCATAGGCAACCGCATTTACGTCCCGGTCACCGCCAACGCTGGCAAGACCGCCGTACTTTCCGCCGTGGGAAAGCTGGATGTTCGCATAACAACCGGCATCATGAATAGCTCTGGCCATCTCAGACAGGCTGTGGCGAACGCCTTTGGAATCTAACTGAAGCTGAACATTATGAGATTTTCCGGTCGCGGAATGAACAATAGCCTCGCCATAAGTTACGACAGCAGCGCCGCCGCTGGCTTTTTCAGACATATAGGCAATCATTTCCGGTATAACATGACCTTCGGTTGATATCATTCCCGGACTTGTCGGGGCTCCTATGATTCTGTTTTTAAGCCGGATATTTCCGATCCGGATAGGCGAAAAAAGATGTGGAAATTTTTCACCCTTTCTATGACATTGACATTTGTTTTCCATAGTAAGTAAACCTCCTGTTACTATTCACGGTAGCCGGAAACACCTGCTGTTTCCGGCGTAAGAAAGTGATTCAGGATGCGCTTAAACCATTGCGCAGCGAATTTTCCGTGGTTTAAGCGCATGTTACTGTTCACCCCCGTGAACAGTAACAACCTCCTTGATGTTGTCCCGCGGCATTTTTCCTACCGCGGGAAACAACAGCATTTATACATTATTTTTTAAGCTTCCAGAGATATTTTCTTGGTTCGCCTTTCAGGTAAGCGATAACTTCATCGCCCATCATGTTTCCGGACCATCCGTCAACATCTGTTGTCAAACCTGCCATATGAGGTGTCAGAGTTACATTTCTCATGGACAGCAGCGGATGATTTGCCGGGATTGGCTCCTGCCAGAATACATCGACAGCAGCTCCGGCAATTGTGCCATTCTGAAGAGCTTCTACAAAATCTTTCTGGTCAATAACCGCAGCTCTCGCTGTGTTAATCACATAAGCAGTCTTCTTCATCTTGGAGAACCAGTCTTTGTTGACCATACCCTTTGTGGACGGAAGAACCGGTAAATGAATGCTGATAATATCACTCTGACTTAACATTGTATCCAGATCTACAGCCTTTGCTCCGTCAGCCTCAATCTTTTCAACCGGGCAGTAAGGATCGTAAGCGATAACATCCATGCCAAAAGCCATAGCTCTCACTGCAACCTCGCGGCCGATAGCGCCGTAACCTGCGATACCAAGAGTTTTTCCATACAGTTCAAAGCCGATGCCGTAATCTGTAAACGGATGGTTGGCATCCAGAGGACCCCATGTAACATTCTTAACATCAGGAACATTGTAAACATCATCTACAGGAGCGCCCAGATGCTCGCCTTTCTGAAGGCCGGTGCTGCTTAATGCCAGACGTCTTGTGGAGGCAATCATCATACCAATACAAAACTCCGCAACAGCAACGCGGTTTCTTCCCGGTGTATAGGAAAGTTCAAGCCCTGCGTTAGCAATAGCGTCATAGTCGACAGTAGCCGGTGTACCTTTGGCAACGCCAAGGAACTTCATGCCGGCATTCGCCCACGCGGTAATTGTGTCCGCTCCGGCGTATTCATCGCCAAGAACAACAAGCTCGCTGCCCATGCACTCTTCACGGGTCATTTCTTCTGTAACATTTCCTTTGCCATGCTTTAACTCACCGCAGATTGTCACGTCGCAGTATTCTTTAATAATATCCAGTTTTTTGTCTGGGATTGGTGTGCATAATGCCATTTTCTTTTTCATTTCAGATTCCTCCAGTATTGATTAAAAGTAAAAGTAACATTCAATCGGCTGAACTGCTATTCTAAGTCTTTGACAGTTCAACCCGTGCCATCCCTGATGGCTGAACTGCTATAATCAAAATGCTTTCTTTAAAATTTCGATAACCTGTTCTTTTGTAATATTCTGACGTGGGTTGAAGCCAAGTACCGGCTCTTTAAGTACATCTTCTGCCAGCATATCAAAATCTTTTTCCTGGATGCCCTGCTCGGACAAGGTCTTAATGCCAAGATCTTTTGTCAGATCTTTCAGCGCGTTGGCAAGGGCGTATTTATCTTCATCCATGTTGCCTGTGAGAGGAAGATCAATATCTTTAGCAAGCTCGACCATCTTCTCAGGGCAGCTCTCAGCGTTAAATTCCATAACATAAGGAAGAACTGTAGCGTTAGCCATACCATGGGCAAGACCGAAATGAGCGCTCAGTGTGTGGGCAATACCGTGAACAAGACCAAGGTTGGCGTTGGAGAAACCAAAGCCTGTGATCACGCAGCCGAGCATCATCTGCTCTCTGGCATCCATGTCAGATCCGTTATGTACAGCAGTACGGATATTGTTATACAGGATATTGAGACCTTTCAGAGAATTATACTCTGTCATCGGAGTCGCCATGTTGGAAATGTAGCTCTCTACCGCATGTGTGATAGCATCCATACCTGTAGCGGCTGTAACGGAAGCCGGCATAGTCTTTGTAAATTCAGGATCAGCGATAACATGGCTTGGTGTCAGCTTGTTATCAATAATAACGTATTTAATAACCTTCTCTGTATCAATAAGCGCAACAACGTTTGTGATCTCACTGGAAGTACCTGCTGTTGTCGGGATAGCGATAAGAGGATGAACCGGATTCTTCACCATGTTCATTCCGCCGTACTCGCCGATCTTACCTGGGTTTGTCATTAATACGTTCACAGCCTTCGCAAGGTCGATGCTGCTGCCGCCGCCGACAGCGACAAATCCGTCAACATTGGCCTCCTTCGCGATAACTGCAGCTTCCTCAACCAGCTCGTTGGATGGATTGGGAAGTACTTTATCAAAAACGGTTACATTAACATCAGCTTTTTTCACCTGGTCCAATACCTTTTCAGAAATTCCCGCAGCTTTAACGCCCTGATCGTAGATAACCATAACATTCTTAATGCCATTGGCTTTGATCACCTCAGGAAGCTTTTCTGCTGCACCCCTGCCAAATTCAATGTCACTTTTCACAAAAAAATTGTAGCTCATGTTTTGTCCTCCTACCTTTCTTTTTCTGACTATATAGTAATCTATGAGGCAATTTTACTCAAACCGACTTTTTCCGCTATAAAGTGGAAATCAAGAGTTACTGTTCGCTGGCTTGCCAGTAAACAGTAACAATCAAGAGGATACTTTACTCAATCTGAACTTTTTGGTAAAATATATTAAAAGTCAGTAGTGCCGCGGATTCGGGCGGTACGGAAAGGAACTATAAGAATGGAAACGTGGAGCCTGTCATTGCGCCAGCGAAAATTGTTACATATCATGCAAAATCAGCCGTCTTTTCTCACAAGCAGCCAGCTTGCCAGACAATTGAATGTATCTCCCCGTACTATTCGCAATGATATTGCTGAGATCAACAAAAATCTTGAACCGTTTCACACACGGATCGTCTCGGAGAAAAGCAAAGGCTATTTTTTCCATTCGGAGAATCCAGACATTTTACGGCAATTGGGACATATGGACAACGCCTTTTTTACCCGGGAAGAACGAGTGCGCTATCTCACATTTACGTTATGTCTGTCAGACATCCCATTAAATCTTTATGATCTGGAAGAGGAGATTTTTGTCAGTCATACGACACTGGAGCATGATCTCAACGATCTTAGGGAAAAATATGTCCTGTCGCCGCCTTATATCTCTCTTATCCAGGTCAAAGACGAACTGTCCTTTGAGGAAAACGAGCGCAAGCGGCGCTCCATATTAAACCGTCTTTTCCATGAGGACTGGAATTACAACTCAAAAGGCAACGCCTATTATGGCAGTGTCTTTTTGGATGAAAAAATTCTTGATACAGTATCTCTGACCATCAGTCATTACTTAAACCTTTACTCCATACGTCTTGAGGACCCTAACCGGGTCATGCTTGATCTGGCTGTTGTGATCATGTATCTTCGCGTCCGCCAGGGCCATCTGATTGAAGATATTCAGAGAGATATTGCGGACACTCCAGCCTGGCAGGCGACAAAAGATATTATGGAAGCCCTTGAAAAGCAACTGGACATTGCTTTCCCTAAGTGCGAGGTCACTGAAATCTATACAAAAATTGCCGGCGCTCGCCTTATGGACGCCCGCCAGTTAAACTTTTCCACCATCGGACATTATTTTGATTACCAGACAATTCATATGGCCAACGCCTATATACAGCGAATACACAAATATTTTGACTTGGATTTTTCCGCCGATGAGGATTTTTATATTACCCTGCTTCAATATATCCGATATTTTCAAATGCCGGAACATATTTTTAATATCCAGGAAAATATCAATCTGACCCGGCAGCGTCTCACTGTGGAATATGAGATCGCCTGGCTATTTCAGGACATTGCCATAGAATATCTTGGCCGCACGGCAGACAGCTCTGAACTTTTATACCTTGCGCTATGTATCAGCGGTGCCATGGAATATCTCAACCAGAATATACCGGAACGCAAAATCCGGGCCATCATCTGCTGCCACTTAAATCTTCCCGCCATGTGGGCTTTAAAGCGAAAACTTCTTGGCGCTTTCGGATGTTATATGGATGTCATCGAGTTGCTCCCGGTTAACGAAAAAGACTCCTATGATTTCACCAATATTGATCTCATCCTGTCGACAACCAGGAAAAATATTCCCGTACCTGATGGAAGTACAGTGCTGTTTATTTCACCCTTTTTAAACGACCAGGATCACCGAAATATTGAAAACTATATTAACCTGCGCCATACTCAAAGCCTGTATCTGTCTGATCAGACTTCTCCGGAACGGCTTTTTAAAGAGGCTGTATGGCATGAAAACGTTGAAAATATAGATAAAATAATCCTTTTAAAGCTTTTAGCCGGGGATGTGGCAAACACCCAGGAGGAACGGGATAAGCTTTTTGAAACCATCTCACGGCGGGAAAAAATCCTTTCCTACGCCTACCATCCGGGCATTGCCTTCGTCTATGCCCTAAAGCCAGAAGGCGATCCCCGTCTGTCGGTGGCTACCATGGAACACCGTATTTTGTGGAATGGCATTAAAATCCGCACAGTCATTATGGCCGCTATTCCCACTGACCAGGCGATACTGTTATTTTACCTTCTTGAAAAAATTTATCAGAAAGATGTCCCTGAAGACAGGATTAAAAATCTCAGGACAAAAGAAGAGATTTACCAATATATTACAAATGAAAGGAAGTGATCCTGTGTCCGATACCAAAAACATCGCCAAAAAAACAACTAAGGCCAGCCAGACGAGAGAACGGATCGTTGGCGCCTATCTGGATCTGATTCCGCAAAAAAAATGGGATAAAATTTCCGTGAAAGATCTCTGCGCTCATTCCGGTATTACCAGGGGAACTTTTTACCAGTATTTTAATGATATTTATGATCTGATGCAGCATATCCAGGACTCTCTGATGCAGGAAATGACCCATATGTACGGTTCCCTTCCCCAGCATCCCCATATTCCTATGAACGCCCAGATCTTTGACGAGAAATTCAACTGTTCTCCTCCGGAACAGCTTTTATGCTGGTTTAAGTTCTGCCAGAAAAACCGCAAAGCTATGGCCGTTCTTCTGGATCCGGAAAACGGAGATTCTTATTTTGTAAAGAAGATAAAGACTCTGCTCCGCGAGCAGATCAATGAAATGATGGATCACGACGGTATGCCCAGAGACAGTCTCCGCGAACATTTTTTAAAAATATTTATTGAACTCCATTTTCTTTCCGTCCGCACATGGCTGAATACCGGGACCGATGATTTTCTCTCTGTGGATGAGATCATTAATCTTCTCAACACCATGCGGGTGGGCGCCAACTATCTCCATTATAAGCGGGCAGTACAGAAAGATTTTGATGTCCAGATCCACCCCACACAGGATAGCAAAAAAGACTCCTGAAAGCTCATGGCTTCAGGAGTCCTTTTGCCTTTTAAAGCTGTGCTGTCACAAAAATATCATAGATAGCCCGGATCGCTGTTTCAAAATCATTGTTTTTCACACCGATAATAATATTCAGCTCACTGGAACCCTGATCAATCATTTTAACATTGACGCGTGCATGGGCCAGAGCGGAAAAGATCCGTCCGGCAGTTCCCCGGGTCGCTTTCATACCACGGCCAACCACAGCGATCAGTGCCAGATCTGCCTCAAGCTCAACAAAATCCGGATCAACCGCTCTGTGGATACCTGCGATCACCTGCTGCTCTTTCTCCACAAATTCCGGCTGATGGACAAAGATTGTCATCGTATCAATGCCGGAAGGCATGTGTTCAAAGGAAATACCGTTCTCCTCAAAAACTTCCAGAACTTTCCGGCCAAAGCCAATCTCTGAGTTCATCATTGCTTTGTCAATATTAATGGCAGCAAACCCTTTCTTTCCTGCAATACCTGTGATAGTGTACCGGGGACGTCTGCATGTACTCTCTACAATAAGTGTTCCCTTCTCCTCCGGCGCGTTTGTATTGCGGATATTAATAGGAATACCGGCCTTTCTCACCGGGAAGATGGCGTCCTCATGGAGTACGGAAGCGCCCATATAGGACAACTCTCGAAGCTCTCTGTAAGTAATCGTGTCAATTACCTCAGGGTTGTTGACAACTCTCGGATCTGCTACAAGGAAACCGGATACGTCCGTCCAGTTCTCATAAAGATCCGCTGTAATGGCTCTGGCAACTAAAGAGCCTGTAATATCTGATCCTCCCCTGGAAAATGTCTTAACTGTCCCATCATCCAGAGCGCCGTAAAATCCCGGAATCACAGCGTATTCACAGCCTTTAAGGCGTTCATAGAGCATTGTATTTGTCTTATCATTATTTAAAGTGCCGTCTTCATTAAAAAAAATCACCTGAGCCGCGTCAATAAACTCAAAATTCAGATAGTTGGCCATGATAATACCATTTAAGTATTCTCCCCGGGACGCAGCATATTCTCTGCCGGCCTTGGCCTCAAAATTCTCCCGGATCTTTTCAAATTCATCCTTTAAGGACAGATTTAATCCCAGGCCCTGGATAATCTCGTTGTATCTTGCCTGTATCTTTTCCAGCATCGGCTTAAAATTCTTGCCGTTTTCAGCAGCCCCGTAGCATTCGTAAAGCATATCTGTGACCTTTGTATCACTGGAAAATCGTTTCCCCGGCGCGCTGGGAACAACATATCTTCGTGAAGAATCCTCATGAATGATCTTCCCAACCTTTTTAAACTGTTCAGCGCTGGCCAGGGAGCTTCCGCCAAATTTTACAACTTTTTTCATTTTGATATTTCCTCCTTATATATGTCTGTCCCCCCAGGCGCCGGCCCGATCACACCTTAACAGATGAACGCGCCGGCACACCGGACACATCTTACTTTAAACGACATATGTCTTTACTGGGTGTACATTTGTCTTTATCAAAAACACGTGATATTACAATACATCTTTTTGAGGAAAATATCAAGTACTTTTTTTCACTTTATTCCGCCATAGGCTTATTTTGCGGTCTCCCCGGCATTTTCTCTCTGGTTATGAGCCGCCTCAACGCCAACGTTGGCAAAATGCTTGCCCAGATAGGCTGTCAGAGCTACCGCCCCCAAAAGCACCAGGCCGCGAACAAGCTGAGTCACCGCCCCGCTTGTGCCGCACAGAACAAGGCCATTTTCAAGCATATTGATTATAACAGCGCCAAAAATCAGTTTATAAACTTTGGAACCTACACCGCCCTGGACAGGAACACCGGCGATAAACAGAGCCATCATTACCTTCATCTCAAATCCGCTTCCAATGGTATTATTGGTTCCGCCGAGACGGGCTACCATATAAATGCCGGCAACGGCCGCCATAAATCCGGATACAGCAAATGCCGCGATCTTAACAGCGTCCACATTGATGCCGGTATGCTGTACGGCCACTTCATTTTCACCGATATCCTTTACATAGACGCCAAAACGTGTATAGTGAAAAATATAGACAATAATAGCCACCATAATAATAACGGAGATAATCTTAAAAGCAAAATTATCTATAAATTTCAAAGAATCGGGCAAATAAAAGGAGGTGTTGCTTAACATCAGGTTGACAACAGCCCTGTAGGCCATCAGCATCGCCAGTGAGGCCATAAAGGAGGACACTTTCCGCTTCGCGTTAATATAGCCAAGGAGGAGCCCCGATGCCAGACCAATAAGCAGGGATACCGGAATCATGAAGAACGGATTTACATTCGTGGACGCCATCAGCCCAAAGCAGCCAACCAGGGCAACGATCACACCGCAGGTAATATCCGTGGACCCCATAGCTGCCACAAACAACATACCAAGGCCGGCGATAATCGTGGGTACAGACTGGTTAAACAAATTCATCAGGTTGGTTGATGTAAAAAGACTGCCTTTTGTTGCGATCCCAAAAATTACAGCAACCAGCACAAAAATTATGACAGGAAGCCACGTGCTAATATTAAAGTTTATTTTCCTCTTTGACATCACAACATCACCTCCATAATCTTATCCTCAGTAAAATCTGTATTTCGGGACAGCATGGCTGCGAATTGATGATTTTTCATGACAAGGATACGGTCCGACATACCCATGGCTTCGGGAAGCTCGTCTGAGATCATGATAATCCCAAGGCCGTCCGCCTTTGCCTTTTTAAGAACACTGTAAATATATGCCTTAACACCGATATCCACGCCGCGGGTGGGACAGTCAAGGATAATATAATCCAGGTCTTTAATAAGCCAGCGGCTCAAATTAACTTTCTGTTTATTTCCGCCGCTTAATCGCCGGACTATATGGCGAAGGCCGGTAGATTTAATTTCAAATGCCTCCGACGCTCTCTGAGCCAGCTTTCTCGCTTTGACAGGACTTAAAAAAGCTCCTTTGCCCGACAGGTCTCTGGCCGAAGGCAGGATCAGATTGTCCCCGATGGATGCGTCCAGCATAAGTCCATTGGCGTCACGGTCTTTGGAGAGATATGCTCCCCGGGTTTTAATAATATCGCCGGGTTTCTGTATCTCCTTATGGCCGGATCCGGCAGTTACTTTACCGCGCCGGCCTTCCTCAAGGCCGAAAATAGCGCTTCCCACCTCATGGATACCCGCATCGGAAAGACCACAGATGGCCAGGATCTCTCCCTTATGCAGATCAAAGGAAATGTTTTCACATTTTCCCGGAACATTAAGGTTTTTCACAGAAAGGATAACCTCTTTCTGATAAGATTCCTCCCAGTCATCACGGTAATAATCGCCGGACACCTCCCGGCCGATCATCAGGCGCTTTAACTCATTCATAGAATATTTTTCAGCCGCCTTGCTCTCTACGATCACACCGTCGCGCAAAACAGCGATCTCATCGCAAATCTCCACCATTTCCTCAAGATCATGAGTTACCATCAATATAGTGCGTCCCAGAGAAATAAATTTTTTGATAAAGGCGTACAAAACTTCACGGTTATCCTGGGACAAGGCCTGGGAAATCTCATCCAGCACAAGAAAATCCGGATCTGTGATCAGGGCACGGGCCAGTTCCATGATCTTTCTCTGCTCAATGGACAGTGTTCCCGCTGCTACGTCCAAAGGGACTTTCGGCAGCCCCCATTTTTCAAAAACGCTTTCAGCATCTCTATTCATCGCCGCCAAATCTACCAGCGGGCCCTTTTTGTATTTATCCATTTTTCCAAGAAACATATTTACAACGCCGCTGAGATTGCCTATAACGCCAAGCTCCTGGACGACCATGGCAACGCCGTGCTTTGCCGCGTCCGCAGGACTGAAGGGATTATACACCTGGCCATTCTTATAAAATTTGCCGCTGTCTTTTTTAAGCATTCCGCAAACCATGGAGGCGAGGGTAGATTTTCCTGAGCCGTTTTCTCCCGCCAGTCCAAGGACAGTGCCTTTGTTCAGAATCAGGTTTACATCCCGGTTTGCCTTTGTAGGGCCAAAGCTTTTACTGACGCCTTCAATTCTTAACATTTCTTCTGCCATTACTTCTGAACCCCCTTATAGTGCAGAGCTGAGAGAATACCGCACAGCATAACCACAACGCCCAGACAAATATCCTGACCTGTACCTGACGGTACGCCAAGGAGTGTTAATACATTGAATAATCCTGCTACAATAAATGCGCCAACCACGCAGCCGATAACGTCATTAAAAATCCTGGAGAATGATCCTGAAATAAGCACAACCGCCAGCGATTTAAAAATACCGCTCAGGCTGCCCATGCCGCTGGTGGGTGTAAAACGCCCGGTATAGCTTAACTGGGTGATGCCCCCGATAGCAATAATCACAGCGCCGATAATCGCGGCCATAATAATCGTTTTTTTCCGGTTGATACCCATGGCCTCGGCAACTTCCCCGCCGCCGCCGATGGCTCTCAGGTTATATCCAAATTGTGTGCGGTTAAAGATAAAATAGGCGATAACCGCCACAACCACAGCTATAATAAAAATTACCAGGAAAGACCCAAAACCGTCGCATTTCTCAAGATAGACAATGGACGTTCCCAGCGTCTCCGAATAGGCGCCCACCAGAATCATTCCCAGGGCCTCAAAGACAAGAGCGCACCCAAGTCCCGCCACCCACGAAGGAATCTTGAGAAACAGGGAACAGGATGTACAGAGCAGTTCTGTGATGACCAGAGTAACAACCGTCCCTATGATCAGCCCCGGATAGCCAAGACCGTAAATCTGAACCGCGATCGCGCCCACATTGGCCGCCAGAATGACCTGGGCCCCCACAGACAGGTCGATCATACCGGTTGTAAAAATGAACATTAAACCGAGTCCAACCATTAACGGATACGTTACCTGGGTCAATATTGTCCGGATATTGTTGGGTCTGAACACTTTTCCACCAGTAAGGAAATTTGCAATGACATAAATAGCCACAATAATTCCGATAACAATAATCTGGTTTCTCAGACGTATTTTCTTCTGGTCGGCGCCGGTTTTCACTGCTTTTGCAGCCATAAAAGGTACCTCCTTTAAATCTCATGGAGTATAAAAGGGCTGTCTGCCGGATTATTGATGGGCAGCCAATCTTTCTTCAAGGGAATAGCTGTTTACAATATTCATAAACTCATCATATGTAATACCGTTCATAGCCCGGATCTCGTCTGCTGAATAAAAGTCTCCGTCAACAAATGTTGCCTGGAAGTCCGCGTACTGATCTGCGGAAACCTCAAACGGCATAATGTTGTCAATCCACACCGGATTGCCGTCCCCATCCTTAATGGGATTGCCGTTAAGATAATTCATCAAAAGAACTGTGGACAGTGTGCCGCTCACCCAGAAGTCGCCGTTGACAAATTCCAGAGGGCCTCCGGCTGCCAACCGCTCAAGGGCTCCGCTGTCCAGGCCGGAAGTCAGGACTTTCGCGTCAAGTCCCTGGTTTTCAATGGCGGTGCAAGCGCCAATACCGTAATCCGAACCTGTTCCATAGACAAAATCCACATCGGGATAGGCGATCAGGGCATTTTCAACATAAATGGGGATATTATCCTGATTGTCAGAATAAACTACTTGCTCTATTGTGCCGCCGCCAGCCTCAAAAGTTTCTCTGAAAGCTTCAATACGTGGGGTATCCGTGGGATCACCCTGGGTTCCTGTGGAAATAATACAGTCTGTATACCCCTGATCCAGGGCATACTGGGCGATCAGCGAGCCATACTCCGCATTGGCAGGGCCTACCGCTCCGGCAAAATATTCATTGGTCATAAGCTGCTCTTTAATGGATTCATCCATAGGCAGCTTATCCGAAAATACAAAGGGTACCTGCGCGTTGGTACAGATATCAATGACGGTCTGGTAAAGATTATCGGCAGGCAGCCATATGATCAATCCATCACAACCGGAAGCGATCATATTTTCAACGTCCTGAACAATCTTATCCACCTGGCCGTCGTCACTGATGGCCTGAACTTCGCTGCCAAAAGCTTCAATGACAAATTCCTGATTATGGGCCAGGGTATCCAGAGCATAGGAACCCTGGGCTAAAATGTTGTATCCGATTTTAAATGTGCCCGTACCAGATCCGCTTCCCCCATCTTCACTGTCCCCAGCGGCGCCCGTCTCATTTTGAACTGCTCCGTCAGTGGACGCCGCCCCGCTGCTCTGGGCGGACGCTGTATCCTGGCTGTCGGATCCGCTCCCGCCGGATGTATCCGCGCCGCAGGCTGCCAGTGAAGACGCCATAAGTACTGCCGCAGTTCCCAATGCCAATAATTTTTTTAACTTCATAATACCTTTCCTCCATTTACTTAATAGTATAAATATTTTTTCATCATCTGCAGATGACGTTTTAACATTTCCATAGAACGCCCTGAATTGTACTCCTCGTACTCCGAAACAATGTAGCCCTCATAATCTGAATCTTTAATTACTTTAAGAATTTCCGGATAAGGAATCGCCGCTTCCTCCAGGTCTTCACTGACATAGTGATATTTTCCGTGCATATGGACACACATAGGCATGATTTTTCTAAGCCCTTCCAGCAGTTTGGAAATATCTTTTCTAAACTGGAGTGTTCCGTAACTGTCACGCAAAAACTCCAGCTCCGGCTTCTTAGCTCCCGCCTCTACAGCTCTTGTCTGAGCTTCCTCCACAGGCACATCTTCGTAGCGCATATCCCTGATCATCTCCATGATCTTTAAATTGCCTCCCGCCGCCAGAGCATTATCCCAGAGCATTTTGTTAGGCTTATTGGCAAAACATCCAAAATCGGGTATAAATCCAAGATATTTTGATCCGCTCTTATCAATGGCCTCGGCAAACTCATCCATAAGAGGCGATCCCGGAAAATCCGGATTGTGGATCTCAATGCCCACCTTCACGTTGTAACTTTCAGCGTAAGGCGCAAGGCGGACAAAATTTTTCGGCCCGATGAGATACTGCTCTCTCATAACTTTACAGCCCATTTTATGGGCGTTTTTAATATCATTAATGGCCGTCTGGATCATTTCGTCATCAGTCATACACCGGTCTCTGTACAGACCCTTGTCCATATTGGCGCCGTAGCATACCGGCTCCATATTGTAATAGCGGCAGATGGCGTCAAACTCCCCTAAAAACTCATCGCTGACATAAGGGTAGGAAGGAACCATCTGGGTGGCCACAATCTCAAATCCCTCGGCACCCAGCTCTTTCGCCTTTCGGATACAGTCCTCCATGGTCATATCCCCTCTGCAATATTCTGTGGAGAAAGAATATAATGTCACTCCCAGCTTTACGTTGCTCATGCTCCGGCACCTCCTTCAAATGCCAGCCGCTTAAAACCGCAGCCATCGTTGGGCATAAATTCATTGGGTGCCATTTCCATATAGGGGGATCGGAAATACATAATAAACTCAATATCATGTCCCCCCGCATCGAATCCTCCCTGTTTATACACCTTCACCGTCGCCGGCTCCGCCACCGGCCAGAATACACTGCCAAGGCGGGGCAGCGCCGCCAGACCATAATCTTTCCCCTTCAGGCCAATGGTTATATCCATCGGATCAATTTCGTGTCCGTCAATCCGCACTCTTAATTCATCAATAGCGGATAAAAAATGGCCTCTGTAATAGCTGAGGCGCACGTCAAACTGACACCCCACCTTCTGACCATTGGCAAAAATATGCCGCAGGGAATGATCGCAGATCACATCTGTAAAATTCAGCCTTAAAGGTATCATCCCATATCTCCTCCTTTTGTTGCCTGCTTTTCCCCGATCCGGGGAAATCTTGTACCGGCTGTCTTTCATTTATTGATGGGTTTATTATATCCGCCATTCCCCGTTGGCGCTTTACCGCTGGTACATCTCTTTTCTGACATCTCATCACTTTTTTCCGATTCCCAAAAACAGGCGCAAAAAAAGATCAGAATTTTAATGTATACTTCTGACCTTTTTTCTCTTTCTGATTTCTGTGCTTTTAATCAGACCTTACAAATCCTGACTAAAGCAAATTCATTCGCTTTAAGCTCCAGATTAAGAACCATCAAATTGTTGTCAACTTTTTCATTCCATATAGCCAGGCGGGGTTCGCAGATCCGCCGGATATATTTCACATCATCCCGCAAAAGTTCCTGGTGAAAACCGATCTCTTTCCAGATATCAAGAATACTTCCGCTGTCTTTATTCACTCTATACATACGGATTACATATTCCCCGCTGTCTATGTGATCCAACCCGATTTCCAGATGTAAAGGGTTATGCTCTTTAAAGCAATCCTCCACATTCTCCTTTTCAAGCATTCCCTCATCTGTCATATAATAATACTGCCCCATCTCTTTCATGTTATGGCAGACCATGTGATAGCTGCCTTTCCGGTCGGTAGTCATCCAAAAATGGCCGCCTTTTTTTACAGTATATTTCAGAAGGTGATTTAAAAAATCCACAGCAAAGGCTGATGGCTTTAATATGCTGTCTTTATTCAGCAGACCGGCTCCCCCGTAGAGAAGCTGTCCGGAATCATAGTGCTGGGAGACGCGGTCCGTCCCCGTAAAATATCCGAGCATATCCACACTTTCACAGACGTCAATAACATTTTTTATCACATAGGCTCCCTGAAAACAGGTATCATTGATATAGTTTCTGTCAGAAACGGTAAGGTTCCACTCGGTAATATAAAGCTGTATATCATCAAAATCCGCCTGTTTCAGCTCATTTTTTAACTGAAGGACGCTGTGGAGCAAATACCGGCTGTCACAATTCCGGTATCCGAATAAATCTTTCCCATCAGGATCCGCTTCATAGGCATAATTCATGGCCGAGATAAAATCCGGCCGGGGCGCCTGGCTGCGCCATTCTTTCCATATATTTCTTGAACGCAGCCGCGGGTCCTTGATCGCCTCAGGAAAAACACCGCACCCGCCCACTTCCATCTGAGGAACATACTTTTTTACAATGCCGTAAATACTCCGGAAAATATGAAAATAGCCGTCAAAAGGCTCCATACCTTCAATGGTATAACCGCCGAACCACACTTCCATTTTCCACGACGCCATATCTTCTGAGCCGTAGCGCTTCACCAGATGGCGCATGAGGGCGTCCATCACCCTCTGAAAATGCCCGATATTTTTAAAAACAATGGGATTTTTCTCGTAGACGATGGCTGTATACATATTTTGATTAATGCGGCGTATCTTCTCCTCCATGTCAAAAAAAGGCTTGATACCCTGTTCTGAAAGGAAATCCAGCACCTGATCCAGCTTGGAAAAATTGTAGACATTCTCATCGCCGCTGGCGTCAATAAGCATCTCCTTTGAAAAAATACTCCAAAAACGCACATATTCATAATTTAAGGCCTGTTTCAGTAAGATCACATGCTCCTGTATCTCACTTTTCAGCAGATCTGCCGCGGAACCAATATTGATCACCTGATTCCAGATCTGTCTTTGAGACGCCGATACACGGACGTCAAATTGGCAGCATTCTTCTTCCATCTGTTTTTTCTCTGGTTCTTTAGAGCCATCTCTGTGAAGATATTCGGCGAGCTGCCGCGTCATCTTCTGATCGAGTCCCTCTCTGAGATGTTCCTCCTCCCCGCTGCCGGCGGCTGCGTCCCGCTCTGCTTTCTGGCGGACGGACGAGGGCGTCTCACCGTAAGTCTCTTTAAAGGCCCTGTTAAACACCGATACGCTGGAAAATCCCACGTCATAAGCAATTTTTGTCACCGGACGGCCGGTGTATAAAAGGGCTTCCATGGCATGTTCTAAACGAACCTTGCGCACATAATCCGAGAACCGCATATGGAAATTTTCTTTAAAATATCTGGACAGATATCCCTCAGATAAATACATATATTGGGCCAGCGATTCAAAACTGATATCCTGATTATAGTTTTTTTCAATATAACGTGTAATCTTATAAAGTCTCTGTTCATTTTTTTCCCGCTTCGACAGGGCGTTTTCCGGTATGCCTGTCATAAAATGTACGGTTAAAAGATGCATAAGCTCATAAAAACAGGACATATATGCATAGCTCACCCGATTGGAGTGTTCCCGCACGTTCAGGTCGCTGATAAGCAGTTTTTTCAAAACACGGCGCAGTTCATCGTAATTCTTCATATCGTTCATTGCGGAATTGCACAGAAACCGGTGATAGACTTCATTTACGCCGGACACAGCTTCAATTCCCGGAATGCGGAAACGGGCAAACAGGACGTCCTCAGAAGCGCGAAAACGGTACCGTTCATTGGCATTGACCACGATCACATCTTCATTTTTCAATGTAAACGGCTTTTCGTAAATTTCGATACTCATCTCCCCGCGAAGAATATAGATCAGTTCCGCCTCCGGAGAAAAAGTCTCCTCCTGATTCTGTATATCCAAAATTTCCGGCAGCATTTTCTCTTTCATCTGTTCCAAATGATCATCCCCCATTCTCCTGCAGTCATATAATCCCTTTTTCACTATAGTGTAAGCAAAGCCGTCCCGGACTGTCAAGAAAAAACAGATCGGGACGGCTCTGAGCCAATATCGTTTCTATGAAATTTTACTGAGCTTCCTTTGGGATTACCGGAAGCAAAATATGGGACGGATGCTGGCCGTCTCTGTATATTTTATGAAGCACCGTGGCATTGCGGCAAATGTGATAGGGGATATATTCTGTGTTTGTCACGCAGCAGGTTCCCGTAGGCAGATCCAGGCAGGAGATTTCCACACAGATCCTGTGTCCGGCCTTAAACGTGTGGCACACGGACATAACCTCCACCTGATATTCGTTAATCTCCCCGGGAACAACCATTTTCTGGGCCTCTTTGGTCAGTTTATGCCACGGTTTATATGGCAGGGAGCGCTCCTCGTCCAGAGCCCGCATCGACGCCTTTAACATGCCTTTCGTCAGATATTTCTCCGGCAGGCTTCCAATCTCCTGTTCTCCTTCCCGCCCGGTCCGGTCGGATGTGTCCGGTCCCAGATCTTTGAGGGTGATAAACCAGTTGGTATCCTCGCTGTCCAAAGATGCGTAAAATGTCATAGATATAGGCCCTGCGATCATCAGGTCATCGCTGAGGGGGTCGGTCATATACCGCAATTTCGCGATTTTATTAGTCAGCGTAGGCGGCATCTGAACAAAGCTGTCCGGCTCCGGGGCGCCATCCCAGGAATCCGGGTCAATAGGCCGTGTGCGCAGCCGTTCCCATGTATCCAGATAAAAAGGCGTCCACACCGTTCCGGGAATGGGCCAGTCCTCAGCATAGTGCCAGCGGTTTTCCCCTGTCACCCAGTAGCGCACCGGAGGTTCATCCATAACCCCGGTGTCAATCCCTTTAAGCCAGTAATCGTACCATTTAAGCATTTCCTGGTGCATATCCAGGGAATGATAGGGGCGTTCCTGGTGGGCCGGCCCTGTAAGCAGAAGCTTTTTGGGTACATCGTGCAGCTCCTTCCACCAGTGCTGCGCCCCCTGCCAGTGGAAATGATAATCAATGGCATACTGGCCGGAGCCGGTATATACGGGAATCTTAATACTGTCGATTTTATACCGAGCCATCGGCCCGTACTCCTCCGGCCGGTCATAAGGGTAAAGTAAGAAGGGGAATGTCATTCCAAGGGGATTATTCTGGCCTTTTTGCGTCAGCAGGTTGTAAAAATTTTTATACATGCGGTAGTCGGGATTTTTCATGGCCGCTTCCCACAATTCTTCCATATTCTCGGAGAGCGTTGGCGGCGCCGTCCGCTCCATGTGATCCACACTCATATGATCCAGATGATAAAAAAGTGTATTCAGCACGCCGCCCAGATTCATTTCCCTGAAAAAACCGTAGCACCATCCCGGATCCTGGGGAAAAATCGCTTTCAGGTGGGGCGGCTGAGCGGCTGCCGCCATGAGCTGGTTTGCCCCGAAATTAGACAGGCCGCTCATGCCGATATTTCCATCGCACCAGTCCTGCTTTGCCATCCACTCAATCAGGTCATAGTGATCCCACATGGCGTCCATAGGCGTTCCTTCCCCGGATTTTCCCGCGCCCCTGGCCTGGGCGATCACATGGGCATAGCCTCTGGATGTAAAAAACCGGGTATCCCCGCTTTCAATATTTCCAAACCAGAAGTGGGACCATGAGGGCTGGGCCGGCATGGAACCGCTGTATTCAGGATCCAGCAGATCTTTATTGTGCTGGCCAAAGGACAGCAGGGCAGGGAACGCCCCATCAGCGTCCGGGAGATAAATATCCACACACAATTCCTGGCCGTCCCGCATTTTGACATAGACGTCTTTCATCTGGCGCATTCCGTGGTAAATGGCCGGAGCATTGTACTCTTCAAAGGGTTTCCACTTTTTTTCCATCTGTCAGCCCTCCATTTCCTGAGGCTTAAACTTATAGCGTTCCATAGGTATATCTTCTGTTGAAATAACAACCTTTCCGTCCACATTGTCCGCAATGGTCCATTTAAGCCAGTTTTTATTATCAATTTCCGGATAATCCTCCCGGTAATGAAAACCTCTGGATTCTTTCCGCACCAGAGCGCTCCTGAGCATCAGTTCCGCCACAAGGGCCATAGCTTTTGTCTCGTTGCACACCATAAGCTCATGGTAGTCACCGGCTTTCATTTTGGGAAGGTCGGCCTTAACAGCCTCGATTTTTTCAATGGCCCTGGTCAGAGACGCTTCACTTCTGCGGATACATACGTCAAAGGGACAGATCGCTTCCTGTATCCGCTCAATCAGGTCGTAGGCCGAAATGCCTGAGGGCTGATTCAAGCAGGCAAAAGCGTCTTTCTTCTTTTCCAGGACGTCCGCCGCGTCAGGTTCTCCCAGGCGCCCTTTATTTTTTGCATATTCCGCCGCTTTGGCGCCCCCGATATAACCGGTGGTAATGCCAAAGGTCAGGCCGCTTCCTCTCTGTCCACCAGGCTGAGGGATCGCCCCAAAGGCGCCGGAACCATTACAGCAGTCCACGCCTACAACATAAAGTCCGTCCACCGTTGTCTTAAAATCCAGATCTACCCGAACAGGCCCGGCATTTCCGTGAAGGCCGGTCTTCACCGTAGGTTTTTCCCCAAGATCCACATATTCATGTTCCCTGGCGCCGCTGCGGGCCATCCATTTTAACTTATCCGGGAAAAACCGGGTCATTCCCATAAGCTCGCCGCCGCTCTGTCCAATGACCTTCCACTCCTCAGGCATTTTTGAGAAGTCAATATACAGCGGGCCGTTGCCCTCCCGGTATTCTTTTTCCATGCCAAGAATCATTTCGATACATACATCCGGCGCCGGCCATTTCACATATTTATCCCAGACATTTTCACCTTTCTGATTGTACACAATAGTCTGGGTTCCATAAATGGATTCCCCAAGAACATCGCTGATGATTTCCACAAAATTGCCGTACTCGGCGTTGCGCATCTGGGCGCCGGCGTCCCATGCCAGCTTTACGCCCTCGCCCCGGCCGTTAAACATGCGGACCGTCCGGAAGCCGCAGGCTGCGCAGGAAGAGATGACCGCCTTTGCCCGGAATATGTAAAATGTGCCGTCCATAATGCTGTAGCCCACGGCGCCGCACACTTTATCCCCGTCTTTTATGAGAGAGGTAATCTGGACATTATTCTGAATCTTTATGCCGTTTTTCTCCGCGGTCTTTCTCAGTGTCTCTGTACAGTTTAACTCAATCCCTGAATTATACCAGGGGCCGCAGGGATTGGGGAAATAGCCGATCTCTCCGTTTTCATCGGTGGTGATCTTTACCCCCCCAGTCCATCACTTTGTGATGGGCCTCGTAGTTGACGCTGGCAAGCTGTGTCTGAGCTTCCTGATCGGTCAGATAGACGCCAAGGTTTTTAACAAGGTATTCCACATATTCATCAATATCTGAATCCTTTTTCAGCGTCAGCACGCCGTTGCCCGCCCGGGAAGGCATACCTGCAAAACCTACGTTGGCCTTATCTGCAATAAGCACGTCCACGCCCTGTTCCCGTGCCCTTAAAGCGGCCACAAGCCCGCCAATTCCTCCGCCGATCACAAGGACATCTGTCGTTATAATTTTCCCGATATTTTCTAATTTTTCCATAGTCCAACTGCCTTTCTCCAATAACTAAAATGAATGTGGGATTTTTACAGGAATGTGGGGTTTTACATAAATGGCGTTTACCGGACATTGCTCCTCGCAGATGAGACACCACTCACACTCCTCCAAATACTTCGCCTCCGGTCTTTTCGTTTCCGGATTCATGCGCAAAACGTCAGTAAAGCAGGACTTCACGCATCTGCCGCAGCCAATACACCCATTACTGATCACAATCTCGTCAACACGGGCCATACCTTTTTCCTCCTTCCAGGATCAGGGGTTTTATTGATCCTTTTTTAAAATTGTTATTATTTTAACATATTTAAAGAACCATGTCCTGGTCACCGGCGCACATTTCTTTTGCCCAAATTCGACAAAATCGCACATAGCCACAGCGCCCGGGTGTGTTACAATAACATCAGGTATTTACAGATTTTATACGTGAAGAATAGGGGGAAAGACATTAAATATGAAGAAGTTAAAAGAATGGTTCGAGAAAAAGGAAGTTTGTCATTTTCCAAAGTCAATGCCGCCTGTCATTGCCTCTGTTTCATCTATTGAAACACTGTCTGAGGCCAGGCAGCCCCAGGTGCTTTATATTCTGAAAAAACCTCTGCTGCGCGCCTGCAAAGATGATGTTCCCAAAAACAGGATCTTCTTTCTCACTGCCACTGATCTGACCCAGAATGAATTGGAAGATCTTGCCGGCAAAATGCAGAATCACTTTTTTTATTCAGCCGGAGCTTCCGATCCGGATACCCTTGTCCGGGATCTGATCCAGGCTTTTGATTATGACCAGCTTTTGTCCGCCTTTACAGGCACGCTGTCCGAGGCTTTTTTTGGCGGGGCCTCCATCCAGGAATTGACCGAGCTTTCTCTGTCTGTCATCAAAAACCCTGTTTTTGTATTTGACGCAGCCTTTAAGCTCATAGCGGCAGCGCCCTATTTTGAAAGCCTCGACGCTCACAGCCGCCAGATTATTGACGAGGGCGGGTTTACTGATTATGATTTTGACTTTGTCAACCACTATCTCTATGAGCGAAAGCCTCTCCATGAGCAGGTCAAAAAAAGTTCTCTCCCGGTTCTGGCTACCGATGAGAAACTTGGCCGCCAGCGGCTGATCTTATGTTTTGACACAGACAGAGATGTGGGCCACCTTGTCATCAGCGACTTTTACAAACCCATCGAATCTATAGACTATGATTACCTGGTCATTTTGAGAAACTTTATATATGAGAAATTCCAACAGTCTGAATTTAATAAAAACACCTCCGGCTTTCCCTATGAATTTTTTTTAAGCGACCTCCTTGACAAAAAAGTCAGCGCTTCCACGGCGCTCCAAAGCCGCTTTGCCTATGTCAGCCGGGAGTTCTCCCGAACTTTATACTGCATTGTCATCGAAACTGCCCGTAGTTTCCACACCATTAATATCCACCGGGTGAGAAATGAGATGGAATCCCTGTTTCCCTCATTAAAAACATTGCTGTATCAGGGACAGATCATAGGTATCCTCTCAAACAAAGAGGATCAATGGCTGGGTCCCGCCGACTATGGCAAACTCAGGCGCTTTTGCGAAACTCAGGGGCTGTTCTGCGGAATAAGCAATATCTTTGACTCGATTTTCGATCTGTCCGACTATTATAAACAGGCCCTTCGCGCCATTGAGCTGGGCGTCTGCCATTTTTCCGATCCCGGCCTGTATATTTATGAAGACTTTTTTATGGATCATATCCATTACCTGATCAGGCAGGGAGAATCTGCCCAGGTTTTGTGTTCCCCATGGCTGAAGAGGCTCATCCGCTACGACAAAAAACATGAGACTGAGCTTGCCCATACACTTTTTATCTATCTCCAATGTGAGCGCAACACTACGTCCACAGCCGCGCAGCTCTTCGTCCATCGGAATACGCTGATCAACCGGCTGAAAAAAATAGCCTCCCTTGTGCCCTATGAAGATATGACCGCCAAAGAAAGGCTATATTATATTATTTCCTATGGATTGATGCTTCAGTGACAGAATGTTTTTTACATATTCAAATACTCATATACTGCCTGAGAAATCGTCTGAATTGTTTCCACCGCCTGCGAGCTGACGGACCATTCTGCGGACATGACACATAAAATATAGTCTGTCTCCTCACCAAAAATAATCGCCGCATCATGCTGTGATTCCTCTGTCTCACCGGTTTTATTAGCCACTTCAACACCTTCCGGCAGCCCCGCCGGTATTTTGGTCACGGTTTGCTGCCCTAAAAGCAATTCCAGCATTTCCTCCGAAGCTTCCTGGGAAATACAGGTGCCTTCATAAATCTTTTCCAGAATTGCTCCACAGTCCTCCACCGAAGTGTGATTCTGAATATCTGAAATAGATTCCGATTCCGTAGCCGATGGACTTAATGTATGATATATTCGGGTATCTGTATATCCGGCAGTTTCCAGATAGTCATTAAGAATATGGCATCCATCGCTGAAACTCTGGTCAGCGCTTTCCAGACGCACCAGCTCGTTATAAGATTCATTATCCGACTGTCCGCTGATTATTCATGGATAATATATCGTCTGTGCCAAGATCCTTCACATAAACACTCCATACGCCGTCAATCTCGGCTAAAATTTCTTCAATTTCCTGCTCAAGTTCCAAAAGAGCCTCTGACGTTTCCACCTCGCTGCCATCCTGTCCGTCACTCTCAGAGCTAACCGAAGCTGCCCCTTCAGCAATACTTCCATCTGTGAAAATTTCCATGTTTCCGCTTTCCGACAGTATATCCGAACTGCTGTCAGACATACCTTCTGCCGCCGATTCTGTGGACTCAGACGCCATGGTGTCTACTGCCATATCCTTTTGGCCGGACAGGCTATTCCCTGCATAAACACCAATACCTATGGCTGCGCACAGCGCGGCCCCGCAAGCGGCGGCAATCTTTATCCGCCTCCGCTTTCTGGCCGCTCTTGCGCGCTTCTGAGCTTCTATTCTGCGTTCCCTGTATCTTCTGTGTTCATCCATTGCTTTCTCCTCATAAATTCCTGTATAATAAGCTGATATAACATTCTTACATTGACTATAGTAAACGCAAAAGCTTAAAGGGACTTAAAAGGATCAAAATAAAAATTATTCAAAACCTATGACGTTTTTCTTACATATTGTTCCATTGTCTTCCATATAAAAAAATTTGTGCTATACTCAGATGAAGATGAAGAAACGCTTTTTCTCCATCCCCAGTCCACCAAAAATCACATACTCTGCCGTCTCACTTTAAATAAGGGCGGCCATTGGGAAAGGAGCAATATTTATGTTCAAAAATAAAACACTGTTTGCATTGTTTCTTGGCACAACTCTTCTTTTATCTGCCTGTTCTTCCGGACAGGCTCCATCCGAAAATAATTCCGCCCCGCCAGAAACAACTATTTCTACAGACGCACAAACGGAGAGTTCGCCCACGTCATCCTCAGATACTGCCGAGACTCCACCAGTTAGTGAAACAGCCAGTGAATCTGAACCTGTTGAGGGGGCAGGTTCCAGTTCGCCTCAGATTCAGGAATCTGAGTCAACATCTCCTCAATCTCAGGAATCCATATCGTCAGAGGCGGCTCAAACGACCGGAACTTTATATATCGGCAGCGGAGAAAGTTTCAGCGAATATCCTTTTACAGCAGAAAAAACGCCCGACAACCTTATTCATGCTATATCTGATCTTACTGGATGGGATCTGTCCCTGGCCGATTCTGTGACCGACGGAAAGGGTGGGATGACAGTCTGCTTTACAAAAGATTGTTCGATTTTCACCGGACCCCCGGTCCAGCAGCATCAGGACTTTTTTGCATACGATAACATTACTCTGACTCAGATGATTCTTGACAGTATTACCAAAACACTCCAGGAAAATTATGTGGACCGGGATCTTGGCGGCGATCCATCCACTCTTAATATTTATTTCTGCGTCATGGAAGATGGCAATCTGACCAGCATCACATTGCCGGACGGGGGAATAACTATACCTATGGATCAGCCATACCAGGGGCTAACGATTGAGTAAGGCCACAGCGCCAAACAAGCCTCATACTTCAGAGGTGAAGAAGTATGAGGCTTGTTTATTTTACCAGAAATACTGCCGCCGTCAGATGTTGAATTTGCCCATTTGTCGGGCAGCTCATATCATATACTTTGATTATAACTCTTCCGGAGATTATTTTTAGTCTATCAATTTCACTTTCCGAATAACCCCTACAGCTATGCTGCTGTTACTGAATACCATACCCTGCACAGATCTCCCTAAATTCCGGAGAATCCGCAAATCCGTCAAAGACATGCTCTCTGCTCTGTCCTGATTCAAGTACGCCGATCCACGCGCCCAAGCCTTCGGGATCCGCTTCCCTATCCATGAATACGCGGTATAAAGTCTTTACATATTCTTCGTTGGACAGATTTTTCGCCTTAAACTCGTTGGAAAATACAAATCCGTAGGCCGCCTGTTTGGCCGTGTTGGCTCCTGTGAGAATCTGATTGCACCATGCGTTAATGCCGTTGGTGTCCGCCTTGCGTCCAAGGCACAGCTCGTAGCACCGGGCCACAAATTTTGTCACCCCTTCGTTTTGATCCATAGGCGCTGTCAGCACCGCATTGCCGCGGATAATGCCGTAATTATTGCAAATATTCGTAAACTCGTCAGATTCGGCAAAACCTTTAAACACATGCATTCTTGAAAGTCCGCTATCCAGCACATCAAGCCATGCACTCAGACCCGCCGTATCCGCCTCTCTGCCAAGGAATGCCCGGTAAAGAATCTTGATATATTCTTCATCACTTAAATTTCTGGCCTTAAATTCATCGCTATCCACAAAGCCCTGGGCCACCTTCGCGCCGCTTTCCTGGCCGCTTAAAAGGACGTCCGCCCACTGGTCCAATCCGGTCTGGTCAGCCGACCGCTGAAGAATGTTCTCATAAAGCCTCTGAGCAAAGGCTTTAACCTGGACCTCACGCTCTGGCGTTACCTGGGGGACTTCCGGCTGAGAAGTTTCCGGCGGCTGCTGCGCGTCTGGTGTTGTCTCCTCCGAACCAGCGTTGTCAATATCATAGAGAGCATAACTCCACGTAAATAAATTATCTGCATCCCCTGGTAAAATAAGTACTGTACCCTGATCTGGAACAACATACTCGATCATTGTATCCGATACGGTTGTTATTTCTCCTTTGCCTGGGACAAAGTTTGTGCTTCTAAAGAGAGCTGCACGGGGAACGGATGGAATATTAGAAAGCTGTTCCCAGACATTTGTGGCATTATCCGCCTGAATTTCAAGGACTGTTCCCGGTGTAAAGCTTCCATAGTTTCCACCAATGTTATTGAGATAGGCTTCATTTTCAAAAGATGTTACCTGCCCTTCACTTACAGGCACACCATCAGCAGAAATAATTTTTCCGCCGCCGACCATAACTTCACAGCTATCATTATGGTCCCACTGAACAGCAGACACTTTATATGGGTAAACCCCGGAATAACTGTCCATCATTTCCTGAGTCACTTCCAGAGTAAAGGTATCCCCATTCTCCCCCGGAAAGTATTGAACCAAACTGCCAATGGAACCTTCTCCGCCAGCCGTAAAAAGGAACCAACGATAAGAAGCCCCGGCCGTTGGCTCAGTGACCTTAAAAGTCAGTGTGCTTCCCACACCTGCAGATGAACTAAAATAAGTGCCGTTTTCTCCATATACGTCCACATCGCCGGTATAGCTGACAATATTGCATGGTGTATAATCATAAATCCATTCCGCATTGATCGGAATCTTTCCCAAAAGATCCTCTGCAGTATATTGGGCGGATAATAGTACACTTTTTCCTGCCATATTTTTTGTAATAGTCAGCGTTGTCTCCCTTGCATACTGGTTTTCCAGACTGGAAGAATCCTGTACCGGATCCTCATAGACACTATTCACCACAAGAGCAGTCCACTTAAAAAACATCTGTGTCTGTTCCTGACCTCCATATTGTGATTCATAGGAAGGATCTGCCTGAAGGGTAAAGGTGGTGCCTACTGGAAATTCCTTATTATTATAATCCTGAGGGCCACTCACCGGATTCCCGTTAATAGCAGTGACACGACAATAGTTGTCATTACCACTCCAATTTATTTTTGCCATATTGTCTCCTATTGGATCATTTGGCGAAGCTGCCCATGTCTGTGTCCCGCCAAAAATCATGACAAAAGACAAGAACAGGCAAAGATACGTTTTCAGTTTCTTCATCTTCAATTCCCTCTTTCTGCTTTAAGCATTATTTTTATCTGGAGGCCGCCAACTGCGGTCAAACTCCCAGTTTTTTCACAAAAATTTAACTCAATATGACTTAAAATTATCATAAGTCACTGTGACTTAAAAATCAATATCAATTTGAGCTTTACTGTAAACTAAGGACAGTTTATCCACCATTTTAAAATCCGAGGTGAGTTTATTTGAATTATGCAGATAGAATCAGATCTTTAAGACAGGATAATGATTTAACTCAGAAACAAGTTGCCGATATGCTGGGCGTTGCTCAAACAACTTATTCCCAATACGAACTGGAAAAAAGGCCGCTTCCCATTGAATACTTAATAGCTCTTTGTAAATACTATAATGTTTCTGCAGATTACATGCTGGGATTCTCTAACATAAGAAAACCTCTTCACAAAACATAACCTGCTTTACATCCGTTCTGTTTCACGTATTCTTCATTTTTTCCTTTAATTACGCAAATGCATATCAATACAGATGTATATACGTTTTTTATTTCTTAAACTTCAACTTCCCCAATAACGGATTCTCATAGTTGTCCTTGCAGCGCTCATTTAATAGATTCGCAGGAGTATGCGAAAATAGCCGACATTATAAAAAATAATGCTTTAATATTCGGAGTAAGTCACATTTTTATTAAAAACAAAAATGCTTCAAACCCGCATAAATACTGGATTTGAAGCACTCCATAAGAAAGGCGCAGACCGGATTTGAACTTTTAGACACTTCTCAAACCCGCATAGAAAGGAGGTTTGCGCCATCTCTGATCTTTTTGTACAAGATTTGTACAACTTTTTTATTCCAAAC
This sequence comes from Catenibacillus scindens, assembly GCF_014202115.1. Taxonomy (GTDB): domain Bacteria; phylum Bacillota; class Clostridia; order Lachnospirales; family Lachnospiraceae; genus Catenibacillus; species Catenibacillus scindens. The sequence continues at coordinate 282,589 of NZ_JACHFW010000003.1, forward strand.
AAATACATACTAAAACCACGCCGAATCATTTCAAGACAGTTGTTTCTTAATCCCCAATACCATTTCACCATAATGCCTGTGGAGCCGGAAAAAAACCAGGAGACGCCAAACAGCAAATAAAATACAAGCAGTCTAATAACCTGTTAAGTGCCGGGAGATCATGGCAGAAATGGAGATCAGCCAGGCAACGTATTTCAGATATAAGCGTATATCAAAAAATAATTATTGATATATCAATTCGTGAGACGCCCTCATTAAAAATCCCCGGCAGTCTGTGTTTACAAACTGTCGAGGATTTATCTATCTATTTAATAATCCGTAACCGGCACAGATTTCCTGAAATTCCGGGGAATCCGCAAAACCATTAAATACATGTTCACGACTCTGACCACTCTTAAGTACATTTACCCAAGCATTAAGTCCGCCAGCATCGCCCTCTCTATCCATAAATACCCTGTAAAGAACCTTAACATACTCAGTATCAGACAGGTTCTTAGCTTTAAACTCATTAGAGAACACAAACCCATAAGCTGCCTGTTTAGGAGTATTAGCACCTGTCAAGATCTGATTGCACCAAGCATTAAGACCATCAGCATCAGCCTTGCGACCAAGGCATAACTCATAACACCTAGCTACAAACTTAGTAACACCCTCGTTCTGATCCATAGGAGCCGTTAATACCGCATTCCCCCTCTGAATACCATACTGCTGGCAGATCTTAGTAAACTCATCCGATTCAGCAAAACCCTTAAATACATGCATCCTGGAAAGACCACTGTCCAGAACAGCTAACCAACTGTTAAGTCCGTTAGTGTCAGCTTCGCGACCAAGGAAAGTTCTATAAAGAATCTTAATATATTCTGTGTCGGAAAGGGTTCTGGATTTAAACTCATTACTCTCAACAAACCCCTGAGCTACCTTAACCCCCTGCTCACGACCTGACTTAAGAACCTCCGTCCATGATACAAGGCCACTATCATCAGCCTCACGCTGTAACAGGTTCGTATAAAGACGATTAACAAACTCAGCCACCGAATCAATGTAAACATATTCATAATGGCCTTCCTCCGGGGATACAAGAACTTCTTCGTCATAAGCTGGTTTAGTCTCTACCCAGACCTTCTCAATATGAGATACCTCAGGGGTTACTAACTGCTGCTCATAGACGGCTTCTTTATCTACTACCCATACGTCTTCCATATGAGATTCTTCTGGGGATACTAATACTGTTTCATCCCAAGCTGGTTTGGTTTCTACCCATACAGGTTCTGTCCAGTAACCTTCTGCATCATGGTGTATGCTTCCGGTCTGAACCTGATGAACCTCGTCACGCCACTGACCGGAAGCATTATCTGGATCTGCAAGGAGGTGGTTTCCTGCATGTTCTATTCTATCATCTGCAGACATTTCTGTCAGGTCCATTCCGCAATCTACACAAATTTGTCTAATCTGCTCTTCATAGATAGGCTCATCCCAAGCAGGCTTTGTCTCTACCCATTCTTTTTCCGTCCAATAACCTTCTGCCTCGTGATGTACTGTATCATACACAGCTTCTTTATCAATCACCTTTTGCTGCTCCCAATGACCCTCTTCTGGACTTACAAGTACATCTTCATAAACAGCTTCTTTATCAACTACTTTTTCATCTTTGTAATAACCTTCTGCATCGTGATGTACTGTTTTGTACACAGCCTCCTTATCAACTACCCACTGTTTCTGTCTTAGCGCATCCGCAGTACTTGAAGCGTTTAGATTCTCAAATGATACATTTTCGTTTATCACTGTATTTTCAGCGGCCATCGCTGGTATTCCATTGATTCCCATAATTAATGATGTGGTAATTAAAGTTATCGCCAATTTCTTCAACTTCATTTCATATTCTCCCCCTTTGCATAATTTATAACTAGTATAGCTTACTTTCTTTTGCGTTTCAATATAAGACGCAAATACGCTATAAAATAACAAAAATACGGCCAAATAGTCTTATTTCATATTATTATATCCTCTATCTTTTATTTTGTCTATAGAGAGGAATAAAAGAGGTGGATGATATTGAAATTGCAGCGGATACAAAATTTACGTCTTGACCATGACCTTACCATAAAGGCAATGTCTGAAATATTAGGACTTCATCGGGATGTTTATTCCCGATATGAAAAAGGGCTTCGGGATTTTCCCCTGGATATCCTAATTAAAGTTGCAGATTATTTTAACTGTTCTGTGGATTATCTTTTGGAACGTACAAATAAGATGGCAATGAATAAATAGCCGGATCTGTTTATTTGCAGATTGTCATCCTAAACGGCCAACTGTGCCATATTATCCGGCCAGTGTGAGTCATATTATCCGGCCGGCCATTAACCATTATTCCACGGTACTCTTGACATGAGCCTCCATCACACATGATATTCTGGCAAAGCCGGCAAACCAGCACCACAGGCGGATTTGCCAAGGCAGAGAGCCTATCATGTGCTACTCATGTAAAGAGCCTTTCGCGGCATAACGGTTAATGGCCGGAGATGGCCCGGTCTGGCCGGATAATATGGCCCTGATGGCCGCCAAAGGTGGCTGTCTGCATTTATTCAATACATGACTATTCTATTAGTCTCCTTATATCCTACTTTATCTTATTATTCAATGTTATATCTCCCTGAATGATATTGTGGGATAAAAAAGGATAATCTTATGAATCCCAAACCATTAAAAGTTAAGGTGAGCATTACTCTCGATTCCAACCTTGTGGAAAAGATTATAGAAATGGCCAATGAAGATGACCGGAATTTTAGCCAATACATTAATTATGTATTAAAAGACTGGATTAAGCGGGAAACGGATACGGATGTTAAAGGTTGATAAGCTAAAAGATTTTGTTTGCAAAATGTTCAAACGTATGAACATTTATTAATCAAAGTACAGGAGGCATCAGCGATAACAGATTATATTCCATAATACGCATCGGCGTATAATCCGGAAGAAAGCCGGGTGACGCTAAACAACAAATAAAATATTAGCAGTTCAATATTTTAATTAATGCCGGGAAGAATATGCATGACATTATAGCTGAAATGGGAATTAGTTTGGTAACATAGAAACGAGTGTCAAAAAATAGTGATTGATATACAATATAGTTAATTTAAAAATCTTTAGAAATATTCTATTTTTTATATATTCATTTTTATTGTATATCTGGTCGAATATTTTGAAACAATTCATCATAGGAACATTGAAAAACATAACGCAATGCAACAATGGTTTCGACAGGAATATTTAATTCCCCTGTTTCATAGCGTGAATAATATGATCTGGTTATTTCAATATTTAATAAATTTAAACGGGCTACAACTTGCTCTTGAGTAAGTCGGCATTTCTTTCTGATTGTTCGTAAATTATTCCCTAATGTAGTCGTATTTCTTAGTTTTTGCATAAATATCTATCCCTATCGTTTTATCATAGGTTTAGTGTAAAGTACTTTTTAAAACGAATGGCTCATTATAATGAGCAATCAAACAGTTATTTTTCATCGTCAAAAAAATCTTCGTACGGGCATTGATATATTTTCTGTAAAGTCCTTATTGTATCTATCGGTACATTTAACTCACCGGTTTCATAACGTGAATATTTACTTCTTGATATATCAATCCCTTGCAAATTTAAACGCGCAACAAGCTGATCTTGGGTAAGTTCATATCTTCTTCTTAATCGTCGTAAATTTGCCCCAAAATCGAACGTATTTATCAATTTCTGCATAGAATCACCTTTATGCTCAATATAAGTTGCAATTATATATAATGTATGTTAAAATCTTCAACAAAAGGCTCAGTATATTGAGCAAATAGTACTTATTTATTTTGTGTTATTAGGTGATCTATAATGAATGTTGTTGAGTGTATTGAAATGCTCCGAAACGAAAAAAATATGAGTTGGTACAAATTAGCACAGAAATCCGGCATAAGCCAGTCAACACTTTCAAATTTAATAAATAGAGGAAATTCCCCTTCCATAGATACATTGGGGAAAATATGTAATGGTTTAGGAATTAGTTTATCAGAGTTCTTCGCTATTATGGAAGGATTATCCATTTCTAGGCTTGATGAATGTAACGATTTGATACGGATGTATATGCTTTTAGGCATAAAAGAAAAAGAATATTTACATCAGACTATACGGCTTTTGATTATTCATAGTCAATCGTAAATATCCGTTTTGATTTTGACTTTTTTATAAATCGATGAAATGGCCTCGCTGTTAAAACAGCAAGGCCATTTGAGGCTAACAGAATTTACATTTTAAAGAACAATGCTTATAATGTTTACTTGTTTGTTAATCTTTCAATTGTCTGATTTCTTTCTTTAACGCTTCGTTCTCACATTTTAATCTTTCATTTTCCTTGGACAATTTAATATTATTCTCGCACTTCTGGCAACAATCCTGGGGAATACCTAAAATTTCACAAAGGGGTGCATCTAACAGTTTTGTAAGTTTTTCGGCAACGCTCGGAGCTATTCCGGATGTACCCTGCTTCCAACGTCTTACAGTGTCACGGGAAACACCGAATCGTTCCTCCAAAATTTTAGATTTAATTTTTTTCTCGCTACAACGTTTCTTAAAAAATTTTCCAGAATTTACAATCCTTAAATGTTCTTCGTCGTATTTATTCTCTTTATACGCCATAATGATACCTCCTATTTCCTGCTAGCCAATAGCTATAGAAGGTTTTTAGACTTTCTTAGTAGGTTTTTAAAATGAGGGTGTGGTTTTTGAATAAAGTTTGGCCTACCTTGGCGCAAAGTGCAGATGTAGCCTCTAAAGATGGGGGAACACGGTGTTTTTTGAGTAAACACAACGTTAATAGAAGGGATATAGATGATGCGAAATTACAGATATAGATTAAAAATATAGAAAAAGAACAAGTTATTGAAAATAAAACCATAAAATTTTAAAATGTGGCAGCATCTGCAACATTTTTTTTGATATAAAGATATTACAGCAAGCGCTTGTGTAAATTTTTTAAGGAGGTAAAAGTGAAAATAGTAAATTAAGTCCAAATTGACAATAAGACATACGAAAAAGGCTCAAGATCAAAACCATTCTCATGACGTTTTGTGCCTGAGCGAAGCGAAAGGAAAGGATATAAATATGAATACGCAATTTATTGCTCAATGTTTCAAGGCTGCTTCTGATTCTATCATAAATTTCATTATCGATTTTCAGGGAGGTATTGGTGATGAGGAAGATTTTGACGAATTGATGCGAAATGTGAACTGTAATAAAATCTATCTTCCTGTCAGCATTCAAGATATTGTAGATGGCTTCATAAAAAAATATCTGGAACCGATGGTCTTTGAACCGGAGACGGTTTTTGTTAAGAAACAGACCCTGGGATATGTTGATGAAGATGGCTGCCATCACATTGACGATGAGCGGGAAGTCGTAACTTTACTAGTTGAATTTATGCAAGTAAAAATGGAAACACAGGATGCATGGATGTCCACTGTGACCCATAGAATCCTGCCATTATTATTCGAGGAAAGGTGATACTTTATGCTGAGGATACGCTCCCCCACATGATACATATAGATACAGCCGCCGGGCTGTTGGCCCAGCCCGGCGGCATCCCCAAAATACCCGATAATTATGCGGATACCCTGATGAACAAGGTTATTATATCGCATACTCCGCAACATGAAAAGAGGTGATTGCTATGCCGCGTATTAACAGTATACTCATCCGTAAATATTTCGATCTGAATAAGATCCTTAATGACCCGGCGATGATCTTACAGAAAATTTCCGAAAAAAAGGAATATAAAGACGGAAAATACACGGACAAAGTCGTGGGTTACAAGTATGACTGTGTGGAAACGATGAACTTCGATCATTTATCCGTTTACGTAGAGGGGGATATTCCACTGATGACGAACGAACGCCTCCAAGAACTGCGTTTGAGAGGGGAAAAAGTCTGGGTAGAGTTTGAACAGCCCCTCATTATGGCATACTACAATGGCCAGACGGATTCCATCGTTGATACGATCAAAGCCAAAGGTATCCATCTTGTCGAAACTGATGACGTATAAAAACGGGAAGGCCCAGAGCCTTCCCAAACCTTTATAGGAGTTGATTGTATGATGAGATATCAATACTTTTTTATGGGAATCTTATTTAGTTTATGTATTGCTGTTTTAGGGGTATACCTATACTTTTTTGTTACCCATGCAGAATTGCGAAAAAACACAAAGGATCTGATAATGGATTTCGGCAAAGTTTTCGGTAAGGCCCTCCGGCTTCTGGGTAAAGGTCTGGCGGTACTTGCCAAGTGGGTTTATGAGGAGGCTACCGGGAATGACTGGCCCGGCACGGAAGCCAACGGGGAAATTATCCTGACGATAGAAGAAGTCCACCGACTCATTGAACTCTTTGGGAAATATCTGTATGTACTTCCTGTATTGGTGAAGTATGAACCCAATGCCAAAGGAGCTTTGTGGATAAAATTGAAAGCCATTGGCTACCTGGAACATTTAAAGGATCTCCCGGTAGAACAGTTAAAAGCCATAGCTATACATATCGTCCAGAGTTTTTATCTGGAAGTCCGGGGGTTTACGCCGCCGGTGTATATCCTGTCCATATCCCCACAAGGTCTTACTTTTGCCATCCCCTTATCTGAGGAAGGAAGAAAATATCTGGAAAAGGTGACCCAGATGATCCGGGAACAGGAAAAAATACAGGAAGCTGCGGAACCCGAAGCCTTATCCGAGGAAATCCCGCCATTGGAAGAAGATCCAACAGAGGACAAAGATGATCCTCGGGTATAAAAGAGAAGCTTACAGTGGCCTGGGCATTAAAATCCCTGCCCGGGCTACCCTTCCAAAGAAACACACGCACATCCTGCTTGCCGGGAAAAGCGGTTCAGGCAAAAGTCTGACAGGGTTATGGTATATCTGGCAGATCTTGCGTAAACATGAAGGGCTTTTATGGATCGCTGATTTCAAAGGCGGGGAAGAATATGAAGCGCTTGAGGGAAGCCGTAATTATGCATCCGGGCAGGACGCCGTGGATATGATCCACCGGTATTATGAGTTTTTCTGCGCTGTGCGCCAGAACCGGATCAGGCTTCCACAATACCATGCCTTGTTTATTGAGGAATGGATGGGGCTGCTGACCTGGATGGAAGTGAAAGAGCCAAAAGAGAAAAAGCGGCTCATGGCAGAAACCGGTGAGATTTTAGCTTTGGGCCGTGGCCTGAACTGCGGATTGATCTTAACTATACAGAGGGCTGACGCCGCTATGTTTTCCAACGGCAGCCGGGAGCAATTCCAATGTATCATCAATCTGGGCCGTTGCACCAGCGAAGCCTTTAAGATGCTTGGGTTTGCAGCCGCAGCAGCATTAGAGGAAAACCCTACAGCTGCCTATAAGCCCGGCGAAGGTTTAGCCCTGATTGACGGGCAGGGGGATGTGGAGGAGATTATTGTCCCAAAGATCAATAACAGCGGTGAAATGCTGAGGCAGATCCGTTACTATCTGGACAGGGAGCCGGATCTGGATTCGCTGGCCCGGGAAGCTGCCATAGGCAGCGGCCCGGGGCTGTGAGGCCAGTATCCGGGGTGCCTCGACAGGTGAGTATTACCTGTCGAGGCACAATCAAGGAAGCAAGATTAAAAAAACCCAGGAAAATCAAGGCTTTAAGGCAAAGAAAAGACTGTTCGCCTTATCTGCACAAAGCGAACAGAGGGTTATTGATCCAAAAGATTTTGTTAAGTAAAAAGCTAAAAATGTTAACCCATTGGCAATGGAAGCTCTGAAACAAGTTTCCTATAATTAGTAGCAAGAACAGGGAACACAAAGTTCCCAGGGAAAGGAGGACATCCCAATAAGGATACGGTCACCGACAAAATAGTAAAGGCAGCCGCCGGGCTGTTGCAGCAGCCCGGCAGCATCCAGAGTTACCCGACAACCTTGCGGATACATCCCCGAACAGGAAAAGTATACCGCATCTTCGATGATTTTGAAAGGAGTAAAAATTCCATGGAGGAAAAAACACCGAAGATAAAAAAAATAGAAAAGCAGCTCCCTTCCTTAATGAGCGCTCCTGTAGAAGCAGGTATAGAACAGTTTGAAATGATCTGTAAAGGCATTGACTATGCCTGGAAGCAGTCAGAACAATACCGGCTATCCATCGCAAAAGCCCTGAGTTACATCCAGAACCATAAGCTGTACCGGTACGCAGGCTATAAATCTTTTTCAGCCTTTGTAAAAGAGCGGTTCCATTATGGACGGACAACCTTTTTCAATTATGTGAAGGTCTGTCGGATGTTTGGCATTTGCGACCCGCAGACCAACGATTGTATGGATATTCAGCCGGAATATCAGAAGTACAGCATTTCCCAACTCATTGCCCTGAGTAATCTTCCGAAGGAGGTTTGGGGGAAAGCCCGGCCTGAAATGTCTGTAAGAGAGATCCAGAAGCTCCATCGGCAACCCAAGCCCCGGACAGCGGGAAAAAAAGCGGAAAAGGAAACTTCCCGCCGGACAAGGATAAAGAAACTGAAAGGGGTGGAGATTTCTCTGGAAGATCTCCCAGAAGAACTTTGGACATCGGTAACACAGGCGATCCGGCAGATCAATGAGAAATATCCAAACGCATCAATCAAAAGGATCACGGCATCGGTTCAATATGAATTAAAGGAGGACGATACTCATGAAGAAATCTGATACTACTAATACAACAAACAAGAAAAAAGATATACAGGCGCTGAATGGTCAACGCCACTCTTATCAAATCACCATTAACCACCCCAAGGAAAAGGGATGGGATCACCACCGGATCAAGGAAGTGCTTGTTACAGGCTTTAGCACAGTGCGCTACTTCTGCATGGCTGATGAAATCGGTGGAGAAACAGGGACTTACCATACCCACATTTATGTATGTTTTACATCCCGTGTCCGTTTCAGCACCGTTAAGAAGCATTTCCCGGAAGCCCATATTGAAGCTGCCCATGGAAGTGTCCAGTCCAACATAGATTATATTAGGAAAGCGGGGAAATGGGAGGATACCGAAAAAGCGGAGACTTCTGTAGAGGCCTCCTTTGAAGAATGGGGAACCATTCCTATTCAGAAGGGAAAAAGACAAGACATGGAGGAACTTTATGAACTGGTCAAAGCCGGATATAGCAATGCGGAGATTATTGCTATAAACAACGACTATATATTAAACATCGACAAAATAGATAAAGTTCGCACCACGCTCCTGGTAGAAAAGTACAAAAACACCCGCCGCCTGAACCTGAAAGTAACTTATATCAGCGGAGCTACAGGAATGGGAAAAACAAGAAGTGTCCTGGACATTTTTGGGGACTCAAATGTCTATCGGGTTACTGAATACAAAAATCCATTCGATCAATATGAGTGCCAATTTGTGATGGTCTTTGAGGAGTTTCGGAGCAGTCTAAAAATATCGGATATGCTTAATTATTGTGATATATATCCTGTGACACTTGGGGCAAGGTATTCAAACCGTATAGGGTGTTATGAGTATGTTTACATAACATCAAATATAAGCTTGGAAGAACAATACCCGGAAGTCCAGCAGGACAGCCCGGAAACATGGAAAGCGTTCCTGCGGCGGATCCATGAAGTGCAGATCTACCAGGAGGATGGCAGAATCCGGGTCTATGACAGCGTAGAAAAATATTTGCGCCGTGACGAAGATTTTCGGGTTATCCAACCGGGAGAAATGAACCCATTTTTACAGGAAAAAGAAAATCCAGAGAGCGACATGGAGGTAGAAGAATGAATACGAAAGATGGATGGAAGCCAGAAAATAGCGGTGATCAGGATGAGATCCGCCTGGAAGGTGTCATCGGGCTTCACAGATGCTATGACTGGAAGCCTTATAGTTATCATCGCCTTATGCGGATCCTTGCAGAGAATGGTTTAAAGGCAGAAAATCTCTGGCAGGGATATAAGGCCAATAGAAACCCCGGTTATCGTGAGCTGTACCGGATCGTCCGGGTTTCTGATGGGGAAGTCATAAAAGATGTGATCGATCTGAACGGGATGCGGAGAGCTTTTGCGGCTCTGGATATTCCTTTAGAGGATGAAAAGACCCTGGCCGGGAAAACGGTTTCACGTTCCGGGAGAAACCGGCAGACAGAGGCATTTTTACAGTTTATTCGTAATATATCCTCTGACTCAGGGGGAGAAAAATAGTTAAAAAAATAATTCTGACCAAGGAGCAGAAAAAAACTTATTTGGCTATTGAGGGATTGCAAAAAATACTTTCTGATGATACACTGGATTCATCAGAGATGGCGCATTACATAGATATGACTAAAAAAATGAAAGAAAAACTTGTATGCGACATATATTTTAAAGAAAAAAAAAGAAAAGATTTTTATACTTGCAAAGATGGACGAGTAAAGTCTTACAATCCCCAATTTATTGCCCCTGACCGTGATACTTTAATTGACCGGCTTTACTGCTACTATTTTGGTCAGACATTAGAAAATGTGTTCAAGCAATGGGTATTAAGACGACAGGAAATTAAAAAGGTAACAAACAAAACGCTGGAAGAAGATGTAGGCATATGGCGCAGATTCTACGCCAATACTCCATTAGCTTCCATGCCAGTTCATCAGATTGACAGCAAAGTCTTAATGCACTTGTTTGAAGATTGGACAGGGGATGGTAAAATTACTTACAAGGATTTCTCAGGTAGAAAGGGTATCCTGAATGGGGTTTTTAAATACTGTATTTTGGAAGGTTTTCTTTCTAAAAATCCATTACAGGATTTACCTTACAGGGATTTAAAATTTAAGCCCCCACGTTCAGGGAATAAAACCTATTCTCTGCAAGAACGCCAGGCACTCCTTAGCTACCTGCGTTCCCTGCCGCAAGATGCCTATACGCTTGCCATACAGCTTGCTTTTTACAGTATTCTGCGTATCGGTGAAATTAAAGCCTTATGTTGGGATAATGATGATCTTAACCGGATCTACATTGACAGACAGCTTGTAGAAGAACGGACAATGAATAGTGACCTTACATTTAACGCATCACATCCCGTTGAAAGAACGCCCAAGGGCAATCCGTATTTTAGTATTCGCTCTGAAACCATCAATGAGGAAGGGGTAAAGGTTTTACAGCAAATGAAATGCCTGAATCCCCATGGTAAATATTTATTCATGTATGAAGGACGAACACTCATTACAGAAACATTTAACCGGCGTTTAAAAAAATACTGTAAAGCCATTGGAATTGAATATCGTTCAAGTCATAAAATCCGTTTTACATCTGCATCCATGTGCCATCAAAGTGGCATGGAGGATACCCATATACAGGTACTCCTGGGACATTCAACGTTGCGAATGACACAGCATTACTTACGTCCGGTAACTCATATGGATGATGGTGTAAAGATGCAGGATATTCTACATTAAGTCTGCTGTACAACTTTGTACAAGTTTTCCCAAATGCAAAAAGTGCTTCAAACCCACATAAACACTGAGTTTGAAGCACTTCATAAGAAAGGCGCAGACCGGATTTGAACCGGTGAATCAAGGTGTTGCAGACCTTTGCCTTACCACTTGGCTACTACGCCATATTCACTTTAAATGACTCCAAGGGGATTTGAACCCCTGTTACCGCCGTGAAAGGGCGGTGTCTTAACCGCTTGACCATGGAGCCAGTGTTTTAAGGCCGGATTCTTCCTTCCTTGTACAAAAAACTCCCCCTGCCGGGCTCGAACCAGCGACACTTCGGTTAACAGCCGAATGCTCTACCGACTGAGCTAAGGAGGAATAAAGGTGTTGTACCTTCAAAACTGCACATTCAGATACTTTCCATCAATCCCACAAACTTTTGAAATTACCTCAGCAGAAGTTCTTCTCCCTTCGCTAAGATCTCAGGTCAAGCCCTCGACCGATTAGTAACAGTCAGCTCCACATATTACTATGCTTCCACCTCTGCCCTATCTACCTCGTCGTCTTCAAGGGGTCT